>CAVVYX010000003.1:0-760504 GCA_963752625.1 Vulcanimicrobiota bacterium
TTTGGCTGCCGACAGACGCGTGAAACTCAGCAGGAGAAGAGAACCCAGAGCACCTGCGCCGGCGGACGAAAACCCGACTTCCGCCCGATGGGCAGAGCACAGGCCCAGAGCAGCTTAGAACGGTCCTTGTGCTCGTTCTGGCGATACGGAAAGAAAATACGCCAAAGGTGAAAAAGAGAGATCGAGACGATGATCGAGCCGAGCAAAACATAGAGCGTGCCGCCATAGCTGCTGTCTTTCAACCAGCCTAAAAGCAGGGAGCCAGGAGCACGCCAGGCAGGCCGCCCGCAAGAAGCAGCCGGAGAATTCGGAAGTTTACCTGGTTTCGAAAAGCGTAAACCGGCACTGAAGCGATCTTAACGATAGCTCCGAACGTGAGAGCTGTTCCGACCGCGGTGGCCGGATTGACCCCGAGCAGCAGGATCAGCAGAGGCGTGGTCATGCTGCCCGCTCCTACTCCGGTGAACGAGATCATTAGCGCGATCCCGAAGCCGAGAGGATTTCCACTCAGTGTGCCTCGGCGATATGGATGCCGCATTCGAGCTTCGTCCTGCCCAGCGTCCCGAACGCGCATTGCCCGGGTCGAGAGGCAGTGCGGTGCACGGCTGGCAACCGATACTCGTGTAGCCGGCGTCGTAAAGGGAAACCAGCGGGATTCCGTTCTCGCGCGCGAAGCCCCAGACCTCCTCGTCGCTCCAATCGGCGAGCGGACTTACTTTCAAAAGCTTTTGCCAGTAGGCAGCGGGAAGTGATCAAGAACCTGCAGGTTGGCACGCGTGGGCGACTGCACGCGGCGAAGACCGGTGAACCATACGTCATAGTCCTCAAGCGCGGCAAACAGCGGTTCCACCTTGCGCAATTTGCAGCACCGATCGGGCTGGGTCTGATAGAGCAGACCGAACTCAGATTCCTGTTCCGGAACGGTGCGCGCCGGTGTGACATTCACAAGGTTCAAGTTGTACTTCGCTGCCATCTCATCGCGATAGGCATAAAGCTCCGGGAAGTGATAGCCGGTATCCAGAAACAGAACTGGAACGTCTGGGACGACCTCTTGAACCAGCCGGAACACTGCCATGTCTTCGGCCTGGAAACTACAGGTCACGCATGCGGAAGAGCTCTCTTCAGCGCCTCTGCAATCGCGGCGCGAGCTTCGCCGGGCTTCGAGAGTCCGAGTTCTTCGGATGACAGCGTTGTCATATCGTGTAGTCACCTTCTTCGGATTCCGAACGATCGGGAAGGGAAATCCGAAACCGCCGCAGCAAGTGCTGGAGTGCGTCATCGGCCTCTATGCTTCGATAGCCAGCGGGCCCGGAGTTGGCTCCCATCTTCGTCCGATATACATCGAAAATCCTGCATTTGCATTGCGGAGCGACAAGATAAGATCGCCGTCCTGTAGATGCCACTCGAACTGCGCAGGTGCGGCCCGACTTGCCTTGGTCGTAACTGCGCCGGATCATCCCTGCGGCGACCGTGGCGTTGGTCGCCGGATCGATCAGGATGAAGCTGCCCGTAGTGCGATTTTCCCGTATGGGTCGAAGACCAGCGGACGCGCCGTGTCGACATGCACGACGGCCGATCTCGTTCATCTCCAGCGTCTCGCCTTCTCATGCGCGAGCGTGTTGATGTTGATCCGGTACTCGATGCTATGCAGTTCCGCCCAGTCCTGCCGCGTCCCGTTCTTGATCCGGTAGCGCCTGTGCAATTGCGCCGGAGCTGCATTCAGCCAGACCAGCGTAGCCTCGATGCCGCCCCGACGGCTGCGGCAGTCGTCCACGCCGACGATGACGTCTCCGCGAATGATGTCCACTTCGTCCGTCAGGCTCAAAGTCACCGCTTGCCGACGCTCCGCCATGCCGAGATCGCCATCGAACGTGGTGATTTTCGAAACGGTTGTTCGTCGCCCCGAAGGCAAAACAGTCACCGGATCTCCCGGCCGGATTTCGCCCGGAAGCAATCGTTCCCGCGTAACCGCGGAAATCCTGGTTCGGTCTGACCACGCGCTGCACCGGAAACCGAAAGGCTCAGCTGCAGCTCTTCGCCGACCGGACCTTTCCAGATATTCGAGAAGTCGGGCCGTCGAACCACGGCATCATTGCTCGCTCGGGCTCACGACGTTGTCGCCGGCGAGCGCGCTAATCGGAACAAAGTAGGGCTCAATCTTCGAACGCCCAAGGAACTGCCGAAAGTCCTGCGCGATGGCTCGAACACCTGTCTATAGCCGACCAGATCCATCTTGTTCACCGCCACCACCAGGTGCGGAGGCCCAGCAGCGAAGCAATATACGCATGCCGCCGCGATTGCGGCAGCATTCCCTTGCGCGCGTCAACCAGAACGATCGCGAGTTCGGCCGTCGACGCGCCCGTAACCATGTTCCGGGTGTACTGCTCGTGCCCTGGGGTATCGGCGATGATGAACTTCCGCTTCGGCGTCGCGAAATAGCGGTAAGCGACGTCGATCGTGATGCCCTGTTCGCGCTCGGCTCGGAGTCCGTCGGTCAGAAGAGAAAAGTCGATGGCGCCGGCGTTACGGCCCACCGAAGCTTTCGTGACGGCCTCGAGCTGGTCTTCGTAGATGCCCCGCGAATCGTAGAGCAGCCTGCCGATCAGCGTCGACTTGCCGTCATCGACGCTGCCCGCCGTACTTAAGCGGAGCAGATCCTTCGCTTTTTCGGCCTGAAGAAACGACTCAAACAGATCGGTCGGCAGGCGCCATGCTGCTGCGCGCCACTAGAAATAGCCCTCTTGTTTCTTGATCTCCATCGAGCCGTCCTGATCGTGATCGATGACCCGGTTCTGCCGCTCGGAGCGCCTCATTCCGACCAGCTCTTCGATGATCTTGGGAACGGTATCGGCTTCCGAATAGATGGCGCCGGTACAAGGACTGCAGCCTAGAGAGCGCATGCGGCACATCACCATCTTGGCTCTTCCCCAGGCAGTCTCGGAATCGGCTGCTCAATCGGAAGCAGCGACTCGCCGCGAACCAGCATGGGCCTGGGTTTTGCGAAATACAGCGGAACGATCGGTATGTTTTCGGCGTGAATGTACTGCCAGACATCCATTTCGGTCCAGTTTGAAAGCGGAAAAACACGCAGGCTTTCGCCCTGGTGGACCTGAGTATTGAACACGTTCCAAAGTTCCGGACGCTGATTGCGGGGATCCCACTGGCCCCGCTTATCGCGGAACGAGAACACTCGCTCTTTGGCTCGGGATCGCTCTTCGTCCCGCCGCGCGCCGCCAATGGCTGCATCAAATCCGCCCGCCCTCAATCCGTCGAGCAGAGCCGCGTCTTCAAAGCGCCACAACAGCGCTGGGTGCCCCACGCGAAAGGATTGGCGCCTTCATCCAACGCCGCCTGATTCTTGTGGACAATCAGTTTAAGCCCAGTTCCGCCGTATAGCGGTCTCGGAACTCGATCATTTCAGAGAACTTATAGCCGGTATCGATGTGAAGAAGGGGAAAAGGGATCGGGCCTGGGTAGAAAGCTTTCTGAGCAAGCCGAAGGAGAACCGACGAGTCCTTGCCTATCGAATAGAGCAGGACTGGGTGCTGGCACTCTGCCGCGACTTCCCGGAAAATATGTATACTTTCCGCCTCGAGCGATCGTAAGTGGCTCCAGGAACGCACACCAGCAGCGTAACACGAATTGTCTTATTGTCTATCAAGCATCAGGGGAATGCTTTGGCATTGGGGGCTGTGAGTTCCGGGCAACCTGGAGGAAACCCGGGGATCTCCCGGCCATCTATGTTTCTTTCTGTTGTAATTCTTAACTAGTTTTCCTGTCAAAATGAGAACCAGCAAAGCCGCTCCTGCCATGAGTTTGCCCATCGGCGCCGAAGTACAAGAGGAAGGAGGAACTCACTTCCGGGTATGGGCTCCGCTGGCTCGCACAGCCAGCATCGTTTTCGCAGACTCGCCTGGTTCTGTTGCCCTTTCGTCCGAGCGCGATGGTTACTTCTCCGGATTTGCGGAACAAGCGTCTGCTGGAACCCGGTACAAGATTCAGCTCGACGGCGGGGAGGCCTATCCTGATCCGGCTTCGCGATTTCAACCCACCGGGCCTCATGGGTATTCGGAGGTCGTGGACCCGGCTGCTTTCGGCTGGAGAGATCAAAACTGGCGTGGTATTGGGATGAAGGGACAGGTCATCTACGAGATGCACCTTGGGACCTTCACAGAGGCGGGAACGTGGGCGTCTGCGGCGGAAAGGCTCCAGTACCTAAAAGACACCGGGGTGACCGTGATCGAAGTGATGCCCGTGGCCGAATTCCCGGGGAAGTTCGGGTGGGGCTACGATGGCGTCCAGCCTTATGCGCCCGCTGCCCTTTACGGAACACCAGAGGATATGCGGTCGTTTGTCGATCGCGCTCACGCGTTTGGCCTGGCGGTCATACTCGACGTCGTTTACAACCACCTGGGGCCGGATGGCAACTATCTGACCAAGTTCTCACCTTTTTATCTTTCGGAGAAGCATGGGACCGACTGGGGCCAGGGGCATTAATTTCGACGGAGAGAACAGCGGACCAGTCCGGGAGTTCTTCCGCGAGAATGCGGCGTATTGGATACGCGAGTACCATCTCGACGGCCTCCGATTCGACGCGACACAAGATATTCATGACGACTCCGACCGGAATATCCTCGAGGAAATTGGGAAAGCAGCGCGCCAAGCGGCAGGCGAGCGGTCTATCATACTGATCGGTGAAAACGAGCCGCAAGAAACCAAGCTGATCCGGCCGGTGGAAGACGGAGGGTACGGGTTCGATGCTTTGTGGAACGACGACTTTCACCACTGTGCGATTGTCGCCCTGACCGGGAAGGCGGACGCTTATTACACGGACTACCGGGGAAGCGCGCAGGAGTTCGTGTCAGCCGCTAAATACGGTTACCTCTACCAGGGACAGTGGTACCGCTGGCAGAAAAAGAGGCGCGGGACCTCAACGCTCGGCCTGCCTAAAACGGCCATGGTCAATTTCATTCAGAACCATGATCAGGTTGCCAACTCGGCTAGGGGGCAGCGCGTCTACGAACTTGCGTCGCCGGGCGCTTACAAAGCAATAACGGCGCTTACGCTGCTAATGCCCGGAACGCCAATGCTTTTCCAGGGCCAGGAGTTTGCGTCTTCGAGCAAGTTTCTATTTTTTGCTGACCACAAACCCGAACTCGCTGAGAAGGTACGGGAAGGGCGTGCGGAGTTCTTAAGCCAATGGCGCTCGCTCATTCTCCCGGAGATGAAGAAGTGTTTTGACGATCCGGCATCGCCCGCCACATTCGAGCATTCGAAACTAGATCACTCAGAAGTAAAGAAGCATGAGGAGATCTACAAACTTCATTGCGATCTCCTCCGGTTGCGCCGGGAGGACCCTGTTCTTGCGCAGGGTGGCGAGGGAGGAATCGACGGGGCCGTTCTAAACTCGAGATGCTTTGTGCTCCGGTATTTCTCGGAGCACTTCCGGAACGATCGCTTGCTCGTCGTGAATCTGGGCGCCGATCTGGAGCTCAATCCGTCGCCTGAACCTCTGCTTGCCCCTCCGGCTTCACGCCAGTGGACCAAACTCTGGTCCTCTGATGAGCCGCAATATGGCGGCTGCGGAACGGCGGTTCTGGATTCCGAGAAAAACTGGCTCGTTCCCGGACTGGCTGCCGTGGTCCTCTACCCCATTCAGCAGAGTTGTTAGATTTTAAGTTCAAGGCATAAGTCTTCCCAAGCATGAAGGAAATCTACCGACACACCGCGAAGGAGCCGCTGAGCGCAGAGGATAAGCGCCTTGTCACGGAGACCGAGTGGCTGGTGACAAATGGCCTGGGCGGCTACGCTACCGGAACGGTCGGCGGTACGCTGACGCGGGTGTTTCACAGCTATTTAGTAGCCGCGCTTCCTTCTCCGAAGGGGCGGACCATGATGCTCAACGATCTGCTCGAGACCGTTGTGTTTCCAAATGGCGAAGAATACCAACTGAATGGATTGAGCACGGAAAATGGGGCTTTTAGCGGGTCTCCTTACCTGACCGCTTTCGAACTCGACCGCGGGCTGCCGGTGTGGAGATATGAAGTTGCGGGATTGACGATTGAAAAGCGGGTTTATCTTCCGCACCGCCAGAACACCACCTATGTCCGCTATTGCATCCCGGAGGGACAAGGGGCCGTCACCCTAAGACTCCGCCCGGCACTCAATTTTCGGGGGCATGAGGCCCCGGTGAATACGCCGTTGGGTGACTTCAAAGTGGCTTTCCGGGACCACCATTTCGAGATCAAGCTGGGCGAACTGACGCTCCGGATGCTCCACCTGGGCAACGAGGCTCAGTTCACTATCGACTGCCAGGTGATCAAGAATATTGTCTACGAAGTGGAGCGAAGCCGGGGGTATATTTCCCGCGGTGATCTTTGGACCCCGGGGTACTTTAGTGCGAAACTGACGCCCGGCTCAGAAACCACACTGGTCGCCTCGACAGAAGCATGGGAGGTGATGAGCGCGCTCACTCCCAGACAAGCCTGGGATGCAGAGCATGACCGTAAGCGCCGGCTGCTTCTTGAAGCGCACCCGGGGGTGTGTGGCGACGCTTGCCGGGAGTTAGTCTGGGCCGCCGATCAGTTCGTTTTTGCTCCCGTCGGCAGGCGTGAAGACACCGCAAGAGCTCGTGCCGCTGGCGACGAGATTCGCAGCATCATTGCCGGTTACCACTGGTTCACCGATTGGGGCCGCGACACGATGATCAGCCTCGAAGGTCTCACCATGACCACAGGCCGCCAGGTAGAAGCGAGCTATATTCTTCGAACGTTTGCACACTACATTCGCGATGGGCTCATCCCGAATATGTTCCCCGAAGGAAAAACGGACGGGCTCTATCACACCGCGGACGCCACGCTGTGGTTCTTCCATGCTTTAAACCAGTACCTGCAGCGTACTGACGACGAGCACTTACTCGAGCAACTGGTTCCGTGTTTGCTCGATATAGTCGGGCACCATCTACGAGGCACTCGCTTCAACATTCATGTCGATCCTAAAGACGGGCTGCTCGTGCAAGGGCAAGAGGGCTATCAACTCACCTGGATGGACGCCAAAGTTGACGATTGGGTGGTCACACCGCGGCGGGGTAAAGCGGTTGAGATCAATGCTCTCTGGTACAACGCTTTGCGTCTGCTCGAAGGCTGGTTGAGGCGATTCGATCGCACGGGCGAGGCGGATGGGATTGCAGCACACGCCGAGAAAGCAAGACGGTCATTCAATCAAAGGTTCTGGAATGCGGACAGCGGGTTCTTGTTCGACGTCATTGATGGCGAAAATGGCCGTCCGGACCCTGCCTGCCGTCCCAATCAACTATTTGCCATTTCGCTTGAACATCCTGTGCTAGACCAGTCGCGGTGGGAGTCCGTCGTACGGGTTGCCAAAGAACGGCTGTTGACGCCCGTCGGGCTCCGCTCGCTGGCGCCGGGAGAAAAAGATTATAAACCGAGATATGACGGCGACCTGAGATCCCGGGATGCTGCCTATCATCAGGGCACTGTCTGGGCGTGGCTGATCGGTCCCTTTATTGATGCCTGGCTGAGAGTTCATCCAGATGATCTCAAGGTAGCCCGAGGTTTTCTGAAAGGTCTTGAGGCGCACTTAAAGACTGCTTGCGTCGGATCGATCAGCGAGATCTTCGATGCCGAACCCCCCTTCACACCCCGCGGCTGTTGTGCTCAGGCCTGGAGCGTGGCCGAAGTGCTGCGCAGCTACGCCAAGACCAGCGGCCGTGCCGATTTGGTCGATGAGTCGGCGATCGCTACAGCGACGGTTACCTAAACTCATTAAAGTAGTGGAAAAACTGTGTGCTTGCGGCGAGCGTAAGTCGCACGTCACAATCCGCCCCAAACGCTATCCAATGTCTAGCGACGCAGGCTAGCGCAAAGCCGCGCTTCGACAGGTGGACATGAAAGAAAATGAATTAGATCAGACGCGGGATGCATCTGGCGTTAGCCGTCGGACCTTCGTCGGGAGTGCGTTGGCAGGAGCTGTCAGCGTGTTTCCCGCAGAAGCGGCAGCCACCATCATCAACGACCACAACAACCGAGTGCAGTCTGACCATTAACGGTCAGGAGCACAAGGTCAACATTGACTCCCGAACTACGCTGCTGGATCTGCTGCGAGAGCATCTGCAGATGACCGGTACGAAGAAAGGCTGCGATCACGGCCAGTGCGGAGCGTGTACGGTTCTGGTAAACGGGCGTCGGATCAACTCGTGCCTGACGCTTGCGGCGATGCACGATGGCGACCGGATTACGACCATTGAGGGCCTCGCGAAAGGCGGTGACCTGCATCCCATGCAAGCCGCCTTCATCGAGCACGATGGGTTGCAGTGTGGCTATTGCACACCAGGCCAGATCTGCTCGGCGGTCGCGATGCTCGATGAAGTGAAAGCTGGCGCGCCCGAGTTTCGTCACCCAGAACCTCTCAGTGATCAAGACGTTGATCTCACAGACGAAGAAATCAAAGAGCGCATGAGCGGAAACATCTGCCGCTGTGGCGCGTACGCCGGGATTGTGGCCGCAGTCAGGGCTGTGCACGAAGGGAAGAGCGCGTGAGACCGTTTACTTATACGCGAGCGGCTAGTGTGGACGACGCCGTCAAGGCATTTGCAGCCAACCCCGAGACTCGGTTCATCGGGGGCGGAACAAATCTCCTTGACCTTATGAAAATGGGGGTGGAGCGGCCCACCCAGCTCGTCGATATCAATCGGCTTCCCTTAACGGAGATCACCGAGCATGAAGGCGGCGTCAGGATGGGTGCGCTTGCACGGAATACTGACGCGGCGAATCACGAGCTGATCCGAACCCGGTATCCGGTCCTGAGCCAGGCAATTCTTGCTGGTGCTTCGCAGCAGTTGCGGAACATGGCGACAATGGGCGGCAACCTGCTGCAGAGAACCCGGTGCTATTACTTCTACGATCCGAGTTATGAAGAATGCAATAAGCGCACTCCGGGGAGCGGGTGCGCCGCGATTGAGGGCGTAAACCGGATTCACGCCATTCTGGGCGCCAGCAAATCCTGTATCGCCACGCATCCGAGCGACATGTGCATTGCACTCACTGCACTGGACGCCCAGGTCCAAGTGACCGGGCCGAAAGGCTCGCGCTCCATTGCGATGTCTGACTTCCATCGGCTTCCGGGCGACACTCCGCAGCATGAAACGAACCTGGTGCCCGGAGAACTGATCACCGCCATTGATGTTCCCGGCGCTGCCCTATGCGAGGCGCTCGTATTATTTGAAAGTGCGCGACCGGCAATCGTATGCCTTCGCGCTGGTCTCCGTTGCAGTGGCGCTCGATATGGAAGAGGGCGGAACGATTCGACATGCGCACATCGCGCTAGGTGGTGTAGCCCATAAGCCGTGGCGCGCCGGGAAAGCCGAGAAAGCTCTCGCCGGGAAGAAGCCGGAGGCGAACGTGTTGCGCTCTGCGGCAGAAGCGGAACTGAAGGACGCCAAAGGCTATGGCGGAAACGATTTCAAGATAGAACTCGCCCGCCGCAGTATTGTTCGTGCGGTCGGAACAGCAGCCGCTATGTCGCAGGCCTGAGCTGAAAGGGAAACCACAGGAATGCCGGAATTAGTAGGTCAGCCGATCGATCGCATTGACGGCCGCCTTAAGGTAACAGGGCGCGCCACCTACGCCTATGAGCACAAAATACCGAACGCATTACGGGCCGTGATGGTCACGAGCACGGTCGCGAAAGGGAGAATCGCATCCATTGATGCGAAAGCGGCGGAAGGCAGCCAGGGTGTCGTGGCCGTGATGACGCACCTGAACGCCCCGAAGCTGCCTCAACTTCAGAGTCAACCCAAAGCGCCGCCTACCGGGCGGCTTGTTCAAGTGCTGCAGGACGATGTGGTTCGCTATGCGAATCAACCGGTGGCTCTGGTCGTGGCCGATACGTTCGAAAACGCGCGGGAAGCTGCACAATCGGTGCGAATTCGGTACACGGCGGAAAGCCCGAGGTGGAACTGGATTCGCGCCTGTCGTCCGCCTATATGCCGCAGAAGGTGGGCGGAGCCGGTGATCCTGCCGCGAGCAAGCGCGGGGACATGCAGGCCGGCTTGTCGCAGGCCGATCTGAAGCTCGATGAGGTTTACCGGACCCCGTTCGAAGTTCACAACCCAATGGAGCCGCACGCAACGGTCGCGGTATGGGACCGTCCCGACCATTTGACGCTCTACGATGCGACACAAGGCGTGTTCTCTTGTCGCGGACGCGTAGCTTCGCTTTTCGGCCTCAAGCCCGAGAACGTCCACGTGCTTGTCGCCCTATCTCGGCGGTGGATTCGGCAGCAAGGGGCCGGTCTGGTCTCATGTGGTGCTGGCCGCGATGGCAGCCAAACAGTTGAACCGGCCGGTGAAACTGGAAGTCCGGCGTCCGCAGATGTTCGGAATGCTCGGCTTTCGTTCGGAAACCCGGCAAGCCGATTACGGCTGGTCTCGCGAAAGACGGGACTCTGACCGCGCTCAGCCACGAAACGGTTGCGCATACTTCGTCTTTTGAGGAATATGCGGAAACGGCCAGCATGCCGGCCGAGAATGCTATACCAGACTCCCGAATAATGCGACCGTGCACAAGCTGGTGAGATCGGACATCGGTACGCCTTCATTTATGCGCGCGCCCGGTGAAGCTCCAGGAACATATGGACTCGAAGCCGCTATGGACGAAATGGCGTACCGGTTGAAGATGGATCCGGTCGAGTTCCGCCTAAAGAACTACGCCGAAACCGATCCGGAAAAAAATCTGCCATGGTCGAGCAAATCGCTTCGCGAATGTTATCGCATAGGAGCGGATCATTTCGGATGGAGCAAACGGCCCTTTGCCCCAGGTCCATGCGCGATGGCAACGTACTTGTGGGCTGGGGTATGGCGACTTCCGAATATCCCACGCGCCGCTGCTCCTCTTCCGCTTCCGCACGGCTGAATGCGGACGGCACTTCTCCGTCGACGCCGGGACGCAGGATATCGGAACGGGAACCTACACGATCATGACCCAGATCGCAGGCGATTCGTTCGGGGTACCCATTCAGAAAGTGAAGTTCCGGCTGGGCGATACGGAATTGCCGCAAACTCCGGTCTCCGGCGGATCGCAGACAGCCGCAAGCACCGGTTCGGCAGTTTACCTGGCCACTCAAGCCTTGCGCGAGAAGCTCGTCCAGATGGCAATCAGCGACTCACGTTCGCCGTTGTCCGGCATGAATGCACAGGATGTCGTGCTCCAGAACGGACGCTTGTTCTCCCGTACAGATCCTTCAAAGGGCGAGAGCTTCGAGGAATTGTTAAGCCGAAGCGGGCAGGGAAGCGTGGAAGGCAAAGCCGATGCCAAGCCCGGTGGTGAAAAAGAACGGTATTCGATGTACGCATTCGGCGCCCAGTTTGCGGAAGTACGCGTTGATGCAGATCTTGGGCAGATCAAAGTCTCACGAATGGTCGGTTGCTTTGGCGCGGGAAAGATTCTGAATGCCAAGACTGCGCGGAGCCAGTTGCTCGGCGGGATGGTCTGGGGCGTCAGCATGGCGCTCCACGAGCACGCCATGATGGATAGACGGTTGGGCCGTTGGGTGAACAATAACCTGGCTGAATACCACGTGCCCGTCAACGCGGACATCGGACAGATGGAAGCGCTCTGGGTGGAAGAAAAGGACGAGCACATCAATCCAATCGGGGCGAAGGGCATTGGCGAGATCGGTATCACCGGCGCCGCTGCGGCGGTGGCCAACGCCATCTTCCACGCCACAGGCAAGCGCGTACGTGATCTGCCGATCACGCCGGATACGTTGTTGGTGTAGCGACGGGGGCGGCGCTTTGCGCAATCCCGACGTATCGCATTACCTGTTCCCGCAGAGTGTTCAGCGTAACCGTAATCCGATCCGTTTCAAGCAGGACAAACTCGTCCGCATCTCCCAAACTCTGGCGAGCCTCGAGGAGGCGGCGATGATCCTCTCGCAATTTCGGGAGGGTCTGGCTCGCAGCAGCCGATCCTCTGAGCGCGGCAGACAGGTAATACAACGTAAAGTCGACGTCGCGCGCGAACTGGTCGAGAGCCGGTGGGACGATTCGCATAGAGGAATGGAGAAACCCGGCTTCCAAAGCTGCCATCGCGTTGGCAAGCGAGTGTGAACTGGCGAGCATCGAGTTCAAGCAATCCACCTTGTCTGAAGAGATCTGTGGCTCTGCTGCCGTCCGATCCACCGATGTCTCCGCATTCGAGCGCGCACGCCGCCAGGATTGTCCTGCTTCGACTGTGGAAACCAGTGCCTTCTCGGGAGATTCGCCGAGCGACTGGATGACTGCCTGGAAATACACTCTGGTGGCCTCGATCATGTCGGCCATCGTGTCTGAAACCAGTGTCCGTTCCCAAGTCGGCCAGAGCGCATAGGCGAACAGGGCGAATAATCCGCCCGCAGTCGTGTTCAGAAGCCGAAGCCACACTACTTCGCCGGGAGCGATGCCGGTTTCGGCGATCAGGAACACAATCAAGCCGCTCACGGCGATGCTGAAGACGCCGTAATTCGCCGGTCCATACATACGAAGCGCGAAGGTGAAAATGCCTACGAGCAGGAGCTGCGTCAGAGCGGTCCCGGTATCGCGTGGTAGAGGACGGTCGCAAGCATGAGGCCCGTCACTGTTCCGAGAAGCCGGAGCGCGCCCCGGCTGACCGTTGTCGTGAAATCCGGTTTCAGAATGACTGCGACCGTCATGGGAATCCAGTAGCTGCGGTCCCAACTGATGCTGTGGCCGATCGCGTCAGCAAGACCCACGCAGATGGTGAGCCGCAGCGCATGACGGAACACAGCCGAACGGAAGCTCAGATTTGCACGAACAGTCTCGATCCAGGCGCCCACACGAAGCCGAAGCGGCATTGCGGATTCCCGCTCCAGGAATTCTTCTTCGCCCTCGGGCGTGGCATTATCGGCCAATCTGGCGGCGCTGCGCAATTGTCCAACGAACACGTCGACGGCTGCCGCAACGTCGGCCGCCAAGCCGTCTTCCGTAGCCATCCGCGCGCGCAATGCGGCAACCGCAGCATTGACATTGCCGACGAGGCCTGCAAGATCCTTACGGCGCTTCTCGCCTGTGAGGCAGTCGGAGACGCAGAGCAGCAGGCGTACGGCCACCTCAAAGACATTGTCGACATCCTGGCCCATCGCCTCTCTCGAGCCGTGTAGTTGAGACCTCAAGCTGCCAAGCTGAAAGGAGGAGAGCCGGAGACGATCCGTCTGGTCGGCGAGCACACGGAGGCGTTCGCCTTCGGCCGTATGGTCGTGCCCAAGCGCACCCAAGGACTCCTGAACTTCGCGCGTAGGGGTTGCAAGCGTTGCCGCGAGTACCCGTTCGGTCGAAGGCCCGAGATTATCGGCGAGATCGCGATAGGCGGACGCAATCGCGCGTTTCTGGGGCTCGTGCGGGTGGACGGGCCAGAGCAGCAGAGCGAATATCATCTGAAGCAAGCCGCCCGCAAGCACCAAAAGCGCCGCATCTAAGGCCCCGGTTAAAGTAGTCGGACCCCGGGCAGCAAATACAATCAGGGCAACCAGCGTATTGAGACCCAGGTCGCCCGCGCGCGTACTGATAGAAACCAGAATCCCGGCGACCAACGCCCAAGCCATTGCAATTGCAACGGCGATGATGTGCAGCCGGCCCGTTGCACTACCAATGAACACGGCGAACGCGCCCAGAACGCTCCAGGTCAGCATGCGGCGAGCACGTTGCGAGTAGGCGTCGGTCCCGTCCGAGTAGGAAACGTTCAGTGCGCCAGTGGTGACGGCAACTCCGCCCGACGGATTTCCGACTTCGATGCCAATGCCGAGAGGGATAGCAACTGCCAGCGAGTTTCGTAGCGCTATCCATACGCTGTTGATCTTCGATTGCTCGAGCCGGGTGATCGCTTTCCAGAGCGCGCTCGCCGTGCGGGATTTGAGTGTCAATTGGATTTAGACAATCAGGACATCCAGGGTTCTTGGACCGTGGACGCCCCGAACTCTAGTCATTTCGATGTCAACCGTCGCGGAAGGGCCGGAGAAGAAGGTCAACGGCCGATCTTCGTGCTCTCCAGTTTCCGGATCGCCTCCGGCACGAATTCAACGATATTCTCACGCCGTAAAACGCAGAGATGATAGTCGGGTATGAGTGTGGCGGCCCGGCGTCCTTGTTCTCGCGAGCTCTCGAGAACGACCGTGCCGGTGAGAGCGATTCCCAGGGCGCACATGGTCACGACGCCATCGTTCAGGTCTAGCTGTTCCTTTGTGAGGTTTTCATCGGGGATGAACATGAACCCCTCCGGACGCCATTCTTGGGGAAACGCGGGGGGCACAATCAGAACTCGTTTCCCTCGCTGCGCGAGAAGCTTGGCAATATCCTCGCGCACATCTCCTTCGCTGTAGAAAGGTGTTCCATTGTAGTGCCGCAGCCTGCTGTCGAACAAGGAAATCAGTTCGGGTGGTTCCAACTGACCGAATCTCCGGTAATTGCGTGGAAGTTCGTGCCACTCGGCGGCACAGAGTTCGGCCCGGTCCTCCGCCTTTGCATCCAGGGCGACTTTGATGCGGTTCAGGATGTAAGCTCGGGAATTATTGCTGCCCACGGTTACGCTTCGACTCTCTTTCGGACCACCAATGGCGGAACGACTGTTTGGGCAAAGGCATCAGATCCCGCGTTTGGGTCCAGCCTGACAACATTCCGGGAAGATGCCGGATGGCGCCATTATGCACGAATGGAAGCTGCGCGATTCGTGCCACTCCCTCGGCAGCGATCATGAGGCCCGAACTTCCAAAGATAAGACCCATCGTCTGCATGGCGATGTTTTCGGGATGTAACTTGCCGAGGAAAGTGCCTTGATCTTCACGCACGATTTTGCCTCGGAGCATGATGAGGATCTCGGGAATGTTGATCTTCACCGGGCAGACGTCATAACACGCTCCGCAAAGCGAAGACGCGTAAGGCAGCGACCGGGAGTGCTCAAGAGATTGCAGTTGCGGCGTGATGATGGCGCCGATCGGCCCCTGGTAAACCGACCCGTACGCATGCCCACCAGTCTGGTGGTACACGGGACAAGCATTCAAACATGCGCCACAGCGTATGCAGTTCAGTGTTTCGCGGCTCTCCTCTTCCGCCAGTAGACCAGTGCGCCCATTGTCGAGAAGAACGACATGCACCTCCTGCGGCCCGTCCCCGGGAGTTACGCCAGACCAGATGGAGTTATACGGATTCATGCGCTCACCGGTTGAGGATCGCGGCAGGCTTTGGAGAAAGACCTCAAGATCCTGGAACGTGGGAATGAGCTTTTCGATTCCCACAATAGAGATCAGAAGATCCGGAAGCGTCAGGCACATGCGGCCATTGCCTTCGCTCTCGACAACGACGAGCGACGCCCGTTTCCGCTACTGCAAAATTCGCGCCGCTGATGCCGACATTGACGGTGAGAAACTTGTGCCGGAGATAACGGCGCGCGGCTTCTGCAAGTTGTTCCGGCGCATCCGTGAGCCCTTCCATCCCGAGCTCTTTGAGCGGCATGCGCTTTTCGAAAATCTCCCGGATCTGGACGCGGTTGATGTGCAACGCCGGAACGACGATATGCGAAGGATGGTCGTCGCCGAGCTGTACGATCAGGTCGGCCAGGTCGGTCTCATAAGGAGTGATGCCGTTTTCTTCGAGATGCTCGTTGAGTTTCATCTCGTTAGAAGTCATCGTTTTTACCTTGATGACTTCGCGTGCCGCCCTCTTCTTTATGATGTCGGTAATAATTTCGTTCGCTTCGTCAGCATCGCGCGCCCAATGCACTACGCCGCCATGGGCCGTGAAGTTCCGTTCGAACTCCTCGAGATAAACATCCAGATAACGAAGCGTGTGGCTCTTAATGGCATGGCCGGCATGTGCGCAGTTCTTCCCAGTCCGGCAATTCGCCGGTCATGTTCTTGCGCTTTAACTGGATGATGTCAGTGGCATGCTTGACATTACGCCTGAGCTGAGAGTCGTCGAGCGCCGCGGTCGCAGCTTTGGGGAATGGGGCGGACGTCGCGGAGGATCCGACGCGAACGCTCACTTGATGCCTCCTTCTTTCGACAATGCGTGGATAAACGTCGGGGTCTTCGCTGCAGCCGTTCGAGTCGAGGCCAGGATCTCGGCGATATGTATTGTCTTCACTCCCGTTCGCTGGCGATGAAGCGATCCGAAGATATGCATCAGGCATGAATTATCGGCCGCCGTGCACATCTCTGCGCCTGTATTCAAGACACAGCGAACTTTGTCGGCGAGCATCGCCGCCGAGGTGTCCGGGTTTTTGATGGCGAAAGTACCTCCAAATCCGCAGCACTCTTCACTGTTGGACAATTCGATCAGGTCGATGCCGCCGACCTTACGCAAGAAGCCGGAGCGGCGCATCACCAACTCGCAACAGGCGTAGCGAGTGACAGGATGGGATGGTACGTGACACGATGCGGGTAATAGGCCCCGACGTCTTCAACGCCAAGCTTGTTCACCAACAGTTCAGTGAACTCAAATACACGCGGGCACAATCTCCATAACCCTGGCCTCGAGTTCTTTATCGCCAGCCATCCGGGCCGCCTTCCAGTAATGATCCCGGATCATCGCGACACAGGAAGCCGAGGGTGAGCAGATCACTTCATCATTAGCGAAAGTCTCGACAAACTTGCGCACCAGAGGGATTGTTTCCCGCTGATACCCAGTGTTGTAATGCATCTGCCCGCAGCAGGTCTGCTCGGGACGAAACGTAACCTGATGGCCCAGCCTTTCGAGCGATTCGAACGACGGCAACGCCTGTTTCAGCAAACAGGAGATCGTTATAGCAGGTAATGAAAAGCGAAATACGCATTCTGACGAGCGTCGGTGATTCAATCGTAGTATGGCGAGGCGATTACGCTCTGGTTTACTGCCGCTAGTTTTTATTTTCTTCTAGTGTGTTCGATGCCCCGGCTGGGAGCGCAGCCGGCGAAAGCCGGGGAGACGCTGCCTTCCGAGGCTCTGATGCAGCCTGAGAAACTGGCCGAGCTGCTGTCGAAGTCGAATCGGCCCCGGCCTACTCTGATCTACGTTGGCTACCATTCTCTGTTTGTCGGGGCCCACATTCAAGGCGCGATCTTTGCCGGGCCGGATTCGAAGCCCGAGGGCATCGACCAACTTAAGGCGGTGGTTCGCAACATCCCTCGCAAGCATGCCGATCGTCATCTACTGCGGCTGCTGTCCGTTTGATCGCTGCCCGAATGTTCGCCCCGCTTACCGGACCCTGAAGGAACTAGGCTTCGAGCACGTCAGCGTCGTCCATCTTCCGACCAATCTTCACACCGATTGGGTAGAAAAAGGATACCCGACGACCAAGGGCGCTGGCTACTGATGCCGCAGAACGTGTCCTGAAAAGCCGATGCTATGCTCAGGGCGAGGCTGGGCCTTGCGACACCACACAACTTTGTTACGCCTGGGCGCTGGTCTGTTGTTGCTAAGCGCCTTGTACGCGGTGGAGCGCGAGAAGCCCATGCCGTTCCGGGAGTATCCAGGGGACGAGTATCGTGTCACGCAGATCCCGCTGCCACCTGATTTCGCCGAGAAAACGGAGTGGATATTTGCGCGGCTCATGTATCCCTCCATTCCTGACGCGCACTTTCGTCATGCCGGCTGGGACTGGACTCAGGGCCACTCAAGTTGGACAAACGATTATCCGCGCTCTGACCGTCATTTTGTGCAGGCGGTACGGCGTTGACCCGGCTGCAAGTGCGATCTGTTGAGCAGCCGGTCAATCTGGACGACAAGAGCGACGTGTTCAATTACCCATGGCTCTACGCGGTTTTCGTGGGCGAATGGGACCTGACGGATCAGCAGGCGCGAACTCTTCGCGAGTATCTTCTTCGCGGCGGGTTTCTGATGTGCGACGACTTCTGGGGAACTCGCGACTGGGAAATATTCATTCAAAGCATGAAGCGGGTTTTTCCCGACCGCGCAATCATCGAAGTGCCGGACAAAGATCCGATCTTTCATACCGTCTATGATCTGGACGACCGTTACCAGGTTCCGGGGGAGTGGGCAGTGCGGACGGGCGTCCCCTATCGCAACGACGGGTACGTGGCGCCAGTGGCGAGGCATTTACGACGACAAAGGCAGCGTAATGGTCGCGGCATCGTTCAATTCGGATCTGGGCGATTCGTGGGAATGGGCGGATTTTCCCGGCTACCCCGAAGAGTACTCAGCCCTGGGAGTACGGATTGGCGTGAACTACATTGTTTACTCCATGACTCATTAGCTAGACTCATCGCTAATGGCTGCCCGGCATACGATTTTGCTCCTGGCGGTGACGCTCGCGGCCGTTTCGGTTCCCTACTGCATGGGTTCGTCAGCAGCGACGAACTTGATCTTCTGCAAGATCCTGAGGGTTGGGAATACACCAAGATTGCCACTGCCAACGGGTTCCCGACCGACCATCCCTGTTTCGACGGTACGCCTCATCGCAGGAGTGCCGGGGAACGTTGACGCTTGGAAGCGACGAACGGTTTGTCAAAAGGATCTACATCGAGGGGCAGCCCGATACTCGCACCGGCCGCTACAAAATCGATAGCCAAGAGCTGACTTTTTTCGACGAGTACGATACCCAGGACGGGCCGTACAAAATAACAATCGACAGTCGCGAGAAGACGCTTGTTTTAGAACTCGGGAGCGAGCGCATGGAGTTGATGCTCGAGAAAGAGTACCGCAGCCGGGCTAAGTCGCAGAACAAGGACGGGCAGCTAAAGAGTAGCGACTGACAATTCGTTACGGAGCCACGGCCAGATGCTAGCATCGTGTCCGTGGAGGAGAACGAGGTCTATTCCGCGATCGGCGACGAGGGATTTCAGCAGCTAATTGGCAACTTCTACCGCCAAATAGCCAGTGACGATATTCTCGGTCCCTTGTACCCGCAAGATGATTTCCCAGGTGCGGAAGAGCGTCTGCGAAACTTTCTGATTTACCGGTTCGGCGGTCCACCACGTTACCTCGAGGAACGCGGACATCCGCGGCTTCGGATGAGGCATGCGCCATTTCCCGTAAACCAGGCAGCAAGGGACCGCTGGATGCAGCTTATGGAGAAAGCACTCGAGACTGTACCCATGCCGGAGGAGGCGCGGCGGCTCTTGCACGCGTACTTCGAATCGACCGCTACGGCCATGATGAACCGGCTGTAGGATGAGTTCGCAAGACGAGCCGAGCTCCTTTCATTTCGCAATCCGAGCCCTGCAATCCCGGAATTACCGGCTCTTTTTTGCGGGGCAAAGCGTATCGCTGATCGGTACCTGGATGACCCGGATCGCGACGAGCTGGCTAGTTTACCGGCTCAGCCGATCGCCTTTTCTGTTGGGTGTCAGCAGTTTTGCCGGAAGTATCCCGTTATTTCTCCTTGCTCCGATTGCAGGCGTCTGGATTGACCGTTGGGACCGGCACCGCACGTTGATTGTGACCCAGGTGGCATCAATGATCCAGTCGTTCCTGTTGGCTGTTCTCGGCCCTAACGGGAGTGATAAACATCTGGCAGATCGTTGCGCTCATGCTGTTGCAGGGCGTGGTCAACGCGTTGGACATGCCGGCGCGCCAGGCATTCCTGGTTGAGATGGTGGACCGCCGCGAGGATCTGGCGAATGCGATCGCTCTCAATTCGTCCATGGTGAATGCAGCGCGACTGCTTGGCCCGTCGGTCGCAGGGTTGATTATCGCGGCTGTTGGCGAAGGTTATTGTTTCCTCATCGATGGCATCAGCTATCTGGCCGTCATCGCTTCGCTACTAGCGATGCATGTCTCAAAAAGAGAAAGGCCCGCGCGAAGAAGGAGCGCGCATCGCGGAGATGCGGGAGGGATGGCGGTATGTTTCGCAATCGCTTCCGATTCGATCGATACTTCTCCTGCTGGCGCTTGTCAGTCTGCTCGGGATGCCTTACACCGTGTTGATGCCAGTGTTTGCGGCGCGCGTCCTTCACGGCGGTCCTCATACTCTCGGTTATTTGATGGCGGCGATAGGAGTAGGAGCGCTTGCGGGTGCGCTCCTGCTTGCCGCCCGAAGATCCGTTCTGGGGCTTGGCCGGGTGATCCCGCTATCGGCTGCCATGTTTGGCGGGCGCTTGATCGGGTTTGGGCTGTCTCATATCGTCTGGCTTTCGCTCCTGCTGCTTCTGGTGGCCGGGTTCGGCATGATGCGGCAGATGGCCTCGAGCAACACGCTTCTGCAGACTATCGTCGAAGATGAGAAACGCGGCCGGGTGATGTCTTTTTATGCGATGGCGTTTGCCGGCATGTCTCCCTTTGGAAGCTTGCTCGCCGGAGTTTTGGCCGAGAGGTTTGGGGCGCCCGTAACCGTGATTGCGAGTGGCGCTCTTTGCATCGTCGGCGCCGCTCTGTTCGCCCGGTACTTGCCCCGTTTGCGAGAGGTGGTTCGTCCCATTTACATTCAGCTCGGCGTCTTGCCTGAAATGGCAAGCGGCATCGAGAGTGCATCTGACTTGCAGGCAATTGCAAAGGGCTAAGTTCCGAAGAGGAGCGCGTGGTATAGCCGTCATGAAGCAGGTTGCTGGCCGACGAGTCACATATGAGCAACTTACTGGAGATTTGAAGACCATACCAGGGATGTCCCAAAGACGAACCGCAGGGCGCGGGGAGAAACCTCGCGTCCCGAGAGGGACTTTATGAGAGATGGACCATTCGACCCCAAAACCAGAGTTCAAGCATTTCTAAGGAGGTCATGCGTGCACCCGTAGCCGTTCCAAGGATACGGCTAGACTCATTGGTCAAGGCGAGAAAGGTAGAATCTCCGCGTCGAAACAATCCAAACTCCCCTGGACGCAAACGCGTCAAGGAAGGATCTTCGGATAGAAAATCAACAAAGCCGTAGGATCCCCGGAAGTATAAGCCCGAGCGCAGACCATATCGCAATCTCAATGAGACCAAAGAGCGACTCTTGCGGCGGGATATCCCGGAAGCCGCAATCCGAAAGGCGTTAGAGGATTGGTCTGATCGACTTTCTAAGTGGGATCGATTCTGGACTTCGATTGTCGTGGGCGGATTACTTATCGAATACATGCCTTTGGTGGCTAAGTTTCTGCCAACAGCCACCTTCAAATACATCCGAGCAACAACTGAGGTATTTGCCGATTTTGGAGGATTTCTAGTAATTGCCGGTGTCTTAAGTGAGCTAGTGGTCGGTGCGCTATCAGGACGTGTCGAAACGGATTTGCGCGAAGAAAACGAGTCAATACTCTCGGCTACGTTTGAGCGCGCGGCAAAATCCGAGCAACTAGCAGCAGAAGCCATCGAACGCGCAGAGAAAGAACGCACTGCAAGGACTGCAATGTTGTCACAGTTGAAGCCGCGTACATTTACAAGATCGCAGATTGAGGAGTTCATCGCTCGAATCAAAGGAACGGTTCTATCAATAGATCTCTTCACGCTCACGGAAGACCCTGAAGCAGCTATGTACGGAGTCGCTGTACTAGAGGCGCTTCGACGGGCAGATGTTGAACTGACGTGGCATCGATGTGAACGATTTCCCCACGAGATCGTCGGGAATGTCGGGATCGAGCTCTATGAATACCCGATGCGAGTGATAGGCGACGTGCTCTGGGAAGCTTTCTTCAAAGCGGGGCAACCACTTGTATTTATCGCGCCAACGCAACCGCTCGAGGGCGTGCCAAGCCGTCGCTGTTTGTCGCAAGGCAGGTACCAGCATTTCTTGAGTACCCCGAATATTCGCCACGTGAGCCATCCCCGGACGCTCCTGAATAAAACGGCGCTTTACCCCCGACCGTGAGGCTCAACAGCAGGGAAGGTCAGGTATATTCCGTAAATAAAGGAGTCAGTCAGGGAAGCTCTTCGGCATAGCTTCCTCTATCTTCCAGCCGAACTCGAGCAGCGGTCTGACGTCGGAAGCAAATGCCGCAATTGTGCCCACAAGGCCGGGGGTATAGCACGCCTCCCGCTCAACCGTTCTCGCCACAACGAAGGAAGTCAGCTTAAGAAATGGTGCGATCGGGCTCTCCGCAAGGTTCCCAAAACCCCTGGGCATCGACGAAAGAGAATACTCGGGCTCAAGCGCCAGCTTCTTGCGTCTCAAACCGGCTGCGAGTTGTTCGATCTCCTCAGGCTTGTTCATCATCGCGGCTCTCCAGGCCTGAAGCAGTGTGCGGTCGGGTTGCCACACTCCTGCGGCTACAAACGACCGTTCGGGCGCGAAGTGAAGGTACAGCATGGGTTGAGATCCACTGAAAGAACGCCGTAATTCCGCTGCGACGTGAGTTTTGAAAGGCGTTTTGTCGGGGCTGAAGCGAATGTCGCGATAAACCCGCATGACAGGGTTCTTTTCCTTGGGAAACAGCGGCAAACCGCGAGCGCGGCACTCCTCGCCTGCGGCCGAGACCAGCAGTTCCATCGGATGCTGAACAGTTTCTTTATAGGCTGCTTTGCGGCCTTCGAACCATTCACGGTTGTTATTCTTCTTCAACTGCTGCAGCAGCCGGAAACCGGCCTCGGGAAGGCCGCTGAATCCGTTTTGGCCTTTTCCTCCCGGCGAACTCACGGAGGCAAGGCTGGACGGTTTCCGCGAAGCAGGCATCAGAAGCATTTTGCACTACCGTGAGATTGCGAGTCGAATGATACGCTCTTCGTTTGATGGAGTCTATGGGGAAGACAACGGAATGGAGGAAACGACAGTCGTGAATCATTTGGAACGTATCGCTTCAATTGTGGGTGCTCTTTTGATCGGTGTCTCGGCCTATCTCATGGCATCCGATCGGGCCGCACGGTCGGAAACGCGCCGTCGTTCCCAGCCCGTGGAGAAACTCGAAGCCGACCTGCGGGAAGCTTGGGCCGGTTACCACAACCGTTAGCGTTTTCGATTGCCTACGCCGGGCCGTTTCGCCCGGCGTCCCGCCGCGGTTTTGATCATGATGCCTCAGCACGGGAATGTAGAATAATCCCTGGGTATGCTGCGATCTTCATTAGTCGTGTTACTGACGGCAGCAATTCTGGGCCCGGCTTTCGGGCAGGAGATTTCCGGTTCCGGTGACCTGAAGGCAATGCTGCTCAAGCACCTGAAGACTTCGGAAGAGTTCACGATAAAAGTGGCTGAAGCAATGCCCGAACCCGATTACGACTTCAAGTTAACTCCGGATCAGATGACATTCGGAGGGCAGATTACGCATCTTGAGTCAGGCAGTACTCCACTACCTCGCGCCTCTTTCTACGGAGAAGCCCTCTGCATCGAAGCCGGCATCGAGCAAAAAGGCAGACGTGATCGCGTTCGTCCGCACATCGTTTGAATTTGCGGAAGCGGACGTCTCCAAGTTGACGATGGAAGATATGCACAACACGTACCAAATGGGCAATCGCTCGATGTCGGGCATGGAGCTTATACTCGGCATGTTCGTCCACACGGCACACCACCGTTCGGCTGCGGAGATGTATCTGCGTGCGAAGGGCATTACTCCGCCTACTTACGAGTTCTAGAAGCTGCTTACGCCGTTCTGAGCTAGATTTCCAGGACGGTTACAGCGATGCGACGCTTCCACACTTTTCGCTTCTCGCCGTACAGTTTCTCGCCTATGTCTTTTGCCTGCTCGCGCAGTGCGCTTTGGCGGCCGGAGATTTGCTTCTGAAGAGATGGGAACTCGTGTCCGTCTGATGCCTGTGCCTCTCCGAGCAAAGCGCTCAGAACGGCTAGATTGTGATCGTCCCCGAGGAGCTGTTCGAGTTCCTTCGCCGACTTCGAATAGTCTTGCAGGTCAGGGCGTAAATCCGAAAATAAGGAAAGCTGGTAACGCAGATCTTTCGCTCGTTTGCGCCAATCGTGGAACTTCTCGGATTTCCGATCGTTTTCTGCCGCTGCGAATGCCTTCATGCCTCGCTTCACCGTTTTGTAAATCGACTTCGAAATTGTTTCTGGATTTACCTTCGCGTAAGTCAGCTTCTGGATGTCCTTAAGAGCCTCCTTCAGGCGCGAAATAGACTGATCCATTCCGCCTTCTTCCATGGTTCTCTCGATCTGCTGGCCCCGGCTTTCGAGAAACGTGCGGGCATCTGCGAAGGCGTGCCGCCGGGGTTCTTTCCCTCCCCGCAGTTTCTCCAGATCGCCAAGGGTTTGGATCAAGGCATGGGAATCGCGCAACTCGGATAAGGAGCGCCCAATGTCGCGGAGCCGGCGATTCTCCCTGGCGTAGGTATGGGGAATTGCAGGCCTGATAAGGCGCAGGGCGGAGCGCACCCGTTTGATGCAGCGGCGAGCTTCGTGAACAGCATCTTCGAGAGACTCCCCATGCGCGCTCAGTACTTGGACGGCTTGGCCCAACTGCTCCGAGAGAATGCGCCGGATCGCGTCCGGCAGAGCCTCGCCCTTCCTGAAACAGTACTGGAGCTTGGATTTTGACTTTGCCCCGACAGCTTTCCTGCTCATAATGCCAATTCGCCTCCTACCGAAGCAGGAATCGCGACGTAATCCCGGAAAGTCTCGTGCACCCTGCCAGGCCCATTGTCATCTCTAGTTCGGTACGCAGAATCTCAATAATGCGCGATACTCCCGACGCGCCTCCCGCGGCCAAGCCCCACAGGTAGGGCCGGCCGATTAGCACGGCAGAAGCTCCACACGCGAGAGCTTTAAAGATATCGATGCCGCGCCTGACTCCTCCATCGAGTAGGAGCGGAATGCGGCCGCCAATGCGACCGGCTATCGCGGGGAGCGCGTCCAAGGTCGCCGGCACTGTGTCCAGGCTCCTCCCGCCGTGGTTTGAAACGATCAAGCCGTCGCATCCCGCTTCGGCCGCAAGCGCCGCGTCATCCGGATGCAAAACTCCCTTGAGCAGCAGTTTGACCGGAACGATCGAACGCAACCACTCCACGTCCTTCCATGTGGCATTGGCTCCGTGTGTGGCGGAGTAGATGTTGCGGCCGGCAGGACGGTGAGCGGCTGCGGAAATCGCCTCGCCGAGGCCTCGCAAATTTGCTCTTTGAACGCCGGGCGGAAGCCGGAAACCTGCTCGAAGTTCACGATCTCGTGGTCCATTGACCGGCACGTCGACCGTGACGCAGATGGCTTCGCACCCGGCAGAAATGGCCCGCACCACGAGTTCGCGAGTAAAGCCGCGGTCGGTTTGAACATAGAGCTGAAACCAGAGTGGACGCTGGGCTACGGCGGCCATCTCCTCGACTGTGAAGTTCGAGAAGTTGGCGGCGCACATGGTTGCTTCCGCCAGATTTGCTCCCTCGACCGCTTCCAATTCACCCCGTGGATGCATCAGCACGTTGTATCCCGCTGGGGCCAGCAGGATAGGGAATTCGTGGGTGCGCCCAAAGAGTTCGAGTTCGGTGCTGATATCGGTGGCATCCACCAACGCTCGCGGCAAGATGCGAAGCCGGTTAAACGCAGCTCGGTTTTCGAGCAGCGTCAGCCCCGCGCCGGCGCCTCCTGAAACATACTCGAAGGCTGCGTGCGTGACCCGCTTTTGCATCTCCGGCTCGAAATCATCGAGAGTAATGATGGATTTCAGCTCGGCCGGGGTTAACAGGGCGGGGATTTCAGGGCTGATTTGTTCGGGCAAATCCAGTCCGATCCAATGACTTTGAGCATAATCCAGTGCCAGCGGGGCGCTCGTGCCTTAACGGCTGAGCGACAATAGGAAGGAAAGGCACGGGCCTAAAGTGCCGGGGAGGAGGCCCGGAGCTATCCGAACGGGCTGTTCCCTCGGGAAATTCTTAACCCGGACTGCTTCACTGCCGCTCGGTGTGCGTTCGTTACGCCCGGATATCCACCAAAATTGGTAAACTAACAGTTTTGCCGGAAGCGACGGCTTATGTTCACTTCCGTCTTGGTCGTTGCCTGACAACAAAAGGAGTGCTGTTATCTCGATGAAATATATCTTCACGTCAGAATCCGTGACGGAAGGCCACCCGGACAAGATCGCCGATCAGGTTTCAGACGCGGTTCTCGACGCCGTGCTGGCGGATGATCCTGCCGGTCGCGTAGCCTGCGAAACACTGGTCACGACCGGAATCTGTGTTGTTGCCGGGGAAATCACCACCACCACTTACGTGGATGTTCCGAAACTGGTCCGTGGCGTTATTTCGGAAATCGGCTATACCGATTCAGCCATGGGCTTCGACTCGAAAACCTGTGCGGTCGTGAACATGATTCAGGCACAGTCTCCGGATATTGCGATGGGCGTGGACACCGGGGGCGCCGGAGACCAGGGGCTGATGTTCGGCTACGCTTGCGACGAAACCGCAGAGCTGATGCCGATTCCGATTATGATGGCCCACAAGCTGGCCCGGCGCCTGAGCGAAACGCCGCAAAGACGGTACTCTTCCCTATTTGCGGCCCGACGGCAAAAGCCAGGTCAGCGTCGAATACGTGGATGGCAAGCCCAAGCGAATCGATGCGGTTGTGGTCTCGATCCAGCACGATGACGATGTCACGACCGAGACACTTCGTGCCGAAGTGAAGAAGTATGTGATCGACTCCGTTGTTCCTTCCGGAATGGTGGATAGCCAGACGAAATTCCACATCAATCCGACAGGCCGCTTCGTCATTGGCGGACCTCATGGCGATACCGGTCTCACCGGACGCAAAATCATCGTAGACACCTATGGCGGCATGGGACGCCACGGCGGTGGAGCTTTCTCGGGCAAGGATCCGACGAAGGTCGATCGCTCGGCCTGCTATATGGCCCGGTATGTGGCGAAAAACCTGGTTGCGGCCGGCCTTGCTTCGCGAGCGGAAGTTCAGCTTGCGTACGCGATCGGGGTGGCAGAGCCGGTTTCCATCATGGTGAACTCGTTTGGAACCGGAAAGGTGGAAGATACCCGGTTGGCCGAACTGGTTCGCGATACCTTCTCGCTTACGCCCGCCGGCATGATTAAGTCACTGGATCTTCGCCGCCCGATTTACCGGAAGACGGCAGCTTTTGGCCACTTTGGCCGGACCGAAGATAGCTTTCAGTTGGGAGAAGACGGACAGAGCGGATGCGCTTCGTGAGTCCGCTCAACTCGCAACGACTTCCGTCATAGCCTCCCTCCTATTTGCACTTCAATCGAGAAGCGGATTATCGATCCGCTTCTCCCTTCTCTTTAAGGAACACCCAGTGTCAACAGCAGCAGTCGATTGCAAACGATCAGTCGAGATCGAAATTCCGCATCGAGGAAGTCGAACGTGCGCAGGAGCGCGTCACGAACTCAATCAAGCAGCGAGTTCGGCTCCCGGGATTCCGGCCCGGAAAGGCGCCGCATCAATATCATCAAGTCTCGTTTCGAGGGCGAAATCCGGAACGAAGTACTGGAGTTGCTGCTTCCGCAAGCCTTCCGCGAGCGCGTCCAGAAAGACGAGTTGAAGGTCGTCGGGACTCCGGATATCACGGATCTCAAATTTGAGCCCGGTCAGCCCATCCGGTTCAAGGCGGACTTCGAGATTGCCCCTGAGTTCGAGATTGCCGATTACCGCGGGCTTCCTGCCAAGTACGAGGAGCCGACCGTCTCCGATGAAGAGGTCGAGAAGCGGCTGGAGGCGATGCGGGAAAGCAAGGCGGAGTACCCGAATCTGGACCCCCGGCCGATTGAGAACAACGACTACGTTCTTGTTCACTTGCGATCTCTCGAGCGGCCTTGCCGAGCCGATCGAACAGGACGTGCAGATCCAGGTGGGGGCCGAAGAGACTCTTCCGGCCTTCAACGAAGCTCTGATCGGCGCCTCACCCGAGGCGGTCATCGAACTCGACGTGACTTACCCGGAGGAGTATGGCCAGGAGAAACTCGCCGGCAAGACGGTGCGCTTCGAACTGACGCCGAAGTTCGTCCGGAAGAAGGAGTTGCCTGCCCTCGATGACGAATTTGCGCGTGACTTAGGGGATTACCAGACGCTCGAAGAGTTGCGCGATGCGATTCGCAAGTCGATCTTCAACGAAAAGCAGTACGCGGCTCAGCAGACCGCCAAGGAAGAGCTGATTGACCGGCTGGTCGAGCGCAACGATTTCCCGATTCCGCAGGCGTACGTCGACCGGCAGATCGAGAATCAGGTCCGGATGCAACTCCGGAGCTTGGCCGGGCAGGGTATCGATCCAAACACCATTCAGCTTGATTGGGAGAAGGTCAAAGAGAACTCAGCGCGACAAGGCGGTTCGGAATGTCCGGGCGTCTCTCCTGCTCGAGAAAATCGCCGAAAAGGAAGGCATCTCCGCGACGAAGGATGAAGTGGACCGGGAGGTGCAGCGAATCGCCCGTCAGGAACGGGAAGCAGTGGCGGTGACCCGGGCGCGTCTGGATAAAGACGGCACATTGGGGCGGATAAGCGGAAGCATCCAAACGGAAAAGACGCTTCAATTCTTCTTCGACCAGGCGCAAAAGCAGGCTTAGTTTGTTCCCCCGGCCGGACTATCCAGTACATGAAGCGGGGAATTCCGATGGCGGACTCTCTGGAGCCCGGGTACATTGGATTTTAATGCGGAAGGGAGATCTAAGTTCTTGACGTATAAGTCACATGAACTTGGTATACTGATACTGCAAGTCTTACCGATCAGGGCGAGTGGTTATTTGATCCTTTTCTATGTAGGAGAGCCAGCTTGAAACGCGCCGGATCCGACGATTCCCTCCGTTGTTCCTTTTGTCACAAAAGCCAAGATGTCGTCGGAAAACTCATTTCTTCCCCGAGTGATTATCCGCGAGCCTATATCTGTGATGAATGCATTGCGGTCTGTAATTCCATCATCGAAGATGACCGGCACGAGCAGAGCTACAGCACTCCCGGAAAACTGCCCCGGCCCTCTGGAATTGAAGGAGTACCTCGATCAGTATGTGATCGGGCAGGAAGCGACAAAAAAGAAGCTCGCGGTCGCCGTCTACAACCACTACAAGCGCATCCAGATGAACAAGCAGCGGGGCGCCGAGGTGGAGCTCTCGAAATCCAATATTCTCCTTATCGGACCGACAGGGACGGGTAAGACCCTTCTTGCGCAGACTCTGGCGCGTATTCTCGATGTTCCTTTTGCGATTGTCGACGCCACGACTCTAACCGAGGCAGGGTATGTGGGAGAGGACGTGGAGAACATCATTCTTCGTCTTCTGCAAAATGCCGACTGGGATGTGCAACGTGCGCAGACCGGAATCATCTATATAGATGAGATCGATAAAATCGGCCGCAAGGAAGAAAATCCTTCGATCACGAGGGACGTTTCCGGAGAAGGTGTTCAGCAGGCTCTCCTGAAGATCCTGGAAGGGACGGTTGCGAATGTTCCTCCTCAGGGTGGCAGGAAGCATCCGCACCAGGAGTTTACGCCGGTTGACACGACCAACATCTTGTTCATCTGTGGTGGGGCGTTCGTGGGGTTGGAGAAGGTCATCGCACGACAGAGTCGGTACGAAATCGATCGGCTTCGTCGCTCCGGACGACAAAGATGCTGCTCGGCGCGGAATCAACTCGGTTCGTCGTGATACGGATCTGCTGTCCCAGTGCCAGCCCGTCGACCTGATTAAGTACGGGTTTATTCCCGAATTTATCGGCCGGATGCCGGTGACTGCGGTGCTCGAGGATCTTTCGAAGGAAGCGCTGGTCCAGATCCTGACCCGGCCCAAGAACGCGATCATCCGGCAGTATCAAAAGCTGTTCGAGTTTGAGAATGTTAAGCTCAAGTTTAGTGAAGACGCCTTGGAGGCGGTTTCGCAACTTGCCATGGAGCGCAAGGTAGGTGCGCGCGGTCTTCGGATGATCTTAGAAGACCTGATGCTGGACCTGATGTACTACCTCCCCACCTTCAAGAAGGTTCGTGAGTTTGTCGTCACGAAAGAGATGGTCCTGACCCAAAAGATCAATATGGCTGTGCTCGAAAAGGCCGGCTAGCTCCGGATTTTCCGATTCAAAGATTTTTCCGATACCCACAGTTTTCCCCAGGGAAATCCTGTAGCGTCATTCTTGTTCCCGCCGTTCGTGGGACAATCCGCGTAGAAAGAGAAAATGGTCACGACGAAAGATAAAACGGATACGAAACGACTTCCCATGATGCCCATCCGGGACGTCGTTATTTTCCCGTTCATGATGACCCCGTTTGTCGTGGGGCGCGAATCCAGCGTGCGAGCGCTGGAAGAAGCGTTACTCGGTGACAAAAAGATTCTGCTGGCAACCCAGCATGATGCCTCGGTCGATGAACCGAGACCGGACGAGATTTATTCCGTTGGCACGATCGCCAACATTGTTCAGAGCCTGAAGCAGCCCGACGGAAACATCAAGGTTCTTGTCGAGGGTGTCGAGCGCGGGAAAATCATTTCGGTCAGCGAGGAAGAAGGATACTTCCGTGCGGTCGTAAAAACAACGTCGTTCAAGGTCGATGCCGGCAATCAGCTGGATGTTCTGATCAGCCGCGTCACCACTCTTTTTGAGCAGTACGTCAAGCTGAGCCAGAACCTGAACTATGAGACGATGATCGCCGCGATCCGCGTCGATGATCCCGGGAAACTGGCCGACACCGTCGGAGCGAATCTTCAGCTCACGATCGAAGAAAAGCAGGAACTGCTCGAGATTTTCGATCCCGTGGATCGCTTGACCCGGGTAGCGGATCTGCTCGATATCGAGATCGAAAAGCTCAATGTCGACCGCACCATTCAAGGTCGCGTAAAGCGGCAGATGGAGCGGGCTCAGAAAGAGTACTACCTCAACGAGAAGATCAAAGCGATCCAGAAAGAATTGGGTCGCGGCGAGAAGAGCGAGTACGACGAGCTGAAGAAAAAGATCGACGCTGCGGGCATGACCAAAGATGCCCACGAAAAAGCGATCGCGGAACTGAAACGCCTGGAAGGAATGCCGCCCATGTCGGCAGAATCTACCGTTTCGCGCAACTATCTGGATTGGCTCCTTGCGGTGCCATGGAAGAAACGCACGAAAGAAATCCGCGACCTGCAGTATGCGCGTAAGGTTCTCGAGGGTGATCACTACGGCCTCGAGAAGATTAAGGAACGCATCCTGGAGTTCCTGTCGGTGCGCCGCCTGGTGCAGAATCCGAAAGGTTCGATCCTTTGTTTTGTTGGGCCTCCGGGTGTCGGTAAAACTTCGCTTGGAATGTCCATTGCGAAAGCAACGGGCCGTAAATTTGTCCGCCTTTCGCTCGGCGGTGTTCGAGACGAAGCGGAAATTCGCGGACATCGACGCACCTACATCGGTGCTCTTCCGGGTCAGCTCATTCAGATGATGAAGAAGGCGGGTACAAAGAACCCCGTCATCATGCTGGACGAGATCGACAAGATGTCGATGGACTTCCGTGGGGATCCGTCCGCAGCATTGCTTGAGGTCCTCGATCCCGAGCAGAATTATATGTTCGCGGACCACTACCTGGACGTTGAATACGACCTTAGCCAGGTATTCTTTATCGCAACGGCCAACGTGCTTCATACCATTCCGGCTGCTTTGCAGGACCGTATGGAAGTGATCCGGCTGTCGGGGTACACCGAGCTTGAGAAGCTCGAAATCGCAAAACGATTTCTCGTTCCGAAGCAGCGCAAGGATACAGGCGTTTCCGAAGAGCAGGTCGAGTTTACAGATACCGGTCTGCAGCAGCTGATCCAGTCGTACACACGGGAAGCTGGTGTTCGTAACCTGGAGCGGGAAGTCGGTAATCTTTGCCGGAAAGTTGCCCGTAAAGTAGTTGAAGCTCAAACCACCACGCCCGAGGAGCCGGTCGCAGAATTTGCTGCGGACCAGCAACCGGTCGAGGTGATCGAGGAAGAGGTTCAGGTGCAAGAAGCAGAACCAGTTGAGCCAACCAAAAAGAGCAAGAAAAAGGTAAAGCCGACGGAAGCTCCGCTCATTCCGATCGAGAAAATTGTCGTATCTCCGGAAAAAGTGACCGAGATGCTTGGTCCTGCACGCTTCCGAGATATGGATCTCGAGAAGAAGAACGAGGTCGGCGCAACCACCGGGCTCGCCTGGACCGAGGTCGGGGGTTCTATACTCACGACCGAAGCGGCTGTCATGGAAGGCCGCGGCAAGATGATGACTACCGGCAAACTCGGTGATGTCATGCAGGAATCGGCGCAGGCGGCGATGAGTTATGTCCGCTCCCGCGCTCAATACCTGGGCTTGCCGAAGGACTTCTACCGGAGTTTGGATATTCACGTGCACGTCCCAGAGGGAGCCATCCCGAAGGATGGACCTTCGGCTGGGATCACGATTGGAACCAGCATCTGTAGCGCTCTCACCGGTATCCCGGTTCGCGGTGATATCGCGATGACGGGCGAGATTACTGTCCGGGGGCGGGTACTTCCGATCGGCGGATTGAAGGAGAAGATGCTCGCTGCTCATCGGCAGGGAATTTTCGAGTTGATTCTTCCGAAGGAGAATGAGAAGGATCTCGCCGATATCCCGGAGAACATTCGGAAGGAAATGAAGCTGCACTTCGCGACCTCGATGGATGAGGTGCTCAAGGTTGCTCTTGAACGCGAGATTGTAGCTCTGCCGTTAGCGCCCGCGGCGACCGCTGCGGAACTAGCCGCTCGACCGAACGAAGATTTAACACACTAAGGGCGTGGAAGACTCTTGATTGAGTCCCGCGCCCCGCATCGAATCAGGCCTTGTGGGAACAGACGCAGTCGCCGGTGCTGCCGAGCGGCGTTCGCAACGAGAAGGTAAGGCTGGCACTGGTGAGTTCATCATCAGTGCCAGTCAACCAGAACAATTCCCTAAGGAAACGCAGCATGGGCCCGTCGAGATTGCTTTCTTAGGTCGAAGCAATGTCGGAAAATCGAGCCTCTTGAACAAGCTTGTAGGTAAACCCGGACTGGCGTTCACTAGCTCTCGTCCCGGATGTACTCAGCTAATCAATTTCTTCAGCGTTAACGATCAAATTCGATTTGTTGATCTACCCGGGTACGGTTACGCGCAGGTCTCCCTTGAGGAGCGTGCGCGTTGGAAAACGCTGATCGAAAGTTACCTGCTGGGACGGACAAGTTTAGCGTTATCGCTCCTCCTCATCGATTCCAGGCGAGGATGGATGGAAAAAGACCTGGAACTCAAGGCCTGGTTAGAGTTCCATAACCGTCGATACGAAGTCATCGCTACCAAGGTCGACAAGCTGAAAAGCAGCAATCAACTAAAAGCCGGAATGGCTGAGATCCAGAAAGAGCTACCGGAACATCAGCCAGTACCGTTCTCGGCCATCGACGGCCGGGGAGTGAGGGAAATTTGGCAAATCATCTCGAAGATCAACAAGAAGCAGTAAACCCCGCGGTTACCACCGAAGGTACACCCACCGAGAGACCTCAAGACGTCAACAATGACAATCAAACACAGTTAAGCCTGGGTGAGGATTCCGGTACTGCCGGCGAGAGGGGAACAGAATCCGCAAAGCCGGCCGAAACCGGCGGCACGGATGCTGCTCCAGCGGCGAAGCCGGCAGATGGCAAGCCCGAACGGACTGGAGCTTCCCGTCCTCGCACAGCAGGAACGAATGGTAAGCCGGCAGGCGGACGGCCCGCGGCGGCATGCGGTGGAGTCGCGCACGGCACCTGCGCCTGAAAACAGGGCGGCCGATGTGAAAACTCCTGTAGACGTGAAACCTGCTGAAAACCGTTTAGCTGACAGCAGGCCGCGAACGGCTGAAGCACGACCGCCTGCGGCCGAGGCAAAGAGCCCGGTCGAGACCACACCAGGGACGAACGTGAGCGCGCAAGTGCCACCGCCGGGTGCTGCTCCTGAACAACAGGCCAGTGCGCAGCCGAACCAACAAGTCAATCAGCAGCCAAATCAACAGCCCAATCAACAATCAAATCAACAAGGGCAGCCAGGTCAGTTTCAGCGTCGGGGACGGCATTCCATTGGAAACACTGGAGCTCAGGGCCAGCGAAACGGAACCACCACGCTCGACCTTGTTGAGCTGAAGGATATGAGCATCCAGGCGCTGAACCAGATCGCAAAGGATCTGGGTGTTGCAGGCGCCGCTGGTCTCCGCAAACAAGAGCTAATTTTCAAGATTCTCCAGACGCAGGCTGAAAAGAGCGGGCTTATCTTCTCCGAAGGCGTGCTCGAATGCCTGCCTGACGGATTCGGATTCCTTCGAGCGCCCGAGTACAACTACCTGCCCGGGCCGGACGACGTTTATGTGTCGCCTTCGCAGATCCGCCGCTTCGACCTGCGCACTGGCGACACGGTTTCGGGTCAAATTCGACCACCGAAGGAAGGTGAACGCTACTTTGCGCTCATCAAAGTCGACGCGATCAACTTCGAACCGCCAGAGGAATCGCGCAACAAGATTTTCTTTGATAACCTGACGCCTCTTTATCCGGATGAGCGGCTGAAACTTGAAACGGCCAAGGACAACTACTCGGGCCGTGTCATGGATCTTCTGACGCCGATCGGAAAAGGGCAGCGCGGATTAATCGTCGCTCCTCCGCGGACCGGTAAGACGATGATGCTGCAAAGCATCGCGAACTCGATCACCGCGAACCATCCCGAAATCAACCTGATCGTTCTTCTGATTGATGAACGGCCGGAAGAAGTCACCGACATGCAGCGTTCGGTGCGCGGTGAAGTCATCAGTTCCACCTTTGACGAGCCCGCTGCGCGTCACGTACAAGTGGCGGAAATGGTGATCGAAAAGGCCAAGCGCCTGGTCGAACACAAACGAGACGTGGTGATCCTGCTCGATTCCATCACACGTCTGGCGCGTGCTTACAACACGGTCGTGCCGCCATCCGGTAAGGTTCTGTCGGGTGGTGTTGATTCGAATGCACTGCAACGCCCGAAGCGATTCTTTGGTGCGGCACGCAATATCGAAGAAGGCGGATCGTTGACCATCGTCGCAACCGCCCTGATCGATACCGGAAGCCGTATGGACGACGTGATCTTTGAAGAATTCAAAGGCACGGGCAACATGGAAATCCATCTCGATCGCAAGCTGGTGGATAAGCGCGTATTCCCGGCCATCGACATCAATCGCAGCGGAACCCGTAAGGAAGAGCTGCTGATGCCTCGCGAAGAGCTGAATCGTGTCTGGATTCTCCGCAAGGTGCTAAATCCGCTTTCGCCGGTCGAATCCATGGAACTCCTCATCGATAAGCTGGGCAGAACTCGCAGCAATGCGGAGTTTCTGGCCGCGATGAGCAGCTAATTCTTTCCACGATTCAGGCTTTACACATCGCTGATCCTGCCGTCTTGGCACTACGCCGCTCCTGATGGGTCGCATTCGAATTCTGTCCGATAATGTCGCGAATAAAATCGCGGCCGGCGAGGTGGTCGAGCGACCCGCCTCTGTTGTCAAAGAACTGCTGGAGAACGCTCTCGATGCGGGTGCGACTGAGATCCGTGTCGATGCGGAGAATGCCGGTCGCCGGCTGATCCGCATTCGTGACAACGGCACAGGGATGTTGCGCGATGATGCGCTGCTTGCGTTCGAGCGCCATGGCACAAGCAAGATCAGCGATGTGAAAGATCTGCTTTCGATAGCGACACTTGGTTTTCGAGGCGAAGCTTTGCCCTCTATCGGCTTCCGTAAGCCGACTGCTGCTTGAGACACGGTCTCGGCGAAGAACAAACCGGTACGGCTGTCGAGATCGCCGGGGGAAAATTGTCTGCGTTGTGATGAGATTGCCTGTCCCGTGGGCACAACCATCACGGTTCGGGATTTGTTCTTCAACGTCCCCGCCCGCAAGAAATTCTTACGGTCCGATCAGACAGAACTGGCGCACATCGGATCGCTGATGACTCATTACAGCTCTGGGGCACATCGACAAGGCGTTTCGAACTGATTCACGAGCGCAAAGAACTGCTGAATGTCACGCCTGTCGCAAGCATTCGCGAGCGTGCCTTTCAAGTGTTCGGATCGGAGATGATGGCTGATCTGATCGACCTCGATGGCCGTACATTCGAACTCCGTTTGCCGCCGCCGTACGTTCCGCCTACAGGCGCGAGGAAGTGGAGCCTGACCCTCCCGAGCCCGAAGTGGCGCAATTCGTCCTGGAGGGATTGGTTTCCGGTCCGCACGTTCAGAAAGCAAACCGCAACTCGGTGTTCCTGTTCGTGAACGGACGCCTGATCCGGGATAAGGTGCTTTCGCATGCGGTCCAGGCAGCCTATTACAACCTGATGCCGCCCGGTTGCTTTCCCGTTCGCGGTTCTATTTCTCAGTTGTGATCCGCAGAGAGGTGGATGTGAATGTGCATCCGTCCAAGACGGAAGTCCGGTTTCGGCATAGCTCGGCAGTTCATGACTTTCGTTCGCGATGCCGTGCGCCAAACGCTCATGGAGAGCCGTCCTGTCTCGGGGATCCCGGTGCCAACGTCTCCGGTCGTGGTGCTATCCGCATGCGAGCTCGCAACCCCGTCACCGGGTGGGCAGCGAGGCGTCGACCTGCCGTTTTCCGAGTTCTCAGCCCATATGCAGGCCTTCACGGCCGAACCTGACTCAGGGGAGATCGGGGCCGCGGTTACTCGAGAGCAGAGCGGAGAAGCCGAAGGACCTGCCTGACATCCGGATAGATACCTCCACCGGGAATTTCGGAGGCGAAGAACGGAACGGTCCTTCAGTTTGAGAGGCGGGACCCTCCCGCAACGGGAGCGGCCAGAGGGGCGACGCGCCGGATTCCCGATACCCATGGAGCGCTTGACCGGCTTCCGCCCGATTGGGATGTAGTTCAGAACTTATCGGCGCTGCCCGATCTCCGCCCGCTCGGGCAATTGCACGACAGCTTCATTATCGCCGCAGGACGGGATGGCCTGTGGATCATCGACCAGCATGTCGCGCACGAGAGGATTCTGTTCGAGCAGGTGCTCAACCAGCGTGCTTCGGGAACAGTGGAGATTCAGCAATTGCTCATGCCTTTGGTCCTGCAACTCACCCCGGCTCAGCAGTTCGAGTACGCGCGGATCGCAGAGGAACTGAATGCGTACGGCTTCGAGACAGAGCCATTTCGGGCAGCGAACAGTGGCCATCAAAGCGGCTCCGGCCGGCGTTGGACCCGGTGACATTGAAAAGGTCGTGTTCGAAATCCTTGAGATTTCAGAAGGCGAACTGCGCTCGGCATCGCTCGACGAAGTTCGAAGAGGGCTTTGTGCCACCATTGCCTGCCGGGCTGCGATCAAAATCAATACCCGGCTCGAGACGCCTAAGATCGAATGGCTACTGCGAAGTCTTTCGCGGTGCGAATACCCAATGACGTGTCCGCACGGCCGGCCGATTGCGCTCCGGTATAGCACAAAAGATATCTTGAAGAGCTTTCACCGGATCTGAAAGGGCGGGCACCGCTTACTCCCATTCAATAGTGCCGGGCGGCTTGTGTGTGCAGTCATAGAACACCGCACTGATGCCAGGCAAGGCTAACAGTTGGGCAGTCAATTCTCCTAGCGATTCGGACTCCATGAGGACGACATCCGCCGTCATACCGTCCACCGAATTGATCGGGCGCAGGACGATCGATTCTCTCCTGTCGTTCGCACCTAAAGGAACGAGAACAACAGGCATTTGCCAGACTCGCTGTTCGAACGCCGTCCTCAAGCTGAATTCACGTACGATCGCGTCCGCATCACGAAGCAAGTCGAGGCGCCGCTTATCGATTGAACTCCGAAACACGTTCATTTGCGCAACGGGGGAATGAGCGCCGCAGAGTGCCACGACCCTGTTGATATCCGAACGGCTGTTCGTGAGGTTCGGAGCGGTGCTTTCGATGTCTGCGGCCGAAGGCTGGTGAGGGAGCGCTAAAACGGCGCGATAGCTTCGGGAGTCACCTTGGACTCCAACTGACCGTACGGGCAGCAAGATGCCATCCGGCGTTTCGAGCACGGGCTCGTCGTCGGGCGAGCACAGACACCGGATCGCAAGGCCCGGACCCGGGAAGGGGTGGCGCGATAAGAACTTCTCCGGTACCCCGATTTCCCGGCCGATCTCCCGGACTTCGTCCTTGTAAAACGCGGTCAGAGGCTCGATGATCCGCCCTGAATCGATGAGAGCCTGGATGCCGGCGACTCGATTGTGATGGGTCTTGATCAGGTCCGCCTTGGCCGATCCTCCCGATTCGATAGTGTCCGGATAGATGGTGCCCTGTCCGAGGATCCAGTGGCCATCAAGAAAGTGTTCGGTCGGCCAGGATTCGTTCCTGCACCTTTACAAACTGCTCGCCGATCGCTCGACGCTTTGCCTCGGGATCGTACAAGCCGCCAAGTGCTTCGAGAAATTCCGGCTCGGCACGGTCCACAAGGAAGCGACGAGCGCCCAGTTCAGCAAAGGCGCTTTCGACGAATTCCGTCTCGCCTTTCCGCATTAGGCCGCGTGTCGACATAAATACCGAAGACACGTTCCGGACCGAGCGCACGAAGACAAAGCGTGTAAGCCACAGTCGAATCGACTCCACCGCTGACAAAGAAAAACACGTTGCGGTCGCCTGCTGTTGCCCGAATCTGCTCTTCCACCAGCGGGACGCGCTGCGAGATGTCCCAATCTCGATCTGCGCCGCAGATGCCGAAGACAAAATTTTCGAGGATGCGCTTGCCCGCGTGTGTGTGGACTACTTCGGGATGAAACTGCAGCCCGAAGATCTTACGCTTGCGATCAGCCATGGCCGCGATATCGGAGGTGCCGGTATACGCGGTGATTTCGAATCCGTTCGGAACGCGCTCGACCACATCGCGATGGCTCATCCAGATTTGTGATTGGGTGACGCCGTCCCAGAGCGCGTCCCGATCTTTCACCGTCACGTGAGCGATGCCATATTCACCGCGTTCGCCTGGGCGGACGACCCCGCCCAAGTGATGCGCAAGCAGTTGATGGCCGTAGCATATGCCGAGAATCGGCAATTGGGAAGCGGGCAGCGCGGGGTCGATATCCGGGCTATTCGGCTCGTAGACGCTGGCCGGGCCGCCGGAAATGATGATGCCCTTGCGGGAAGCCAACTCAGCGCTCGGGGTATCGCTCGGCTGAACATCGGCATAGACGCCAAGTTCCCGGACCCGTCGCGCGATGAGATGGGTATACTGGCCGCCCGTATCAAGGACGGTGATCTGTGGTGAACTCACTAAGCTCGAGCTGTCGCTGCCGCGCTCTAACTACCGGCTGGCCCTCTGCTTCTCAAACCGATTCTTCGATTCCGCAAGCAGCTTGCCGGCCTTCGGCATCGCGTCGATCGCTTTCTGAATTTCCGGGATCCTGCTCCACGGCGACTCGCTGAGAGGCTTCGTAGCTGAATGCGGTCACATACATCTCCGTCCGCAGCGTGTCTCTCAGCCAGGAGTGATCCTTGGTCCAATCGGCCTCTGTAAACTGCACGCCCTGGGACATCAGCCAGTCGTGGAAATCGTTCAGCACGGCCTCGTCGGGAACCCAGTTGTTCGGCAACTTCGCATCATGTGTCGAGAAGTAATGTGCCGAGAAGTTGAAGAAAGCGTTCTTGCGCGCCACGTTCAACTGGAACGCATCGAGCTTCGGAGCTTCGAATTTCTCATCCGGTGTAATGCCGCCGCCGCCGTAAACGACCCGGCCAAGGTCCGTTTGTTTCACGTCCGTTGGATTGTTCGTTTGTGCGCGTTTTCCGTAGTAGTAGTCGAGGAACGAAATATTCGAGTAGTCGCGTTGAATCAGGCGGCCGCTCGGGGTGTAGTAATGCTGGGTCGTCAAGAGAAGCCCTGTGTTGTCCGCCAGCGGATAGACAGTCTGGACCAGGCCTTTGCCGAAGGTTGTATCACCGAGCACCCACGCCCGGTCATGATCCTGCAAAGCGCCAGCAACGATCTCGGCCGCTGAGGCCGAATACCGGTTGACAAGCACAACAATCGGATAGCTCTCGCCGTACTGGCTGCCGCGCGCAGTGTACGGCTTCTCGGAATAAGCCCGGCCCTTATGAGAGACGACTACCTGACCCTTATCGAGCCAGTGTCCCGCAACAGCGACGCCTTCCTGCAGGAGGCCGCCAGGATTCTCACGAAGGTCCAAAATCAGGCCCTTGATATTTGGTTCGCCCAGCCGCTTCAGATTGTCTTCCATTTCCTGGCTGGTGGTTTCCGTGAACTGCTGAATGTGCAGGAACGCGATTCCTGGCTTAACCCAGAAAGCCTCGTCCACACTGTTCCGAGGTATCTCGTCACGAATCAGGTTGAAGGTGAGGGGCTTCGGCGAGCCCTCCCGGGAAACGACGACTTGTACCTTCGTGCCCTTCGGGCCTTTCAGCATATCCGCGATTTCGGTGCTGGTCGCCGTATCCACTCTCTTGTCGTTTACCTCGATCAACACATCGCCGGGGCGAATGCCTGCCTTATATGCCGGGGTTCCTCCGAACGGATGAATGACCATCGTCTTACCCGTCCGGGGCTGCGCCGCGATTGTCATTCCGACGCCGTAATACTTCCCGTGCTGCTCTTCGCGCAAGCCGGCGAACCCTTTCGGGTCGAGAAAGTTGGAGTGGGGATCCAGAGTACGCAACATTCCCGGGATGGCGCCCTGGTAAATTCCCTTGTCGGCCGACAGTTTGTCCGCATAGTTGTCGCCAACAATGTCATAGACTTTGGTGAAAGATTCGATGCTCGACCGGATGTCCTCATCCGGGATGGAACTGGTTTCTCTTTGCGGGGCTGCGATCACGGGGCTGGCTCCTGGGCCGAAGATGCCTCCGATCAGGGAGCAGGTCGCGATGAAAAGGGGAGCAAAGAGTAGAGAACGCCGCAAGGACGACAATACGGACCTCCAGGGAACTGTCTTTAGTATAGGACGTGAATGGGGGCGAGGGGTTCCGCTCTAAACAGCGGCTTTCATACGGCGGCCCGGCAGTCTTTCACTCGCGACTGATTTCTTGGGAATGTCATCCAGCCGTCTGACCTGGTCGCTCACACAAACCAGAAACATTGGCTGACGCGCGTTCTTGATGAGGTCGATAATCCGATCCTGCTGGTCTTCAAGAAAGATGGACTTGCCGTCGGTTAAGAGATGGAGACGGGAGTCGCTCGAAAAGACGTCAGCCAGCCGGCGACCCATTTCGCGCTGAAGGAAGCGAAGCACCCGGCGAATCTTCTGAAGCGAGAATCCTTTGCGGCGCAACTCCGCAATGACCGTGATTTCGATTACTTCTTCCGGCAGGTAAACGCGCTTATGCCCCTCATGGCGGGGAGAAACCACTTTGCGTTCGTCCCACCACTGCAACTGTCGGAGGCTGACTTGGGCGATCCTCGCAACATCCGTGCTTGTATACGTCCGTTGACCGGGGATCAAATCAGGACGGGCCTTGCGCGTTTTGAACATGATGCCCTAATTCCGTTTCGGCTTGCTCCACAGATTGTACTAGACAGGGGATCTTAGTCAATGGAGAAAATAAGCCGAAGCCGGTCAGCCCCCGCCGACAAACTCAACCACTTCGATCTGTGACGCAGCGGATGCACGATCGTTTGCTCCCAATCGCGCTTGCGGACGATCTGCCTGTTCAGTTCTACGGCGACGCGGTCAGAAGGCAACGCGAGCAATAAAAGCATCGTCGCAACCGTTTGATCAGATGGAATCTGACGCCGTTCTCCGTTGACCGTGATGTCGACTAAGGCCGATTGCTCTGCCATAACTCTCCTGAGGCAATTATAGAAGCCGGACGGTTGCTAATCTGGTATTTCATAGCATGCCAACCACGTACTCTGACACTTGGTTTCCGGTACTAATTCAAATCGTCATTGCAATCGGCGTCGCGGGAGCGATGATCGGCCTTTCTGCGCTTCTAGGAAGAAGGGTCAAGGATTCCGTCAAGTCTAGCCCTTATGAATCGGGTATGAAGCCGGTTGGCAATGCCCGCGAGCGCTTCAGTGTCAAGTTCTACCTGGTGGCGATGGTTTTCATTCTTTTCGATATTGAGGCGATCTTCCTCTATCCGTGGGCTGTCATCTATCGCCAGCTCAAACTGTTCGCGTTCTTCGAAATGTTGCTGTTCATTGTTCTTGTGCTCTGCGGCTTCTTTTACATCTGGAAGAAAGGCGTTTTGAACTGGTCCACGGATGAAGGAGAAGACGTGAGCCGGAGAGACAACGTACGTGCTGCCTGAGCTAGTTGCCGAAAATACCTTCGGCGCTATTAATTGAGAGCCGGTTTCCCGATGCCATCGTCAGTGCCGCGGCTGCGACAGATGGTCCCGTTTTGGGTGTGGCTCCCGAATTCATTGTTCCTGTCTGCCGGTTGCTAAAGGAAGAAGCCGGATTCGAGCGTTTGAGCGCAGTAACCGCGCTCGATTGGTGGCCGCGCGAGCCGCGGTTTGAGGTCGTCTATCTTCTCCACTCGATTCGGAACGCCGCCCGGCTCCGCTTGAGCGTACGAATTGGCGAAAGCGTTGAAGTGGATTCCGTCACGACGGTCTGGCGAGGCGCGAACTGGTACGAGCGTGAAGTCTTCGACCTTTTCGGCATTCCGTTTCGCAATCACCCGAACCTGGAGCGGATCATGATGCCTGCCGATTGGGAAGGACACCCGCTGCGAAAGGATTATCCCGTTCACGGATACAGGTACTCTTACACGGATGAGTAGTTGGACGGAAACGGTCTAGAAAGAAACGGGCTAGAACATGCCAAAGCTGCAGGACGAAATACAAGGCGCATCGCGGGTGGCCTCGCTAGATGCCGAGCATGAGCTACAGGTCGAAGACCCATCGGGTATCGAGCCTCGGATGGAGGGCCATAGCAGCGCCCGCCGGATGACCCTCAACATGGGTCCGCAGCACCCGTCCACTCACGGAGTGCTGCGCGTCGTATTGGAACTCGATGGCGAAACGATTTTGCGCGCCCGCCCCGAAATTGGTTATCTCCACACCGGAATTGAGAAAGAGTTCGAAGCCAAGCGTTACGCGCAAGGCATCCCGCTGACCGACCGCGTCGACTATCTTTCGAACCTCAACAACAATCTTTGCTACTCGCTGGCGGTGGAGCGATTGCTCGGTTTGGAAATCCCGCCCATGGCTCAGTGGATGCGAGTGATGCTGTGCGAACTGACCAGAATCAACAGCCATCTTGTCTGGCTTGGCACGCACGCCCTCGACATCGGCGCCATGTCGGTCTACTTTCTATTGCTTCCGCGAACGCGAAGAGATCCTCAAGATCTTCGAAATGTTCTCGGGCCAGCGGATGATGACCAGCTACATCCGGATCGGCGGACTGGCGCTTGAGCCGCCGCGCGGATGGCACAAGGCCGTTTCCAAGGTGATTGAGCAGCTTGCCCGCGGGCATCGACGAATACCACAATCTGCTGTGCATCGAATCCGATTTGGGTAAACCGCACCAAAGGCGTCGGCCAGTTGCCGGTGGATGTGATGATCGACCTCGGCGTTACCGGCCCGATGCTGCGAGCCGCTGGTATGAAGCTCGACGCACGGAAAGAGTGCCCGCACACGAGTTACGAGAAGTTCGAGTTCGACATCCCGACGCGTACGGAGAACGACGTGTACGCGCGGTTCGAAGTTCGTATGGAGGAGATGCGGCAGAGTGTTCGGATCGTCCGGCAGGCTCTCGCAGGCATGCCCTCCGGCCCTTGGCAGGCAGATGCGCCGCATATCCTTCTGCCCGATCGCGAAAAGATGAAGACTCAGATGGAGTCGCTCATCTATCACTTCAAAATCGTGACAGAGGGCTTCCGTGTTCCGGCAGGCTCGGTGTATCAGGTGGTCGAGTCACCGCGTGGAGAACTCGGATATTACATCGTGAGTGACGGCACTGCGAACCCGCATCGAGTGTTCATGCGGACGCCAAGCTTTGGCAATCTGCAGTCACTTGGGGCGATGCTTGAGAACGTGCTGATCGCGGACTCCGTCGCCATCATGGGCAGCATGGATTTTGTTCTGGGGGACGTCGACCGATAGCGCTATGACCTTTCTCGCCGGCGCTCGAAGAGCGATTCGCAAAGATTCTCAGTAGTTACCCGCCGGGGCGGCAACGCTCGGCTGTTGTTCCTTTGCTTCTGTACGCTCAGGATGAGATTGGGTACGTGTCGCAAGACCTGGTCGAGGAAGTGGCCCGGCGGTGCGATGTCACGCCGCTTCAGGTGGATGAAGTGATCGGTTACTACTCGATGCTTCATCGCAAGCCTCTCGGAAAATTTCACGTTCAGGTCTGCACTAACATTGCCTGCCAGGCTGTCGGCGGAGAGCAGTTGTTCGAGCACGCCAGCCGCAGCCTAGGTTTGAAGAACAAGGAGGTCTCGGCAGACGGCCTCGTCTCGCTCGAAGAAGTGGAATGCATGGGCGCCTGTTCCTGGGCTCCCGCCATTCAGATCAACTACGATTTTCATCATTTCGTGACGCCGGAGCGGTTCGATCAGTTGATGCGAGCCCTCCAGGACGGCACGTACCGGAAAGCTTCGTAAACCGAAATGCGTTACAACGAACCAAGCCCGCTCGAAGTCAGAGTGATCTCGCAGCGATTCGATCTTCCCAATTCAGCTTCCATCGACACCTATCTTGCGAACGACGGATACGTTGCGATCAAGAAGGTCGTCGGCATGACTCCCGAAGCCATCATTGATGAGCTGAAAGCTTCAAATTTGCGTGGCCGTGGCGGCGCCGGATTTCCAACGGGTTTGAAGTGGAGCTTTGTCCCGCGAACAACGGGCAAGCCGACCTATGTCATCTGCAACTCCGACGAAAGTGAGCCGGGCACCTGTAAAGACCGGCTGCTGATGGAGAACGATCCTCATCAGCTGATTGAAGGCATGTTGATCGCGGGATGGACCATCAAATCCAACAAGGGCTACGTGTTCATCCGCGGCGAGTATCGGTATCTGATCGACATCGTCGAGCGCGCGATCGCGGAAGCTTACGAGCGCGGTTTTCTTGGCAAGAACATTCTTGGCACAGGTTGGGATTTCGACGTTTACACGCATACGGGCGCGGGGGCGTACGAGTGCGGCGAAGAATCGGCTCTTCTTGAGTCGCTCGAAGGCAAGCGCGGCATCCCACGATTGAAGCCGCCGTTTCCCGCGGTCGTGGGTGCGTTCCAATCCCCGACGATCTTGAACAATTGTGAAACGTACTCGTCCGTTCCCGTCATCTTCCGCAATGGCGCTCGCATGGTACGCCGAGCTTGGAACGCCGAAGAATGGCGGGACGCGATTGACATGCGTCTCCGGGCATGTTAACAAGCCGGGCGTATATGAGTTGCCCATGGGTTTTCCGCTCATGCGCCTCATTAATGAAGTTTGCGGCGGCATCCGGAACGGGAAGAAGCTGAAGGCCGTGATTCCCGGCGGATCCTCGTCGCCCGTGCTGAAAGCCGACGAGTGTACGGACATCCTGCTCGACTTCGATTCGCTAGCGAAAGCGAAGACGATGGCTGGATCAGGCGGGCTGGTAATTTTGGACGAAGATACTGATATCGTCGCCGTCGCGCTTCGAACCATTAAGTTCTATGCTCACGAAAGTTGCGGCTGGTGCATTCCGTGCCGCGAAGGTACCACTTGGCTAAAGAAGGTGCTGTCGCGCTTCCATGCTGGCAATGGACTTGAGAGTGATATCGACCTGATCGCGGAATTGTCGAACAACATGATGGGCCGCACGTTCTGTGCGCTCGGTGACGCGGCCGCGATGCCCACAACGGGCTTTATCACAAAATTCCGGGATGAGTTCGAAGCTTACCTGGCCAAGACATCCACGGCGAAAATACCGGAGCTGGCTGTTATCTAGAGCTTCTTTTGGAAAGAGATTGGAACGATAACGTAATCTATGGCTGACCTGATTAATTTCACGATCGATGGTCAGGCACTTCAGGCACCTCAGGGAACCTTATTAATCAATGCCGCCAAATCGGCTGGCATCTCGATCCCTGCGTTCTGTTATTACGATGGTCTGTCCCTTCAGGCCGCCTGTCGTATGTGCCTGGTCGAAGTTGAGAAGACTCCGAAGCTGCAGGTTGCCTGCACGTTGCCGGTAGCTGAAGGAATGGTGGTACACACCGATTCCCCTGTTGTCCGGCAGGCGCGTAAAGGCACGCTTGAATTCCTGCTGACAAATCATCCTCTGGACTGCCCCGTTTGTGACAAGGGCGGCGAGTGTGAACTTCAGGACATGGTGTTCCGCTATGGAGCGGGTGAATCGCGATTCCGCGAAACAAAAATCCATGTGGACGAGAAGCAATGGTCGCCGATCGTTTTCTACGATGCGCCACGCTGCATCCTCTGTTATCGCTGCGTTCGTATTTGCGGTGAAGCTCTTGGTGTAAATGCACTTGGTATTGGCAACCGTGGGGCCGCCGCGGAAATTGTCCCGAATAAAGGTGATCATCTCGAGTGCGACGAATGCGGTGCATGCATCGATATCTGCCCTGTTGGCGCGCTCACCAGCGGAACCTACCGTTATAAGACCAGGCCCTGGGAAATGGAGCACGTGGGAACCATCTGTACTCATTGCTCCAACGGTTGCAAAACAACGCTCGGTGTTCGCAATGGCGAGATCATGCGAGCCAACAACCGCGATCGGTCCGGAGTGAATGGCGAGTTCCTCTGCGTCAAAGGCCGGTATGCTTTCGATTTCAACGAACATCCGGACCGCCTGACTGCTCCGCTGGTACGGAAAGATGGCGAGCTGAAGCCTGTCTCCTGGGCACAAGCGCTTGCCCTGGTGGCGAAGAAGTTCAACGAATTGCGTGCGAAAAATGCCAGGTTCGCCGTAATCGGTTCGAACCACACAACCAACGAAGAGAATTTCGTTCTGCAGAACTTCGCACGTAAGATTCTGCGCACCTCGAATATCGATCATCACCGTACGGGCGATGTCCCAGCACTGCTCGATGCTTTGGGCGGCCGGACAAACGTTCTTGCAAGCACGTCCGAGCTCTTTACTACGAAAGCGGCGCTGGTCATCGATAGCGATCTCGCCCAGGAACAGCCCTTTGTTGCGTTCCAATTACGGAACAACTGGAGGCTCAACAAGGGCCACGTATACGCCGTGACGCCCGGTCCGGTGCGCGAAGACAGCTATGCGACGATGCTTCGAGCCGAATATGGACGTGAGTTTGAGGCCCTTGAAACGCTTCGCGAGAAACTCGCCGCTGAACCGGAACTAGTGATCATCTTCGGCGCCGCGATCAAAGGCGAAGCCGTTCGCCGGCTAGTCGCGTTCGGTGATTCGCTCGGCATTCCTGTGAAGTACGTTTGCCTGGTTGATTATTCGAACTCGCGCGGCGCGTCGGATATGGGCATACTGCCCGATCTGCTTCCGGGTTATCACCCCGTCAGCGAAGCTGGTCTCGAACCGGGGCTGAACTACGACGCGAATTCTGAACGCTACTGATCTAGATGCACTGTGGATCGTCGGCGCCAACCCGCTCTCCCGACAGAGTCTTGCCGCCTCCGGCGCCTTCGTCGTCGTGCAGGAAATGTTCCTGACGGAAACTGCCCAGCGTGCAGATGTCGTGTTCCCGGCCGCTTCTGTTTACGAGAAAAATGGAACCGTGACAAACGTTTGCGGCGATGTGCAGAAGATATCCCGCGGTCCCAAGACTATGGGGGCCAAGCCCGATCTGGATATCTTCATTCTCCTTGCGAAAGAGATGCGCGAGAACCTCGGCTCCCGCGTCGCCAGAAGCTGTCTTCGAGCAGATCCGGCAGACCGTACACGGCTACAACGTACCGCTCGCTGTAGTGGAGACGGGCGGAGCGGCCCATACCGTTCCACTCAACGGTCAAGTGCATTTCCAGTCTGCACCCGATCTGGTGCGCTCGGCGCGAAACACCTTGTTTACATCCGGCACTCTCGGCCGATACTCAAATATGCTGAACGCCGTGATCGAATCTCCCGGTGAGATTTACGACGAGCCGATCAAGCAAATCGGGGTCCGCGAGGGCAGCGTGCAAGTGGAAGAGAGAGGACGGGACTAGTGAACTACTTCCTCGATCACCCTGATCAAGATCGCCATAGTCTTTGGCGTCTTCATGACGACCCTGGCGTATCTGCAATGGGTCGAACGGAAGGTTCTCGCTCACATTCAGTCGCGCACCGGCCCGCTTCGCGTAGGACCTCACGGGTTGATGCAGCCCCTGGCGGACGTCTTCAAGCTGCTGACAAAAGAGGATCTGCTTCCTCCGTATGTCAATCGGTTTTTCTATCTGCTGGCGCCGTTCATAGCCGTTTCGCTGGCGCTGATTTCGATCTCGATCATTCCGTTTGGCCCGGAAATTGACGTCTTCGGTGTTCGCACTTACATGCAGATCACCGATGTGAACGTCGGCATCCTCTTTATCCTTGCGATCAGTTCAGTGAGCGTCTACGGCGTGGCACTGGCCGGCTGGTCGTCGAACAACAAATATTCGTTGCTCGGCGGCCTGCGCAGCAGCGCTCAGATGATCAGCTATGAACTGCCCCTGACTCTGGCGATTGTCTCTCCGCTGCTGCTCGCGAATCATCTTAGCTTTCGCGCGCTGAGCGATGGGCAAGCCGGATACTACCTCGGCTTCATCCCGCGCTGGAATATTTTTCAGATGCCGTTTCCGCAGATCTTTTCGTTCGTGCTGTTCATGATCGCGGGATTTGCCGAAACCAATCGCGTTCCGTTCGACTTGCCGGAAGCGGAGAACGAACTCGTCGCGGGATTTCACACCGAATACAGCAGCATGAAGTTCGCCTGATTCTTCATGTCGGAATACGCCAACATGGTGACCATCACTTGCGTCGCCACATTGCTGTTCCTAGGCGGTTGGCATCCATTATTTCCGGCGCCGCTCTCAAATTTCGTTCCCGTCATGGTGTTTCTGCTGGCGGCCGGCATCTGTTTCTTTCACGGTTTGCAACCCGCGCGTAAGATCGACCGTTACAGCTTCCCTCTCTTTGGCCTCGCTTTTCTGCTGATCGCGATCATCTTCTGCATTCCGATTCTGCAGCCGATCCTGGTGCCGATCTTCTGGTTCGTCGAGCAAGGTAGGCGCGCTGCTTTTTCCTGTATATCTGGGTACGCGGAACGCTGCCTCGTTTCCGTTATGACCAGTTGATGCATTTCGCCTGGACGTTCCTGTTCCCGTGCGCTCTTATCAACCTCTTACTGACTGCCTTCTTCGTGGCGGTATTTTAGGCGGAGCGATCTAGCAGTGGATACGATCCTCTTCATCATCTTCGCGGTTGTCGCGGTAGTCTGCGGCTTTAATCTCGTTTTCCAGAAGCACCCGATCTCGAGCGCTCTCTCGCTGATCGGCGTCATGGGCTCGCTCGCGGTCCTCTACCTGCTTCTCGGCGCTGAGTTCATCGCCATGGCCCAGATGATCGTGTATGGCGGCGCCGTGATGGTGCTGTTCATCTTCGTCATCATGCTGCTGAACGCCGGTTCGGAGAAGAGCACCAGCAAATCATGGTTCGCGCAGATCGTCGGGTTGCCGTTGCTGCTGGCCTTCGTGGCGCTTCTGGTCTTCCTGATCCGCAGTGTTCTGCCCCCCATGCGCTCCGTTGAGTTTGGAAGCTGGGTGGGCGGCAAAGCTGAGCAGATCGGCCAGATGCTGTTCACCGAATACCTGCTTCCGTTCGAAGTTATCTCAGTGCTGATCCTGATCGCCATCCTCGGCGCCGTCGTTCTGGCCCGGAAGGAGATCGACTAGCATGCCTCATCTGCCGCCTGTTCCTATCACCTGGTATCTGATTCTTAGTTCCGTCCTGTTCGCTCTCGGCGTTGCCGGATTCCTGTACCGGAAGAGCGTCATTACCGTGTTCATGTCCATTGAATTGATGCTGAACGCGGTAAACCTCAGCTTCGTATCGTTCTCTTACCAACTGCGCCGGATCGACGGCCACATCTATTCATTCTTTGTGATGGTGGTGGCGGCGGCCGAAGCTGCGGTCGGTCTTGCCATCATTCTGACGATCTTCAAGAATCGTGGAACGCTTGCAGATCGATGAAGTCGATTCCATGAAGCTCTAACCACCGATCCAATGACACTCTGGCTCATACCGCTCTTTCCCCTACTTGGATTTCTCGTCAACGGTCTTTTCGGCCATCGCTTATCGAAGTCGGTTGTCAATCTCGCTGCCATTGTCTCCGTTGCGATTTCTTTCATCTACGTCGTCCTATGCCATCAACCGCCTGTATCCGCTAACCACGCCATACGTCGGAGCATGATTTTACCTGGATCCAGAGCGGATTTTTTCAGGTCGGCTTCGATCTTCTGCTCGATCGGCTCACCTCCGTGATGCTCCTGATCGTTACGGGCGTTGGCTTGCTGATTCACATCTACTCGATCGGCTACATGGCGCATGAAGAAGGATACTCGCGGTTTTTCGCCTACCTGAACCTCTTCATGTTCTTCATGCTGGTTCTGGTTCTTGCGTCGAACCTTCTCCTGATGTTTGTGGGATGGGAAGGCGTCGGTCTCTGCAGCTATCTTCTGGTCGGGTTCTATTTCCGCGAAAGTTCGCGTCCGATGCCGCAAACAAGGCGTTCATCGTCAACCGGATCGGTGATTTCGGGTTCACGCTCGGGATGCTGCTGACCGTCGTAGCCTTCAAGACATTGGATTTCGGAAAACTCGCGGCTGCAGTTGCGTCTATGCCGGCGAGGCGAGCGTTGGACGGTCACAGCCATTACCCTGCTTTTGTTTGTCGGTGCGACCGGCAAGTCGGCGCAACTTCCTCTCTATGTCTGGCTGCCGGACGCTATGGCCGGCCCCACTCCGGTTTCGGCGCTGATCCACGCCGCGACTATGGTGACGGCTGGCGTGTACATGATCACGCGGGTTTCGTTCCTGTACAACCACGCGCCGCTCGCGATGGGTGTTGTGGCCGTCGATTGGCTTCTCACAGCTGTTTTCGCGGCCACGGTCGGCGTGGTACAGAACGACATCAAGAAAGTTTTTGCGTATTCGACCGTCTCCCAACTCGGCTACATGTTCCTCGGCGTCGGTCTGGGAGCTTACTCCGCCGGTATTTTCCACTTGATGACGCATGCGTTCTTCAAGGCCTTGCTCTTCCTGGGCGCCGGAAGCGTCATTCATGGTCTCGGCGGGGAGCAGGACCTTCGCCACATGGGCGGGCTTCGCAAAGCCATGCCGATTACGTTTGTGACGTTGGGCGTGGCGAGCCTGGCCATCTCCGGCTTCCCCGGCTTCTCCGGATTCTTCAGCAAAGACGCGATCCTGTCGGCGGCGTATGAGCACGCGCCCTGGATGTTCTGGGTCGGCGCTCTGACGGCCGGATTGACTGCGTTTTATGTCTTCCGCGCTTACTGCCTGGCGTTCTTCGGAAAGTATCGGGGACATCATCACGCTCACGAATCCCCGCTCGTGATGACGGGCCCGCTCATGGTACTCGCTGTTCTGTCCTTTGCCGGTGGGTTCATCAACATACCCGGCTGGCTCTCTCCGGGCTTTCCGTTGGCCGAACACGAGAACTCGACCGCCATGGCCATCTCGGCGGCATGCGGAATCATCGGCATTGCCATCGCGTTCTTCCTCTACGTCATTCGGCCTGCAGTTGCAGAAAATCTGAAGGTGGCTGCCGGGCCGCTCTACACGCTGCTCTCGAATAAATATTACGTGGACGAGATCTACTCGGCTGCTGTCGTGAAACCGATAAAAGGCATCTCGCGCGTCGTGCTCTGGCGAGGTCTGGACGAGGGCTGTTATCGACTCTACGGTCGTGAATGGTTTGGCGCGCGTGGTCAGCGGGTGGGGTTCGCTTCTCCGGCAATTGCAATCGGGAAGCATCCGAAATTACGCCACTTGGATCCTGGCCGGTTCGCTCCTTGTGATCTTTGTGCTCGGCTGGGCGGGAGGCGGTCGATGAGCTTCTCGCGTTGTTTTACTGCTTCCTCTGCTCGGCTTTTTCCTGGTCCTCTGGGCGCCGCGAGAATTCGAAACTGCCGTTCACAATTGCGTTTGGCACGACCCTGATCACGTTCCTGACTTCTCTTGGGCTGATTGGTCCGGTGCTTGCAACTCTGCGCGGTTCACGTCCGAGGTGAACCGACTTTGGGTCGACAGCCCTGAGCTTGCAGATCCGGTTCCATCTCGGCGTCGATGGCGTCAACCTCTGGCTTGTTCTCCTGACCACTCTCTTCTGCCCATCGCGCGTGTGGATCTCACAGCGCATGATCAAGTCGCGGAACAAAAACTTCTACGCGCTCCTGCTTCTTGTTTCAGTTCGGACTGATCGGTGTTTTCACCGCTGTTGATCTGTTCATCTTCTACATTTTCTGGGAAGTCGCGCTCGTGCCGATGTACCTGATGGTGGGCGGATGGGGCGGCGGAAAGCGCGGCCCTACAGCGGTCAAGTTTTTCGTTTATACGTTCCTCGGCTCAGTTTTCATGCTGGGCTCCATTCTTTACCTGCATAGCCAGACCGGCACGTTCGACTACGTTGAGCTCACGAACGCGATCGGGTTCCGGGCGGATCACGCTCGACCCGAGTCAGCAGTTGCTCTTGTTCCTCGGCTTCTTCGCGGCATTTGCAGTGAAGGTGCCCATTTTCCCGCTGCATACTTGGCTTGCCCGCTACCTATACAGCAGGCTCCAGCCCCTGCCACGTTTCTGCTCGCCGCGGTGATGTCGAAGATGGGTGCTTATGGCTTGATCCGATTTGCTCTGCCGCTCGCGCCTGCTGGTGCTCATCGCTCGGCCGGATGGGTAGCCGCTCTAGCCATCATCGGCATTATCTACGGCGCGCTGCTCGCCTTGGTGCAGACGAATATCAAGACGCTCCTGGCTTATTCATCCGTCAGCCATCTCGGATTTATCGTGCTGGGAATCTTCACCTTCGATCAGCAGGGCGCGGATGGCGCGGTGTACCAGATGATTGCTCACGGGCTTTCGACTGGCGCGCTCTTCATCCTGGCCGGTTACATGGAGGAGCGTCGAGGCTCGATGGAGATCGAAGACTTCGGCGGTTGGGCCAACTTCGCTCCGAAACTCGCGACGACGTTCATGATCGCGCTGCTCGCGAGCATCGGCCTTCCGACCCTATGCAATTTCATCGGCGAGTTTCTGGTACTTGCAAGGCGCTGCGCTCGTCCGCTTCTCCTGGAGCGTATGGGCCGCCATTGGCGTAATTTTGTCCGCGGCTTACATGCTGTGGCTGTATCAAAGAACATTCCTCGGCAAAACTCAGCATCAGCATGAGGAGCATCACAACAGGTTCGACTTGCGAGCCGGGCGAACTTGCTCCCGTTGCGTACTGATCGCATTGATGGTCTGGCTCGGAACCTACACACAGTCGTTCATGCCGCCGATTACGTCGGCTACAGGACATCTTTTGGACTATAACAAGCATTAGCAATCAATACCGGGTGGATCTGCACAAACCGATCGTGCCTGTGCAAATCGCGGAGGCTTCCGGTGCTCGGTAATTTCCAGCCTCATTCGGTTGAGTATTTGCGTTTTCTTCCCGAAATCCTTCTTACGCTGTTCGGGATCGTGATCATGCTTCTCGAAGCAGTCTCAACCGCGAGGCAATAAGCGGCATATTGGCGGCCATTTCGCTGATCGGCATCGCGGCGGCGTTCATCGCGAACATCTGGGCTTACACCCAGCACGGCTCAGCTTTCCAGGACATGATCGTCAATGATGGCTACGGGACTTTTTTCCGTGGACTGGTGTTGGTCGTCGGGTTCCTGTGCATCCTGACTTCTTTCAGCTATCTCGAACGCGAAGGCGCGCAGGGCGGGGAATACTATGCTCTCATCCTGTTCTCACTGGTCGGGCAGTGCATTCTCGCTACGTCGGCGGACCTGATTATGGTCTTCATCGGCCTGGAGATTTCTTCGATCGCAACGTACATCCTTGCCGGATATCTGCGTGACGATCGCAGGAACAACGAATCGGCATTGAAGTACTTCCTCCTCGGCTCGTTTGCGACAGCGTTTCTGCTTATACGGTATCGCCTGGATTTACGGCTCCGTCGGATCGACAAACCTCGACGAAATCCGTCGTGTTCTGGACCGTTCTCCGCACGTTTCCGTGATTCTTGGCTTAGCCGACCGCGCTCTTATTTGTTGGTTTTGGGTTCAAAGTCTCGATTGCGCCATTTCAGGTGTGGGCGCCGGACGTTTATCAGGGCGCTGCCGCGCCCGTGAGCGCGTTTATGTCTGCGGGACCGAAAGCTGCTGCTTTCGCGGTATTCTTCCGTGTGTTCATGACGTCGTTCCATCCGATGAGCAATCGCTGGATTCCGCTTGCCTGGGGATGCGCGATTTTGACCATGATCATCGGAAACTTCGGCGCACTCCTGCAGCCCAACGTGAAGCGTCTTGTTGGGCTATAGTTCCATCGCTCACGCCGGATACGTGTTGATCGCGCTCACAGCGGCATCGCAAATCGGTCTGGCGGCTGCTATGTTCTACCTTGCATCGTATGCGCTGATGAACATCGGTGCATTTGCGGTCATCAGCCACGTTGCCGCGCGCAACGAGCAGTTCGTCAAGATTGACGATCTCGCGGGCTTGGGGAGAAGGGAACCGACTATAGCCGCTCTCCTGTCTATCTTCGTCTTTTCGTTCATCGGCGTACCGCTGACCAGCGGCTTCTTCGGAAAATTTTATGTCTTCCAGGCCGCGCTCGATTCTCATCTCGTCTGGCTGACGATCATCGGACTTTTGAACAGTGCGATTGCCGCTTACTACTACCTGAAGATCATCGTTGCGGTGTACATGCGGGAGCCGGCCGGCGCGGCTATGGCGAAGCTGCCGCCTGTATCGCCGGGCCTACGGATCGCGCTCTGGGCAAGTGCCCTGGGGGTTCTGCTCCTCGGCATCTTCCCCTCGACTCTGCTGTCGTTTGCTTCTTCTTCGGCTGCTCTGATTCGATAAACGCAAATTAGAAATACTTCGTTAATTCCCCGATACTCCCCACCCGGAGTAGTCGAGGATGCTCGTCGGGCACGTGTTCATGCTCCAGGCTCCAGGTACGAGGATGGGGAACATACACCGCCCGTAAGCCCGCCGCCAGCGCCGGGTTAATATCTGATTTAGGCGAATTGCCAATCATCCAAGTGCGTTCGGGGTGGCTGCTGCGCTCTGCCGCCAACAGCCGGTACGCTGCCACATTCTTCTCTCTTACGATTGCAACGTGATCGAAACGGACTTCGAGCCCGGAGCGATCGAGCTTCAACCGCTGCTCTTCCGGATCGCCCTTAGTGAACAGTGTGAGGTCGTGACGGCGCGAGAGTTGATCGAGAGTTTCCACTACCCCCGGCAGCAGCTCGATTGGTCTCTTCAGGATGGCGTACGCATATTCCTTCACAGCCTCCAGATCCCGTTCGGAAATGTCCCTTTCGGCGAGACGCTGGTAGCATTGCGACAAGTTCCGCGCAAAATTAACTGAACCATAGCCATGAATTTGGATGTTCGCGATTTCGATCTCATCCAGTACCTCACGTATCTGCCGGGCAGACATGGACGAGTGCGACAGATAGGAGCAGAACTGGTCGAACGCATCTTCAAAGTAGATGTTGTTTTCCCAGAGAGTATCGTCGGCATCAAAGATGAGCGATTGGCGTTGACAAGGAGACATCAGGAAGTGACGACATGTTTAGCATGTCCGTTGAGAGGACCGACACGCTTGGCGAGCGCAATCTTCTCCTGCTGCGCGAGGTAACCTGGAACAACCCGAACAAGATGTTCCAGGCGTTCGCTTTCCGAACGCAGCGTGAGAATGGTTTGACGCTCATCCAGGTCCTTCAGGAGTCGCGCAATCTGAAAGCTCAACCGCGAACTCTTCGCGGCTGCTTGAACGGCCGATGGGTCTTCGTTCTCTTGCAATTGGCCGAACGCGAGTAAAGCTTTCTCTTTGAGGTCCCGGGATACAGCCTCATCCTCCTCATCATCGAAGTATTCAACCTCTGCCTGGAGATAGGTTCGATCCTCGTTGAGGGAATCGATCTCAAAGCGGCGCTGGCCACTGACCAGAACGTCGAGACGGCCGTCCTCGTACCGGCGCACGACCTTCTGAACCGTAGCCGTGCAACCGATGTTGACAATTCCTTCTTCCTTGGCGAAGACGATACCGAATTCGCGATTATCGGGAAGAACGTCGGCCACCATTTCTTTGTATCTGTCTTCGAAGATATGAAGAGGGAGCGGCATTCCGGGCAACAGCACAAGCGGCAACGGAAAAATCGGAAGCAGCCTCGAATCCATATACTCTTTATTATCCGGGAACGGGATGGAAGCGGCTACGATCATATGAGTGGATCTGAAGCTGAAGCGCACGCCTGGCCTCTTTCTGGTGGGTTTCATGGCGACCGGGAAGAGCACAGTCGGCCGGGTGCTTGCTTCCGAACTGGGCTGGCGATTCTCCGATCTCGACAGCGAGATCGAAACGGAGAATCAGACCACCATCGCCCAGATTTTCGAGAGGCACGGAGAGGCTGTCTTTCGGGCTTAGAAACCGAAGCGATCCGGAAAAAGGTAAAGCAGATTCAATCGGGTCATCCTTATGTCATCGCGCTCGGTGGCGGAGCATTTCTTCAACCGGACAACTGGGAGCTGGTCAAAAACAACGGCATCACCGTGTGGCTCGATTGTTCTCTCCAACGGATCAATCGACGGCTTGTGGGAAACACTACCAGACCTCTCGCCGCCAGCCCGGAGCGCGTCGAGCGCACTACTGGAGCAGCGGCGGCCTTTTTATGCACGAGCTGATTACCGCGTCGAGGCCGATTGCGATGACGTCGAGCAGATCACACGTCGTATATTGGACCTGCCTATCTTTTAATCCGTGACTGTCAACGAAAAGCGATTGCACCGGGACGCCGGTCTGATTCTGAAGGCTGCTTTTGAAGCCGCCCATGCCGGAAATGCCGTCCGGCGCTATCTCCGCACAACGCGAAACATTCTTCAGGCCGGCAACGTTCGATACGATCTGCGAAATTTCGATCGCGTCTTCTTTCTTGGGGTGGGTAAGGCCAGCGTCGCCATGGCTGCGGCAATAGCGGAAATCCTCGGCCCTGAACTGCAGGGAGGATTAGTCATCACGAAGCATGGTCACGGCGGCAAGCTGCCGAAGACTCTGCTTCTGATCGAATCGGCTCATCCGGTACCTGATCGTGCCGGGGCCCAGGCTGCGTCTGATGTCATCACTTTGCTGCGCGAGTTAAACGCACGCGATCTTTTGATTGTGGCGCTTTCGGGTGGTGCTTCTGCGCTGTTCCCGCGCCTGTTCCGCCCATTACTTTGGAACAAAAGGGAAGACAACAGACCTCCTCCTGAGGGCGGGCGCAGACATCTTCCAACTGAATGCCGTAAGAAAACATCTTTCGTCTCTGAAAGGCGGTCAACTTGCGGCATTAGCATACCCAGCCACCGTCGTGAGTCTGCTGTTATCCGATGTCATTGGCGATCCGCTGGACGTTATCGGATCAGGACTGACGGCGCCGGATAACTCAACTTTTGCGGACGCATGCGATGTGATCCGCCGCTACGGGCTGTGGGATCGTATCCCGGCTCCGGTGCGTGCCCGCCTGGAGAGCGGGGCCGCAGGTAAGGTCCCGGAAACTCCCAAGCCTGCGGATCCTATTTTCGATAATGTCCAGAACCTTGTTATTGGAAGCAGCCGGCTCGCGCTTGCGGCTGCGGCTCAGGAGGCAAAGAGACTTGGTTACAAGCCGCTGATCCTATCGAGCACGATGCAGGGAGAGACCCGGGAGGTGGCGCGAGTGCATGCCGAAATCCTGCGGGAGGTGAGGAACGGCGGTTCGCCTGCAGCGGCTCCCACCTGTCTGCTAACGGGTGGCGAAACAACTGTCACCGTCAAGGGCCCAGGGAAGGGAGGCCGGAACCAGGAGTTTGTCCTCTCCGCGGCCATCGCGATCGACGGATTACGGGATGTTCTCGTCGCCAGCGCCGGCACGGACGGTACTGACGGCCCAACGGACGCAGCAGGAGCCCGCGCGGATGGCGGTACAGGCGGGCCGCGCCCAAGCTCTCGGTCTTCACTGCAGGATCACTTGGAGCGCAATGATTCTTATCCGGTATTCGAGGCTCTCGGTGACCTGATCAAGACCGGCCCTACGGGAACGAACGTCATGGACGTTCACCTCCTACTCGCTCGTTGAGTTGTCTCCGGCCCTATAGAAACTGAGCGAATTGTCACCTTGCCGCAGGACCCGCTGACGTCGAAAATCCCCATAGGCTTCCTCTAATTCGAGCCGCGAAGGATGCTGCGCAATGGCAAGTTCGCACGCCCCTCCCGACAAGGCCAGCAGCGATGAGCCGTACTGGTTCACCTGTTCGTAAGGCGGATCGACAAAGGCAATCTCTGCCGTGAGTGTCTCGATCAGTCGTGCTGCGCTACCGCGCAGAAGAGTAACTTCCGATTGCACTCCGAGCGACTGGACGTTTTCCCGTATTACGGCGAGCGCGCTGGGCGATTTCTCCATCAGGATGACGTGCCGCGCGCCACGGCTTAACGCTTCGAGACCAACTGCACCGCTTCCGGCGTAAGCGTCGAGGAATGACCGTCCTTCTACTTTTTCGCCGAGAACATTGAACATGGCCTCGCGCAATCGATCCGGCGTCGGACGAACTGCGAGGCCCGGAACAGTTTTGAGCAGGCGGCTGCGAAACCGTCCGGCAATAATCCTCATCAGCCAACCTGAATCAAGCCGTAGCGGCGCTGCCAGTTTTCCTGGATATAGCGGGCAACAGCACGGAGTTCCTTCGAATTGTCTTTCGCTTCGAGCAGAGCGCGGGCTTCCTTGCGCGCCAAATCGAGAATGTCAACATCCCGAAGCAGGTCGGCTAGGCGCAGACCCGGGAACGCCGGATTGTTTGGTCCCGAAGAACTCGCCCGGACCTCTCAGCTTCATGTCCATTTCTGCGATGTAAAAGCCGTCATTTGAATCCACCATGCGTGCGGATTCGTTCCGGCAGCGATATCGTTCAGCTTGCCTGTTACAAGAATGCAGTAGCTCTGGTAAGGGCCGCGGCCCACACGCCCGCGAAGCTGGTGCAACTGCGCCAGAGCCGAAGCGTTCTGCCTGCTCGACCACCATGACAGAAGCATTCGGAACATCGACGCCGACCTCGACGACCGTTGTGGCTACGAGAATCTTCGTGTTGCCAGCCCCAAACTTTTTCATCGCGGCCTCTTTCTCGTCCGGCGATAAGCGTCCATGCAGCAAGACCAACGCGCAGTTGAGCAAACACTTCCGTCGAGAGATGCTGGTGCATCTGCTCAGCCGCTTTCGCGGCGCTGGTTTCCGTTTCCTCCACAATCGGGTAGACGACATAGGCCTGCCGCCAGCCGCAATTTCTTGCGCGACAAAGCTGTAGACGCCCTCAACGCCTGCCTGGTAACGTGCTTGGTCAGGATTGGTTTCCGGCCGGGAGGCAATTCATCAATCACCGAAACGTCAAGGTCGCCATAGATGGTCAGGGCAAGCGTCCGTGGAATGGGTGTTGCCGTCATGACAAGCGCATCAACCTGCTCCTCTCTGCCCTTTCGAAACATCTCCCAACGTTGCCGTACGCCGAACCGGTGTTGTTCATCGACAATTGCGAGCCCCAGGTTTGAGAACTCGACATTCTCCTGCAGAAGAGCATGTGTGCCGACAACAACTTTTACGTTCCCGGCCGCCATCAGACGTTTGATCTGCGACCTTCTCCCGTGCAGTTCCGGAGCCGGTCAGCGAGTGCGACGGGATATCCGAACTTCTCCAGCAGATTCTTGAAATAGCGGTGATGTTGCGCAGCCAGGATTTCGGTCGGTGCGAGAACGGCGACTTGAAATCCGTTCTCGAGAGCGATGACCGCGGCCTGTGCCGCCACCATCGTCTTCCCGCTGCCCACGTCTCCCTGCAGCAGCCGGTTCATCGGATGCGGTTTTTTCATGTCGTCCGCAATCTCCTGCATGACCCGCCGTTGTGCTCCCGTCGGTTTGAACGGAAGCATCTTCTTGATCTGCTCCCGCACACGATCCGTCACCTTGAACGGGATCCCGGTCGCAGCTTTAGCCTTCGTTTTCTTCAAAGCCAATCCGCATTCGAGCCAGAAGAACTCGTCGAAGATCAGACGAACCTGCGCGGGTGACCGGAATTCGTTCAGCAGGCGGAGATCGGCATCCGGTTCCGGAAGGTGAATCTGCCGTATGGCTTCGCCAAGTTCCGGAAGCCCGGCGCGTTCGCGTACGCTCCGGGGAAGTTCATCTTCCGGCAGCGGAACTTCCTCGAGAATGTAGTGCAGCAGCTTTCGAAACATACGGGTCGAGATCTTACCCGGCGGCCTCGTAAACTGGGACGATCCGCCCGATATGAAGGCTCTGTCTCTTCTCGTCTGCCGAGAGAATCTCGATTTCGGGTTGAACCATGACACGGTCACGGCCGCGGAACGGTCCAGTTCGACTTTCCCGAAGAGTGCCACACGCGTATCGGGCAGCAGGCTTTCGGCGTAACGCTCGCCATGGAACCAGCGGCGCCTGCAGGGTGCCCGTTCCGTCGCGTAAGGCTCACCTCGAACAGGCCCGGGCGTACGGGATCCGAATCGGGCCAGCTTAGCGTCGGTGACGATCGCGATAACGGCTGCCTTTTCGCCCGGCACTAACTTGAGCGATGGTCTTGACGTTCCGCCGGTCTTCATATCGGAACGGCGCGTAATACAACAGATCAGAGACGGTGAGCAGGCCTTTTGAAGCGAGGGTGGCCGCCCTTGCTGGACCGATTCCCTTGACGTATTGCAGCGAAGTGGAGAGGTCCAACTTCTAGACTACTTCGGCGAGGGATGAGAGATAGGGCGTCTGGGGGGATCCGGTTTAGGGCTACTTGTCGTTAGACGCGAACCGGCAATCAGGATGTCGACTATCCGGCGGGCGCTTTGCTCCCAGCCGGGTAGAGCCGTGGTGTGAAACACGCCGACAAGCGCGCGAATGAAGTCGTTCGGGTCGGTATCGGCGCGGAGATCGCCGCTGGCGATGGCGCGTTTGACCAGCCCGATGAACGCGGCGTGGATGAGACTGCGCGAGCCTTCGATGAGGCGCATTGAGCCGCCCGCGACGGTATCCATGGCAGGAATGATAAGCGTTTTGGCGGCCACATGATCGATGAAGAGGAGCATCCAGGCGCGTAGCGCTCCAAGCGGCGGCATGGTGGCGGCAAAGTGCTGTTCGGCTGCAGCAAGCTTCTCGACTTCGCTGCGGTAGACGGCTTCAATGAGGGCGTCGCGAGTTGAGAAGTGGCGATAAAGAGTGGCCGAGCCGATGCCGGACCGGCGTGCGATGTCGTCGAGGCTCGCAGATGCGCCATCCCGGGTGAAGGCCTGCTTGGCTACTTCAAGGATGCGCTCGCGGTTCCGCGCCGCATCAGCACGGCGTTTGCGGGCAGGCGGTGGTGGCGGAAGCTTCTTTTTAGGCATGCGAACGTCGGGCAGAAACTTTTCTGCAACCGGGGATCATCCCCGGTTATCTGTTATGTATCCGGGGACTGTCCCCGTTTTAATCGGCAGAAACACCGGTGCCCTTGAGCAACAACTTCGCCCGAGTAGCCGAGATTTCTCGGACCATGGCCCAGCCGATTTCGTCTTCTGTACCGGTCGGCATTTCTCTGGCGAGCGCGGCAATGCGCTCGTTCCAGATCTGAGCCTCCTGCTTGAGGGTATCGAGAACAATGACGGGATTGCACGTGGCGCCCACCCCGCCGTGTTCAATGGAGTACGTCAGCTCCGTGAGGATCGCAGAGTCGTTCCAGAGACAAGTCCCAGTCGTCTGCGTCATCTTGGGTCCGGCTCCGCCATCGAGCGCTTCCAGGCTCGGCAGCCCTCTCACGCCTCCTGCTGCTCCACGACCAGTAACAGCCGACGCAGATGATCGGCCTCAAAACCAGGACCTACCAGTAGACTTCGGCCACCGCGCAGTCGCACTTCAATCGCCGCACTCCTTACGGCCCCTGTTGAGGTCAAATCTTCTGCTTCAGCGGTGACCACCTCCACTGCCACAAACGGCTTCACTTCTGGCTCACGCAAACGCTTCTTCCATTCGTAAAATTGCCATAGCGGCAGCCCACGATCTCGACAGAACCCGGCGATACTCTGCCCGCTTTCACGTTGTTCCGACAGCAATCCGCGCCAGCGCGGCCATTGCTGCTCTTTCTGCTGTTCCATAACAGCAGACTGCAACTCTTTGCTTCTTAATTCAAGATGCGCTTCACGTAGCGCTCACGGAATGGTTAGGGACCGCAGCGGTTCCGGGTTATCCACGGATTCCAGACAATAGACCACCGGGCCACGCATCAGCGCTACACGGCCCACGTTGTTTTCGACCTGCGGATTGCTGTGCACTCGCTCGACTGGCATGGTGAAGGTGAATTCCAAGGCGTCGCCTTTCTTCCATTGGCGCTGGACGCGAGCGTATCCGCGAACCTTCTCAATGTCCTGAAGCGAACGGCCATTAACTTTGATGTCAGCGTCGCGCGACCAGCCGGGGAGCCGGACGTAAACGGCGAAGTCCGCCGGTTTGTCGGGGTCCACAGCGACTCGAATAGATCCGTCCCAAGGATAACGGGTGTCTGCGACAAACTGACCTTGGCGTCGAACCGGCCTCAGCTGTCCTGCGTATAGGCGTTTAGAGTTTGTCACAAGGCTCAGGGCTTGGCCGCCGTTCGCGATTATGGGGTGGGCGCGGCTGGAGGAAACGCGAACGAACGCTTCGGCCTCGGCACAACCGACTTGCGCAAGCTAGCCTCGAAGAGTCCACGTCCGAGAGGTTGCCCATTCGGCGCCAGGTGAGACAGCAAGTTCCCGCCACTCTAGCCTCAGGAAGTCTGCTCCTCGAACCCTTGGAACGTTGACAAGCTCAATAACTTCGTAATGGTTCGGAACATTGTGTTCCAGCTCACGAGAATCGACGCCGCAACTTCCTCCTCCGAATACCAGGAGCGGTTTGACGGTATCGGGAAACGAAGGATCTCTCACAACAGTTTCCCTGAGTTGCGGCTTGTGCTTGTGACCGTGAAGTACTAGGTCAAAACCGTGCTTCTCCAAAAAACGTTCGACCAGGGCGGAGACACAACAGTCTGACGGGCGGCATCGGCAACCTCGTTCTGTCGGACAGCAACGTTGAGTTGATGAGAAGGGCAGGCGTATTCCGTTTAGCAGAAGCGCTACTTCGACAACCTTCCGAGTTGGAGGCGGCTTTACTGCGTTCCGTACACTGGTTTGCTGAATCTACAATCACGAGCCAGGCAGGGCAAATCACATTATCTTTGGCGGTCTGTTTGGAGGCGATCTTAAAATCATCGTCGGGTCGCGTAATTGCTGAGAGTGTTGCCTTGCTGATTGGGAAGAACCCCCTCCACAAGAGGCGGATATTTGAACTCGTCAGACAAGCCTTTGTGGTTCGAAACAAAGTCGTGCATGAAGGACAATCGTCACATATGTTCAGCCAGGAACGGACTTTTCGAGGAGTGGTTCTGGACGTGATCATCGGGGTTATAAAACTGCTTCCCCAGCTATCCACCCATAGAGAGTTGGAGCACCGGATCGACTATCTGCGATTTTCCTAGCCTCTTTGAGGCCACGCCCCGTGTTGCACATTTTGCTCGGCTGGCTCGCAGTCTCGTAAGGGCTAAGTGAATGCGAGCGCGAAGACATCACCGAATATGGCCGCGGCCTCCGGGCAGGCGAAGGCCTCGACGAAGCCGCCATCCGCGCAGGGTACGAGCGATTCAAAAATGAGAAGGCAGCCCGCGAACTGACTGATCTCTCGGCTAAGCACGGCCTCTCCGCGGCGCCGTTGCAGGGCTTTGTCGACACGATTCTCCTGCGGAAGATCTTCGACGGCGAACAACTCACCGAGCTGCTCGCGCCCGCTTGAACTGGGCTGGAAAGCGCGTACACACAAGGAACTGGCGCTGATGACCGACCTCGTCCCGATTCTGAAGAAACGCGCCGGTGGCCGCGAGATCTCAGGGCTAACGGCGTACGAGGAATAGGCGATGACAGCTACGGCCGATCAACATCGACTCCGAGGCTGCGATTTGCGGGGTTTCGCGGCGGGGACGGATGGAAAACGGTGCGACTCGAAGATATCGCCCAACGCATTGCCACAAAGAACCGTGCTGACGTCGGCCAGCCCGGTTGCGACGGGTTTAGAAATCTCCTCAACGGGGTCATTGCCACCACATAAGCGATCGCACAGGAACCGGAGCCACGCTCTCTATCGGGCACAAAGGCACCATCCACGTCACGGCTTTAGCTGAGGGTCGACGTTCTTTTAGCTTCGCTCCCCCGCCGCTGCGGCCCAAGTTTCTGCTTTCAGCGACGTCCCGTCAGGGTCGTCCGACGCTCTCTAGTAAACAGTCATGCGATGCTGACATGATCACGCAGCAAGTCATAACATGTTTCCTCGGCTGACTGCCACCACGCGGATGGTTTCTACAACGGATCTGCGAACAACTTGAACGTCTCCACCCGGTGAGGTTGTAACGAAAATGCTCGCCACATGCGGGACCGATGACCATGTGCGCGCGCAGATCTTGGTCGATTCTGATAGCATCGAGAGGCACTGGCCGCGACCGCTTCAGTGCGTCCGGAAATAAATCGTTCAGACAGATAACCGCGCATCGTCGCAGAGTTTTAGAATCAGGGGAACGCATGGCGGCGCAAGTGTCAGTTTGGCGGTTTTTCACGCCGGAATATTTCCTATGTCCGGAGAGGCCATGTTTAGCCTACTGAACAAGTTCGTCTCACTAAATGACGCCATTCTCGCGATCGCGTTCTTGACGGTACCGATCGTCGCGTTCGCCCAAACCGCGGCGGTACAAGGGCGGGTTACCGACCAATCCGGCGCGGTTGTTCCTGGCGCCCGCGTGAGTGCCAAAAACGTGAGCAGCGGCGTCGGGGTGTCCACCGTGACGAATGATCAGGGAGCGTACAACATCCCTTTCTTACAACCGGGAAATTATACGATCACCTCGGAGAGGACCGGTTTCAAACAGGAGTAAGCTCGAACGTGCAGTTGGCAATCGATCAGACTGCGGGCCTCGATATAGCGCTTTCTGTTGGAGAGGCGAGTCAAAGCGTCGAGGTGCAAAGTTCGGCGGAACTCCTGCAGACGCAAACAGCCCTGGTAGGGCAAGATATCGATACAAAGACCGTATCAACGTTACCGCTGAACGGGCGCGATTACACCCAACTCGTCACGCTCGGCGCGGGGGCGGCTCCCAACAATACTCGCGCGCCAAAAACGGGTTCACTTTGAATGGCAGCCAAACCTTCCAGAACACGATGCTGCTAGATGGCATTGACAACAACAACTACGTTCTGGGAACCGATACGGGCAACATCAACGCGCTCACACCTTCCGTTGACGCCATCCAGGAATTTCGAGTGGAATCGGGCAACTATGGTGCACAGTATGGCCGGGCGGCAGGCGGCGTAGTCATCGCGTCTATCAAGTCGGGGACAAATCAGTTCCACGGGACCTTGTTCGAGTACTTAAGGAACGATGCGCTGGATGCCAACGATTTCTTTGCGAACCGCGCCGGACTGCGAAAGCCGCCGTTGCGCCGAAATCAGTTCGGTGCAACCCTGGGCGGCCCTGTAATACGGAATCACAGCTTTTTCTTCGTGAGTTACCAGGGCGAACGTCAGACGAGCTCACAATCCGGAGCAACGACCGTTCCAACGCCGGCCATGGTATCGGGCAACTTCTCGGGCCTAGCTCCTATTTACAATCCGTTCGCGGTGAGAAATGGTGCTCGGCCGCAGTTCTCGGGAAACATGATCCCGTCGAATCTGCTCAGATCCGGTCGGGGTCAAGCTCGCCTCGCTGTATCCTGCTCCGAACCTGCCGGGGCATGTAAACAATTACGGCTACAACCAGAGGTTCGTGTACAACGCGGATGAACTCGATTCCCGGTTTGACGAACAGATAAGCCCGAAAGATCTGGCATTCTTCCGATATAGCCGCGGGATCACGGAAAACAATCAGGGTTCTGTTTTCCCGTCGCCAGGGAATGGTGGATCCGGGTTCGGCCAATATCCGTTAAACCAGCCGGTTCGAGCTTGGTCGGCGGCGGTCGGTGAGACGCATATCTTCACTTCGGCGCTCGTAAATGAGATCCACTCGGGATACACACATCTGGATTCGACTCGGCGTCGGTCCGGAAACGCAGCCTCTGTTTGACCAATTTGGAATCAGGGGCATTACACTGCTCCCAGGCCTTAACGGACTGCCTCAAATTACGCTAGCGGGGTACTCCTCGCTCGGCGACCGGAACTTCAATCCCAACCCTAAGCTGGTGCAGGTAGGCCAGTTGAACGATACCATTTCCTGGAACCACGGCAATCACAGTCTGAAGTTCGGCGGAGAGATGCTGCTTACCCATAACTTCGCGGGCACATCCAACAACGCGCGCGGATCGATGAATTTCTCCGGCCAATTCACTTCTCAGATTCCGGGCGTAGGTTCGGGATCGCCTATTGCCGATCTGCTGCTGGGTCAGACGAATACGGCCGCGATCACAACACCGCTGGTGGGGCGTTTGCGCAACCGATATTACGGCATGTTCGTTGACGATATTTGGCGGGTCACTCCGAAGCTAACTCTCGATCTCGGGTTGCGGTGGGAACTGCAAACGCCTCTGTTCGAGCGCGATAACCGTAGTAAGACCGTAACCGAACCAAGGCGTCCGGCAAAAACCTACGTATTGTGAGTGCCGACTGTCTTGCGCGTGCCGTGCCGTAGAACGCGTTTTTGTAAAATATGACGCCTGCTCGCGGGCCAGCGCCGTCCGTCGGGAGGCCCTTGAAGCTGTAGACGACGCTCTCCGTACCCGAGAGTGTGACCTTGAATACGGTCCCGTGGCCGTTTGCGCCGCCACTGTACGTCGTACCGTAGAGCGCGCCGTCGTGGTAGGACAAATCAGCCTGGGGTGACGTGCCATCGCTGCCGCTCCCAAAGCTATGCAGCACCTTCTCTTTGCCCGACGTCGTGATCGAAAACACGGTGCCGGACCCGGGTGTCCCGCCATTGTAGGTCGTCCCGTAAAGCTTACCTTTCACGTAGATCAAGCTCGCATAGGGATACTCAGCATCGGGAGGCCCCGTAAAGCTGTGCAGGATCTTTTCCGAGCCGCCGGGCGTGACTGAGAAGACGGCCCCGAGGTTGCTCGTACCGCCCACATTAGTCGTGCCGTAGAGGGTGCCGTTCACATTGACCGGGCCGTCGTACGGCAGTCCACCGTCAGGCTGGCCTTGGAACACGTAGATCGTTGGATTGCTGGGGGATGGATTGCCTCCCCTTGCGAGCAGCTGGAAGTGTCGAGCTGCGCTCACACTTGGGGTGAACGTCGTCGGTAGAGTGCTGCCGGTTCCCGTCGCGCAGCCTGCGATCGAGACACAGCCCAAAAGCACGAACGCTTTATTCATTAGTTTCAGAGCCTCCGAAAGAAGTGAGGGTGGAATACTGATAGTAGGATGTGCTCATCGGACCCCGATGTATATGCGAGGAAACACTACTTTCGGAGAGGGTACCCGGGAACTGCGGGCGGCATCGGTGCAGCGCATACCGCCCGACACGGCCCAGACGAGAAGACGCTGCAACTCGAGGGGGGTGCGTTGTCGGTTTCGGTGAGCGACTGCCAGGACGTTTGCTATCGAAGCCTACTACGCCGCATGGACCAGAATGCGCGAGACCATGTTTCATGGTCGGACCTCGGTGCAGCGAATGGCAAATGCCACGCAGCCTCGACGAGCACGCGCCGTAAGTGGGCGTTGCCGCTTTTGGTGAGAGCACCGTGACGCATACGCGCCGCTGCTGTGCTCGGAGGGCACTACGCCGCACGGAGGGCGGCATCTACACGGTGTCGTACACCACCGGCAATAAGACGGCGACCGGCACCTGCATGTTCAGTGCCGACGCGATTGACGAATAACTTTACGCGTGCCGGACAATACATGCTCGCTGGGCACTATGCCGCTTCAGCGCTTAAATGCGGATCACTTTGAAGGAGATGAGAACGTGGCCAAAGTCGTAGTCACAGCACAATGCAAAGATCCGGTGAAATGGGAGCAGGGTTTTCGGACTCACGGTGACCTGTTCCAGAGTCAAACCGTGACGAGGCCCATAAGCTACGGGATAGGTGAAGGCAATCAGGTTGCCGTCTGCCTTGAGCCCGACGACCTCGCGGCCTGCATGAAGGTGATGAATTCCCCGGCGACGACGGAAGCTATGGACTTTGACGGCATTTTGCGAGACACGGTTAAGATTTTAGTTCTGGACCATGAGTTAAAGGTCTAGCGGCCACGCACGCCTACGACCGGCGCGCTGTGCCGCGTAGCGGAACAGTCCCGGCTGCCAGACGCAAACGGTCCCATCGTTTTATGGCAAAGGACTCTAATCCATCAACCTCGGGATTGAAGTCTTCGTTGAGCTTTTTCGTCGCCGGCCAGTCCACGGCCGGGTCTCGGCGCGCGCTTTCGAGTTTGAGAACTGCCGCTCTTTCACGAGCGCGTTGAGCGCGGCGGCAAATCTTCGGGCATCATCCATCGTTACCGCATTCTCTTAGGTAGGCGCTTGTGATTATCGCACAGCCTTCTTTATAAGAAGCTAAACCGCCTTGGCGGCAAAGGAACGAGCGAATCGCGTAGTCAAGGCACGTACAGGGGTTTGCCCGCCGGCACCCCGATCGCCGTAAGGCGCACTAGATCACCATAGAGGATGGGCTATGTTCATTTCGGTCATTCATAGGGTCAGCGATCCCGATACGTTTTGGGCCACCGCGGCGAGCGCCGCGAAAGACATCCCCGCCGACCTCAAGCTGCATCAAACCGTGACGAGCAATGATCGCTCGACCGCGATCTGCTTATGGGAAGCCGCATCGGTCGACGCCGTTAGGGACCTTCTCGAGCCGCTCTTCGGGCGGGTCTGCAAAAACGAATACATTTCGGTCGACCCTTCAAGCTCGATGGGACTCCCTACGGCCGCAAGCGCGACTGCTTGAGTCGATACTGCAGTCGCGAAGCGATCCACGCCGAAGCCAGGTCTCTTCAGTTCTTCCAGCCTGTGGAGCATAGGTCTGGGAAGGGAGCTAAACAGCCCTACCCATTTTCTCACGAGCGCGCCGGCGTGCTCGACGATCCTGAACGAGAAGGCTGGCTTCCGACGGCCGCGATTGTAGAGCTGCTCGACGTTCCCTCGGGCTCGCGGGTTCTCGATTTTGGCACAGGCACGGGGCGTTACGGAGTTGCATTTGCTCAGGCCTATCCGGACGTCTGCGTCGTCGCCTATGACGTGCAGCCCGAGATGCTCGACATCGTTCGCCGCCGGACCGCGGAGTTATGCCTCGAAAACTTCAGCGCCGCAAGTTGGGAAGAGACGCAGGCGAGAGCGCCGTACGACCGCATCTTCGCGCTTAATGTGCTCCACGAAATCGACGACGCTACGCTTCGTTCCCTCGCGCCCCTGCTGGCCCGGCAAGGCGACGTCCTGATCTTCGACTGGGATGCAACCATCGATCGCCCAACGGGCCCACCGGCCGAACACGCCCACAGCCCCGCCGAAGGGTGGGACCGCATCGCTCGCAGCGGCCTGCGATGCATCGAGCGTATCAGCGACCCGCGTTTCCCCTACCACTTCATCGTGAGAGCCGCACGCCGAACGTAAGCCGCGCCGCGAGCTCCACCACGGTCTCGAGTTGCAAAGCGAACAAAGGAGAGGGCGGCTTTATGCCAACAGTCGGTCGACCATCGCGACCGAGCCTGCCGCGCGGGCCATTCCAGGTCGCAAGCCTACTGTTCGGCGCGGCGCTGCTGGCCACGGGCGCTGCGGACGCGAATCCGCCCACGCCGCTGGCGTCAACCTCGACTGCGACGCTCAAGCCGATCAGCCAGGTCGCACTGCAAACGATGCTGGACGCGACGTCCCGGAAGCTCCTGATTCCCGGCGCCGTGGTGCTCCTACGCACACCCCAAGGCGAGTTCACCGCCACCTACGGCACCACGCAGCTCGGCACGATGAGTCGGCCGACAACTGACACCTACTTCCGAATCGCCTCGAACACCAAGACGATGACGGCCGCGGTGATCGTGCAACTGGCCCAGGAAGGCAGGCTCAGGTTCAGCGACCCCGTTTCAAATTACGTCGCGGGCGTGCCCAACGGCGACCACATCACCGTTGCCGAACTGCTGGAAATGCGCAGCGGCCTCTACAACTACCTTGATGACCCGGAGATCGCGGCGACCGCCGACCGCGATCTGACCAAAGTTTGGACTCCCGCCGAGTTGCTGGCGATAGCCTTTGCGCACAAACGCAACTTTGCGCCCGGCGCGGACTACGAATACTGCAACACCAACTACATCCTGCTCGGCCTCATCATCGAGAAGATTGAAGGCAAGACGTTGGCCGAGGTAATGCGGGTCCGATTGTTCGAGTCACTCGGCTTGCGGCACACCGCGTTGCCTCCAAGCAATGTGACCGCACTGCCAAAACCGTACTCCCACGGATACATGTACGGCAGTTCCTCGGTTGCCTTCACGGGGACGCCGCCATATTCGCCCGCGGTCAAGGCCGCGGCCCGCGCGGGCACCCTTTTGCCGACGGACTACACGAACCTGAACACCACCTTTGGCTGGGCGGCCGGGGGCGCAGTCTCCAACGCGAACGATCTCGCAACTTGGATCGAGGCGTTGGTTTCCGGGCGCCTGTTCGACGCGCGGTATCAACGACGTTGGATCAACAGCCTACGGCCCGAGGACCCGAAGAAGCCCCACGGGCAACAGTACGGGTACGGCATCACACTCCTGCGCTGGGGAAAGAACTCCATGTACTATCACGGCGGCGAGACAGCCGGCTACAATTCGTTCATGGGCTACGATCCCGACAATAAAGTGACGTTGGTGGTGTGGACTAACTTGACCGTGTCGCTCGACGAAGTCCCGACCGCCAACGCCCTAATGTTAAAAGTGCTCGATCAGATCTACATCGTGTCGCCGCTTTCTTAAGCGGCCTTGTATTCTGCAGGCCTCTTTTGATGCTTGCGACGATGCGGTTGCCGTCCAGGTCCATCGCACTGCGCGTCGCGCAGTGCGAAAAATAGGCCCCACGTCTTTCGACTAGCCGGACGCGGTTCGGTGCGTGAAGACTCCGTTCATCATCGTCATGACGACTGGTGTGGCGTGAATCTCGCGTGCTAAAACGTTGAAGAGATTCTCTTGCAAGATGGCCAGATCGGCGAATTTACCGACCTTGATGGACCCAGTATTTTTCTCTAAGCGCAGCTGGTAGGCGGCGTCGAGCGTATTTGCGCGCAGCGCTTGAGCGAGACCGATCCGCTCGCTAATCGTTGGTAGTGCCACGGCGTCCGGTTTTCCGATTACCTGGCGCGTCATAGCACTCTCGATTGCGTCAAGCGGCTTGTAGGTGCTGTAGTAACTCGCCGCAGGCCAGTCTGTCCCGAGCGTAACTCGTCCGCCTGCGCTTAGAATCGAATTGTATCGGAGAACGTAGTCGGCGCGGTTTCCCAGTCGCTTTGGCACGAGGTCGATGAAGGCCGGATCGAAACCCGCCCAATTCGCGAAGATTGGGCGATGACGCCGAGCTTGGCAAAGCGCGTTAAGTCGGAATCGCTGACGAAGGGCAGATGCGCCAGGGAATGGCGGCGGTCGCGCGGCGGATTGGCCGCGATTGCCTCCTCAACGGCATCGAGCACGAGACGAACCGCGCCGTCGCCGATGACGTGGCAGTGCACGTCGATACCTTCGCGGTCGGCGATGCTAATGATTTGCTTGATGCGGTCGGGCGGGATTAGCGTCACGCCCTTGGTATCGGGCTTGTCGCTGTACGGATCGATGAGGTATGCCGTATACGGCTCGAGGCCGCCGTCGATGTTGAGTTTGAGTACCGAGGCACGGACGAGTTCCGTACGGTATTTCGCGCGGAGCCCCGTAATGATCAGGATCGGGTCGGTCTTCGGGTCGTTGTAATAGTGCGTGCCGACGACGCGGAACGGTAGGTTGCCCGCGTTTTCCAGGTCGACGTAATGCTGGAACGCTTCGTCTTCAGACACGACGATCACACCGGCATCCATCACCGACGTGATGCCGGCTGCGGACGCCTTGGGAAGCCAGAGCCCGAGGTTTGCCGCTGCCGTGCCGATCGCGAACGGTTCGGCCGCGTCGAGTACCTGCACCATCGCAGGCGGTTCCACCAGAAAGCCGGTAGGTTCGCCCGTAGCCGGATCGCGCTGAAAGCGGCTGAAGCCGGGCACGGGATCGGGCGTATCCTTGGTAATCCCGGCGAGCTGCAGCGCCTTGGAGTTGACCCACGCGCAATGGATGTCTATGGCGCACAGAAAAACGGGACGGTCAGACCAGATCGCGTCGAGATCTTCCTTGCGCGGGCCGGTCGAAGGAAACGCCATGTAGCGCCAGCCGAAGCCGCGCACCGGCGAGTTGTCCGTAGTCGTCTTGGCGTACGCGGTTAGCTATTCGAGCAGTTTCTCGCGCGTGTCGTACTGCATGTCGACGCCTTGGCTGAGCGTCGATCCGACGTATGGATGCGTGTGTGCCTCGACGAAGCCCGGCATCAGCATCTTTCCGCTTAGGTCGATAACCTCGGTGTGCCTCCCGACGAAGGCTTTAGCACCGGCCGTATCGCCGACGTAGGCGATCCGCCGCCCTTTGACGGCGACGGCTTGCGCCCACGGCCGTTTGAAGTCGACGGTGTATATCTTGCCGTTGACGAAAACGACGTTCGCGGTACCGGTATCGGCAAGGGCGTCTCCGTCGCTCGCTGCCGCAATGGACGCGCCGGCCGCTAATCCCGACGCAATGAACCCGCCGCGCGAAATGTTCGGCATTGCTTGCCTCTTTGAAGCAAATGCTTGGGCAAGATCACAAATCGTGCACATAGCCACCTTATCCGGGATGCTCTTATATGCTCCTCGTTTTCGAGCCACTGCCGGGCGATTCCATCGTTCCTGGCGCTTGGCAAGCCAAGCAGTCGGTCCGGCACGAGATGAGGCTCGCATCGGCCTCCGGAGTCTCAAAAAGTCTCGCCGCACGGTCATAGGGAGCGGGCCGGCCGGGACCCATGTCATCCTGAGCTTGTCGAAGGGCGCGCTTTCGATTCCCGCTGGCGCTATAAAAAGATCGTCTAATTCTTGCTCGTTACGTGGTCGTCAGTTCTTCGAGTTGATGCAGCAACGCTTCCCACTGGATGACGCGTTCCCGGCTGCGCATTTTTAGTCCAGCGAGTTCTTCGCTCAACGCCCTGGATTCGGCCGCGTCGGTATAGATCTCGGGCGACTCGAAGAGAAGCTCGATCTCGTTGACGCGTGCATCGAGGTCTTCGATTTCTCGCTCGGCTCGCTTGACCTGCCCCTGTAGCTGCGAGCGTACGCGCAACGGCGTTTGACGCGACGCCTTGGCACGCACGGTCGACTCTTCGACCGCGCGCTCAATCACCGCTTTATCGCGCTCTCGCTGGGCCGTCTCGTACACGTCGTAACCGCCGTCGACGAGTCCCCACGCGCCCCGTTCAACCCACAATACCCGATCGCACAGGCGCGACAGAAGATAGCGATCGTGCGAGACGACGACGATCGTTCCCTCGTAGTCGCATAAGACGCTTTCGAGTGCTTCGCGGCTGTCGATATCGAGATCGTTGGTCGGCTCGTCGAGCAGCAAGATGTCGGCCGCGCGCGCCATCAGTCGTGCCAGCATGATACGGCGCCTCTCGCCACCGGAAAAATCGCGCACGGCTTTGTCGGCGGCATCACCGCTAATACGCATGCGGCCGAGCAGTCCGCGCGCCTCCTGCGGGGTCAAGGCAGCGCCGTCCAGCACGGCTGCGAGCGCGCTCTCCTGGATGTCGAGTTGATCGTGCGAATTTTGGGCAAAGTACGCGACTTGCGCCGCGGGATTGAAGACAACCGATCCGGAATCCGGTTGCGCCGCGCCGGTGAGTATCTTCAGAAGCGTCGACTTTCCGGAGCCGTTTGGACCGACGATGCCGAGGCGCTCTCCGCGCTCGACGTCGATCGCTAGCCCGCTGAAGAGCTGTTGATCGTACGCTTTGCTCAAGCCCCGGGCTTCGAAGGCGAACCCGCTACCAGCGCGCCGCGATGGGCGCAGGCGGACAGATATCTGGCGTTCGGGAGCCGCCGGAGATGGGGCTTGCGTTGTCGCTTCGATGCGCGCCAGCTGCTTCTCGCGACTGCGCACTTGGCTGTAATCGGAGGACGTGTGCGTCGCTCGCAGGCCGGCGATTGTCCTGCGCCGCTTGTCGCGTTCGACAACGAAGGTTTCGTAATCGCGCCGCTCCGCCTCGAGCCGGACTTCTTTCGCTGCGACGTACGCCGTGTATGCGGGCCGTTCGGGTGCGTAGGCGTGGAAGCGCCCTCGATCGATCTCCCAGACACGCGTAGATATCCGGTCGAGAAAGTAGCGGTCATGCGAAACGACGATATAACCGCGAGGATCGTTGGACACGAACGATTCGAGCCAGCGGATCGTCGCGACGTCGAGATGGTTCGTCGGTTCGTCGAGAATCAGGTAGTCGGGCTCGTCGATCAGCACGTGCGCTAACCCTACTTTCGCCCGCTGGCCGTCTGAAAACGAGCGTAACGGACGATCGTATTCCGTTGGCGCGAAGCCGAACGCAGAGAGCATGGTGCGCAGCGCTTTGTTGCGCACGCCCGACTCTTCGTGCGTCGCTCTAGCCAGCGCAGCGCCGACGAGGTCCTGCAGCGTCGACTCGGTCTCATCGGCAACGCCCTGAGCGAGATACCCGAGCTTCAGGCCCTTTGCCCGTCTGACGACACCGCCGAATGGCGGGTCGACGCCGGCGAGGAGACGCAAGAGCGACGACTTCCCCGCGCCGTTGGGGCCCACGAGGCCGATGCGTTCGCCGTGGTTAAAAGCTCCACTAAGGCTCGAGAATACTTCGCGCGCCCCATAATGGCATTCTAGATCGGAAAACCGCAACAATTCCACGCCGAGCCGTACATTTGCGCGTCCTCAGCCCGCAGGCCTTCGCGCCCGAAGCTCAACCCGACAGAGGTCAGGTTCGCTCCTACGACCGAGAGATTGTGACGGCGCCGGTGATCGCTTGCTGCTTGCGGATCAGCACAAGCATTTATGCTGATCTGCCCGATGAACGCCGGTAATTCGTCTTAGCTGTTATACGCCGCGCGCAGGTCGCGTTCGGCGGAACGCCGTCGCAGCGGCAGCGGCGTTTTGCTGGCTGCGGCATAGGGCTTTGTAAAAGGGGCCCAAGGCAGCGGCAAGGTCACGGTCTCGTCTAACGGCCGTCTAACAGATTCTGCAAAACTAGTCGGGATTAGAAAAGATTAGCCGGAACTCAAAAGCGCGAAAATCCGTACAGGAAGGGAGTTTCCGGTAATCGACGGGGTGGCCGGGACCTCGATTCACGGGTTCGATTCCCGTTTGGCGTTACCATCAATAGCCCATTCGGCTGCCGCCGAGAGCTTGCTAAAGGATGAGCGCGCGTCAGCTGCCCGCTGTAGCTAATGGATCGCACTTACCTTCGACCATCCCATGAGTCGACGACCGAGTCCTCGGCGCACCGTTGGTTTAGCGACCCTTCGCCGACTGCGGCCAGTACTCGATGCCGTAGTGCTTGAACTCGTTCCAGCGCGCTGCGAGCGACGGGCGCATGTTGCGGCAGACGACGATTGGGCGATTGCGTTCGTACGGCATCGCGTACGGCGAGGTTCCATATCGCGCCGCGAGGACGACCGAACCGCAAAGCGTCTGCAACGCAGATGGTTCAAAGCCTACACCGATCACCACAGAGCCGTCGTAGCCGCGCGGTCCCCAAAGGTAATACTGATTATTCCCGCTGAGCGCCGGCGGCAGGCCTTTCCCAAAGATATCGATCGCGGCGGCCTCAGCGTAGGTCGATGTCAAAACGGCCACCGTTGCTCGATCGGCTGACGGCAGCGCTGCGTACACGTCGGCGGTGCGCTGCGCGACCTCTTCCCACCCGAACTCCATCGAGAAGATGCATCCCAGCGGCGCTCCGACGCAAGCTTTCTCCATCGGCGGCGGACGAAAGTTCATCCGGTCGAGCATCTCGGCGAGTCGCGCGGGCGGATCCAGCGGCAGAACGAACGGGAGCGCCAGCACTGCATTTGCGGCAGTGAGTACGACCCAGAGTGCCACGATCCAGCGCCAAAGACGCGTGCACGCCACAGCACCTACGGTGAACATCGTCGGATAGGCGCCGGCTAAGTAATAGTCCTTGCCGTGCGTGGCGACCACCAGTGCGGCAGTTACCACGAATGCGACCGAGAGAAACCGCGCTGGCGGACATTCGCTTCGACGCGAAGGGCGCGACGATTCCTGCGATCCATAACGGCGCGAGCAGGACGTTTACCAGGAAAAGCTGATCCAGTAAGAAGCGCAGTGGACTGCCCGTTAAGTTTCCGGCGTTGTCGTTGCGTACGAGCTCCAGGAATGGAAGCCCGTGCGCCAGCTGCCAGGCGGCGTTCGGAAGCGCGAGCAGCGCCACAATCGCCGCGCCAATCCAAAAATCTTGCGACCGCCAGACCGAACGATCGCCGAAGAGCACGATGCCCAGCCCGATCCCCAATAGCCAAAACACGATGCCGTATTTCGCTTCCAGTGCGATGCCGGCGATCAGACCTGCCCACCAGAAAGCGCGGGATTCCGCCAGCAGCACGCCGCGCGAAACGAGGTAGGCTACGGCGGTAAACGCCAGCGGCTCGAAGGTCGATGTCGACAGCGCCGCGGTCATCGCCGTTATCATCGGAGAGGCCGCAGCAGCAATAGCGGCAAGCCAGGCCGCGCGCCTGCTGCCGCCGAGCAACCGAGCAAACGCTACGACCAGCGGCACGAGTGCCACGGCCGCGAGCACCGCGGGCAGGCGCAGCAGCCATAAGTTGATACCGCCGATCTGCGTCGCCGCGGCGAGCAGCGGTACCAGCGGTGGCTGGTCGACGTAACCGAATGCCGGGTGGCGGCCGCAGACGATAAAGTACAACTCGTTGGCAAAGAAGCCGTAGCGACCGGCGCTCACTAAATGCACAAGGGCGACCGCCGTGGCCACGAGGGCCGCCGCGAACCACATGGAACGGTTCATGCGCACTCTATGAGGTTCCCATACGACCGAAAGCGACTCCCCATATGGACAGCGCTTTTATTGACGACTCGCGGGCGTTTTGCCTGTTCGACTACGGTGGGGAATCCAGCAGTAGCTGCGCGCCACAGCGACGGCACCCCTCGGCGCAATGTCACGTCGGGCGATACTGCAAAGCGTGAATTTCAGCGGCGCGGGCCTTTAAGTCGTCGCAACGACCAAAGTGTCGGCATCTCGTCCTATCCCGCAGGCGGCGAGCCGACCGCGAAACGCCACGGCCTTACCAAAGGGAAAGCGACAACTTTTACGACTTAACCGTCAAGCGTTCAGCCTAGCCGTTAAACAGATTGGTCTGCAGAGGATTCTAACAATGAACGCTGCCATTGGGTAGGACGCGTGAAATCTGAGTGACGCTTGGGTGACGGGCAATAGAAAAAACCGAGGAAATGGACCGCATCCGAGCGTCAAGAGACCGCGATTCGTGCTCGTCCATTACCTCAGTTTTCTCGGCCGGAAGTTCCGATACCGCAAGGATTGTAAAAAAGTCTTGACCTTTGCCAGCTTTGGGTAACCTTGACGCAGAGGCTCTAACCTCTAACGACTACAGCCTTATTCAAACGATGGCAGCGATACGTTAGCGAACGAAGCGCCGTCCCCAATATGCGCGGCGATAAAGGCGCCAATAGGGGCGATGTGCCCAATATGCGCGACGCCCATATACGACCGGATAGGGCGCGTAGCCGTAGCCTCCCCCAACGTAGCCGTAAACTCCGCCAACGTAGCCATAGCCAACGCCAACGCCGACGCCGTAGCCATACGGTAGCCGTAGCCGTAGCGATAGGGGTAGCCGTCACGATAGCCGTAGCGATACGGGTAGCCGTAGCCGTAGCGATAGCCGTAGCCCCGGTATCCGGTTCCGTAGTAGGGGTTCCCGGGAGCACCCGCCCCGTCGCTGCCGGTCGCGCGGTTCCGACAGAGACGTGAGCCGCCGATGCCGGCGCGGCCGCGCCGAGTAACGATCCTGCGCCCAGAGCGCAGGCCAGTAAGATGTTATGGAATTTCATCATGCTTATTTGTACATCGCTGAGGCGGAAGCTCTCGTTAATAATGGTTAGAAGCCGCTTCGAAAAAGATGAGAGGGCCACCGGCTCGATCCGACTCGTCGTTCGCAGGTCGAGGTAGCTGCCGGTCCCCCTTCTAACGGCCGGCTAACGGACTCCGCAAAACTAGCTGGGATTCGATGGGACTAACGAGGACTCAAAAACGTGAAAACCCGTACACGAAAGGAGTTTCCAGTAGTAGGCGGGAGCGGCCGGGGACTCCGATTCGCGGGTTCGATTCCCGTTGGCGCTACCAGAAATCTCCTTATCCTGGGTTTTCGCGCGTTTCGCTGCCGTGAGCGCCCTGAGTTCGGCAGCATTCTCAAACATCGAAGCGAACTGGAACCTCGGCTACTTGGGAACGGACGGACCGGAACGCTAACAGCATCATCGACTGTTCCGACTACTCGCGGCTCGCTCACGTTCTTGCCTAACCGATTAGCGAGTTGTACTTCATTCATCACAAACCACCACTATGCGCGGCACGACGATTGAATCACCTATTACTGCGGCATCCATTTCGATGGGCTCGTTTACTCGCCATAACGTCGAAGGCCTTTACACTCCGTTCGGCGATCCATATGTTCGGTTTCCCTTTACGGTCGCCGGCGCGCTTTCGCACCAGTTCTTCCGGACGGCCGCTTTGACGTTCGACTTCAGCACGATGAGGTTAGTGGTCGTGTCTTCGGTCTGAATCCCCGCTGGTGCGCTGGCACCGGCCTTCGCCTGCGCACGGCCAAACGTTGACAGACGCGGGCGACGCGATTTTGGCGCCGGGTCAGTCAATTTGGAAATACCGTGGGTCCTTACGACTGCCGGCCAGCTGCTTTTCGTCTAATCGGCGTCTAGCGGGGAAGCCGGCCGGGGCCCCTTAGCGGCCTAACGCGAGCATGCACACTTGATTACTACACGTATAAGGTAGGATGGACTTTTCTTTAACTTGAAGAGGCGTGCCGTGGGGACCTGTTACGCGTACGGTAAGCACGTGCGGACTATTAGCATCATCCTGCTGTGCGCAATTTTATATTCCGTAGCGCCGTCGACTGCAAAAGCGAGCAGTGGACTTCACCTCCGTCCCTGCGCGGTCGGTAAGGCCGAAATTCGGTCTCTATGCGGAACCTTCGGTGTTTACGAGAATCGCGCCGCTCGATCCGGTCGCGTCATCGGCGTTAATTTGATTTTGATAAAAGCTTCTCACCAAACTCGCGGTGTGATTGCGTTCCTAGCGGGAGGTCCTGGACAAAGCGCGGTGGCGTTCGCTCAGCCGGTTGCGGATCGACAATTCGCAAAGGCGTTGTCGGCCCTAAGATCGGACTACGACCTGCTTTTTGTGGACAATAGGGGAATGGGTAGGTCGAATCCGTTTAGCTGTGACTTCACGCCACCTTCCGATCAGAGAGGCTTCTTCTTGCAGCTTTGGCCCGACACGCTCGTGGCACAATGCCGTTCGGCTAGTACATTATCGCACGACCTGGCGTACTACAATACGACGAATGCCGTGGACGATTTGGACGACATACGGGCAGCATTGCACTTTGAAAAGCTCGTTTTATACGGTGCCTCAGACGGTACGTTCTTTGCATTCATCTATATGCGGCGCCATCCTTCGCGCGTTGAAAGCGCAGTTCTTACTGGTGTTGCTCCTCCAGGATTTCAGCCACTTCCGGGCGCTCCAGAGGGCGCACAAAAAGCGCTCGATGATCTAATGGCCGATTGCAGTAAGGACATCACTTGCAGGTCGCACTTTCCCAACTTTGGTGCGCATTTTTCGTCGGTTCTGAGGCGTTTTAATGCCGGCCCAGTTGCAATGAAGGTAAAAGCTGCGAACAACCGTTATCAGGTCGTCCATCTCTCAAAGGAAGTTTTGGTCGATGAGCTGAGACAGGTCCTAGACGATCCAAGCAATGCGGCTTACATACCGTACATCATCGAAAGAACCTATGACCGTGACTATGGCCCTCTTGCTGAGCTGATTAACGCTGTAAGCGTCAGCCTGGCACGGGTTCTTAACTGGGGAGCCTTTCTTTCATACAGTTGCGCTGACTGGATGCCATTCGTGTCTCCGTCAAGGATTGAGCGCGCGGGGCGATATTCATTTGCGGACAGTCTTCGATATCTCGCGCAAAAGCGAGCCTGCTCGATTTGGAACGTGCCTCCTATGCCGCCACGCTTTAACGCTCCTGTTCGTAGCAATGCACCCGTGCTGATGATCTCGGGATCCGACGATCCGGCAACACCGCCGAGCTATGCTGCGGCGGAGCTTCCCTTTTTGCCTAATGGGCGCCTAATAATCGTCAAAGGTGCAGGACACGCGGCAGAGTTGCCGTGTACTGATCGGTTGATCGTTCAGTTCGTCGGGCTTCGATCTGCTAAACATCTCCGTAACGCTTCGTGTCAAAACAGCTTCAAGCGGCCCTCCTTTGCTACATCAGACTAAGCAAGGACAGCTTTGACTTTCGTTACGTTTTTTCGGCATTGGTCGGTCCCGAGGCGCGGCCATCGATCCATCAAGGGTTTGTTAATAATTGCGATCGGTAAGCTATACCCCTCTTTGTTCATTCATCGCGACCTGCCCGGATTACATCGTAACGTTGAGGCCAACAGGCGTTTCGGCCATTTGATTTCGACGATTAGAGAATTGCCTCCGCTAGCGCATCTGCGTTCCCGGCCGGCACGATCGTAAGATTGCTCGCTGGCGCCAGGCCGCAAGTGGCGGTTGCGATGACGCGGGCGCCCGCGGCGAGCGCGTGCAAAAGCTGGCGCGGGCGATGTTCCACAAACGCGGGCAAGGCGACGATGCGCGCCAGATCGAGCCCTTGACGAAAATTCGCCACGCGCGTCACGTCGAGCCCGCGCCAAAAATCGGGTCTTTCGGCGTCGCGATCGCCAATGACAACGATTGAGGTGCCGGTTCGCCGCGCGGCCTCGCGTATTTCATATGCACCGCTGCGTCCTAGCGTCGCGCCCGCAAAGAGCACGCTGTTGGAGGTAGGCGCACGGTATGGCGGCACGGTTGGAACGACCCACGGCAGCAGCAGGGAGCGCGCACCGAACCGGCGCGCGATCTCGCGGTGCGGGGTAACGATGCGACGGGCGCGGTCGAGCGCCTCACGTTCAGCTTCGACGATTTCGCGCGGAGCGCGGAAGTCCGAGAGAGTCGGACTATCCGGATGCCGGCGCGCCGCGTCATCGAGCACCTCGTGCAACGTGTTCATCGGCAATGACGTCATCAGCACGTCGAAGATGCATCCGGCAAGGTGACCAGTGCGCCACAGGTATGGCAGCAGGTTCTGCATTACAACGATGTGCTCGATGCGTGAGGGCAAATGGCGTGTAAATCGACGGGCGAGTCGTTCGGCATCGAGCAGCATCGCTCGTTGACGCGCAGCCCCGTGAAATGCAAGGCGGCGCGAACGTCCCGCGCGGACGAGGGTTTCGAGCGGCGCCTGCTTCACGCCGCCGAATCCCGCGAGCACCCACGCGTATTGGGGGAGATTAAAACGTTTTCCGTCGATCGGAACGAATGCCACGTCGCTTGCCGTTGCTTGCGTCGCGACGAACGCGTCGTATTCGGGCCAAAAGCCGTCGAGTAAGAATGCTGCCGCCGGTGCAGAATTCGCGCCGTGTATGTTGCGATGTCGTGCGCACGCGACTCGATCGCAGCTGATACACGACCGCGACGCGGCTGCGATGGCAACGTCTAGAACGGATCGCAATGGCTGGGACACGGCCGCAGCCACCGGCGCAAAGAACTGCACGATTAGGCGATCGTCTTGGAGCCGGCAGCGGATCGTGAGCTCATGCCTTGCGCGAAAGCGCAGATCGACGTAGTTCCAAAAAACCGTCGCATCACGATCGCGCTCGGCCATCGAGCCGGGCACGAAATGCGAATGCTCGTGCCGTTCGACGATTTCGCAGCCGGAATCCAGCGCGGCCGCATACAGCGCGTTCGAGAGTTGGCAGAGACCACCGCCGACAGTAGGGATGATGCAGCCTTCGCGCAGCTCGCGCCCTTCTAGGTATCCGGCGCGGCGGGTGGCGCGACCGATCTGCCGCCAAAAGCTGAACGTGTTGCCGTTGGGGACTACGGCGCCGTCGAGCCGGCGAAGCGCCATGTACAAGTTGTGGATCTTGCCTTCGATGAGGCGTGCCTCGCGGGGATCGGTATCGGCGACCGCGGAGCGGAGCGGCGTCGAAATCTCGGCCAGCAGCGCGCCACCAGAAGAACCGCCGGTGAGCGGCCAGCGGCGCGTCCCGCCGCGGGCGTCGGTCGCGAAGCGTGTGGCGCGGAAAAATGCCGCTTTGAGCTCGAAGGCGAGTATCGCACGTTTCGTAGGGGGCGCCGCGTTCATCGTCGACATCTCGTCTGTAAGCCCGTGCCGATTGCGATGACAATGACCGCTCGCAGATCAGTCCCTTGCGCGGCCTCTAGCAATCGCGCGACGCCGGCCGGATCAAGCGCGCGCATCTCCTTGCGTTCGAAGCAGGGCGGCTCGACAGCATCGGCGGCCTTTCGGACAAGCATTCCCATCTTCACGCCCCACCCCGGCAAGGCCGTGGAATCGGCCCTGAAATCGGGGAGCCAGGGTGACCATTTCGGATTTTCGCTGGGGACCTACGAGCGTATCGATCCGTTTTGCCATTAATCCTCAGCTGGGCACAATCGGGCTCTAGCCGCTGACCGAATAGCCCCGCTGACCGCAGGCGTCGATCCGTATTTCTGCAGTTTCCCTCGTAGGCGAGAGTATTCCCACGCGTTCCCCGCAAATTGACCACACGCAGGCTCGGCCAGTGACTTGCAGAACTTTCCGCCTTTCCCAAGCCTCTTAAAGGGAGGAAATTTATGACTTCCACACACGCCGAAAACGATAATATCGACCGCGTCAAAAAGGGATTCGAGGCATTCGCCGCTTCTAATATGGCGACCCTGAACGAACTCTTTGATGCTGATGCCAGGTGGCGCAGTGAGCCGACCGGGATACTTGCGGGAAATTACGACGGCCGCGACGCGATCTTCGCGATGTTCGCGCAGGTGGGCCAGGAAACGACCGGCACGTTCCGCTCCATACCATCGACGATGGCGGCGTCCGGCGACAAAGTTTTCGTTCAATGCGACGTCACCGGCGATCGAAAAGGCCGCAAGCTGAAGGCGGGCGAGGTCCTAGTCTTCACGCTAGCCGGTGGGCGCGTCCGCGAAGTCCGCCTCTATCAGGCAGAGCCTGCCCAAAGCGCGGCATTCTGGGCCTAAAGTCCTCATCGTGGCGCCGCTCGGCAGCCTCAGCGGCGCCCTAAGCTCTCGCCTGAGGGCTTTATCTAATCTGCGCTATCAGTCACAGTTGCGCCATTCACGGTGTTTAACGCGAAGGGCAACAGATTTCGGCTAATTACGTTGATCGATTATGCGGAGCAGGTCGTCGTCGTGCGCGATGTTCTTACGCACGCAAACTACAGTAAGGGGAAATGGAAATGACCTCGGCGGTAGAACGGGAATATGCCGAGGTACTGAGTGTGCGTCGACCCGATGCGACTCGCACGAGGCGTGGCTACGAAGCCACTATGCGCTAGATCGAGCAACTAACGGCGCCGGGCGAACGCCGGTCCGCAGCTGAAACGGAGTACTACCGTGTGCTCTGCGTTCTTGTGGCAGATTATGAACGTCGAATTGGTGCCGATCGTTGGCCTAGGCTTAAGCCGATAGAAGCGTTGCGGGAGCTTATGGATCGGTGATCGTCCCGCTGCGTCGGCTATCCTCAGCGCGCGGCGACAAGTGAGCAAAGCGCAAGCCAAGAAGCTCGCCGAGCTATTCAGCGTCGATGCAGGAGTATTTTATCTAGCTTCTACGGTATAAGATAGCGCTCGCTCCTCTAACGGCAGTCTAACGGATTCTGCAAACCGTATGGGGATTCACAGGGACTAAACGGGACTAAAGAAACGCGAAAAACCCGTACAGCAAGGGAGTTTCCGGTAACGAACGGGAGTAGCCGCAACCTCGATTTACGGGTTTGATTTCAGTTGGCAACTTGGAGCGACTCGAGCCGCCTTGATGGTGTTCGACGGCTGTGCTCTAAATGTGCTAGGCGCCAGCCGAGCATATTATCTTTTCGCGGTGGTCTTGGCTTTTAGCGTTTTGACGAAGCGGTAGCTCACCTCGAAATAGGGAGCAAGCTCCGCCGTTTTCTCCAAAAGGCGATCCGGTACGACGACCCAATCTTTCCTAACGGCGCCGTGCGCTTCGAAGAGCCTCGTTTTGTACTTCTTAAGAAATGGCTCGACCTCGGCATGAGGTAAAAGCATCGAGAGCGTTCCAGGCGGAGCCAAGTGAGTAAACATATGGCCGTTGTGGGACGTGTAGGGGTTCGTTTTTCCCTTACGCTCGATCTTCGGGATCGTCGCTAGGAGCTTTTCGTAGAGTGCCAGCTTCGGCGCAGGAATATCGCTCACGATGCAACCGTATCGGCTAGCGCCTGGCGCAGTTGCTCCAGTGCGTTGCTCCAGCCGGCGTCGATCATCGATCGATCTTCTTCTGTTGGCTGCCAACGATGCTCCAGTCGCAACAGCGTGCCGTTGCCTCGCGGTTCGAACTTGACATCGATCGTCTCGTCCCCCTCCCAGCGATAACACAAACGCCGCGGGGGATCGACGATGAGAAATTCGCCTCGAATTTCGTATGGCTTACCGCCGAAATCGAGGCTCACGTGGAGCGGTCCGCCTTTGCGCACGTCCCACGCGTGCACGTTCCACAATTGGTCGTTGCCGCATCCAAACCAGCGTCTTAGCATCGTCACGTCGATCCAAGCGTTGAAGAGTTCCTCGGGTCGAGCCGTGAATTCGCGCTCGAGAATAAATCGGTCAGTCATCGTTCCTCCGATAAGAGTGAATTGAGGCGGTCGAGACTGGCGTGCCACCCGCGGCGAATCTCGACGAGCCATCGTGAAACGCGGTCGAGCGGCGCTGGAATCAGAGTGAGGTAATGCACTCGCCCCTGGATCGTGCGCTCGATCAATCCGGCGTCTTCGAGAACCGCTATGTGGCGGCTCAGCGCCTGTTTCGTGAAACCGAATTGCGCTGCGACCTCCGGCGTGCTTGCCGAGCCACGTGCTAAGCGGACAAGAATCGCACGGCGCTGCTCGTTTGCCAATGCGTCGAAGACAGCTGGCAGTACATCCGCTCTACGCCAGAGTCTCGACACTTCGACATGATAGCTGAGCGTTGTGCAAAAGTCAACAAGTGTGTTGACCGATGTTCATCGCACGCGCCTCTGACCTGAAAGTCCGCCAGGGCGTGGCAGGCCGGCTATTTTGGCTGGTCGGCGACGACAACTTCCTTTGGACAGTTGAGGGCGGGAGGGCCCAGGAGCAGGTCCGCGGGGTTGGCGCGCGTGGTTGAATCAAGGACCAGCCGAACCTGCACCCATGCGGCCGCCGAGGCCGCCGTGAGAAGGCAGCGCTCGCCGAATCGAATCGCTGGAATCGCTGCCCTCGCAACGCGCCCCAGGTTCAATCGAAGGCGATACGCTAAGCGGCGGTTGGGGCGGGCGCGTTCAAACGAACAAGATCGTCGGCATCTCGGATGAAGCGGCAGCGCTCCTTAGCGAACTCTTGTAGCGCGACCGGCTGCTCGAGTGATTGCGGCCGGCCATGGACCTCGGTGGCAGTTGAAAATGCCGGACATGGGCAGCTGAAAGTGTACCGGCCCGAGCGTTGTGATCTTTGTCGCGGTGATTAGGCCGCAGCTGAGGTCGCGTAGTCGAACCGATTACTTTCTCGCTCCGTCGTCGAACAGCGCCTTTGAATCCCAGCGCCTTTTACGGAATCCCTTAGATCGATGTTGGAAGAGCAATCGCCGGCTCACCGAGGGCAATAGCACTTTTCTGCACGGAATTCCGGTCTAAAAGGGCAGCGTTTCGCATTCTTACGAACGCCCGATGCCTTGCAGCGGGAGCGGATTTGTGAGACACTGCTTGCCACAGCAAGCGCGATCTTTCGAGTGGTCGATAAGTAGCGCCGCCGAAAGATAGGTCAATATCTTCCGTTTTTTAGATCTCCCGCGCATGCCGCCATACTTCGCGGCGTCGACGGCCCGTGCGGACTCGCGCCGATCCAGTGCGCGACTATTCCCGTGGCTTTAGCTCGTTGCGACATCTTCGCGAGCGTTCCAAGTGGGAGTGGCGAGGGTAACCTCCGCGCTGAACTGCTCGTGACTGCGACTCGAGAGTCAGCGCTGCAGATTGCGCAGCGTCTCGGGCAACGCCTCCGCCAAAATCGGAGAAGGGAAGTTCGTCATTCCACGACGCAACCGAAATCGCAAGGATAACCCGCGGCCCGCGAAAGCCAAGGCCGTGAAGGACACGAAAGAAGCGCCATTGGAGGTCTTTGGCAGTATCCGTCAGGTCTTTCCCAGCACGACCTTTTCCGTCGAGCTGAATAACGGCCATACCATTTTAGCGCATATTGCCGGCCGTTTGCGCCGGCATCACATCAAGATTCTTCCGGGCGACCGTGTAGAGGTCGAACTTTCGCCATACGATTTGACGAAAGGACGCATCGTTTACCGCTATCGCGCGGGCGAGGAACGCCGGTCGTCCGAACGGACGGCCACTGAGACTTAGGAGGCTCAAATGTACACAGAGGAAACCCTTAGCTGCGTCGACTGCGGACGCACGTTCCCCTTCACGGCGAACGAGCAGGAATTCTTTGCAAGCAAAGGATTCACGAACAAACCCAGCCGGTGCGGCGATTGTCGCGCAGCGCGTAAAGCGGCCAACGGCGGTCGGAGCGGAGCCAGAGGCGGAAGCTACGGCCAACGCGAGACGTTCAAGGCTACGTGCAGCCAATGCGGCGGCGTAGCGGAAGTTCCGTTTCAACCACGCGGCGACAGGCCGGTCTACTGCCGGGACTGCTTCGCAGCTCGCCCGAGTTACCGTTAGGTCGTTGAGCGCCCGTTCGCGCGGGGGGCGAACCGCGTTGGACTGCTGGGCTTTCGCTTAGGCACGCTAACGGGGTTCTTGCCAAGTGCGTTGACGTGCGCTGCACCGTTGAATGCGGAAGCATATTGCACGGTGATATCTTTTCCATTCTTGTCGACGGCTTCGTCCCAACTTTCGACCACGTGAAAGACCGATCCGAGGTGCAATATCTCAAAGATCTTTAGAAGGTTGCTGTTACGCATCACAACCGTCTCGCGTTCCAGGTCGCCGGCCGCACGAGTGTTGTGCAGTCGCACTAGTTCGTGAATAATCGAGCAGTCGATATACGTTACGTCGCTCAAATCCAAAGCGACGCGTGGCGCTTCCGATACCGCGTCAAAGGCCGTGCGGACCTGCTCCTTCGATGCGATGTCGTACTCCCCGTTGAAGACTATGACCACGGTACCGGAGCTCCGCCCATTCTTCACGCGGTTATCCGCTCGAAATCACGCTTTATTCTTAAACGATAGCTACGGAGGAGGGCGTGTTCCGTACGATATTTTGCATAACGCTGGGGAGCGTCATATCGGCAGCACCGGCCCTTTGTGCACGATTCCGTGCATGTGAGCTGTCCTTCAGGGGAAAGGCCGTCGTGTCGCAGAAGGATACCTCCTCGACCGCATCTCGTAGCGTCATTTGCGCCCGGTTGGCCGGTCTCTCATAGACCTCTGGCTCTACCCTCATCGAGCAACCGCTCAGTCGCCGGGATCCTATGCACCGGCAGAGACGAGTATCTCGATGCCGGAGGCGATCGGAGTGCGCCATTCCACGGGGAATTTGTTCCTAGACCATCTCTCGGCGCGCGCCATCAAGGCGTTGAGCCCCCCGTTCGTGAGCGTATCGCTAAAGCATAATGAACTGATCAACGATGACCAGACGGCCCCGGATCGAGTGCTGTTTCCGGTGAGCAGTATCATCTCAGTAGTTCTCGGCATGTCAAACGGAGATACGGCGGAAGTCGGAATTATTGGGCGTGAGGGCATGACCGGATTAGCGATTGCACTTGGGCAAGCTAGCGTTAACCAGCGAAGCATCGTCCAAGTACCCGATAGCGCGATGTGCATTCCAATCGATGTCTTTCGCGCCGCAATCGAAAGGGAGCCTGAGCTTAAAGCGTTCGCGTTGCGCTATGCGCAAGCCGTGTTAATGGCTTCAGGCCGATTCAGTGCTTGCAATGCTTTACATCCGACAACCGAGCGCTGTGCGCGATGGCTCCTAATGGCGCACGATCGCGTAGGCGGTGGCGTGTTGTTGCTAACACAAGAGTTCCTCGGACAGATGCTCGGCGTACGACGTGCCAGCGTCGCGTTGGCTGAAGCGGAGTTGCAAACGGCGGGTTTTATTTCGTATTCGCGCGGACATATCAAAATCCACAACCGTGCCGGCCTTGAGTCAGCAGCTTGCGAGTGCTATGCAGCGATGGACGATGAGTGGAAGGTGACCATGGGCTATAGTCTGCGTATCTCATCACCAGCAACGGTCTCAGCAGCAGAAAGGCCGGGGCGTTTTGACGGGGTCGCGCATCCTCAAGAAGAGTTTCAACAATAAAAAAACACGGGTTGGCGTTCGCGGAGGGGTTTTGGCGGAGCGCATCCGCGTAGCGATAAAGCGGGCGCGCAGGACTGGACGGGTTGCCAGAGACGTGCGCAAAAAGCTCGCGCGCCGGTTGCCAGGAGCCCCAGCGTCGTGAGAGAGCCGTCGAGGATGCTGCGCGATGGCGTCCCCGCTGATCAACGTCGGAATCGTCTTGTCGAAATCGTAGGCCGCCGGCCCGAGCAAGCGCACTAGCGCGAGCTCCTCGGCGTTCACCTTTTCGTTGGAATCGCAAATGACGTTCGTATTGCCGAACACGACGCACGTTGTCATGGGCGCGGAGCGGTTCGCAAGCGCCTGTTCGCTCACGCTGATCACCAGTCCGCGATCGGGTTGCTCGCGCAGGACGTCGACGGTGATCGCGCCAGAGCGTGTCCTCAGGTCGGCTGCGGCTGGGTATTCGTGGTGGACGACGAGTTGCTCTTTTGCTGGGTGCCGTTTCCGCCGGGCTGCGTCACCGTCGTCGAGTTCGTTGTCGAGTTTGTCGTCGTGCTCATGTTCCACGGATGCCAGTAGAAGAGGATCACCAGAACGGCCGCCACGATGATGGCCGTGATAGTGATTGCGGCTACGCTAGGTCCGCTCGAGCCCTCCTTGACAACCACGTTACGCTCCTCGTTCATTTTGTCAAACCTCCAAGCAGCATGTTCCCCGCATGGGCCCACTAGGAAACCCCTGATGCCCGACGCACTATGAGAAGGACCGTGTCGTCGGTGGGTTTCGCCGAGCCCATCACGTTTTGCTGGATGAACGAGGCAGGATGATCGACGATCGTCCCGTCGACCAAGCGGGTCATCGCTTGGAGCACGGCTCGCTCTGCACGCTCCACATCGCGGTTGAACTCCGTAAGCCCATCCGTCTAGAAGAGTACGACGGCACGGGGCCCCAGCGACGCACTGTGCGTCTGCAATGCGATCGGCGGGCCCATGCCTAACGGGACGCCTCCATACGGCATGGCGCGTGCGCCAAAATTGGGCGTCGCAAGGAACGGCGGCGCGATACCGTCATCGGAATCGCCGATCCCAAGGCTACGAGAAGAAGGACGTCCTGCGCGCGCTCGAGCGAGTTCTTGAGCCGAAATGCCGCAGCAGTACGCTGCCGAGGAAGGGCGCCACGGTGTTTCCGCTCGCGATCGCCGCTGCCGTCCAAACCGGCTCGCCGCTCAGGGCGTTGCTTGCGAACGCACCGAGCCAGATGCCCGGCCGGACCCGATTCCCCCACAGCAAAAGTGCGGCGAGCGCAATCCCGGTGGGCGGCCACACCGCCGTAACCTGCTTCGTTGCGAAGGCCAGCGTAAATCCCAGCTCCGCGGCGCGCCGATCGTTCTCAGATACGGCTGCGCCGAAGTTCTCGTTATTTTATCGTGACCGTGACGGGTTTGGATGCGATGCCGTTGGCGATGACCACGAGCGAGCTCGCGCCGGTATCCATGGTCGAGGGAACGTCAAAGTGCGTCGAAACGCGGAGCGAACCCGTGGCGACGCCCATCGTGCTATGATCGTGCGTGCGCGCGTAGAAGACGTGCCCGGTAGCGCTATTCGTGATGCGAACTAGCGGGTAGTTGGTCGCATTTTGGTTCTCGTCGCCGTACGACATCGCTTGTCCGAAGCCGTTGAACTTCGTTCCGGTGATCTTATACGTTTGACCGCGCGTCAGCGTCGTCGGAACTCTCTTGATCGTAGGCAGCCAACTCTTTTGCGGATGTCCGGTCGGCGTGTAGAGACTGACGCTGGAATAGCCCAACACCATGACCTGCCCGGTCGGCAACAGAAGCGGGGGACCACCGTACGATATCCCGTTGACTTGGGTGAGCGTCGATCCGTTCCACTCGTAGACGGTCCCGCTGACGCCGAAAACCAAAACATTTCCGCTCGGTTCGAGCGTCGCATAACTATCGCCGGCGTTGTCGCCGTTGGGGAAGTCCGGTCCCACCGTCCATTTTCCGGACGCTGTGTTATAGATGGCGGTGTGGCCCGCTCCACCACTTTTTGTGTACGATCCGGTGTAGAAGACGGTTCCGTCGGGGCGGAGAATCGCGGGCCCGATCTCACCCGGCGGATAATAGCATTGGCCTGGGCCGTACATGAGGCAGCCGTACGGGGACGGCGAGTGCAGGTCCACGATCGTCGAGCCGGCGCTCGTCCAGGTACCGGTCGCGGGGTTATAGATTTCCGAATTGGGCGCGTTCTTGACGTCGGCGGTAAGAACCGTGCCGTTAGGAAGCAGCGTCCATCCCTCTTCGGCATTGAAGTCGGATTTACCGGAATCGCCGACCAGCGTCCAGGCCAGCGTCTTCGGGTCCAAGGTCGCATCCGCGGTAAGGAGCTTATCTCCCACCAGCATTTTGCCGTTCGGCAGTACGCTCGACGGAGAGTCGCCGATATTGTTCCATCCCGTCGGATGGCCGAGCGGCATCCACGTGTTCTTCACCGGATCGTAAACCGCTCCGAGATTGGTGAGCTGAAGATCGTAGCCGTTCCCAGGTGTATTGTATTCACCGCCGCTAATGGCCAAACGTCCATCGGCGAGTACGTCGGCGGCCATATACAGAGGTCCGTACGGGTACGCAAGCGATGCAACCTGGCTCCACGTGCCGTCGCTATAGTTGCCCTTCGCATCGGGAACGTAACGGTACCAGGTGGTCCAACTGTTGCTCTGCGCGAGAACGGAACCGTCGGTTAGCAGCCATTCCATGACCATGCCGACCGGCGGCTGGTGACCGATGCGGGCAAAATGTCCGGCGCGGCTCGTTTCCAACGTTTCCAGCGATTGTTGAGAGACGCCGGGCAGCATCGATCGTCCGCTCGAACATCCTGCCGTCCCAACGACGACGAACGCGGCGACCACGAGCCATAAGGATTTGGCGCTTGTGCGATACACGCAAACCTCCAACGAAGAGCGAGCCTGACGAGGTACCTAGGTTTTATTTTCAAGCAACCGTTTCCCGCGCAAGATTTTTTGCAAGGGAGGCAAGCGGCCGCTCGGGTCGAAGGGCCAAAAGATAAGCGGAGTTTAAAGCGTAGTGCGCAGCGGTAACAAGGCTGCGGATGGACGCTCAGGAGGCGGCTCGCGAAGCCCAGCTTCGCTACATCGACGATCGTTCTCCGGGAATCCGGCGCGTGCGGCGTGGTCGCCATTTCAGTTATGTGAATTCCGACGGCAGTCAAGTTCGCGATGAGCGTCAGCTCGCTCGCATCCGCGCCCTAGCCATCCCTCCCGCCTACAACGACGTCTGGATCTCGCCGATTGCTAACGGACACCTTCAGGCGGTTGGCCGCGATGCCCGTGGCCGCAAGCAGTACCGGTATCATATTCGCTGGCGCGAAGTGCGCGATGAAGCGAAGTATCACCGGTTGGTCGCCTTTGGAGCGGCCCTGCCCAAAATCCGTGCCGCGGTCGCCGCCGATCTGAAGAGCGACGGTCTCTCGCAGCGTAAAGTGCTTGCCGCCGTCGTAGCGCTCCTGGATATGACCGGAGTTCGCGTCGGCAACGAAGAGTACGTGAAGGCCAACAATTCGTTCGGTCTGACGACCTTGCGGACCCGGCACCTGCGCGTAACGGGGTCGCAGGCTCGGCTCCATTTTCGCGGCAAGACGGGTCGCGTTCACGTCATTGCACTCGACGATCCTCGACTCGTGCGCGTCATCAAGCGTTGCCGCGATCTTCCGGGCGAAGAGCTGTTCAGCTACGTCGACAAGGCCGGTGCGGTCAACTGCGTCGGATCCGATGACGTCAACGCCTACATCCGCGAAATCGCAGGTGACGACTTCTCCGCCAAGGATTTCCGTACGTGGATCGGCACGGTGGAATGCATTTCATCGCTTACCGAGGTGGCGGAGCATCTTGCCGAAGCCAAGCGCAATGTCACGCTCGCACTCGAGCGTGTCGCCGCGCGCTTAGGAAACACGCCGGCCGTCTGCCGCAGAGCCTATGTCCATCCCGCAGTGATCGAAACGTACACGCGCCTGCGCTGCTTGCCGAGTTTAAACGGAACGCGTTCCACTCAGCGCCGGCGTGCAGCGCTCTCGCCCGAAGAGCGTACTGCGCTACGATTCATTCAACGATGGGAAAAGCAGGCTACGTCGCTTGGCACTTAGTCGAAGCCCAATAACAGCGTACCGTGCGTGAGCGACGAAATCTGAAAATCTCTGGGATGGTTCAAGGCGTATTCTTCCGCGAAACGGTCCGCCGCATCGCGTCGCGCTACGCCGTGACGGGCTTCGTGCGTAACGTTGGTTTTGACGGGCTGGAAGTCGAAGCCGAGGGTGCGCCGGAGGTCGTAAGTGCCTTCATCGAAGATATTCTCGCTCATCCCCCTCGCGGAGCCCATATCGAAGACGTGCGATCGACGGCGATCGCGCCGCGAGGAGGAGAGCGTTTTTCGGTTTCGGCCAGCATCTAAAGCCGATATAGCCGGTGATCCTCATAGTCCGCCGATACACGCCGAAGACAAATCGCTTTTCAACGGCCTACGACGAGCGCGCGATGACGCCGAGGTTTGGCAGGGTGACGCCTGGTGAGAGCGGCGACGATCATTTGCATGTTCGTCGCCGCAGAGTATTAGCCGAGCTAGTGAGGCGGCCGGCCGCCACCTCCGCGCGGCGCGGCACCTCCGTGCGGCGCGCCACCGCCACCTCCGTGCGGCGCGCCACCGCCGCCGCCGCCGCCAGACGAGCGCGGCGGTGCGCCCCAATTGCCTCGCGGGTATGAAGGAGCGGATCCGGACGAACCACGCGGATACGAAGGCGCCGAGTATGATCCGCGCGGGTACGACGGATACGATCCGCGCGAGTACGATGGATATGATTCGCGCGAGTATGATGGATACGATCCGCGCGAGTATGGAGAGGAGTACGATCCGCGCGAGTACGAAGGCATCCCGCGCCCGTAGGACGGAGTGGACTCGTGGTCGGCGTACGGGTTGCGTGGACCTCCGTACGATTCGCCGCGCGTACCCCCGTACGATTCGCCCCGCGCACCCCCGTACGATTCGCCGCGCGAAGTGGAGAAGCGTCCCCATGAGTCCGAGGGTGCACGCTCTTCTCGGCCGGCTTGGCTGGGCGCCGAGACCCCGGCGCCACGCGCGTCCCTGGCCGACTCGCCGCGCGTCATATTGAAGCGCTCCCACGATGTTGATGGCGCGAACTCGCTGCGCGGAGCTTCGGCCTGGCGCATCGTTGGGCTGTTCTCGCCGCGGACTACCGGCGCGGCATTCTCACGTGTCACCGGTGCGGCGTTCTCACGCGTCACCGGTGCGTTCCCACGTGCAAACGCCGGATTCCCGCGCATTTGGAACGTGTTGGCATGCCGCTCCGGCGCGTCCATGCGGCTTACCGGAGCGTTGACGTGAGATACCGGAGCATTCACGCGCGATACCGGAGCGTTCACGCGAGATACCGGAGCATTCACGCGAGATACCGGAGCATTCACGCGAGATACCGGAGCGTTGGCACGACTCAACGCGGCATGCGCAGTGGCATGCATCGCAACGTTCGTGCGTGTCACCGGCGCATTCACGCGAGATACCCGCGCATTCACGCGAGATAGCGGAGCACTGGCACGACCGACTGCCCCGTGCGCAGTACCGTGTATAATGTTTGCGCGGCCGACGGTTACGTGCGCGGCGGGCATCCCATGCAATGCGAAGCGTGGCGAGTTGAAGGCCTTGGAGAAGGTCACCGGCGCGTGCACCGTGCCGTGTGAGAAGGCCAAGTTGTCGCGCGTCGGCCTTACGGGCAACGCTCCATGGATCGTTCCGACGTGCCGTCCAATGTCACGTGGCGTCACGGCGACCGTGTGCCCGTGCACCGTTCCGTGACGGAAGTGCCGGAACGACGTTCCGGTCGCTCCGCCGTGGCGGAAGTTCCGGTAGATCCTGTTGACGTTGTAGATGTTGGTGATGCTTACGAAATTGCCGCCAAAGCCCGCGGGGTAGCCCCATCCCCATCCAAAGCCGAGCCACGCCCAGCCGGGATACCACGGATAGAACGATTCGTAGGGCGCGACCGGGACCCACCCGATATACGGATACGGGTAGCCGCTTGGGGCTGCGTATCCGGGGCCGCCCTCGCCGTAGGGACTCTGGGGAGGAGTACCTGGCCCGCCTTCGCCATATGGGGCCGGAGCGCCGGCGTTATTATTTGGAGCGGCGGGAGCGGCTTGAGCGACATTGTTTGACGGAGCAGCCGGGGCTTCGTTGCCGTAAGATGCGGCCGGAGAGACCGGACTGCTTGGCGCGTAGCCGTAGTTTCCGCCGCAGTTATTCGGACCGCCGTTAGCCGCGGCATCGAACTCAAAGAATCCCACCAGCGCGGGCGACCAAGACGGCGTGCCCGTCGTGGCCGGCGGCAGCCATGCCCAGCCCGATGATCCGCAGTCGCAGTAGAACCAGTTGCCATAGTGATACGGCGTCCAGCCCCAGGGTTCGGATCCTACCCAAGTCCAACCGTATCCGCCTTCCCAGGACCAGGAGCCGTTACGATAGGGAACCCACCCGGCCGGCTCGTTCGGTACCCAGGACCGTCCGTAGCCGGCGACGGCTTCCCAATGGCCGTAGTCGTTCAAATTCTCATAACCGGCAAGGCTCGGATTCAAGTTGGGGCTCGCGCTCAGCGCGGCAACCATCGCCTTGTCGCGCGCGGCGTTGAAGTCGTCGAATGAATCGAATGAAACTTCGGGACCATATGTAGCTGAGGGATTGGAAGCCGAACCCCGCGCCGTCAGCGTGCTGCCGGTGTCGAGCGCGTAAGTGCGCTGCGGCGTAACCACGTAGACGGCACCGCGCCGAGCCGTGATCCAGCTCGAGCCGTCAGCGGCGATCGAAATCCGAGCGTCGCCGGCGTTTTGCATGCGAACGCTCACCGAAGGCGTGTCGACCTTCAGCGCCTGTCCGTCGCGCACCATGCCGACACCTAAGGTGCCGTCCGCGAGCTGCACTCTTTGGTTATTCGGGTCGTTGCTGACGATGCGCAGCTGAGCGTTGCCTCCCAGCCGAACTGCCGTGTAGCCGTCGAACTGGAGCTCGGCACGCGACGTCGTCCCGGTCGAGATGTAGTCGCCGGGAAGCATCGGCGCGTTGCGCACCGCATTCGTCTGCACGTGGCTGTTGCCGCGCTGAACGACGGCTGATCCGTCGACGAGACTCACGCGGACTACGCCCGGTCCGGCCGTGCTTGGCCGGGCTGCGACCGGCACGTTTTTGTTCGGCACCCGTTCGTGCGGAGTACGAAGCGCACTTGTGAGTATTATTCCAACAAGTACCGCTACGAGTGCAACTACAGAAAGTACTTTCACGGAAATCACGCTAATGAACTTGCTCGTCATCGCCGGCTCCCTCCAGGATTTTATTGAAGCCGATTCTGCGCGAGCGAGCATGGAGCGGCGATTAGCCCCCCATTAAGTTCGGGTGAGAGAGCGATTAAGCGGCCGACGGGCGGGTTCGGCCGCCGGGTGGCCCTATTGACGTAGGGCCGGCGTTGCGGCGATGACGCGCTTGCCGATGATGCTGCCGCTAGTTTTGTTCTTGCGTGTCCACCTTCCGCGAAAACTCATCCCATCCGAGTAGAACTTGAGCTCGACGACTCCGGTTCCGCGGTTGTCTGTCCAGGTGCCGAACATCGACTGCGATCCGCGCGGGAGCCTACCCTGCAGGCGTCCGTTCTTGAACGAGCCTATTACCGTTTGAGCGTTCTGGTCGGAGTTTGAGCACGTCGCCGCCGAATGTCATGCCACTCGAGGCGTTTTGCCAGAGGCCCTTAACGCCGAGTTGTGCCGTGTTGACGACGCTTCCGGTGATCTGTCCGGCCGGCTCGGTGCCGGGTACCAGCCCCCAAGTGCCCTGGAAGCTCTTACTGTCGTCCGCGAAATGCAGATTGATCCAGCCGTTTGAGCTGGCGCTCTTCCAGACGTCTAGCGATAGCTGGTGGCAAGCTGATGCGGCGCGCCGTAAACTCGCGTGGCTGCTCGTTGAGGTCGTGCCTTCAGCGCCGTATAGAAACTACTGGCCGGGGTGGTAAGTTCGCTCGGTGTGTCGCGCCAGCTCGTCGGGATAGAAGAAAACGGGTCGCAGATTCCCGGTGCCATAGCGAACAGCCTGGTCGTCGAAGTGCGGCGAGTGCGGGTCGCCGTTTTCTCCGCCGACGGAGACGGCGATTGCGCGAACGCGCTTGCCGAACTCGACGACTGCAACGAACGTGTTGCCGTCGTTGCCGTACCATTTCGTGGTGTGCGTCCCGGGCGCGTGATTGAAGGCCGCGAGCGAGCCCCAGTCGCCCGAGACGAAGGGCACGGGAATGCTCGGGGCCGCGTCATCGTAGCGCTGCTTGATGTCGCCGGTCAAGCGTTGGAATCGATTGATCTGTCCCCACGGTATGCGCCACGTTCCGAAACCTGAGGAGATGCGGCTCACCGCGAGCGCAAATGACTTGAGTTTGCGCCGCGGCGCGGTCGCGAGCAATGCGTCCAGATCGACCGATGCGGCCTCGCGGGAGAGTTCCTGCGCCCAGAACGCGGCCAGCGCGGTCGGGATCGACTCGTTCGACCAGCGATAGTCCCAGGAACGCAGTGCACCGATCGGCCCGGCGAGCGTCTTTTTGAGCGCATCGGCCGCAGGCAGCGCGTCATAGGCCCGCATCAACGACGGTACGAGCGAACGGAAGAACGGCAGATCGCGGTTGAAGGCGAGGGCGCGCAGTCGCTCGAGCGTGAAGTCGTGACGCCCCGTGAGCAGCATCGTGACATGAACGCCGCGCGCGTCTTCGCCGGCCGTATCCATGTATTTAGGATAACGGTTTCGCTTCGGACTCGCCGGACCGGCCGCCGAATAGGGCCAGTCGTTCGTGTTGAAAACCCAGCCCGTGGACGGATTCGCGACATCCGGCTCCTCGTCCAGCGTCAGCATGCCGTGCCAGTCGGTCGCCGGATTCGAGCCGTCGACCGGTTTCGTGTAATCGAACCGATCGTCGCGACGCGCGACGAACTCGGTCATCATGAACGCGATCTCGCCCTTGTCGTCGGCGAAGATCGTGTTGTTGGACGAGTTGGCGCGCAGCTGCGCTATCTGATAGAAGGAGGCGTAGTCGGTCGCCTTCGTTCGCAAGAAGCCCGACTCGAGCGCCTCGACCGGCCGGTACATCAGCTTTTCGGCGATCCACCGGCCGTTTTCCGACGCGACAATCGGCCCGTGTTGCGTGCGAAAGACGGTAAATGTTTTGCGCGCGAGCGATCCCCCGGCGGTGCGATATGGGATGACGATTTGGGAGGCCGTCACCGGCCGCAGCTTGCCACCGTAGCGGTAGTGTAGCCGCCCGTCGCGCCGGACGATCGTCTCCGCATACTGGTCGACGTTGTCTACGCCGCTCGACGTATGCATCCAGCCCGCATGCGCGTTGAAGCCTTGGTAGATGAAGAACTGCCCCCAGGTCACGGCCCCGTAGGCGTCGAGGCCCTCGTCGCTCGACATCTGCAACTCGGAGCGAAAGAAGAATGTCGTGTGGGGGTTGATCAGCAGCAGCGCGTCACCGTCGAGGGTGTTCTTCGGTGCGATCGCAATGCCGTTCGAGCCGAGGCGGCCGAGCCGCGAGGGACGTCCGCGTGCGGCGGCGCTCGAAACGCGCGCTCCACCATAGAACGCGCGCAACCCCGAAAGGTTGACGTCTTCGATGTCGGGGCCGATCGTACCGTCGGAAAAGCTCAGCGTCATCCACGGCTCGAAGCGGGTGATGACGCGCGGGTGCACGTTCGGATGCGTCATGAGATAGAAGTTGAGCCCGTCCGCCCATGCGTTCATCAGCGCACGCAGCCATCGCGGGCTAGCGCGATATTTCGCCTTGAGATCGATCGGGTCGATGAAAAGCTTCGCGCGCAGATCTTCGTAGATCGCGGAGGCGCCGTCGCTCTCGGCGAGCCTGCCCAGATCCTCGAGATAGTTGGCTTCCACGCGATTGAAATCGTCTTCGGCCTGCGCGTACGCCATTCCGAAGACGGCGTCGGCATCGGTCGGCCCGTGCACGTGGGCAATTCCCCAGTTATCGCGTACGATCGTGACGCGCGCGGCCCGTGCGCGCAATGCGGCCGTGTCGCCACTCATGCTAGGTGACGGTACGTTAGCCACGCCAGCGAGCAACAGCAGCATCGCTGGAAGGAGGCTCTTCAGTCGCGAGTGCCCGCTAGGCGTCGCGCGCATTCGAATGCATCCGCCTCTTCGGAGTCAGCGCTTTTTGTATGTGGCGATCTGCCATGTGTTGCCGCCCGGGTCTTGGATCATCGCGCGGCGATCGCCGTAGAACATGTCGGCCGGTTCTTCGATCGATTTTGCTCCCGCTTGCATCGCGCGCTGGTACGTAGCATCCGCGTCTTCTACGTACAGGTAGAGGAAGCTGGACGTTGCTTCGCGAGGTCCTGCGCCGCTAACCATGACGATCGAGTCGCCGATTTGCATATCCGAAGGCATATCATTCGAATACTCGCCGCATGCGCCGAAGACGTCCTTCAAAAACCGTACGAGCGCCGCGGGGTCACGAGCGACGAGACGCGGGGTAATGCTATGCCAACCTTTAGGCTTCCATTCGGGCACTTGGCTTCTCCATTTTCGCGAACGGGTCTCCATCATTCAACTGGATGCGAAGTATTGCCCCCTGAGGGGTAAATAATCGTTATGACGACCGCTCCAGATTTCGAGCGCGCGCAGGTTCGACTCAGCCGCTAATGCCAGACGCTCGGCTGACGCGCGTCACGAGCTCAGGGGCTCCGAGCCGCTCACAGACGCCAGGGAATTGCGCGGTGGGTCCGCGCCACTTCAACTCGTCGACGTCTGCAAAGAGCGCGGCATCGGTTCGAAGGGTAGCAAGTTCCTTGAATAAGAGAGCGAGTTCGCGGCGCTCACCGAGTACCTGCGGCGGGAATCGTTCGATCTCGCCATAGCGTGCCAGCAGAGCTACTGCACCCTTCGGTCCGATGCCCGGCATGCCGGGAAAGCCATCCGCCGCATCGCCAACGAGCGCGAGAAAGTCGGGTATCAGCTCCGGATCCACTCCAAACTTGGCTCGCACGCCGCCGGCGTCCCGGATGGCCTTGCTTCGGCGATCGATTTGCACGACGCGATCGCCGCGCACGCACTGCGCGAGGTCCTTATCCGGCGTCCAAATGCAGATCTTCTGCACGCGAGAATCGCTCGAGGCGATGGCGGCCGCCGAGGCTAGCGCATCGTCGGCCTCGAGTTCGACCATCGCCCAGACAGATATCCCCATGGCGCGCAGGGCCTCCTCGAGGGGATGGAACTGCGCGAGGAGCGCCGGTTCGATTCCCTGACCGGTTTTGTATCCTTCCCAAAGCTCGTTACGGAAAGATTCGATAACGTGATCGGTGGCGACGCCTAGGTGCGTGGCTCCGTCGCCGATCATGTGCAGCACGGTATTGAGCACCCCGACGACGGCCCCAAACCGCCGGTCCTTACCGTTGGCGAACCGCCGCAGTCCGTAAAAATGGCGGAAGAGCTCGTAGGTTCCGTCGATCAGGTGAACTACCACGGTTCGCCTCGCGTTTCCGTCGCCGCCCGTCGAGCCACCTTTCTCGCTAAGCGAGCGGGGGACGGTGCAACGCCGGCGGCGTACTGCGGGGGAATGTCGAGGGGCGCGACCTGGGCGGCATGGGGCGTTGCGGCAATCGTCGCGATCGTGCACTTCGCAGTCGCCAGGCAGTACGGCGCGATCCGAAACGAGCTCTACTTCATTATCTGTGGGCGTCACCCGGGGTTTGGCTACATTGATCAACCGCCGCTCGTTCCACTGCCTGCGGCCCTGACTCAATCCGCCGGAATCCATCTCTGGTTGCTGCGCCTTTCGGCCATTTTGGCCGCCGCGCTGCTCGTGCCGGTCCTACGCCATGCCGTACGAGCGCGATCGGCCCATCTTCTTATGCCGCGGCATGCACCCGCCGCTGCCGCAACTTTGGCCGGTGTTCAAACGCTATGGCATCGAGAACCGGGCCGCCCGCAATGAGGCTCGTCGCTACGGCCCGCGTTCTGCTGATCGCCGGCCTTTTTGCGGTGCCGCAGGCGGGCCGTGCCGACGATCCTTTGGCACGCGTTGTCAACGGCGCGACGTTCGATCATTTCGTTTCGCAAACGCTGCGCGAGTACGGCGTGCCGGGAGCGGTGGTGGCGATAGCCGGCCCAAACGGCCCGATCTTCATTAAAGCCTACGGCGTTCGCAAGGCCGGCGAAAGGTCTTTAGTTGACCAAAACACACGCTTTCAGATCGGATCGGTCAGCAAATTCGTAGCCGCTACGGCGGTCGGCGCAGTCGTCGATCGCGGCGCGATCGATTGGGATCGGCCGGTTCGGTGGTTCAACCCCGAGCTCGTTTTGGCCGAACCCTATGCGACGAGATGGGTAACGCTGCGCGATTTCTTCGCGATGCGCAGCGGCCTGCCGGCATACGGGGGCGACATCCTCACCCGATTCGGACCGAGCACCGCCCAGCTCGTACATCGCGCCCGCTACCTAACGTTCGATCACAGTTTTCGCGAGCTATACGCGTACTCCAACTACGGCATTTTCCTCGGCCAAGAGGCCGCCGCGCATAGCATCGGGCTCTCGCCGCCGCAGCTCTTGCAACAACAAATCTTAACACCGCTCGGAATGACCCGCAGCGGACCGTCGTCGGCGACGCTGAAGCGGGATCGAAATTACAGCTTTCCGCACAACATCGACGGGTCCGTGATGCCGTTCGAGAACGTCGACGCGTTCAGCGGTGCGGGCGCGATCGTTTCCACCGGTGCCGATATCGCGAAATGGATGCAGATGCTGCTCTCTCGCGGGTCCTATGGCGGCAAGCAAATCCTCAAACCCGCAACCGTTGACGGGATTTTTGCGGCAAGCATGGTCATGGGAAGCAGCGGGCCGTTGCGCGACCCGAACTACGCCGCTGGTCTAGGTTGCGAAAGTTACCATTTTCTGCAATACCGCGTCATTGAAAAGAACGGCGCCGTAAACGGCGTGCGGACCATCGTGACGTTGATTCCGGAGAAAAACGTCGGAATTGCCGTCTTTGCAAATAAGCAGCTGACGACGTTCCCGGAAGCGATTCGAGCGCAATTTTTGGAGCTCTCCCTCGGCCCATCCGGCGTGGACCTGCAGGCGCAAATTCGCAAAGAACAGGCCGCTTGGAATGCGCTCGTCGATCGGCCGAACCCACCTGCGGACGCGAAGACGCTCGGTCATCATCTCAACGCCTACGTCGGAAGGTACACGAGCCGGCTTTATGGGCCGTTGCGGGTGAGCGTCGATGCGGGATCGCTACGCGCAGCCATCGGTCCAAACGGCTACGCCGGACACTTGAGCCATTATTCCGGCGACTCGTTCCTGCTGTGGTTTGACGACCCGGACGTGCAGCCCGGTCTGCTAACCTTCAGCTTCGATCGCAAAGGCAAGGTGCGCGGAATCAGAGGCAGCTCCGTTCCCAACACCCTGACCGTGAGCTACGGATACTTCACACCACGTTAGGCGGGCCGCCGCCGGCGGACGCGCCGTCGTCACCTGTCTCATCTAAAAGCGAGGAGGCGACGCTGCCTCTGCGCCGCCTCCTCTGTTGCCCCCTCTCGGAGTTAGCCGGGGAAGATCGAGTTCATGATGTCCTGTTGCATCTGGTAGTAGTTGATCGATCCGAGACCCGTGGGTTCATCCCATCCCGGCGCGGCGGCACTTGGGATGCCGTTGGAGCCGTATAGGATGTCGTTGAAGCCACCGATCGGAGCCGTCGTGTCCGGCGGCTGCGCGGATGTATCGTCACCCGGTTCGCCTGCCGGCACGCACGCCTTGGATGCCATCGGGCAGGGCTCGTAGTATCCGTACACGCCGTAGTAGACGGGTGCAGCGAATCCGAGCTTGTTTTGGAACTGCGTCTCGAGGCGTGCCCATAGTCCCATCGACATCGGCGACGACAGGCTCGTTCCACCAACGCCCGTTTGGGTGCCGTTGACGAAGACGTCCATCGGGCATCCGTTGTTGTCGGCGCACATCGCGATGTCGGCTGCGCCCCTCACGTTGCCCGAAGTGCACTGCGCGCAGATGCCGTTGGCCTGCCAATATCCCGGGGATTCGAACGCGCTGAAGCCGCCGCCGGTCCCGACCCACACGTGCTCGCCGTAGTAGGAGCCCGGCTCGTTGCCGACCGCATTGGTGTCCAGCGTCGTGCCGCCGACGGCGACGACGTAAGGCGACGACGCGGGGTAGCAGACTTGGGGTGTTCCGCCGACCGACACGCCCGTGTTGACCAGCACCGGGCAGCCCGAGCCGCTGTCGCCGGTCGAGGCGAACATCGTCATGCCCTGGCTCGCGGCTTGATTGAATTCCTCGTCGTCCAGCGTCATCGATCCGTCGGCATACGCGAGGGCTTCCGGTTCGCCGAACGAGGCGTTTCCGGCCTGGGCCTTGTGTTGGGTAACCCACTTGCTGAACTCGAGCGCGATATCGGAGTCGCTGAGCGACGTCGTGTCGTAAACGTACAGATGTTTGACCTTTTGCGCGAAGCCGCTCGAGATCTGCGTGTCGAGGTCCCACTCGTCGACGCCGGACGTATCGGCGCTCGGCACGCCGACCTTCACCACTGAGTACGGCACCTGCGGGAGTCCCCAAAACGCCTCGGCGGCGCGCAGATCCGTCACGACCTGCGACACGTTGCCTTCGGCCATGACCGCGATCGACGTCTTGATGGCGGTGCTGCAGGTCGTGGGGCAGCTGGTTGCGCCATACGCGACTTGGTACTGCGGCGGACCATATTCGCCGCCGATGCAGATGCCGTTCACGACTTGTAGACACGGCGGGGGCGTACCGCCTGTCATCGGCACCATCTTATGCTCCGACTTCATGATATGAAGCTGCATTTGATAGGCAGTGGTTAGGCCGAGTACCGCCACCACCAGTCCCTTGAACTTCTCGGGGACGAGAGCCGGTTTGACGTTGGCGTAAACGAACTTTCCATTCGCCTGGGTGCCGTGGATCGTCGTGTGGAACGCGGCCTCAACGCGCGAAACCGTGGCGCTGCCGCTGACGATCAGATTATTGGGCTCGATGCTGACGTTCTCGAAACCCTTCTCTTTGAGATACTCCGCAACGGAGGCGGCTTGGCTACGCGAGGGGTTGAACTGCTCGGTGAACTGCTCCGGCGTCAACCACTGGTGAAAGGATGCATCGCCGCGCGAGTGCTGGCGGCGAACCAGTCTCGCCGCGCCATCCCGATCGCGCATGGCGAGGCCGACGACCACGTGCAGCCGCGCCGTGTCGGGGACACGTCCGCTCGGAAGGTTCTTAATGGGAGCGCTTTGAGTCGCCGTGGCGGCCCACCCCTGGGGGACGCGTTGTGTCGAGGCAGGTGAATTGAGCGAGCTGGGAAGCGACGCGCTCGGTATCAAGTTCGACGCGCCGTTCCCGCTACACGCAGCCGACAGGATGCCTACGGCGAGGCCGGCGTAGAGCAGCGATTTCTTCATTTTTGACTCCCATAGAGAGAAAGCAACGCTGAAGAAATGGTAAACGAGCGTCCCCGAGTCCGGTTGCGCGGCTTTACCATACAGTTTCTGATACAGTTGGCCGCGAGGACTCCTCCGGGCGCAGGCTAGGCGGACGGTAGGTTGCTTCCGAACCAGGTGGCGGCTCGACCCTCTTGAAGGATTCCCCATGTTCCGCCTCGCTCAGACCGGGCGTTCGGTGTTTTTCCTGATCGGAGTTGCCGGTCTGACCGGTTGCGAGGCCGGCTCGTCGGCGTCCCCGCTACTGCGGACTGTTTGGCCGACGGTCGGCGCAGAAGTCCGGCCCGACGCTCAACATTACGGCAACGACTTCATGTACTCGTCGCAGCCGTACGGCAACGATGCGACGGTGTATCGGCGCAGGGGCCTCTCGCTCAAGCATCTGGAGACGCTGTCCGTCGGCATCTCGGCGCCGCAAGGCATGGTCGTGACGCGATCCGGCTGGTGGTACCTCGCCAACGCCGGCGATGCCGACGTGCTCATCTACCGCAGCACGAAAAAGGGCCCGAACGGACCGGTCGAGTCGCTCCGCGACAGCGGCGAGGTGCCCATTAACGTCAGCGTTACGTCCGATCGTGACTTAGTCGCGGTTTCAAACGTAACTAGCGCCGGCAGCGGCACCGGAAGCGTGAGCGTTTACCTCAACCGAAGATCGGAGCCCTCGCGCGTTCTCAACTACGGAAGCGACGTGCTGGCGGGCGCGGGAATTGCCATCGATCCGCAGCGCAACTGTTTCTGGAGTTTCAGCGACGTCAGCAAGCCGAGCCGACTGGGCTCGATCGTCGAGTTCAACCAATGCAACGGAACCGGGACGGTCGTGATATCGGGGATCGCCCAGCCGGGCGGGATAGTCTTCGACCAGGGCGGCGACCTGTATTATATCGACGAGGCTAGCGGCATCTACAAGTGCGTGGGGACGTCAAGCTGCAAACTGTTAGCCGGCGGCTTCGGGTTGCCGACCGATCTCAACTTCGACGCCGAGCAGAAACATCTATGGGTCGCCGACGGGATGGGCTATATCGACGCCGTGAATCCGCAAACCGGTAAGATCGAATCGCAGACGCTCTCGATCGACGGCGATCCCTTCGGAATCGCACCTTCGCCCGGAAATTAGTGCGCCCGGCGAGCAGCGCCGAGCTTTCCAGCCTGCTCAAGCGTTTGCGAACGCAGGCCGGCCTTTCGCAGCAGATGCTCGCGGACCGCGCGGTCATCAGCGTCCAAGCGATTTCGGCGCTGGAGCGCGGCAGCCGTAAGGTGCCGTATCGCTATACGCTGGAGCGCATTGCCGAGGCGCTCGAACTCGGCGAAGAAGCTCGTGCCGAGCTGGAGCTGTCCGCGCGACGCGCGCGCGGATTGCGTCTGGGGAACGCGGCCCCGGCGCCGGCTCATAACCTGCCGCGCCAGCTCACCTCCTTCCTCGGCCGCGAAGAGGTCGTCAAAGAGGTTGTGACCTTGCTTTCGCAGGCGCCTCTGGTCAGCATCGTCGGAACGGGCGGAGCGGGCAAGACGCGCCTAGCGATCGCCACTGGAGCCGCGCTGCTCAGGAGCTTTGCCGACGGGGTTTGGTTCGTCGATCTGTCGCCTATCGGCGACCCGGCACTGCTGCCGCAGGCTCTCGCGGCCGCGTTGAGCGTGCAAGAATCGCCGCGCCGTTCGCTCCTCGAAACGCTCGTCGCCTACCTAGGACAAAAACGCGCCTTGATCGTTTTCGACAACTGCGAACACGTCATGTCCGGCGCGCGCACCGTTGCCGGATCGCTTCTGCGCGAGTGTCCGGACCTCGCACTGCTCGCGACGAGCCGTGAGGCGCTGACCGTACCCGGCGAGCGCGCATACCGCATCCCGCCGCTCGCCGTTCCGCGCGACGGGATACCCGCACCGCAAGAGGCGCTGCATTACGGCGCCATCGAGCTTTTCGTCGACCGCATGCGCGCGGTGGACTCGCGTGTCGCGCTGAATCGCGAGAACGTAGAGCCCATCGTGGGGATCTGCCGGCGCCTGGACGGCTTGCCTTTGGCGCTGGAGCTCGCGGCGGCACGGACGGCGGTGCTCTCTCCCGCCCAGATCTGCACGCGCCTCGACAGCGTCTTCGACGTTCTCACCGGCGGCGGCGCCGCCGCAGTTCCGCGACATCGAACGATGCGCGCGGTCATCGACTGGAGCTACGAACTGCTCTCTGCGCAGGCGCGCCTGACCTTTACGCGCCTCGCGGTCTTTGCCGGCGGGTTCTCGCTGGAATCTGCGAGCGCGGTCTGCTGCGACGAACGGCTTCCCGCTGCGGGGATGTTGGAGCTGCTCTCGTCGCTCGTCGCACAATCGCTGGTCACGCCGGATTTCGCTCGAGGCGATGCGCGCTATCATCTCCAGGAGGCGACGCGGCAGTACGCGTTGGAAAAGCTCGAGGCTCACGGCGAACGTGCGGCGATAGAGCAGCAGCACGCGGTTGCGTTTCTGCGCGTCGCCGAGAGGCTCGACCGGGATTGGTACGACGCTCCGGAGCGCGCGTGGTTTGCGGAGGCGGAGGCGGAAGTCGACAACTTCCGCACAGCGCTAGCCTGGTCGCTCGCCGGCCGCCGTGATCTGCGCTCGGGCCGAGTGCTTGCGTCAGCGTTGGCCCGCGTCTGGTACTCGATCGCGCCCGTCGAGGGACGACGCTGGGTTCGTCTTGCGATCGAGGCAAGCGATGACGAAACTCCGCTCGACGTGCTCGCGCGCCTGCACGTCGCGGATGCGGAGCTGTGCGGCTCGCTCGGTGAGTACAAGGCCTCGCTTTGCGCGGCGGAGCGCGCCTTGCAGCTCGACGGTGGACTCGATGAGTTGCAGCGAGCTCGCGCGGAACAGGCGGCAGGGAGCGCGCTCGGTGCGTTCGGGCGCGCCGGCGAGGGCCAAGCGCTTCTCGAGGCGGCGCTGGCGATAGCGCAGCGGCTCGGCAACCGCCGGATGCAAGCGCTGGTGCTCGGCGACCTCGGCACCGCGCGTTCGCGATGCGGTGACCTCGAAGGAGCGAAACGATTCTACGCCGACGCGCTGGCGCATTACGAGGGGCTCGGTCTCGAGCGGCCCGCCGCCTCGATCGCGGGCAATCTCGCCGAGGTCGAGTTTGCCGCAGGCAACGCTTCTGCGGCTCTCCGGCTAGCCGAAGAGGCTCGCGCGGCGCACGAAGACACGCACAACCGCCGCGCGCTCGCAAACGACCTCTGCAACATGGCTGCCTATCTGATCGCGCTCGACTGTTTCGACGACGCCCGCGAGTATGGAAGGCAAGCACTCGTCACCGTCCGCGACGTCAAGCAGACGGTATTAATGGCCTACGTCCTGCAGCACCTGGCGGCGGCCGGAGCATTGCAAGCCAACGCCGGCGATGTCGGCATCCACAAGCGCGCGGCGATGCTGCTGGGATTCGTGGACGCTTGGCTCGAGAAGTTGGAAGCGCCACGCGAATACACCGAACGCCAGGAGTACGAGCGCGTCATCGCCGCGCTGCGGGCAGCGATGGGCGATCGCCTGAATGGCATCATGGAGCATGGCGCCGATTGGACCGAGACGGCGGCCGTTTCCGCTGCGCTCGAACTGTAGTCTTTCCGGCGGCCGCTCGCAGCGTTCGAGCCGCAATCCGGCTGGGTATGACGCCGGTACAGAGGGAGATATTAGTCATGCGAGTCATGGTCATCGGGGCCACCGGTGCGATCGGCACGCCGCTGATCCGGCAGCTACGCGAAAGAGGTCACGAGGTAATCGGCACGTCTCGTTCGCCGAGCAAGTTCGAGCGCTTGCGCGCGCTCGGAGCAGAGCCGATGGTTCTCGACGCACTCGATGCGCCGGCTGTTCGCGGTGCGCTGATGGCCACGCGACCCGACGCGGTGATCTATGAGGCGACGGACCTTGCGAACCTCTCCGACCTCAAGCATTTCGACCGAAGCTTCGCCCAGACGAATCGCCTGCGAACGGACGGAATCGATATCCTGCTCGCGGCTGCGCTGGAGGCCGGCGTGCGGCGCGTCATCGCGCAGAGCTACGCCGCGTATCGCTACGAGCGTAAGGGTGGTCCGGCCAAATCGGAAGACGATCCGATCGACCCGACGCCGCCGGCGGCGATGCGCGAGACGTTCGCCGCGATGGCGCACCTCGATAAGGCAGTGACGGATGCGAGTGGAATCGCGCTACGGTATGGCGCCTTCTACGGCGCAGCGAATGACCCTATTGCCTCCGCGGTGCGCGCCGGCAAGTTCCCGATCATCGGCGATGGTGACGGCATCTTGTCGCAGATCCACGTGGAAGACGCCGCGGCCGCAACGGTTCTCGCCCTCGAGCATGAAGGTCCCGCGGTTTATAATATCGTCGACGACGACCCCGCGCCGCTGCGCGTTTGGTTGACCGAGCTGGCAAAGATCGTCGGCGCGAAGCCGCCGCCGCACTACCCGGTCTTTCTCGCGCGGCTCCTCGCCGGCGAGCCGCTCGTCGTCATGTCTACCGAGTCGCGCGGCGCTTCGAACGCCAAGGCCAAACGAGAACTTCGTTGGACGTTGAAATACCCGAGTTGGCGCCAAGGCTTCGTAGCAGCCTACGGACAGCGGCCCGTCTCGGCGGCATCGCCATAAAGGCTTCACAGCCTGCCTCACCCTTGCAGGCGCACTACCAGCGCCGCGAGCAGACAGAAGCCGTAAGCCGAGACCAAGGCGGTGCGGGCCCAGTGCGATCGGTTGAGTCTCGACAGACGGGCAGAAGCCGGATCGGTTAACCTGGCCTGTTCGGGTCCGTACCAAACGGCCGTCAACACGTACATCGAGACGAATAGTCCGAGCGCGAGCGCCAACAGCCATTCCGGGACGCCGTTTGGACGCACGAAAAGCAGTACGATGTTCCCGATAAACGTCAGGCCGCTGGGAAGGAACAGGATGTAACGTATCCCGCGCCACCAGGCCTGGTGGTATCTGTCGAATTCGTTCGGGCCAACGTACGCGAACAGCGGCCAGGCAACGACCTGGACCAACCATACGAAACCGACCTGGTACCACGCCAGCGCGGTCGTAATGACGAGTACCCAGTCTGCCGCAGTCACACTCGAATCTCCTGACTAAGGCGCTTAGGCGCGATCGATGCGCCCCGAGTAGCAGCCCGGCTTGGCGTTGTGTATGTGGATGTACGCGACCTTTGGATCGGAGAAGAAACGTTCGATGAGCGTCTCGATGGATCGTCCGTCGACCAGATCGGCGTCACGCATCATGTCGTGCCAGTCGTACGCTCGCAGGCTCAACTGCCGAATCCGCATGACGTCGGGAATCTCGTTAACGCGATCGTAACGCTCTACGGCTCCTTCGCGCACGAAGATCGCGTGACTCGACCGATAGGGCGAGGCGGCATCGAGGTGCGTGTAGTTCAGGAGAAGCGCACGCTCGCCGACCGCGAGGTCGCGCATCTCGACTCGATCCGGAAAGCCGGGCGTGACGTCGACGACGTAGCGCAGCGCCCCGTGGCGCGCCAGATCGGCGTCGCTCTGCCCGTAGAGGTGCGTGAAGGCTTCCGGTGCGAGACCGGTGACGCGAAAAGTGATCATCATCGGATATCTTCGCACGCGCGGTAAGGTGAAACCATCCGGACCTTGCTTGATTACCGGCGCACGCGGGTTTACGATGGTTCTCGCGAAAGGGGGCGCTTACGCGAAAGGAGCTATCTATGGCTAAGTTTTTAGTTCACGCCAGCTATACCCCGGAGGGGGCACAGGGCCTCATGAAGAGCAGCGCGACACGGCGGCGCGAGGCGGTCGAGGAGCTGGTCAAGTCGCTCGGCGGAAAACTGGAGACCTTCTATTTTACATTCGGCGAGGACGATGCGGTGCTCATTATCGATCTGCCGGATACCGAGGCCGCGCTCTCGGTCGGATTTGCCGTCCGCGCCTCGGGGATGGTGCACAGCAAGACGACCGTGCTGATTCCGATCGAGGAAGTGGATCGGGCCATACAGCGCCACGTTAAATACACTCCGCCGGGCGCGTAGGCTTGGCACTCGTGCCGGTCTGGGTCCGAGTGCTCGCGCCGCTCCTGGTTCTGCTGGCGGTCGCGCCGGCGCCGGATGCCGCGCCGATTCGCGACGCGGTGGACCGTGGCGTACGGCCGATGCTGGTGAAAGACGGCATCCCGGGTGTAGCGGTCGGGCTCACCATCGCGGGCTCCGATTATTTCTTCACGTACGGCGTCGCATCGAAGCAGCCTCGTCGGCCGGTCACGCGCGAGACGCTGTTCGAAATCGGATCGGTGACCAAGACATTCACCGCGACGCTGGCCTCGTGGGCAGAAGCCGAGCATCGCCTCTCGCTGCCGGACGACACGGCGAAGTATGTACCGTCGCTGCGCGGCAGCCCGTTCGGGCGGGTGAGTCTGCTCGACTTGGCCACGCACACTCCAGGCGGCCTGCCGCTGCAAATTCCAAACGGAATCGCGACGCAGGCGCAGCTCCTGGACTGGCTGAAGAAGTGGCGACCGGCCCATGCGGCGGGGACGTACCGGACGTACTCAAACGTCGGGATCGGGATCCTCGGCCTCGCCGCAGCCAAGAGTTGGCATGAAGACTTTGACGCGTTGATGGAGCGGCAGCTGTTTCCCGCCCTCGGCATGACGAACAGTTACTTGAGCGTTCCGGCGGCACGCATGGCCGATTATGCGCAGGGTTACGCGCAGGACGGTGCGCCGGTTCGGATGTCGCCGGGTGTGCTGTGGCGGGAGACCTACGGCGTTAGAACGACGGCCGGCGATCTCGTTCGCTTCGTCAAGGCGAACATGAACGAGCTCGAACTCGGGCCGACGCTGCGGCGGGCGATCACCCGGACGCACACGGGATACTTTCAGGCGGGTCCGATGACGCAAGATTTGGTGTGGGAGCAGTATCCGTATCCCGTGTCGCTGCCGGCGCTGCTGGAAGGCAACTCGCCGCGGATGATCTTCGATGCGACCCCCGTCACGCAAATTCGCCCTCCGCTAGAACCGCGGGGCGGCGTCTGGATCGGCAAGACGGGTTCGACCAACGGCTTCGGTGCTTACGTAGCCTTCGTCCCGGAAAAGCGGCTCGGCATCGTGATCCTGGCGAACAAAAGTTTCCCGATTGCGGATCGAGTGACCGCGGCGTATCGCATTCTCGCGTTACTCGTGAAGGAGTAGCGGGCGGGAGCGCCAATCCCGGCGATTCCCCCAAAGCTTAAATCACCGAATAGGAGGTCTGCGGACCGATGCAACTCGAGCCATATCTCTTCTTTACCGGCGGCAATTGTGAAGAGGCATTAAATTTCTATAAAGGCGTCTTCAATGGCGAAATCGAGGGACTTTCGCGCTGGAAGGAGATGCCGAAAGATGCCGGCGGGCCGCCGGTCACGCCCGAAACCCAGAACATGGTCATGCACGCCAACTTCAAATCTCCGGGCGTCTCGTTCATGGCGTCCGACGCCACTCCCGGTAAGACCTACGGAGAGGGATCGATCTCGCTGTCGCTCGGCACCGGCGACTTGGCCGAAGCCGAACGTGTGTTCAAGAGTCTCGCCGAGGGCGGAAGCGTCGAGATGCCGCTCGCCGATATGTTCTGGGGCGCGAAGTTCGGGATGCTTACCGATAAGTACGGCATTGACTGGATGATCAACTGCCAGACCGGCTAGTGACGGTTAACGGAGCGCCTTCATATTACTCATATCCGGCATCGAATATGAGAGTATGGAGCGCTCCGTCGCCACCACTGCATTAGTCACCCCGGAATGGGACAATAGCACGCATGACCACGATTCTAAGCGCCGTTCTTTCGACCGTGCTCGCGGCCAACGCTGCGGCGTTCGTATACCCCGGTGCGGTGGCGGCCGTTCGTCCCGCCGGCGTCGGGCTCACGAAACCCCCGCCGCCGCAGGCCAAGACGTACGTAACCTCGGACGATTTCGCGACCGTACGAGCCTGGTATCGCGACCATCTCAAAGGCGCTACCGAGCTGCAGCAGCCCGGCATGGAGAAGACCGAGGACGCCTTTCTCGTCGGAGACGTCGCGTCCGCAACGGTCGTGATGATCGAGAGCTATCAAGGCAAGACCTGGATCATCATCGGGCCACCGACCTAAATCGAGCGGCATTTAAGTTCACGGTCAGATGCTTCAACGCCGGTGCGGGCGAAGGCTTTTCGAGCGCGGGCGACCAAGCTGACACGCACCGTGGAAATCGTCATCGCCGAAAAGGGCGCTTTCTATTTCGAGCCGGTGATCACGCCTCAGGAAGCGCGCGGCCGAGCGAGTGCGCACAAGGCGTCCGCTTTCGGAACGCTGTCCCGGCTCTTCGTGCGCCTGAAAGAAGAAGATATCGCGATATCCGAGCAGGGGCTGTGGTACCTCCCGTTATGGCACGCGAAGGCGCACCTCCGTTTTCTCTACGATCGCAGCGAGTCGTACAAGGTGCCGATCAAGACGCCGCACGTTACCGCGGTGACGGTCGGCAACGACGAGTACGCGATCAAGGTCGGGTCAATCGATCTGCCGGTCGTCGAGCACTGCGAACGCGACGAGCAGCGGGAGCTCTGGCTGGACGCACTCAGTAACCAGCCGGCGAACGCTCAGGCTTACCTCAAGGCGACGGCGATACCGGTCAGCCTCGCCGAGTTCGCGCCGCAGGACGCGAAGGTCGTTGCGCCATCGATCCGTGCGTCGGCGGTTATTCGGGCGCTTCTCGGCGAGGACTTTCGCCCGGCTGACGCCGATGAAATAAAGGAAGAGCGCGTGAGCGTCGAGTGCATCGATCTCTACCTTCGGCCGACGTTCAATTTCAAATTCGAGTGGACCGCCAAGAACAAATCAGCGGAAGTAGCCGTGGACGCGATCACCGGCGAGCTGCAGACCCAGCCCTCCGCCGCGATGGCCGCGGTCGCCAAGCTGTTGAAGCCGGAGACGCTGTTCGATCTCGGCGCGGAAACACTCAACATCATCGTTCCCGGCGGCGCGATTCCGTTGAAAGTCGCGAAGGCATTCGTCGATAAGCGCAAAGCTTAGGCGCGAGTCAAGCGGTTGATTAGCGAAGCGTGCTGGGGAAACGCGCCGAGTAGTTCCGAGCGCGAGGCGATTTCGAAGTCCTTGTATTCGAAGCCTGGCGCGACGTCGCAGCCGACGAGCGCGTAGCCCTTGGCATCGACGAGGTGCGCGGCAAACCAGACGCCGGGCGGCATCGCGGCTTGCCGCGCGCTGCCTCCGATCACGAGTCGTTGATGCCGGCCGCCCAGGTCGATGCATTCGATCGCGATGTCGGCGCCCTCGTAGAAGTGCCAGAGCTCGTCCGACTTCAACCGATGAAACGCGGAGAAATCGTCGCCGCTCAGCAGGTAGCAGATCGAGGTCACGGCGCTGCGCTCTCCCGCTCCGCCGACGACGCTGCGGTCGCTGCGGTACTTCTCGGTAAAGTACCCGCCTTCCGGATGGGGTCGCAGGCCGAGATCGACGATGAGGCGCGCGGCGTCTTCGTGCATCGCCGACACTTCGTTGTCTGGTTAGCCGTCCCTCACCCGACGAGGAAGCGGCGTACGTCATCCCGCGGCCGCACCGCGCCGGCGAACGCGCGCAGTACCGCGGCGAGTCGCTGATCGACGCCGGCGCGTTCTTCGGAACCGGCGATTGCCGCGAACGCCGTTTCCAGCACGTCCGTCGCGTCGTCCAAGAAGTAGACCACATATTGAGAGAAGCGCCCGGAGTCGCGAACGGCGGCTTCGATCGTTTGAAGGAGATGATCGTCGAACTCGGCATGCCCGAGGACGTACGCGCTCGAATGCGAGAGGAACGCGCGGGCGGCTACGGCCTCGGCGTCGGTGCTGGGCGGCAACGGCGGAATCGCATGCCGAAGGCCGTCGTACAACGCCTCGGGGATGTCGCGGTCGAGCGCGATTCGCGCTTCGGGCAAGTAGAGATCGCATCCGACGGAACGGTCGCGCGTCGTCAGCAGGTGCGTAAGCGCGCGGAGATTCCAGTGTCGCCGCTGGCGGCTGCGGCGGTCAAACGTTGCGCCGATCGTCGCCGCGGCTCGCGCGGCGAGTCCGCGGTAGCGCCGAGACGTAGCGATCTCATAGCTTTGGCCGGCCGATGCCCTTGCGAGATCGGCGGACCCGGTTGCGGTGAGATACCGGGCGCGTTCGATCTCGATCGCTACGCGGTCCCAGGCCGCCGGCGAGAGGCCCGTCGCGTCGCCGTCGCCACCGTACGGTTTTCCGAGCCGCAGCGCGGCCCGTGCGGCCGTGACCTGACACCGGTACGCGTCGCAGTGGCGTCCTGCGAGAATCGCGTGGGCGCCGACGGCGAATCGTTGCGCGGCGCAATCGTCGCCGCGCTGTAACGCGATCTCCGCCCTCAGCACGCTGCTCGAAGCGAGCTGACGCAGCGCCAGGCTGCGAATGGCTAGCCGCTCGGCGCGATCGAGCAGCGCCGTCGCGTCGTAGAGGCGGCCGGCCCGCAGCCGTACCTCGGCTTGGGCCAGCAGCGATCGTGTTGCCCATTCCGGGCGACCCTGCGTCAACCGATCCAGATTGGTCGCAACGCGCTCCATCGCCCGGGCGCAGCCGCCGTAGCGCGAGCGCAAGAACGCCAGCCATTCCAGCTCGAACCTGAGCTCCGAAGCGTCGGCGCGATCGCGCGCGGCGCGGGTGAAGATGGGCAAGAGCTCGTGGCGCGCCTCATCTTCCTTACCGTTGATCGTCTTGAACTGCGCGTGCAGCGCTGCGAACAGCGGAGAGAACGCAGCCTGCGCGACGATCCGCGCTTCGGTATCGCGGCCGGTGTAGACGGAGGCTTGCGCCGCCAGCAGGTCCGCGCGCTCGGCCGACCGTGGGCCGCCGAGCCGCAAAATGCGCGCGGCCACGCCGGGTTCGAAGTCCGCGACGAGCTCCGCGATCGTTTCGAGCGGGTCGGCCGGCAGCCCGTCGCGCTGTTCGCCGATCGCGTCGCGTTCGCCGATGAGACTGCGAACATAGGCGGCCAGAATCGAAACCGCCTTCGCTCGACGGCGTTGCAGGTGACGGGTCGACACCTGGAGGTGCGCCGCCGCCTCGTTGCGATACGTACGTCCGTCGAGATCCGCGGTCAGGAGGAGATCGCGCAGCCGCGTATCCGGCCAGACGCCGCGGAACGCCGACGCGATCACGTGCCGCAACGCGTCGCGCGGAGCAGGAATACCGGTAAGGTCGCAGAGCTTCTGCGCGAGCGGGAAGGCGGCGAGCCGCAGCGAGTCGTTCACGCGCCGCAGGAGTCGCCGTACGTCGGCTTCCATCTGAAGCTGAGACTGTGCGTCGTCTCGCGATCGAAACGACTGACGCATGGCTATCGCCATCCTTTAATTATAAGGAACGCCTGAACGCAAAGTCATCAAGAAGTTGTCACGCTCGCCGCAGGCCGCTTCGGTGGGGCGCCTTTGATAAATGTTGATAAGCCGCGACCGCGACGAGGATCGTGCGTACCTAAAAAATGACACGCGTACGACACTTTACTCAGGATTATAGGAAGCAAAGGCGCGCCTCGCTGAATTCGTTCGTCATTCGCGACGAGAGTCGCGTAGCAATTCGAACGTTTCAAAGGAGGAACCATGCGTATAGAGCGACATCCCGTAGTGCGCTGCGTGGTTGCACTCGCAACGTTACTCGCGTTGATTCTTTGCCAGGGAACATGGGCACTGGCAGGCGTCACCGGTAACATTGCGGGATCCGTAAAGGATACGAGTGGCGCGCCGATTGCCGGCGTGGAAGTGCAGGTAGTTGCGCCCTCGATGTCTCGCACCGCAACGACGGACGCGGGAGGACACTTTGTGTTCCTTTCGCTTGCCCCGGACACATACACCGTGAACTTGACGCGCGCCGGCTACCAGAGCGTTTCGTTCCCGGGTGTTGTGGTATTCGCCGACCAGACGCAAAACGTCGCATACACGATGGTCAAGACACTCAAGACCATCGCGCGCGTGACGTCGCAGGCCGGTGCCTCGCTCGTGAAGTCGGGCGTCGGCAGCGACCTGTACAGCGTCAACGCCGCGCAGGCGGCGGCCGCGCAAGCGCTGGGCGGCGGCGGTAACCTCAACAACGCGTACTCGGCCATGGCCACGGTCCCCGGCGTCCAGGTGTCGCAGGGCGGCATGGGCTGGAATTTCAACGCCGCATACGTCCGCGGTCAGAACTCCTATTACACCGGCTACGAGTACGACGGCATCCCCGTCAACCGCGCCTTCGACAACTACAACTCGTCGACGGAGTCCAGCCTGGGCTTGCAAGAGCTGCAGGTCTACACCGGCGGCGGTCCGGCCTCGGTGGCCACGGCCGGCACGGCCGGGTTCATCAACCAGGTCATCAAGACCGGTACGTTCCCGGGCTATGGCCAAGGCAACTTGGGCATCGCGACGCCCACGTTCTACCACCAGGCACAGGTCGAGATCGGCGGATCGACGCCGGATCGGACCTTCAGCTACTACATCGGGCTCTCGGGCTACAACCAGGACTACCGAGTCCTGGACAACAGCAACGGCGCCGGCTACATGACGCCGGGCGGTCCGTTCTCCGGCGACACGCTCGGCGCCCCGATCGGCTACGGCTCCGGCAGCAACCAGATACTGTTTGTCGGGCCGACGTGCATCATCGGCACGTGCCAGGGCGTCAAGCCGATCTGTCCGCTGGCCTCGGCGGGAATCAGCAAGTTCAACTTCCCGACTCAGGGCTGCTGGCAGTACTACAGCGGCGTAGCCTCGGCCCCGTCGATGATCGCTGATCGCGAGGACGTGATCAATCTGCACATGGGCATTCCCAAGCACAACGGGCTTCGGGATGACGTCCAGGTGTTATGGAGCGGCTCGGCGTTAGCCAACTACTTCTACAACAGCCCGGTCGACATGGGTCCGGGCAACGGCCAGTACGTCTATTCGCTCTACAACACGATCGCGCACGCGCCGATCTGCGGTCCTGAAACGATTGCTCCGGGGCTGACGGTCAACGGGTGCAACTCGCCGACCGGCGCGGCCGGGCAGATCGCCGCGACGCTGCACACCTCGCCGTTCTTCGGCGGTCCGTACTCGTGCGCCACGAATGGGACGGGCTGCGGCCCGACCTACACCTCGTACGCCGATAACGTCTCGTACAACGTCCCGTTCGGCACGACGATCGCGTCGAGCGCGACGAACGTCAAGGCGCCGGGGATCTACTTCGCGCCGGGCACGCCGGCGCACGCCTACCTCGGCGCGATTCCGCTGACCGACAACTCGGCCAACGTCAATCGCAACGACACGGGCGTCACCAAGGTGCAGTACACCTACGCGCTCAGTCAGGCGGCCTATCTGCGGCTCTACGGCTACACCTTCTACTCCGACTGGCTGCAGACGCTGCCGATCTTTGGGGGCGCGCCGCTGCTCGTGCCCTCGGCGATCTCGCCGGAGTACGACCTAATCACGCACACCTCGGGTGCCGCGCTGGACTTCCAGGATCAGATCAACGACCAGAACCTGGTCTCGCTCGACGGCAACTACACGACCGCGGGCGTGATCCGGTTCAACAACACGTCGGGCTACCTGGGCTGTCGCGGCGCGTGCGTGGGCGGTTCGCCGATCGGTTACATGGCCAAGGCCGGCAAGGGCTTCACGTGCTACGACCCGGCCACCGGCAAATCGCAGCTCTGCCTCGATACTCAGTCCTACTACGATGTCGCGTCGGGCAGCGCGGTCACTCCGACGTGGGTCGCCAGCGCGCAGAGCGGTCCGACCGGCTTCGGTCCGGCGGGATCGCCGGCGGCGCGGGCCGGCGCCACCTGGGACAGCCTGTGGTCCGGCAACGCCACGGGGGCGCTGAACACGGTGCGTCCGCGCTTTACCAACGCGGCGCTCCAAGATCAGTGGCGCCCCAGCGACAAGTTCCTGTTCAACGCCTCGATCCGGTACGACAACTTCACGTACGTCCTGCCGGACTCGGCCAATGCAGCGAACATCTTCTACGCCAATCAGACCGCCAATTTCACCTGCGTGCTGGCCGCGACCAACCAGGTGATGACGCAGCCCCTGGCTCCGGGTGGCGTTCCACCGGCCAACGCGCAATACGTCGTGGGCGACTGTAACAAGGCCGCTACGGTGCTCTTCCCGACCGGTCCGCACACCGGCTGGGTGCATCCCAACGGCACGACGCAGGACGGCGTGGCGGCGCCCAACTTCACCTCCAGCTCGCCGGGCTCGTACAGCCTGGATTACTGGCAGCCGCGCTTCTCGGCGACCTATACGGCGTCGCCGGACACCGTGTTCCGGGCCTCGGCCGGCCGCTTCACGCAGCCGCCGATCTCGGCCTCGGTGCAGTACCTCAGCTCGTCCGGCGACAACCGCTCGCTGTGGAACAACATGATGAACCTCGGGTTCTACTCGCCGTTCCACCCGATTCCGGGCATCTCGTCGGCGCAGTACGACCTGTCGTGGGAGCAGCATCTGCATGGTACGGACATGAGCTTCAAGCTCACGCCCTACTACACGTGGGTCAACGGCTGGCAGCAGCAGACGTTCATCGGCGCGGGCTTCGTGACGCAAGTGCCGGTGGGCGTGAACCGCAACTACGGCCTCGAGTTCCAGTTCAACAAGGGTGACTTCACCCGTAACGGACTCTCGGGCCAGCTGGCGTTCAGTTACACCAACTCCAAGGTCCAGTTCACCAACTACGGCCTGAGCAACGGCGGCGTCGTGCCTAACACGATCACCGCGCTCAACCAGGTGATCACGGCGTGGAATCAACTAACCAAGGCGGGCGGCGGCAGCCCCTGTTATCAGGGACTGACCGGCGTGTCATGCTCCAAGCCCAACGGCTCCAAGCAAGACACGATCCTCAACCCGTACTACAACATGAGTCCGCAGGGGCTGCTGAATCCCAACGGCTGGTACAACCCGTACACCACGGCCATCGCGCCGAACCTGTGGGGGTTCCTCCAGAGCTACATCTCGCCATACGTGGCGTCGCTGCTGCTCAACTACCGCCACGACAAGCTGGCGATCACGCCCAGCTTCGCGTTCCAGACCGGCGGCTTCTACGGCAATCCGATGGACGTGACCGGCGTCGACCCGCGTGCCTGCACGCTCAACTCGGCGGCCACGGGCATCACCAAGCTCTCGCCCAAGACCAATCCGTTGCAGTGTAACTACCTGACGACGGTGGCGGCGGGCCTGGGGCAGTTCGGCTACCTCTACATCCCCAATCCGCAGACCGGAACGTTCGCGTACGACAACTATCAGAATCCCAGCTCGATCGTGGGTAATCTCCAGTTAACCTACGACCTGAGCCCGCGGATCAAACTGCAAGTGCTCGGCGCGAACCTCTTCCACGCGTGCTTCGGCGGCTCGTCGACCCCGTGGTCGTCGGCCTATCCGCCCAGCAACGTGGTATGCGGCTATTCGCCGGCGGGCGGACCGCTCAACAGCACCATCTATCCGGGGAACTTCTACAACGGCACCGGCATCAACGACTTCAAGGCCAATGGTGCGCGGACGCCGTGGACGCAGAGCTACACGCCGCTCAATCTCAGCAACGGCGCGATCGGCGGAGGCGTTCCGCCCATCAATGTCTACTTCAACGCGGCGGTGAAGATCTGATCGGCGACGGAGTTTGGACTAGCTAGGGGAAAAGGGACGCGGCCTCGCAACCGGGTCGCGTCCCTTCGATACAGGAGTGAGCGAATGAACAAAATTGATCGCTTCCTTTTTATAACGTCGGCCACGGTGCTGACGCTGCAACCGGCCTGCTCGCCGATTGGAGCTCCTCCGCTGTCAGCCGGCCATGCCGCCACGTTCCGCGCCTCGCGCGCTTCGAGCCTGGTATACGCGTTCTCTCCCGATAAGGCGCTGGTGGCCTCGTACTCCGCAGGGGATCGCGGTCGCACGAAACCGATCTCGGTGCTCGGCGGCGCGAACACGCAGCTTTCAGCCGGCAACGGTATGGCAATAGATAGCGACGGCACGATCTACGTCGTGGTGTATGACGCCGGGTCGAGCCACGGGCCTTTGAGACTGCTGGTCTTCCCGCCGGGCGCACACGGTGACGCCCCGCCCGAACGCACGGCCGTGCTGGGCGGACCGGTCTTGCCCGGCTACGCCACCGGATTGGCGCTGGACGGTCGGGGAAACTTTTGGCTGGCGGCAATCGGAAAGCTCCTGCGCTATCCAACGTCCGTGCAAGGTCGCGTGCGGCCGAACGCCTCGATTTCGGTTCAGCTCGACACGCCGGACGGCTACATGCCGGCGCATTCCTCGAACGTCGCACTCGACGCAGCGGGGAACGTCTATTGCTCCTGCACCGTCGTGTATCGCGGCGCCCAGGCCATCGGCGTGTCGGAATACGCGCTCGCGTCGGGGAAGGCGACGCTAGTTCGCAGCTTCTATGACTTCACTCTGCCGGAGGTGCCGCCCGACAGCATCGCGATCGATGCGGCCGGGACGATCTATCTCGCGTCGTCGTTGCCGAACACGGGCGTGTTCGTCTACGGCCCAAAGACCGGCTCGGGTGAGGTGACACCCACCCGCAGATTCGCCTGGGGATCGGGCGTCAGCATCCGTACGGTCGCGACCGATGCTGCGGGCGACGTCTACGCCGGGGCGAGCTCGCGAATCGCGGTGCTCGGCCCGAAGTCAAACGGGCACGTGCGACCGCTGCGAACGATCGTCGACCGGCGCCATCTCGATTATGTCAGCGGAACGTACGGCACGCTCCTGAACGTACGCTAGCCGATCTTCTTGTGCGGCCGGCAGAGTTGGTTTCGCACGTCGCCGAGCGTCCGTTGCAGCCGGCGGTCCCGCATTGGCGCCTGAAGCAGCGGAGAATTTAGCATCGCCGCAAACGCGAGGTCGTGTGTCGCGATCGCCCGCTCCGTCAAACGAAGGGCTTCGTCGGGACGGCCCAGTGCTATGTGCAGTTGGGCGATGCAGTGCGGCTCGACGATCTCGTATGCGCAGCGGTATTGCAGCTCCTTGAATAGCCGGGACGCACCCAGACGATCGCCCGAGTAGGCGAGGACGCACGCGCGGCGGCTCAGGTTCGCGGGCGTGTCCGGGAGATGCTCGAGGTCCTTCAATGCGAGATCGAGCCGGCCATCGGCGGCGTAGACCTCGCACCGTCCTTGGCGCGCTATCCTGCACGCGGGCTCGATCTCGAGAATTTCCGAGTACGACGCGATCGCGTTCGCCAGATCGCCCTCGAGCGCCAAAGCGTTGGCGAACATGCCGTGTGCCGCGATGTCCGTCGGGGCCAGCGCGACGGCCCGCTTGGCGTTTGCCAGCGCCGATTCCGGTTCGCCGCGCCAGGCTTGGATGAACGAGCTCAGGTGATAGACCGCGGCCTCGCCCGCATCGAGGCAGGCGGCCCGGTCTAGCGTGCGCTCCGCGGCACCGACGTCCCATTGCGCCAGCTGAATCTCGGCGAGCACGCAGTGCGCGAACGCGGACGAACGATCGAAGTCGATGGCCTTGGCGATCGCCGCGCGCGCACGCGGCAGCACCCGATCCCAAGCGGCAAACGCATAGAACGCTAAATCCGCGTACACCCCGGCCAATCCGATCCAGGCTGGCGCGAACGTTGGATCCGAACGTAGGGCTGCGTTGAAGTGCCGAAGCGCGAGGTTGAGGCTGGTGCGGTCGCGCTTGTCCGCGTACGCAATGCCGATGAGATACTCCCGCCATAAGCGCGGTTCACCGCGCTGCGAGGGTTCGCCGAACGCGATTGCCCTCAGCGCTTGCGCCGTCTCCGCTTCGCGCGTCACCGGCGCGACGAAACGGTACCCTTGGCGCGGGATCGTGAGGATGTACTCGTGGCTCTTCGCTCCCTCGCGGAAAGCCCTTCGCAGCATCCAAACGTGCTGCACGATCGTTGCGTCCGAAACGTCCTCGTGCTGCCACACTTCGGAAATGAGCTCTTCCTTCGATACCGTTCGACCTGCAGCGCGCACCATGCACCGCAGCACGCCGAAGGCTTTGGCCGACAGCGGTATGACGCGTTCCTCGCCGATCAATAGATGGCGATCGACATCGAGACGATAGCCTCCGAACCGAAAAACGGCCATCTTACGTTCCTAGCGTGCGGGCGATGCCTAATGTGACGTCGCGCTACGGTCCGACGGCACGCGAGATCTCCTTAAATCGGGGTCGTTCGGCGATGCTCTCGAACCAGGGCAGGCTTTTGAGAAAAAGCAGTGCAGGCTCCCGCCGCTCTAAGGCTTGGCCCAGGTGGACCAGCGCGTCGTCGAGGCGGCCCAGACCGGATGCGACGATCGCGAGGTTCCAGGGCACGATGTATTCGGTCCCCGCGATGCTCTGCAGGTTGGCGTAGATCTGTTCGGCGAGGAGCGTCTCGCCGCAGTCGGCGTACGCCCTCGCCAAGAGCGGCATTCTGAAACGCGGCTCTTCAGAGCGCTCCTGTGACGGCACCAGCAGATCGGCGAGCGCGTCTTCGGGCTGGCGATCGAGGAGAAACGCCTGAGCGCGGTAGCGTCTCGCGAGCTGGAGCTCGCCGTCGGTCTCCAGCAGCTTCGACATGCAGGCAACGCCGGCGGCGTACTCGCCGGCGTGAATCAAAGCGACGCCCAGCAAGAGCCGGCGCGGCAGCGACGACGGCTCGGCCATCAGCGCGCGTTTCGACTCGTACACGGCCCGGTCGTGATCGCCTGCGCAGATAGCGTGCTCCGTGACGTTGGCGCGAACGACCCATGAGTTCGGATTGAGGCGCAGCGCTAAATCGAGCTCCGCCTTGGAACCGCTCCAATCCCAGTCCGCGTACAGCAATATGCTGGACAGCACCGCGTGCGCGGGCGCCGACGCCTGGGCGACGGCCAAGGCCTTCCGCACGGCGTCCTTTGCGATCGTGAACGCCACGGCCGGCGGCACGTGCCAGTCTTGCGCCAAGAGCGCATAGCCTCGGGCGAGCCCGATCAAGGATGGAACGTACGGCGAAGACGGCCGCAGCGAGTCTTCGAAGAGATCGATCGCGCGCTTGAGCGCCGCCGCAGTGCGTCTTTCCAGCAGATAGCTCGCTTCGCAGTACTCGGGAAACGGCTCGAGCGCCGCGTCTTCGCACAGGTCGGGCAAGCCCGTCGGTTCGACGACCACCGGGACCGAAAGCCGATATCCTTGGCGGCTGACCGCCATGACGATACCGCGATCGCGGGCGTGCTCGCCGAGAATCCGTCGCAGCAGGTAGACGTGTTGGGCGATGTTTCCATCCGCTACCGCGGCGTCCGGCCACACGCGCAGCGCGATCGCGTCGCGGTGCACGATGCCGCCATTTGCCTCGACGAGCATCAGGAGAATCTGAAAGATCCGCTCGGGCAGCGGAAACGCGCGCGACCGCTTGAAAAGCAAGCGGCGCGAAATGTCCAGCCTGAACTCGCCGAAACGGTAGATGGGCGAACCGGCGATCGATCGTGCATCAAGCATTTTCAAAATCTCTCGCTGACCTTATCACCTCCTCGCCGAGAAGTCATAAAGAAATCTAAAAGCGCGCGGCGCCCGAATCGGCAGCGCGTTGGGCTCGAAGGTAGCCGTTTGAGCTGGTTTGCAAATGGCGCCCGCCGGCAGCCAAGACTATTCGAAACGGCGGCGGTCGTCTGCGTCGACGATGTCCAGGATGAACTCCAGCTTCGGATGTTGTCGCAGCGTTGGCGCGTACTAGTCGCGCAAGAACGCTTCGTCCTCGGCGTGCTTAGGTCGAATGCGGCGCAGCGTCGCGTTGACGGCGGCGTACTGCGACGGAGCCGTTCGCTCGCGCAGCCACGCCGCGACCGCGTCCTCGCTCGCCGCGCGCGCGACGATCGCGAGCAGGTAGCCACCGGGATTGCCGCCGGGCAGCTGTACGCGCAGTTTGTCGATCGTTCGAGGCATCAGCATGAGGCCGTCGAGCTCGGCATAACAGCTGCGCTGCGGCTCGTCCGCAGGCCGAGGGGTTCCACGGTCTTACTGTTAGGGTGAAAGCGTCCCGTAGACGTCGACCGTCGCCGGCTTGTTATCGCTGCCGTTGTAATTATTGGTCTGGATCGTCATGTTCTTCCAGGTGAACGTAACGCATGGTTGAGGCTGACCGGAGCATGTCGGCTTAGGCCGGTAGGGCTCGTGCTTTGGCCACGCCAGCTGATAGACGACCGTGATCGCGTGACGCGCGAGGAACTGTAGGCACTTCTTGAGGTTGGCGGGCGGCGGAGCCATCATGACGCTCTTTGGCGGGTTTAGCTTATGCCCGACCGGGTTGCCATCGGGCGGCGGGGGCGAGACGATCGGGTTTGGGGTCGGGTTCGCGGCCTCTGCCACGCGAATCATGCGAGCGGAATAGCCTGCGAAGAAGAACGCAACGGCGATCGCGACGATCAGTGCGATCGTGGCGACGCGAGATTGGGACGTGCGCATTGGTTCTCTCCTTTAGCGAGAAAGGCTTGATTCGACTAATACGAGCGAGGTTTCGCTTGCCCTCCTCAGAAAGCGTCACGCAGCGGCGCAGCGAGGCGCTACAATCGAAGCAGACGTGAGCTTCTTCGAGCGTCCCGATCCACGGTTGATCCGGAGTGCCGATCCGACGCCGGCCGGCGCCGTATTTGGCGCGCTGCGGCGCGATGCCATCGCTCTCGGAATCTGCCTCACTGCCGCCGCGGCTATCTACGCTGCCGACATAGCGGCCGGGCTGCGTGCGGCCGCGCCGACGCGCGGGAGCGTCGTGGTGTGGGGGATGTCGGCGCCCGCGACGATCGTTCGAGATCGTCGCGACATGCCGCACATCAGCGCCGCCAACGATCGCGACCTCTATTTCGCGGAGGGCTACGCGCAGGGTTCGGACCGTTTGTTCCAGCTCGACTTCACCCGCCGCTATGCCTACGGTCGCCTCGCCGAGGTAATCGGCGCGAGGGCGCTGCCGCTCGACAAGGCACAGCGCGCAGTGGATATCGACGGCATCGCGCGTCGCCAGTTGCGGGCGCTGCCGCGCGGCGATCGCGACGCGCTGGCGGCGTTTAGCGCCGGCGTCAACGCGGCCGCCGCGCACCAGCCGCTGCCCGTCGAGTTCCGCATGCTGCTCTACCGCCCGGCGCCCTGGACGCCGAAGGATTCGCTGGCGGTCGCGGTCGTCGCGTCGCTCGAGCTCGCGGACTCCTGGCACGACGTTTTCGCGCGCGACGCCGTCTGGCGCGGCGACCGGCGCTGCTACGACGACCGGTTTCCGCTCTCCGATTCGCGCTACGACGTGACGGTCGACGGAACTGCGCGCGGTGCTTCCCCGCCCGCGTCCGCACGCGGCTGTAACGAATCCGTCACCGTCGCAGCCGCGCCACGCCGCGCCGCCGGCAGTAACGCATGGGCCGTGGGCGCGCTGCGCGCTCGCGACGGGCACGCGCTGATCGCCAACGATCCGCATCTGGACCTCACGATCCCCGGGATCTGGTACGTCGTCGAAATCCGTGCGCCCGGCGTGCACGCCGCCGGCGCAACGATCCCCGGAATCCCGGGCGTCATGCTCGGCCACAACGAGCGGCTCGCGTGGGCCTCGACGAACGCGGACATGGCGACGACCAGCGTGTACGACGCGGGACGCCTCGAGCGGCGGCCGTGGGTGACCGAAAAGTTTCACGTGCGCTACGCGCATGACGCGACGGCGGCGTACTATCGCACGCCGCGCGACTTCTCGGTACCCGACGACAACGATCCCGCGCGCGTCTCGCTCGTGCGCTGGCCAGTCTACGCGCAGACCCGCTCGACGATTTCGACGGTGCTCGAGCTGGATCGCGCACGCGACGTGCGGGACGCGCTGCATATCCTAACCCGCTACCGGGGGTCGCCGCAAAACTTCCTTCTCGCCGATCGTAACGGCGAGGTCGCATATCACGTGGCCGGGCTCGTTCCCGACGATCCGGCGTGGGGCCGCTACGTGCATCCCGCGCGCGAGCTGCACGACGCGATCCCGTCGATTCCGTTCGACCGGCTTCCGCACCGAGATTCCGCGCGGGACGCGATGCTCGTTTCTGCTAACAACCGAGCCTACGCACCGGGATATCCGTACCGGCTGTCGGCGCAGTTCGAGCCGCCCTACCGCGCCTACCGCATCGCGGAGCTGCTGCGCTCGCGCAAAACGTACGACGTCGCGTATTTCGCGCGGATGCAGCTCGACACGCTCTCGCCGATCGACCTGCGGATTGCGCGCGCCATCGCCAGCGCGGCGCGCGTGCAGGGTGCAGGCAACGACGCCGGCGCGCTGCGCGCGCTCGGCCGATGGGACGGCCGCTACGCGCCCGACTCGCGGGCGGCGGCGCTCGAACACGCGCTGCGCAGTGCGCTCTACGGCGACGCGCAGGTGTTCGGCGCGTCGCGCGACGATCGCGACGTCGGCGGGGCGTTGGCCTTTGCTGGACGGGAGCGTCGCAGCTGGCGCGACGCCGGCGCCACGCGCATCGAGCATCCACTCGCGCCGATGAACTTCTCGTTCCTGAACGGCGCGCTGCTTCCGGGCGCCGGCGACGAGTACACGATCCACCTGCAAGAGCCTGGGTTCGCGCAGGGTTTTCGCGCGGTCTGGGATGTCGGCGATTGGGGTCGCGGCGGCATCGCGATACCGAGCGGCGAGTCGGGAGAACCGGGCTCCGGCCACTATACCGATCTGACGCGCGAGTGGATCGAGGGCGCGTTGCCGCCGCTTCCGTTCTCGCGCGCTGCGGTCGAGGCAAACGCGTCAACGGTGCTCGTGCTGCGCCCGTAGGAAGCCGTCGCCCGCGTTATAACTACGACGCATGGATGCTGACGCGATCGTAATCGGCGGCGGCGCGGCCGGCCTGGCGGCCGCGCGCCATCTCGCCGAACGATCGCTTCGCGTGATCCTTCTCGAGGCGCGCGAACGCTTCGGCGGCCGCGTCTGGTCGCGGCCGGCCGCGCGTACGCCGACCCCCGCCGAGCTCGGCGGGGAGTTCATCCACGGCCGCGCCCACGAAACGATGGCGCTGTTGCGCGAGGCCGGCATGAGTACGATTCCCATGACCGGCGACAGTCCGTTCAGGTCGGCGCCCAACATCTTCGACGTTGCGCAATCGCTGCGCGAAGACGAGAGCGTCGAGCGTTTCTTGCAGCGTTTCGAGAGCGACGAAGGGATGCGGCAGATCGCGGCACTGGCGCGCGCGTTCGTCGAGGGATTCGACGCCGCCGATCCCGCGATCGCAAGCGTGCGCGCCATCGCGGACGAGTGGAAGTCCGGCGTCGATTCGAGCAGCGCGCGGCCGCGCGGCGGATACGGGCCGATGTTCGAGCGGTTGGTCGACGCATGCGTCGCGGCCGGCGCGCAACTCCATCGCTCGAGCGTCGTGCGAAAGATAGCGTGGCGCCGCGGCACGGTCGCGGTCGACGTACGAGACGGCGACGGCGAGGCGAAGACGTGGCATGCGCGCGCGGCGATCGTGACGCTTCCCGTCAGCATTCTGCGCCAGGCGGGCGATGACCCCGACGTCGTTTTCGATCCGGTCCTGCCGCCCGCGAAGTGCGCCGCGCTGGCGGGCATCGAAATGGGCCACGTCGTGAAGGTCGCGCTGTGGTTCAAGACGCCGGTCTGGGAGCGCGTCGAGGATGGCCGCTATCGCGACGCGTCGTTCATGTATCGCGAGGGCCAACCGTTTCCGGCGTACTGGACGCAGTTTCCGGTGCGCAGCACTCTCGTGGTCGCCTGGGCCGGCGGCCCCAAGGCGATCGCGCTGCACGGTCTGCCGCAGTCGGACATCCTCGAGCGCGCGCTAAGCGGATTCGGGGAGCTGCTGGAACAGCCGGAACTCGTTCGCAAAGAGTTCGAGCGCGGCCTGATGCATGATTGGAACCGCGATCCATTCTCGCGCGGCGCCTACAGCTACGTCGCTGTTGGCGCGTCGGGAGCGCGCGCGGCGCTGGCCAAGCCGCTTAACAAGACGCTGTTCTTCGCGGGCGAGGCGACCTCGACCGACGGTCAAGGCGGCACGGTGAACGGCGCGTTGCACACGGGCGAGCGCGCCGCGGGGGAAGCCGCGGCCGCGCTGCGCGCGAAGACCAATGTCTGAGCACGCCGCGCCGTTCCTGGGGGCCTGGCTGACGTTCTACGCGATGATCGGCTCCTCGGCCGCCGCGCTCACGGGTTTGATGTTCGTCGTGATCACACTGGTCACGCGAGCGGAGACGCCGGCGCGCCGAGCCGGGCTCGACGCGTTCAGCACGCCGACGGTGCTGCATTTCTGCGTAGCGCTGTTCGTCTCGGCTGTATTGTGTGCGCCCTGGCCTTCGCTGGTCGCGCCGGCCGCGCTCATCGGGATCGCAGGGCTCTGCGGCTTCGCTTATCAGCTGCGCGTCGTGCGGATAGTAAGGAGCATGACCGCTTACACCCCCGACACCGAAGACTGGATCTGGTACTCGGTTCTTCCGATGCTCGCGGCCTGTGCGATGCTCGGCGGCGCGGTCGCGCTCCGGTGGGTGCCGGCTCAGGCGCTCTACGCGATCGCGGCTAGTACGCTGCTGCTGATCTTCATGGGGATCCGCAACGCGTGGGACGTCGTAACGTTCCTGGCGACCCAGAGCCCGCCCGCCGCGCCGCCATCCAACTAAACCGCCCGATCGAGAAACTCTTCGAACGCACCCAGCGCTTCCGGCAGATTCGCGCGGCCGTAGCCGATGCGGAAGCGGTCGTCGCCCGCGTCGAAGGCTGTGCTCGGCAAGAGCAGTACGCCGGCCTCGGCCGCGACGCGCGTGCAGAACACCTCGCTGCTGCCGCAGAGATAGCGCGGAAACGCCGTGGTTCCGGCGCGCGGACGCGTCCAATCGAAGAGTCCGCATCGTCGCGCGAAGAAAGCGTCGAGCCGATCGAGATTAGCGACGGTGATGCGGCGCACGCGCTCGATGAGCGCCTCGCCGTGGCGCAGCGCCACCGCGGCGAGAAACTCGCTCGGCGCGCTGTTGCAGATCGTCGAGTAGTCCTTGACGGTCGCCATCGCCTCGTAGAGCGTGCGGTGTTGCGTCGCAATCCAGCCGATTCGCAGGCCGGCGAGCCCATATGCCTTGGCCAGGGCGCCCAGCGAGACGCCGCGCTCGTACAGGTCGGATGCGCCGGGCAGCCGCTGCGCCTCGCGCTCCGAGCCGCGATAGACTTCGTCGGAGAAAAGCCACAGGCCGTGGCGCCGCGCGAGCGCGACGACGGCGTCCATCTGCACGCGATCGAGCGCATATCCCGTGGGATTATTCGGCGTGGTCAGGACGAGCGCGCGCGTCGCCGGGCGGATCAACCGCTCGAGCTCGTCGACGTCCGGCGCGCCCTCGCGAGCCAAGTCGCAGTGCCAACGCGTAATTTCCGAACCGAGCGCCTGCGCCACCGAATAGTGCGACTGATAGCACGGGAACTGCACGACGACGTGATCGCCGGCGCGCAGAGCGGCATGCATGAACGTGAAGATCGCCTCTTCTGCGCCGCTGTGCACGAGAATGCGATCCGGATTGCGGTTTTCGTAGGACGATCCGATCGCGAGTCGCAGCTCCTCGCCGCCGCGCGAATCGGTGTATCCGAGGCGGAGATCGGCGAATCGCTCCGCGGCGTCCGGCTCGAGCTCCAGCACCTCGCGCAGGCTCAGCGTTTCGGGGTCGCTCGCGCACAGGAGATAGGGCGCAGTGAACTCGTGCTGCGCGAAAAATCGCTCGAGGGCGAAGGGCCGAAGGTTCATGAAGAAACGATGAGATTAGCGTTAGCGCTCTGCGGTACCTGGGGAACAGAAAAGCTTGGCGATGAAGGCAAAATATTGAAGATGCGTTATAAGGCCGCCTGGTATGCGCTGATCGCGGTCGCGGTCGTCCTGATCGTGTTCGAGCTGTTCTTTCGCTACCGCTATGTCAGCGCGGGCGATAATGTGTGGCGGATCGATCGCGTCACCGAACAAGCCTGCCTCGTGCGCGCCGGCAACGCCGATTGCGCGTCCGGCCCCACGGCCGCTGCCGCTCCGCGTATCGCGCCGAAGGTGAACGTGAATCCGTACCTGGCCTCTCCGACGCCGGAGCCGAACCCGCGCTAGCCACGATAGCGACTCCGTGGGCGGCCAAGTGGTCGCGTAATTTCCGCTCGTCGGCGCTCTTTAGCCGTAGCGCGACGTGATGCATGTTGCGTCCACCCGCGACGCCGGGTCTCGCCCAGGCCCCCTGTGGAACCGCGGCGTCTACGAGGTCGAGGTGCGAGGATCCCGCGCGCAACTCGACCATGCCGTAGTCCGGCAGCGCAGAGTCGACGTCGCAGCCGAGCACGTCCTCGTAGAAGCGCAGAGACTCCCCCATTCCGTCGACGATCAGCAGGACGTGGTCGAGACGGTCGACGGTAAACGGCGCTCGGTGATCCGGCATCGCGTCTATTCTAGCATGGGCTCGGCATGGGAGAGAGTCCCGTCGTCGAACGGTTAGCTGGCCGATCCGATTCACAAAGGAGGGCCTATGGCTCGGAAGTTTATCGACTGTCGCGAGTATCCCAGTGAAACGCACTGCACCGTTGCCATCTCCGCCGATACCGAAGAGGAGCTGATCGAAGCGGCGACGCAGCACGCCGTCACGGTCCACCACCATGCCGACTCGCCGGAGTTGAGGCAATTGATGCGTTCGGCCATGCAGGAAGGAACGCCGGCCTAAAACTGTTTCGCACTTTAGTCTCGACGCGGCAGCGTCTAAGTTCCCTCATCGGCGCCCGCGTGGAAGACGAACTTCACGATCAAGCGGTTTAACGTGGCTCCCGCCGCCGGGCTGCCGAAGTTCACGTAGAGTTCGTTGCCTTTTTCGAACCGCTCGTGAAAGGCGATCGCGAGGTTGTTGCCGATCTGCGTCGCAAATCCGCCGCGTCCGTTGATGTCGCGCAACTCGAGCGACAGCGAGCTTTCGCTGCTGAGATTGTATCCGAGCGAGATGCGCCGCAGCCACTGCGAGTCGAGCACGCCGTCGGAGAACGCGCGCTCGTAGGTGCCGTCGTACTCGAGGCCGAGGCTCATGCGCCGCCCAATCGGGCGGCTCGTGACGATCGTGAACAGGTGCACGTAGTTGTCTCCGAACGGTCCCCACGAGTAGTTGACGTCGACCGGCGCCGGCGTTCCGTCGCGGTAGCCGATGGGGAGTTGGTACAGATTGAACGGCTGCGTCACGCCGTCGAGATAGCACGGATAGCCGGTGAAGCTGGACGCGAACAGAATCGGTCCGCTGCACCCGGGTCCGGCCGGAATCGCATAGGAGCGAAGCTGGCCCGACCTGTTCGCCGACTCCGTCGAGCGAGAAAAGATTCGGGAAAGTCGCGTTGACGAAGAGCTGCGTGTCCGCCTGATGCACCGCGCCGGACTCATCGAGAAAGCGATCCATCGTGAAGAAGACCGAGTAGTTCTTGATCGCCGGAGTTCGCCCCTGAAAGTCGGTCTCGAACTGGGGTCCGCGAATGTCGGAGTTGGGCGTGTAGCCGTCGATCGGATTGTAGTTGGGAGAAATGTCCAGGTAGCCGGCGTTGACCTCGAGATTGTTCTTGTGCCGGTCGACGAAGAACTCGGTAAAGTCGGCATGTCCCTGCGGAACCCAGGTACCGTTCTCGAACGAATGATCGAAGAAGTAGATCATGCCGTTGCTGTAGTCGCGCGCCTCGGCGCCGGTCTCGATCGTGTGGTCCGTTCCCGCGATGCTGTGATTGGCGAAGACGCCGTCGCTCCAGTAAATGAACGAGCCGCCCGGAAGGGTGTGTTGATAGCCGTAGGCCTGATCGCTGAACGTGTTGTTGCTCGTCTCGTCGTAGCCGTGGAACGTCAGCGCGCCGAAGCTCTGATCGCCGAACGTTCCTTCGACCTTGGCGCCGCTGTCGAACGGCCCGACCGAGGGCGAGTAGAAGGCGAGAAACGGCGCCTGTACGTTAGTTCCGGTCAGCGAGCGCGGGCCGGACGCGGCGTTGATGAAGGCGGCGCCCTGCGCGAAGAACGGCCGGTACTCGATGAGCTGCCGCTGGAACTCCTGCGGCGCGATCGTCTGCTGATCGATTTCCACGTTGGAGAAATCCGGGTTGAGCGTGCCGACGAAACGGATCGTCGGCGTCAGCGGATAGCTGACGTCGGCGCCGTACATGCGCACGTTCTCGGGGAGAAACGTCCCGTTGGCTTGCTGGAAGAGATTGCGATCGTTGCCGACGCTCGCGAGCGCGTAGACGTCGGCCCGCGGCTTCGGACGCGTCGCGGCCGACGCCGCGAGCTGCAGGCTTCCGGCGGCCCAGAAGCGCGTGTCCGAAAACGTCGGCCAGGTTCCCGCCGCCGCGTCCGCCATGATCGGGTCCCACACCCACGAGATGTGCTCGCCCCGCGCCGCCACGCCGCGCACGAAGTTGAAGCGCCAGGTCTGCTTTCCGCCGCGCGGCACGCGAATGACGTTGAGCGGAACGATCATCACCGCGCTCCACGACCCCCGTGCGACGCTTCCGGCGGCGCTCCAGCGCGCGCGGAAGCGAACGTTCTCGTTCGCCTGTTCGTAGCGCACGCCGCGCGGCGTCGTCTCGAAGTAGTAGGCGTCGCTACCGGTCCCGCTCGTATCGAGGCCGATGCCGACGAAGTCGTCGAGCCCGAATCCGACGTCGTTGGTCGTCTGCGCGGCGACGACCGGAACGCCCGTTTGCTCCGCTTTGAATCCGACGTAGAGGTTCTTGTCGTCGGAGAGGAGATAGGCGGTCGTCGCCAGCGTCGCCGGCGAGCGCGTCGTCACGTTGATCCAGGGTCCGCCGCCGTCCGGAACCTTGCCCGCCGCCCACGCCGGATCCGCCAGCGTCGGATCGAGGGCGAGCGTATGCGGCGCCCGGGCGATCGTGAAAGCGAAATTTCCGTTCACGGCCGCCCTGACGGGCGCACCGAGCAGTACGAACGCGACGGCCGTCCAAATGCAAGCGCGGAGCACAGCGCAACAAGTCTAACATCGGGCCCTTGTGGGCGCCTTCAATTCTCGGCGATTTGATGGTTCATTGATGCGAAACGGCAAGACGATTTACACGTTCGGGCACGGCACCGCGGGCGAGGTCGAGTTGGCGGCATTGATCCGCGCCGCCGGCGTGAAGGCGGTAGTCGACGTGCGCAGCGTGCCGAAGAGCCGAACACATCCGCACGTCTGGGCCGAGCGCATGGCGTTATGGGTGCCGGATCTCGCGGGCGCGAGCTACGAGTGGCGTCCCGCGCTCGGCGGGTTTCGTAAGACACGCGCCGACAGCCCGAACGTGGGCCTACGCCACTCGTCCTTCCGCGGATACGCAGACTACATGCAAACGCCCGAATTCGCGGCGGCACTGGCGCAGCTGGTCGAAGATGCGCGCGAAGGCACGGCGATCATGTGCTCCGAGACGCTCTGGTGGCGCTGCCATCGCCGCCTGATCGCCGACGCGCTCGTGCTCGTCGATCACATCGACGTGCAGCATCTCATGCATGTCGGCGCAGCACGGCCGCATCGGCTCACGCCCGGCGCGCGACTGCTCCCCGCGGGGTATTTACAGTACGACGAGATCTCCTAGTGGTGGTCGGCGCGTGGAGGCGTGCGCCGTGCGAGCATCTCGTCGACGAGCTCGACGACGCCGTTGGCGGCCGCGTCCAAGAGTACGCGGCCCTTTTCGGCGGACGCTTTAGTGGGATCACCCATCACGCCGCTGCGGCTGAGCCGGCTCCAGTGCTCCATCATCGTCAGCGGGCCGTCGCCGGCGATCAAGTCGGTCCAGTAATTCTTCGACGGCCGGTGCGATAGCTCGGCGACGGCCTTCGTCATGTCGACTAGCTCGGGGCGCAGCGCCAAATAGATCGACGTCTCGAACTCGCACGCGTGATTCATACCGCCGACCGGCTCCGACTCGCGCAGCGCTTCGGCGGCATCCCTCACGCCCGGTGCGGCCCAGTAGTTGACGGCGGCCGCCAGCGCACCGGTATGGACCACGCACTCTCGCGCGATGATGTCGGCGAACGGCGTGTTGCTGCCGTGGCCGTTGACGATGAGAAGGCGCTCGAATCCGTGATGCGCGAGGCTTTTGCACACGTCCAGGCCGTACTCGATGAGTGTGTGCGGGCCGATCGTCAGCGCTCCTGGAAAATCCATATGATGCGGGCTGTACCCGTGATTGATCGCCGGCACGAGCACCACGCGATCCGCCGCACGCGAAGCCGCGAGCTCGCACACGCTGGTGCACAGCCTCAGGTCGGTGTCGACGGGAAGGTGCGGCCCGTGGTCCTCGAGCGTCGCAATCGGCACGACGGCGACGCACGGACGCGTCGCCGTCTCGCGGATTTCGGGCCAGGTCATCTCACCGTAGCGATACTTGCGTGGCATTCGCCCGTGTTTCTTGACGGCCGTGGAAAGTAACTTTCGCGCGGCCTCCAGAATACCGGCGTTCATGTACGCCAAGGCGGCGATCCTGGTCGGGACGCTCCTCGCGGCGGGGTTGCGCCTATCCGGCAACCAGCTCGTAGACGGCAACCACAACGTCGCGCACCACGTGGCGCGGATGCGGCGTGCTGATCAAGAGCTACCGCGGCACGCCGTCCTGCGCGTGGGCCCGCTGGGTTAAGCACCGCTATCTCTCTCGTTAACGGCGCGCCTTCCGGCATCGACGCGAAGCGCGTGCTGCGCTTCGTCGCGATCATGGGCATCGTCAATTTGTTCGCGGACATGACGTACGAGGGGTCGCGCGGCGTCGTCGGCGCGTTTCTCGGTCATCTCGGGGCGAGCGGGGCCGCGATCGGAGCGCTGGCGGGGGGAGGCGAGCTCGCCGGCTTTGCGATCCGTTCGGTCTCCGGCGCGATCGCCGACCGAACCGGGCGCTACTGGCTGGAGGCGTGGGTCGGATACGCGATCAACGTGCTGTGCGTTCCCGCGCTGGCACTTGCCGGAAGCTGGCCGGCCGCGGCGGGCCTCATGATCGGCGAGCGCGTCGGACGCGGAATCCGCAAGCCCGTCATGGCCGCGGTGCTTTCGGAGGCCGGGCACACGATTGGGCGCGGACGCGTCTTCGGGCTGAACGAGGCGCTCGACCAGATCGGCGCGACCGTTGGACCGCTGCTCGTCGCGTTCGCCATCGCGCGCGCGGGGTACAGCCTGGGCTTCGGAATCTTGATCGTCCCCGCGCTGTTGACGCTCGTGTTTCTGCTGGCGGCCACCGTCGCGGGGCGCGCTGTCGCCCCGCGCCCGGAACCTGACGGCGCGACCGTCGCGGATCCGCGCGCGTTTCGGCGTTACGCGATCGGCGGAGCGCTGCTCGCGGCGGGATACGTTGACTTTGCGTTGATCGCGTTTCGCTTCGCGCGCGATCACGTGGTCGGCGTCGCCGCGATCTCGCTGTGGTTTGCGGTGGCGATGGCCGTCGGCGCGGTCTCCGCACCGATCCTCGGCAAGCTCTTCGATCGATTTGGAAAAACCGTCGTCGCGCCCGCGATCGTCCTGACGGCGGCCGCGACGCCGCTCGCATTCCTCGGAAGGGGCGCGGCCGCCCAGGCCGGCGTGGCGCTGTGGGGGGTCGGCACCGCGGTGCAGGACGCGCTTCTGCTCGCGCTGATCGCCGGGGTGATCGCGCGAGGGCGACGAGCGACCGGGTTCGGCCTTTATGATTTGCTCTTCGGCGTCGCGTGGTTTGCCGGGAGTGCGATCGCCGGTCTGCTGCTCGACCAGTCGATCCTTGGCCTGGTGATCTTTTCGACGCTCGCGCAGCTGCTTGCTATACCATTCTTCCTCTGATTGAGCTTCGGGCACGTTGGGAATCATGGGGCCATGAGAGCTTTGCTTATGATCTTCAGCGGCCTCGCCGGGATAGCGGCCTCAGCCGCGATCGCTGCAGCGCAGGGCGCTCCGCCGCCGCCCGCTCCGCCGGAGGCGCCGCCGCCATACGTAGACACGAACTGCGGCGCGTGGCAAGGCGACACGTGGGTTGCGAACGGCAACTGCCCGACCGTGACCTATCGCCATGAAGTCGTGACGGGCACGATCGTTTCCGTGAAGGGGCACCTGGTCACCCTGCAGCAGACGAAGGGACAGGTCGTCATCGACGACAGCGCCGCCTTGAACAACCAGTCGTCCGGCAGAGTCGCCGTCGGACGGCAGATCGTCGCGCACGGCTACTGGCAGGGCGACAACTTTTACGCGACCGCAATCACGAGCGGTCAGCCGCCTCCGTAAGATCCTCCGGCAGACCGATCGTGAAAAAAACCGGACCGGCACGAGAGAGCGTGCCGGCCCGGTCTTTTACATACCGGTTTCCTATTTAACGGTTACGTTGACCGGCTTCGACGCGATGCCGTTCGCGACGACGACGAGCGTGCTCGCTCCGGTGTCCGATCCTCGCGGAACGTCGAAGTTCGTCGAAACGACCTTCGTTCCGGTAGCGACGCCCATCGTGCTGTGATCGTGCGTCCGCGCATAGAAGACGTGTTTGGTCGAGTTGTTCGTGATCCGCACAAGCGGGTAGTTCGTCGCGTTCTCAAACTCGTCGCCGAACGCCATCGCCTGTCGACAGGCCGTTGAACTGCGTGCCCGAGATCTTATAGGTCTGTCCGCGGGTAACACTGTCGGCGCGGTTTTGATCGTCGGCGCCCAGCTCGCCTTCGGCGAACCCGAGGGCGTGTAAAGAGAACGTTCTGCATCAGCACCTGTCCCGTGGGCAGCAGCAGCGGCGGGCCGGAGCGCGAATCCGTCTTGCGCCCACGACGTGCCGTTGAACTCGTACATCTCGCCACTGTCGCCGAACACCAGCACGTTGCCGCTCGGGAGCAGAACCGCGAAGTCGTCGCCGGCGTTATCGCCGTTGGGAAAGTCCGGACCGACGGTCCACGTCCGGCGGCTACCGAAATCGTGTAGATCGCCGTGTGGCCGGGCCGGTGCCGTTGGGCGCCGAACCGGTGGCGAAGACCGTGCCGTCGGGACGCAGCATCGCCGGACCGATCTCACCCGGCGGATAGTAGCAATCTCGCTTGGGTCCGTACAGCAGGCATCCATAGGGCGACGGCGAGTGCAAGTCGACGATGGTCGAACCCGCACTCTTCCACTTTTGCGTCGACGGGGTCGTAGATCTCGGAGTTGGGGGCGTTCTTGACGTCCGCCGTCAGAACCGTGCCGTTGGGAAGAAGCGTCCAGCCCTCCTCGGCGTTGAAGTCCGACTTGCCGATGTGGCCGAACTTCTTCCACTTGAGCGTTTGAGGGTCGAGGATCGAGTCGCGATGCGTGAGCTTCTGCCCGACCAAGTACTGCCCATCGGGTAGAACGGCCGACGGCGAATCGCCGATCGACTTCCAGTCGTTTCGGATGGCCGAGCGGCGTCCACGTGTTGGCGACGGGGTCGTACATGGCGCCGAGGTTCGTTAGCTGCAGGTCGATAGCCGTTGCCGGGATAGTTATACTCGCCGCCCGTGATGATGAAGCGGCCGTCGATCTGCACCGCCGACGCGAAGGCCGAGGGTCCATACGGCGGATCCTGTAACGATGCCGCCGGGGCCCACGTCCCATTGGCATAGCTGCCCGACGAGTCGGGCGTTAAGCGGTACCACTGGGCGTTATTGTAGGTTTGCGCGAGCACCGTGCCGTCCGTCATGAGGAACTCCATCTGGACTGCCGGCGCGGAGAGCCGATGTTTGAGGGGCACGAACCGGGTTATCTTGCCGGGCCGCAAATCGTTGGCGAGTTGCGGACCGACGCCCGGCAGGAGCGAATGGCCGCCGGAGCAGCCCGCGGCCGCGACGGCCAGCGCGGACGCAGCGGCGAGACACGCCGATCTAAGGGTGAAGCGAAACACTAACGACCTCCAAGATTGGGAGCTACGAGCGAGACCCGCTTCCTTTTGAGTTCCGGAAGGGGTTTCCCGCTAACCTTGCTTTTTGCGGCGTGTGCGTTGGACGGTGCGGATAAAGGGGAACGAGCAAGCTATCGCACAAAATCGAGCGAGGAGGTTTCGGCCGTGTTTTCACTGGGATCTCGGATTTTGGGCGGCGCATTGTTCGCCGCGCTCGCCGTCGCGAGCCTGCCGCAGAGCGCAGCTGCTCAGACGGTTACCGTCACGATCAACGGACAGGCGCTCTACCTCAATCCAGGACCGATCGAGCGTGCCGGTCGCGTCTTCGTGCCGCTGCGCGGAATCTTCGAGCGGCTAGGAGCGACCGTCGTCTACGCCTCCGGGACGATCAATGCGACCAAGGGCGGTACGACGGTTTCGCTGCACATCGGGTCGATGCAGGCCACGGTCGGCGGCCAGCCGCAAACCCTCGACGTCGCACCGTTCATCGTCGGCGCGACGACCTACGTTCCGCTGAGATTCATCGTGCAATCGCTCGGAGCGCAAGTGGGTTACGACGCGAACACGCGCGTCGTGGCAATCAACGTGGCGCAGCCGGTTCCACCTCCGCCGCCGCGGCCGCCGCGTCCTCCGGTGCCGCCTCCCTATCCGCCGCCGTCGACCGAGGTCCGGCTGCGGTTGCAGCAGCCCGACCCGGGCTCGAACGTGCGCGACCGCTTCAGCGTGATCTCGGCGCAGTTTACGGCGCGCGTCGACGCCGGCAGTGTTCGTGTCTATCTCGACGGCAACAACGTCACGTACCGCAGCGGCACGTCCTCGACCGGCTTCTCGTATAAGCCGCCCGCGCCGCTCGACTTCGGTTCGCACACAGTCCGCGTGGTCGGCCGCGGTCCGGGCGGCACGCCGTTCGATCGCTCGTGGTCGTTCGCGGTCATCCGTTCGGGGCCGCCGCCGCCGACGATGCGCCTGACGATCACGCAGCCGGCGCCCAATGCATCGGTCGCCCGCACGTTCGATATCGTCGGGAACACCGTCGCGAACGGGCACATCCGGGTGACCGCAGGGGCGAGGCCGTCGACGACCGGGCAGTTCAAGGGCGAGACGGATGCGGGACAACGGGGCAACTTCCGGATAACGATCAACCTCACGACGATGCCGGGTCAACAATCCGTCTCGGTGCGCATCGTGGCGACCGATCCGGCGTCGGGCCAGAGCACGGAGACGACCCTGCAGCTCCGGTTGAACCAATAGAGCGGGCGGGTTTATACTTTCTTAACTCTCCGCTCCTAGGGTGGACCAATGGGCGGAAAACTCGTAGCAATCGGCATCGCGCTCGTAGGCATCGTCGTGAGCGCGTGCGCCGGGCACATGGCCGGCGGCAATGCCGGGGCGGTAAGCGGCGGTACCTACGTGCTCCCGCCGCTCGACTCCGATCTCGTTGTGACCGCGAACCTCCCCAAGAACACGATCGGCGAGGAGAAGCCGGATGAGGGTCTCGGCATGGTCAAGTCGCCGAAATGGCAGGCCGAGGTCGGCGGATACACACAGCAACGCTACTCGCAGGTGCTCGGCTTCCCGCCCGGCACGAAGATCACCGTTCGCAATCTCTCGAAGACCACGGAGCATACGCTGGACGTCGTCAAGGTGATCTCCAAACCGCCCGCAAGATTTCCGAAGAACCCGAATCTATCGGTCAAGGCGCGCGGCAACGGCAAGTTCGAGGCCGGATACGCGAGCGGTCCGATCAAACCCGGCAAATCCGTCACGATCACGCTCGTAAAGAACGGCGTTTACTTGATCGGGTGTGCGTTCCATTACCACGAGGGCATGCACGACGTGTTCGTCGTCAGCAAACATGCCGCTCCGGGTAAACAGGCCACGCCGCCGCCGACATCGCGTCCCACGAACAGTCCGACGTCGCGCTCGAGCTACGATCCGTAATATTACGAGGCGAGTTTGGTTTTGAGGACGATCTTCGTGGACTCTTGCGTCGAGAGAATTTGGACGCTGTCCATGAACGCGCGCATGAGCTCGATGCCTCGGCCTCTGTCCTCGCGGTGAACGAACGGTTTCCAGCAGCCATAGTCTTCGACGCTCATCGTCAAGACTTTCGGATGACGTTCGATAGCTATCCGAATCAACCCGGGATTGCCTCCGCGATAGGCGTGCTCGACGGCGTTGGCGATTGCTTCGCCCAGCGCCACGAGCGCGCCGAAGCGCCGCTCGGCGGGAATGTCGAGCTCGGCCATCTCGCGCTCGACGATCGCTCGCGCGATCGGCGCGGCGATCGGTACTGCCGAGAACACATAGGAGTCCACGGGATCGCTGCGCGACAGAAGCAATGCCGCGGCGTCGTCGCGATTAGAGGCGCCCCCGAAAACGCGCTCCTGCAGCGCGTGCGCCGGGTCGCCGCCGTCTCCCGGGAACAATGAGCGCACGACTTCGATCAATCGCTGTTCGCCCCGTATCGCGTCGCGCTCGTTTTCGATTAATCCATCGGTGTAAAATACCGTGCTACTGCCGGCGGGCAGCGTGAACGTCCAATCCGTCGCGTCGAGCGCGGCTTCGCACCCCAGCGGGAGACCTTTGCCGGGTAGCCGGCGGACGAAGCCGTTCGCGAACGAGAAGATCGGCGGCGGATGACCGGCGACGGCATACGAAAGCGTGCTCGATTCGGGGTCGTAGAAGCCGAAGATCGCCGTCACCACGCCGATCGATTCGCGCAACGCGATGATGCGGTTGACGTAGTCGAGCACGGCGGCCGGACTGGACGCGCCTACGGCCGCGGCGCGAATTGCTTGGCGCACCTCTCCCATGATGATGGCGGCTTCTAGGCCGTGTCCCGCGACGTCGCCCACGGAGATCGCGATGCGCCGGTCGGGCAGGTTGAACGCGTCGTACCAATCGCCGCCGACTTCGGCTTCGCCGCTCGCCGGGCGATATGCGGCCGCAAAGGCGACGCCGGGTAGAACCGGCAAGTGTTCGGGAAGCAGGGCGCGTTGCAGACGATAAGCGATGCCATGTTCCCGCAACATGGAGACGTGTCCGGCGAGCACGATGCCCAAATGAACGGCCAGCAGATGGATGGCGTCGCGTGCGGTGTCGTCGAAACCGTCCGGGTCGGACGTCTCGCAAGTAATCGTGCCGAACTTTACGCGCCCGTCCGCCAGCGGCTCGACGACGCGAGCGCGTCCTCCGATCGATGCGCCGGCAGCCCCCGCCGCGACGCGGCTGTCGCGCAGAACGGCGGCGTCGATGGTGATTTCGATCGAACAGAAGTCACCGAAGCTTCTCGCGAAGGAGCCGGCGATCTGAGCCAGCGCGTCGTCGATGTCGGGAGAGACCTTCAGCGCGCGCCCCGCTTGAACGAGTACGTCAAGGACGCGGTTCAGCTGCGCGGCCGAACCATCAAGCGAGCGCACCACTCGTTCTTCTCCAGCTCGTCCTGGCCTTAAACGTCCGCAATCTGCGCCGCCGGCTCGGTCATCTAGGATGACGCCAACCTGACGGACAACCATGTGGACGGAGGTTCGCATCATGCGTATCGGCACGTTGCTACTTTGCGCGGCGGTCCTGGCGGGCTGTACCATCCCTGCGGGGACGCCAGCGATGCCTGGCAACTCGGCCGGCGTCGCGCCGGCGGCGTCGCGCGCGTTTGGCCGTGAAGCGCCGCTCTATAGCTTCAGTGGCCACATGAGTGGGGGCGCACCAATGGCGGGACTGCTTCTCCACAACGGCCTGCTCTACGGCACGACGTCGGCCTACGGCAAGGGCTACGGCACGGTCTTCAAGATCGACTCGTTCGGTAAGCTGCACGTGATGTACGCGTTTAGCGGTTATCCGGACGCCGAATACCCGCAGGCCGGCATGATCTGGTTCAACGGCGCCTTCTACGGAACGAGTTCCGCGGGCGGCTTGTACGGCGACGGAACGATCTACTCCGTGGCGCCCGACGGTCTCGAGCACGTGGTTCACAGCTTTGGAAAGCGAGGCGACGGCGATCTGCCTCTCGCCGGTCTCGTCGACGTCAACGGCGTGCTGTACGGCACGACGGAGCTCGGCGGCGCGCACGACAAAGGCACCGTCTTCGAGCTCGACGCATCGGGCGAGCGCGTATTGCACAGCTTCGCCGGTGCGCCGAACGACGGGGGACATCCGACGGCCGGACTCATCCGCTACAAGGACGCGCTATACGGCACGACGCGCGCCGGCGGGTTGATCGCCGCGGGCGGCGCCGTTTATAAGGTTACGCCGTTCGGCTATGAGGACGTGCTGCACAGCTTCGGGGTCAAGCACGGCGACGGCATGAACCCCGCCGGGCCGCTGGTCGTGGTCAACGGGGAGTTCTTCGGCACGACGCTGCACGGCGGAACCCACGGATACGGTACCGTGTTCGCGATGGCTCCGTCCGGGTCGGAAAAAGTGCTGCATTCGTTCGCGGCGGGAACCGACGGCGCGGGTCCGCTCTCGGGCCTGATCGCCATCGGCGGGGAGCTCTACGGGACGACGATGAACGGCGGGCGGCTCGAGAAGAGATCCGGCGACTGCCTCAGGGGACCCGCGTCGTCCCAAGCGACGTGCGGCACGATCTTCAAGGTCGACGCGTTCGGCCGCGAGCAAATCGTCTATCGCTTTCAAGGTTACACCGACGGAGCCAATCCGGAGGCCGGCTTGATCGACGTCGCCGGGACTCTTTACGGCACGACCACTTGGGGCGGCGACCACGCCGATTTCGGGACCGTTTTCCACTCGTTACGATAACGCCGTTTTAAGCGTGCGCGCCATGACGCTCGAGCGGCCCGCGCCGATCGAAACCAATCCGCTGCGCCTGACGGATAAGCCGAAGCCGGTGCCCGCGCCCGGCGAGATCTGCGTGCGCGTCCGCGCGTGCGGCGTGTGCCGGACGGACCTGCACGTCGCCGAGGGCGACCTGGCTCCGAAACACCGCGGCATCGTGCCGGGCCACGAGATCGTCGGCAGCGTCGAGCAGTCCGGTCCGGGGTGCGAGCGATTCGCCGCCGGAACGCGCGTCGGCATCGCCTGGCTGCGGTACACCGACGGCACGTGCGAGTACTGCCGCAGCGGGCGCGAAAACCTGTGTCCCAATGCCCTCTTCACGGGCTGGGATCGCGACGGCGGTTACGCCGAGTACGCGGTCGTGCGCGAGGACTTCGCCTACCGGCTCCCCCACGCAATCGACGACGAGCACGCCGCGCCGCTGCTGTGCGCCGGCATCATCGGCTTTCGCGCCATCAAGCGCGCCTGCGTCGTGCCGGGTGCCACCGTGGGGCTCTATGGGTTCGGCGGCTCGGCGCATCTGGCGCTGCAAGTGTTGCGGCACTGGAACTGCCGCGTGTTCGTGATGAGCCGCGGCGGCGTCCACCGCGACCTCGCCAGCGAGCTGGGAGCGGATTGGATCGGCGACGCGTCGCAGGCCCCGCCGGCGCCGCTCGATGCGGCGATCCTCTTCGCGCCCGCCGGCGAACTCGTGCCGCCGGTCATGTCGGCGCTGCGGCGCGGCGGCGTGCTGGCGATCGCCGGAATCCATCTTACGCAGATTCCGCCGCTCGACTACGCGGCGCATCTCTTCGACGAGAGAGAGATCCGCAGCGTCACCGCCAACACGCGCGCGGACGCCGAGGAGTTCCTCGCGATCGCCGGCGCGATACCGATAAAGTCCGCCACGGTGGGAATGCGCTTGGAGGACGCGAACGGCGCACTGAACATGCTCAAACACGACGAGCTGCGCGGCGCGGCGGTATTGCACGTATGATTCGATTCGTCGGCCCGGTCGCGATCGTCGCGCTGGCTGCGTGCAGCGGAGCGTTCGGCGAGCGCGCGCGAGAAGATTTTCATCAGGCGATCGGCACGGGTGCCGGCGCGACGGTGCACGTCGACAACGTCGCGGGCAGCGTCAAGGTGGACGCGTGGACGAAGTCGATCGTCGACGTGCGTGCAACGAAATACGGGAACGATGCGGCGCAGCTGCGTTCGGTAAAGATCGACGTGCGCAACGCGGGCAAGGACGTCTTCATCAAGACGAACTACGAGGGGCTGCGCCACGGCGAGGTGCGCTACCGCCTCGTGGTTCCCGCGGGTGCGTCCCTCGATATCTCCAATGTCGCCGGCGCGGTCGACCTCGCCGGCGTCACGGGCGACGTCACGGTGGAGACGCAGGCCGGGGCGATCACGGCGGACGTCGGACGCGTAGCCGGAAACCGCGCGATCGACTTGCGCGCCACGACCGGCGCCGTCGACCTGTCGATCGCCCCGAACAGCGATGCCACGATCGCGGCTTCCAGCACCGTCGGGGACGTCTCGAGCCGCATCCCCGGCGTCCCGGCGAGCCGCGAAAACCTGATCGGCGCCCGGGCCAACGGGGCGATCGGATCGGGAAGCGGCCGGGTCCGCGTCGGCACGACGACGGGCGCGATCACGCTGCGATTCTAACTCAGCGTATGTAATGCGTTGACGTGTTAACGCCGCAATCTTGCGATAATGACCGCATGAAGGCTTCAACCGTCTTATCCACGGCCGCCGTCGCGGTCTTCAACGGTCCGAAGATGTGCGGACCCAAGCTGGGTGCGGTAAAGGATCCGTACGGGCAGCCTTCCGACGGGGCGAGCGCCGACGCCGCCGGCGGAACGATCGTCATCGCGAACATCTTAGACAACAACAAGGCGCCGGGCAGCGTCTCGAAGTGCACGCTCGCGCACGGGTGCAAGAGCAACCTCCGCAACGCCAACATGGATGAAGTCGCCGGCGTCGCGCTCGCCAAAAACGGCGACTGTTGGGCCTAGGCATTCAATAAGAGCGGCAAAGCGACGCTGACCTACTTCAAGGACAACCAAGGAAACCTCGTGTCGCTGAGCAACGTGGACGCGAAGCTCTACGGGCTTCAGCCCCAGCGAGCTCGTCGAGGGGGCCGCGTTCAACCCCCGATCGACCGAGTAGGCCCTAAAACGCCCCAAAAGGGCCGAAAAAATTGACTAAAGATGCAGGATTCCGGCACCTCGGACGAAAGGACTGGCCTCCCTAGGTCTGGACGGAGTTTTGCGGATGCACCAACCACTGGAGTGCACCTCGGTTCGATTACCGGACGTCCGCTTAACCGCCGCGGCGGAAGCTCTCGACGGCCTAGCACTTCCCTAACTACAAATGAGGAGAATTCTCCCTATGCGTTTGTTAACAGCGGCGGTCTGTACCACAGTCGCTGCCGCGCTTCTAGCCGCTTGCTCGGGCAATGGAACCTCGCCGAGCGCGATACCGGGCGGCTCCGGCGCCACCTCGATGGGTCACCATCACGGGCTCACCCCGCAGATGGCAATCCCGAAGAACCTCCTGCCGCGCGCACACAAGTTCCACCTCGTCAAGGTCCCCGCGGCCTACACGAAGGGCATCTCGACCGCGACGTTCGGCGATCTTTCCGTGACGAGCACCTACTGGGTCTTCCCGAAGAACAACTCCGCCAATGGACCGGCGGTTTGCAGCGGCTCGGTAGGCACGTACGGCGTGAATAATGAAGCCTCGGATAGCGCCGGCGACCTCATCGTCCCCGATGCCTTCAACGGCATCTACGTGTATGCGCCGCCCTTCACGGGCAGCTCGTGCGGAACACTCATGGGGCAAATCACCGACATCTACGGTCAAGCTGCCGACGCGGCAGCGGTTAACGCGCAGACTGGCACGATCGTCGTCGGACACTCGTCCGGCGTCATCGCCACCTGCACGCTCTCCCCCAACAGCTGCACCGAGCTCCCGGGCAACCTCTCCGGCTTCTCGCAGGTTGCCGTGGACAAGGCCGGCAACTGCTACGCGGACGGCTTCAGTGCCACGACCGGTCTGGTGATACTCGACGTCTACGCCGGCTGCGCCGGATCGCCCACCGTGGCCACCGGTTTCTCGGAGCCATACCTCGGCGGCATCGATGTCGACAACAAGGGCAACGTAACGGCGATCTCCCTGCTCAACTCGAGCTTCGGCACGCCGAGCACGGTGAGCACCTATTCGGGTTGCTCCACCGGCACTTGCACGCTCGTCAGCGGTCCGACCAATCTGACCGGCGAGAGCGTCTACGGGCACATCGGCCGTCAGAACGAGCGCTGGGTCACGGCTGACCTAACGACCAGCCAAATGGAAGTCTATAGCTACAGCCAGACGTCCGGCGTTGGTTCGATGATGTACTCGTTCAACAACGGACTCAGCAGCTGCGCGACCTCGCTGATTGCGTTCTGCGAGGCTGCCGCGTACATGCCGAGCGGAGTAAAGTAGACTAAAGCAGTCATATCTCGATAACTGCAAATGGAATGGCCGGCTCGCGCCGGCCATTCTTTTTTATGCTAGTCGTCGCCGATGAAGCTCGGCGGTTTGCCATGCCGGCGCGACGTCCGATCGCGTTCGATCCAGTACGCATTCGGCTTACCGCCCGCAAACGGCTTGAACGCGCGCGGCTTTTGAGCGTAGTCGAAGGCGTCAGCGTCGGTCGCGGGATCGTTGGCGCGCGCGTCGCTCTTGGCCATGGTCGCCAGGCCGAAGTTGTCTTCGATATAACGCAATACGCTAGAGGTTTCGTATTCCACGTGCGTGACGTCGCCTTGCCGCGCATAAGGTGAGATGATGAGCAGCGGAACGCGGAAGCCGAGACCGTCGTAGTCCTCGAAGACGGGCTTTACCGGGTCGAACCAACCGCCCCAATCGTCCCACATGATGAAGATCGCGGACGAATTCCAAAACGGGCTCGTACCGACCGCGTCGACGAGCGACGCTACCCACGCCGGGCCGCTGCTCGACCCGGCTCCGGCGTGATCGGAGTTCTGATACGTGGGCGTAATCCAGGTAACGTTCGCGAGTTTTCCGTTCCCGATGTCAGTGAGAAACTGCGAAGGCGGATTGATGACGTCCTTAGTCCAATCCGGGCCGTCGTAGATGCCGCTGTCGGCCTGGTATGAACTCCAGAGGCCTCCGTCGCCGTCGACGGCGCCCGCGTAGAAGCGCCAGCTCATGCCGGCGTTATCGGCTTCACTTCCGATTGTGGAGTTGGCGAAGCATGCAGGGATCAGCGAGCCGTACGTGCGCTTCGCCGTCAGCTGGTAGATTTTATCTTTCGGCCCTCCCTCGCATCCCCACGGACCTTCGGGCGTGTCCACGGTCTTGCTCGCATAGGCCGCGACGACGTACTGGTGCGCGACGAAGCTGCCGTCGAAGTCTGACGCAAACATCGCGTCTGCCAACACGTATTGCTGCGCCATCTTCCAATACGGATCGACCTGCGCTTCGGGGACGTAGGCATACGGAGCGTGTTTGGGAGCCGGAAGATAGGTTGCCTCCTTGTCCCAACCGTCCATCTTGCAGTGCGTTCCCGGCAACGCATCCCTTGGCGCGTCGCAGGCCGCAAAGAATGCGGGCGAAAAGTGGCCGATATCCCAAGGCTGGGCGAGTCCCTGCGCGACGAGCTTTATTTTACGGCCCTTCTTGTCGTAGCCGTAACTCTGCGTGGTTGCTCCAGGATATCCCATGAAGAGGTTATTGAACGAGCGGTTCTCCTGCACGATGAAAATAACGTGCTGGATCGGCGTTGTGCTGCCGTGGCGCGCGACGCGGCGCAGCGCCTGCGACGCCGTCGGCACGTTAGCGACGGAACCGAGTCCATTGCAGGCTGCCAGACTAAGCGCTATGGTCAGCGGCACCACGCGTTTGTGGGGCATCGTTCGAGGGAGCTCCTTTCGGTGGCATCGGCTCTTTGGCACTTCGGGTTTCGAGCCCTCCGCAAAGCAGGAGGCGAGTGCGTTCGCACCCGCCTCCGCGTTGCGTCTAAACTCGGGGTTTCTCTAGAACGCCTTGACTCCGTTGGGCGTTCCAAAGCCTCCCGGACCGGAGTAGGTTTCGTACTGATTCGTGCCGGCGGTGCAGAGGTATTCGCCGCTGCAACTGCCGTCGTTGCCTTTGCTGATGTAGTGGAGCTGATGCTTTACTTTGCGGTCCTTCAGCTTCCAGAAGCGCTCGCCGCCGTTTGCGTTCCAAGTCGAGGCGTTGCCTGCCAGCCCAACGACGCCGGCAAGGAACGGCGACGCGACGCTCGTGCCGCAGACGCCCGTCCAGCCGCCGTAGATGTCGATGTACACGGCCACGCCCGGCGAGCAGCCGGACTCAGACGATACGTCGCCGTCGGTGCGGTAGGTGCAGTCCGGATCCGTCTGCCACGAGGGCTTCGGGACGCCGGGGCTGCCGACTTCGGTCGGGCTGGCGCAGGCCGCGCCCGCATCGATCCAAACGTCTTCGGTGTAGGTCGAGCCGCTCTTGATGAGCTGCGTGCCGCCGGCGCCGATCACGCTGTCGAGTACCGACGGGCCGCCGACGTTGTTGTAGCCGGAATCGCCGGTCGAGGCCAGATACGCGACGCCCTTGGTGTTGAAGAAGTTGCTGAAGTTGGTGTCGCCGCAATCCCAGCTTTGGGGACAGCCCCAGCTGTTGCTGACGACGGTCGCACCGAGCGTGACGGCTTCCTTCTCAGCCTGTTCGAAGTCGCTAATCGAGGAGCCGTCCTTGGCTTCCATTAGGTAGATGGTGCACTTCGGACACGAGGCCGAGACCATGTCGATATCCAGAGCGGTCTCGAGGCACCAGCCGTAGTTTTGACAGCTCGGGGGATAGTTGGATTGCTGTCCGTTCTCGTTGTACTTAAAGAAGCTGGCCGTACCGAGGCCGTACTGGGTGCGGTAGGTCGAGAGGTCCGTCGCGGCATTGGCGAGGTCGCCTGCCTCGATGACCGCGACCTTCATTCCGGCTCCCTTTCCTAACGACGGGGTTAGGTTGTAGGCGGTCTGCAGTTCTGCCGGGGTGAAACCGCAGCTGGACGACGGACTGCACGGCGCCGGCTGACCGTGGGGAATAACCTGCAGCGCCAAACAGCTTGGCTTACCGACGACTTGCGGGCAGACCGCGCGCGCCTGATGCAGTGCCTGCCACGCAGGGACGCGCGTAGACGCCGAACCTACCGTTTGTCCGGCCGGCGGGACATTCGAAGAGCCGCCGCTACAAGCGGCGATTGCGAGCGCCGCCACGAGCGGCGCCACAAGTTTAATGGTTCCGTTCACAAATGCTCCTTGTTCTTTTGCGGGGGTTCTTAAGTCAAGAGGCGGGTGCAGTCGCACCCGCCTCCGTGTTGCGCGAAGCCCCGGGGTTTTCTAGAACGCCCCGATTCCCTTGGGCGTTCCAAAGCCCGTCGGGCCGGAGTAGGTTTCGTATTGATTCGTGCCGGCGGTGCAGAGGTATTCGCCGCTGCAACTGCCGTCGTTGCCTTTGCTGATGTAGTGGAGCTGATGCTTTACTTTGCGGTCCTTCAGCTTCCAGAAGCGCTCGCCGCCATTTGCATTCCAAGTCGAGGCGTTGCCTGCCAGCCCAATGACGCCGGCAAGGAACGGCGACGCGACGCTCGTGCCGCAGACGCCCGTCCAGCCGCCGTAGATGTCGATGTACACGGCCACGCCCGGCGAGCAGCCGGACTCAGACGATACGTCGCCGTCGGTGCGGTAGGTGCAGTCCGGATCCGTCTGCCACGAGGGCTTCGGGACGCCGGGGCTGCCGACTTCGGTCGGGCTGGCGCAGGCCGCGCCCGCGTCGATCCAAGCGTCTTCGGTGTAGGTCGAGCCGCTCTTGATGAGCTGCGTGCCGCCGGCGCCGATCACGCTGCCGAGTGCCGACGGGCCGCCGACGTTGTTGTAGCCGGAATCGCCGGTCGAGGCCAGATACGCGACGCCCTTGGTGTTGAAGTAGTTGCCGAAGTTGGTGTCGCCGCAATCCCAGTTTTTGGGACAGCTCCAGCTGTTGCTGACGACGGTCGCACCGAGTGTGACGGCTTCCTTCTCGGCCTGTTCGAAGTCGCTAATCGAGGAGCCGTCCTTGGCTTCCATTAGGTAGATGGTGCACTTCGGACACGAGGCCGAGACCATGTCGATATCCAGAGCGGTCTCGAGGCACCAGCCGTAGTTTTGACAGCTCGGGGGATAGTTGGATTGCTGTCCGTTCTCGTTGTACTTAAAGAAGCTGGCCGTACCGAGGCCGTACTGGGTGCGGTAGGTCGAGAGGTCCGTCGCGGCATTGGCGAGGTCGCCTGCCTCGATGACCGCGACCTTCATTCCGGCTCCCTTTCCTAACGACGGGGTTAGGTTGTAGGCGGTCTGCAGTTCTGCCGGGGTGAAACCGCAGCTGGACGACGGACTGCACGGCGCCGGCTGACCGTGGGGAATAACCTGCAGCGCCAAACAGCTTGGCTTACCGACGACTTGCGGGCAGACCGCGCGCGCCTGATGCAGTGCCTGCCACGCAGGGACTTGCGTGGATGCCGAACCTACCGTTTGTCCGGCGGTCGGGACGTTCGAAGAGCCGCCGCTACAAGCGGCGATTGCGAGCGCCGCCACGAGCGGCGCCACAAGTTTAATGGTTCCGTTCACAAATGCTCCTTATTCTTGATACTGTCGGATTCGGGGTATGGGGGTTGGTCTGAGAGTCTGATGGGGTTCCTGAGAGTTGGATGACCTCCCTGTCTTCCTAACGCCAAAAAGCGCGGCGACGTTCGAGCGGCGCCCCGTTTTTGCATTCAAGCTAAGCGAGCAGGCTAAAATGCACCGATGCCTTTGGGCGTTCCCCAGCCGGCCGGCCCAGAATACGTTTTGAACTGGCCGGTGCCTGCCTTGCACAGGTAGCTGCCGCCCAGGCTGGGCGGGCAGTAGGCGACCTGCCCTCTCGTGATGGCGTGCAAGTATCTGCGTCTATCTTTGGCAAGCGTCCAGAAGGCCTTGCCGCTCTGACGCGTCTTCGCGTTACCCGCCAGCGCGTAGACGCCGCCAAGGAGCGGCGAGCCGACGCTGGTACCGCCGACGGTGAACCAGCCGGTGTAGCCGAAGCTGTCGTACTCCGCGACGTTTTCGGCCACGGCGGATACGTCGTTTCCCGTGCGCTCCCCGCACCCCGGATCGCGCTGCCATGGCGGCTTGCCGACGACGGAGCAGCCGCTGCCGGAGAGCGGCCAGACGCGTTCCGAGTACGACGAACCCTTTTTCGATAGCACGGTGCCGCCGACCGAGACGACGCTGTCGTAGTCCGCCGGATCCTGCATGCCGTAGCCGAAGTCGCCGGCGCTCGCGAGATACGTGACGCCGGACTTGGCGAAGTCGCCGAAGGACGCACCGCCGCCGCCGCCGCCGTAGCTGTTGCTGATGATGTGAGCACCTATCTCCGCCGCCCGTGCTACGGCCGCGTACAGATTTTTATTGTTGTTGTTGTTCGCTTCCAACAGCCAGATCGTGCACTTCGGGCAGGATGCCGAGACCATCTCGACGTCGAGATCGATCTCGAGACACCAGCCGAGGCTCGCCGACGGACACTGAGGTGGATAGTTTTTCTGCTGCCCCAACTGGTTGTACTTGGCGAACTTCGCCGTGCCGAGGCCGAAGGTCTTACGATAGACCTGCAGGTCCGACGCGACGTGCGGGTTGTCGTACGCGTCGACGATCGCGATGATCTGACCGGCGCCCCTCGTCTTCGACGGCAAGTCGTACGCCGCCTGAAGATCTGCCGGGGTCAATCCGGCGACGGCCGGGTTGATGCCGGGCGCGACCAGCACATCGCAGTTCATATATCCGGGTCGCGTGTCGGCGCATGCGCGCTGATAACCGCTTGCCTCGAGCCCCAAAGTCTGCGACGGTCCGCCGCGCTGCGCCGGCGCGCCGGGCACGTTAGGCGAACTCCCGACGTTACATCCAGTGAATGCGAGCGCGACGAGAAGCGGCGCTGCGATTCGAATGGATGCGTTCATGGGAAGCGTTGGTTCCGCAAGGGAATCGGGGGGGCCTGGTGGCATTGCTGCCGCTATCGTGGTTCGTCGAATCAGCATGCTTGCGGCGAGCGCGGCGGTCGCCGTCGTCCTCGCTGCATGTTCTATCGGGTCACCCACGCCGGCTTTGCCGCTGCGCGAAAGCGACGCGCTTCGCCGGCTGGACGCGGCGGGCGCCGGTAAGATTAAGCATGTCGTGTACGTCGTGCAAGAGAACCGCAGCTTCGACGACATGTTCCAAGGCTATCCCGGCGCGGATACCGTTTCGAGTGGTAAAGACTCGAAGGGAGGCCGCATCGAGCTCCAGCCCATCAGCCTGAAAAAACAGTACGAAATCGATCATTCGGCGTTCGCAATGTTCAAGGCATGCGATGGAACCGGTAAGCTGCCCGGAACGAGGTGCCGGATGGACGGCTTCGATCTCGAGGTCCAATATAGTGGCCCGTACCACGGGCAGTACGCGTACGTGCCGCACGCGGAGTCGAAGCCGTATTGGGACATGGCGCACGAGTGGGTCTTGTCCGACAAGATGTTCGCATCGCAGCTCGATGAGAGCTTCGTGGCGCATCAATACATCATCGCTGCCCAGGCCCAATCGAGCGTCGACATTCCGGATCTCTACTGGGGTTGCGGCGGCGGCAAAACGGACTCCGTGCAAACAATCACGCATAAGCGCACGTATGGGCCGGTGCAGCGGCCGTGCTTCGACTACGAGACGCTCGGCGACGAGCTCGATCAGGCCGGCTTGACATGGCGCTTCTACACCAGCCACTATCGGACGCCGACGAGCGGACTGTGGTCGGCATATCAGGCGGTACAACACGTTTTCCGTGGGCCCGATTGGAAGACCGACATCATTACGCCCCAAAAACGGTTTCTCACCGACGTCCGCGCGGGAAAACTCGCCAACTTCACATGGATAACGCCGCTTTGCCCGGATTCCGACCATCCTCTATGCGGGCGCGGCTTCGGGCCGTCGTGGGTGAGCGCCGTCGTCAACGCGGTCGGGGAGAGCAAGTTTTGGAAGTCCACCGTGATCTTCGTGCAATGGGACGACTGGGGAGGCATGTACGATCACGTGCGCCCGCCCTTCAAAGACTACGACGGCTTGGGTTTTCGCGTTCCGTTGATCGCGATCGGTGCCTACGCGAAGCAGAACTACGTGTCGCACACGCAGTACGAGACGGCGAGCATTCTCCGCTTCGCCGAAGATCTTTATGGGCTCGACCAGCTCTCCAAGTCCGACGCGCGTGCGACCTCGCCCGCCGACTGCTTCGATTTTTCGGAGCCGGCGCGCAGGTTCGTGCCCATCGAAGCGCCCGAGGATGAGGCGTTCTTTCTGCGACAACGCAACGACGAGCGGATTCCGGACGAACAATGAAGGCGGCGCTCGAGGCCGCGGCGCTATCGGCCGCGATTTCCGCATTTACGGCGTGTTCCGTTGCGAGCAACGCTCCGGCGGTCCCGTACGCCCAGGGGAACGAGGTTTTCCAGTCGGCCCTGAACAGCGGTGCCGGCAAGATCAAGCACGTCGTCTCGATCGTGCAAGAGAACCGCAGCTTCAACGACATGTTCCAAGGCTATCCCGGTGCGTATACCGTCTCGAGCGGCAAAAACTCCAAGGGACAGCGCATTAAATTGACACCGGTCAGCCTAGCGGACCAATACGAGATCGACCACTCGGCGCATGCGATGTTCGAGTCCTGTCACGGAACCGGGAAGCTCCCCGGAACGAAGTGCCGCATGAACGGGTTCGATCTCGAGCAACTCTACGGCGGGCCGCGCAACGGACAGTACGCCTACGTTCCGCACAGCGAGACGAAGCCGCTGTTCGACATAGCGCACGAGTGGGTGCTGGCCGACCGGATGTTCGCGTCGCAGCTGGACGAGAGCTTCGTCGCGCACCAATACATCATCGCGGCGCAGGCGCACTCGAGCGTCAACGTTCCGGACTCATTCTGGGGCTGTGAGGGATACTCGGGCGATCAGGTCGCGATAATCACGGATAAGCGCACGTACCGCGGCCACGGGCAGGCCCCGTGCTTCGACTACAAGACGCTCGGCGACGAGCTCGATGGGGCGGGCCTCTCCTGGCGCTTCTACACGAGCTCGTATCAGAAGCCCGTGAGCGGCTTCTGGTCCGGCTATCAGGCCGTGCGGCACATCTTCCGCGGACCGGACTGGCACAAAGACGTCGTCACGCCGCAGAAGCGCTTCCTGCACGACGTCGCCGCCGGACAGCTCGCGGACTTCACCTGGATCACGCCGCTCTGCCCGGACTCCGACCACCCCATCTGCGGCGGCGGATACGGTCCGTCGTGGGTGGCGTCGCTGGTCGACGCGATCGGCGAGAGCAAGTTCTGGGACACGACCGCGATCTTCGTGCAGTGGGACGACTGGGGCGGTTTCTACGATCCCGTGTCGCCGCCGTACCGCGGCTACGACGGCCTCGGCTTCCGCGTCCCACTGCTGGTGATCTCGCCGTACGCTCTGGAAGACCGCGTCATACACACGCAGTACGAGACGGCCAGCGTGCTGCGTTTCGCCGAAGACCTCTTCGGTCTAGCTCAGCTCACCGATGCGGACCGCCGCGCGGCCTCGCCGGCGAAGGACTGCTTCGACTTCTCCGCGCCGCCGCGCGAAATTTATTCCGATTGAATCGCCCAAGGGGCCAGACTTCTTCCTGCAGCAGCCCAACGACGGCATGATCCCCGACGAACAGTAGTGCGCCTCGGCGCTTTGGGATGAAGATCTACTCCGTGTCGACGGGCAGTCCTGAGGGCGGCTGGTTTAGGAAGAACGACTCCGCGTATTTCGATCTGATCTTGTGAAACGGGCGCGGCGTCTGACTGAAATTGAAGGCGTTGCCGATGCTAGCGGCGCGCGCGTCGGGCGTCGCGCCCGGCAACACGCCGAGGCCCCAGTTATCTTGGATGAACTTTAGAATGCTGGCCGATTCGTACTGCGTGTGCTCGACGTGCGGTTGCGTGTAGGGTGACACGATCAGCATCGGCAAGCGGAATCCCAGGCCGCCCTGGTTGTCTTGGAACGGCGGCTTGGCATGATCGTAAAACCCGCCCGGATCGTCCCAGAGGATGACGATGGCACACGAATCCCAGTACTTGCTCTTGCCGATCGCGTTCACGATCGACGCGACCCACGACGGGCCATTATCAACTGGGACTTTTTTCTTGCCGACGATCCGAAATTCGGCGGGGTGATCGGAGTTCGGCGCCTCCGGCGTGATCCAGGCCACGGACGGCAGCTTGCCGTTGTGGATGTCCTTGAAGATGACGTTCGGGCTTCTCGTGATGTTGGTGCGCCACTCGGATCCGTTGTGGACTGCCTTGATTGCGTCGAACGCGCTCCATGCGCCGTCGGGGCCCTTCTTAGAGTAGACCGTGTAATACTTCCACGAGATCTTCTTGGCATCGAGCTGATCGCGTACCGTGCCGTAGGTAAAGCATGGAAACGGGCCGCTGCCTTGCAGGTACTTTAATTTCGTGGTAATCAGGGACGTGACGGTTCCCGGCGGTGAATCGCAGCCCCAGGGCCATGTCACAAATGGGTTGTCGATGATACTGTCTTTGCCTTGATAGTCGACGACCGTGCCGCCGGCGATCAGGTCTTGGTGCCCGGTGAAACTCTCGCTGCCCTGCGTGTCGAACATCTCGTCCGCGAGCACGTACTGCTTGGCGATGTCCCAATATGGCTTGATGTCTTTGGGATCGACGTATTGATAGGCGTACGTGCACTCCGCCTGCGGGCCGTAGCCGGTCGCGCCGAACTTCACGAGGTCGAACCCATCCATGTTTCCGTTGTCGAGCTCGGTCAGGTAGCCACCGTAGTGGTGGTCCAAGTCGTTGTCATGACCGAAGTTGTTCGGCGGAAAACCGTTGCCGAGTAAGTCGACCTTCGTGAGCGGCACCGCAGTCGGCTGCGTGATGACCGGTTGTCCCTTCGCCGCACACGAAGCAGCGATCGGCGACGGCATCGGCGCGGCTTGGCCGCTCGTCGCGCCGTTCGCGCCGGAATACGTTGCGAAGAAATTGTCGAAGCTGCGGTTCTCCTGGATCACAACGATCACGTGCTGGATCTTGGAGCTTGCGCTGTGTCCGCGCGCGCCCGGAATGATCCCGCCGCCGGCTCCGCCCGAAGACAGGCCGCCGCCGCACGCGGCGACGGCAGTGGCGGCGATCGCCAAGAGTAGGAACCAGCGGCTCGAGATGCGTGCCGGCACGGATCGGCTACTCCGTGTCGACCGGGAGTCCGGACGGTTGCTGTTTGAGGAAGAACGACTCGGAGTACTTTGACTGGATCTTGTGAAACGGTCGCGGGCTTTGACTGAAGTTAAAGGCGTTGCCGATGCTAGCGGCGCGCGCGTCGGGCGTCGCGCCCGGCAATACGCCGAGGCCCCAGTTATCTTGGATGAACTTTAGAATGCTGGCCGACTCGTACTGGGTGTGCTCGACGTGGTTCGCAACGTAGGGCGAAACGATCAGCATCGGCATCCGGAAGCCCAGGCCGCCCTGATTATCCAAGAACGCCGGCTTGACGTGGTCGTAGAATCCGCCGGGATCGTCCCACAGGATCACGATGGCGCACGACTTCCAGTACTTGCTCGTTCCGATCGCGTTCACGACGGAGGCCACCCACGACGGACCGTTATCTACCGGCACCAGCTTCTTACCCACGTGCATGTACTCGGCGGGATGGTCCGAGTTGAACGCATCCGGCGTGACCCACGCCACCGAAGGCAGCTTGGCGTTCCGGATGTCTTTGAAAATCACGTTCGGGGTGGTCGTGACGTTCGACTTCCATTCCGATCCGTTACGAACTTTCTTGATTGCGTCGAACGCGCTCCAGATGCCGGCGCCGCCCTTGTTCGACCCGACGGTGTAGTATTTCCATGAGATCTTCTTGGCGTCGAGCTGGTCGCGAATCGTTCCGTAGGTGAAGCACGGAGACGGCCCGACGCCCATCAGGTATCGTCCGCCGGTCGTTATCAGCGACGTCACCGTGCCCGGCGGCGAATCGCAGCCCCACGGCATGTTGAACGGGTTGTCGATGATGCTGTTGTCGCCATATTTCGACACCTTGTAGTTGACGACGGTGCCGCCGGCGATCAGGTCTTGATGTCCGGTGAAGCTGGAGCTGCCCTGCGTGTCGAACATGTTGTCCGCCAGAACGTACTGATTCGCGATGTCCCAGTACGGCTTGACGTCGTTGGGATCGACGTATTGATAGGCGTAGGTGCACTCCGCCTGCGGGCCGCTCCCGTCGGCGCCGAAGAGCACGAGGTCGGACCCGTCCATCTTGCCGTTGTCGTACTCGGCGAGGTAGCCGCCGTAGATGTGATCGAGGTCGTTGTCCGCTCCGAAGTCGTTCTTGAATCCGGCTCCAACTAACGACACCTTCGTGAGCGGCACCGCAGTCGGCTGCGTGATGACCGGTTGTCCCTTCGCCGAACACGAAGCAGCGATCGGCGTTGGCATCGGTGCGGCCTGTCCGCTCGTCGCGCCGTTGGCGCCCGGATACGTTGCGAACAAGTTGTCGAAGCTGCGGTTCTCCTGGATCACGACGATCACGTGCTGGATCTTCGAGCTTGCGCTGTGCCCGCGCGCGTCCGGAATCAGCGCGCCGCCGGGTCCGCCCGAAGACAGGCCTCCGCCGCACGCCACGATGGCCGCGCCGGCCAAGAGCACGAGCGCCCATAGCCGCCCGCTCACGAGACCGCCACCTTCTGGGCGATAGCGTCGACGTCGTAGCCGAACTTGGCGGCCACGCCCGACGTCGCCGAGGTGATCGACGACAACTGCGCCGCGTCGAACTTCGGCTTGTAGTAATCCGGGAACGAGAGTTTCTGCCTGTACGCCTCGCGCGTCGCCGCGAAGCTCTGCGGGACGAGTTCGGTGTGCGCGATGATGCGGTCGATCGTCGGAAGCGAGTCCGCGCAGAGGTCTTCATAGCGCACGATGCAGACGCGCCGCGCCAGCTCGGGATCGCTCTCGAGCTGCTGGGCGACGAAGCCGTAGACGTAGGCCCAGTAGCGCGCCCGCGACTCCGCGACTTGGCCGGAATCGAAGAGCGCGCGGATTTCCTTTAGCTCTTCCGGATTCCCGACGTTGGCCATCACTTGATGCGGGCCGAACTCGTGATGCCCGGTGAGCTCGATGATCTCGATCTGGCGCGGATCGCTCTGCTCGAGCTCCGCCCAGATGCGGTCCTGCTTGATCAGCGACGCTACGTGATCGACCGGATTGCGGATGTAGAGCAGGAAGCGCGCGTCGGGGAAGAGCTTGCGCAGATACTGCATGCGGACGACGCACATGATCGCCTTGCTCACGTAGCGCGTGCGCTCCCGCACCAGAGCGAGCTTGCGCAGGTGCTCGTCGTAGAAGCGCTCGAACGCGGGGTTCGACGTCGTGCCGTCGAGCACGCTGTAGTTCGCCTCAGCGTGGATGTGGGGAAAGAAGTGTTCCCACAGGATCTCCTCGCCCATCTCGGCGCTGTCGCGCGTCACCTCGATGCGATCGCGGTGAATGCGCGGAACGGGCTTGCGCATCGCATCGACGGGGATGCGGGGGAATACCTTGTTCCACACGTACGGCATGTAGGGCATAAGAAAATCGGCGTACTTGTGCGTCGCGACGTCGGGATGCTCGCTGAGCATCTGCAACGTGATCGTCGTGCCGGCCCGCGGGAGGCCGCAGATATAGACCGGGCGATCGACCTTGGTCGCCGCGAGCCGCCTGCGCAGGAAGCCGGATTCGAGATTGCCGAGGCCGACGAAGAAGCGGCGCGCCCGCGTGTACGGTGCGGACGCTCCAATAGAACGGCGCAGGCACGGAGAACTTCTGCGGTGTCGATGTACTCATTGGCTCCCGTCGATTGTGGCGCTTATAGTTTTTCGAAAAGGGCGCCGATCACGGTCAAGCCCGGACCGAACGCCATGCTCAGGACCTTCGCTCCCCGAGGGATGGCCTGGGATTCCACGATCAGCTTCCAGATGTGCGGCGCCGTCGCGGAGGCCATGTTTCCGTTTTCGAACAGAACTTTCCGGCTCAGCTCGATCTGCGACTCCTCGATACCGAGCCGGGCGCGAATCTGGTTGAGGATCGCCGGGCCGCCCGGGTGGATCGCGAAGACCATCTTCCCCTTTTCGCGCTCGAAATCTAGCCCGACCTCGGCGCAGATCGAGTCGACGAAGTCTTTGATCGAGTCGCGGATCATGAATGGCACGCGCTTCGAGAGCGACATGTCGAACTGCAGGGGACCGGGCCGCAACGTCATCTCGGGCAGCGAGTCCGGCAGGATGTACTCGTCGATCGCCAGGATGCGCAGCCCGCTCTTGCGGCTCTTGTCGAACTCCGACTGCGGATACGCTGCGTACTTGATGAAGCCGTCCGCGAACAGCGTCGACGTGACGAAGTTGTCGGGCTCGTCGCCGAGCAGATCGAAGTGCAGCGAGAGAAACTCGGTGTGGACGAGGTCGACGCGCTGCTTGCGCTTCGGCAGCGAGACGTGCGAGGAGCCGACGAGCCCCACCGCAGTGCGAATGGCCGGAAACGCGCCGTAGCAGCCCATGTGATAGGAATGCGTGACGCCGACGCCGAGCCAGCCGCGGCGCGACAGGAAACTCTGCACGGGACTCGGCGAGAGATAGCCCGAGCAACTCACGTGGATCACGTCGTCGGGTGGGAGCGCGGCTTCGTCGCGGTAGACCCGTGCGAACACGTCGTACGCGACCTCCTCGAAGAGCTTCATCCGTTCGTCGAGGGGCTCGGCGGTGCCGGTCCGCAGATTTCCGAACCGGCGGATGGGCTCGTACTCGTTGTCGGGATCCTGCTCGACGAACCGCGACGTCAAGACGCTGACCTGCCGGCGCGCGATGTGTTCGGACGAAGCGCCGTAGCGGGCCATGCGTTCCTGGAGCGTGCTCGCGATGCGGTCGCGCTCGGCGGCCGACGTGACGCCGCGCGACGCGCACTGCGCCAGCGTCATGAAGTGCGCCTGAATCACTTTCAGCTCGTCTTGCGCGCGCGGGCTCGTGACGCCGATCGTTTCGAAATCGGACAGCACGACCGGAACGGCCGCGAGGCGCGGCCGTGCAGCGATCATTCCAGACACCTTCTCTAGCGTGCGCATATCGAATTAGCTCGGGGCGTTCGCCGAACGCCGCGCCGTACCATTCGAGTTTGCCGTGTTACGTGTTGTTTTTAGAAGCATCGGTAATCGTGGTTATTTTTTACTCGTCATCCACCGGTAGATTCGACGGCCGCTGGTTCAGAAAGTAAACTTTAGAATACTTTCCCCCAATTGGCTCGTACTTACGCAGTTGTTGCTTAAAGTCAAAAAAGTCGTTGACGAAATCGGCGGAGGTGGAGTCGGTCGTGCCGAGCTGCGGCAGGTTCCAGTTGTCCTCGATGAAGCGCACGATACTGCCGAGCTCGTAGCGCTTATGCGCGATGTAGCCGCGCTTCGCAAACGGCGAGACGACGATCATCGGAACTCGGAAGCCCAGCCCGCCGTAGCGAAGGCGTCCCGGCGGCGCCACGTGGTCGTACCATCCGCCCCAGTCGTCCCACACGATGACGATCGCGGTAGTATCCCACGCGGGACTCTCGCCGATCGCGTTGACCACCTGGGCGATCCACGACGGCCCGGTGTCGCTGTTGTCGCCCGGATGATCGGAGTTCTGATAATCGGGGATCACCCACGACACGGCCGGCAGCGTGTCGCGTGAAATGTCGGTGAACACCTTGGTCTCGGGCGAGGCCTGATTCGTGTTCCACTCGGAGCCGTAGCGCACCGCCTTGATCGCGTCGAACGCGTTCCAAAGATTTCCGCCGAAGCTTTGCCCGACGCTCGGCGCGTAGTACCGCCACGACAGTTGTTGGGCGTCGAGCAGATCGCGTAGCGTCGAATACGTGAGGCACGGGAACGGCCCTCGGCCGTGATACTGCTGCCACTGGTTGTTGGAGGTGATCAGCGACGTCACCGTGCCGGGCGGCGCGTCGCAGCCCCACGGCGTCTGTGTCGGGAAGTCGATGATGTTGCGCCCGTTGCCGAGCTCGGTGCCGCCGCGGATCAGATCTTGGTGGGCCGTGAAGCTGCCGCTGCCGTCGGTCTGGAACATATGATCGGCGAGCACGTAGCGCTTGGCGAGCTCCCAGTACGGCTTGATCTGCGCGGGATTGACGTAGGCGTAGACATAGGTGCCGGAAACCTTGCCGATCGGCACGAGATCGAAGTGGTTCATGCGGCCGTGGTTGTAGTCTTGCACCCAATACGCGTAACCGTTGCGGGGCGAGATCGGGCTCTCGAGGTTACTTTCGTGCAGCCGGAGCGTGCCGTTGTGCGTTTTGCCGACCCTCGTTCCATCCGCTCCCGGAAAGGTCGCGAAGAGATTGTCGAACGTGCGGTTTTCCTGAATGAGGACGACGATGTGGGTGAAGTGGTTCCCCTTCTTGGCCGGCGGAGGAGGCTGGAAGGGGGCCGACGGGGTCGCGCCGCCGCCGCCACCGCAGCCGCTGAGAACGGCGGAAAGCAGCGCGCTAAAAAGAAGAACGGCTCGCATACTGGCCCGATTGTATCATCCGGTCGCGCGTGGCATCCCTTCCCTGGCGGGCGGTCGCTAGATGCCGATCCTGCCCGCGACCCCGGAGAGCATCGCCCGCGCAGTGGCGCTGCTGCGCAGCGGCGGGGTCGTCGCGTTGCCCACCGAGACGGTCTACGGGCTGGGAGCGCTGGTATGGGATGCGCCGGCGGTCGCGCGGATCTTCGAGATCAAACGGCGGCCCGAGTTCGACCCGCTGATCGTCCACGTTGCCGACCGCGAGGCGCTCGAGCGGGTCGCGGCGCGCGTGCCCAAGGCCGCCGAGACGCTGATCGCGCGCTTCTGGCCCGGCCCGCTGACGATCGTGCTTCCGAAGCGCCCGCGCGTCCTGGGCCTGGTCACGGCCGGCCTCTCGACCGTAGCGGTGCGCATGCCGTCGCATCCGGTGGCGCGGGCCGTGCTGCGCGGCCTGGGCGAGCCGCTGGCGGCGCCCAGCGCCAACGCGTTCGGCGGACTCAGCCCGACCCGCGCCGCGCACGTCGCGCAGGCGCTCGACGTCGATCTGATCCTGGACGGCGGAGCGACGCACTACGGGATCGAGTCCACGATCGTCGCGCTCGAGCCGGCGCCTGCGCTGCTGCGCCCCGGCGCCCTGGCCGCCGAGGAGATCGAAGACGCGATCGGGCCGCTGGTTCGGCACCCGGCCGCGAGTCCGGCCGCGGCGCCGGGTCAGCTCCCGGTCCACTATGCTCCGCGGACGCCCCTACGCGTCGTCAACCCGAGCGAGGTCCGCAGCGCGCGAGCGCGCCGCGGCCGGCGCGCTCTCGTTGCGAGAGCGAATCGACGGCTACGCCGCCGTGCGCGTCCTCTCGCAGCGCGGCGATCTGCGCGAGGCTGCGGCCGCCTTCTTTGAGGCCCTCCACGAGCTCGATGCGCTTGGACTGGAGCGCATCGACGCCCAGCCGCTTGCGGAGCGCGGGCTGGGCCTGGCAATGATGGATCGCCTGCGGCGTGCCGCCACCGCTCACTAAAAACAAATCTGGCTTGCTAAGCGTTCTGGATACGGGGAACGAATGAGAGAATCATGATGACGAGTCCGAAGCTTTTCGTGCGCGCGGCCGTGGCGTCTATTTTGGGCGCGATCCTGTGCGCGGGCGCGACACCCGCCGCCACCGCGCTGTCCTATCAGGTCGCTGCCGACGTCGGGGAGAGCTATCGCCTGCTGACGACGACGTACTACGACGCCGTCGATCCGCAAGTACTGCTCGCGGCTGCGAGCGACGCGCTCGCGAGCGCCGCGCGCAAGCACGGCGCGACGATCACGCCGCCCGCGCTGCGTGTCGAGGCGGAGGGTGAGGCCACGCTCGACGCGCTCGATCAAGCCATCGTCGCGACCGCCAAGTCCGCGCATGCGATGCCGAGCGACTTCGCTTATGCCGCGATCGACGCGATGGCGAAGGCGACCAACGACCGCTACACGCAGTTCTTCACGCCGGCCGAGTTCAAGGCGTTCAACGACGCACTCGATCCGCAGCGCATCGGCGGCATCGGCGTGATGATCGAGCCGGACGCGCTCTCGGGCTCCGTGCGCATCTCATACGTCCTGCCGGGCACGCCGGCCGAGCGCGCCGGCCTGCACGTGGGCGACGTCGTCACCGCGGTGAATGGAACCGCGACGAAGGGTCTCAACGTCGAGGGCGTGAGCGGGCTGCTGCGCGGCAAGCCGGGAACGGTGGTCGCGGTCAACTTGCAGCGCGACGGATCGCCGATGGCGGCGATTTCGATCACGCGCGACAACGTGCAGCCGCCTACCGTGGTCTACAAGATGCTGCCCGACGGCATCGGCTACCTGTGGATCATCGCGTTCGGCCGCGCGACGCCGACCGAGTTCGACGACGCGATCACGCGTCTGAACGATCAGGGCGCGAAGGCGCTCGTCCTGGACCTGCGCAACGACGGCGGCGGCTACGTGAAGTCGGCGCTCGACATCAGCTCGCGCTTCATCGCCAACAAGGCGATACTTACCGTAAAGGAGCGCGGAGAGCCCGCGGCCACGATCGACGCCCAAGGCAATCCCTCGATCGGCCTGCCCGTCACGGTGCTCGTGAACCAGTACACGGCGTCGGCGTCGGAGATCATGGCCGGCGCGTTCCAGGACGACGGCATCGCGACGCTGGTGGGCGCTAAGACCTTCGGGAAGGGCGTGATGCAGACGCTGACACCGCTGCCGGACGGGGCGGCGATCAAGATCACGACCGCGCACTACCTGACGCCGAACCATCGCGACATCAACCTGCGCGGCATCGATCCCGACGTGAGCGTGGCCGAGAACAAGGACGCGCGCTTTGGCGAAGTGGATAAGGATGCCCAGCTGCGCGTCGCAGTCGAGCTGCTGCAGAAAAAGATCGCCGCGCGAAACTAGGGGGCGATTAGCTCAGTTGGGAGAGCGCCTCCCTTACAAGGAGGAAGTCGGCGGTTCGAGCCCGTCATCGCCCATTAGTTTTTGGCCCGACGAGCAACTGTCAAACGTTCGACGGCGCCGGTGAAGTTCGAGCGCGCACTCGGGATCGTGATTGCACGCTGATTATGTCGAGAAAGCACTAAGCCTGAACCGATGGGACGCGCATATTCCCACGATTTGTTCATGGCTTAGGCGGCGGAACGTCTTCTTACCGTATGCAAAGTCCTCGCCGGCTTGAGTCTCATCGTAGCAAGCCTGCGCGCCGGGATTTAGCGGTGGGCGCCTCTGCAAGCTTTGGCGCTTGAAATTGACCCGATAAACGAGTTCTTTGCCAAAAAGAAAGATTTCGCCGCGCGGGTTAGCATAGCCGCCGTACACCGGTTCGGCGCGGTCTCCTGAATCTCGGCCATTGGAATCGGCTCTTATTACGAGCGAAGCGATCGGCAGGGGGGCACGTACCACATGAGCGTCAACGACAAAATGGCGGAAAAGGTTGCGCTCGGAAGGGGATTTATGAGACAATCCGCTGCTGGCTCGCAAGCACTAACAGGAGTATCGTCAAATCGCCATTCGTCGCAATAGAACCCGAAAGACCGGGCCGCGTGTACCCAAAGCCCACGCTTCCGAAAACGTCAAGGAAGCTCCGCTCGAAATAGCCGGGAGCGTTAAACAGGTCTTTCCAAGCGCAACGTTTTCCGTCGAGCTCGAAAACGGCCATGTCATCCTAGCGCACGTCGCCGGGCGACTGCGCCGGCACCGTATTAGGATTCTCCCGGGCGACCGCGTAGACATCGAACTTTCGCCATACGACCTGACGAAAGGTCGCATCGTGTACCGCTACCGCGCGGGCGAGGGGCGCCGCGCCGTCTGACAAGGAGCCGGTCGCCAGCTGTGCCGGCTAAGCTTTAGATATCGCGTTGATCAGCTGCCGTCGGCGGCTTTGCGCATCGCGTTGATGTCGAGCTTCACCATCTCCATCATCGCCGACATCGCGCGCCGCGCGCGCTCGCGGTCCGGATCGCTGAACAGCTTGAGCATGCCCTCGGGCACGATCTGCCACGTGACGCCGAACTTGTCGCGGATCCAGCCGCACTGCATTGTCTCGCCGCCCGGCAGGAGCTTCTGCCAGACCTCGTCGACATCGGCCTGTGTCTTGCAGCTCACGACGAACGACACGGCCGACGAAGCCTTGAGGTCGAATTTTGAACCCAGCTCCTCGCCATCGGGCGCCGTGCGCCCGCCGTCGAGCGCCACGAAATCGGTGCCGTCGAGCACGAAGTCGATCGTCAAGATCGAATCTCCCTCGCCCCAGCGATTGACCGAATTGATCTTCGAGTTCTTGAACGTTGCGACGTAAAAGTTGACCGCCTCTTCGGCGTTGTCGTCAAACCATAAAAACGGCGTGATGTTCTGCATGATGACCTTTCTCGGTTAGAATCCGACGAGTTGACTGAGGGAGAAGACCGCGCCTTGGGGATCCGCTAGGACGCACCGCCGGAATCCCGGCGCGTCGTGCGGCGGCGTGAGGACGCTGCCGCCGAGCTGAGCGGCCTTCGCCGCAGCCGCATCTGCGTCGGCGATCCAGAAGTCCACGTTCCAGTGTGCCGGCACGTTTGCGGGGACATCCGCACCCAGCGGCATTGCAATCGCGACCACGTCGCGCGGCACCGGCTGCTGCGGCTCGCCGCCGACGAAACCGGGAAGCCTGAAGAGCGTTACCTCCGCGCCGCCGGCGCCGAAAGTGTTGGTCGTCCAGCCGAAGACGTCGCGATAGAACTGCTTCGCGCGGTCGAGGTCGCGCGTCACCAGCGCGCTCATCGCCCACGCGGCGGCCTCGTTGACGCACTGCGCGCCCACGCGATCCCGCGCTTCCCATAACGAGAGCGTCGCGCCGGACGGATCGCCGATTGCCGCGAGCCTGCCCGCGGGCGGCGCGTCGGTTGGCGGCACGACGACCGCGCCGCCGGCGCTCGATGCTCGCGTACACGCGGCGTCGAGGCCGTCGACCGCGACGTACGTGTTCCAGAACGCGTTCGGCGCGCCGCGCGGCGGCAGCGAGCCGATGCCCGCGACGTCGCGCCCGCGCAACTGCGCGACGAAGTACTTGCCCGGCGGCGTGCCCGGCATCCCGCCGGGGCCGGTGATCTGCCACCCGAAGAGCGCGGCGTAGAAGCGCGCCGCGGCCTCCGGATCGGGTTGCAGCGTGTCGACCCAACAGGGGACGCCGGGCGGATAGTGCGTGCGTTCGCTCACGTGTTATGAAGCCTCGACGAGATTGAGCATCCACTTGATGCCGAACTTATCGGTCAGCATCCCGAAGCGCGGCGACCAGAACGTCTTGTCGAGCGGCATCGTGACGCTGCCGCCCGCAGCGAGCTTGGAGAAGATCTCGTCGATCTGCTCGCGGCTCTCACTCTGAACGCCGATCGTGAAGTTGCCGCCGGGTTCGCCGGCGCGTCCGGGCGGCGCGTCCATGGCGTTGATGGTCCCCGCCGGCGAGCGCAACGTTCCGTAGGCGACCTTCGCCGCGCACTCGGGCGGCATCTGCTGCGCAAGGGGCGTTTCGCCGAAGCGCGTGATCTCGACCTTGCCGCCGAGTGCGTCGCGATAGTGCGCGAGCACCTCCTCGGCGTTTCCGTTAAATGCCAGATTCGGTTGGAGTTGCATTGTCGTTACTTTCCCTTTACTTCAAGAGCGCAGTGAGCGTCGCGCGATGCCGATACGCAAGCACGAACCACAGGCCGGTCAGGAAGAGCGGCAGCGGGATCGTCGCGGGCTGCATCGTGACGTGGAAGACGAGGATGTTGGAAAGGATTGCAGCGAGCAGCACGAGCGCGAACGGCATGGCGCGGTTAGCGAGCAGCAGGATGCCTGCGGACAGTTCGACCAGGTCGACGAAGACGACCCAGCGCGACGCGAAGAACGCCGATGCGAACGTGCCGGCGAGACCCGGCGGCATCGGCGGCGGGTGCCCGATGAGAACGAAGATCGAGGCGCCGGCCAGCGTGAAGACGAGCCCCAGCGCGATGCGCGCTGCCGCCAAGCCGTAGCGAGCGAGCCGATTATCGAGAGCCTCTCCGGGCAGCCGGTCGACGAGAGCAGTCATTCGAGGGTTCCTCCTAGCGGTGAAAACGATGTGTCAGGGATTATACAGAGTAGGCTTGCAAAAAACAAGTACTATTGCGCAAAATGTATTTTCCTGTATAATAGCAAGCATGGCGAACCGAGCCTACGGCCAGTACTGCGGCCTTGCGCGCGCCGTCGAGATCCTCGGCGAGCGTTGGGGTCTGCTCATCGTTCGCGACCTTCTGGTCGGGCCGAAGCGCTTCACCGATCTGCAGCGTGGGCTGCCCGGCATCCCCAGCAACGTCCTGACATCGCGCCTCAAGGAGCTCGAGGCCGCAAACGTCGTCACGCGGCGCGTACTGCCACGGCCGGCCGGTTCGATCGTCTACGAGCTAACCGGTTACGGCAAGGAGCTCGAGGAAGCCGTGATCCTTTTCGGCCGGTGGGGCGCGAAGTCGCTGGGCGAGCCGCATCCAGGCGAGGTCGTCACGCCGGATTCGATGGCAATGGCGCTGCGCTCGACCTTCCGCCCCGACGCGGCGGCGGGCGTCAGCGCCGGCTACGAGCTGCGGCTGGGCGACGTCGTGGTGAGCGCGCGCGTGCACGGCGGAACGGTCGAGGCCGCGGCGGCGGCGCTGCCCGGTGCCGACTGCGTAATCGAGGCCGGCCCCGGCATTCGCGCCGTCATGGCCGGCGAGATCACGCCGAAAGAAGCGATCGAAAACGGCATTGTCCGTGTTAGCGGCAAGCGACGGCTGTTCGACCGCTTCGCCGAAATGTTCCGAATCTAAAGCGACAGGGTGTACGTGCCGTTGCCCGGATTACAGTCGGAGCCTTGCTCCATGCGGATCCGGAAGTTAAGCATCGTGGTTCCGCGAGCCGCTTCCACGTTGCGCTGCCACGTGTAGGAGAACGAGGCCGATTGACCTGGCGCGAGCGGCGGGATGCCCTTGTCGTCGAGCTTGATGCCGTACTGCCGGATGTCGACGAACTGCAGCGTGTTGCTCGGCTGACCGGCGCTGCCGAGATTGGTGACGGTCCCCACGATGTGGTAGTTGTTCAGCTTCCCATCGTTCGTGACGCTCTTTACCGACACCGACGTGACTGCCGGATTCGCGCCGGCGCAGGTAGCTGCGACGGCCGCGGTGCCGGTTTGCGCGAGCAGGAACAAGACGATGGACATCGTTCGAATCATTTCCGGGCCTCCTTCCTCGCAGGAATGGCTACCGGAGCTATACCCGTACGCGCCGCCGGATATTCAGGCCGAGACGCGAATGCAAGCGGGCCATGCCTAGATTCATCATCTTGCTGCTTTGCGGCGCGCTCCTTGGCGCGTTGCCCCCGACGGCCTCGCCCGATACGGCCCTGCGCGCCGCGGTCCAAAACGACCTCGACCGATATCTGGCGGCGCGGGCGAAACCCGAACACATCTCTGCGCTCTCGCTCAGCATCAGCCTGCACGGCGCGCCCCAGACGATCGACGTGACGGCGGGGACGACCCGCTATGGCGGCGGCTCCCCGATCGCGCCCGAGACGCTCTGGCAGATCGGCAGCAACACCAAGGCGTTCACGTCCGTGCTGCTGCTGCAACTCGAGGCCGAGGGCAAGCTAAACATCCACCAGACCGTCGGCCGATTTCTTCCGCAATATCCCGCCTGGAAGAACGTCACGATCCAGCGTTTGCTGCACATGACCAGCGGCATCCCCGGCTACGACTTCTCGCAAACGATGCTTAGCGACTACGCGCGCCATCCGAACCGCCACTTCACGACGCAAGAGCTGGTGCGCTACGCGTATCCGACGACGCCGGGCGCGCCGGCCGCCACGACGGGCTACTCGTATTCGAACACCAACTACATCCTCGCCGAGATGATCGTCGAGAAGGTGACCGGTCACAGCTACACCGACGAGCTCAACCGGCGCATCCTGCGTGCAAGGCTCGGGCTCGACAGCACCTACTACCAGCCGTACGCATATCCGCCGAGCATCACCGATCGCATGACGTCGGGCTATTTCTTCAGCCACGACGCCGACAACGCCGGTCTCGCACCGCTGCTCGGCAGGGACATGCGCGACCTCAGCGTCTCGTGGATGCAGGGAGCGGGCGGCATCGTTTCCACGCCGATCGACGTCACGCGCTGGGCGCGCACCCTCTATACCGGCAGAATCCTCGCGCCCAAGCAGCGCGCTGAGCTGATGAGCCTAGTCTCACAGAAAACCGGCAAACCGATCCGGAAGACGAGTCTCGAAGATCCGGGCGCCTTCGGCCTCGGCGTCGCGCAGATCACCAAGCCGGGGGTAGGGACGGTCTGGTTCTACGAAGGGATGACGCTCGGCTATCGCATGCTGCACCTCTATTTTCCGCAGCAAGATGCGGTCATCGCATTCGGCATCAACAGCCAGCCGGACAGCAAGCAGAACCAATCCGGTCAGTTGGCGGCGGAAATCTATAAGACGCTGCACGAGGCCGGAAAGCTGTAGAAGTGCCGGCCGAAACAATCCCGCTAAGGAGGCCGTAGAAGCGGCATGAACGTACGGATTCCGGCCGCCGTAGCGGCCGCATTGATCGCGCTTTCGCCGTTGTACGCGCCGGCGCAGAGCACCCCCGCGGCGCACATCGCGGCCGTGCAGATGCAGGCGCTGAGCGATTTCCTGGCGGCCTCGCCCGAGGTCGCGACCTTCCTCGGCGACTACAGCCGCGACGGCGACTGGAGCGATCCGACGCCGGCCGGGCTCGCGCACTTCAAGGCGATGCTCGCATCCTACGAGCAGAAGATCAACTCGATCGAGATGACGAGCGCGACGCTGCAGGACCTCAACGACATTCGGCTGATGCGCGCGTTCCTCGTCGGGCAACGGCGCGCGATCGCCGATCAGGAAGCCGGCAAGGATCCGTCCGCGGCGCCGCTCACCGTGCTCGGCGCCGTCTTCACGATGATCCTGCACAAGGACGAGCAAGACTCGAACGTGTGGTGGGATCACATGATCTCGCGCATGGAGAAGGCGCCGGCGATGGATGGCCGCGCAGCGGCCGCAGATCACGCATCCCGGACGGCTGCAGGCCGAGGTCGCGCTCAAGCAGCTCGCGATGGCGCCGGGCCTCTTCTATTACGTGCTGACGCCGATGTCGGCGCAGCTGCCCGCCGATCAGCGGGCGCGCTTCGTCAAGGCGCGCGACGCGCTCGTCGCGTCTATGACGGAGTGGACCAAGTGGATGAAAGACAACGCCCCGAGCTGGCCGATCAACTACGTGATGGGCGCGGCCGCGTACAACGCGATGTTGCGCGACGAGCTGCTGCTGCCCTACGATGCCGATCAGATCGCTGCCATCGGGCGGAAGACGCTCGACGCCGCGATCGCCGCCGAACGCAAGATCAAGGCCGAGGCGCAGGGCCAAGGGCGTCAACCTTTCCAACCCGGTGCAGGCGGCGGTCAATGGCGGCGGCATGACGCCCACGACGAAGGACGCCCAGTTCGCGTTCTTCCAGACGCAGCTCGACACGCTGCGCGCGTTCATCGCGAAAAAGCGCATCGTGACGATTCCGGATTACGTTGGGAAGATGAAGATCGTCGAGACGCCGGGGTTCCTGCAGCCGATCCTGCCGGGGCCCTCGATGAATCCGCCGCCGATTCTCTCCAAGCAGGTCGACGGCGTGTACTTCGTGCCGCCGCCCAACCCGCAGATGGCCAAGGCGGCCGCGAACGGCGCGATCTTCGAAGATTTCGATCGCGACCGCGTGCTGATGACGAGCGGTCACGAGGGATTCCCGGGTCACTTTCTGCAGCTCTCGATCGCGAAGCACAACGCCGATCCGGTGCGCCGGTTCTCGTTCGATAGCGTCTTCGCCGAGGGCTGGGCGTTCTACGAGGAGGCGCTGCTCGAGCGCGACGGCCTGTACGGCAACGACCTCGACGGGCGCTACGCCGTAGCGCAGTTCGAGCGCCTACGCGGCGCGCGCGCGATCGTCGACACGAAGCTCGCGACGGGCGCGTGGACGTTCGAGCAGTCGGTGAAGTGGTTCCAGAGCAATGCCGGCGTGGATGGCGACACCGCGCTCGGCGAGGTCAGCCGCTTTGCGCTACGGCCGGGCCAGGCGTTCGACTACGCGGTCGGAAAGACGCAGATCGAGGCGCTGCTCGTGCAGTACAGGGCGAAGAAGGGAAGCGCGTTCGACCTGCAGGCCTTCCACGACGATCTGCTCTCACACGGGACCGTTCCCGTGAGCGTCATCGCCAGCGAGATGCTCGCCGAGTAACGAGCTTCGCTCGCGGAGCGCGGCGAGCTCGCGGGACTGCCGCTCGGCGAGCCTGCGCCAGCGCGCGATCTCGCGCGCAATGCGTAGCGCGTCGAGATGGTCGTAGGCCGTGCCGGCGGCCGCGCACATCGCTTCGATCGAAGCGGCCTCGTCGGGATCGATGTCCTCGCCGTTGGCGTGGGCGCCATACAGCGCGATCGTCTCGAGCCGCGACCGCACGAAGACGGGAACGGCCAGCACCGCATCGCCGTTGTTCAGGCGAACGGCGTGGCGCGTGCCGAGCAGCTTCAGCGAGATGGCCGCGGCCAGCGGCTCGTCGTCGCGAACGAAATCGCCGCTCTCGTTGCGCTTGAAGAGCGCGCAATGCGTCAGCGCGTACGCCTCGACGGGCTCGTGCGCGAGCGCCTCGTCCACGATGGCGTCGTTCTCCGCGAAGGGCAACCCGGCAGCCACGCCGGCGAGATGCCGCTCCGCCAGGTGCCGGCGGCGGAAGAGCAGCCCTTCGACCAAGGCCTCGATGCGCGCGTGCGCGGCCTCGAGTGAGAATGCGATGCCGATTGCCGTGAGCGCGACCAAGACGATGGTGACACCGCTTTGTTCGATCACGCGCGCCGCGACCCACTCGATGAATGCGAAGACCGCGAAGATCGCGCCGGTCAGGATCGTGTACACGAGCGCGCGGCTGATGACGAAGGAGATGTCGAAGACGCGTTGGCGCACCACGGCGTAGGCGATCGCGAACGGCGCGATCGCATAGAGCACGACGGCGACCCACGCGACAGGGTCCGACGTCGCGAGCGGGTACGTCGTGGACCAGTAGCGCGCCCACTCCGACGCGTAGCTGAGCAGCGTGAACAGCACGCCGGCCATCACCCACACGAAGCGCTGTCGCTGCACGGGCGCGACGCCGAAGTAGGCGGCGACGAGCGTGACGCCCGCGATTCCGAGCAGCGCGAGCGCACCCGCGACCGATCCGAGAGACATCCACGGCGCCGGACTGCCGCTGCCGAACAGCGCCGTGGCGTCCCAAGCGAGGTTGGGGATCACGAAGAGAGCGCCGACCGGGATCGCGAGCCGGTCGAGCCAAACGCGCCATCCCGTGGGCTTGTCGCCGGGGAAGCGCGCCGCGAAGATCACGAGGCCGATCGGCCCCGCGACGGTCAGGATGTCGGACGCGAGCTGCGCGACCGGCAGAAGCCCGACGGGAAAACGGAAGAGCGCGACGTTCGTCGCCGCGACGAGATACAGGAAGAGTCCCCACGTCATGCGGTTCGGCCGCCGCAACATGATCAGCAGCGCGATGACGATATACGCGAACCCCGTCAGCCGCAAAAACGACGTCAGCGGCGAGAGTGTCGCGTGCTGCGCCTCCGCTGCGGTAAGCGGCATCGCCGTCAGCGTCTTTGGGCGCGTTGCGATATCAAACGACGTGCGTTCGCCGGCGACCGGCGGCTGATAATCGAGGCCAACGATGCGATCGTGCAGGCTCGCGCGCGAGAAGTCGAGACGATCGCCGGCCCGAATGGCCGCGTGCGCGGCCGACGTGCCGGGGTCCACTTCGACGACGCGGTTACCGTCGGTATAGACGAGCCGATACCCGAACGTGCTCGGCGGCGTGAAGAGCGCAACGGTCGCCGCGACGTTGAGCGCGATCGCGACGGCCGCCGCGAAGAGCGCCGCGAGCCGTTCCCGAGACTGCATCTAACACCCGCATTTCTGCGATCTGCCTCCATGTCATGCCACCTTATATCGTCTGCAGCGAACTTGCGATACGCAGCGTGCTTCCTTCTCAGCCCTGCATCTGCACCCGTAATCCGCGGCTTTGTCTGGGGCCGGATGCAACCCGCCCGCCTTTCGACCCGCTCTAGGCTGTACCAACCAAAGCGAGGAGCGGAGATGAAGATCGGAATCATCGGTGCGGGAAACATCGGCGGGAACCTGACGCGGCGCTTCACCGCCGTCGGTCATCAGGTGTTCGTGGCGAACTCGCGGGGGCCAGACACGCTAAAAGATTTGGCAGCGGAGACGGGCGCGACGCCCGTCACCGTCGAGCAGGCCGCGCGCAGCGGCGACGTCGTGGTGGTTACGATCCCGGAAGGTCGCGTCGAGGACTTGCCGGCGCACCTCTTCGCCGGGGTCCCCGCGAGCGTCGTCGTGATCGATACGGGCAACTACTACCCGCGGGAGCGCGACGGGCGCATCGAGCCGATCGAGGCGGGAATGCCGGAGAGCCGCTGGGTGGAGACGCAGCTGAACCGGCCGGTGATCAAGGCGTTCAACAACATTTACGCGGAGCATCTGCGCAAGTTCGGCAAGCCGGCCGGCACGCCGGGACGCTTCGCGCTTCCGGTGGCCGGCGACGATCCGAAGGCGAAGGGCGTCGTGATGAATCTCCTCGACGACATCGGATTCGATCCGGTAGACGCGGGGAGCCTCGACGAATCCTGGCGGCAGCAGCCCGGCACGCCGGTCTACGGCCAGGACCTCGACGTGCAAGGCGTGCGCGACGGCCTCGCGCAGGCGAACAAAAAGCGCACGCCGGAGTTCACGGGAACCACGCGGAGCCCCGGAAGCTATGGAGCGCCGAGGTAACACATGTCAACATCCGCGTACGAACGATTTCACGCGCTGCACGAGGGCCCGGCGGCGTTCATCCTGCCGAACGCGTGGGACGGCGCGTCGGCCGCGCTGCTCGCGCGCGCCGGATTCGCGGCGCTGGGCAGCTCGTCGCTCGCGTTCGCGTTTTCGCTCGGCCGCCAAGACGGGCGTCACGCCGTCTCGCGCGACGAGGCGGTCGCGCATGCGGCGCTGCTCGCGCGCATCAGCGGACTGCCCGTCAACGGCGACCTCGAAGACGGCTTCGGCCCCGATCCGCAGGACTGCGTCGCAACGGTGCGCGCCGCGATCGACGCGGGTTTGGGCGGACTCGGCATCGAGGACACGACCGCGGATGCGGCGCGGCCGATTCACGACTTCGACGCGGCGGTCGCGCGCGTGCGCGCCGCCGCAGGCGCGGCGCGCGGCAAGATCGTGCTCACCGGACGCACCGACAACTTCATCAACGACCGCCCGGATCTCGACGACACGATCCGCCGGCTGACCGCGTTCGCCGAAGCCGGCGCCCACGTGCTGTACGCGCCGGGACTGCCGGACATGGACTCCATCATCGCCGTCGTGCGCGCCGTCGCGCCGAAACCGGTCAACGTGCTGATCGGCCCCGGCGACGGAACCGTGCCGATCGCGGAGCTCTCCGCAGTCGGCGTTCGGCGGATCAGCTACGGCGGCGCGCTCTATCGTCTTTCGCTAACCGCGCTCGCCGAGGCCGCGCGAAACCTGCACGACGGAGATCTGGGCGTGACGAGCGGCGCCATCCGCGGCAGCGAAGTCGCCGGGCTCCTACCTCCCGCCTAGGCCGGCCCGAAGCCGGGTATAAGCGGCCCGGTGGTTTTGCGAATCCGCAAGTTCTTTAGCACGCTCGGGCCGGGCCTCATCACCGGCGCCGCGGACGACGATCCGTCCGGCATCGGGACGTACTCCGTCGCGGGCGCCTCGGCCGGCTACTCGATGCTCTGGCTCACGCTGGTCGCGACGCCGATGATGTCGGTGATCCAGGCGATGTGCGCGCGCATCTCGATGGTCAACGGCGAGGGCCTCGCGGCGATCATGCGCAAGCGTTTGCCGCTCTGGCTGGCCTACGCGCTGGCCTGCCTCGTGATCGTCGCCAACACGTTCAACCTCGGCGCCGACATCGGCGGCATGGCCGATGCGCTGCATCTCGTCGTACCCGTGCCGGTCGCCGCGCTCGTGTTCTTGTTCGGCGTCGGGTTGATCGCGGCACAGGCGTTTCTGCCTTACGCGCGGCTCGCCCAGATCTTCAAGTGGCTGACGCTGGCGCTGTTCGCGTACGTTGTCACGGCCTTCATCGTGCATCCACCCTGGGCGGAGGTGTTCAAGCGTTTCGTCTTCCCGCGGATTCGGCTCGATTCGGGCTGGCTCGCGACGATGGTCGGCGTGCTCGGCACGACGATCACGCCGTACCTATTCTTTTGGCAGTCGTCCCTGATGGTCGAGGAAGACAAGGAGGCGGGTAAGATGACGATCGCGGAGCGGCGCGGAACGGATGCGAAGCAGATCCGGACCATGCACGCCGACGTCAACACGGGCATGATCTACTCGAACGTTGTTGCATTCTTCATCATCGTGACGACGGCGTCGACGCTGGGCGCACACGGCCTCCGTGACATCGCCACGGCGCAGCAGGCCGCGGAGGCGCTGCGGCCGCTGGCCGGCCGCTTTGCGGAGCTGTTATTCGCGATGGGCATGGTCGGCACGGGGATTCTCTGCGTGCCGGTGCTCGCGACCTCGTCGGCCTATGTGGCTGCTCAGACGTTTCGCTTTCGCGAGGGTTTGAGCGAGCCGGTACACCGCGCGTCGCGCTTTTACGCGGTCATCACCGTGGGCATCCTGATCGGGATCGCGATGAACCTGCTGCGCGTCGACGCGATCAAGGCGCTCTTCTGGTCGGCCGTGCTCAACGGCATCGCGGCCGTGCCGCTCATCGGCGTGATCGTATGGCTCGCGTCCAACAAGCGTCTGATGGGCGAGTGGAGGAGTTCGCGCCTGGCGCGCGCGTGGGGCTGGGCGACCTTCGTGCTCATGGGCGGCGCGACGTTAGGGATGTTCTACTTCATGGCGCACGGCTCGTAAGGCGGTTCGCCGGCAGGCTATTAGGGAAGGTAATAAGCCGTGTCTAAGGCAGCCATTAACCCGACAAACTATGACGCGATTCCGACGTTCGTTCCCGGCGACAAGGCGCAGCTCGTACACGCCGTGATCGAGACCCCGGCACAAACTCGCCATAAGTACGCGTTCGAACCCAAGTATGGGATCATGCTGCTCAAGCAGACGCTGGCAGAAGGACTGGCGTGGCCGTACGATTACGGCTTCATACCGCAGACCCTCGCCGACGATGGCGACCCGACCGACGTCTTGGTCCTCAGCGATGCCGCGACGTTCTCGGGCTGCCTGCTCGAGGTGCGGATCCTCGGAGCCATCCTATTGAAGAAGAACGGCGAGGTGAATAATCGCGTCGTGGCCTGCCCTAAGCGTACGCCTGGCGTAGCCCTCAAGACGGATGGCTACGAGCGATTGGCCGACGTACCGAAGGATACGATGGACGGCATCGAGCGATTTCTCGTCGAGTACTCCACAATTGAGGGTAATGAAATTCGACTCGAAGGGACCTGTTCACGGAAGAAGGCGTTCGCGATGATCGATAAGGATCGCAAACGCTTCAAGAAACGCACGTAATTGCGCTCGGGAGCTCGCGCGCCGGTAGGGATGTTGGACTTCACGGCGCACGGCTGGAAAAGGTGCATTCGCTCTTCACCGGACCGAGCTCGCTGCGCGAGCCGTCGGAGCGCCCTGCGTTCTGGCTGACGGCGCTCTTGGCGTTCCCCGTGGCGCTGCTGATCGGGTACCTACTGCACGAGTCGATCGGCGCGTCGCAGGTGGCGCTCTTCATCGTGATCGCGATGGTTTACGTGACGCTGGCGCGCGGGCGGCTGCTCGGCTCGAGCGTGCGCGTACACGAGCTGCAATATCCGCGCGTCTTCACGATCGTCAAGCGCGCGTGCGCGGCGCTGGAGATCCCGATGCCGTTCGTCTTCGTGCGCGAGGACAACAACGTGCCGGTCGTCGCGCTAGGATTCGGCGAGCCGTACGCGCTCGTGCTCTCGAGCCACTGGATCGAGCTCTTCGCCGACGACGAACTGGCCTTCATGATCGGCCGCGAGCTCGGCCACATCGCGGCCGGGCACACGCGCTTCCATTCGCTGCTGAGCGTCAACGGCAACGAGAACCCGCTAATCTCGCTGATCTTCGGCGCGTGGCTGCGGCGCTGCGCGCTCACCTGTGACAAGGTCGGACTGTTGTGTTGCCGCTCGGTCGACGCCGCCGTGCGCGCGATGGGCATCGCCGCGTTTCACTCCTTCGGCCGCATGGTCGACTACGAGAAGTTTGCGCAGCAGGACGCGGAGGTGCAGAGCGACTCGGTGTTGCGCTGGGGCGAGTGGCTGAGCAGCGAGCCGTACGCGACGCGGCGCATCGCGTCGCTGCGGACCTTCATCGCGACTCAGCGCTATGAGAACGCCGAGGCGTGGTTCTTGCGCGAGCGCGGCGAGGAGCCGCCGGCGCTGGCGGCGCCCGGTCACACCACCGTCGCGAACCGCGACTGTGCCGGCTGGTGGCGCCGCTTCGCCGCGTGGGGCATCGACGCGGTCGTCATCAGCGCGATCATCACGTCGTTTGGCGGCAGCATCACGGGCGGGAGCCATCTCAGCGACACGACGGCCGCGGTTTCGCCGGGCGTAAAGATCGCGCCGCCGCCGCCCCCGAAGCCGCTGCCGACCGCGACCGGCGAAGCGCAGGTCGGGCCATTCGTGCTCAACGACCTGGGGATCGGGATCAAGTTGGGTAGTGGCGCTGTGCAGCCGATCTCGGTCGACGCCTTAGCGAACTTCGTCAGCGCGTTCGTCCGCCGGCTCGGCTTTTTCTTCTGGTTCCCGTTGTATCTGGCGGTGCTCGTGATCTTTGCCGGACAAACCTTCGGCATGATGATCGCGGGGCTGCGCGTCGTCACGACCGACTTTCGCAAGCCGAGCATCGCGCGCACGATCGTGCGCTACCTCATCGTTTTCGCGGTGTGGTGGGCCATCGTGCCGCTGAGCTTCATCTGGCGCCGCGTGCTCCTGCACGACCGCCTGACTAAGACGCGCGTGGTCAAGGTCGAGCGCGTCGTCGCCCGCCTCACCGGCACCTAAGCGCGAGCGCAGACGTCGTCTGACGTGACCGTCTTGCCCTTTGCCGTTTGCGAGAAGTGGACGGTATACTGCGTTGGCGAGATGTGGTCGATGTGCTCGGTCATGCTCGATTCGGGATAGATGCTGCGATAAACGACATGCGCCGGGGGGCCGGTGCCTTTGAACAGCGTGGCGATGCGATTCGGCTCGACGACGACGACGATCCACGCGTGCTCCTTGGGCTGATACGTGAACAGCGCCTCGTCGCCGCCCCCGCCGGTCCAAGCGTCGCTCTCGCGCAGCCAGTTGCCGGCCAGGGCGTACTCGAACGCCGCCTTGTACGTGACGCGCGCCGTACCCTGATGGTACGTGCAGGTCCAGTTGCCCACGAGGAAACGCAGCGACGTCATCGGATCGCTGCGCGACCCGGCGGTTGCGCCAAGCGATGCCAGCAGCAGCGCCATCGCTACTGCAACCCTCACGGGCTCGACGTTACCGTGACCCGGACCGCGGCGCGGCCGGAGATCACGTGGCCCACCGAGGCGTTGGAGCTGACGGTGTCGACTTGCAGCTTGCCGATGTTCTCGGTGACATGGAGCACCTGGTGCGTGGTCGGGTCGACCAGCGACTTCGTCATGACGATGTCGAACTGCTGACCCGGCTGGACGCCGTAGTTGGAGCCGATGTCGATGATGACGTTGTGTCCGTCGATCGCGGCGACGTGTCCGGTCAGTGTCGGCACGGCGGGGCCGGAGTTGAAGCGGCTGGGGTCGATCGACGCAACGATCTTGTTAGCCTCGTCGTCGATCAGGTGGCCCATGTCGCTGTTGACGAACTGCTCGTTGCTGTACGACCCCCACGTGCCGCCGGTAAAACCGCCGGCGCCCCACGACGTGCCCGAGCGCGTTTCCTCGTCGGAGAAGCTCTGCACGATCTGTCCGGTGCGCGCGTCGATCACGCGCACCGCGACCTTGATCGTCACCTTATGCGTGCTGACGTTGCCGGCGGCCGCCGAGTACGGCCACGGCAAGAAGCTTCCTGCGTTCGCGCCGCTCTGGCCCGTCTGGTCGAGCTGTAAGATGTTGCCCGTCACGAGATAGCGCGCGCCGGTCATCTTGCCGGCCGTGATCGCCGACTGCGGATCCACCTCGCCGCTGGCCGCCAGCTGATGTTCGCCCAGCGTGTTACTGAGGTGTGTGCGATCGAGCACGTTGAACTGCTCCGCGTTGACCATCCGGTCGGTGAGCAGATCGCTGAGGGCGACGCCCGGCTGGAACGAGCCGTACCAGTTCGAGGTGAGGCCGTTCGTGCTGAAGTCCAGCACGGCGATAGTGGGCCGCGGGGCGCTAGCGGTTTGCTGCGCCAGCGCGGCGGCCGGCGACCACGCCAAAGCGGCGGCAAGGCAGGCCAAGAAGCAGCGTTTATTCACGATATTTCTCCTCGAGCGAAAGCCAACGGGAAGCGCCCCCATTATGCCACAACCAGACGCGGCAGGGCAGGGGTATGCCCCTAATAGGGCGGCGCGTCGCGGGAGAATGCCGGCTTTCAGTGCCGAAATAAGGCCCGTCGTGTGCGGGAGATTCACGCTCACCAAGCCCGGAGCCCTCAGGGGCGCCTTTCCGTTTCTAAAGTTTCCCGAGCTGCGCGAGTTCAGCGAGACCGGGCTGCCGCGCTACAATGTCGCGCCGTCGCAAGAGGTGCTGGGCGTGCGCAACGACGGGCGCGAAACCGTCGAGGCGCTGCGCTGGGGCGTGCGCGGGCGCATCAACATCCGCGCGGAGTCGATCCTGGCGCGGCGCGGTCCCGTGCGGCGACGCTGCATCGAGTTCGCCGACGGTTTCTACGAATGGAGGGACCGCCGGCCGTACTACTACACGTTGCGTTCGGGCGAGCCGTTCGCGTTCGCCGGGCTATGGGAACCGCTGGACGGCACGGCCGCGTGCGACGTCGTCACGTGCGAACCGAACGCGGTGGTCGCACCGGTTCACGATCGCATGCCGGTGATGCTGACCGGTGACAAGGTCGACGCTATGGCTCGATCCGGAGCCGTTGCCGCCGGAGGTCGCTGGCGTCGCTCTTGACGCCGTTCGATCCGGCGTTGATGACGGTGCGCGAGGTTTCGCCGCGCGTAAATAACGCGAACTACGATGCGGCCGACGTGCTCGCCGACGCGCCGCCGCGCTTGCTCTGAATCAAGCACGACGCCCGTGCACACGAGCCAGATCGCCGCGGGAATCGCGCCGAAGACGCCGGGCCCGATCTGGCCGGGCGCCATGAACGAGTACGTGCTCGTGAAGAAGATCGAGAGCGTCGCAATCGCCGCCCCGAACGCCGCGAGGTAGCCGAGCGCCGCGAGCCAGCCCGGCGCGGACTCGTGCCGCCGCATGCTGTGCGCGGCCGCGAAGAGAAAGATCGCCACGGCGCCGTAGCCGAGGCCGCCCTGCGTGAGGATGAAGGCGTCGTAAATGCCGGCCAGCCCGCCGTGCGCGAAAACGTCGGGCGGAGCGTAGAGCGCGGCGCTCTCGAGCGCCGCCGCCAGCAGCGAGTCCGGCGACCATCACGACGCCGGCGATCATCGCGAACGTCGGCAGCCCCTCCTGGCGCCCCGGCGCGTGACTCAGATAGCTGCGCAGACCGACGAGAAACCATAGGAAGAAGGCCGCAGCCGGAAACGTGAGCCACGCGCCCAAGAGCAGGCCGAAGCGGTGCGCGTCGATCAGCAGGGCCGCCGTCGCGGGCCGGACGTCGACGACCGGGCATGCCGTTGTTGAGCAGCGTCGCGATGACGAGGACGCCGACGTAGCACAGGACGGACCAGCCGGCGGAGCGTTCGCGCGTGCACGTTTTCCATACGCGCTAGGTCTTACCCGAACGGCGGCGTTTCCTCTTCTTTTATAAGCCGTAGTATTTGAACGCCGGCCACATCGCGGCCAGCGGCACGCGCGGTCGCGTGCAGATGTAGATCGGCAGCGGCCCCTCGAGCATCCACCGGTAATCGTTGCGGTAGACCGCGATCTGCTGCACGCTGCCGAACCAATGCAGCAGCAGATAGTAATCCGTCGCGCCGACGGCCAGCATCGACTGCCCGCTGTAGCCGCGCGTTCCCCACAGGTAGTATTGGTTGTTCGGGCTGATGACCGTCGGCAGCCCGTAGCGCGGGCCGTAATAATCGAGCGCGCCCGCGTACGCGTAGCGGTCGGCGAAGAGCGCGGTGATGCGGCGCTGCGCCGGCGGCAGCGACCAGTACGCGCCCGCGACGGTCTGCGTCATCGTCTTCCAGCCGAGCTGATCGGCGAACATCGGGTTGATCAGATGGCTCTTGCCGTCGGGCGGCGCGGGCCGGCTCAGGCCGATCGCGCGCTCGTAGGCCATGTACGCCGGAAGCGAAAGCACCGGCAGCGAGAGCGGAAACACGGAGACCCCGCGACGAACGCCGCGGCGAGCAGCGCCGGCCGCAGCCACGGCGGCCGCACGACGGCCGACGCGCGCTCGATCGCCACCGCGCCCGCCGCGAACAGCGCCGGATACATGCCCTGGATGTAGTAGCCGCGCCCGATCGTCCAGATCAGAATCCCGAGCAGCAGCAGATACGCCACGCACAGGAAGCGGTATGGCTGCTGTTTCCACAACCACACCAAACCCCACACCCACACCGGCGCGAAGAGCGGGTTGTTGTATCGCGAACTGCAGGCCGAACATGTAGAGCGCGTTGATCCAGCGGTTGGGCGATTCGTCGGCCATGCCGTTGGCGAGCGCGTGGCGATTGAGCTGATCGTTGTGGATCACCTCGAGCATCGGCAGGCCGTGGACGATCTGCCAGATCGCGTTGGGCAGCAGCAGCACGACGACCAGCGCTACGCCGAACGCGAGCCGGCGGGAACGCAGCAGCTGCACGTGACCCGTGAGCAGCAGGCCCGCGGCCAGCGCGATCGCGCAGCCGGCGATCGAATACTTCGAATACATCGCGAGCGTGACGACCAGCGCGATCGGGATGTACAGGCGAGTGATCGCGCGTGTTGACAAGGCGAACCGTGAGATAGATCAGCCGGTCCACGCGGCCGGCGACAGCATCTCGGTGGAGAGCCCGTACGCGATGCCGATCAGTCCCGGTGCGAGCGCGATCGTCAGGCCCGTGAGCGTCTGCGCGAAGCCGCGGCCGCCCAACTCGCGCGCGATCGCGCAGCCGAGCAGTACGGTGACGCCCGCGAGCACGCCGGGCAGAAATCGCAGCGCCCAAACGGCATAGCCGAGCGGCGCGGTCAGCCACGTGTAGAACGGCACGAGCGGCGGCTGATCGACGTAGCCCCACGACAGATGCTTCGCGCAATCGATGAAGTAGAGCTCGTCGCGATAGTAACCGAAGCGATGGCAGAGGGCGAGGTGCAGGGCGGACGGTTGCAAGCGCGATGACGTACGCGCTTGGGCGAAGCCTCATGCAGTCGCGGAGTTGGTTTGCGCTCCCGCGAGCAAGAGCTGGCTAACGCACAGCCCCACCAGCCCGGATACGGCGATCGAGCCGAAGACGAGGCTCGCGTCCCACCACGTGCCGCCGAACATCGGAACGGCGAAGAGCGAAGTACGCGCGCGAAGTAACGCGGCCGGAACGACGAATCCGAGCAGCGCGGAGCGCGTTCGGCCTGCGCGCCGACGGCTTCAGGTACGCGACGATGGCGTCCCCGGCGAGGCCGGCCGCGACCGATGCGACCACGAGAAGCAGCAGCTCCATGCCATCGCTGGAGAGTTCGCCGCCGACCCACAGCTTCACGGCGACGCATAGCACGACTAGCGCGCCGAAGTGCAGGCGCCTGCGCAGCGCGACGTACAGCACCGCAGCCGAGAGCAGCAGGCTCTGCCACAGCACGATCGACAGCTCCAGCGCCTGGCGATAATAGAGCAACACCGACAGCACAAACTGTTCGCGCGGGAACGCGGGCTGCGCGAGCGGATGATCGCGCAGAAGAGCGCTTCGGGATAGAAGCCGAACTGCGTGACGAACTGAACGATCTCGATCGCGAGTCCGAGCGAGATGATCATCGGCAGCTGCTCGAAGAGATTCGGCGCGTTCGGGCGGCGCATCGCGCTGCGTACGGGTCCGGTGATCAGCAAGAACAGACCGGTGAGCAAGAAGAGGTGCGGCGGGCTCAAGAGCAGGTCGAGTTGATGCTCGAACCCGTAGATGAAATGCCAGAGGAAGTCGAGCGCGCCGCCGGCGAGCAGCGCGGCGACGCCGATGACGCTGTGCGAATAGCCGGGCGGAATCGCCTTCCAGAACGAGCCGGCTGCGCGATAGTTTTCGAGCGATCGACGCGCACAGGACGAGCGCGGCGAAAATGGCGCCGCTGTACATCGTCATGTGCCACGGGTTGAAGAAGGATTCGACGGCGAGAAAGAGGTGCTGATGGGCGTCGATGAACAGCCCCGTCACGATCCAGACGCCGGCGATGGCGATTAGCCAATCTAGCCGGGTGGCTAAGTCCCGACGGCTCGATGACGAAATCGAGGCGGGGTAGGGAAGGCTGGGCTTCTTTGGGAGGGGAAAGCAATTCCATCAGATCCATCTATCGGCGCTCATCCTTAAACGTGCCTCGAAACCCAATTCACGGCGCCCTCATGCGCTTGCTTTCGGGGGCGGTGGCAATCGTGGTCGCGAGCTTGTTCGACCAATGCCGTTGCGATTCCGTCGAATCTGTTCGTTGGCGGGAAGAAACCGAACCCGTGGCCCACGCCCCTGGTCGCCAAGCCCGACGCACCGCCCCAGATCGTGGCGATGTGGTTCCCAACGCTGACGCATGCACCCCGGGATGTGGTTCGACGGCACGATCGTGGTGAGCACCAACGTGGCCTCGGTCGAGGTGCGGACCGCTGCATTCTCGATCAACAGCGCGCACGTGGCGCCCGGGCCTCTACCGGTTTCACACCCGCATCCTCGAGCTGCCGCCCTTTTCGCGCCGCCACTCCTACGAGCTCGACATCATCGCCCGCAATACCGCGGGCGTAAAACACGTCGAACAAGCCCCTCTGCGGGTCGAATAGCCGCGCCCGTAGAACGCATAAACGATGGGCATGTTGCTCGCGGCGCTGTTGGCGTTTCCGACGGTGTTGATGTATCACCGGGTGGACGTGTGGCTCCCCAGCGACTACATCTCCCAGGCGCTGACCGTATCGCCGGCGCAGTTCGCGGCGGAGCTGCAATACCTGCACGATCAGGGGTCTGCACACGGTCGGCATCGCGGAGCTCAGCGCGACCTGCGGGACATCGATCGGTCGCGCGCGACGTGCTGATCACGTTCGACGACGGCTATGCGGATCAATATCAATACGCGTTTGCGATCTTGCAGCGCTACGGCGACGTCGCGACGTTCTTCGTCAACGTCGGCACGCTCGGGACGCCGCGGCACATGAGCTGGGACGAAGTCGAGACCATGGCACGCGCCGGCATGTCGATCGGCTGTCACGGCGTAACGCATGCCGATCTCTCCGAGCTCGATGCGTCGGCACAGAGCTACCAGATCGATCGCTGCGTTCGATGCTGAGCGCGCGTTTGCACTCAGAGCGTTCTCGCCTATGCGTATCCGAGCGGCGGGTTCGACGCGGAGACGATCGCGCTCGAGCAGCAGGCCGGGCTGATGTTCGGTTTCACGACGGATCCTCGCTTTCAAAGCGACGCGCAATCGCCGTACGAGCTCACGCGCCGCCGCATCAAGAGCGGCATGACCGCCGCCGACTTCGCCGCCATCTTCGGCGCCCGCCCAACGTACATAAAGCTCTCGCCCTCACAACACCAGGCGGCGTCCGTCTTACCGTAAGGCGGCTGAGGTGCCGCGGCGCTCGCTCGGTATCCCCCAGACACTGCCACCTCGCCTTGACGCGACCCCTCAGGCCGTCAGGCGAGCATAGCGCCTATCCATGAAAAAAGCGTTAAAACCCGGGCGGGGCAACCATGAGGCCGTCCTTGCAGTAGGCTGCCGCCTGCCGCCGAAAATTCAAGCGAGCCTCCGTCTAAATTCCCCTTGCGAGGCTCCGAAGGAAGTTTTTGCCATGAAACTACGCTTTTTCAGGTCCGCCGCGGCGGTGGCGCTCGCGCTCGCGACACAGGCCGCCCTGACTTCGGCGCCGGCCCCGGCCATGGGCACGGTGACGATTCAGCAGCCGACGGCGCGCAATACTTACCACAACGTCGAGATCAAGATCATCCATAACGCTTTGTTCGTGACGTCGGCGGACGGGAGGGGCACGCTCGTGATCAATCGCGCGGCCTGCGCGTACCAGGGCGCGGTGCTGGTCTGCTTCGTGACGAGCGCGACGCTCGTTCAGGCCGGTAAGACCACTCCGCTCGACTTTCGCAACGGAACGGTCTACGTCGAACATGACCGATCAGCCGCAATCGCTGGCACGTTCGACCATGAAGGTGCCGGCCAAGGGCATCATGAGCTCGTTCACGACGTCGCGTGGAACCTACGTGAACATGGTCGGCTCGATCGACAAGGTGGTGAAGTGATGAGATATCTTAGCGTCTTATTCGCGGTTCTGTTCGCGTTGCAGCCGGCGCTGACGTCGGCACGTCCGGGTGGCGGTGGTGGCGGCGGCGGTATGCGGGGCGGAGGCGGTGCCCGCCCATCCGGCGGCGGCGGCGCACGTCCATCCGGCGGCGGCGGCGCACGTCCATCGGCGGCGGCGGCTTCAATCTCGGAGGCGATACCGGTCGCGCGCCGCAAGGTGGCAACCGCGGCAACGTGAGCGGCGGAAACCGCGGCAACGGCAACGTCAACAACGGCAACCGTGGCAACGGTAACAACATCAACAACGGCAACCGCGGCAACGGCAACAACGTCAACAACGGCAACCGCAACAACTTCAACAACAACACCATCAACCGCAACGTCAACGTCAGCGGCAATACCGTGGTCCGCAATCCCGTCTACGGCGACGGCACGGCGTGGGGCTGGAATCACGGCGTGGCATGGGATCCGGCGGCCGGCTACTGGGGCGGCGGATTCTGGGGCGCGATGGCGATCGGCGTGACGTCGGCGGCCGTCGGAGCGGCCGTCTACGGCTCGATCGTCTCGAACAACGTTACGTACATCGTCGTATCAGGTGCAGCCGAGCAGCCCCGGCGCGACGTTTCTCTCGAACTATCAGCTCGATGCAGGTGCAGTGCGGGCCGGCCGGCCTCGTCGTAGTGTACGGCCCGTCAGAACAGCGTGATCTGCGCGAATCCGAATAACACTCGTCGCGGCAGGCAACTACCGGCTGAACACGGAGACGCTGTCGCTCACCGCCATGTAAAACCGCTGCGCCTCATCGCCGGCTTCTGTTTGGCGACCCTCGCGGCGTGCCGGCGGCGCAGGCGGTTACGCACCGCTAGCGCCGCCGGTTCCGCCGGCGCGTGCAGCGTCTTCGGGCAGCCTTACGAAGGCGTATGCAGTTCCTGCGCCTGATGATGGACAAGTACGCGCGGGGGTCGACGACACGGCTCGTGCAGAGCTTCGACGGCGGCCCGCTGCGCGAGTTTCACCGACGCGGTGACCTACGACGACGCGCTCTTCGTGGACGCGATGCTGGCGGAGCGGCACGGCCGACAACCTGGCGCGCGCGCAGAGTCGTCGGCGACGCGTTCCTCTACGTGCAGAAATACGACAAGGCGGGTGATGGCCGGCTGCGCGCCGTCGTACGCGCCGAGGCCGCTGCGCGGCCCGGACGACGTGATCCCGCGCGACGACACGAGCGACGTTGGGAACATGGCGTGGGTCGGTCAGGCGCTGGTGCAGCTCTACGCCAAGACGTCTGACGCCACGTATTTAAACGGTGCGCTCGCGATCGCGCAGTGGCTGCAGGCCAATACGTACGACACGCGCGGCGCCGGCGGTTATACCGGCGGCTACACGTCGCGCGGCACGAAGATAAAGTGGAAGTCGACCGAGCACAACATCGACGTCTACGCATTCTTCACGATGCTCGCGACGGAATCGGGCCAGACCGAGTGGAGCGACGCGACGCCGCATGGGCCAAAGCACTTCGTGGCTTCGATGTGGGACGAGCAGCGACGGCCGCCTCTACGCCGGCACGCTCGACGACGGCAAGACGCCCAACAAGCCGTTCAAACCCGAAGACGTGAACTCGTGGAGTTACCTCGCGTTTGCGAACCCGCAGTGGGCGGCCGCGCCGAGCTGGGACGTCAAGAAGTTGGCAGCGAGCAAGGGCGGCTTCAGCGGAGTGAGCTTCTGCAGCGGCGACCGATCGGCCGTGTGGTTCGAGGGCACGGCGCATCTGGCCGACGCGCTCGAGCTGCGCAACGGCTCCGGCGACCAGGCACAGGCCCGGGAATACATCGGCGACATCGCGTACGCGCAAGTCCACGGCCGCAACGCCGACGGCCGCGGAATCATCGCCGCGTCGAAGAATGGATTGAGCGATTGCGACGGCGACAAATACTACGCATCGCTGCACGTCGGCGCGACTGCGTGGTACGTCTTGGCGGCGCTCGCAGCAAATCCGTTCCAGGAAATCCACTGAGTTAACTAAAAACCGCAGATTCACTAAAGCGCACTTCAAAAGCAGTCGCGGTCATCTGCGTGGGTCTGGCGATCGCTTCCGGGATGTGGGAATTTAAGGGCCAAGGATGCCCGGCACGGCGTGGTGAAAGCCACGCTATACGCCCTAGAAAGGAGCGATTATGAGCTTCTCGTATTTCTCTATTCGCTGTCGTCGGCGCTATCCTCGCGTTCGCCGGCACGGTCGCGTTCGCGCGAGCGGCCGCGCAGCAGCCCGCGATTCTGCGCTGATGCAGGGTTCGTGGAGCTGCACCTATCACGGCCCGAAGGGCACGCAGACGTCCACGCTTTCCGTGACGAGCCAGAACTCGAACTGGGTCCTGCTAACGTCGAAGGACGGCGCCTACGGGACGACGCCCGCGCACGAAAGTGCGACGCTGGTGGGATACGACAGCAAGAAGGGTCAGTACGTCGGCTTCGGCGGCAATACGTTGCCCGGCGGGGACTGGGGCGTCGGAACGGCCAAGGCCGCGCCGACGGCGACGTCGTTTACGGTTATGAGCGCCTATCCGCCCGATCCCACGCACGATAAGACCGCGTACACGTTCACCTCGACCACTGGAACTGGACCGACACGTGGACCGAAAAGGGCAAACCGATGACGGGCCACGGAGCCTGCACAAAGCAGTAGCACTACTCGCCGCGGCGCTGCTCGGCGGCGCGGCGCCGCCGTCGCCCGCGATGGTCGTCACGGCGCAGCACGACGCGACCCAGGCCGGCGTCGACGTGCTGCGCGCCGGCGGCAACGCCGTCGATGCGGCGGTCGCGGTCGGTTACGCGCTCGCGGTGACGGATCCGTGCTGCGGCAACATCGGCGGCGGCGGCTTCATGCTGATGCGCCTGCACGACGGGCGCGAGCGCTTCATCGACTTCCGCGAGACGGCGCCGGAGCGCGCGACGAGCTCGATGTATCTCGACGCGCACGGCAACGTGCGGCCCGGCGCCTCGACGAAGGGCTGGCTGGCGGTCGGCGTGCCGGGAACCGTCGCCGGATTGGAGACGGCGCGCCGCGAGTTCGGGACGATGTCGCGCGCGCGGCTGCTCGCGCCGGCGATCGCGCTTGCGCGCGACGGTTTCGTCGTTGTCACCGGCGACGAGCTGCCGCCCGGCTCGGGCGCGCGCGTCGGCGCACCGCTACGTGCAGCCGCAGCTCGCGCGCACGCTCGCAGCTCATCGCGCGCGACGGCGCCGCCGCGTTCTACCACGGTCCGATCGCGCGCGCCGTCGTCGCGGCGAGCGAAGCGCACGGCGGCATCCTCACGCTGCGCGACTTCGCGAGCTACCGCGTCGAGGAGACGGCGCCGCTGCACTGCTCGTTCCACGGCTACGACATCACGTCGGCGCCGCCGCCCAGCTCGGGCGGCGTGACGCTCTGCGAGATCCTCAACGTCGTCGCGCCGTACCCGCTGGCGAGCTGGGGCTCGCGCGACGCGCGCACGATTCACTATCTGACCGAGGCCGAGCGCCTCGCATATGCCGACCGCAACGCCTATCTCGGCGATCCCGACTTCGTACGCAATCCCGTCGCGCAGCTGCTTTCGCCGGCGTACGCGGCGAAGCTGCGCGCGAAGATCCAGCCCGATCGCGCGACGCCGTCGGCCGACGTGCGCCCCGGCCTCGGTCCGCCGTCGAACGAAAGCGCCGACACGACGCATTACTCGATCGTCGATCGCTGGGGCAACGCCGTCGCGGTGACCTACACGATCAACGATTCGTTCGGAGCGGAGAGTCGTCGCGGGCGACACGGGCTTTCTGCTCAACGACGAGATGGACGATTTCACGTCCAAGCCGGGCGTGCCGAACATGTACGGGCTCGTGCAGGGCGAGCGCAACGAGATCGCGCCGGGAAAGCGTCCGCTGTCGTCGATGGCGCCGACGATCGTCACGAAAGACGGCAGCGCTGCGCATGGTAACGGGAAGCCCCGGCGGCTCGCGCATCATCACGATCGTGCTTGACGACGATTCTGGAACGCGCTGGTATACGGCATGAGCGCTCAGGCCGCCGTCGACGCGCCGCGCACCCACATGCAGTGGCTGCCCGACGAGCTTGCAGTACGAGCCCGGCGCGTTTTCCGACGCGACGGCGCGACAGCTGCGCGCGATGGGCTACACGCTTCGCCGGTTCGCGCCGTGGGGCTCGGCGCAGATCATCGTCGTCGATCCGCGCAACGGCGCGCTCGAAGGCGGCAGCGACCGCCGCACGCCGGCCGGTGCGGCGATCGGACGCCTTAGTCGCTGACGGCGACGCCGTACGCGCCGGCGGCTGCGCCGTGCACGTCTCTGTACAGCAGATGGCCGGAGGGATACGCGTAGACAAAGATGGCGCCGTCGTTCTTGCCACTGCCGTAGTCCGCGACGAAGAGCCGGCGCTGATCGCGGCTGAGGGCGAGCATGAACGGCTGAAATGGTCCGGTGAAAGTCTTCTTCGGGTGCCTCGCGCCTGGCGCGAACACCTCGATGTCGGATCCAGAGCCCGGAGCGTTGCTGACGGCCACGATGAGATCGCCGCGCGCGTCAATCGTGAGGCCATGGGGTTCGCGCTGAACGCGATGCCGAGATCATGCCCGCGCGCTCGCCCGGCCTGATACTCGTAGATGCGGCCGCCGCTGCTCGAGCGCGGGACGTAGCTGACGAAGACATCACCGCGCGCGTCGAGCGCTACGCCGATCGGCGCGTCCCCCGCAGGCGCGCGCAGCATCTTCGACGGCTGCAAACTTCCCGTCGGATAGACCGTCACTTCGGAGCTGTCGTTCGCGACGTACACCGTGCCGTCAGCTGCGACCGCGACGTCGACGGGGCTGAAGACGCCGGCCGTGTACGTGCGAAACGGCATACCGGCGCCGGGATGGTAGACGGTGACGGTCCAGAAGACGCTCTTTCCCGGCACCGTCTGTCCGGCATTGTTGCAGACGAACAGGTTTCCGGCCGCGTCGACGGCCATTCCCGTGGGCGCATCCAGCGCCGCGGTTATGTGACGGCGCGGCTGCGGATCGTTTTGGAACTCCCGGTAAACGTCGACGTCGTTCGCATTCGGGCCGCCCGCATAGAGCGATGCGGTGCGCGCCGGCTGGGCCGCGTGCGAATTGGGCAACGCCGGCATCGCTCCGCTCTGACTTGCGCCGTAGGCGCATCCGGCAAGCAAGGTGCCGACTGAGAAGAAAAAGGCGATGCGCATCGCCTCTCAATTTGTCACCTTTTGCCGCCCTTTCCCGTCGAGGAGGCGGAGGACGAAAGACGTCATCTTCAACTGGTTGGTCAAGAAACAGCTCGGGAAGTTCGGCGGGCGCTGGGACTACGACACCGGCTACATGGAGGATATCGTCGACGAGGCCGGCGTGGGGCGGTGCGGCCGATGCGGGGCCTGCAGAGCAAAGCGCAGTGAGCGAAGTCGAAGGCTAGCAAGAAGGGGGTAGGCGGTTCGTTCCCGATAAAGCCTCCTAGCAAGGAGGCTTTTTCATGCGACATCTGGGTTTAGCAGCGGTTGCGCTGCTCGTTGTTCTGCCCTCAATGGCAGCGGCCGACACTTCGTGGAAGCCCGCAACGGCGACGACCGTCATCGCCGGCATAAACAGCCGGTCGACGTTTGTCATCGATGCTTATGTAACGCTCCCGCAGTCCTGCTATGCGGCTCGCGTTCGGACGTATGCAGTAACGACAGGGTTGAACCGATCCTTCATCGTCGAGCAGCGAGGAGGGTCGATGTGCAGCGGGGCCGCCTACAGCTGCGTGGCAGCGCAAACCTTCAGCCTGCCCATACAACACAAGTTCGACGTGCACACTAAAGGGAAGACCTGGCACGTCACAATGGGCGAGCACGCGCCCACGCCGACCCAGCCGCTCTGCCGTAAAAGCTAGCGACTAGCGAGCACGACGCGGAAGCGCGCATTGCCGCTCATCTGCCGCTCGAAGGCTTCCGCAGCGCGTTCGAGCGGGAAGGTTTCGATCATCGCGCGCACGCCGGTCTGCACGGCGAAGCGCAGCGTGTCCTCGGAGTCGGCGCACGTGCCCGACGCCCACGACCTGACCGAGCTGCGCTTGCCGATATTTGCCGTCGTGTCGACCGGGAGTTTATCGGTCCCCGCGCCGACGGCGAGCAGCTGCCCGTCGTAGTCGAGCCCGCTAAGCACGGGTTCCATCGCGGATGCAACGGTGATCGTCGAGAGCACGACCTTTGCGCCGCCGAGCTTCTGCAGTTCCGCTCCGACGTCGGTCGCGGCACTGTCGATGTAGTGCATCGCGCCGAGCGACCGCGCGGACTGCTCTTTATCGCTCCCACGCGCGATCGCGACGGTGCGAAAGCCCATCTTGCTCGCGAACTGCACGCCCAGGTGTCCCAGGCCGCCGATGCCGAGGATCGCGACCACGTCGCCGGCACGCGCGGGGCTGTGGCGCAGTGAGTTGAACGTGGTGATGCCGGCGCACATCAGCGGCGCGGCCTCCTCCGCGGTCAGCTCGTCGGGGACGCGTGCGAGCGCATTGGCTCCCGCGAGGACGTACTCTGCGTGGCCGCCGTCGAGCCAAAGGCCCGGCACGATCAGGTTGCGGCACGTGATGAAATCGCCCCGACGACACCGGTCGCATGTGCCGTCGTGGCCGCCGTGCCAGCCGACGCCGACGCGATCGCCCACGCTCCATCCGGTTGTCTGAGGCCCGAGCGCGTCGATCCGGCCGGCGATCTCGTGGCCTGGCACGCGCGGATACGAGATGTTGGGATAGACGCCGTAGACGGTGATGGCGTCACTGTGGCAGACCCCCGACGCCTCGACCTTGACGCGCACCTGCCCCGGGCCGGGCACCGGGACGGCGACGTCGCGCATCTCCAGGCGATGATCTTGCGCGGACGGCACGATGGCGGCCCGCATCGTCTTAGTGCTCATGGTGAACGGTGCAACCCCGCGCGAGCGGAAACGGTGTCAGCGGCTTGGCAGAGAAGTTTGCGCCGGGCGGGTTGGCGTCGGGGCGGCTGAAGTCGAGCCGCGCGCTAATCGCGGCGGCAAAGGACGTCATCGCGTTGCGCGCCTTCACGTCGATCTGCGGCGGCATGGCATCGAACGGCGCGAGATTCGGCGTCGCGCCGAACGCGGCGTAGAGCGGCATCGCGGTCGCGTCGTAGTTCGACAGCGGCTGCATCCCGAGCAGCAGCTCGATCGTGCGCAACACGCTGACCGTCGAGTAGTGCTCGTGAATCGCTCCGCCGCGCGCGTACGGCGACGCGAGATACAGCGTCGAGCGCTGGTCGCTCACGTGATCGGCGCCGTCCTGCGCGTCGTCCTCGGTGATGAGGATCGCCGACGAGCCCCAGATGCTCGAGTGCGAGATCGCCGACACGATCAGCCCCACCGCGTAGTCGTTGCTCGCGATGTAGGCCGCGGGGGTGAGCTTGCCGGGACGAATCCCCGCGGTGTGGTCGTTGGGCAGCCACATAAACTCGAACTGCGGCACCGAGTCGCTCGCGAGGAAGCCGTCGAACTCGCGCTTCCACTCGCGATAGCGGTCGACGTCGCTGTAGTCGAGGTTCCACGGCACGTAGCGCGGATCGAAGCGACCGCCTAGGCTCGGCGCGGTCGTCGGCAGGTGGCCCTCGATCGCGGGCCACTGCGCGAGCTCGCCGTAGTCGCGGAACGTCACGCCGGCGCGGCGCGCGGCGTCCCAAATGTAACCACCGGATGGCACGCCCGCACCCGTGCCGGTAACCGTATCGTCGTGGTCGTTGCGGTCGCCGTAGGCGGGCGGCCACGTGCGCTCGACGTAGTCGTTGGCAAAGGCGCCGTCGGCCCAGTTGTGCCCCGCGTCGCTCACCTCGCCGCTGGTGTAAAAGTTGTCGAAGAGCCCGAAGCGCTGTGCGAGCGCGTGTTGATTAGGCGTGACGCGCGCCCCGAAGAACGTGAGGTGCGGGTCGCCGTTGCCCTGCGGCATATCGCCGAGGATCTGGTCGTACGTGCGGTTCTCTTTGAGGATGAAGAACACGTGGCGGATCGGTCCGTTCGCGTGCACGATAGTGTCGGCCGGCCGCATGCCGAGATACTGCGCGCCCTGCGGATTGGGCGGCGCGCCGCCGTTGATTGGCACCTCGCGAATCGAGCCGAACTGGGTCGCGGCAATGTAGCCGACGTTGCTGCGGCTGAACACGTCGAAGTCGGGATTCGGCTTCGTGCCCTCGCCCTTGCCATCGATCACGAGGAGCCGATCGCCGGCGGCGACCGCGGCGGTGGGATACCAGCCCGCGGGCAGACGCGCGGCGACGCTTGCGTTGCGCAGCACAGCGACTTCGTTGGCGGCGCCGAGCGTGACGAAGATCGAGCCGCCGTGCGCGGCGAGCGAGTTGGGCGAGGAGCCGACCGAACCTGCCACAGTTCCGACGAACACGTCGTTCAGGCGTCGCAAGGTCCCGACGTCGTACTCCGCGACGGTGTCGGCGTCGGCTTGCGCGACGTACAGACGCCGCCCAACGACGAGCACGTCGCTGGGATGCAGGTCGGTCGGAATGCGCCGCACCGCGCCGTCGCGCAGGTTCACGCGAGCGATGTAGCGGCCGGACTTCACCGTCACGAACAGCGCGCTGCCGTCGCCGGAGAAGGCCATGTTGCCGGGATGCTCTCCGACGCGGATCGCGTGGACGGTGTGGAGATCGCCAAGCGTGCCGACCCGCACCGATCCGTCGAGGTCAATCGCCACAGCCACGACGCCACCCCTCGCCGCAACCGCGACCGGGTAGGTTCCGCGCCCGAGCTTAATCGCGCGTAAGCTTCCGCGCGCGGGATCGATTGCGAAGATCGCGTCGGCGTTCGCGCCGGCGACAAGGATGCCGTGAGGGGTCCAGGCAGGGCGGCCGAAGGCGCCCGCCAGCGCGACGCGCCGCACGAGATGCAGGTCGCTCGTCGCGTAGAGCGCCAGGTCGGGCCGATTGAAGCCCGCCTCGACGACGGCGAGTACGGAGCCATCCGGCGAGATCACCGCGCCTTGCGGCATTGTCTGAGTCCGCACGACCGGTCCGGTCGGCGCGTTCAGCACCCAGCCGTTGGGCAAGACGTTCGGCGCAGACCCTCCCGCAGCGCCGATGATTGCGAGCAGAGCGATGTAAGCCGCGATCTTCATCGGGCTATCGGTTCATGCCGCGATGCCGCGAAATCCTGTGCGCGCCGCGTGCCGGAACTAGACTCCGCCGAAGGACGAAAACCTGCTGCGGCGTCGAATAGTGCAACATGATTCAAGCGATGATCATTTGCCCAAAGACCGGCAGGGCGGTTCCAAGCGGCATTGTGTACGGCAGCTTGGCGGCCTTCGAGCAGACCAAGCTAACGAACAACACGGTGAAGTGCGCGGCATGTGGTGAGACGCACGTCGTCGACGATTCGACCGTCAAAGTATTCCCACAGGAACCAGCCTGAGCAAATCCATCTCGCCTGAGGAGCTCGAGCGGCGTCTGCGCGGCGGCCCATCGCCGTTCATGCTCGACGTGCGCGAGCCCGACGAGCTGGCGGACGGCGTGATCCCCGGTTCGGTAAACATTCCGATGGGCGAAGTCGAGCACCGTCTTCGCGAGATTCCGAGCGATCGCGAGATCGTCGTGGTCTGCCATATCGGAGAACGCAGCGCCTATGTCGCCAAGAAACTCAACGCGCTCGGCTATGACCGAGCTTTGAATCTTAGCGGCGGCGTTGATGCATGGCTCCGGACAACGGACGCGATCAGCCCCAGCGACCTTCGTGCCCGTGCAGCGTCGCTTAAGCTCTTTGACATCCGCAAGGATCCCGACGATCGCCAAATCCCGGGCTCCGTACGGGCCGAAGGCGTAGCGCTCGAAACCGGCAACGAGCTTCCATTCGATAAGGACGATGAGGTCGTGCTTTACTGTGGCAGCGGTAACTCGTGCAGCCGCATCGCCAAAACTTTGCGCGACCGCGGCTATCGCACGATTGCACTCAAGGGCGGCTTTAAAGCATGGGTCGACGCCGGCCTACCGACCGAAGAGCGATAGCGCCGACAGAATCGAAGGACGCACGACGTGGCTCTGGCCCAAGCAGAAATGAAAATGGCAAAGGGCGCCGGATAACGCGGCGCCCTCGAAGGACGCGTCTAGCTCGCGTTCTTCTTGCAGGTGATGGTTACTTTCGTAACCACGCCCTTGGGATCGGTCGCGGTGTTGGCATCGCTCGTCTCGGTGTCGCTCACCTTGGTGATCACATCGCTGACGCTCGAGCCATCCAGGCCTTTGCCGCTCCACGACGCGACGTTGCCCTGCCAACCCGACGTGGACTCGAGTCCGTATCCGCCGAAGTTGTCTTGATAGCTCGTGACCCACATTTTGATTGTCGGGTCGTAGGTCATGGAAAGCGTGTAGTTTTGGGGCACGGTGCGATATTGGTCGAATGGCGGAGAGCTGGCTGTGTCGACCAGCCACATGCCGTCGCTGCTCATCGCGTAGGTGTCGGTTTCCGTGCGTGTCTTGCCGCGCAGCGGCTGGGTGCACGTCCACGTGCCGACCAGGAAGTTCATCGACGTGAAGTCGGGTTTCGGAATGGGGACCGGCGTCGGAGCCGCCGCGCTGGTCATTTGGGCGGTCGAAACGAGAGGCGTGGCGCAAAGACCGATGGCCAAAAGCGCACACCCCAACACTGTTAAGAAGAAGTGTTTCATCTTCGGTAGTACCTTTCACGGGACAGATTGTACGAAGCTTTAGCTATGGTAAGGCGCCAAGCGCTCTGCTTCCTCCTTTAGGCGGGTCGCGCGGGCTGTCGAAAACAAAGGGCTTCGTTCGACGCATCAGTAGAACGCTAGAAATTCACAGAAGGAGATCCCCATGAGGTTTGCTGTCCTGGTCAAGGCTAACAAAGACAGCGAGGCGGGCGTGCTGCCGTCGAGCGAGATGCTGGCGAAGATGGGCAAGTTCAACGAAGGGCTTGCCAAGGACGGAGTGATGCTCGCAGGCGAGGGGCTGCAGGCATCGTCCAAGGGCGTGCGGCTGCGCTTCGACGGCGGCCGAACGACGGTCATCGACGGCCCGTTTGCGGAAACGAAGGAGCTCATCGCGGGCTTCTGGATCGTGCAGGGTAAATCCAAGGAAGAGATCGTCGAGCGCTTCACCCACGCGCCATTCGACGGCGGCGCAGTCATCGAGATTCGCCAGATCTTCGAGGCCGAGGATTTCGGTGAGAACCTCACGCCCGAAATCCGCGCCTCGGAGTCCCGCCTGCGGGAGCAGCTCAAATGAGATTCATTCTCCTCGCGTGACCGACCGCGTCGACGAAGCGATTGCCGCAGTCTGGCGCATCGAATCGCCGAAGCTGATCGCGTGCCTCTCGCGAATGACGCGCGACGTCGGCAAGGCCGAGGATCTCGCGCAGGATGCCTTCGTGGCGGCCCTCGCGCAGTGGCCGGACGAGGGCATTCCGCGCAATCCGGGCGCGTGGTTGATGACGATCGCGAAACGCCGCGCCGTCGATGCGATCCGGCGCGACGAGACGCTCGCGCGCAAGTCCCAAGAGCTCGCGCACTCGCTCTCGGTCGAGGAATCAAACACCGATTTTGCCGCAACGTACGAGGAGATCGACGACGATCTGCTGCGCCTCATGTTCGTGGCGTGTCATCCGGCCGTGTCGAAGGAGGCGCACGTCGCGCTGACACTCAAGTTGCTCGGCGGCCTCACGACCGCTGAGATCGCCCGCGCGTTTCTCACGGCGGAAGCGACGGTCGCGCAGCGCATCGTGCGCGCGAAGCGGACGCTGGCGGAGGCGCACGTTCCGTTTGAGGTCCCGTCGGGCTCGGAGCGCCGGCGGCGTCTCGCGTCGATCCTCGAGACCATCTACCTCATCTTCAACGAAGGCTATGCGGCCACGGTGGGCGACGACGTGCTGCGCCCCGAGCTTGCCGAGGACGCGCTGCGCCTCGGACGCATGCTCGCCGCGCTGATTCCCGACGAGAGCGAGGTCCATGGGCTCGTGGCGCTCATGGAAATCCAGGCGTCGCGGATGCGGGCGCGCGTCGGCCCATCGGGTGAGCCGATCCTGCTGCTCGAACAGGATCGCGGCAAATGGAACCGCCTGCTGATCCACCGCGGCCTGGCCGCATTAGCGCGCGCCGAAATGCTGGCGCCGGGTCGCACGCTCGGATCCTACGCGTTGCAAGCCGCGATCGCAGCGTGCCACGCCCGCGCCGCGACCGCCGACGCAACCGATTGGCGCCGCATCGCCGCGCTCTACGGGGCGCTGGCAAACACCGCGCCGTCGCCCGTCGTGGAGCTGAATCGCGCCGTCGCGGTCGGCATGGCGTACGGCCCGCAGGCCGGCCTCGATATCGTCGACAAGCTGTGCGACGAAGCCGCGCTCCGAACGTACCATCTGCTCCCCAGCGTTCGCGCTGATCTGCTCGTCAAGCTCGGTCGCACGACCGAAGCGCGCGACGAGTTCGAACGCGCCGCTTCCCTGGCTCGCAACACGCGCGACAAAGCCCTTTTACTCGCCCGCGCCGCCGGAGCGTCATCCTGAGCATTGTCACTGATTTAAGCGAGCTGAATTCGAAGAGCGAACACCAGATGCGGTTTGCCCTCTGCGCTGTGATCGCGAGATCGCCCTTATGGCACGCAGCACGCCGCAGTATCGATTAACCGCGTCCTGAGCCTGTCGAAGGAATGGGGTGGCACGTATTCCGCGTGGCGGCGTTTGCGTTCGGCATTATCGCGCTAACGTGCCACAAATCCGACGAGTGGCAGAAGCTGCGGTCGCTGTGGAGCACGCTTGTAGAATCATTCGCTCACCGATTCCAGGAATAATCGTTTTCGTAAAGGCCCCTCGCTCGGCGTTCTTCCTCTGGCGGATCATCTCGAGCTCACCTCGGGAGAGGTTGTAAGCGAAGAGGATCGTTTCTATGACCTCTGAAAGGTGAGCCAGCTCTGAGAGTAGCGCGTCATCCGCCGCGTCCACGAGCGCCTTTGCCTCCTCGAGAACCTTGGCCCGAAGTGCGAGCCGGAATTCGTCGCTGCCAAGCTCTCTCCACGAAGCTGACTTCCCCGCCCGCTCGATTATCTCCGGAATGCGATCCCGGACGAGTTTTCCGTGCTTCTTCATGGTGACCAGGATCGCGGCCACTCAACCGAGATCGCCGCCTCGTAGAGCCGCTCGATCTCCGGCCCACCGATTGCCAACGATATGCCACTGCGGGACAGGTCCCGGTTCCGGCGGAGAAGTTTTTTAATGAAGGCGTGGTCCGGCAGCCAATCCGATTTCGCCGAATTACATTTGCTACAGGCGAGGACGAGGTCCCAGAGATCGTCCTCAAGCAAGAAACTCCAAGGGATGACGTGATCGACGGTGGGCAGGCGTTGCTCGCCGAGCGGCGCTTCGCAGGTAAAAGCATTGCACGTTCAACTCCTCGCGAAAGATCTTTAAATACTTCTGCAGCGACTTCCGGGAGCTGCCCGCTCTCGAAACCTTCTGCATGATGCGAGGCGCGAGGCGGTTACAGCCTTCCAAAAACTCAGCCCAGTAGAAGTTTGCGACTAGCTCAAGCGCCGACGCCTGGCTCCTTAAGAAGGAATGAACCTGCTGCGTAACCACGACATGATCTTGCCCCGGCTCCCAGCTATAGAGCAGCGGCATCTCGAGCGGTCTGCTCGCGTGGAATGCGCTTAGAACGTTTACCGTCAGCAACTTCGACATCTGGCCGTCGATCTGCGCGCGACCGGCTGCGGGCAGCCTCGCTAGATCGTGCGACTTATACACCTGAGCTGATCGCCGTATCAGCTTGACCGCCGTCGATTCCTTACTGAGTGATGCCGCTTGGCGCAGATGATAGACAACCGCATGATTCCAGTACAGCCTTGTGAACTCTCGGCCGATGGCGTCGAGCGGGATATGCAGATCATCCGAGTGCCGGCAACATCGCACCAGCGTCTTGAGCGGCGCAGGCTCATAGCTCGCCGATTTTCGAGCGTGGTGCATCAAGGCTGCGATATCGCCGATCCGCAGATCGGCTTGACCTTTTAGAGGGCTTTCCACTCTTCGCGAACTTTGCTTCGCTCGATTCCGGCCGGCGCGACCATGCGTACCGACGGCAAATCGGAGATCACGATGTTGCAGCCTTGCCAGCCTGCTCTTCGAGCCGTCGCGGCCAGCCGTTTGCGAGGAATGACGCGGTCCTCCGTGATGAGGCGCCCAGGAACAGCGTCCACAAAGACGACTGTGTTGAAGCGCCTGTCGAACTCGACGAAGATGTGCTCGGGCATCTCTCCGCGCCTGATGGCGTCAATCGTGGGATGGTACGCGGCGCCCGTAATGCGAAGGCCGAACCGTCCATCTTTCGTTTTGAGCTGATAGGTTCGCTCGCACACGAAGCACTTGAAGTCGGCAACGGGAGTGTTGGTCGGGAGCGGGTCAAGGGCGTCGGCCGCGCAGTCGAGGCAATACAGATTGAAGGAAGCCCAGGTCTCCAGCGCAACCCGTGTGGCTTGCGCAGCGCTGACAAAGCGGGTCGCCACCGTCATATCGATGAGTGGGGTGAAGACCGGAGATACATCGAGTCGCTGATAACGGCCCGGACTAATAAAATGAAGGATTCCTTGGTCGCGAAGTACCTGCAAGCTTTGCCGCATCTTGGCATCGATGAATCTGTTGTTAGGAAATGCCTTTGCGAAGCGCCCACGGCGCTCCAGAACATCCGAGAGCGTGAACTCTCGCGGGAGGTGCAAGACGGTGTCGTACATAAGCTCTTTCCAAGTAACACCTTTCGGCATTCGAACTCTCCTCAAAAAGCGCGAACTAGTCGGGTCAGGTTAAGATGGTAAGAGCGGCGGCGCGTTCGTTTAGCGCGACAAGGCGCCCGCGATCCTGCGCGATAAACGATATCCCGTTCTCCTGGAGAATCGTCGTAATCCACGCCGTAGCGTGGTCGGGTAGCGCTCCGAACGCCAGAACGGGCTCGGCATCAGCGATTTCGGCTTTGTAGCGGACACGGTAATCGAAAAGTTGGCCCATGCCATAACGCATTCGGTCCACCGATTGACGCACATCGGTGAGGCTTTTGGCTTCGACGAGTAGCTTCTGATCGCCGCACCGCACAAAGAGATCGATGTTGTTGTTGTACCAACAGCGCCCGCCGAGGCGCTCCGTGAGACGGCGGATCAACTCTAGCGTGGCATTGTGATCTTTGCGCGCCCGCTCTTGCAGCGCAGCCGACTCATAGATGCTCGGAAGAGCCTTGCCTGATGGTACGTAGCCCGTGCCCTGTGGAATCGTGAGCGCCTCGCGAAGTGCATCGCGAGGCACCCCCGCAAGCAGTGGGGAGTAGCCCGAGGTCAAGACGGACTCGGTAGTGATGGGCGGCGCGAATTCGTGCCCCGCGGAAACGCCGCCGAGCATGAGAATTCGATAGTAGGCAGTGTCGCGAATCCGCCGCGCGGCGCTCTGAAACTGAGGCGATACGGTACTCTCCGTTTCTACGAAAAAGCCGTTATCGCGTAAGGGCGCCGGTCGAGCGAACGGCTCATACCAGGCGATATTGACGAACCAATGATGCGCGTGCGCCCAGTCTTCGAATGAAACACCGAGCACGCCGTGTCCGACGTAGGTTGAGCGCTCTTCTTCCGAGGCTCCTTTGGCTGGCCGATAATAGATGAAGCGATCGAAGTCGTTGATCCGACCACGATACTGGCGAGGATAATGATAGATGACACCTTCGCGGTCGAGATACTTTGGATCGCCATGCCAGGTGCGCTGGCTCAAGACGACAGGCACCTCAGCTTGCTTAGCGCTTGGTCCCGGAAGTCTTTCTGTAGTAGGCCGCTTTCAACGACGCAGCGTCCTCAAGGGCGCATTGCATCGGCCTTGTTATCTGCACGTGCGGCTGCTTTTGTCTGCTGCCGGAAGGGATGCCTATCGGCCGGCACGCATCTGCCGCATGTGGCGCGCACTCTTCGGTTCGGTGTTGCTACCGCCGATCACCAGTGTGAAGCATACGACGGACACGACGATGTTCGTGATGTCTGGGAACGCGTGCGCGGTTTGGTTGCGCGGGGCGAGGCGACCGATTTCTGGAATCGCTATCGCGAGGATGTTGAACTCGCGCGCGGACTCGGCTGCACGATGTTCCGCCTCTCGCTCTCATGGGCGCGGCTCGAGCCGGAGCCTGGCGCGTGGAGCGATGAGGCCTTCGCACACTATCGCGACGTCCTGCAGGCCATCCACGACGCCGGCATGTCCGCCGTCGTCACGCTCGTGCACAACAGCTGGCCGCTCCACGTCCAGGCCGCCGGCAATGGCGCCGGGCCGCTCGATTCCGGCTTTCCCGATCGCGTAACAGGCTTCGCGACCGAAGTTGCGCGGCAGCTCGGCGATCTCATCGACGACTACGTCACTCTCAACGAGCCCAACCAGCTCGTCTACGGCTGGATCAAAGGCTTCTGGATGCGCGCCTACGCCATGCCGCCCGGTCAGCCGCCGTACCAAAGCGGCGACGCGCAAATGGACGACGTCCTCGCCCTGATCCCCAATCTCTTTCGCGCCCACGCCAAGGCGCGCGACGCCATTCGGCGCATCCGCCCCAACGCGCGCGTCGGCACCAACCCGCTCGTCCTCGGCCTGCCGCAATGGCTCCAGCGCTGGATCGATCGCAACGCCACGCACCTGCAGTCGCCGCAGGACGCAAAGCGTCAGGCTGCGCGCATCGCGCAATCCGACGTCGACGCAGGCGGCCGCGTCGACTGCTCGATCGCCCAGATCACTATGACGCTCCAGCGCGGCCAACACGCGTTCTTCTCCGAACCGTACTATTGCGCGCATCTCGCCGCCCTGCACGCCGGCTCGTTCGCGCTTCCCGCGGACATGCAGACGTGGCGCGGCCGCGTCGCTGTCGTCGCCGACACGTTGCCCGCCAGCATCGTCGGCGGCTCGTTTCCCGCCGCGACCGTCAGCTATTTCAACTCGATGGACGATGCTGTCGGGGCGTTCAAGCGCAGCGAGGTCGACGCCGTTTTCGACGACGACGTCAGCTTGCGGCAGTATGCACGGGATACGCTCGCCCTCACGCAGTTGCCCGGTCCGCCGCAGTATTTTGCCGTCGCCATGGCTCTCGGCAGCCGCACGCTGCTCAACCTCGTCGATCATGCGATCCGCGACCTTCGCGCCGAGCATCCGGAGATTCCCGACGCCTTCAATCGCAAGACCGTCGCGGACATCGGCCGCGAAGAGGAAGCGCAGAACGACGCGAAGGGCGCCGTGCCGGAGATGGATCGTGCCTTTGCGCGCATTCGCAAGCGTGGGAAACTGCGCGTGGGGATCAGCCCGGGGGTGGAGGGGTTCTGCGCTGTCGCGTCCTTCGACTCCGCCTGCCCTCGGGACACGGCGTCGCTCCGCTCAGGATGACAAGGTTGCTGCGGCGGCGTTGGCAACAATGCGAGCCACACGCCGCATCGGCCGAGCCGGTTTGATTATCTCGACTGCCGAGCAGGCGCCGGCTGACAGTACGAAGGGCTCGAGCCGGAGATTGCCAGGCGGGTTGCGCAGTTGATCTTCGGTGATCCCCAACGCGTCGAGTTCGTGCCGGTGCAGGGCGAGCGGCGTCTACAGGCGACGCGCTCGTCGTGGCTGCACGCGCTCTTCGCGCTGCGCAAGAGCTTCGCGATCTTCACCACGCTGCTCGGCACGAACTGGTGGAATCTCGGTATGGCCGGCAAGCTGCCGGAGTTTCTCTGCCCGCGCGAATGCGTCGGTACGCTCGACTTCGTCGGCCTCGACTACTACTGGGGCGTGCCGTCGTTTTGGCCGGGCGAGCTGCATCGGCTCAGCGCTGCCGCCGACTTCCAGTACGCGAGCGCTCCCGTCTGGCCCGGCGCGCTCAGCGTGATCCTCGCCGAGACCGCGCGCGAGTTTCCCGGCAAGCCGATCATCGTCATCGAGAACGGCTGCGTCGGGCGCGCGTCCGGCGTCGCCCGCGCCGACTATCTCAAGGCGCACGTCAACGAGGTGCGCAAGGCCGTCGCGCGCGGCGTTCCCGTCGAGGGCTACCTCTGCTGGAGCATTACCTCGAACCGCGAGTGGGGCTTGCCCTTCGACGACGGGAGCGATTTCGGGCTCTACCACATCGATCTCGACACCGACCCGGAGCTCAAGCGCGTCCCCACCGACGCGAGCCGCGCCTACGCCGCCCTCATTGCCGAGACATCCGCGGCGCCTCCGCAGTAACGAGTGGCCTGAGTCCAACGTTTTGTTGGGCGTGGCGGTCTATTTCGTGTGAAGCAAAAGGACGGGCTCGTGGCCCGAGGCTGCGCCGGCGACGACGCGGCGGCCGGCGATCTGATCTGCGCCGTCTGGCCTGACGCCTACCGCATCGCGTGGTCGATCGTCCGAAATCGTGCCGCGGCGGAAGACGCCGCGCAGGAGGCGTGCGCACGCGCCTGGCGCGGGCTGAAGAGCCTGCGTCGGCCGGAGCGCTTCGCCGTGTGGTTTTATCGCATCGTCGTCAACGAAGCGAGGCGCGCGCAGCGCGCCATGCGCTGCGAAACGCCTCTCGAGGCGGTTGGCGCCCACGACGACGCATCGCATGACGATCGCATCGCGGTCCGTGGGGCCGTCAGCGCGCTCGAGCCGCGCCTGCGCCTGCCCATCGTCCTGCGCTACTACTACGGTCTGCGCAGCGCCGAGATCGCGCAGGTGCTCGGCGCGCCCGCCGTCACGGTCCGCTGGTGGCTGATGCTCGCGCATCGCCGCTTGCGCGTGGCGCTCGACGATCCGGCTTCACCTTCGCAACACACCGCCGCACCAGATGGAAGGTATACAGATGAATCAATCGCAGCAGGTTGAGCGCGCGCGCGCCGCCGTCGGCGCGTACGTCGAGACGATCGATATCTCGCAGTACAGCGAGCAGGCCGTTCGCGCAAAGGCGAGCACCGTCGCCCCGCCACGCACTATGCCGCGCTGGGCCGCGGCCGCCGCGGCGGCGTGCGTCGTGTTGGTCGCGTTCGTCCTCGCCACGCCCTCCGTACGAGCCCAGATCGAGCACATGCTGCAGGCCTTCGCCATCATCGGCGGCCAGCAGGTGCCCGTCGCCGTGAACGACGTCACGCTCGATCAGGCTCGGCGCGACATGCCGTTTACGGTGATCGCGCCCGCGGCGATACCCGCCGGATTCGCGCCGCGTATCGACGAGCTCACTCCGAGCTCCTCGCGCCTCGACGCGCGGCTCATCTTTCGGTACAGCAGCGCCCCCAACGTTCCGGGACTAACGATCATGGAGAGCAGCGCGCGCCAAACCGAACCGACCAAGATACGCCTCTGGATGACTGAGGGCGGCGCCGCGCCTCCGCAGGCGCCGCAACACACGATGAGCAACGTCCCGCCCGGCCAGCACGCCTTCGTGCAGTTTCGCCGCGACGGCGGTGCCGAGCAGCGCGTCAAGATCGAGCCGATGTCCTGGGTCGTGCGCGGAACGCGCGTCGATCTGATCAGCCCCCCGGGAGTGCTGAGCGCGACGCAGCTCGCCGCTATCCGCCGCGCGATGTCGCACTGAGGCGGCGAGAGTAAAGGGCTACGAGCGGCGAAGCACCGCGAATAAGTCGCGAACCGGATAGACAAAGCCGGGCAACGCCCGGTGCTCGATCGTCTGCGATTCGTCGAGCTGCGCGATCCCCGCGCCGTCATGCAGCTCGACTACGCGGCGCCGTGGATCCACGACGACGACAAGCGACGATCCGGCGCGCAAGTACACCGATATCTTGTCGTCGATGTCAATGCGCCGATCGTCGGGTGAAAGGATTTCGACGGCAACGTCCGGCGCCAGCGGCGGAATCTCGACCTCTGCGTCGCTGAGCGGCCGAAGCCGCTCGTTCGACACGTATGCGACGTCGGGCACGAGCGGCCGGCGGGCCTCTCCCGGCGGCGCTACGCGAAAGCGCCACTCGGGACCGGTTTCACCGCGCCCTTCCGCCCACCGAGCCAGCTGCATCGTCAGAGCTCCCTGCAAGCGCGCGTGCGTGCGCTGGGGGCTCACTTTTTGCAGCGCGCGCCCGCGCACCCACTCCGTTTCGGGCTTCGTCTCCGGCAGAACGATCTCGTGTAGCGCCATAGCTTCACCCCACTCTATCACGCCGGCTCAACCGCCAACAAGCCGCATATACGTGATCTGCGCGACGGCAACCAGCGCGCCGTCGTCGCGCCAGAAGTTGGCGGTCACGGGGACGAGCGTTCGTCCCTTTTTGATCGCCTGCGCGAAGAGCTTCAGGTCGCTGCGCGCGGGCGCCAGGAAGCGAATGTTCATGTCGGTCGTGGTGATGCGGCTGTCGGCACCCCAAATCGTCAGGCTCACGATCGCTGCGGCCGAGTCGGCCGCCGTCATCATGAAGCCGCCGTGAAACGAATCGAAGATGCCGTCGAAATCGCGATTGCGCGCGACCATGCATTCAAGCACGCCCGCGCCGAGCCGCAGCTTGGAGAAGCCGAGGCTTCCGCTGCGGAAGATCGGGATCAACGCCATGCGCTCGCGCACCGCCGCCTCCACGGCCGGATCGAGCCGCGGCAGCTCGCCGGTGTACGGCGCGACGATCAGCCCGTCGATGTCTTCACGCCCCAGCGCGCGATCTCGGCGTCGAGGTTCAGCGGACGCGTCGGCGCCGCGTTTTCGTACTCGCCCCAGTGCTCGCGCGGCACCATCCACATCACCTCGAACTCGTTGCCGTCGGGATCGTAGCCATAGATCGACTTCGTCGCGCCGTGGTCGCTCGCGCCGCTGAAGCCGCCGTATCGTTCGAGTGCCGCGCGCGCGTCGCGCAGCGACTCGATCTCGTCGACCTCCCATGCGAGATGATACAGTCCGACGCCGCGCTGGTTGGGCGGCGCCGCGCTCGGTCCGACCGATGCGAGGCCAAGGTCGTGATGATTCTCCGAGCCGCGTGCGCGCATGAACGCCATCACTTTGCCCAGGCGCGCGATCGGCTCGAGCCCGAGCACGTCGTGATAGAACGCAACGCTGCGGTCGAGATCGCGAACGCGCAACACCGCGTGATTGAGCCTACGTACTTTCATGTCATGGATTTACCTTGAAGATGGTCCCGCAGCCGTTGCCGCCGCAGCCCGTTCCGCCGCCCTGCGTCGTCGTTCCGTACAGCTTGCGGCCGAACAGATACACCGGCCCCTGCGCATCCTTTCCGTCCGTTCCGCCGGCGAAGCTGTACAGCACCGTCTCGGCGCCGGCCGGCGTCACCTTGAACACGGTGCCATTGCCCGTGGTGCCGCCGCCGACCGTCGTGCCGTAGAAGTTGCCCTTCGAATAGATCAGCGTCGCGCCGGGCAGATTGCCGTCGGGGATGTCCGTGAAGTTGTAGAGCGTCTTGAATGTGCCGCTGGGCGTGATGGAAAAGAAGGTGCCCGAGCTTTTCGTTCCGCCACCCTCGGTCGTGCCGTACAGCACGCCGCCGACAGCCGTCAAACCGTTTGGATACGCGCCGTCGCCGCTATTTTTGAAGCGATAGATCACCTTTTCCTTACCCGTGCGGGTCAGCTGGAAGATCGTGCCGCAACCGGTCGAGCCGCAACCCTGTCCGCCCTCGAGCGTCGCGCCGTAGAGCTTCCCATTGAGCGCGGTGACGGGCGCGTACGCGCGCTGCCCGTCGGTGCCGCCCTTGAAGCTGTAGAGAACCGACTCGCTGCCGCTCGTCGTGACGCTATAGACCGTGCCGCATCCGGCGCCGCCGCAGCCGGTTCCGCCGCCATAGACCGTCGTGCCGTACAGCTTGCCGCGGAACGCGATCACCGGCGCCTCGGCAGCCTCGCCGTCGTTGCCGCCGGCGAAACTGTAAATCACGCTCTCGCTGCCGGCTGCGTTGACCGTGAAGACGGTGCCGTGCTGGTGCGCACCCGCGCTCGACGTAACGCCGTAGAACGTGCCGTTAAGCAGCGTGAGCCCCGCGAACGGCCACGACCCGTCGCTGCCACTGTTGAAGTTGCCCTTGAAATTATAGACGACGTGCTCGCTGCCGGCGGAGTCGACCGAAAACACAGTGCCGCACCCCAGGTAGCAGTTGTTGCTTCCGCAGCTCTGCGAGCAGTAGTTCTTCGAGCCGTTGAGCGTCGTGCCGTAGAGCGTTCCGTTGAGCGCGACCAGGCCCGAATACGGGCTCGCGCCGTCCGGCGTACCTTTAAAGACGTAGAGCTGATTGTAGCCGGATGCCAGGTTCTGCGCGCCGGTAGCATGCGATCGAACGCTCGACGCCGCTCCGTCCCGCTGAGCGGAGTCGAAGGGCCGTGTCGGCGGATTGAGCGCGCCGCCGCAGGCGGCCGGCAGTGCGGCGAGAGATGCGATGAGAAGTATGCGCAAAGGTTTCATGCGGGCGCCCGTTCGACACCGCGGCCCCGTTCGACTCCGCTCAAAGTGCCATTTTTTTGCAACCGGAGATGGCGTGGCGACGTCTTGTGGAGCCTATGGAACAGCGCAAACTTGGGACGCAGGGGCTCACGGTGTCGGCGATGGGCCTGGGCTGCATGACCATGACCGCCAGCTACGGCACCGCCGACGAGACCGAGGCGATTGCGACGATCCACCGCGCGATCGAACTCGGCGTCAACTTCTTCGACACGGCAGAAGTCTACGGGCCGTACGCCAACGAGCGGCTCGTCGGACGCGCGCTGCGCGGCCGCCGCGACGGCGTCGCGATCGCGACCAAGTTCGGATTCAAGTTCAGCAACGGCGTGCGCGGCGTCAATGGCACGCCCGAGAACGTCAAACGCGTTGCGAACGAATCGCTCGCGCGGCTCGGCATCGACACCATCGATCTCTACTACCAGCACCGTCGCGATCCGGCCGTACCGATCGAAGAGACGATCGGCGCCATGAAGGCGCTGATTGACGAGGGCAAGGTGCGCTACCTCGGCTTGTCCGAGGTCTCGCCGGAGACGCTGCGGCGCGCCAACGCCGTGCATCCCATCAGCGCGCTGCAGAGCGAGTATTCGCTCTGGGAGCGGCGCTTGGAGAAGAAGATTCTGCCCACCGCGCGCGAGCTCGGCATCGGCATCGTGCCGTACAGCCCGCTCGGCCGCGGCTTCCTCACCGGCAAGCTCAACGTCGAGACGCTCGAAGAGGACGATTGGCGCCGGACGAACCCGCGCTTCTCAAAGGAAAGCGCGCATGCCAACCAGCGCATCGTCGACGCCGTGCGCCACGTCGCCGAGCAGTGTAACGCCACGCCCGCGCAGGTCGCGCTCGCGTGGGTGCTCTCGCGCGGCGGCGACGTCGTGCCGATTCCCGGCACCAAGCGCCGCCGCTACCTCGAGGAGAACGTCGGCGCGTTCGACGTCCACCTCACGCCCGAGCAGCTCGATGCGCTCGAGGGCCTCCACGAACAGACCGCCGGCGATCGCTACACTCCGGAGATGATGAAGCTGGTCGAACAGTAAAGCGAAGGCTCATGGATGAGACGCGGTTCCGGTTCGATCTGTTAGTTGCGCTGCTGGCGCTGGTGATCAGCGGCATCGCGGCGGGGTCGTCGGCGTATCAAACGTACGTGATCCGCAAGCAGTTCAGCGCGACGGTCTGGCCGTACATCTCGTTCATCACGACGTCGTCGCAGGACAAATACTTCGAGCTCGACGTGAACAACGCGGGCATTGGGCCGGCGCTGATCCTGGATTCGGTGATCACGCGCGACGGCAAGGTCGTGCAGCGGCCCGGAACGCCGACGTCGCAGCCGGCGATCTCGGCGGCGATCGACGCGGAGCAGGCGGAGGCGCGCGCGGACGAGCGGAAGTTTCACGAGCGTCCCGCGAACCTGACGGCGAGCACGATCCTACCCGGCGACGTCGTCCCCGCGGGTCAAAAGCTCGAGGTGCTGCGCGTCGAGGGCAAGTTTCTCACGCATCGCGTGATGGCGTCGATCCGGCGCGTCGACCTCACGCTGTGCTACTGTTCGCTGCTCGGCGACTGCTGGATGAAGCGCTTGTGGGAGCGGTCGGTGCAGCCGCATGCGGTGCGCTCCTGCCGCAACGTCTAGCCGCCCTAAACAGGCAGGCGGAAGGCTGAATGAGAAGCGCCGCTTAGGAGGTGGCGCTCATGATGAAAATTTCGTTCGGCTCGTCGCTGGTGTGCCTGTTGATTCTAACGACCCCCATCGTCGTTGCCCACAACCTTCCCGGGATGATCCATCAAGGTATCAGGCCCGATCCGGCGTCGCAGGCTATACTCGCGACGCAGCGGGCTTCACTCGCGGAATCGCGCGGCATGCTTTCGCAGGGCGACCTGTTCGACATCAAGTCGGTGTTGAACACGGCTGAGGTCTGGGAACCGCTCCCTCACGTCTTGACAATCTGCTTCCTCAAATCGGAGGGCTCGCCCGCGGAGCAGACCGCTCTGCGCAAGCGCATCGTCGAGGTTATGGTCACGCAGTGGCCGATCGGCCGGCTCACGCAAAACCGCCTGACATATGACAAAGCGTCGTTTTCCAACCCGCCGCTATGCCGTTCGCAGTTGCCGGCCGCGGCGGATATCAAGGTAGGCTTTGTTTCCGATGATCCTGGGGCATGGTCGTACGTCGGCATGTTCAGCCGAGAAAAGTATCCGAGCATGAATTTTCAGGACTTCGATGGAGCCAAGGCGCCGACCGGAGATTACTTCCAAGCGGTTGTAGCGCACGAAATGGGCCACGCCCTCGGACTCGAGCACGAGCACCAGAGCCCGAACGCGCCAAAGTGCCAGTGGGACTATCCGCTGATCTTCACGAGCAGCCCTAACTGGAAGGATTACGAGGACGTGCTCCACAACGTCGCACGGCTCCAAAACGACATGACCCTTCCGAAGCCACCTTATCAAGCCTCAGGCTACGATCCGAAATCGATAATGCACTATCAGTACGAGCCCGAGTACTTTCTAGACGGCGACTCTGACGGATGCTACATCGCGACGGAGAACGTGGTGCCTTCTCAGCAAGACCTCGCAGGCATCGCCGCGGCGTATGCGGCGCCGACGGTCTCGGCGGAGTCGCGGATGAAAGCCTTGGAGGTTACGCTCAAGAGCAAGTTTGTCCGCGGCTTCAGCCAGTTGCGCTCGCTATTGCAAGAAAAGCTGCAGCTCTTTATGCAGGCGACGCGCTAGCGAACATCGAGCCTCGCCGGGTCTGACGATCGCGCGGATCGGCGTCGAGCCGCCGCGCGCCCTAGCCGCTTAGCCTAAGGCCGCCACAGCATCAGCGTTAGAATTCCAACGTACGCGATGCTGAAGATCCAAACCGTCCCGACGATGGGTCGCGTCGAGAGCGGCACGCCGCTCGCGATTGCTGCTTCGGCGCGGGCCTGCCACGGCACCATCAGCGCGGCCTGCCCACCCAGCGCGATGACGATCAGCGCGTAAGTGATCACGAGCCAGCCGGCCGTCAGCGGCGTGCCCATCTTGAGCGCGAGCGCGAAGCCCACGAGCAGGCCGAGCCCCAGCAGCGGTCCGAACACGCGCACGAGCCTTCGCCATGCCTTCACGCCTGCCAGCACCACGGTGCCGTCTGCATTTCGGCACAGCGCTGCGAGCCAAGCGTTGCCGGCGATGAGCCCGGCATAACCCAGAGTCGTCAGGATGACGTGCGCGGTGACGAGCGGCGGAAACCACATCATGGCGAGATCACACACGACGGCATGCCCTCCGAGCGACCGCCAAGGATTCCCCGGCTCGCGCCGATTACGATAGCCACGCGCTTCATGGTTCATTTATTTAGACTATATGATTAAAAATGCCAACCAGCCAAGCGCGACGAAAATAGCAACGCCATGAGTCCTCGCCCCTACCAGGCCGGCCCACGGCGCAAGGCGGCGACCGCGGCCACGCGCTCGCGGATCGTCGAGGCCGCGCGCGAGCTGCTTGCCGATCCGAAGTCCGCCGCGTTTAGCATCGACGCCGTCGCCGAGCGCGCCGGCGTCGCGCGCATGACCGTCTACTATCAGTTCAAGTCCAAGGCGAAGCTGCTCGAGGCGCTCTTCGATGATTTCGCCGCGCGCGCCAACATGCGCGAGCTGCGCAAGGCTTTTGCCGAACCCGATTCCGGACGCGCGCTCGACAAACTCGTCGACGTGTTCTGTCGGCTCTGGAAGACGCAGCGCCCCTTCGTGCGGCGCCTCAACGCGTTTGCCGCGCTGGATCCCGAGGTCGATCGCGCTCTGCGCGAGCGCGGCGGCTGGCGGCGCGAGGCGCTCGGAGAGATCGTCGGCCGTTTTCGCCACCGCGATGCCGGCGATGCGCTCGTCGACGTACTGCACGTGCTGAGCAGCTTCGAGACGTACGACGCGCTCGCCGAGGCGCAGCGCTCACCCAAGGAGATACCGAAGCTGCTGCGGCGAGCGTGCGCCGCGCTCGTGGCGAGCTGGGAAGCGGACGTGAAACGTCGCGGCGCGAAGCATATGTACATGGCTAAGGGAGGCAGAGCAGCAACGGTCACGCTGCGCAAGCTTAGACGCGACGAGGCCGAGCGGCAGGATCGTTCGGAATGGCGGACGCTGTCGTCGCGCGAAAAGTTTTCGATGCTTTGGGACTTAGCTGTCGTGTGGATGGACGTGCATGGAATCCCTGCGGAACAGCGGCGACTTCAGAGAACTGTTGTCGCTCTTCAACGACGAGGGCGTTAGGTATCTCGTCATCGGCGGCTTTGCGCTAGCGCACTATGGCCGTCCACGATATACCAAAGACCTCGACATCTTCATAGACCGCACCGCCGAAAACGCGCGCCGCGTATTCAAGGCGTTGGCGCGGTTCGGGGCGCAGCTGGCCGGGATGAGTCATCGCGACTTTGCCGACGCGGACGTCGTGTTTCAGATCGGGGTCGAACCGTTGCGCGTCGACATTCTAACCGACATCTCAGCAGTGGACTTCGCCGATGCCTGGGCTCGGCGCGAGGAATCGGCGTACGGCGACGTGCCCGTCTCCATCATTGGGAAGTCGGATTATATCGAAAATAAACGCGCCAGCGGGCGTCCGGGCGATTTGCGCGACGTCGAGGCGCTCCTCGAAGACCTAGGCGACGCTTAGCGTTCCTTTCTGCCATTTTCGTGCCGGCGCGCCGCGCCGGCTATGAGGCCGGCCGTGAGCGCGCGAACACGCCCGGCCATGCAACAGAACCGTCGCGCCCCCGGCGCAATCATCGCTCTCGCCGCCGCCGCGGCGATCGCCGGGTGTGCCGGCGGATCCGGATCGTCGCCCTCGTCGGCCTCGGCGGCCGCATTGCCGGCGCTGTCGCTCGCGCACCACGGCTGGCTCTCGCCCGCCGGGCGCTCGAAGCCGGTCGTCTATGTCTCCGACAACAGCGCCAACGCGATCGACATATATCCTGCCGGCGCAAACAACCCGTCGCCGATCGGTCAGATCACCGACGGTATTTCGGCACCGCTCGGTAACTTCGTCGACGCCGTGGGCACGCTCTACGTCGCGAACTACGGGAACAACACCGTCAGCGAGTATCCGAAGGGCTCGACGACGCCCAGCGTCACTCTTTCGTCCGACATCAACGGGCCGATCAGCGTCGCGGCGGATTCGGCCGGCAACGTCGCGGTCGGCGAGTTCGCGCAGCAGACGATCCTGGAGTTTCCGAAGGGCAGCTCCTCACCGAGCGTCACGATCACGCTGCTCACCTACCCGGAAGGCCTCACGTTCGATAAGTCGCGCCACCTGTTCGCCGCATGGAACGAAGGCTCGCCGTTCGTCGGACACGTCAGTAAGTGCGCGCGCATGCAGGCCGTCTGCGTCGATCGGGGCATCGCGGAAGGCCAGAGCGCGGGCCTGACACTCGACGCGGCCGGCGACATCGTGCTCGGCGATCAGACGAATCACGCGATCAACATCTACCCGCCGCACGCAACGCAGCCGTCGCGCTCGATCTCCGTGTCCGGCGGCGATCCGATCAAATTCGCGCTCGATAAGCCGGAGAAGAAGCTCTACGTCGCGGACTACGTCAACAACAAGGTCGAGATCTACGACTACGCGACCGGCACGCAGTTCGGCACGATCTCGAACGGCTTGCAGTCGGCGTGGGGCGTGTCGCTCAGCCCAGCGGCCAAGTACGGTAGGTAGCGACTAGAAAGGCCGAGCCGCCGCGCCGCCTAACCCATGGCGGCGATGGCCCGGTCCGATCCGGCGCGCTCAGATTACTGCGCGACGCGCCACCTTCTGCGCAACCTGGGCAATGCGCGCGAGCTGAGACGCAATCCGCTCGCGCTCGAAGCGCTGCCCGCGATCCAGGCGCGTGTCCACGCGGCGCTGCGCGGGCTAAACGCGCGCCACGCGGCCATTCTCTTGCGCGTCGACGTTAAACGTCACGATCCGCGGCGCGTGGCAGCGGATCTGGCGCTCTCGACGCGGCAGTTTCATCGCGAACGGCGTGCAGCGCACGATCGTTTCGTCACCACGTATCGCCGTGCAGGTCTCGCGGCCTCGCCCGTCGTCAGGGTCGACGAGGGATTCGCGCTGCATGTCGTCGAGCGCGCCGCAAGCCTGGCGGATTCCGGCGAGAGCGCGAGCGCAGCGGCCATGCTCGACGACGTCGTGCACAGCGGCGCCGATGCCGGCCTGCGCTGCGATGCGCTGATCCGCCTTTCACAGATCGACGCCTGGGCGCATCGCCTCGACCGTGCGATGCGCACGTTGAGCGACGCGCAGTTGCTGCTCGAATCCTCGCCGGTTTCGCGGGAGCGCCGTGCCGAGCTGCGCGACGCGATCGCATCGGCTGAGCTCACGCTGCGCTGGTTCGCGAAGGGGCCCGCCGCGGTGACCGGCGCAGGCACGGCCGGCGCCCGCGAAACGGTGACGCGCGCCGCGGCGGCAGTGCGCTGTGGGGAGGCCGCGCTCGCCTCGCGCCTCTTGCAAACGCTCGACGAAAACACGCTCCTGCAACGGGCGCCCGAAGTAGCGGTCGACGCACTCGCGCTGCGCGCCGAGCTCGCCGACTTCACCGCCGCGAATCCGCTGCGCAGCGAAACCCTCTTTGCGCGCGCCGCGTCCGTCGCTCGCGCCGCTGGGTTGGGCGGGCGCGCGCTCTACGCGGAGCACGAGCTCGCGCTGACCCGATGGATGCATTCGCGTACCGCGCAAGATCGCAGCGCGTACCGGCGCCTCGTCGACCACATCGACTGGTCCCTGCCGCCGCGTTTGCGTTCGTATCTGATCTTCTCCGCCGTCGACATCGAGCTCGCGATCGGCGACCCAGGGCGCGCGCTCGCGGGCGCGCAAGCCGCGGGCCGCGTGTCGACCAATCGCTTCGAGAGCTTCTCGGCGCAGGGGTTTGCAGCCGCCGCGTTGATGCGGATGGGACGCGTCGCCGACGCGGGGGCGCAGGCCGCGCGCGCCGCCGACGCCGCGCGTGCCGAAGGCCATCCGCGCGTGCTGTCGCTGGCGCAGCGAATCAACGCGCAGGCATTGCTCGCGACGGGAAATCGCCGCGCGGCGCGAGTTGCGATCGACGAGGCGATCGAGTGTGCGCGCTACTTCTCGAGCACGTACGTGCTCGCGCAGGCGCAGGCCGTGCGCGGCCGGATCGCGGGCCGCTAGCCGGCGGGATCGATCGCGATTCCCTCCACGTCGCCGCTCGGCGTCATCCCGTCGTTGAAGCTGTACAGATACGTGATGCCGTTCGTTCCGGCGTAGCTGTAGACGTCGACCTGCCCGTATTCGAAGTCCGCAGCCTCGAACAGATCGTTGCGCGCGTCGAGTTTGCCGTACACGGAGCGTCCCTTGAGCGCGAACGGCCCGTGCGCGCTGCAGCGCTGCGGGCACCCGGTGTAGACCCAGAGCGAGCGCGCGAACGTGTCGAGCGCGAGCAGATTGCCGTGCTTGTCGAACTCGAGGCCGCCCGGCGTCTTGTTGCGATACTCGGCGATCGTCACGCCGTTGCCGGCGCCGCGTTTCCACACGACCAGCGCCGATCCGCCGCCGTAGCCCGAGACCGACGGATTGGCGTAGCCCGACGCGTAGACGTTGCCGCGCGCGTCCTGCGCGACGGAGAAGAGCTGGCCGCCGATCGCGGTATTGCCCAGGACGGTGCCGCAGCCGTTTTTGAGCGTGCACACGGACACGTTGCCGTACGGCTTGCGCGTCGCCTGAAGGTTCGCGACGTAGATCGTGCTCGTCGCCGCGTTGCGCGTGGCGGCATCGGCCGGCTGTCCGGCGCTATCGGTGAAACTGCCGAGCTTGTTGCCGCACATCGCGGGGCCGCGAAAGACCGTGACGCTCCGGCTGCCGCCGTCCGGATCGATCAGGTTGCCGGCGGCGTCGCTCGCGACGTCCACGACGAACGCCGCCGGCAGCGAGCAGATCGGCGGCTGATTCGCGCGTGTGTTCCAATCGTAGCCGAGGATGGCGTTCGTGTAATACTCGGCGACGTAGACGCCCTTCTTGATGACCGCCGGCGCCGCCCGATACCAGGCCGGATGCGCAGGCGTCAGCCCCGTCGCCGTATTACCAGCGCACGCGGCGAGGACCGCCGCAACGGCGACGAGCGCGAGACGCTGCACGCTTCTCCGCTACGGCGCGAGCGAAGGATCGAGCGCGACGCCGTACGGGATCGCGGTTTGCTGCGTCCAGCCGTTGGTGATCACGTCGGTCTGCGTGCCGGTCGTGTAGTCGTAGCCCTCGACCATCGGATTCGAGAAGTTCGCATACGCGATCCACACGGTGTGCTGCTTGGCGTCGAGCGTGGGCTCGTTGCCGAACGCCGGGATCGTGCGGGTCGGACCGCTCGTGTACGGCGGCGCCCAGACGCCCAGCGTGTTTGACAGCGTCTCCATCAGCATGTTGGCGTGCTTGTCGAACGACATGTCGCCGATGTTCGCGTCCTGGATCGCGACCGGCTGGCCCGTCGTCGATCCGGCCGGAAACTCGACCATCGCCGGAGGTCCGCTCTTCGGAATATACGAGACGTACACGTTGTCGCTCGGGTCGACGCCAACGCCGAGCACGATTTGGAAGTTTGAGTAGGTCAGCGTGCCGGTCGGGTTCGTGCTCCCCTTGGTCCAGACGGTGACGTTGCCGGGCGGCCCGCCCGTCGACTCGGCGTTCGCCGCGTACACGGTGCCGTGCGAGTCGATGCCGACCGAGATCGGATAGTAGTTCGGATCGAGCAGCGTCGTGAACGGCGTGGTCGCGCCGCGCTTGAACGCGACGACATTGAAGGCGTTCGTGTTCGCGACCCACAGCCGGTGGTGCTGATCGACGACCATGCCCTGCGGGCTCACCAAGTCGCTGGTCAGTTTGCCGATCGGCTGCTGATTGCTGCCCTTCTCCGGATAGATGTTGATGTAGCCGCCGTTGTACGAGCTCGCGTACAGCAGCGATTTCTTGTGCTTCTTGTCGGGAGAGATCCAGCCCGGGCTGGTCGCAATGCGCGTGCTCGGTCCGCCGAAGCGCACGACCGTCGCGCCTATGCGGACGAGTCCGGGGGCAACCTCTGGCCCGACGGGAGCCTGCAGCGAGGGCGTGCCGGAGGAGCAGGCCGCGAGGCCGGCGAGCAAGGCAAGCGTGGCAAAGCGTAAAGTCTTGTAAATCATCCACGCTGCTTTTCCAGGCGTATGCAAAGCCCGCCCTCGCGCGGGCCCGCCTTCGCGCGTTTTTGGCAGAAAGGTACGCAAGGTGTGCGCAAGGTTAGTGCAAAGTGGCGTCCCATGAACTTCGTACGCCGGCCCGTCCTTCTCGCATTTTCACTCGTGCTCGCGCCGATCGCGATCAGCGCGTGCCACGGCGCCATGCCCCGCAGCATCTTGCCGGCGCAGACCGCGCAGTCGCGCGGCGCCGGACTCGCGCAACGTCTTCCGCGCGAGATCCTGTACGCTGCGACGCTCGACTGGAACGCGGGCACGGGCACGGTGTATTACTACGACGCGTACGGCAAGAACACGTCGGCGATCGGTTCGTTGACGACGTCGCAAGGCTATCCGAACGGCCTGTGGCACGATACCAAGGGCAACGTGTACGTCGCCGTCGTCAACGCCGGCAGCAACGGGCGCGGCTACATCAATGTCTACACGCCGGGGCTGCGCAAGCTCCTGCGCACCTATTCCAGCGGCATCGACGGGCCGTCGGGCGGCGCATTCGACCGCGCGGGCAACATGTACGTGTCGAACGTCTGCGGGATGGCGGCGTCGCTGGGCTGTTACGTGTTCGCGAGACCGCATCGGCGCCATCGCGAGCAAGGGGGCTCGACCGCCGGCTATGTCGCGATCTTCCCGCCGGGCAGCACGCAGCCGTCGGGCGACCTACAGGGGCCGATCAATATCGCCGTCGGCGTGGCGCTCGACGCCAAGCAGAACGTGTTCGCGGCTAACAATACGGGCGGCTACGCGTGGAACGTCGTCGAGTTTCCGGCGGGATCGAAGGCCGGCAAGGTGTTGACGTTCCGCCACGTTCCGCAGAACCGCTGGGTAGGCGCCGTCACGGTCGACTCCAAAGACGCGCTGGTGGCCTCCGTCAACTCCGCGATCGACTTCTTCCCGCGCGACCACGGCCGGCCGGCCCACTCGCTGACCAACGGCGTCTTGGCCGCGGACGGGCTGGATTACGGGCCGGACGGAACGCTCTTCGCCGGCAACTACGAGTTCGAGTCGAACGAGGGCAACATCGTCGCGTTCCCGCCCGGCGCGAGCGCGCCGGCACGCAGCTTCGCCGTGCCGTACGGTAACGGCGTGATCAGCGTGACGGTCGCGCCGCGCTAGCTCTCCGAGCGGGATCGGTCAGCCGGGTGTTTGCGTCTCGTCAGCTATGTCTTCGATCTCGTCCTTCGTCTCTTCCGCTACGTCGAGCAGCTCGACCGATTCGACGGTGTTGGCATCCTGTATCGCGGCGATGCGCATTTCGTTTGTGCCGGTGGTCTCGTTAATGTCATTCCACTCGATGGCATAAGGAGCCTGAACTTTTAGTTGGGTCTCGAAGCCGGCCACTAGTTTGCCCGTCAAAATACTGCCGCCGTACCTCAAACGGACCTTTTCGCCGACAAATCTCTGGAGCTCTTCGTCTGTCATCGCTTAGTTGGCTTCATCTCTGCGCGCCGACTCTCCCGTAACCGGCCTAAGCCACCGCTACCGCGGCCCGGCGCTCCGCGCGTTCGATGAACGCGCAGAGCAGGTTGACCAGCGCCATCTGCTCGGGCGTGCGGCACGGGAGGTCGAGCAGCCGCGGGCTGCAGACTAGTAGGCTCGCGGCGCGCGCGCGAGAGATCGCGACGTTGAAGCGGTTGCGTTCGAAGAGGAACTCCACGTCACGCGGCACGTCCTCGCCGCTCGACGTCGCCATCGAGTAGAAGACCACCGCGGCCTCCTGCCCCTGGAACTTGTCCACGGTGCCGACGCGGACGTCGAGCCCGGCGTGGCGCAGTTTTTCGAGGATCAGCCGTCGCTGCGCGTTGTAGGGCGTGACGACGATGATGTCGCTGTCTTTCAGGGGCCGCGGCGCGCCGGCGGTCTCCTTGGGTTGCGTGTCGACGACCATGCCCGCTTCGCGGAGCAGCGCGATCCGGCGGACGATCTCGTTCGCCTCCTCCGGCGAGCTCGCAGCGTTGCCGCTGTGCTCGATCGGCTCGTAGTAGAGTCCGGCTAGCTTCGTGGACCCAAGAGTGACGCGGTGCAGTTTCGTCGCCTCCGCAGGCTCGAGGCGGTTGTCGTACATCGCGTCAGAGATGAACGCGCAGATCTGCGGCTGCATGCGGTACGAGACGTCTAGGAAGATGCCGCGGTAGGGCTTGACCGTCTGATCGTCGCCCAATAGGTGTTGCAGCACCGAATCGCCCACGTGCAGCGGGTGACGCCCTTGGCTCACTTGGGCGAGCTGCGACGGGTCGCCGAGCAGCACGACGTTGTGCGCGCACTGCGAGACGGCCAGCGCGTCGGCGAGCGACACCTGCCCCGCCTCGTCGATAAAGAGATAGTCGAACTTGTGCGCCAGCTCCTCGCGCGCGAAGAGCCAGCTCGTGCCGCCGGCGAGCTGATAGTCGTCGGTGTCCATCGCCTCGTTCTTGTCGACGGACTCGATCATGGCGTCGGGTAGCGTGGACTTGTACTCCGAGTCGCCGTTGGTCTGTTTGCTGTGCTTGTAGCGCCCGCGGAACGACTTGCCGCGCCCTGCCATGCACGCCTCGGCTTTGTGCAGCAGGTTGTGGATCGCCTTGTGACTCATGCTCGTGACCGCGACGCGTTTGCCGCGCTCGAGCAGGTCGCAGATAACCTGCGATCCGATCGTGCTCTTGCCGCTTCCCGGCGGTCCCTGAATGAAGAGATAACTGTTCGCGAGACACTTCACGACTTCGGAAACGGAAGCAGCGTTCACGATCGTGGGCTGGATAATCGTGTCACCCTGACCCGAGAGCCCACCCGCAGCGGAGTCGAAGGGAAGGGCGACATGGCTGGTACGCACGACCGGGTCGCGGTTGTCGAGCAGGTCCGCTGCAGCGGGATACTCGGATTGCAGCGTGCCGTCGAGGTACGCTTTGCCGAGTCGCGCCAGCGCCTTGCGTTGAGGCGTCGTCTTCGGCGGAGCGCCGGGAATGAGTTCGTGGATTTCGCGCGCTGTTCTCTATGGAAAGCGTCGTCTTTAGCTTTAGCAGGTTGCTATCGGCGTCGATATCGGCGATCGTTCCGACGCCGGCGCGGCTACGCGGATCCGCGACCTGATCGCCCGCGCCGAGTTTATGCCGCTGATCGGGAAAGCTGTACGTATAGAGCTGGCTGCGGTCGATCTTCTCCGGCGCGATGTCTTCGCGCAAGCTGCAGTCCGCCGATCGCCGTCCTGTCGAACTCTAGCAGCTCATCCACGTTTTCGCAGCGGTCGAAGTACTCCCACCATGCGGGCTTCTCTTCTCGGCGATGATAGGCCATCAGATTGGCGAGGAGATAGCGCTCCCGCTTGTCGGCGTGCATCAGGCGGTACTCTTCCTCGGTGTGCGGCGCCAGCACACCGGCGAGCAGCTCGCGCTCGACGTCACTGCGCTGCTCCTCGTCGCGCTCGTCGCTGCGCCGTTTCAAGCACTTAGTGCACGTCGGCTCGAATTGCGGATGGCACAACTCATCAGGCCGCTTCGGTTCGCGGAGCGGCAGGTCGATACCGAACTTCGCGACGGCCTCCGCGCGGCGGTCGAGCAGCCAGTCGCGCAGCAGTTGGGTCGAGCGGCAGTCATCTCTGTTGTACGCCTCGATGTCGTCGAGGATGCGCTGGTCGTGCTCGGTCATCCAGCGCTCGAACATCACGATCGACTCCTGGCCCTTCTTGACGTCGGTCTTACGAGCCAGCTGGTAGAAGCGCTCCAGCTTCTTGAGGCCGTAGCCGTCCTCGGAGATCGCGAGCGCCTGACGCACGACGGCGAACAGATCGACGAGCACCTCGCCGCGCAGCAGGTCGTCGACCTCCTCTTCGCGCGTGGCGTGTTCCTGCGCGAGCCGGCGCAGCGCCGACTTCTCGTAGTTCGCGTAGTGGTAGACGTGCATCGTCGGATAGCGTGCGGCGCCGGTCAACGATGAAGTCGACGAAGGCCTCGAATGCGCGCCGCTCGTCGTCGCGCGTCGTCCCCCAGAACGCGCGGTACTTGGACTCGTCGTCGGGCAGCCAGACAGCCGAAGAGGTATTCGAGTCCGCGGCCCGGCTCGTAACAGCGGGTCGCCCTCCATGTCGAAGAAGACGTCGCCGGGCGCGGGATTCGGCATCATGCGCGAAGCCGAGCGGCGGACGCATGCTCGAGCAGCTCGTAGATCGGCTTCGTCGCTCGTGCGCCCGCGCACTTGTAGCGACGCCTGCCGGCGCAGCTTGATAAAGGTTTCGGGCGTCATCCCGTTCGGGCGCTTTTCGTCGGGCGTTTCGGCGAGCTGCGTGACGCCTCGTGATCGCCGGCAGCTTCGAGCTTGGCGATCTGGTCGCGCCGCATCCACGCGACGAGCTGCAAATGGTCGTCGGCGACGCGCTTCTGCGTGCAGCTGTCGCTCCACGTCGCAGACGCTGCAGTGCTTGACCTTCAGCGGATACTCACTCGGCTCGTCCCGAGCGCCGAGCGTGTCGGCGTAATAAAGGAACGATGTTCTTCAGGTGGCGGTAGTACGCCATATAATCGTGCAGCCGAAAGCGCTCGCTCGTCGCCGTCGCCGAACACGACGTAGCCGTAGTCGGGCATGCGACCTTGGAGCCGTTCGAGGTGCTCGCTGTAGTTGCACAGCTGGACGAGATAATACGGCCGCGCCGACAGGCCGAGCTTGGTGTCGATCACCTCATAGCTGTAGTCGCCCAAATGCGACGGCGCGTGTTCGACGCGGCGCAGAAAGTCGGCGTGCCCGATGAACTGCCCGTCGAAGAACGTCGCCTGATAGATGATCGGCTTGCCCTCGCGCATCTCCTCGAGCGTCGCGCGCTCGGCGTCGCGGTAGCTTTCGATCCCGCTCTCGCGACCGCTCGAACTCCACGACGCCGCCGGGATGGCGTGCCCGCATAGCCTCGAGGTAGGCGCGCTCGTGCTCCTCGCCCTTGCGCCGAATCAGCGCTCTCTGTTCGTCGGTCGCATCGGCGCGGCGGAATCATTCGGCGCGCTACGAGCGACGTCGAGCTCGGTGAGGCGCTTGCACTCTAGGTAGTCGTTGAGATCGCTGGCGGCATAGACGAACCGCCCGTCCAGGCGCTGCATGAGCCTATTCTGCTACCGCGGAGTGCCATACGCCTGGCATCCTCAGCAAGGGGAAGGGGGCGGGGCGTCTTTTTTGCCCACCCGTAGAAAGGTGCGCGGCAGGCGCGCAGTCGACCTCATGATCGCTGTGACGGCGCTGGCGTGGGAACTGCCGCTCTTCACGCGCAACCCACACGACTTCGTGGGACTCTCCGCGATTCTCGAAGTGGTGCCGATTACGGGGTAGCGATGCTCAGCGCGTCGAGCTGCTTGGAGATCGAATTCATCGCGGCTTGAACCGATTGACCGTTTCCGGAGTCTTTCATTGCCGCGGACTTCAGCTGATTGATCCAGCCGTCGAGCGAGGGCAAGCCCGGCTCGAGGAGTTTATGAAGCCCCGAGCTGCTGGTGCGGATTTTGCGGCAACCGTCTTCTTTGGACCATTCTGCGCCGATTCTGCGACCCAGCGACGTGAGCTGCGTCGACACGGTCGGCTGTACTGCGGTATCGGTAACGCGCGCGAGTATTACCCGGCTGTCGGCAAACCAGCCGGAGTATCCGTTGCCACCGAAATAAAACGAGTGCACGCGCCCCCAGGTAGTTCTTCCAGGATTGAAACTCTTGGACGCAGGAGTCTGACTGCCAGACGGTTTGAAAAGCGCTTTGCCACGAGTCCAATGTTGCGGCGTCGTCAGCAAGGCAGATCCGACTGGTAATCGATAGCCCCAAGAAAATCGCGGCGACACCGATGAGGAAGCGTCTACGATATACGTGCTTCCAAGGGCGCATCAAGTCACCTCCGCAAAACGGGCAAAGAAGTCTAGCAGCAGCATAGCCTGCGGCTCCCGTCTTGGCAAGACTTGAGATGACACCGAGAGAAGTGGTTCCGCATGGTCAGCGGGACTCTGACCTTTCTGTTCACCGACATCGAAGGCAGCACGCAGCGCTGGGGGCGCGACCGCGACGCGATGGCCGCGGCGCTGCGCCGCCACGATGCGCTGATGCGCCGCGCCATCGCCGCGCACGGCGGCGAGATCTTCAAGACGGTCGGCGATGCGTTTTGCGCCGTCTTCGCGACGGCGCCGGCGCGTCGCGGCGGCGCTCGACGCGCAGCGCGCGCTGGCCGCCGAAGATTTCTCGGCCGTCGGCGGCGCGTTCGTGCGCATGGCGCTGCACACCGGAACGTCGCTGACGAGCGCGACGGCGACTACTTCGGCCCGACGGTGAACCGCGTCGCGCGGCTGCTGGCGATCGGTCACGGCGGGCAGGTGCTTGCTCTCCGGCGCGGCGGCGGAGCTGCTGCACGGGCGAGATGCCGCGCGCAGACCAGCCTGCGCGATCTCGGCGCGCACCGGCTCAAGGATCTCGCGCGCCCGGAGCACGTCTATCAGCTCGTCGCGCCCGGCTTGCCGCGAATCGTTTCCGCGCGCTGCGTTCGCTCGACGCGCTGCCCAACAACTTGCCGCTGCAGCTCACCTCGTTCGTCGGCCGCGACGGCGACGTGCGCGAGATCAAAGCGCTGCTCGCGGCACGACCGGCTCGTGACGCTCGTCGGAGCGGGCGGCGTCGGCAAGACGCGCTGCGCGATTCAGGTCGGCGCGGAGCTGCTCGACGCTTTCGCCGACGGCGTGTGGCTCGTCGAACTCGCGCGCATCTCCGACCCGTCGCTCGTTGCGACCGCGATCGCGCACGCGCTCGGCGTGCGCGAGTCGCCGAATCAGCCGCTGCTCGATACGCTGCTCGCCCACCTCAAGCAGCGAAGCACCTGCTGCTGATCCTCGACAACTGCGAGCACGTGATCGACGAGCGTGCGCGACGTTGTCGGCGCGATCCTGCGGCGTGTCCCGAACGTGCGCGTCCTGGCGACGAGCCGCGAGAGCTTCAACGTCGCCGGCGAGCGCGTCTTTCGGCTGCCGTCGCTTGCCGTGCCGCCGGCCGGTGGAACGCATGACCGCCGAGGCGGCGCGCGCGTTCGGTGCCGTCGCGCTGTTCGCGGACCGCGCCGCGGCGTCCGACACGCGCTTCGCGCTCACCGATGACAACGCGCGCAGTCGTCGCCGAGATCTGCGCGCCGCCTCGACGGCATTCCGCTCGCGATCGAGCTCGCCGCGGCGCGCATCAAAGTGCTCTCGCCGCAGCAGCTCGGTGCAGAAGCTCGACGAGCGCTTCCGCGTGCTCACCGGCGGCGACCGCAGCGCGCTGCCGCGGCATCAGACGATGCGCGCGCTGATCGACTGGAGCTACGACCTGCTCTCGGAGCACGAGCGCGCGCTCTTCCGCAAGCTCTCGATCTTCGCCGGCGGCTTCACGCTCGAGACTGCGACGCGCGGTCTGCGGCGACGAAGCGCTCGACGAGATCGCCGTGCTCGAGCTGCTCACGTCGCTGGTCGACAAGTCGCTCGTCCAGACGGAGCCTAGCGACGACGTGACGCGCTATCGGCTGCTCGAGTCGACGCGCGCAGTACGCGCGCGAGAAGCTCGCCGAGCATGGCGAGACGCGGCCGTCGCGCGCGCGCACGCCGCGGCGTTTCTCGAGCTCGCCGAGCGACTCGAAAAAGCGTACGACACGACGGCCGACGACGAGTGGTTCGCGCAGGTCGAGCCGGAGCTCGAGAACTGGCGCGCCGCGCTGGAGTGGGCGCTAACGGCCCGACGACGATGCGCTGCTCGGCCAGCGGCTCGCCGCCGCGCTCACGCGGGGCTGGGCGTTTTTGCTTGCGTCCGAGGGGCGGCGCTGGATCGACGCGGCGCAGGCCTGCATTGACGAGACGACGCCGCAAGACGTGATCGCAGAGCTCGAACTCTGCGAGTCGCAGCTCGACGGCGTGCTCGGGCTGCACAAGGCGAGCTATCACGCCGCCGCGAACGCGCGCTGGAACGCTATCGCGCGCTCGGCGATCCGCGGGGCATCCCGCGGGCTCAACGCCACGTCGGCCGGGGGTTGCTCCTAGAGGGGCGAATTGCCGAGGCCGAAGCGCTGCTGCGCGAGGCGCTCGCGGCATTTCGCGCAGAGGGCTCCGACACACTCGTCGGCCTGTCGCTAGAGAATCTCGCGATCGTGTCCATGGCGCGGGCGACGTCGCCGGCGCGCGGGCGTACTCGGCCGAAGCCCTCGCGATCTTCCGAGCCGGCGGGGCGGAGCGGTACGCGGCATCAGTTGCCGCGAATCTCGCCGAAGCGGAGTTTAGCGCAGGGAACGCGGAGGCGGCGTTGCAGGTCGCAAACGAGGCCCTCGACGGCGTCGTCCGAGCGGGATACACGCATCGAGTCGCTTTTTTGATGTGCAACGTCGCTGCGTACCTGATCGCGCTCGGGCGCTACGAGGAAGCGCTTGCGCCGGCGCGCGACGGGCTGCGGCTCGCCCGCGCAGCGAATTACGCCGTCGCCGTCGCCTGGGCTCTGCAGCATCTGGCGGCCGTTGCCGCGCTTCGGCCGAGCGACGGCGCGGAGCGGGTGCACGAGGATCGGAGTCGCGCGGCCCGCGTCCTCGCCTATATCGACGGCCGTCTCACGGAACTCGACGCGGTGCGCGAGTACACCGAGCAGCAGGAATACGATAAGATGATTGCGGCGCTGAAGGCCGTGCTAAGCGAGCACGAGCTCGTGGCTCTAAGAGAAGAAGGACGTATGCTCAGCGAAGAGCGTGCGGTAACGGAGGCGCTGTCGATATGAACGATGCCCCTTTCACGAAAGCCGATTTCGAAAGCCCCAACATTAAGCGGCTTTGCGACGTCGTGATGAAGGGCGGGATCACCAGCGGCGTCGTCTATCCCACCGCGATCTGCAAGCTCGCGACGGCGTACGTGATCAAGAACATCGGTGGAACGTCGGTGGGCGCGATCGCGGCGGCGATCACCGCGGCCGCGGAGTACCGCCGGCGCCAAACCGGGTCGGGTCAGGGCTACCTCGAGCTAGCAAAGCTGCCCGGATTCCTCGGGGAGCGGGCTCCCTGCTCGCGCTCTTCGCGCCCGACGCGGTCGCCCGCGCCTTGTTCAACGTCGCGCTGATTCCGATCGGCAGCGGCTCGCCGGTCACCAAGCTGCTGCGCGTTATCGGCACGCTGCTGTGGCAATACATCTGGATTCCCGCGCTCACCGTCGTTGCGCTCTTTGCGAGCTTTGTTTTGGTCGCATGGTCGTTGGAACGTGCTGTTTTGGGGCGGGGGCTGGTTTTCGCCGTTTTATTCGGACTGATCGCCGCCTTAGTCGGCATCGCGTTCCGGTTCGTCTATCAGCTATTGCGCGTACTCGACGGAAACAGCTTCGGCTGGTGTCACGGCTACGATGCGAACGCGCGGATCACTGCCGATGACGTCACGCAGCTCGACGCCAAACACGTGCCGCCGCTGTTCAACTGGCTCGAGGCATTCATCGCGCAGACGGCCGGGACGCCGCGCGCGCAGCCGCTGACCTTTGGGCAGCTGTGGAGCTCGCCGCAGCCCGCGTGGCACAATGCGACGCCGACCGAACGTTGCATCGACTTCCGCATGGTGACCACGTGCCTCACGCTCGGGCGGCCGTTCGAACTGCCGTTCGATCCGGACGCGGAGTTCAGCCAAGTAGAGGATCGAGATACGGACTTTGACGGCGACACACGGCGTCCGTCGATCTACTTTCGCGCGGAAGATCTCAAGGATTTTTTCTCAGACGATGTCGTGCGCCAGATGACGGATCACGGCCCAATTACCAAGCTGGGCGGGCACGACGACGACAACCGTGTCTACCACAGGTTTCCGGCGGCGGAGAGGGTGCCGATCGTGGTGGCGACGCGCATGAGCATGTCATTTCCCGTGCTATTCTGCGCGCTGCCGCTTTACGCGCTCGATCCCAACGGCTGCATGCAGAAGCTGTGGTTCTCCGACGGCGGCCTGTCGAGCAACTTCCCAATCCACTTCTTCGACAGCCCGTTGCCCTGCTGGCCGACGTTCGCGATCGACCTGCTTCCCGGCGCGCCGCAGGGCGCCGACCTGCCGCCGAGTACTCCGGGCCACTACGCTCCCGGAGCGGTCGTCATGGAGAGCGCGGCGCCGCCCGGCACGGTGAACCCGTGGAACACGCTCGGCGGTGGCGGTGCTCGCGGCAACGTTTTGGCCTTTGCCTCGTCGATTCTCGATGCAGCGCGTACCTGGCAAGACGTCACGCTAGGAACGCTGCCGGGCAACGCGAGCCGCATCGTCGGCATCCGCCTGTCGGCGGACGAGGGCGGTCTGAACCTCAACATGCCGGCGCGGGTCATCGCGAAGATGACTCAGCTGGGACTCGGCGCGGGCGACGTCCTCCTCAGCACGTTCGTCGCGGGCGGCGGCGACGCGCCCGGTTGGAAGGATCATCGCTGGTTGCGCTATCGCGCGATCATGGGCGCGCATACGCGCTGGGCGCAAGGGTATCAGGACGGCTACGCGCCGTTCGCCGAGGCGCCGTGGCAGACGCCGTACGTAACGCTGATCAGCCAGCGGGTACCCGCGGCGCAGCTGTCCGGCGTCGTCACCGCGACCGATCAACTCGTCGCGGTTCCCATCGATCAGGAATTCTACGCACTCGAGCCGCAACCGATCGCCGTTCTTCCGACGCGGCCGGTGGTGTAATATCATGGTGCGCATGATTGGGCTGGCGCTCGCGATGCTGTTGGCGGGAACGAGCGCGAGGGCGGTCGCGCAGAATGCGCCCGCGACCGGCGACTTCGACGGCTGCCCGGTCGTCGGATCGGGCAACGATCCCGTGCTCAACAGCGCGAAAAACCGCACCGCGTCGACGCAGTCTCCGGTGACGTTCACCGTCGCGCAGATGGATCAGCTGCCGACGGTTCCCTCGAGCGAAGGCCGAACGCGCAGCGGATGGACGCCGTCGGATGAGAGTGCGATTCAGAGTCAGGAGCAGCAATCCGTCGTGCTCACGGTGTACGTCGTGCGCGCGATCGCCGAGGGACCCGAGACGTGCAACTGCAAGTCCACATCGCCCAACGACCACGACGTGCACGTCTACGTCGGCGACGATGCGGACACGACGCCGGAGAACGCGGCGATCGTCGAGGTGACGCCGCGCTGGCGCGCGACCAATCCGTCGTGGAACGCGCCGAATCTCCAGGCGCTGGCCGACTCCGGAACGGCGGTGCGAATAACGGGATGGCTGATGTACGACCAAGAGCATTGGGACATGATCGCCAAGCACGAGCGCGCCACGCTGTGGGAGGTCCATCCCGTGACCGACGTCCAGGTTCAGACGCCGCAGGGATGGGTCGAGCTTGCAAACTACCAACCCTGACCCGCGCGGACTTCCGTCGGGGGTCGTGACGTTTCTGTTCTCCGATATCGAGGGCAGCACGAAGTTGTGGGAGCGCGTTCCCGACGCGATGCGTCAGGCGCTCGCCGCACACGACGCGCTGCTGCGCCGCATCGTCGAGCAACACCACGGCGCCGTCTTCAAGACGGTCGGCGACGCATGCTACTGCGCGTTCGGCAATCCGGCCGACGCGCTGACGGCCGCCGTCGAGGCGCAGCGCGCGCTGCACAAGGCCGACTGGCCCGAAGAGATCGGCGAGATCTGCGTGCGCATGGGCATTCACAGCGGTCAATGCACGCAGAGCGGCGGAGACTATTTCGGCCCCGCCGTTAACCGCGTGGCGCGGCTCGCGGCCGTCGCGTACGGCGAACAGATTCTCGTTTCCGCAACCACGGCCGCGCTGGTGCGCGACGTGCTGGCCGGCGGTGCGATCGCGCTGCGCGATCTCGGCACCAGCCGGCTCAAGGACCTCAGTCAGCCGGAACCGACATATCAGGTCGTCGCCGAGGGGCTGCGCGCGGACTTTCCGCCGCTGGCGTCGCTTGACACGCGCCCGAACAATTTGCCGTCGCAGATCTCGAGCTTCGTCGGCCGGCGCAAAGAGCTCGATCAGCTGGGCGCGCTGCTGGCGGGGTCGCGTTTGGTGACGATCACCGGCCCGGGCGGCATCGGCAAGACGCGTGTGGCGGTGCAGCTGGCCGCCGAAGTCGTCGAGCTCTTTGACGACGGCGTCTGGTTCTTCGATCTCACGGGGCAGCGCGATGCTCAATTCGTCGCACAGACGATCGCCATGACGCTGGGCGTCGGCGAGCTGCCCAGCGAGCCGATCGAAACCACGCTTGTCGCTTACCTGCGCGACAAGAAGGCGCTACTGCTGATCGACAACTCGGAGCAGGTGCTGGCCGGCGTCGCGCGCCTCGTGCGGCTGGTGCTCTCGCACTGCCCGCGGCTCTCGATAATCACGACGAGCCGGGAGCCGCTGCACCTCGCCGGCGAGTCGGTCTATCGCGTAGGCCCGATGGCCGACGACGGCGCGAAGCTGTTCGTCGAGCGCGCGCGCGGCGCGGCACCGAGTCAGGCTTTCGGCGACACGCAGATGGGCGAAGTCGCCGCGTTGTGCAAGAAGCTCGAGGGCATCCCGCTCGCGATCGAGCTAGCTTGCGCGCGTCTTTCGTCGATGCCGCTGAAGCAGCTTTCGCGCCGCCTGACCTCCGGGCTGACGCTGAGCAGCAAGGATGCCACCGAGAGCGAGCGCCATCGCACCCTTCGCGCGACGATCGCATGGAGCTACAACCTGCTCTCACAAGACGAGAAGGCAACGCTCAAGGCCCTGTCGGTCTTTCGCGGCGGCTGCACGCCCGAGGCAATCGCGCAGGTGGCCGACACGATCGGCGACGTGGACGGCGCGACGAGCTCGCTCGTCGACAAGTCGCTGCTCTCGTTTGACGACACCGGTGATGACGGCCGCTACCGGCTGCTCGACATCGTCCGCCAGTACGCGCAGGAGCAGCTCGGCGAGGGCGACGCTGCGCAAGCCAGGAGCAAACACGCAGCCTACTACGCCGGGCTCGCGGCGGGCTCGTATGCGGCGCTGGACGCCGACGTCTTCAACGTCCGCGCCGCGCTCGAGTGGACGATCGCGCACGATGCTGCCGCGGCTGCGAAGTTCGTCGCTGCGGTCGCTCCGTATTGGCGCACGCGCGGGCTGCTCACCGAGGCGCGTTCCTGGCTGTCGCGCGCGCTGCCGGCGTTGGACGCGAAAGGAGAGGAGCGCGGCCTACTGCTCTGCGTCGCGGCGAGCTTCGCGTCGTTACAGGACGAGCTCGCGGAGGCGCAGCGGCTCGCCGGCGAAGCGCTTGGGATCTATGGTGCCCTCGGCAACGCGGACGGCACGGCGCAAGCAACGTTCCGCATCGCCGAAGCCGTTCATCGCCAAGGTCACCTCGATCGCGCCGGCAATCTCTATCGCGAGGCGCTCGAAGGCTTTACGCTATCGCGCAACGCTCTGGGCGAGATGCTGTGCCTCGGAAATCTCGGCATGCTGGCGCGCCAACGCGGCGAGCTGCAGCAGGCGTCGGAGCTGCTCGAAGACGCTCGGCGCCGCGCGGCCGACCTCGGCGAGCAGCGCGTCGCGGGCGAGTTCACGATCGCCATGGGTTGGGTGCAGCTCGGCCTCAACGACCTGACACAATCGCGAGCGCTGTTCGAGCGCGCGTTCGTAGAGAAGAGCGATGCCAACGATCGCTACGGTGTGTGCGCCGCGCGCCAAGGTCTAGCGACGCTCGCGTTGCGCGAGGGGCGCCGCGAAGAGGCACTGGCGGAGTTCCTCGCGACGCTCGACGACGCCAACGAGCTGCAGCTCAAGGACTACGTGGCCCGCGCGTTTCACGGGCTCGCGGCGGTACAGGCGCTGGAGGGCGCGAACGAGCTTGCGGCCCGGCTCCTCGGCCTCGCCGACCGGCTCTTCGAGGAGAGCGGACGCGAGCTGCGCGACAGCATCGCGTACGACATCGCGGCACAGTCGCTCGAGGCGATGCTGCCCGAGTCGCGGCGCATGGCCCTGCGCGAGGAGGGCGCGCGCATGCACATCGACGACGCGCTCGCCGCGCTGAAGACGCGAGGCCTCGGGAAAACGCCCGCGTGAGAGCGCGACCGCTTGCGCTCGGGCTCGCGCTTGCCGCGTGTGTCGCGTCGTTTGCAGCGTGCTCGCGCGCCGGAACCGCGGCTCCGCACGAGCTGCGCATCGCCGACACGTCGGATCCATCGTCGCTCAACCCGCTGCTCGCGCACGATCAGGACACGATCGGCTTCGACCTGTTGTGGGCGCAGACGCTGGTGGGACTCGACGCGCAGAACCGCCCCATACCGGTGCTCGTCACCCGCGTGCCGTCGCGCGCTAACGGCGACATCTCATCCGACGGCCGGACGATCGTCTATCACCTGCGCCGCGACGTCCGCTTCGCCGACGGCCGGCCGCTGACGTCGGCCGACGTCGCGTTCACGTTTCGCGCGATAGAGGATCCGCGCAACCCGGTGCTGAGCGGAGACGCATATCGCCGCGTCGCCGCGCTGACGACGCCCGACGCGCACACCGTCGTCGTGCGCCTGCACGCGCCCTGGAACGCCGCGGTGCGCGAACTCTTCGCGCAGTCGGACTTCGCGTTCGGCATCCTCCCCGCCCATGCGTTCGCAAGCACGGCCATGCAGGGCGCGCCGTGGGAGTCGCACGCGTTCGGCACCGGCCCATTCCGCGTGACGGAGTGGCGCCGCGGCGAGCGCATCGTCCTCGAGCCCAACCCGTACTACTCGCCGCGCCCGCGCCTCTCGCGCATCGAGCTGCGCATGACGCCGACGTTTAACGCGGTGTTGATCGGCGTGCGAACCGGCGAGCTCGATCTCGGACGCGTCGAGCCGCCTCAGGCGGTGAGCGCGTCGACGGTGCGAGTGCGCGTCGTGCCCACAGCGATCAACGGCTTTGACTACTTGGCGCTTCAAACGGCGGCCGCACCGACCGATGACCTCGCCGTGCGCCGCGCGATGGCGCTGGCGCTGGACGTGCCGGTGCTCGAGCGGACGTACCACGGGCTCTATAAGCCTGCGGCGTCCTTTCTACCCCCGGTGTTTCCGTGGAGCGACGCGGCGCTGCGGCCGATCGAGCAAAACGAGGCCGCCGCGGCGGCGGAGCTCGATCGCGCGGGATGGCGCTTACAGCAGGGCGTGCGCGTGAAGAACGGCGCGCCGCTCGACGTGCTTCTCGTGCGACAGGAACTGGGCAACGGCAGCGGGCTGGCCGCCATCATCCAGCGGGAGCTGGCCGCGGTCGGCATGCGCGTCACGATCAAGACGTTTCCCCCGAGTACGTTTAACGCGCTGCAGGGCCCGCTACGCACCGGGCGCTTCAACATGGCGGCGCAGGGATGGATCGGCGGCGCTGATCCGGAGCAGAGCGTCGTCTTTTCCTGCGATCAAGTCGGCCTCAACGGCAACAACATGCAGCGCTTCTGCGACGCGCGCTTCGAGGCGGCGTTTCGCGACCAGGCCGTGACGCCCGACGAGCGGCGCCGCGAGCGCGACTTCATCGCGATGCAGCAGATCGTCTATGACCGCATACCGGCGATTCCGCTCGATTACACCCGCTACTTTGACGTCGAGGGCCCGCGCGTCACCGGCTTCTCGCGGAACATGCTGGGTTATCCGGTCAATGCCGAGGAGTGGGATTTGGCGACGCAGCCGCCGACGGTGGTGCACTAGGCGAGCCCTGGATCACACCATATGTATCCTCGGTATACTTCCCGGAGTAACCTTCGTAGTCGATCGTGACCTGGATCGGCTGCATGGTGGTGGTAACGTTACTAAAGGAAAAACAACCGTTCGGGGGAGTTGCGCAGGGGACCGGCGTTACCGACGGCGCAACCGATGGATTGAACGTCATGTCCAGCCGTAAATAACACGCGGTCGTGTTCGAGCAGGAGCTGAGATTGAGAGCCGGCTGATCCATTTTGGCATAGCCCTTCAAATGGAAGCCGACCGGATTGCCGTCTGGGGGGGGCTCCTGACGCGCGAAAAACCCTATCAGGATGCCTATGATGATGAGAACGGCCCCAACGCCGAGTGCCTTGGCATCGATACGCATGCGATCACCTCACTTGTAGTTCCAGGTTGTCCGAAGCTTACGAGCGCACGAACCCTTCGCCCTCTAAAACCGCGACGATTTAAACGACGCGATTGTTCGGCGCAGACCCTCCTCGAGACCGATTTCGGGATTCCAGCCAAGGAGGCTCTGGGCGAGCGATATGCCGGGGCAGCGACGCGTCGGATCGTCTTCGGTCGGCTCGCACGCCATCAACACGCAGGGATTATCATCGCGTACTGATCGCGCTAAAGAAGCTTTTCCATCGCGATCACGTCGGCGAAGCCGCCATCGATGACGCCGTGCTGCTCGAACACGCCGACCTCGCGAAATCCACACTTGCGGTAGAGCCGCTTGCCGTGCTCGTTCGAATCGAGCGCGTGCAAGACGATCTTGTGAAACCCGCCGGCTCGCGCCGCGTCTTCGAGCCGGCGCAGCAGCTCCGCGCCGACGCCGCGTCCGCGCCGTGCGCGCGCGACGTACACCGAGAGGTCTGTTACGCCTGAATGCGCGCAGCGCTGCGAGAAGCGATTGAGCGACGCCCATCCGACGACTGCGCCCGACTCGAGTGCGACGAGCACCGCATAGTTGCCGTCGTGGTCGCGCCACCAGGCGTCGATCTCGGCGGGCGATTTCGGCTCGACGTCGAGCGTCGCGAGGCGGTCCTCGATGCCCTCGTTGTAGATGCTGCGGATCGCTTCCAGGTCGCCGCGCGCGGCGCGGCGGACGTCGAGCGACTCGATCAATGCGGTAACAGTGCCGCGGCCGCGAGCCCGAGCAGCGCGATCGCTCCGAGTATCGCCGCCGGCAGCCAGCTTTCCCGCCGGCGCGAGAACGCCACGGTGTATACCGCCTTGAGTACGTTGTTGGAGGACGTCGCGATCACGATGGCGGTGGCCGCCGTCGAGAGCCCGATCCCGCTCGCGCCGCCCTGCGCCAAGCTCAGGACGAACGGATCGATGTCCGTCACGCCGACGACCGCTGCGAGCCCGTAGATGCCCGAGTTACCCAGATGGCTCTTCACGAATGTCGTCGCCATCGAGATCACGATGAAGAGCACGGCAAAAACGAGCGCCGTCCAGATCTGCAGCGGATTGACCGGCTCCGATTCCGCCGGCGAGCGTTTGCCGAGACGCGCGCATAGCACGGCGACGACGGCGCTGACGATCGCGAGAACGATGAGCGGAACGACGAGCATTCGCCCGAGGCTCGCGTTGAAGAGAAAACACACGAGCAGGATGCGCAGATACATCATCGCCGTGGCCACGATGATGCCGCCCTGCAGCTCGCGCGACATGCCCTCATCGCGCGCGCGTCGCGACAAAACTGCCGTCGTCGCCGTCGAGGAGTAGAGCCCGCCGAGGATCGACATCAAAAACGTTCCGCGTCCCGGGAAGACGTAGCGTTGCAGCAAGTAGCTCGCGTAGGAGATCGACGACACCGCCACGACCGCGAGCCATACGCCGAACGGCGTGATCGAAGTGTACGGAATCGCCGGCTTGCCGGCGAGCAGCGGCAAGACGACGCCGACGAGGATCAGGAACTGCGCGGCCGTCATCACCTCGCTGCCCGACACGCGCCGAGCCCAGTCGTGCAGCGTGTGACGGCCGCCCAACAGCAACACCGCCGCGACGGCGAGCGTCACTCCGACCCAAAGCGGCTGCGTCAGGGCGATCGGGCCGAGCGCGTAGGCCAGCAGGTTGCAGACGGGCACCATGTACATGCCCTCGGGCTGTTCCGCCTCGAGTTCGTGGCACACGAACGCATAGAGCCAGGCGCCGACGACGAGGAGCCCGGCTATGAATGCGGCGGCGTAGCGCGGCTCGAGCAGATAGAGGCCGCCGCCCGCGAGCGCGAGCAGCGGAAAGCTGCGGACGCCGCCCGGCCGGTGCGGCAGCTGTTCGGAGTAGAACCCCTCGAAGGCAAACCCGAAGAAGAGCGACAGCCCGAGGAGAAGCGCCAGCCGCTCTGCTCCGGCGTCGAGCAAACCGTTTATGAGTGAGCGGGAATCCGCTCCCGCTCCCGCTCGCGTACCACGACGACGGGGACTTTCGCCTCGCGCGGCACTGTTTCAGCTACGCTGCCCATCAGGAAGTGCTTGAGTCCGGTGCGACCGTGCGTCCCCCTGACGATCGCCCGATCTCAAGCGCGCGATCGAGTCGCCGGCGCTATCGCGTTGAAGGATCGCTCGATCTCTTCCCACGCGCTCCAGAACGCGTGGTCGTCCGGCGCGCGCCGATCCGTCGCGAGGTCGTAGAGCAACCGAAACGCGTGTTGCGTCAGCCGGGCGGGCTCGGTTGCGGCGTCGCCGTCGTCGGGATCGAACACGCTGTGCCGCAGCGATTCGTCCAGAAATTCTGCCGTGAAGCGATCGATCTCGCACGGATCCGGCTCGGGCAGCTGCAAGACGCGCGCGATGCGCTCGAGCTGCGAGCGCGGCTCGCGCATCAGGAGGTCGTAATCCACGACCACCATCGGGCGGCCGTGGATCAGGCGCAGGTACGGAACCATGTGCACGAGCCACAGGCGCTGCGCGGTCGCGCCATCCATGGACTGACGCCGGAACAGCGACGCCACGATGCTGCGTGGATTGCGAATGGCAATCACGTATGCATCATCGACCTCGCACTTGCGCAGGACTGCTCGCCAGAAGGGCAGCAGCCGGATCACGCGCGGGTCCTTGAAGCCCCACAGCGGATGCATGCCAAACGTGCGTTTCACGTAGCGCACCGCCCTGCGTCGCAGCAGCCAGATGCGCAGCCGGCGGAATTCGGCCCGCGCGATCGGCGCGACGTCGTCCCAGCGCAGATCCAACGCCTTCAGCACGCGCTCGTCGATCTCGACGATGCCCTTGTCTTCCCAGTAGCCCGTCGGATTTTCCGGTTGCGCGTCGAGGAAGTCGTTGCCGAGATAGACGCCGAGCGCTGCAATCCCGCGCGCGACCGCGCTGGTGCCGCTGCGATGCATGCCGACGACCAGCACGGCGCGCGATCTCATGCGGCTAGGTTATGCAACAGGCCTCGTCATCCCGGTCGTTCGCTTCATCGCAGCAGCTCTTCGCATTCTCGCAGCAGCTGCAACAACAGCAGCAGCACTTGCACTCTTGAACTTTCATGCGGTGACCTTTCTCGAGAAGAGACTCGCCAACGCGGCGTCGATCAGCCGTCGCGCCTCCCCGGCGAGCCGGTAGTAGACCCACGTGCCGCGCCGATCGCACTCCACGAGCCCGGCCTCGCGCAGGATGCGCAGATGGTGTGACACCGTGGGCTGGTTGAGCGGCAACACGCCGGTGAAGTCGCAGACGCAACAGACCACGCCTCGCGCGCGGGCTAGCGTCGCGAGGATGCTCAGGCGGTGCGGGTCGCTCAGGGCCTTGAAGAGAGCGGCTGCCGGCTCGATATCGAAATCAGCCGCGCGAGGCGGCGGGCAACACCGTTGCATCGACATACTTCGATATTGCATGCTGAATCGATATTTGTCAATATAGGAGGCAGAGGATGTTCAAGCGTTTCGCGTTGGTGCTCTTCGTGCTTGCCGGCGTCGTGCCGGCGATACCCGCCGCCGCGGCCGACAACGCGGCGGTAATGGCCCCCGTTAATCAGTTCGTCGACGGCTTCAACAAGGGCGATGCGAAGACGGCGCTAGCGGCGTGCGCGATGCCGGCGTCGATCGTCGACGAGTTCGGACAGCATCAATGGCAGAGTTGCGCGGATTGGGCGCGTGCCTATGCCGCGGATGACGCGCGCCAGGGAATCACCGGCGGCATCGTCAGGCTTGGCAAGCCGTGGCGCGTCGACGTCACCGGCAACGTCGCGTACGTGGTCGTACCCACGAGCTACTCCTACCAGCAGCACGGAAAACCCGTGCAGGAAACCGGCTCGGTCTGGACGCTCGTGTTGAAGAAGGGCGCGTCCGGCTGGCGCATTACGGCGTGGGCGTGGGCGGCCCACTAGCCGACGACCGCCTAAGCGCGCTCGGCTACCGCCAAGAGCTCGCGCGCGTACTCTCGCTCTTCGACAACTTCGCTGTCGCGTTCAGCTACCTGAGCCCGATGGTGGGCATCTACTCGCTGTACACGCTTGGGCTCGGCAGCGGAGGCCCGCGCTACATCTGGACGATGCCGGTCGTCGTCGGCTGCATGCTGCTGGTCGCGCTCGTGTTCGGCGAGCTCGCCAGCGAGTATCCGCTCTCGGGCGCACTCTATCAGTACGGCAAGTACAGCGTCGGGCCGCGCTACGGCTGGTTCATCGGATGGATCTACGGCTTCGCGCTGCTCGCCACTGTCGCGTCGGTCGATTCGGGCGCGGTCGGCTACGTGACGTCGCTCTCGAACATCTGGTTCCACACGCGCCTGCGGCCCGACGATCACGCGACGATTTTCGTCATTGCCGGCGGCATCATCGTTCTGTCGGCCGTTTTGAATTCGATCGGCGCAAAGATCCTCGGCCGCGTGGCGCGTTACGGCGTCTACGTGGAGACGCTCGGCACGTTCGGCGTGTTCCTCGCGTTGGCGGCGTCCGGATTCCACCAGCACCTGGGTTTCGTCTTCTCGTCCGCACACGTCGAGTACGCGAAGAGCAACCCGCTCGGCCTGAACTTCGGCGGCAACTGGTGGACCGCCGCCGCGCTCGTGGCCGTGCTGGCCAACGTGTACATCTTCTACGGCTTCGAGTCGGCCGGCGACATCTCCGAGGAAACCATCGACGCGCAGCGCCAGGTGCCCAAGGCGATGCGCAACGCGCTGCTCTACGGCGGCATCGCGTCGTTCGTGCTCGTGCTCGGGCTGCTGCTCGCGACGCCTGCGTCAGGGATCGGCGGCGTAGTCAGCGGCGGCATCAACTCGCTGTTCGCGGCGCTGCCGCCGTGGCTGCAAGATTTCTTTCTCGTGCTCGTGATCGTCGCATTCTTCAGCTGCGGCACGGCGGTGCAGGGCGCGGGCGCGCGCGTAGCGTATGCGCTGGCGCGCGACGGCGGCCTGCCGCGCAGCGACTGGTGCAGGCGCATTTCGCCGCGACATCGCACGCCCGCCAACGCGATACTGATCGGCACGATCGTCCCGTTCTTGTTTTTGCTGCTGGTGCTGATCAATCCGAGCAGACCGGTGCACATGCTGTGGTTCGACTATCCGGCCAACGTCAACGCGCTGTACGCGCTCGTCTCGTTCGCAACGTCCGGCATCTACCTCGCGTTCCTGCTGACGGTCGTCGGCGCGCTGGTCGCGCGCGGCCGCGGCTGGAAGCCGAGTGGAGCATTCACGCTGGGCCGATGGGGCGTGCCGGTCACGGTGGGGGGCGCGCTCTACCTCGCGCTGATGCTGCTCGACATCGTGTGGCCGAGCCCGCTGCGCAGCGGGCGCGCGATCTTCAATTACGGCTGGGTCACGCTGCTCGTGATGGCGCTGATCGTGGCGATCGGCGCCGGATACGAAGCGCTCGCGCGCCCCTCGAGCCGGCGTGACTCCGGCCTTTGACGCAGCAGCAGCCGCCCAGGCGGCAGTGCTATTCATCATCATTAGACGAGACGCCGGCATGAACAGCGTCCGTTTGAAGAAAATCGCATTGATCGGTTTTTCTGGACCAATCGTTTTGATTCTCGGCGCGTTTATCTCGGTTGCACTTGGCCGGGGACAAGCTGTTATGCTGCCGAGCACCGTGGCTGCGCTCGCGTTCTATGCTGTGTTGATCGCTGCGGGTGCCGCTTGGCGCGACGGTGCTCCTTGGCTCTTCCGATGGACGCCGACATTCGCCTCGCCGTCAGGCCACGAGTATCCCTCTAAGTCATGCGCACGTTCGGCACTACGGGTGCTCTCAGAGAAGATCGCGCAGCTCTGACCTGCTAAGACGAGCCGCCTTCAAGGTTGCGGCAAGCGTTGGCGTCTTGAGGTCTCCCGCATGCATCGGTATGTTGACGAAGCGGCCATCGGTGTGACGAAAGAACGCATGCGACCCGGTCTGGCGAACCAGGCTAAACCCGGCACGTTGCAGCGCCCGCGCGATTTCTCGAGCGGTTACGCGCGGCAGCTTCGGCATTCGATACTATGCGGCGGGAACCGAGACCGCGACGACCTCGAGGCGCGCACACTCCGCGTCGGACGGCGGGATTTCGTCACCTTCGTCGCGGCGCACAGCGAGGCTCAATTCGATTGCATCACGGACCATGGCGAGGGCGTCCTCAAGGTCCCGGCCCTGCGTTACGATCTCTGGAAGCGCCGGCACGGTGACCGTAAAGCCGCCTCCCTCACTCGCGGCGCACGGTTCCAAAACAACTGCGTATCGCAACTCTTCCATATCATGAAAGGTTCGCGATGCGTGCAGCCGGCCCCGCTGCGGTGCTCAAAGCGGGGTTGACGCGACCAGGTGCTCGTGTTATCTTTGCGTCCATGTCGCTGAGTGCCGGACGCGCGATGTTCTCGATGGGCTGCATGCGCATGCATGCGGCAGGGTCGTCGTGAAGCTTTCCCGGTAACTCAAGGACAACAGCTTCTCGCGCCCCTCGCCGTACACGACGAGGGGCGCGATCTTTTCCTCGCTTTCCCATCTCAACAGGAGGCCTGGACTACAAATGACCGTCGGAATTGGGCTGCTCGGATGCGGCACGGTCGGGGCAAGCGTCGCCGACCGGCTGCAGCGCGAGCGCCGCGAAATCGAGCGCCGCAGCGGCGTTGCGTACGAGCTGCGCGCGATCGCGATTCGCGATCCGGAAAAGCAGCGCCCGGCCTCCCTGGATCGTCAGCTCTTCACCCGCAGCGCCCGGGCGATCGTGGACGATCCCCACGTGGATCTCGTGGTCGAGCTGATCGGAGGCACGGACGACGCAGCCGAGCTGGTGGAGTGCGCGCTGCAGCGCGGCCGTCACGTTGTCACGGCGAACAAGGATCTGCTGGGAACGCAGGGGCCGCGCCTGCGCGCACTGGCGGCGTCGCGCGGAGCGGCGCTGCGCTTCGAGGCCGCCGTCGGCGGCGCGATCCCGATCCTGCGCACGTTGGGCGAGGCGCTCGCCGGCGACGACGTCGTGGCCGTGACCGGCGTGCTCAACGGCACGTGCACCGCTATCCTCTCGGCGATGGAGCGCGGCGCGGAGTTCGGCGAGGCGTTGGCGGCCGCGCAGCGTCTCGGATACGCCGAATCCGATCCCGCCAACGACATCGAAGGCACGGACGCGGCGCACAAGCTGGCCGTCATCGCGCAGGTCGCGTTCGGCCTCGCGGTCATCTCGCCGCGCATTCGCCGCACCGGCATCGCCGCCGTGACGCAGCGCGACGTGGCCCGCGCGCAGATGCTCGGCTATCGCATCCGCCTCGTGGCCGCCGCCCGCAAGAGCGACTCCGGCATGCTGGCCGAGGTCTCGCCGGTCTTGATTCCGCAGGGTCACGACTTCGCTCGTACCGCGGATGCCGAAAACGCGATCGCCGTCGCCGCGCGCGATGCCGAGCGCATCGTGCTGCGCGGGCCGGGCGCGGGCGGCCCGGCGACGGCCTCCGCCGTACTCGGCGACGTCGTGGACGTGCTGCGCGGTGCGCCGCGCGCGCGCGAGGCCTCGCTCGCGCCCGCGCTGGAGATTCGCCCGTGGTTCGAGCACCTCGCGCGCATCCGCGAGCTTTCCGCGTATCCGATTTGGGACGACGCCGCTGCGGAGAACTCCGAGCGCGCGCTTGCCCACGCATGATGCGCGAGGAGACCGTCGCGATCGGCGCGCTGCGGCTCGATTGCGGGGAGACGCTCGAAAACGTACAGCAGCGCGTCACGACCTACGGCACGCGTCGCAGCGACGGATCGAACGTCGTGCTGGTCGAGCACGCGCTGACCGGCTCGAGCCAAGCGGCGCAGTGGTGGCCGGGCATCGTCGGCGCGGGCGGTCTGTTCGATCCGGACGAGTGGTTCGTCGTCGGCATCAACGCGCTGGCGAGTTGTTATGGATCGACCGGACCCACGACGCTCGAAAACTTTCCGCGCATCACGGTTCGCGACATCGTGCGCGCCGAAAACGGCGCGCTCGACGCGCTGCGGCATCGAACGGTTCGCCGTGGCCATCGGCGGATCGCTGGGCGGCATGCGCGCGCTGCAGTGGGCCGTCGAAGCGCCCGAGCGCGTGCGCGCCTGCGTAATGGTCGGCGCGCACGACCATCACAGCCCGATGGGCGTCGCGCTCAACGCGCTGCAGCGCGAGGCGATCGCGCTCGACCCGGCGCGCGGCGTCCGATTGGCGCGCAAGATCGCGATGCTCACCTACAAGAGCGAAGGGTTGTTGCGCGAGCGGCACGATCGCCGGCCGGATCGCAAGGGGCGGGCGCTGTTCGACGTCGAGGGTTATCTCGAGCACCAGGCCGACGTGTTCGAGGCGCGCATGGACGGCGCCAGCTACGCCGCGCTGACGCACGCGATGGACTCCTTCGACGTGCGCGGGCTACTGGGAGCAAAGTCGCCGAAGCTCATCTTCGTAGGTATCACCTCCGACTGGCTCTTCCGCCCGCAGGACGTGCGCGCGGCCGCGACGCGCTGCGCGCTCGCGGCCTGCGACGCGCGATACGTCGAGCTTCGTTCCGGCCACGGTCACGACGCGTTCCTGGCCGAGCCGGCAGCGTTGAAGACGCTCTTGGAGCCGGTCATCGCGGCCGCGCTGGAGCCGGCGCGGTGTTGAACGGTTTTACTACGCGCGCCGTCTGGAGCGGTCAAGACGCCTGCCCCGCGACGGGCGCGACGATCGTGCCCGTCTATCAGACCGCGACGTTCACGCTGTCGAAGATCGGCGTCACCAATGGCTTCGACTATTCGCGCACCAACAATCCGACGCGCCTCGCCATGGAGCGTCAGCTGGCGGCGCTCGAGGAAGGCGAGTTCGCCAGCGCATTCAGCTCCGGCATGGCGGCCGTCGCGGGCGCGACGTCGCTGCTGTCCGGCGGCGATCACCTAGTTGCGACGCGCGACATCTACGGTGGCACGCATCGCCTGTTCACGCAGGTGCTGACGCGTTACGGAATCGAGGTCACCTTCGTCGACACGACCGATGCCGCGGCGGTGTGGGCTGCGGCGCGGAGCACGACACGCCTCGTGTGGCTCGAGACACCGAGCAATCCGACGCTGAAGCTGTGCGACATCGCGGCGATCTCGCGGCTGCGGCGGCCCGGCGTGCTGATCGCGGTCGACAACACCTTCGCCTCGCCGTTCCTCCAGCGCCCGCTCGAGCTGGGCGCCGATCTGGTGGTGCACTCCACGACGAAATACATCGGCGGCCACAGTGACGTGATCGGCGGCGCGGTCGTCACGCGCGATCGCGCGATCGCGGAGCGGATCGCGTTCCATCAGAACTGCGTCGGCGCGGTGCCCGGGCCGTGGGACGCGTATCTCACGCTGCGCGGCGCCAAGACGCTCAGCCTACGGATGCGCGCGCACGTCCGCAACGCGCAGGCAATCGCGGAGTTTCTCGCCGCGCGCGACGACGTGCTCGCGGTCCACTACCCCGGCCTGCCGAGCCATCCGCAGCACGAGCTGGCGCAGCGGCAGATGAGCGGCTTCGGCGGCATCGTGGCGTTCCGTCCCGCCGGCGGCGCGGAGCGGGCGCGCGCGATCGCCACCTCGACCGGTATCTTCGGCCTGGCCGTGTCGCTCGGCGGCGTGGAATCGCTGATCTGCAGCCCTGCAGCGATGACCCACGGCTCGCTTACTCCGCAAGAGCGCGCGAGCCTGGACATCACCGACGATCTGCTGAGGCTCTCGGTCGGCATCGAAGAGACCGACGACTTGATCGCCGATCTGACCCACGCGCTGGACGCCACCCGGATTCATCCTTTCCTCATAGGTTGCCGCTAGCGTTGCGCTAAAATCGACGATAATCAAGGAGGCTAGCGACATGACTCGTGAGGTGACGCACGTAACCCGGCGTACGTTCTTGGAAGGCGCGATCGTCCTGCCCGCGCTCGCCGCCGCGCTCACCGGGGTAGCCGCGGCGGATGCGTCGAAGGCCCCGCAGGCGCAGATGCACTATCAATCGACGCCGAACGGCAACATGCATTGCGCGCTTTGCAAGTATTTTATCCCGGGGAAGGACGCATCAGCGAACGGCACCTGCGAGATCGTCGACGGCTCGATCACTCCTAACGGTTACTGCATGGCGTACTCGCCCAAGTCGTCGTAGGCGCATGGCCGCTCGGCGGTATTCCGGCTCTAAATCCTAGCGGCCCGAGCGCTTCTTTCGCGTAGTGGCGGCCTTTCGTGCCGCCTTGCGCAGCGTGCCGGTGCGCCGCTTCGTCGCGACCGCCTTCTTCGCGGCCCTTTTTGCGCTGCCCGTGCGCTTGCGCGTCGCCGCTCCCTTGCGCGCGTGGGTCTTGCGATTGATCTGCGGGTGCACGCCCAGCTCGTGCCAGTTGCTCTCGCCGAGCTCAACTCCGTAGTACTTTGCGGCCTTCTTGATGTTGGCAAAGGCGAGGGCGCGATCGTCATCCGAGGCATCGGTTACTTGGTCGAAGCGCGCGATGGCGTTGCGCACGTGTTTCGCGTCGGTCATCGGCTCCTTGCGTTGTTTGGGGAAGGCGTAGACGCTCGACGGCAGGTCGCTGCGCATCGTTAGCTCGCCGTGTTTTTCATGGGGCTTCCAAGTTGCTCTCATGCAGCGTTCCTTACCCGCCTTGTGAAGAATCGCAACGCCGCGCTACACGCTTTCTTCGTGCTTGCAGCGTACGCTACCGTCGCCCCCGGAGACCGTTGCATAAGCAAACGCCGGCCGTGACGGCGCTGTGCGACTGGGGCAGCGAGCACGGACGGGAGCGGGCAAAAGCCGGCTAGGGATCCTCTTCGTCGTTGAGGCCGGCGTCGGGCCGCGCTTGAACGGCGGGGCGTCGATGTGTTTGAACGCCCGCGCCTTCTGTTTGAAGTCGAAGGCGTCCGCCAGGTCGTCGGCGCGCTCGTCGGTGCCGCGCAACGAACCCTTAGGGATGCCGAACGTCTCTTCGGTGAAGGCCAAGATGCTGCCGAACTCGTGTTGCTTCTTCGAAACGTATCGGTGACGCGCGTACGGCGAAATCACGATCAACGGCACGCGGAAACCGAGCTCGTAGTAGTCGTCGATCGGCGGCGCGACGTGATCGTACCAGCCGCCCCAATCGTCCCACGTGACGAAGATGGCCGTGTCCTTCCAGTACGCGCTCGCGCCGATCGCGTTGACGATGGCGGCCACCCATGCCGGTCCCTCAGCCGTGCCGTGCTTGCCGGCGTGATCCGACCACGTGTCGCCCGGCATGACCCAGGACACGCCCGCCAAACGGCCCTTCGCGATGTCGCTCAACACAGTGGTCGACGGCCAGACGACGTTTGCATAGTCGCCTCCGTAGCGAACGTGGCGGACCGCGTCGAAGGCGTGCCAGATCCCGGGACCGGTGCTCTCCTGGTAGTACCGCCACGACACGCTCTTTGCGTCGAGCAGATCGGACAGCACGAGCGGATCCAAGCACGGAAACGGCGTCGGACCCGCGGATCCGCTCTGCGGATCGATCGTTTCGACCGTCGTCGTCTTGCGTGCGTCGCATCCCCCCGGCGCGCCTTCCTTCGTGTTGCCGACGCGAGGATTCGCCGCCACGTAGTACGGCGCCAACGCCTTGTCCGTCGCGCGGCCGCTGACGATGTACAGATGCGCCGGGAAGCTCGGACCCTCGTTGCTCTGGAACATGTGGTCGCCGAAGACGTACTGCGTCGCCATCTCGTGATACGGCTTAACTTCCGACGGCGGCGCGTAGCCGAAAGGGCGCAGATGGATCTTCTGCGGTAGGCCTTGGTCGAAGCCGTTCATCTTGCCGTTGTCGTAATCGGTTACGAACGAGCCGTGTCCGTGCGCGAGGTCATAGCCCGCCGCCAGCGAGACGGGCTTGAGTTGCACGGGTTGTCCCTGCGAGTCGATGCCGGTCTTGGAGATATCGGCGCCGGGGAGTCCCTGGAATAGGTAGTCCGGCGTGCGGTTTTCCTGAAAGACGATCACGACGTGGCGAATCGGGGATTGCATCCCCAGCGGCCGCGCGACGGAGCTTTGCGCGGCGCCGATTGGCGGCATCAGCTGCTGTATTTGACCGCCACCGCACGACGCGAGCACGGTGCATAAAATGACGCACGTCAACGCGCGGCCCATCCTCAATACTATAAGCGGTTGACTTAAATCGCGGCTGTGAGACTGTCGCGTTCGTCAGCCGACGCCCTGCGACGCGTCTTGCACCGGCGATAAGTTGCGCGACCCGAGGATCGTCCGCAGCCGGTCGAGTCCGACCGTCTCGCACAAGCCGCATTATCGCTCGCCCGCTCGCTCAGAAATTTCCATAACGGGCGTTTTGATGCGGCATTGATTGGCGCCGCCGCCTGCACGCCATAACATGCGAAGGATGCCGGCAGCCTTATTGATCGCGGCCCTTTCGGGCCATCTGCACACCTGGCCGTGTACCGCCGGGCAGGCGCGAGTGCCTTCGACCTGCGGCACGTATACGGTGTACGAGAATCGCGCCGCCGGTTCGGGCCGCACGATCGACCTCGGCTTTATCGTCATACGGGCCAAACACCCGTCGAACCGCGCCATCGCTTGGAACCCCGGCGGCCCGGGCGCGTCGACGACGGCCTCGGCCAACGACATCGCCGACGGTGCCTTTCCGCGCGAACTCAGCGGCCTGCGGAACAGCTACGACGTCTTGCTCCTCGACAATCGCGGAACGGGCAAATCGGCGCCCCAACTCTGCGACTTCGCGCCGGCGGATCGGCCCGAACTGTACTTCGTGCACCTCTGGCCGGATGAGCTGGTGCGCAATTGCCGCGCGAAACTCGCACATAACGCCAACCTCAGCCTGTATACGACGTCGCTCGCCGCCGACGATCTCGACGACGTTCGCGCCGCGCTCGGGTACTCGCAGCTCGTGCTCGATGGCGGCTCGTACGGGACGCGCTTCTATCTCGACTACGCGCGCCGCCATCCCGCCAACGTCGAGAGCCTCGTGCTCGACGGCGTGGCTCCGCCCGGCCTCCTCGATAATTCCGCTCGAAGATGCCAAGGGCGCGCAGCAGGCGATGACGCGGGTGATCGCGGAGTGCCGCGCCGACGCCGCGTGCGTCGCGCACTTTCCGGCGCTGGGTGCGCGCTTCGAAGCGGTCGTCCGGCGCTTCGACCGCGGTCCGCTGCGCGTGCCGCTGCACGACTCCACGACAAAACGCGTCACAATGCTTCCGCTCTCGAAGGAAGTCTTCGCGGACCGTCTGCGTCAGGTGCTCTACTATCCCGGAACCGCTGCGTACGCGCCGTTCATCATCGACCGCGCCTACCTGGGCGACTACGCGCCGCTCGCGGCCATGGTGCAGATGGTCACGCAGGGCCTCGCGCAAGAGCTGGCGATGGGACTTAACCTCTCCGTGACGTGCGCGGAGGACATCCCGTTCATCACCAAGGGCGAGGTCGCGCGCACCAGCGCGAGCTCGTTCGAAGGCGACCTGCGCGTTCGTGCGCAGCAACGCGCGTGCCGCATCTGGAACGTCGAACGCGCGCCCAGGTCCTTCGTGCAGCCGGTGCGCAGCGACGCACCGATCCTGATGATCTCGGGAACCGACGACCCGACGAGCCCGCCCGCATTCGCGCAAGCGGCGTTGCGCTATCTGCCCAATGCCCGGATCCTGCTCATTCGCAACGCAGGCCACGGGACCGAGACGCCCTGTGGCGATCGCCTCATCGTCGAGTTCATCCGGGCGCGCGGCGCCAAGGATTTGGACTTCAAGAGCTGCGCGAGCGAGTATCATCGGCCGCCCTTCGCGTTTTCGATGGCCGGCTTCGGCGACTAAACGCGGCGCAGGCCGCAGCGCCGCGCGGCGGCAGATCGGCCTGGATGCTGCCGAAGCCAGTGGATTCGAGGGGTGGCCCGGCGTGAAACCCGCGTATTAGCTTCTTGACGTCAGCCATTTAGTTTGATAACGTATAGGTTATATAACAGATACGTTATGAAAATCGCACTAGATGCCAAACGTCTCGACGCTACCTTCGCCGCCCTATCGGACGCTACGAGGAGGGCGATCCTCGTCCGGCTGGCTAGGGGGGAGGCGACGGTCAACGAGCTCACCGAGTCATTTGCCGTCAGCCAGCCCGCTATCTCGCGGCACCTTAAAGTCCTCGAGACTGCGGGGCTGATCAAGCGCAGCCGCGATGCGCAGCGCCGGCCGGCGCGGGTCGACCAGGAGTCGATCGCCGAGGTTGTGGCCTGGATCGAGCGCTACCGCGAGCTATGGGAGCGGACCTATCAACGCCTGGATGCCGTCTTGGCCGACGAGCTGAAAGCGCAATAGCTAAAAGAGGAGAGCGAATCATGCCTTCACGCCTGGAAGTCACCACGCCGTCGGAACGAGAGATCCGCGTAACGCGGACGTTCGACGCCCCAGCCGACCTGGTTTTCGAATGCCATACGAAGCCGGAGTTCCTGAAGAGATGGCTGCTCGGGCCGCCGGGCTGGAGCATGCCGGTTTGCGACGTCGACTTGCGCGTCGGCGGACGGTACTGCTACGTGTGGCGCAACGATGCGGGCGCTGGTGAGTTCGGCGTGCACGGAGAGTTTCGCGAGATCGATCCGGTGCATCGGATCGTACACACCGAGTCGATGGACGGCGTACCAGGCGAAGCGCTGTGCACGGCGACCTTCGAGGCGTCGGGGCGCCAGACGCGGTTCACGCTGACGATGCTGTTCGAATCCCAAGAAGCGCGCGACGTGGCGCTGGAATCCGGCATGACCGAGGGAATGTCGATGAGCTACGACCGCATGCAAGACCTCATCGGAAAGGAGCACGCGTCGTGACGAGCCGCATTTTCGCGGGGGCATCGGTCGTCGCTGCGGCGCTGGTCGTGGCGCTGCTGGGCGCCCTCCACGTGCTCAGTCCCGAGTTCGATCCGGCCTGGCGAGTCGTGAGTGAGTACGCCAACGGGCACTACGGTTGGGTATTGTCGCTGATGTTTGCGGCTTGGGCCGTCAGCTCGTGGGCGCTCGCTCTCGCGCTGCGCCCGTACGTGACCACCGTCGCGGGTAGAATTGGTTTGGTATTCTTGGTCGTCTCGGGCGCCGGCGAGGCACTGGCGGCCGTCTTCGACATCAACCAGCCGTTACACGGACTGGCAGGCCTGCTCGGCGTAGGCGGTCTGCCGATCGCGGCGGTGCTGATCAGTAGCACGCTACGCCACGCGCGGTGGTCCGCCAACTCGACCTGGATCGCTGTCGTAACGCTATTCGCGAGTCTCGCCGTGCAGTACGTCACGTTCGTGCACGCCGGCGGCCACGTTCCGTCTGACGGCAAATCGCTGCCCCTCGGGACGGTACTCCCGCCGGGCGTCATCGCTCTCGTCGGGTATGCCAATCGGTCGTTGGTCCTCGCGTACTGCGGATGGGTGATGCTCGCCGCGTGGCATGCCGTGGTACTGAGCAAGGATGTGAGGTCACATTCACGTTCGGATGTCCGTTCGAGCTATCTCGGAGGACTGCGATGCTGAGATATTCCGCGTACCCGCTCGTTTTAGCGGCCGCGATCGCCGGCGCCGGCGTCGCGCCGGCATTCGCGCCGGCGAGTAAGGGCGTTAGTGCCATCGTCGGCACGTACGACTGCGTAACGCACGACAGCTCTGGGAAGATCTGGCGATTCACGAGCGTAAACGCGATGTGGGGTGCGTGGCTGCGCGCCGACACGACCGTTGCGCCGCAGAACGGCCAGCCGAAAAACGTGGCGCAGACGTTCGTGGGCTTCGACGCCGCCGCGAAGCGTTGGGACATCGTGTCACTGGATAAAGACGGTTCGTACTACACGCGTTACAGCAGCTCGCGCGATTTCAGCGGCTCGCATTGGGTCGACGGCTATCCCGCCGACGGCGGCACGGCGGTGATCGGCGCTTCGCCGCAGCGGTACACGTTCGATTTCACGGGACGGCCGACGAACGGTAAGACCGATATCTCGCACACGGTCTGCTCGCGACTTAAAGAGCCAGGCTGAACACCGTTCCGCAGCCGTTTTTGTGACAGCCGTTGCCGCCGCCGTACGCGGTGGTCCCATAGAGCGCGCCGTTGAACAAATACAGCGGGGCTTGCGGGAAACTTCCTTGATTTTTGCCGTCGAAACTGTGCAGAACGCTCTCGCTGCCGGACGGGGAGACTTCGAACACCGTGCCAAGCCCGAACCGGCTGGCGCCGCCGCCCGTTCCGCCGGATTGCGAGACGCCGTAAAAGATGCCATTGGAGTAGATCAGCGGTCCCGCGGGTGAAGCGGCGTCCGGTTTGCCCTCGAAGCTGTAGAGCGTTTTTAGCCTGCGCCCAGGCGTGAACGAGAAGAACGTGCCCTCGTTGTGCTCGCCCTCCGTCAGCGTGGTGCCGTAGAGGACGCCGTTGATCGCGACCAGTCCGTTGGGAACCGAACCCTCCGGACCGCCCGAGAAGCGATGCACGACGCGTTCTTGACCGTCGAGGGTTACTTCATAGATCGTGCCGCAGCCCGAAGTGCCGCACCGCCCGCCGCGGCGGCCGCCCTCATACGTCGTCCCGTAGAGATCGCCGCCCAACATAACGAGCCCCGGATATGCCACGGCGCCGTCGCTTTGGCTCGCGCCTCCGAAACGATAGAGCCAGCGCTTTTCGCCGCGCATCGTGAGCGAATAGATGGTGCCGCATCCAATGCCCCCGCAGGCGACCGTGCCGCCCTTGGCGGTCGTGCCGTAGAGCCTGTTCTTGATGACGATCACCGGAGCTACCGGGTACGCCCCATCCGTCGTGCTATCGGCGTCGCCCTTGAAGCTGTGGATCACGCGCTCGTGTCCCGACGCTTCCATTTCGTAGACGGTGCCGTGTCCAAACCGGCCTCCGCTGGACGTCGTGCCGTAAAGCCGATTCTTATACGGCGTTAGGCCCGCGAACGGCCACGAGCCGTCGGTCGCGCTATTGAGATCGCCGCGAAAATTGTAGACGATATTCTCGTTGCCGGAGGTGTCGACCGAAAAGACGACGCCGCAGCCTTCCCAGCACAGGTTTCCGTTCCCGAAGCAGGATCGCGCGCAGAAGTTTTTGGAGCCGGCGAGCGTGGTTCCGTACAACATCCCGTTGATGGCGATCAGGCCGCCGTTGGCCACGGCGCCGTCCGGTGTTCCTCGGAAGCGATAGAGCACGCGAAAATGCGGGACCGGCGCGGACCGCGACATACGAGAGAGCGGGCCCACGCTCCACTGCGCCGGTGCGTGCATCGGCGGAGTTGCGCCGCCGCCGCAGGCCGGTACCAAAACCAAGCTCAATGCCGCGGCTGCAAAGCCGCGCACGTTCTCCATGCAATGTCGTTCGACGCCGACGTCGAAAGTACTGTCTATGAACGCTCTTGTGGGTCCCGTGGTTCTATGCGTGCTGACGTTCGGCTCTGCCGCCCCGGCGGCGGCGGCCGTATGCGCTCCCACGAATCTCGTCCACATTACGGTCGCCAACGTAACGCCCGGCATCGAAGCAAACTCATTTAACGCTCAACCCAAGGATTATTACCGTCTCGGCAGCGGCAAACTGCGAATTGAGGACGCGCTGGACGGCGCCAATGGCATCCATGGCGTCGTCGTGATCGACGAACCGAAGATCTGGATGGCAAACCTGTACGATAAGACCGGAAAGCTCATTGTCGATCCGGGGCCCGCCGGCATCCAATACGCCTCGCCGCAATGAAACGCATACTTCCTATCGCGGCAGCGCTCACATTATTGGCCGGCTGCTCCGCTGAGCCGGGCACGCAAAGCGCATTGCGCTCGATCGAATCGCTGCCTTCCCTCGCGAACCGATCCGTCGGTCTTCCGGCCGCAGCGTTGACGCAGCTCGTCAATCTGGATTACTCCAACGGATCGATCACCGTGTTTTCGATTCAAAACGGCCGGGCGCAGAAGACGAAGACCTTCAAGCCGGGACGCGGTCGCGCGCAAGGGCTGGCCGTAGACGCAATCGGACGTATTTACACCACTTTAACCGAGTCGAACTCCAGGCCGTGTTCCGCCTGCGTGGAGGTATTCACCGATACGGGCAGCCTCGTCGAGCAGCTCGACGCGCCGATCCTCCAGGGGGCACCGGGAGCGCCGTCGCTCACGGATGTAGCTCTCGATAGGCACCGCAACGTGTACGTCAGCGATTTCGGCCAGCAGGCCGTCTACTTCTTTCCACGCGCGAGCAAGACTCGTGCGCCGGTCGTCGTCGTGCAGAACTCGCAGAACGCCGCGTCGGTGCTCTCTACGCCGAGCGGCAAAAACGTGGTCGTCTCCGGCGGTTGCGGCTTCGCCAGTGTGCGGCCCTACACGCGCACCGGCCGCGGCCAATACGTGCCCGGCTCGTGCTTCGGAATCGGCACCATCGCCCTCATCGGCGGCGCCGTCAACGAGCAGATCGAGGTGATCACCCCTGTCGACGGAGTGTTCGGGTTGGTTTCTGTCTCATCGCCGAGCGGTGGCATCACGTTCCAGACGCCGGACCGGCTCGCATCGATCAGCGGCGTCGCGTTCAACCGCGATGCTTCCGTTGCGTACGTCGCGAATCATCATAAAGAATGCGTGTACGCCTTCGCGCGGCCCGCGAACGGCTGGCTCTCGGGTCAGCCGAAGCTTCTGGCGACGTATAAGGGCTTCAAAAACTTGGACATCATCGCGGTCCCACAGTAGTTTCCGTCAGGACGCGCAGGCCGCGCAGCGGCCTTCGAACGTCACGCGTTCGCTTTCGATCTTGAAGCCGTGCTGCAACGCGAGCGCTTTGAGCGTGCGCGGCGGAATCGCATAGGCCACGTCTTCGATCTCGCCGCACTCGCTGCAGCGAAAGTGGGCGTGGCGCGGCCCCGACGGCTCGTAGGTCGCTGCGTCGGTGCCCGGCACGTGGAGCTCGGAGACCAGACCGAGATCGCGCAAGCGCTCGAGGCCGCGATAGACCGTCGAGAATCCGATGCCCGGCCGCCGCCTGAGCGCCTTCGCGTAGATTTCGGAGGATGTGAGATGGCGGCCGATCCCGCTCTCTTCGACGATCTCGTGAATGAGCTGATAGTTTTTCGGCAGCTTGACGGCCGGCGTTTGCGGCGGTATCCTGCGCATGAGAGTGACATTCACTTTCACACGCCTGAGGTGCCTTCGCTCGGCTGCCCGCGTGTCTTCACTTTTTTACCGGATCGGAGAAGTAGCACGAGATGGAAAACACGATCGCCGAGCTGTCGGAAGCCGACCGAGGCTGTCCCGTAAAGCACGTACCCCTGCGGCCGCGAGTGAACATCGACTGGTTCCCGGAGCTGCTGGATCTATCGGTGCTGCACCGGCCGTCCGCGCTGGCCGACCCGATGGGCCCCGATTTCGACTACGCGCGCGAGTTCAAGAGCCTCGACCTCAAGGCGGTCAAGGCCGACATCTTCGCGCTGATGACCACGTCGCAGGATTGGTGGCCGGCCGATTACGGTCACTACGGGCCGCTTTTCATTCGCATGGCGTGGCACAGCGCGGGGACGTATCGCATCGGCGACGGCCGCGGCGGCGCGGGCTCGGGTCAGCAGCGCTTCGAGCCGCTCAACAGTTGGCCGGACAACGCGAACCTCGACAAAGCGCGCCATCTGCTGTGGCCGATCAAGCAGAAGTACGGGCGCAAGATCTCGTGGGCCGACCTGATGGTTCTGGCCGGAAACTGCGCGCTCGAATCGATGGGATTCAAGACGTACGGCTTCGCCGGCGGCCGCGCGGACGCGTGGGAACCCGACGAAAGCACCTACTGGGGTCCGGAAGAACGTTGGCTCGAGCGACAAGCGCTACAGCGGCGAACGCGATCTCGAAGAGCCGCTCGCGGCCGTGCAGATGGGCCTGATCTACGTGAACCCGGAAGGCCCGAACGGAAACCCCGATCCGATCGCCGCGGCGACCGACATTCGCGAGACGTTCGCGCGCATGGCGATGAACGACGAGGAGACCGTCGCGCTCATCGCCGGCGGCCACACGTTCGGCAAGACGCACGGCGCCGCCGATCCGAAGCAGTACGTCGGCTTCGCGCCGGCCGGCGCTGCCATCGAAGAGCAGAACCTCGGCTGGCGCAACACGTTCGGCACCGGCAACGGCGACGACACGATCACGAGCGGCCTCGAGGGCGCCTGGACGCAGACGCCCACGCGCTGGAGCAACCTGTATTTCGACAACCTCTTCAACTACGAGTGGGAGCTGACGAAGAGTCCCGCCGGCGCGTATCAGTGGAAGCCGCAAGGACGGCGCGGCGGCCGGCAGCGTTCCCGACGCGCACGACGCGTCGAAGCGACACGCGCCGACGATGCTCACGACGGACCTTTCGTTGAAAGTCGATCCGATCTACGGGCCGATCTCGAAGCGCTTCCACGAAAACCCGCAAGAGTTCGCCGACGCCTTTGCCAAGGCGTGGTACAAGCTGACGCACCGCGACATGGGTCCGATCGCGCGCTATCTCGGTCCCGAGGTGCCGGCCGAGCCGCAGATTTGGCAAGATCCGGTGCCCGCGGTCGATCATCCGCTGATCGACGAGCAGGACGTCGCCGCACTCAAGCGCCGCATTCTCGCGTCGGGGCTCACCGTGTCGCAGCTGGTTACGACCGCGTGGGCGTCGGCGTCGACGTTCCGCGGCACCGACAAGCGCGGCGGCGCAAACGGCGCGCGCATCCGTCTCGCGCCGCAGAAGGACTGGGCCGTCAATCAGCCCGCCGAGTTGGCGAAGGTGCTGCAGACGCTGGAAAAGGTGCAGCCGACTTCAACGCGTCGCTCTCGGGCGGCAAGAAGGTCTCGCTGGCCGACGTCATCGTGCTCGGCGGCTGCGCGGCGATCGAAAGGCCGCGAAGGACGCCGGTCACGACGTCAAGGTGAGCTTCGCGCCCGGGACGCACCGACGCGACGCAAGAGAACACCGACGTCGACGCGTTCGCGGTGCTCGAACCGACCGCCGACGGGTTCCGCAACTACCTCGGCACGGAGCACTCGCGTTCGCCCGAGCAGCGGCTCGTCGATCGCGCGCAACTGCTCACGCTGACCGCTCCCGAGATGACGGCGCTCGATCGGCGGCCTGCGCGTCCTCGGCGCGAACGCCGGCGGGTCCAAACACGGCGTCTTCACGAAGCGTCCCGGCACGCTGACGAACGACTTCTTCGTGAACCTGCTCGACATGTCGACGAAGTGGCAGCCGGCCGGTGCGACTACACCTACGAGGGTCGCGACCGGCGCACCGGCGAGGTCAAGTGGACCGGCACGAACTGCGACCTGATCTTCGGCTCGAACTCGCAGCTTCGCGCGATCGCCGAGGTCTACGCCGATCGAGGGCGACCAGTTCGTGCGCGACTTCGTCGCCGCGTGGGAAAAGGTCATGAACCTCGACCGCTTCGATCTGCGCGTGACCGCGTAGCGCCCGTAGGGAAGCAGCGGCGCGTCGAATCGTCCGGCGAAGTCTCGTTCTGCCGAGGAGGGACGAAACTGATGACCCAGACTCAGCCTGCTCCCAAGGACTTCCGCAAAAGCGTACACGCTGCAAGGCACGCTGCTCGAGGCGTGCTCGTGCCGTACGCTTTGCCGCTGCTGGATCGGCGAAGATCCCGACGGCGGCGCCTGCGACTCGTTCCTCGCCTATCACATCGACAAGGGCGAGATCAACGGCGTCGACGTGAGCGGGACTGAACTACGTGCAAGTCGTCAAGATTCCGGGAAACGTGCTGACGCCGCACAGCTGGAAGCGCGTGAGCTACGTCGATGCGCGAGCGACCGACGAACAGCAGCGCCGCGATTCTCGACGCCTGGCACGGACGGTTGGGCGGCCCGCTTGCGGACATCCACGCCCTGATCGCGGAGGACGTCGCGATCGAGACGATGCCGATCGAGCACAACCTCAACGGCGGTGAAGGCACGCTCGTCGTCGGCGACAAAGTTCGCGCGACGATGGCGCCGTATCGCAGCGCGTACGGGGCGATCACGACGCTGCGCGACAGGATCTTCAGCACGATACCCGGCGCGCCCGCATACGTCGCGAAGGCCTCCGAGCACGTCGTCAACATTCCCGAGCACGGAATGGTTTGGACGTTCAAGGATCGCAACGCGATTCAGGGCGACTTTCTGCTGGAGGTAGCGTAACGGCGACTCCGCACTTCTCGCGCTGCGATCGATCTGCTGCGCGCGCATGGGCGGTCTGCGCGTGGGTGGAGCTGAGCGGTAACGCCGGGCAGCTTCACCACCACGCGCTCTATGAAAGCGGGCGGCCGTTTTGGCTCGCCGCGCTCCTCGTGCTGGCCGCGTGGCAGCTCATGACCGCCGCGATGATGCTGCCGTCGTCGCTGGGATTCATTCGCCTGTTATGCGGCGACCGCGGGGCGCGCGCCCGGATTTTCCGCTCGCGCTGATCCTATTCTTGAGCCGGCTACTTCGTTGTTTGGACGGCGTTTGCGCTCGCTGCGTTCGCGGGCGACATGCAGCTGCACCGAATCGTCGATGCGTGGCCCTGGCTCGCGGCGCACGCGGCGCTGATACCGGCCGGCGACGCTCGGGCTCGCCGCGGTGTATCAGTTCACGCCGCTCAAGGATGCGTGCCTGAAGGCCTGCCGCCATCCAGCCATGTATCTCGATGCGCCACTATCGGCGCGGCGTGCTCAACGGACTGCGCATCGGCTTCGGGCACGCGTTCTACTGTCTCGGCTGCTGCTGGGCGCTGATGCTGGTAATGTTCGCCGCGGGGGTCGCGCATCTGGCCTGGATGGGCGTGCTCGCGGCGATCATGTTCGTCGAGAAGGCGACGCCCGCGGGAAACCGGATCGTGGCGCCGGTCGGCGCGGCGCTCGGCGTATTGGCCGGCATCGCGTTCCTGGCTCCGCGCGCGATCCCCGGTTTGTAAGGTGACACGATGCACGTCGGAATTGCGGGCACGGGAAAGATGGGAAGCGCGATCGCGCGCAATCTGCTCGATCGCGGCTACCGCGTCTCCGTTTGGAACATCGAGCGCGGTCATGATGGATCCGCTGGTCGCCGCGGGCGCAACGCCGTTCGATCGGATCGAGGCGCTGGTACCGAGCGTGGATGCGGTCGTCGCGATGCTCTGGGATGACGAGGTCGCGGGCGAAATCTCTCTCGGCCGGATCGTTCCGGCCGCGCGCGGCGGGCAGCTCGTCATCGAATCGACCACGCTCTCGCCGCATATGTACGAGTCGCTCGCAGAAGCGGCGGCGCGGCGCGGCGTCGACTTTCTCGCGTGTCCGGTGATCGGCAGCGTCGACGGCGCGCGCACCGGCTCGCTGACGCTCTATCCGGGAGGCACCGACCAAGCCTTCGACCGCGCCCGGGAACTCCTGGGCGCCATGGGTTCCACCATCAAGTTTACCGGTTCGCCGGCGGCCAGCGGACATCTCAAGCTCGCCGGCAACTGCGTGCTGGGCGCGGTCGCAGACTCGATCGGAGAACTGCTCGGCATCCTGGCGCGCGCCGGCGTCGATCGAAGCCTCGCGGTCGACACGCTGGTGTACATGCTCGAGCGCGCCGCCACCAAGCGGCAACAACTTCTGGAGCACGACATGCAGCCGCGCTTTTCGGCGAGCGCACTGCTCAAGGATCTGCGGCTGGCCCAAGCAGCCAGGGAAGCGCTGCAGGTGAATGCGCCGTTGATGGACTCCGCGCTCGCGGAGTTCGAGAAGGCTGTCGCGACGGGCGTGGGCGACGAGGACTATATCGCAGTGGGTCGGGCGCTGGAGCAATGCCTCTCTTCATAAGCAGGGCGGGAGAGGATGCGGACTTTGCCGCCGCCATCGGCAAGATTTTGGAGTCTGCCGGCCACGCGGTCGTTCTGCAGCAGTGGGATTTCGCCAACCGAAACTTCATGGAGCGCATGCATGACGCGCTGGCCGGCGGCGCCCGCGTCGTCGCGTTGCTGTCGCCGGAGTATTTGGGCAGCGCGCACTGCCAGGCCGAATGGCAAAACGCGATCGCCGACGATCCGCTCAACAGCAAGTCGCGGCTAATCTTGCTGCGCGTGGCCGAGTGCGAGCCGGCCGGCCTTCTTAGCGGCCTCGCGTATTGGGATCTCGTTCCCGTCCGCGAGGATCGCGCCTTGCTGGAGGCGATCGTGCTCGACGCCGTGCGCGAAGAACGCCGGGCCGGCGCCCCAAGCGGCCCCTATTGGCGGCCTCCGCGCACGGTCATCGACACGGAGGCGATCCGTCCCGTCTCGAGTTTCAGCGCGCGCGAGGAGGAACTCGCCGCGATCGGCGCCGCTCTTTCCGACGGCGTAGCGATCGCCGCCGTACATGGATTAGGCGGCGTCGGCAAGACCTCGATAGCGCGCGAGTATGCGTGGCGCGATCGCGACCGGTATTCGATCATCTGGTGGCTGGCTGCGCAGACGGAAGACGGAATCATCGACGGCCTCTTACGCCTCGGGGCGACCTTCGTACGCGGGATCGACGACCTCGCCGATCGCCGCGCCGCGGCGCAGCGCGTCACCGGATCGGTATTGAGCGGCTTCGCTAAACCTGCGCTGCTGATCTTCGACAACCTGGAAGATGAGCGGCTGCTGCGCAGCTGGCTACCGCGGACCGGCGCGCGCGCGTTGGTCACCTCGCGCAACGCGTCGTGGGGTCCCCAGGTCGCGGCGATTCCGCTGCACGCCTGGGACGCGCAAACCGCGGCGGCTTACCTGCGGAGCGAGAGCGGGCGCGACGACGTGAGCGACGCCGATGCCCACGCGATCACCGAGGCGCTCGGCGCTCTTCCACTCGCCCTGTCGCACGCCGCGGCGGCGCTGCGAAACCAGCGGATGGTTACCCCGAAGCGGTACCTGGAGCGCGTCGCCGACTACCTGAAGAGAGCCCCGCGCGCGTCGGAGTATCCGCAATCCGTGTTCGCGACGTTCAACGCGGCGATCGAGCAGGCCGAGGGCGAGGCTCCGGGCGCTGCCGCGGTCCTGGGTTTCGCCGCGCAGTTCGCGCCCGATGCGATCCCCGACGAGCTCTTCCGCCAGCCCGTGGAAGTATATCAGGGAAAACTGCCTGCCGACGACTTCGAATTAGATGAAGCGCTGGGCGCGCTGAACCGGCTGTCGCTGCTCGAGTTTTCGGAAACGGCTCGCACCTACGCCATCCATCGTCTCGTTCAACTCGCGGCGCGCGATACGATCGCCGTCGATTCGCTCGCGTGGCGTGAACGCGCGGTGGCGGCCGCCGAGGCGGCGTTTCCGAATGTCGAGTTCGACGCGTGGCCGGCATGCTCGCGGCTGCTGTCGCATGCGCGTGCAGCGTTGGAGAACTTGCCGGGCGAGAGCGCGTTCCTACCGGGAAGCGAACTCGCTCAAAAGTGCGGATTGTACCTAATGCGGCGAGCGGAGTTCAGCGCGGCGGAGCTTTTGTACTCGCAGGCGCTCGGAATCCGCGAGCGAACGTGCGGCCCGGCTGATGCCGGCGTCGCGCCGATTTTAAGTCAGCTCGCCAAGGTCTACGTCGATCAGTATCGGTACGAGGAGGCCGAACCGCTGCTGTCCCGCGCGCTGACGATCTGCGAAGCTCCGGGTCACGATCAATCCGATCTCGCCGACGTCCTCAGCAACCTCGGCGTGATCTGCCGCGAGCAAGGTAGATTTGACGAGGCGGAACGCCTATACCGCCGTACGCTCGACATCCTGGAGAACGCTTTCGGCGGGGATCACCCGGAATACGGCCGCATCCTCAACAACCTCGCGGGAGTGTACGTCGACCGCGACGACGTCGAAGCGGAGAAGTGGCTCGCGCGAGCCCTCGCGTTCAAAGAGAAGAGGTTTGGCCCGGATCATCCCAATGTGGCCTATACCGTGGAGAACCTCGCCGTCGTGCAGCGCAACCTCGGGCGCTACGCCGAGGCCGAAGCGTTGCACCTGCGCGCGCTCGCAATTCGAGAGAAGACGCTCGGACCGGAGCATCCCGAGGTAGGCTTGACCCTCCACGGCCTCGCTAACGTGCATCGCGACCAGGGCCGCTTAGACGAGGCGGAGCGCTTGCACGAGCGCTCCTTGGCGATTTGGGAAAAGACATTGGAGCCGCGCCATCCGCACCTTGCTCACGGCTTCAACGCGCTCGCGGTAGTGTATCGCGAACAGCGCCGCTACGAGGACGCGGAAGGCCTGCACGTGCGCGCGCTGGCAATTCTGGAAAATGCCGTCGGCGACGATCACCTCTACGTTGCGTCATGTCTATGCGACATCGCAGCGTTATATCGCCGTCAGGCGCGCTACGAAGAGGCCGAGTCCACCTTGCTCAGGGCCTTGGCGATCCGCGAGAAAGCGCTCGGGACCGAGCACGCGCTAACGGAATCCGTTAGGGAAGAGCTGGCCGGCCTTCGTAACTCGCCCGGCGCCGTCTAGGCGGCGCCCTTCCCGAACGTTACGACTGGCGCAAGTGCGAGACAAAGCTCAACGCGATTCCGCAGTTCATGACGGAGATCGACCTGTTGATCGATCCCACGGCGCAAGCGCATCGAGGAGAGGCTCGCGGCCGAAGCTAGAAGAACGTCGGCCGTGATGCACAAGCCCGACCGTCTACTGAGGCAGCTCGGGTTCGAAGTCGCCGCCGTTCTCGTTGTTTTGTCGGCATGCTCGAGTGGAACGCAAACCGCCGCCGGTCAAACGGCGGCGGCTCACCAGGTGCCTGCAACGCTGCACTGGGCCGCGTGTGACGACGTTCCGAACACGCAGTGCGCCGGCTTAGGCGTGCCGGTCGATCCCGCGAAGCCGGAGGGCGCGAAGTTCACGCTGCGAATCGCGCGCGTGCCGGCGCTGGATCCCAGCCGCAAGAAGGGCGTGCTGATTTTTCTGCCCGGCGGACCGGGCGCCGGCATCGCGTCCATTCTCGGCGACCATCCGCGCAAGGAACATCACGTCGACGAGCTTGCGCGCGAGTACGACGCCGTGACCTTCGATCCGCGCGGCATCGGTGAGAGCAATCCGATCCGCTGCGCGCCGGATGCCGTTCCGTCGCCGAGGCCGCCCGGCCAGCCTCTGACGGCGGACGAGTTCAAGGCGATCACCGACGCGAACGTGACGCTCTTCAAGAGCTGCTACGCGTTGACGGGCGAGCTCTTCCGGCACTTGTCGGCCATGGACACTGCGGCGGACGTCGAGCAAATGCGCCTCGCCCTAGCACCGAATCAGGGACTGATTGCATACGGAGGATCCTATGGCTCGGCTTACGGAGCAGCGTATCTCGAGCGCTACCCCGATCGCGTTAAGGCGATGGTGATCGATGCGGTCGTCGACCACAGCATCGACTTGGCGGCGCTGTCGGCGCGCAACGTCGCGTCGGTCGGCGACTCGTTCGATCGCTTCGAACGCTGGTGCAAGAGCGATTCCTCCTGCGCGCTGCACGGCCAAAACGTCGGCGCCGTGTACGACTCCATCACGGCGAAGAGGCCGGAAGTCCGAGTACTCGTGTCGCAGTTTTTGGCGGCGGGCAGCGATCCGGATTTCGGCTGGCCGGTCATCGCGAAATTGATGGCCGAGCTCAACCGCGGCGATACGTCGCTGCTCAAATCGATGGCGCAGACCGGAGCTGCGGCCACGGCGAGCACGTCGCAAGACCCGAACCTTCGCGCCGGCAAGAACGGGCTATTCCCCGGAGTTTTCTGCGCCGACTACGGACCGCAGAATGATTACAACGCGCTGAAGCCGACCGCCGATGCGCTGGCGTCCGAGGCGCCGCGCTTCGTCTGGAAGTTCTGGGATCAGTACCCCATCGCGCACGCCTCGCTCGGCGTGCCGGACTGTGCCGGGTGGCCGTGGCCGGCGAGCAATCCACCGCACAAGCTCGACGTCGGGCCGCACCCCAACGTGATGGTCGCAAACCCGATCTACGATCCGGCCACACCGCTGGCCAGCGCGCTCAACGTGTGGCTGCAGATCCCGCGGGCGCGCCTGCTCATCGCCGAAGTCGACGGGCATCAGAGCTGGTTGCTCTCGCGCTGCGCGTTCGAAGCGGAGTGGCGCTTTCTCGACGACCCCTCGTCGACGCCGCGTACGACGCTCTGCCCGAAATAGAGCTAGCCTACGCGCTTAAAGATTCTGCCGTTATCGCGGTACCAGGCGACGCGTCCGTCCGCGCCGCGCACGAAATCGCTGCGCTTGGATAAGCCTTGCGCATTGGTCGTCACGACGTAATCGTTCCGGTAGAACGCCAGCGATAACTCGAGATCGCCGGCGGCGTGCAGGCCCCCACCGTCCCTGCGCAGCTCAACCGCGAGCTTCTCGGGCTTCTGCGGAGAGCCGTCGGGCGGCACGATCCAACTCTCGTAGCGGCCTTCGTATTGCGCGAGCGTGCTTTGCGGCAACGGTCTCGTCGCCGCCGGCGGATTGTGCAATCCGGCGAACCGGCTCAGCGCCCAACCCGAGCGATCGATATCGGCAATCACCATTGGGCCGCTGGTGGAGTTGGTCAGGATCGACATTGCAAACCCGCGCGCGGGAACGAGCAAGAGGTCCGCGTTTTGCCCGCCCCACGACCCCACGTGCTGGAATACGGGGACGCCCTCGGCGGTGCGCCGCTGCCACCAGGTGACGCACACGCCGTCGACTTCGAAGCTGAGCGTTCCGCCCGGGCCGGGGTCTTTCTGCATCGCCGGATAGTCGAGATGAAATCGGGCGTAGCGCAGCTGGTCGCGTGCGCTAGAGATCAGGCCGCCGGTCGGGTTGAGCGAGCGCGGAAAGCTCCAGGACGCCGCGTCGACCAGGGCTTTACCATTCTTGACGTCGTGCGATTGCGCGATCGGATATTGCATAAGGCGCTCGGTGAAGAAGCCGGAGTGACTCAAGCGCAGCGGCCGCAGCACGAGCAGCTCGACTGCGCTCTCGTACGGCGTGTTCGTCATCACCTCGATGACGCGGCCGGCCAGATCGACGGCGGCGTTGTTGTAGGCGAGAATTTGGCCCAGGGGAGTGAGCTGCGGCAACGCGCGCATCCCGGCGACGTACTCTGCGAGCGCATCGTCGCCGGATCCGTAAGTTGCGTAGTCGTCGCCGAGCCAGCCGCCGCTGTGGTTGAGGAGCTGCCGCACCGTCACGCGCCGCGCGACCGATTCGTCGGCGAGCTGGAGGCTCGGGAGATACGAGCGCACTGGGGCTTCGAGACTTACTTTCCCGTGCTCGACGAGCCGCATCATGGCGGTCCCCGTAAAGGTCTTCGTAATCGAACCGATGCGAAAGAGCGTGTCGCCATCGACTGCCACCGGACGATCGACGTTCGTTTTGCCGTAGCCGCGTACGTACTCGCGGCCCCTGTAAAAAACGGCGACGGCGACGCCTGGAACGCGGTAGCGCTGCATCGCAGACTCGATGCGCCCATCCAGCTCCCTGAAGAGCGCCGCGGAGGATGCAGCGGCGGTCGGCGAAGGCGTCAATCCCGCCACGGCGATACCGGCCGTCGCACGAAGCATGTCGCGGCGCGAAAGCATGCGACGTCCGTTCGCGACGGACTAACCGAATCCGTCTAATATTCTTGCGGCGAGCTCAACTTGGCTCGAAGTTCCCGTAACGCGCGTCGAGATGCCGGATCGCCGGTCAGTTTCACTTTGAGAGCCAGCGCTCGAAGCTCCACGAGCGGGCCACCGCCCACGCGCGAGAGCTCGACGGCTTCGTCACTGCACCACTGCGCCTCGCGGCCCGGCGTGAGTTTTGCGAGCGCGATCGCCTCGGCGAGCTTAGCTCGTGCCTGCAGCCGCGGCCAGCCGCGCACGCGCGCGCCTGACACGCGCGCCATTTGTACGGCCCGATCGGGTTGATCGATCAGTGCGAGTGCCTCGGCCTCGGAGATGGCGATGGCCTGCGTGATCGGAAACGCATCGCATCCGCCGTGGCGCGCGAGCCGGGTCCAACGCAAGGCCTGCGCGCCGTCTCCGCGATGGACGTCGATGCGGGCGAGATTCGAGAGAACGATGGTACGATCGAGTGGGCTGCCGAAGAGATCGATGAGCGAGCGCGCCTGCAGCGCATACTCCTTCGCCTCGTCGAAACGCCCTACCGTTAGGAGGTGCGCCGACATGCTTTGCAATCCGAGCCGCAGTGTGTGTGCGTCGCGCCAGCGCAAGCCGGCTTCGGCGATCCGCGCCGCTTCGTCCAGGGCCGTTGCCATCGCTTCGCCGCCGAGAGCGCGCAATCCCGAGGCACGCACCTGGACGTCGACGGCGACGCGCACGTCGACTGACGGTTCGCGGCGCACCAGCGACGACGCCTCCTCGATAAGGGCGAGCGCCTGTGCCTCATCACCGCGTGCAAAGAGCAGGGACGCTTCCGCCACGAGCGCCTTGACCAGCGGCGAGGCAAACGCGCGGTCCCCGGCCGCATAGCGCCGGCGCAGCTCGGCGATCCGGCTGTGGCGCCGCCCAGGATCGATCGGGGTACCACGGCAGTGCGCCGACTCGAAGTCGGCGAGATCGCAGGCGACGGCGAGCAGTTCGCGCAGCCGGTCATCGGCGATGTGCGCCAATATCGCGCGGGCTTGCGCCGTCGTTTGCTGTGCCGCGGCATAGTCGCCGCATTCGGTCTCCAGCTCCGCGCGAAGGCACAACAGCTCTACCGCTTCCGCGGGTTCGGCGGCATGCAAGCTCTCGGTAGCTGATTCGCGGGCCTGGTCGTAGCGGCCGCCATTGCGCAGCGCTTCGATGGTAACGCGCCGAACGGCGACGCCACGCTGCAGCAGGCTCGGCACGACTGCTCGAGAGCTAAACGCGCCTTCGAGCGCCGCTTCGAATCGTTCGCGCGCCGCCTGGAGGTCGCGATAGAACTGGCTGCGCGATAACCCGACATCGCGGGCGATGTCGGAGTGCGCGTGACCCAGCAGGTCACTGCGGCGCAAAACCGTGAAGCGCCGGCGCTGCTGCTCGGATTCCGAGGCGAGTTCCTCGATGAGCCTATCGGCGACGTCGGGAAGTGCCGCGCCCAGCTCGTCGCGACGAGCACCTGGGCGGTGCCATTGCAAGTCGCGCAGCTGCGCCGTGACCCGTTTGCGCTTTGACATGGGACTAACGTGAGACTTTAGCCGGCGGACCCACGCGGCTCGTTAGCTAAACCTATCGGAAACGAAAACACCACCTCCTAGAGGAGATTGCTCGCGTGCACGTTTCAGCCTTTACCCTTCCGCCAGCCGGCGCCGCGGTGACGCTTGCTCTGCTAACGGCGTGTTCTGAGAACCTGGGGCCCGTCGCAGGTATCGGTACGGCTGCTTCGCCGAGCAGAGGTGCCGCCGTCTACCCTGCCTCGTTTCGGCCGAATCTCGTCCGACCGGGGTGGATGAAGGCCGCCCCGGCGAATAGCAGGCGATCCTCAAACATCGCGGTGGCGCAGTTTGGGACGACGAGCGTTCTGTGGTTCAAGGCGAACGATCGCAAGAATCAGCCGCCGGCCGTCTGCGAGCCCGCCGATTCTACGAACGGAATCCGCGTCGACCGTGACGGCAACCTGTGGGTGCCGAACGGCCGCGCCAATACGACGACCGAGTACGCGCCGAACTGCGGGGCCGCAGAGGTGACGATTCCCGATCCGACCGGCGAGCCGGCGGACGTGGCCTTTGACCGGCGCGGTCTCGTCTATATCATGAATCTCAACGACAAGAGCGGCCCGCCGACGGTTAACGTGTACACGACCTCGGGCAAACACGTTCGCACGCTGAGCGATCCGTCGTTCTCCGTACCGATGGGCGTCGAGAGCGACACTAAGGGTAACGTCTTCGTTTCGAATTTGACGGGCAGCAATCAGGGAATTGTGGTGGAGTTTGCGCAGGGCAAGATGCCGGGGAAGCAGCTATCGGGCGTCACTCTCGGTCTCCCCGGCGTGCCGGCGTTTGACTCGAAGGACAACCTGGTGATCGGCGACTGGGAGCACTTGACGATCAACGTCTTCGCTCCACCTTACGATAGCGCGCCGAAGACATACGCGATGATGGGTGCGTCAATCTGGTGCCCGCTGGATCGCCAGGAGCGGCATATTTATTGCGGTGACGGCGCGAACGGTTCCGTCGACGTGTACGCGTATCCGTCGGGAACGTACCTGTACAGCGATACCGCCGATCTGTCGCCGAGCGGACTGGTTACGGGCGTGGCGCCCGCGCCGCCGGCTCCGTACTAACCTCCAAAATAACCTTTCCCTTCGCGCTGCCCTTAAGCTGGTCGGTAAAGGCAGTGCGGCCGTCGGAAAGCGGATACACTGCGCCGACCTGCGAACGGAGCTTGCCCGAATCGATCATGCGCGCGAGCTCTGCGAGCTGCTTTCCGTTCGGATCGCGGATGAAGTGCACGATGCGGATGTCGCCGCGCTTGGTGTTCGGCGGGGACATCACCGTCACGAGCGTTCCTCCGGGCCGGACGACCTCGATCGCTTGCTCTAATATGTCGCCGCCGATCGTATCGTAAACGACGTCGACTTTTCCAGCCGCTTTCTCCCAGCCGGCCTGCTCGAGGTCGACGAACTCGTCCGCGCCCGCTTCGAGCGAAGCAGACCTCGCGTTGCTTCGGCCGGCACCGACGACGCGGGCACCGATCGATCGCGCGAGCTGTGCCGCCACGAGCCCCAATGCGCCCGCGGACCCGAGAATGAGCACGGTCTGACCGGCCTGCAAACGACCGTGATCGAAGAGCGCCTGCCACGACGTCAATCCGGCCTGCGGCACCGCGGCAGCTTGGACGTAGTCGAGCGTTTTGGGTTTAGGCGCGACGCAGCGCGCCTCGATGACGATGTATTCCGCCCCTGCCCCGTCGCGTAGGCCATCGATGAGGCCGTAGACTTCGTCTCCAACGGCCACAGCGGGTGCGCCGAAGCCGACCGCGGCGACGACGCCGGAAAATTCGTGCGCCGGGATGATGTAGTCGCGCTTATGTCCGTTCCGATCCGTCCAGAGTGGCCAGTCGAGCTCGGTCGGCGTGATGCCGCAGGCACGGACTTTTACCAAAACATCGCCGATCGCAGGCTTCGGGTCGGGCATGTCTTCATAGTTGAGACCCTCAATGCCCGGTTGCCGGACGCGGAGCGCTTTCATGGGGTTATCTCCTTTCGGTCCTGGTCAAATGGTTAGCCCGGTATCCAGACGAGGCCGCGCAAGGAAAGGTGACATACCAAAAGAACGCGGGCAGTCGTGCGCGTCAAAGGGGTAACGCTCGCAGTGGCGATAACCGCCTTCCTCATCGCGGGACGCACCGGTGTAAGCGCGCCTGCTTCCGGCGTCTCGACCGCGGGCGACGCGAATGCCGGCGCGCAGCTCGTGCAGGCCAACGGATGCGCCGGCTGTCACGGCGCGCGATTCCAAGGCGCGCTCGGCCCGGCGCTGTATGGCATCGAGCACCGCCTCCCGCCCGCGCAGATCGCCTCTCACATCAAGAATCCAACCGCACCGATGCCTAGCTATGGGCTCTCCGACGCCCAGATCGCGGACATCGTCGCCTACCTCTCGGGCCTCGACGGGGGTGCCGCCGCGCAGCGTCGTCCGGTCGTGACCTTCAATCCATCCGTACCCACCGAGGACGCGACCATCACCGTGACTTTCTCCGGCGCGCCGCCGCGGGTCGTGAGGGCTCAACCGGTCATGCAGATGGGCAGGGACGCGATGAGCACGCCGACGGTGATGCTGCAACCGTCGGCAACCGATCCACAAGTCTTCACCGGGCGCGTCCATTTTTCGATGGGCGGCCCCTGGACGGTGCAGATCGAGTACGACGGCAACACGATGACGGTCCCGCTCAACGTCGGTTCCTGATGCGACGCAGAGCATTCATCGGCGCCGCCGCCGGGACGATGGCAGTCGCCGCGCTGCCGCCGCTGCGCGATGCGGCGCGGGCGAGCGATGTCATCGAGGTCACGCTTACCGCCGCGCCGCTGCGCTTCTCGCCGGTCCCCGGGCTCGACTTCGGCGGCATCGCATTCAACGGAACGATCCCGGGCCCGGTGCTGCGCGCCGTCCACGGCCAGCGAGTTCGCGCGACGCTCGTCAACCGCAGCGGTTACGGCACGACGGTGCACTGGCACGGCATGATCCTCCCCAACTCCATGGATGGCGCGGAGAACGTCACGCAGCCGGGGGTGCCCGACGGCGGATCGTTCGTCTATGAATTCGCGCCGCGTCCGCCGGGCACGCGCTGGTATCACGATCACGTCGGTCCCGGATTAGAACGCGGCCTGTTCGGACTGTTCATTGTCGAGGATCCGAACGAGGCGCGCGCCGACGCCGAGTTCGCGCTGGTCTTCCACGACGTGCCGCGACTGGCGACGATCGCGGCGGCGCTGCGCGGAACGAGCAGCGCCGGCATGGTCGATCCGTTCGGCTCCCCCGAGCTCGCGCAAATGGCGCCGAACGACCGAATGGGCGACGAAGTCGCCTACGCCGCGCATTGCATCAACGGAGCGAGTTATCCGTCGACTATGCCGCTGCGCGTGCAGATCGGACAGCGCGTCCGGTTGCGCGTCCTCAATGCGAACCTCACGCAAACACGCTACATTCGCCTCGCTGGCCACCGCCTGACCGTCACCCATTCCGACGGTAATCCCCTGGCGCAGCCGCTGATCATCGACGCGCTGCGCGTCGGCGTCGCGGAACGCTACGACGCGTGGTTTGAGGTGACCAAACCCGGTGCATGGCTATTGCAAGGCTTGTCGACCGACCCGCTCGCGTACCAGCAGGCGGTGGTCGTATACACACCGGGATTCGAGCACGCGACGCCACTCGGTTCGCCCGCGAGCATTGCGGGGATCGACTATTTCACATACGAAGCGGCGGGCGGCAGCGCATCCGGCGCGCCCGATCTCGCCGGCCTGCAGTTTCACGACTTTACCTTGGGCGGCGGCGCATACGGCAGCGATCGGTGGACGATCAACGGCGCCGTGTATCCGAATACGCCCAGGATCTCCGTGGCGCGCAACGACGCCGTAGCGGTTCGCTTCACCAACAAGACCGACATGGACCATCCGATGCACCTGCACGGCCACCTCGTCGATGTGCTCGAGGTGGACGGTAAGACGCTGGCGCGCCACCTCGCCAAAGACACGTCGCTGGTGCGCGGCAACGGCGGCACGCTGACCTGGCGTTTTACCGCGAACTCACCGCCGGGGCGCTGGCTGTTGCACTGTCACAATGCGGTGCATATGACGGACGGCATGATGACCGAAGTCGTATATCGTTCGTGAACCTCGATCGACTCGGCGCCGGCACGGTCACATGAAGCAGCCGTTACTCAGGGCCACGCCGCGGTTGGGGAAGGCCATTGCAGAGCGCCCGACTTACCATCGAGTGCGAGCACGTTGTCGTGCGCCGTCGATGCTGGGGGGTTGAGTAGGGTCACCTTACCGCATTTTAATTCCGTATCGGACGGAGGCTGGTCCTTACTTGGTTCCGGTCCGGACGCCGGTGAATGAGCGTTGCATGAACGCGGCTGAAATTTTTGGGCACAGAACGTTTGGCCTCGGCGGCGTGCCGTTCGGCAACGAGTTTGCATACGTCACCGACGAAGTTGCGCACGCTACGATCGAGGCGGCGTGGAACGCGGGAGTCCGCTACTACGACACCTCTCCGTGGTACGGCCTCGGACTGGCAGAGCGGCGCCTGGGCAGCTTTTTGCACAAACAGACGCGCGGCGAGTACGTCCTCTCGTCGAAGATCGGCAAGCTGCTCACGGCATCGCGCGATAACAATGCGAAATGAGTACTTTCCGTTCACGTCGTCGCCGAACAATCTCCGCTACGATTACACTTCCGACGGCGTTAAGCGCTCGATCGAAGACAGTCTACAGCGCTTGGGAGTGGACGCGCTCGACGTCGTCTTCGTCCACGATCTCTCACCGGATAATCCCTGGCTGCCGGGACCGTGGGAAGAGCAGTTCGAGATTGCGCGCAAAGGCGCGTTTCAGGCGCTGAGCAAGATGCGCGACGGGGGCCTGATCAAGGGCTGGGGACTCGGCGTCAACTCGCCCGAACCCATTCTCAAGCTGATGGAAGTTGCCGACGCGAACGTATGCCTCTTGGCGCGACAATACTCGCTGATCGATCATGCGAGGGCGCTTCACGAGGTCTTTCCGAAGGCACGCGACTGCGGAATGAGGTTTGTCGTCGGTTCATCTCTCAACGCGGGTTTCATCAGCGGCAGCGCGCGCTACAATTACGGCAGAGACAACCACAAGATTCCGCCCCGGGCGATCGAGAAACGCGACCGGCTGCGCGCCGTCGCGGCGCGTTATGGCGTAGACCTGCGCACCGCCGCATTGCGGTTCTCGAGCGCGCCGGACGTCGCCTTAGCGCTGGTTGTCGGCTGCTCAGATCCTCAGCAGGTGCTCGCCGACTACACGTCGCTCGAGACGCGGATTCCGGCCGCATTTTGGTCGGATCTACGATCCGAGGGCTTGATCGAAAACGACGCGCCCGTTCCGCCTGAGAACTAACCCATCGTCCCGGGGTTCTCCGAATGCCTTCAAGAATGAGTTTCGCATGACGGTGCTCCTCATCGACCACCACCGCGCGCGTTTCTTCGATCCCGCGCCGACGGCGAGCGGGCTCGTCGAGGGCGGACATCTCGAACCGCTCGATCCGCACGGGTTTCGTCGTCACCTCGAGCACCGGAAGGAAGCCGACTATCGGGGACAGCGCGTCCCCGAAGTCGACGAGTTCTATGAGCGCGTCGCGGCACGGTTAAAGGGGGCGCGATCCATCCTCATCCTCGGTGACGCAACGGGAAAGAGCAGCGCCATGCGATACTTCGTCGGGTACGTAAAGGAGCGGCATAAGGAGATCGCCGATCGTGTCGTTGCTACGGAAGATGCAGATTTGTCCGCGATATCGTTCGGCGAGGTCGAGGCGCTGGCCCGGCGTTATGCCTAGCCGAGCTCGCCGCGGTCGTTGCGAAAAGCCTGCGGTCGACCTAACCTGGTGCTTGGCCGCGGAGGTATCCTATGAGATCCTAGGGTCGCATCATTCCGACGATTGCCCGCCGATGCGGCCATCCCATGGGTGGGACGCCCGTGCGCCCCTCGTGGCTCGGACAAGCTCGGCTGTCTCTAACTTGTTGACGATGCACTTCACGATCGGCTCAGCATAGCACAAGCTGAGCGACCGAATGGTTAGTCAGATAGCGCGTTTTTACGAGGAGAGGACGATGATACCCGACGACGTGAGGCTGGCTCTAGAAGCGTACCGCCGAGACCGAACCGTCGCCCGTTGGACGGAGCTGTCGCAGCTGTGGGTCGGCGAGCTCCAAGTCATCGACGTCTTGCAACGGCTCCATCCGGAGTTCCCCGATCCTCTTCCGCTACCGGTTGACGGCGTCATCGAAGGCAACGCCGAGCTTTTCCAGTGGAAGACGTTGCCCGACCCAGATGAGGTTGAGCGCGCGTTCGCAGCCCTGTGAAGGAGTGCGTCGTGTTCGATCTCGACGGAACGCTGATCGAAAGCGAGCAGATTTGGCGGGACGTACGGCTCGAGTTCGTGGTTGCGACTGGCGGCCAGTGGAAACCTGAGGCAGCGGTCGCAATGATCGGCATGCGAACGGATGAGTGGGCGCGTTACATGCACGACGAACTAGGCGTGGCGCTGGCGCCGTCCGAGATTGCCAAGCGCGTCGTCGAGTCGGTCGCCGAGCGGCTTAAGAATCCCCCGGTTCTTCCCGGCGCGGACGCGGCGCTGCGTCGGCTCGCCAGCGAGTTTGGGCTCGGACTGGCGTCGTCCGCTGCGCTCGAGGTCGCGCGGACCATCCTGGCGGCGACGCGGTGGGACTCTCTCTTCGCGGTCGTTGTGTCGGCCGACGAAGTTCCGCGCGGGAAGCCGGAGCCCGACGTTTACCTGCGCGCCCTCGAACTGCTCGAAGCGGATCCCTCGCAAACTGCCGCCGTCGAAGACTCGGCCAACGGCATTCGCTCTGCGTACGCCGCGCGCATTGCGGTGATCGCGATCCCGAATCGCGAGTTTCCACCGGACGCCGAGGCATTATCCCTTGCGTCGCGCGTCGTTGCCAAGCTCGACGACCTCGATGCCGCGTTGATTCGAGACGTGCTCAGATCAAGTTCTTCGAGCGGTGGCTCCGCGGCTAACCGCTTTTAAGACGGCTGCGGCGGGCCGTCTCGAGCCCAATCCCGGAACTGCCGCCTATAGTGACGATGGCTTGTCCCTGGAGGCGGTTCACGAGATTGGAATCACGGTCTCGATATTGCGTTGCCGAGCCAAAGGCCGGATGCCGTCCACGACGAGTCGCTGGAAATGGTCCGTGCTTTGGTGAGCTTCCAAGGCTGCTCGATCACGGTAAACTTCCCACAAGGCGAAGACATTGGGCTTTTCTTGGCTACGCCCGACCTCGAACCGGACGACCCCGGGTTCCTGTACCGAGGCGTCGCGCAGCTCGCGAAACATCGTCTCCGCTTTGTCGGCATCTTGGGCAGCGAACGTGAACACGATGGAGGCGATGAGCACGGCTTGGATCACAAAGTATAACGTGGGCTCAATTCGATGTAAACCAAGCGAGCTGTTGCGTCTGCGCTGCGGCTATGTTCGAGTGGCGGAGCGGCCGATCATCCCGAGATGCGTGTGTTCAAAGGAGTCGTCGTACTTGAGCCCATAGCCCAAGGCGCGATCCATTGCAATGTGCGCCGCCCAGATGACGGCAAACGGCAACAACGGATGCGAAAAGACCGCGGCGGCCCCCAAGAAAAGCGGCCCGACGTAACTGTGGAAGGCGTTGTAACAGATCGCCCCAATTCGCGTGTTACGAAGGTATCCCAATATCGCAATGTCGGGCGCCAGAATCAATACAACGAAGAGAATCCAGCTGGCATGGGCCCACCAGTACAGAGCGATGAGGGCTGCCAAGAGCATGAGGGCTTCGAGCCTTAAGATGCGCGTAGGGTTCATGCTCAGCCGTTACGACGGCACACGTCTGCGGCCTTCAGTTGTTAATTGCTCGGAAAGGCGGACGACTTCTTCGTCAACCCGTACGACCCGACCGAGCTCTACGCCGTCAGCCTTGCGTCGAAGGCCATAAAAGTAAGCCGCGATTCGGGACAGAATTGACGGCCTTTCAAAAATGCATGCTCGTCGTCCGGCATCGCCTTCGACGACTTTCAGCCGAAAGTGCGGATCTCGTGCATGCTGTTCGGGGGATTGGCCTTTTCGCGCGACGCGGGAAAGCACTGGATGCAGCTCGACGTCAACGACGACGGCCACAAACTTTGCGGCTCGCCGCTGCAGCTCATTCACGCGGGCGCGGGGTCCTCGTGCCGACGTACCTCATCGGCCACGTGCTCGGCTTCGTCCACTTGCGCGCGGCCCGTTTGGCGCGAAGCATAGCATCACTTCTCCGCCGCAAGCTGCGTTGCCGCAAGGCAGACAGGGCGGTTAGAAGGGAACAAATGCGTACCTGCGTGCACGTCCGAGCATCCGACAACCCTCCCTCGTGAGCGGACGACACACGAATAGGATTACGAAGGCATGAAGCCGGCGAGCCTAGTGACCCTGCGCTTTGTGCAGCAAGGCAAGGCCATTGATGCTCATCGCCGTCTCATCGTGCTCGGGGCCGAAGGCCTTTCCTCGAATAGCCAACGCCCGTTTTTGCAGCGGCTCGGCTTCCTCGTAACGCGCTTGCTGATAGTACACGGTTGCCAGTTCGTACAGGCTCCGCGCGACGTCAGGGTGCTCGGCCCCCAGGGTTCTTTCGCGAATACCCAGCGATCGCGTGTACAGCGATATAGCCTCGTCATAACGTTCTTGCAAACGATAAATGATTCCGAGATTATGCAGACTGGTGGCTACGGTGGGATGATCGGCCCCGAGCGCCTTCTCGAGCAACATCAGCGCCCGCTTCTGAACCGACTCCGCCTCCGCGTAGCGTCCTTGCTCCTCGTAAATGGTCGCAAGATTATTCAGCAGCGTTGAAAAGAGCGGATGATCGGAACCGAACGCTTTTTCCAAAATAGCCAAGCCGCGGTTGTATAGCGATATCGCCTCTTCGACTCGACCTCGCTCGTAAATCACGTTCGCCAAGTCATTCAGGCTCCTCGCGACGTCGGGATGTTCCGCCCCCAGCACCTTTTCGCGAATGAGTATCGCTCGCTTGTGCAGCATTTCGGCTTCATCGTACCTTGCTTGTTCGTATGCGACGTTCGCAAGATGATGGAGACTATTCGCAATCGCTATGTGATCGTTGCCGTACGTTCGTTCTCTAATCTTCAGGGCACGTGTATGGAGCTCTTTCGATCGCGCGTAACGTCCCTGCCGATAGTACACAACCGCGAGCTCGTCCAAACCTGCAGCGACGTCGGGGTGATCGGCGCCGTGTGTCCGCTCCAGAATGTTGAGCTCTCGCATTCCCAGCATTTCTGCGGCTTGATACTCGCCGCGTTCGCGCAAATAGGCGGCGCACTTATGCGCCAGGCGGGCTGCCGGCATGAATTCGGTGGCTTGCGGCAATGCGTTCAGGGCCGCGCGCGCGTGCGGCATCAGCCGTTCGCACCGAATCCAATCCTCAAACCGAACTTCCGGAAAGGCAGCCTCCGCAACCGCGACGGCGGACTGCTGCCACGCAACGCGATTGTCGGCGATACTGTCTAACGCCGCGAGGGCAACGAGACGATGTATGCTATAGGTGCGCGACGCATGCGAGAAAGCCAGCAGCGACAACCGGTCCAGCGCGCCGAGCGCCCCGTCTAAGGTGAGGTCATCGGTGACGACGTCGCGCAGCTGCTCGGAATAGCACTCCTCGGGTTGTCGAAAGAGCTCGTCGGGGATGCCATCGGGAGCAAACGACGCCGCGAAGCACAGAGCCGCGGCGGCGCCGGGCGCCTCGTTTTCGGCCTGAGCGATCGCCGTCGTAAAGGTGGCGAAGATCGACTGCGGATACTCGACGCCGCGCGGCGCGTTTTTCAAATATCCGCCGATTCGTTCCAGATATTTGCGCGGCGTCACCATGCGCGTGCCCCGCAACGATGCCGCGGCATGCGCTAAGGCTAAAGGAAGAGCGCCGAGCGCCTCGACGATCTCGCGCGCATCAGGTTCGGTTACATCGGGTCGTCCGCTTTCGCGCCGAAGATAATCGACCGCCGTATCGAAGCGCCAGGTCTCCAAGCGGATGACGCTGATGTTCGCGCCCCATGCGGCGCTGCGCGATGTCGCCAGCGTGCACGAACCCGACGGTGGGCGCCAAGCATGCAGGAGCTGCTCGTCCTCCAGGTTGTCGAAGACGAGCAGCACGGGCTTGGAAAAACCGCTGAGCATCGAGCTCGAGACTTGCTGCGCCGCGGCCCGCCGGTCGGCGTGCTGATCGAGGCCCCGCACGAAGAGCGACCCCAATCGCAGCAGAGCCTCAACGATCCCGTCTTCAGTCTGCGAGTTGAGCCACCAGACTACGGAATACTGCTCTCGATTACGCCAGGCGAACTCGCGCGCGACGGACGACTTGCCGACACCGCCTAAGCCTTTAACGACTACGGCCGCGCCCGCGCGCGCTAGCGATGAGCCGAGTACCCCGAGTTCCTCTTCCCGTCCGCTGAAGCCGGGAACGGGACGTACCGCTTCGGCGTCGATGACCGTGTGCGGTGCGCGCCAATACGAGACACTCGCCGCCGATCGATCGCGGCCGTCGCGCACGGCATCGAGAACGATATCGCGCAGCAGCGCGCGGTTATCTGCGACGGGAACGAGATCCCAGTACGCTATTCCGCTGAGCAGCCCCACGGGTTCGCACTCGGCTACGCGCAGCACGATCAGCCGCGATTTTGTATTGAGCGGGTCGTTGGCGATCGCGTTTTGCCATTCTGCTTGACAGTGCTCGCTGCGCAGGTATTCCGGCGAGAGCAGCGCGACGACTCGCGCACCGCCCGCGAGGGCAGCGTGCATGCGCTCCATGAAGTTGCGATTAGCGAAGTCCCATTGTTGGAGCACGGCGTCGTGTCCGGCATCCGCCAGAATCTCGCCGACGACGGCCGCAAAGGCCGCGTCCGCCGAGGCCCGACTGATAAAGAACTTCACGCTGCTGCCGCGCGATTACGGAGCGATCTTGAAGATGATTCCGTCGCCGTATTTGCTGCCGTAGAGCGTGGTGCCGTACAGCGTAACGTTGACGGCGATCGGCACTTCTCGCGCAAACGAGTTGCCCGGCACTGCCGGAAGCGGCGACGACACCGGACGTTGCGAACCACCCGCAGCAGCGCAGAGAAAAAGCACTGCGAACGCACTAGAAAACCGCATCGTGGAAACCTCCCTCGCGGAAAGCCGTAATCCGAAGTTTTCGTGTTCCCAGCCGGTGTCCTGCGAGAAGGTTTGACCGAGGAGGCTTAGGGTCAACAAGCTAAGGTCGGAGGTTGAAATGGACATTAGGCGCAGCGTACGAACCGACCCGCTCTTCAATCGGGAGGATCCGGCGCGCGCGACCGGCGCCATGGTGACGTTCGAACCGTGCGCCCGCACGGCGTGGCACACGCATCCGCTTGGGCAGACGCTGATCGTGACGGCTGGTACCGGTCGCGTACAACCTTGGGGAGGTCCGATCGAGGAAATTCGACCCGGTGACGTCGTTTGAACGGAAAAAACGTTGACTGGCTCGAGAAAGTCAGCGACGAACAATACGGAGCTCAAAGATGAAGGCGACGGTATATCACGGGCCGCACGACATTCGGCTCGAAAACGTTTCGGATCCCGGCATAATAGATCCAAAGGACGCCATCGTTCGGGTCACGCGCGCGGCGATTTGCGGATCGGACTTATGGTTCTACCGTGGCGTGTCGCAGCCTGAAAAAGGAACACGAACCGGTCACGAGTTCGTCGGCGTAGTCGAGGACGCCGGCGCCGAGGTCCAGAGCGTTCGGCGGGGCGATGCCGTAATATCGCCGTTTGCTTGGAGTGACGGCACGTGTGAATTCTGTCGCGAGGCGTTGCAGACGTCGTGCGTCCACGTGGGTTTCTTCGGCGGTGAGGAAAAGAACGGCGGCCAGGCGGAGTTCGTGCGCGTGCCCTACGCCGACGGCACCCTCGTGAAGATGCCCGAAGCGCTCGCGCACGATTCGGGCAAGCTCGACGTCAGCGTCACGTTAACCGACGTGATGGGCACTGGCCACTATGGGGTTGTTGCCGCGGATTCTAAACCGGGCTCGACGGTCGTTATCGTCGGCGATGGTGCCGTCGGTCTGTGCGCCGTCCTGTCCGCGGCGAAGATCGCGGTCGCCGAACGTGTTATTGCAGTCGGCCATAATGCCAAGCGGCTCGAGATCGCCAAGCGGTTCGGCGCCACGCACACGTTCAATTCACACGAGCCTAATGTGCAGGAGCAAATCGTCGAGCTTACGGAAGGCGGTGCGCCGCACGTCGTCGAGGCCGTCGGCAATCAGAAGAGCTTGGAACTTGCGGCCGGTGTTGCCCGCCCCGGCGGCACGGTAAGCTTCGTCGGCGTGCCGCACGGAGTGGAGCAAGTTCCGGTGGAAACGATCTTCTATAACCACATCACGCTGCGCGGCGGTCCGGCACCGGTTCGCGCGTATCTGCCGCAGCTCATCGCGAGCCTCGAAGCGGGGCGCATCGATCCGTCGCCGGTTTTAGACCTCGCGCTGCCGCTCAGCCGGGTCGCCGAAGGATACGCGGCGATGGACGAACGCCGCGCCATCAAAGTGCTGCTAAACGTGTCTTGAAACTCTTTACTCTGAGGTGCGCAACGCGAGCCAGAAGCTCGGCGACGCGGTTATCCAGTTCGGATAGTTTGCTTGCGCAATGGCGAACGATTCCGTAGCGTCTCTGCCGATCATAGTTGCGCCAAGACCAATCCAGGGATTTGACTTGGCAGCGTGGATCTGGCGCCCGACGTGAAAGCCGCAAAACGCCGTTACGACAAGGTAAGCGATTACGGTCGCAAGGCCGAGCCTAATCAAATCGCTGATTCTTGAACTGCTACTTCGCACGGTCATAACCTGAACGGATGACCATTCGCACGCAAGGCATCGTTTCCGTTGCGGGGGGCCGTCGCTAGCCGGAATTTAATCCATAGGCGAGATCGTTTTAGAGCCCCTGAGGCGGGGAATGCGCTCTAAGGGGAGATAGAAAGGAATGCCGACTCGCAAACGTTCAAAATCGCAGCACGTGAAAGCCGCCGGCAAGCGCAAGACCGCGGCGCGTAAAGTCGCCTCACCCGAAGAGCTCGACCGGTAGGCGCTCGGATGATCGGCGCAAGACGGAGCGTCTTCGAGCCGTAAACGGGCGGCTGCGGCAGGCGAAGCAAGCATCGTGCTTCCGGGACGACGGCCGAAGCGCCCTCGGTCTATGCAAGAGTTCGATCGCGACCTGCACGGCGATCCGCGGGCGCACGTGGTCAATACTCGTTCCATCGAGATGCGGAGCGTTCCAGCCACGGGTGTCGCCAAGAAACGACGCGGCAAGAAATAGGAAGCGCTAGTGCGCCGCGGCGAGGGCAGCGTTGAGCCGCTCCTCGGCGCTCGCGGCGTCGGCGGTGAGTTTGTCGAAGACGGCGTACTCCGCAGCGGTCGGGCGGACATACCCCGTGTCGACCTCGGCGTTTAGGTACGCAATGAAGCTGCGCAATCTCGATTCGTAGAGGAGTGCTCCTTCGTCGGCTCGGGGTGCACGATGTCGACCACGGCACCAATCGCCGCATCGAGCAGCGCCGCAGCCGCGCCGAATCCAACCTTCGCTCGGGCTGCAATCGCGAGGTTGACTGTGCGATCGAGCCGATCTTGCAGCGCATGGATCTTCAAACCGAGATCGCGCCTCGCCGCCAAATCCTGTGCCGTTGCGGTACTGCGCGGATCAAGCGCGAGCTCGAGCGGTTGCGATACCTGCGCACCGCCGTACTCGAGCGTGACGGTATAGTTTCCGGGCACGATCTGTGGCCCCAATAAAGAGTCTTCGAGCCCGCCGCCGAAGCCCGACGGTTCGAAACCCGCGATCTCGGTTGCATCAGGGTAACGCAGATCCCACTGGAAGACGTTCATTCCGGGCGCGATGCCGGTGAGACGCGCGAACGCGTGCGCCCGATCTTCCGTGGGGTCATAGCGCTCGCTGGGCGCTTCGGGCTTCGCGCGACTCTTCAAGTGAAGCGCGAAGGAACGCACGACGTTGCCCGCGCTATTTTCGAATGTGAGCGAGACCGGCGTCTTTCCGTTGTACGATCGGACGTCCGCGATATTGAACGACATCGCTGGTGGTTCGGTAGCGCCCTGCGCGCGTCGATCACCTAAGGCTCGATCCACCCCAATCGAACGTGCTTGGCAACGGCGCTAGCAACGCGCCAATATGAATGCCGAGCAGCCCGATGCGGTTGACCCGTACAAGGCGAGCGCTCAATGAGCTAGCGATAACTCGGCCGTGCTGCGAAACAGTCGCGGCAATAGACCGGCTTGTCGCCGCGCGGCTGAAACGGAACTTCCGCTACGCCGCCGCACTGGCTGCAGGTGGCCCTGAACATCTCCCGTTGACCGTAGCCGCCGCCGCGACTTGGTCCGCTGCGGCCGCCGCCGGCCGCTTTACGCGCGGCACGGCAATCGCCGCATCGACCGGGTTTGTTCGTGAATCCTTTACTCGCAAAGAACTCTTGTTCGCTTGCGGTGAACGGGAACGTGCGTCCGCAATCGACGCAGGTAAGGGTTTCTTCGGAATACATTTGAGTCTCCTAACTCTGTAATTGCCGGCCGCAACTACGGCCGGCGTGCCTCTCCCCGCGATGGCGGTAAACGATGCGTCCTTTCGTCAAATCGTATGGCGAAACTTCGTCGTCCACGTGGTCGGCTGGGAAGAATTTTGATGTGAATGCCGGCGTAACAGCCGGCGACATGGGCTAAGATGGTATGTCCATTATCCAGCTCGACGGAAAGCGTCGTGCTTGGGAAGATTTGCGGCGAGTTCTAAAGTGGAAATCTTTTACCTGTCTTTCGGTGGGCGCTACTTATCGACCACTCGAAAGATCGCGCTTGAGGAGAGAAGGAGTGTCTCATAGATCCCTCCCCGAATCAACCCCTCGTACGTGTCAGGAGCAAAAAGGTTGCATTCCGGGATCGCCGGCCGACGTGCCCAAAGCGCAAAGCAAAGGTGTTTGCACCGCACGAGCATTTTGGAAGCCTCTCAACGTTTGCCGCATCTGCGGCGAGAAGTATAGCTACGTTCAGCAGCGCGATTAGGCCAGAGGTCGGACCGTAGAGCCGTCGTGTTGGGCGAACGAGTCCGACGGCGTTAGATAGGCCGGCTTGCGCGTGACCGCCTAAAAGTGAGAGCGAAGCCGCTGTTGCATAGACTGGCTCGGAACCTTGATTCGGTCCGCGAGTCGAAGCATTGCGAGAACCCGGACGTGCCACCACGTCATATCGATCTCGAACCAGCGTAGCCCGTGCCGTGCCGAGAACGGGAAGGCGTGATGATTGTTGTGCCAACCTTCGCCCCATGAGATGATCGCAACCCACCAGCAGTTGGTCGATCGGTCGCCCGTCTGATAGTTGCGATATCCCAACATGTGCGACGCGCTGTTCACCAGCCACGTCGAATGATAGCTGATGGCCAGTCGCACGAAGATGCCCAAAATAAGCCACGACCAGCCGCCGAGCGCAAAGAGTCCAAGTCCTAGCGCAACTTGAAGCGGGATATTGAGGTACTGGAGCGCCCGATAAAATCGCTGCGCGTAGAGGTCTGGCGCAAAGTGACGCATCTCCTCGTCTGTCGGCAGCGCGATATTGTGCCGGTAAATCCAGTCCAGGTGCGCCCACCTGAACCCGCCGACGAATACTGTGCGGGTCGCCCTCTCGATCGGCATGTGCGTGGTGCTTGCGGTGAACCGCCACCCATCGGATCGGATCGCCCTGGAGCGCGAGCGTGCCGAAAATCGCCAGCACGTATTCGAACGACTTAAAAAGCCGCAAACTGCGATGGGTAAGGGCGCGGTGGAAGCAAAGCGAAATGCCTAAAGCGACGGTGGCATAGAATACGACGGCCGCGGCTGCAAACGCCGACCAGTGAAAGACACCCGGCCAGAAGATCGCAAGGGCGCCGAGGTGGATTCCGAGCAGTCCAAAACCTTTAAGGCCGCTATAAAACCGATCTGCGCGCTTGCCCATAAAGCTGAATAAACGCTTTTTTCGTGTTGATCGACCTTCACCACAAAGCGCATTGTGAACTGCGGGTGCGGCCCGCTGGGGATCCGTTGTATCGTCTTGGGATTTCACGACGCGAACTACGCCTTCCATTCTTAGCAGATCGAAGAGTCGGCGCACCGACGGCTGACCCAACACATTGGTTTCACGGCCGAAGCCATTGTCGCGACGTAGCTTACATCGCTTAAGTCAATCATGACGTTCCGCTTCGTGAAGAGACCCTCGAGTTCCTCAGACCATTGCCGCTTGCACGTCGCATCGTACGCTCCGGCAAAGATTAGGGCGATTCGCGACGTCAAGGGTTCTCCATTATGAACTGTGGGAGTGATTCTCACCGGTTCTGCGCTTCTCGCGACCCCTGGAGTATAGCACGGAAGGGCAGGCCGCACTATTGTGAAAAGCGCGCCTTTTCCGCGGGTGATCCCCCCTAGCACCCGAGCGATCAGCTCGGTGCGGTTACGCTTTCGGTCTTGATGAACATTCGGCACGCTATGCCGCCTTTTGGCTGCAGAGTCACTGCCGCCAACCGGCGATCAGCTCGCGGACGGCCTCTTCAAACACCAGGCAGGCGACCGGCAGTTCGGGCTCCCCTCGGCCGAGAGCGCGCCGGGAACACTTCTGAGGGTCTAAGCGTAGTGCACAGAGGCGCAACTCGCTCGTGGTGAGCGTGAGAGTCCCGAAGCTGGCCTTGGCGTCGGCAAATAACAGCGTGACGCCACTCTCAAAGTCGCCAAGAGGAGCGTCGCGGCGATGAACTCGTCCGAGAGCCGCGGTGGCTCTGCTGCGGGTTTCTGTGAAGTCAAGTAAAAGACCGGTTAATTCAACCGTAGCGCTACTCGACGATTTGACGACCATGGTTACAAGTCAGAACGTCTGCAATCCAAAGCCAGGCAAAGCTCTTTGAGGCGCGACGGCTTGTCAATACCGTCTGCGACAAAAGGTTGTATTCTGGGGCGTCCCCAGGCTCTTTTGCTTAGAGCGCGAACAAAGGCAAAGCGCTTCGGAAACTTCGAACGCGCGGCGGCTTCCGCCTCGGGAGCAAGGACGGTTAAACCATTAACCCTATAGCGAAGGCGACGCGCGCAAAACGCGAAACAAGGATGTTTCCACCGCACGAGCATTTTGGAAATCCTCTGAACGTTTGCCGCATCTGCAGCCAGAAGTATGGCTATGTTCAGCGGTCGTCGGGTCCAAGCCCGTCGGTCAAGGACTGAGGGGAATCGATGCCCCGTATCGATCGGAATTTCTACATCGAACGTCGCCCTGCCGGGGATTATGCCGCCAGACGGGGTGGCTCGCAACGCGCCAGCTTCGTTGGACAGACGCAGGGCGAAGCGGCGCGACGAGCCCACGCGTCGGATCGGGCGGCGGTCGTCTATGGCGAACGAGTCCGCCGGCGGAGCAGCACGTCTTCCGGTAAATGGCGTCGTCTGTTTTAGATGGGTGCCGCAGTTCGAAATGGTCGCGACCCTATCGCGGTATCAAGCTCACCTTTAGCCTGCGATAGCTTGGGGAGATTGGCCGACCCACTCGGTGGGCCGCCGATCGCCGCGCTCGCTATAAGGGGCGGCGTCAGGGGTATAATATGTCCGGAACGTTCAGAACCGGTCTATGGAGGCTATGCGAATGGGCGCGGCGACATCGTATTGTTCGCGAGAGAGGACGCCTTACGCGTTGACTTCAAAAACCGAACGCTGAAACAGCGGCCTCCCCTGAACTGTGGTGCGCAGGCGCGTTACGATGCCGCTGATCCGGGCGAGGACTTTGTGTATGGTAACAAGGTCTTCCGGCGGCTGAGCCATCAAGAGATCGCTGATATTTGCGAGGGAGGCCATTTTCGAGTCGGTTCGAGATTCTGAGATATCCTGCGCTTGAACCGAGCAAAGATCTCCTGGGGGCCCGAACCGCCGTCGGCAATTTTCGGCACATTCATCTCTTAGCAACACGTAAACCGTCTAGCCGTTCGCGCCGACCCAATAACGAAGGGTCGGCATTCCGCCTCAGGCAGCCTCCCTTTTCGCGCAGAAACGAACCGAGGCGCTCGTCAGGGATGCGCCTGGTCAGTTCTGTTGCCGCTATCTCGAAGATCGAGCTCACACTCACCTTGTGCAGCTCTGAGAGCCGAGCGATTGCTTTCGATACGTCGCTCGAAATATTCACGGTCAATCGGGTACGTTGTGCCATCGAAGCATGTTAACGGCACCACGCGTCCTGCCCTGCCCATGAGCGGTATTGCTCGAAAATTAAGCAATGGTCCGGTGCATGGGGCACCATAGCACCGTGGAATGCTCGCTTTCCACCTTGCGAACGGCATAGCAGCCGCACCGATACAGATAGCGGCTCTCCACTTCGTCAGAATCGAGTTCGACCAAAGGCTCGTCGGCGAGATAGTGAAAGAGCCACTCGGTGCGCGCGACGTTAAGAAGGTGTACCATGAGGCAGCCTTTGTCCGGGATCGTTCTGCACCGGCACCGTTTCGCGCTCCAAGTCGGCCGCCGTTCGAGCGGTGTGGATCCGCACTGTTTCGTAAACCGCACGAGCATGGATGGAGGTCACACCATCACACATGGCGCGCAGCAGTTCCTCGATGCAAGATCATACTCGCCGCGAGACACGATCGCCAAAGCGTTGGAACCTCCATTCACCTGCGCTTAGAAAATTTTTATTATCTGGAGAGAATTGTATGACTGCAAGGAGGCCCTGTTCTGTACGATATGCTGCATAGCGGTAAGGGCGACCTAGCGGCAAGGCCTCCGCGCTCCTCGCTCCGCCGCCAGAGAGGTGCTAGGGTCTCAGATGCGGCGACTGTGCGCGAGTGATGAGTTTCGAGCGCACTTCCGTGTCATGCGAGCACTGTACGGGCGCGGTTACCGGAACTGACCTGCCAAAGGGCAGCTACTCCTCGAGAACAAACGTCACGAGAAGGTTGACCCGATACTCGTTGATCCGGCCATCGCTGACCGTGACGTTTTGTTCCTTCACCCACGCCCCGGAAATACCGCGCAAGGTCTTATGCGCGCGCGAGATGCCCTCTTTTATGGCATCTTCAAAACCGTTCGGCGATGTCGAGCTGATTTCGGTAACGCGAGCGACGGACATGATTACTCTCCTTTAACGGAACGAAGATAATGCCCCGGTAGATAGTGTTCATACCAATGCCGTCACGGCTCTAAACGCTCTTGGGTGCAACACCGCGACAGCTCTCACTTTAGCCGTTTACGCCGAGCCGACGCCCGAGCGTTTTCCGAGCGGCGCATCGCCAAGATTAGCCGGCGGACTGCTGCCCCTCCGATGCCGGTCGCCAACCTTGGGTACGACTCATTCATGAGATGGTCGAAGAAGCCGCAAGTCGTCGTCATCACCGGCGCTGTGCCTTGCCGGGCAATATGCCGCTGAACACCTGCTTGACGGATTCCTTGATGATTCCACCCGCCTCGGGATCTTTGGGAACGGAGCGCAAGAAGTGCATCGCTTCTTCACGGTTGATGTGCGCCGGCAGCGTCGCCACGTCTTCGTTAGCGATCGCTTCGAAGACGACGGGGCGGTCCGCCTCCAGCGCGCGTTCCCACGCATCGTCGACGTGCTCGGGCCGGTCGACGCGGATACCTAAGAATCCGAGCGATTCGCCGAATGCGGCGTAGGGGAAATCGGGCAGCGGCTGCGTCTGCATGTTACGCGGCGAGCCTCCCAAGATGCGCTGTTCCCACGTCACCTGATTGAGGTCGGTATTATTGAGCACGAAAAAAATGAGCCGCGGGTCGCTCCAGCGCTTCCAATACCGATAGACGGTGATCAGCTCGTTGATTCCGTTCATCTGCATCGCGCCGTCGCCGGCGAACGCGATTACTGGGCGGTCCGGAAAGGCGAACTTCGCGGCGATGGCGTAGGGCACGGCGGATCCCATCGTGGCCAGACTGCCGGAGAGCGACATCTTATTGCCGCGGCGCATCATTAAGAATCGCGCCATCCAATTTGTCGGCGTGCCGGCGTCGCCGGTGAGGATCGCGTTTGCCGGGAGCCTCTTGTTGAGCGCATAAAAGTAGAGCATGGGATTGACCGGGTCGGCCTGGATGTGCGCTCGCCGGTCTTCGATCTCATACCATTCCGCTTTGTTCTCGGCGACGCGCTCGCGCCACGTTGAGTCGGTCTTGCGTTCGAGATGCGGCAGCAGCGCGCGAAGCGTAGCCGCCGCGTCGCCGGCGAGATTGACCTCGGCTGGGTAACGCAGGCCGAGATTCCGCGGGTCGAGATCGATCTGGACGGCGCGCGCGTCGGCTTCCTTTGGAAGAAATTCGGCGTAGGGAAAGTTCGTGCCGACCATGAGTAGCGCGTCGCACTGCCTCATGATGTCGCTGCTAGGCCGCGTTCCCAACAGACCAATCGTCCCCGTGACCCACGGCAGCTCGTCGGGCAGCACGTCTTTGCCGAGCAATGCTTTCGCGCAGCAGGCTTGAAGCGTGTCGGAGACACGGATCAGCTCGTCGGACGCATGTGTCGCGCCCGCACCGGCGAGCATGGCGACCTTTTTGGCTCCGTTGAGCAGATCGGCGGCGCGTCGAAGATCGACCTCCTGCGGGACGACGATCGGGCGAGCATATCCTACTCCGCTATGGAGCGTGTTGTGCTTTGCGGGTGGCGGCGAATAGCGCTCTTCTTGTAGGTCCTTCGGAAAGATAACGGTCGCGACCCCGCGCATGGCGATTGCGGTTCGGAGCGCGCGATCGACGACGTGCCGCGTCGCCGCGGTACTCGTAATGGTCGCTTCGTACTCGCTCACGTCGCGGAAGAGCGTCTGCAAGTCGACTTCCTGCTGATACGATCCGCCGAGCGCCGTGGTCGCTGCTTGACCGACGATTGCCACGACCGACGCGTGATCGTTCTTCGCATCGTAGAGGCCGTTGAGCAAGTGAATCGCGCCCGGCCCCGAGGTCGCCATGCAGACCCCGACTTCGCCGGTGAACTTTGCATGGGCGCAGGCCATGAATGCGGCCATTTCCTCATGCCGCACCTGAATGAAGTCGATTCGATCCTTGAAATCTTCCAGCGCGCCAATCAGTCCGTTGATGCCGTCGCCGGGATAGCCGTAGATGCGCGTCACTCCCCAGTCGACGAGACGCTGCAATAAGAAGCCGCTCGCAGTCGGTTGTGTCATCCACATACCCTTTACACGATTTGATACCCACAGCGCAGAGACGCGACACAGGGCCTCGGCTCCGGAGCGAGGTTCGGGCCATCGGCCGACGATGCAGGCATCCAGGGCGGCATCGCTCGATTGCTTTACGGCACCCATGTCGGACCCTGTGAAGGCAATCGCGCCGCCTATTATGCTACGCAACCTTGGCGCGGTCGTAGTCTTTAGTTGCGGCGGAAACGTTAGTCGGGCGCGTCAGTACTTGCAGAATCAAAGGCGAGGTAGTCCTTGCATTTCATGCAAGAGTCGGATTGGTCCCTAGCCTCCGCCGCGGTAACGCAGCTGCCGCAAGACTAACTTCCCAGAGAAACCGGCCGCTGAGGCGCTGGAACCGTGTTGCGCGCGAATCTTGGGCCGGGGGCTTTCCGATTAGTGCGCTCGGAGACTGGGCACGCTCTGACCATGGTTGTAAAGCATACGCATTCCGGCAAACAAGGCCATCCAGTCGAGCACCTCGATCAAAGCGAGGAGGCGCGGGGCCGCTCTCGCCAAGCGCCGGAAGCAATCGGCGCCGTGGCGATCGGCAAGCGCGGTTCTTAATGCCGGAGGTCTTTGGGAACGGCGGTGAGCCCGTCCCCTTAAGCGGCGAGTACGAGTGCTCCGAGTGCGGCTTCCGACGCCATTTTTCAGAAGGTGAGACGTTCGCGCCCGATCACCATGCGGAACGCCCGTGGACTTTATACGTCAAAGATGAGGCCTGAACTCCCCCGGCCGCTTTTCAGTGGTCGGAAACCTACAATGCGTACGAAACGCAAGAAATAGCCTATTTTCGTTCGCTAGCGTTCGCACTTTCCGCCAGTTTCCGCACGAATTGTCGTAAGGTTGTCGTACGCGATTAGCTGCTCGCTTGCCGCCTTTCGCGCCGGGCCGACCTGACTATTCACATACAAATAAACTATGCCGGCTATTGCCGCGCCATGATCATATTGAGCACTTGTTCGCGATCCAACAAGTGGTCCGTGCTCTCGCCGCTCGTTTCTATCACAACTAAGTTCACGGTGCCGTTGAACGCAGTCTTTCCCGGCGGCATATCCGGCGTCATCGGCGAACCGTGCTTCACGCCGACGTCCGACGTTTCATCAGCAGAGAAAACAAAGGGGAGCGTCGCGTCTAGGTGACCGTTCCCCACCGCGTTGCCATCAATGAAGAGCGTCACGTTGGCGCCTTTGCCGAGGCCGCCGCCGTCGTAGACAAACTCCATACGTACTTGATGCGTTCCCACAGTCAGCGCCTGCGTGGAGGTGATCGCCGTCTCGCGAAGCCCACAGAGGTTATAGAGATAGACGAGCCTACCGTCTTTGACGTAGAACATCCAGCCGCCGGCGATGCCGCCTTGCGAAAGAATGACTCCGTTTGCGATCGTTCCTTCGGGAACGATGACCTGCGCGGTTATGGAGTGACTCTTGTTCTTTACATTGATTATGGCGTTCTCATTGAGCCCACCCATTCCGCCGACGAGGACCTGTGAGTTGCCTCGAACCAATGCGGGCCGTCCCGCGATGTCCGAGTTAAACCGCTCGGCGGTGCGGTCGTCCATTGGCAGCACACCGTTTCGGGCCGCTTCGATCATCCAAAGGCGCTGCAGCTCGTGCAGTTTTTCCGGCATCTGCTTGGAGAGATCGTTTGCCTGCGACCAGTCCTTGTTCGTGTCGTAGAGTTCCCAAACGTCGTCGTCAAAGGGTGGCATTTCTCCGACCGCGAGCCACGGCGTACGATGTTTCGTAACGGCCGTCCATCCTTTGTGGTAGATCCCGCGATTGCCGAACATTTCGAAGTACTGCGTTTCGCGCCGTTCGGGCGCCCGAGCATCGTCGAAACTATAGCGCATACTGACGCCTTGCATCGGAACCTGCCCGACACTGTTGACCATGTACGGCTCCGGAAGCTGGGCGGCTTCGAGGACGGTTGGGGCCACGTCGATGACGTGATGAAACTGATTGCGTATCTGACTTTTTGCCTTGATGCCCTCCGGCCACCGAACGATCGTCGCATTGCGTGTGCCGCCCCAGTGTGAAGCAACTTGCTTGGTCCATTGGTAGGGGGTGTCCATGGCGTGGGCCCAGCCGACCGCATAATGGTTATAGGACTCGGGGCCGCCCAGCTTGTCGAGGCGCTGCGTGAGGAAATCATCCGTTTCGAGGGCCGTCATGGCGTTGACCATGATTACTTCGTTGAACGAGCCTCGCAGCGTGCCTTCCGCGCTCGCGCCATTGTCGCCGATAATGTAATAGATTAGCGTATCCTCGAGCGCCTCAATTTGTTGTAGCGCGTCGATCAAGCGGCCGACATGATGATCGGCAAATTCGAGAAAGCCGGCGTACACTTCCATTTCGCGCGTGAGGACCTTTTTGAACTCAGGCGTTTCCGAATCCCACGACGGTATCTCTTTCGGTCGCGCGCTCAGCTCGCAGTCTTTAGGAATGACTCCGAGCTGCTTTTGACGCGCAAAGGTCTGTTCGCGCAGTTTGTCCCAGCCCTCGTCGAACTTGCCTTTATATTTGTCGGCCCACTCCTTGGGTACGTGGTGCGGCGCGTGCGTCGCGCCCGGCGCGAAGTACATGAAGAATGGCTTGTCGCCGGCCAGCAGTCGCTGCTGACGGACCCACGCAATGGCCTTATCCGTCATGTCCGCCATGAAGTGATAGCCCTCTTCGGGCGTCTTTGTCGGCTCCACAACTTTGGTGCCTTCGTGAATGGAGGGGTACCACTGATTGGTCTCGCCCGCGACGAAACCGTAGAAGTATTCGAAGCCGGATCCAGTCGGCCAGCGATCGAAAGGCCCGACCGGGCTCGCTTCCCACACCGGTACCTCGTGGCACTTTCCGAACTGGGCCGTCGAATATCCATTGAGCCGGAGGATCTCGGGAAGCGTCGCCATCGAGTTAGGCCGCAACGAGGTGTAGCCCGGGGCGGAGGTTGCGATTTCCGTAATGCCGCCCATGCTAATGGTGTGATGGTTGCGTCCGGTCAATAGCGCAGCGCGCGTCGGCGAGCAGAGAGCCGTCGTGTGAAAGCGCGTGAAGCGCAGTCCATCCTTGGCGAGTCGTTCGGCGGTCAGCGTTTGGCATGGACCGCCGAAGGCGCTTGACGCGCCAAAACCGACGTCGTCGAGCAGAATGACAAGGACGTTTGGTGCGCCGTGGGGCGGCCGCAATGGCTCGATCGGCGGAAACTTTGAGTCCGGATCCTTAGCGTCGTAAGCGACGAAACCAGCATAGGGCTGGTCTGGAATAGGGAGTACCTCACGCTGAACGCGTTTCGAGGAATGGGGCTTTCCGTTTGAAGTGGCCATGGTGCGCCTCCAGAGATACGATTGTAGCTCGGTTCGTCGCCGGGTCCGAGGCCGGAAGATACGGCACGAGCCGAAGCGCCCCTTCGACTCCGGTCGACGCGCAGGCGAGGCCGGGCGATGCAAAGGCCTTGTTCACTTGACGATACCGACTGCGGCGACCTTGGCCACTCCAAGGCTATCGCGCGGCGGCGATTTTAGCGCGCAGGAACGCGATCGTCGTACGATTGTCGTAAACGTTGCCAGACACGTCTAAATGGAGCGAAGGAATCGGCCTTATAGAATCAGGCCTTTTTGGTGACGGAGATAAGGGCTACCGCCGACCCCTTACATGACTTGTAAGTGCTCGCCGATTGCGGCCTTGCCGACGAAAACGAAACGCGAAAATCTCTTACAGAGTAAGGCGTTTCCGTTGGTGGAGATGCGGGGACTGGAACTCCCCGACCCCTTACATGCGAAGCAAGTGCTCTACCAGCTGAGCTACATCTGGACCAATATATGCGCCGCTGATTGAGCGTTAGCGGCCTCAAAGGGGGATAGACCGGCTTCCGTTGTTCCCTTACATTCGCTCTTCCAAGAGAGCCTAAGCTCTAGTTCCTGAAGTCGGTCAGCGTCTCCCGCGATCACCAGAGATCACGCTAAATCTGGTTCGCTGCAACCAAACTGCAACCAAGATGGAAGGCGGGGTAGATGCGATCCGCCGCTTGAGCACCCGGATCTGCAATGAATCTACATCAGCCCCTTGCTTACTTTATGGTAATGCCCCAAGCACAGTGGGCACCGGTGATGTAGGAATTCGTATAAACGACTGAGGGCGCAAGCTTTGAGCTGAACGGCTTTTTGCTCGTGGGATAAACGTCGATTCCTGAGTTGGGCCCGGTGGCTCCGCAGTTCGCAAAATAGAGATCGCCTGTGGCGGTGAACGCAAAGTCGGCCTCGTACGCTCCGTTTAGCCCCGAAGAGTCGATGATCGACGGGGTATCTCCGGGCTTAAGGTCGTTGCTATTGTAGCGGACGACGGCCGCGAGTGAACCCGTGTTATTAGATGCGTAGAGGTTACCGTGCCTATCGAAGATCAGACCGCCTGGTGCAGTGAGCCCTTCAAGAAATCTTGGCTGCTTGTTCGAAATCGGTTTCGTGAAGATTGCGATCGAGTTCCTGCCCGAGCTGCGAAAAGCAAAATTCGAAATGTACAAGTTCCCCTTCTTGTCTAATGCAATACCCGACGGACGCGCGAAACCGTTGGTCAAAGTAATTTTGGGTGATAGCTTCCCGCTCTTCGTGAAGGGCCCGTGGTATTCGAAAACCTTACTATTTAAATACGACGTCACCCACAGGTTGCCGGAGGCGTCGAAGGTTAGGTGGTCGGCATCCGAAGTACCCGAGAGCACAAACGTATATAGCGGCGACGACGATGACGTTAATGGCAGCTTGAATACCGATACGTCGCCGGGAGCGCCTTTACCCTGGCCAAACGACAAAATCCATAATCGTCCTGAGTTGTCCACATGCATGCCGTTCGAGTACAGCAAGCCGTTGTGCGAGTTATTGAAGATGTTTACGGCGTGAGAACTCTTTTTCAGCGGTACGTTGGCGATTTCAACTTGCGGGTATGCCGAGCCGGCAAAAAGCGTCCAGTAGACGTGTTGATGGGCTGTCGCGTCTTCGAGCGATGGCGCGATCGCGAATGCCTGCGGGGGCGTCGCGGTCTTGGGAAACGGGGTTGGGCCACCGCAGGCGGCGAGCAGCATTGCGCTGACGAGAAAGAAAAAGCGTTTCATCCGATGCTCCTTTGGGTTGTTCATAAATCCCCAAGAATTCGACCGATTCGCCCTCGGCGCGCGACCAAGTCCGAATGGGCCAAAACCTGCCGCAGCCGCGCAACATCGTTTGCCAGTGCGGTCATTGGAAACTGCGGCGCCGTGACATTGTAGCCGTCGGCCTGCAGGCGTTCGATGACGGCGCTCCAACTGGAGCCGTCGGCCCAGGCGCTGTGAACGAGAACAATGTTCGGTAGAGTGTCCACTCTAGCGGCTCCTTCCTCGGCAGCGAAGGCAGAGAACGTGCGGGGTGAGCCTCCACGGTGAACCACCGGCGGCGTGAGGCTTCATCATCATACTACGACAACCGCAAAGCTGCGAGTAACCCCGCGGACGGCCGTTTGTGGGCCAGCCGAACTTCTTTGCTCGTCTGGGCGGAACCGGCCGCTTTTGTCTTTTGTGTAGGATGGCCATCCACACAGATGACTGCGCCATGCGCTGAAAGAGGTTCTCACGCCTACTATCAGGACGCGCGACAATACCGAGATTTATTACAAGGATTGGGACTCCGGACAGCCGGTGGTATTTAGTCACGGCTGGCCACTGGACGCTGATGCATGGGAAGACCAGATGTTCTTTCTTGCATCGAGGGGGTATCGCTGCATTGCTCACGACCGGCGCGGAAACGGTCGATCCAGCCAACCTTGGACCGGCAACGATTTGGACACGTACGCCGACGATCTTGCTGCGCTCGTTGAGTCTCTTGACTTGCACGATACGATCCATGTCGGGCATTCGACCGGAGGAGGTGAGGTCGCTCGCTACATTGGACGACATGGAACGAAGCGCGTTGCGGCGGCAGTCCTTGTTAGCGCAATTTCCCCGCTCATGCTAAAGACGCCCGCAAATCCAGAGGGTTTACCGATGGAAGTTTTCGACCAACTGCGTGAGAGTGTGCGCAAGGATCGCTCGCAATTCTTCAAAGATCTCAGCGGACCGTTTTAGGGTGCAAACTGCCCCGGCTCTACGGTATCACAAGGAGTACGGGACGAATTCTGGCTCCAAGGCATGATCGCCGGTTTCCCCGCCTGCTACGACTGCATTAAAGTGTTTTCGGAAACGGATACGACCGAAACTTTGAAGAAATTCGACGTGCCCACGCTGATCATACACGGCGATGACGATCAGATCGTACCGATTGTGGCCGCAGCGCTCAAGTCATCAAAGATCGTACCCAACGCACAGTTGACGATTTACGAAGGCGCCCCACACGGATTACCGACGACTATGAAGGATCGTCTGAATTCCGACTTGTTAGAGTTCTTCAACGCCCGAGTCCGCCCGAAGGCATCCGTAAACTAGTTTCCCTGTAAATGAAGATGCTCCGCAACGGCGGGACATCTTTTATATGTGCGCCAGCGAAGACGACACGGCGCTCGCAAAGCGATTTCACGCTCTTACACAAAGAATAGGGCGTTTACGATCGCGACCTGTTACTTGCGAGTGACTACGACTCCAAAGCATGGCCTGTCACCGGCGTCTCCGTTGTGGCCGTAGGCGATCCGGCGAGGGTGCGCCGGTAGACCGGCGAGGAGTAAGTGGCCGCCTCGTCTCCGTCGACTTCAATGCCGACGAAGCACAGAGGCGTGGCTTGCTACCAGAAGCCAGCGACCGCTTTCCTTGACGAACGTATCGGTGTTGATGATATGCCGCGCTTGCCGCTGACCCAACACCGTCGCGTCGTAAGACTGATCGTACGTCGCGACGGCCGCGTTTCCGTAAACGCGCACCTTCAGGTTGCTGATTACCGAGGCATTCGAGTGATGTTGTGCGAGTTGCGCAGGTCGGCTAAGAGCGACGACTTCGAGTACCACGTTCCCCAACTCGCTCCGTACGTATAATCCTCGGTAAGATTACGCGCATAGAACTCGACGTCCCCATCCAAATCGGCCTTTATTTCCTCGTGCTCAAATTCTTTGATGACTTGGACGTCGTTGCAACGGTGCCCGACGCACACGGGAGAGACGCGACGACCCCAATAATCGCAATCGATCCCAGCTGCATCATGCTTACTCCAGTAGCCTCGGCTTAGACTGCGGCGTTTGACTCGTTGGCGCCGTTCAGGCGCCCCCTTTTGCGTTGGTTCGCCTTAGCCTGCGGAGCTTTAAGGACGATTCGGATTTGCGCGAACCGGGCGCCCGTTATACTCGTCTAAATTCTTCTCAGACTTTCTGAACAAGTGATGCCCGACGCACGGCGCAACTTCTCAAGAAGTATCAAGATCATGTCGCGCAGGACGCGGGTATTCGCACACGGAAGCGCTATCCATGATTTGGCAGCGGGCGACAGCGGCGTTTGCAATATTCGGCTTACCGGTAACTTATGTCGGTTCAGTCATCGCCGCGACGACGATTCCTTACACATACTTTGACAATCGCATTATGATCGAGTGCAGGATCGATGGGCAGGGGCCCTTCGTGATGATTCTTGACACCGGTGCGCCCTCGATCGCCATCACGCCGGAGGTTGCAGGCAAGATTGCCGTCGCCGTCCATGCGGCGGGAACCGTTACGGGTGCGGGAAACCTTGCCGCCAAAAACGGTCGGGCACAGATTGCAACGCTTTCACTGGGAAACCTAGCGCTCCGCAACCTAAACGCGGACGTGCTCGACCTAACCCAAATACGGACGAAGTTTCACTTTGCGCATTTAGACGGCATCATCGGCTACCCCGTGCTTAAGCAATTCGTAACATTCGTGAATGTCGACAAGAAGACGATTACGTTTGACCATATGGAGCCGCGCGTTCCATCCAATGCCGCCACGACGCATTTCCAAGGTGTGCTTCCGGAGATTCACGGTGTGGTCGACGGCATCGCTGGAAAGCTGCTCGTGGATTCGGGCGATCGGTCTTCCCTGACGCTCTTCGGACCGTTTGCCAAGCGCAACGGCTTTTTTGGCCGGTACCCCTCGAAAACAAACATCGTCACCGGCTACGGACTGGGCGGACCGGTCTATGCCGACGTCTTTACGCTGCCGAGCTTGGACGTTCTCGGGACTCATCTCACGCACGTAGCGACGCGTGCGTCGAGACAAACCGGAGGCGTGTTCGCGAGTACGGCCTACAGTGCCAGCATTGGCACCGGTGTTTTAAAGCGCTTTAACATCGTCTACGATTATGCGCGGGGTACTATGATCTCGTGGCCGAGCAAATATTTCGACACGGTGGACGCTTTCGTGCCACCGGGCTCCTAACGGTCTCATAAAGGCGGCCTGACATGGTTCGTTAGGGAGGCGAAGCGTCTTATCAAGCGTGCGACGATTGAGGACGCCCCCGGCCTCGATCGCCCATCACCCAGTCCGCATCGCTGTCGAACCGCAATGCACGGCAGGGCATTCACGCCGCGGGCAATGCGCAGAAAACGATGAGGAGGGCCTATACGGTCGTCCTCATCGCATCGATCAGTTGAGCGACCTCGAGCAGTGACGGTAGTAGGCAATCCACGATTGCACGGGCGAGGCTTGCGCCGATCGCGTCCAAACGCGCGCCGAAGTAAGGATTTAGCGAACCCGTAAGTCTAGCTGACGGTAATCCGCCGCGGCTGCGACTCGGGGTGGCGCTCGAAGGAAATCCTCAGCATGCCGTCACTGACGCTCGCCGCAATTTTCTCCGGATCGACGTCTTCGGGAACGCTCAAAGACCGTGAAATCGTGCGACGATCGTTTTTACCGTTGATCGATAGGATGTTGTCTTTGAAGTTGACTTCGACCTGGGATGAGTTGAAGCCGGGTATGGGGACTTCGACATCGTAGCCATTGTCCGTACGGCTCACCTCAAAGCCGTAGTCCCAGTTCGACATGACGCTTTCGAACGGGTCGAAGCCGAAGAGACGCTGGAACGGCGAGCCGGATGCGGGCGCCTCCCTTGTCAACTCTCCACCTTGGCCGTTACGTACAAGAGCGTTCATCGCTGTACTAACCTCCTTTCTCAGCTGACCACCGAGCGATTTACGTCCTAGTACCAGAATTTTAGCCAAGTTAGCAATCTTGTCAAGAGAGTGCCAGCGCACGCAGAGATGTAGCGGGGTCCACGGTCCACAGAGCAAAAGATTGGCGTGCCCTTCCGTGGCTTGCATTGGCTACTCGGCTAGTAGAGCTGGCAAGCTCCCCTGCTTGGTCACCAGTTTACGCCTCCGCCTTGTATGGCGCCGAAATTCGGAGCATTTATTCCGCGGTATTTTATCGCGAAAGAGAAGGTAAGCTATGTCCCACCATTACTCGGGTCCAGACCTCGCGTTTCCTAATAAGGACGCGCGCTTAAACTGCACCGATCTCTATGTGTTCCCTAAGCCTGGGGATGGCAGCAAAACGATCCTGATTTGGAACTCTCACCCGTCCCTCGGCGTCAATCCACCGGGCCCCACGACCAGGGATCCGTTCGCGACCAACGCGTTGTATGAGGTGATGATCGACGCCAACGGAGACTTCGTTGCGGATATTGCTTACAGCGTGCGCTTCGCGGCCTCCAGGGGAGGGGCGCTGACCGCAACCGTCCGTCGGATTGACGGCACGCAGTCTGGGCGCACGGGCGATGACGGGACAGTTGTAGTCGAGGGGGCAGCGGTGTCGACGGGGCGCCAGGCCAGTGTGACGGGTGCCGGCGACTACCGCTTCTTTGCAGGCTGGCGGAGCGATCCGTTTTTTTTCGACGCGCAGGGCGCGCTAAACGGTTTGAAACTCACCGGCCACGATTTCTTCGCCGACAAAAACGTCTATTCCATCGTGCTGGAAGTGCCCAACGCTAAACTCGGTTCTAGGATCAACCTCTGGGCTCGCACGATGGATGGGGCGTCCGGAAGTTACGTTCAGGCTGACCGAAACGCTCGGGCATCGCAGGAACCCTTCCTTTCCGGCGACGAGAAAAGTGCATATATCACCGGGGAGCCGGCGCAGGACGCGCGGTTCGTCCCCGTCTTCGCGCACGCGCTGCAGCACACGGGTGGGTATACGCCGGAGGAAGCGACGCGGGTGGCGGCGACCCAGTTACCTGACGTGTTGCCTTTTGAGCCGGGCCACGAAGCATCGTACCCGAGCAACGGCCGGGCGCTTACCGACGATGTCGAAGCATACTTCCTTCCGGTGCTCACGAATGGAAAGGTAACGGGAGACGGTCTGAAGCCCCATAGCGATCTGCTCGCCGAGTTCCCGTACGTAGGACCGCCGCACGATGCGTGATGTGAAAGGACGAGGAGCTTAAATCATGAGTACGTTCACGACCAAAGACGGCACACAAATTTATTACAAAGATTGGGGAACTGGTCAACCGGTCGTTTTCAGTCACGGCTGGCCGCTGAGCGCGGACGCCTTCGAGGACCAGATGTTCTTTCTCACGGCGCATGGATATCGCTGCGTGGCCCACGACCGTCGCGGTCACGGCCGCTCCGACCAGCCGTGGAAGGGCAACGATATGGATACGTACGCCGACGACCTTGCCGAACTAGTGGAGGAGTTGGATCTGAGAGATGTGGTCCACGTCGGCCATTCTACTGGCGGCGGCGAGGTCGTTCGCTACATCCGCCGTCATGGTTCCAAGCGCGTCGCCAAGGCCGTGCTCATCGCTGCGGTCCCGCCTATCATGCTGAAGACGGCGGTCAATCCCAGCGGCTTACCGATGTCCGTCTTCGATCAGCTCCGGGCCGGCGTGCACGCGGACCGGTCGCAGTTTTTCAAGGATTTGAGCGCGCCATTTTACGGAGCAAACCGTCCCGATTCCAAAGTTTCGCAAGGGCTGCGCGACTCGTTCTGGATGCAGGGCATGCTGACCGGATTTCCAGCGGCGTACGATTGCATCAAGGCCTTCTCAGAGACCGATTTCACGGAAGATCTGAAGAGAATGGACGTGCCCACGTTGATCATCCAGGGCGACGACGACCAGATCGTTCCGTTTGCCGACGCCGGCCTCTTGCAATCGAAAATGATCAAAGGTGCGGAACTGAAGACCTACAAGGGTGCGCCGCATGGTCTCTGTTCAACGCTCAAAGATGAAGTTAACGCTGACCTCCTCGCGTTCATAGCGGCGGCGGCACCGGCATTACGATAAATACGACTGTTCGTGGGCGGCTGACGATGCGAAAGGTCTTCGGCATCTATGCGTTCTTGCTCGCATTCAATGCCGGAGCCTGGGCCTTGGCTCTATGGGCCTTTTGGTCGCGTCCGATTCTGCTGGGGACGGCCCTGCTCGCGTATACGTTCGGCTTACGGCATGCGGTCGACGCCGATCACATCTCGGCTATCGACAACGTGACGCGCAAGTTGATGCAAGAGCGCAAGCGCCCGGTCAGCGTCGGTTTTTTCTTTTCGCTAGGGCATTCCACGATTGTCGTGGCGCTCTCGCTCGCCATCGCGATTGCCGCCACACTGATGAAGGGTCACCTGCCGGCCCTGCAAAGTGCCGGCGAGCTGGTAGGCACCTCTATCTCGGCCGGCTTTCTCTTGCTGGTCGCGGCGATCAACATGGTCGTGCTCGTCGACATCGCGGCCGCGTTTGGCAGGGTGCGCCGCGGGCAAGCCTACGAGGATCACACGCTCGACGCAATGCTCGACCAGCGCGGTCTCATGGGGCGATTCTTTCGACCGCTGCTGCGTATCGTGGACTGCAGTTGGAAGATGTATCCGATCGGCGTGCTGTTCGGGCTTGGTTTCGATACCGCCAGCGAAGTTGCGCTGCTTGGCATCGCCGCAGTAGAAGCCGGCAAAGGTCTGCCGGTTTTCGGCATTATGCTCTTTCCCTTGCTCTTCACCGCCGGGATGTCGCTTCTCGATACGACCGACGGTATCCTGATGCTCGGCGCCTATGGTTGGGCGTTCGTCAAGCCGGTGCGAAAGCTCTATTATAATACGGTTATCACGCTGGTATCCGTGCTCGTGGCGCTCGTCGTCGGCGGCATAGAAGCGGCCGGCGTTTTCGCCCATCGGCTGGCCCTCAACGGCGGAATTTGGGATGCGATCCGCGGAGCTAATGACAATTTTGGAACGCTGGGCTTTATCATCGTCGGCGTCTTTGCCGCAAGCTGGGTCCTATCGGTCGCGGCGTACAAACTGCTGCGATACGATGAGCTTACCGCCGCTTGAGCTCTTCGACCTCTATGCAGCGCGCGGCGCGCGATCTTGCGCAGGCGTTTTGTACTCGCCAGGGAGTCGGTCATGGCCGGGGAGTGGGTCGCTCCGAAGATTCTATCTATATAAATCTGAGCAGCCTTTAGGCTTAGTCGAAGGACCGCCGGAACTCCGCACCCGAACGTGTCGTCGGTGGCATGGAAACCACCCCATCCGGATGCCTTCCTAGTCGGGCGCGAGCACGAGTTTCGCGTCATTGAAGAACAACTCGATTGCGTACGCGATAGAGGTGGCGCCTTGCTTATTCGTGGTGATGCGGGAGTTGGGAAAACAGCAATTGTAGAGGCTGCAAAGTCGCAAGCGGCCTTGCGAGAAATGTCGATGCTAACCGTGACCGGCGTGCCGTCGGAAACGAATTTGCCGTTCGCTGGGCTTTACGAGCTGCTGCAACCGATAGTCGAGCGCACCGAGCGATTACCCGGGCCCCAACAAGACGCACTTCGTGCAGCCTTCGGGCTTGCAGACGTTCCGGTCACCGAACTTTTCCTAATTGCGTTGGGCGCGCTCGAATTGCTGAGCGACTTCGCATCCGAGCATGCGCTATTGTTGGCTGTTGACGATGCACAGTGGCTAGATCGATCGACGATCAACGTTCTTGCATTTATTGCGCGCCGGTTGCAGTCTGAGCAAGTCGTGTTGCTCGTCGCGAGCCGCGATCTTCCCGAAACACCTTTTGCGGACATCATTCCGGAGCTACGCGTCGACGGTCTCGACGAGGTTGCAGCGCGTGAGTTACTCCAGGCGCGCAGTCCGAATCTTTCGAGTGAAATTGACGGAGGTCCCTGGAGTTCTTTCGGCTTCAGGTTCGCGCTGAGCTGGACTGACTCTACGTTAGCACGCGTTGAAATTGACGGCTGAATTCGCCATCGTCCCAGTTAGGCGTCGTCGACGCGGCGTAGACCAAAGATGCGTCCGCAGCAAGCCCGCGGATCCAGCGAGTTTCCTCCGGATTCAAGGCCGCGCCGTTCACGTGCGATCCGCACAAGAGCAACGCGCCCACGCGCCTGCCGACGATTATCGGCACCATGATGACCGGCCTTGCTATGCCAGATGGCAGACGCCGCTCGTGCCACTGTAACGAATCGATGTTCGTAACGCACGGTCGCGCATCGGCGCGCAACACGAAAGGATCGTCGAGTAGCATGTTCCATAGCGTGCGCGCCGGCCAGCCGTCCGCTGCGACACGTCCAAACCCTCCGTCGGTGGCGCGCTCGAACAATGCTACCGAGGCGAGGCCGAACGCGCGAGCAACTCCGGCACTCAATGGCTCGTACAGGTCCTCCTTGACCGATGCGCGACGAATCTTCGCGGCAACGACATCGACGCTTTCGCGCACTACGAGCTGCTCGCGAAAGAAGAGAAAGTCGATCGTTCTGCCGATCCGTCTTCTCAAAGCGCTGATGGTAAGCCCAATAAGAAATGCAACTCCAAAGTAGGTGGCCGTTTCGAAGCGTGAGGCCGGAATCTTGGTAGTAAAGAGCCAGTCGATAGCAATAACGATCGAACCGACGAATGCCGCGACGGCGCCAACGGCCATCGAACGGCTGATGACGAACCGGACGTCGATCACGCGGTAACGGATTACGGCATATGCTACTGTAAGCGGAAAGGCGGCAACGAATAGACAAAGGATCCAAACAAACACAACGGGTAAGCTGGAGAGCGGGCCTCCCCACGAAAGAAATATCCCGACGAGCGCAGTCGCCGTGCAAACTAAGCCGAGCATTACCCATTTTGTGCGAATTCGCTCCGCTCCGCGCGCATCAAAATACGCCCTCAGTAAGAAGGGTGGCGCCGCCAAGCGAGCAGTAAAACGCAACTAACCAGCCAAGTGTTCCAGAGAAAACGCGTTGGACCCGGGGGCACGATGGAGAGCCAGCGGCCAAGATCTATTGAGATGCAAAGCGCGGCTAACGCAACGACCAGCAAAGGGACGCAATCGTCGATCCTCTTGCGCCACGTCATCGGAGCGTTACTCGGAAAGCGTAGGCAAAACACGAGAAATCCAGCGGCTCCGGCAGCTGTCAGAACATCCTCGGCAATGCCCAAAGCTATGAGCCATGTTGTGGGAAGGTAAGAAACCGGATACAGCGTGGAATGCGGCAATATTGCGCCGGCGATAGGCAGCGCCAGGAGGTAAAAGCCCCAGGTCATTCTATTTGGACGAAGCAGAACCAACACGAAGCCCACCACCGCGAAAATGATGCTAACAACGATCTGAAGGGCGCGGAAGACCCTTTCGATCGGTGGTAGAGGCTCGAGGCGACGCGCTTCAATGGTCAAGATTCGGTCTTCATGACCGTGGAAGAGTCGCAACCGTCGCCCGTTCGCCGGGGCTTGGCGCGATTTGACCAGTGAGCGTGAGGCGATCGTGCACTGGCAGCGCGGCGCCGACTCGATCGCCGAGTTTGATGCCTGCCATTTCGGCTGGATACGCCGGAACGACGCTCGTGACGATCCACGAACCGTCGTCTGCGGGCAACCCGAAATCTCCGACGGTTAACCCAAAATCTCCATACGAGTCCGGATTCCAGATGATGCTCGCATACCACAGAGCCGACGCCGTAACGATCGCGATCGCCAAAGCCGCTGTAATGTTGGCCAGTCGTACGCGCTTCGTCGATGTCATCTCTCGGCTCCGCCCCAAGCCGATCCCGCCAAAGCCATACGGCCGCGCCGATAGTACGTCGATCTAGAGCGTGCTCGGCGCGCTACGGCTTCATCTCCAAGTGCGTCGGCCGAGCCTGCGAGACGCGCAAACGCGCGGTCGCAATCTAGCGGAGTTTGGTGCGCACGTTCTTCCAGCGTATCGATGACGCGGCGCAAGCACTCGTGCGTATCGGGTCTGTGGAGTTGCACTCCGAGGCGTGCCCGGGCAAGCTCGATGCAATCGCTCCACGTCATGGTTTCCTGACCGAACTCCGACTCGCCGAGCGGATCGATGAGGTCCCACGCACGCTCGCTATCACCGGCAAGGCTGCCGCCCGAGCAAGGCATTGACCCGCACGAGCGCGAGCGCCTCCTTGTAATACGGAAGTGCATCAACAGTGGTTATTGCGGCGGCTTTGTCGGCGAGCTCGAGCGCTTGGTTCCATCGTTCTTGTTCGATCGCGATTCTTGCGGCCATGCAATAACATGCGAATCTCAGATGGGGCTGCGCGCGGACCGGAGCAACGACCGATTCTTGCCGTACTACGATGCTCTCGGTCGCCAGCCGAAGTGCGGCCGCAAGTTCCGATTCGGCTTCGGAAAAGCGCTCCAACAGATACCAGAGCGCGCTGCGTGCTTGACGGAAGGCGGCCTCGGCCAGCGGCCCCGCACGCCTAGCGACGTCCAAACCGGTGCGCGCCGTTTCCAACGCATCGTCGAAAAGCCACCAAGTCGTTTGTGCGTAAAGCAATTCTTCTATGGCAGCCGTCGCCAGATCGGAACGATCGCAACGCCGTGCCAACGAATAAGCGGATCCGGCAAGCCCGTAGCGCCTCTTCCCGCAATCCTAGCTTCCGAGCACTATTTGCCTGCTGAATCAATGCTTCGGCTTCGAGCGCAGCGTCATCGCAGGATCGCGCTTTTTCGATAGCTGCGATTGCATCCGACTTCTGCTCGGCGGCACTTCCGATCACCCCTTCAATGGCAGCCAGGTCGAGTGTTGCTCGAATCGATTCGCCGGCATCGTCTCCGGCGTTCGCCAATGTGACGGCCTGGCGTGCCCGCGTCAGGGCAGCGGCAGCATCCCCGGTCGCAACCGCAGCGCGTGCCGCGGTCCTATGCAGCATCGCAATCAGGACGCCGCTGACTCGGCGTACGCTCTGACCTCTCCCCCATCGCAATGCCGGCGTCACAACGCTCGATCGCGTCCTGGGCCGCATTGAGCTCCAGCGCTTCTTGCGCCGATTTCAGGTACGCCTTCGCCGCCGCTAAGGGTTCGCCGGCAGCCTGCAGGTGTCGGGCCAAGCGAAGCGATGTATCGCGCTGACCATTTGTCATCAGGCGCTGCGCGTAGACCCGATGAATGGACGTGCGTCGGCCGACGTTGAGCCCTATCGCCGCCACCTCCCGAACCAGATCGTGCGTGAACGCGAACGGTGCGCCTGAGGCAGGCTGCGCGATGAGGCCTAATGCCAGTAGGTCGTCCAACGCATCCAATGTAACGGATGCATCAAGAGCAAGAGCGGCGGCAAGGTCATCGGCGTTGGCGTGCGGTTCAAGCGCTAACGCGCACGCGACGGCTCGCGCGACTTCGCCCCGTTCGCGAAGGCGCATCTCGATGAAACGTCTCAGCGTATCCGGTAATTCGATGCCGGAATCGATCGGTTTGGCGAGCAGCAAACGCGTTCCGTCGCGCATGAGAGCGCCCCCACTAACCAGTGAGTTTAAAAGTCCGACAAAAAAGAGTGGATGACCGCGCCGTCCGATCGTAGAGGGTATCGAGCACTTCGTCTTGCTCGGTTCCTAACGTCTGCATCAGCGCCGATCGCAAGTCGCTTCGATCCAGACCATTGATCGGAAGCTCTTCCAAAGGTAGGTCTGACAGGCGCGAGCGAATGGGGGTCGCGCCCTCCGGTCGCGTACCGGCAACAATGGCATGCTCGCGGACGATGATGCGAGATAGCGCCACGAAGACATCCAGCGCCTCGCCCGACAACTCGTGCGCGTCATCCACGATTAACACGGTTGGCTTCGTGAAACTTCGTGCGATCGAATCTGCCACGGCGGTCGCGGCGTCGCCGGGATGCATTCTGACGAACGCGTCGAGGCTCTCGCCGGAACCGACCTCGCGAAAGAGCTTGCGCCACGGCCCGAACGTTCCGGAGGATTCGCCCGAGCAAGCGACTGCGAGCACGTCAAGCCCATACTGCTGCCCGAGGCGGGAAGCTCTGCTTAACAATGTTGACTTACCGATGCCGGCCTCTCCGCGCACTAGCGTGAAGCTTCCGCGGTTGTCGATGACGTCCGAGAATCTCGCCGCAAGCCATGCTAGTTCCATCTTGCGGCCGGCGAACGGCAATGTCAGCTCGTGGGCGATCAGCGGTTCGACGTGCACGATGCTGCCGAACCGAGCCTCGAAAGTTGCGGACGGCTCCACGCCGACTTCAGACAAGCTCGATGCGACAACGCTCGATCCATGACGCGGCTAAGGAACGCCTGCCGGCGCGCAGCTCCTCTTCGATGACTACCGCGTAGGCTTGTTCATCGTACGTACTCCGGGCGATAAGTCGCCGCGCTGCGTCGGTATCATTGGAAGTTCTGACGGCACGGGCCAGCACGGTTTCATAAAGTGCTGCTAAGCGCTCGCGCTCGGCGACCACCCACTCGTCATAATCACCTTCGAGGAAGTCGCCCTGGTAGAGCTGGAGCGCTTCTTGGATCGCTAAGGGGTCCTCGCGCGCAGCTAGTCTCGCGAACTCTTCGGAATCCACCGCGGTGTCAGCCATCCAGCGAACGACGGATTTCGTCGCCAGCAGGAATGCATTCGCGTCCAGGCCTGCCGTTCGTAGACTGCGCCGGATCGAGTGGAGCGCCGTGCTCAGACTGTCGCGAGCGCGATCGGGTTCGACACGCGGCCAGAACACCTCGATCAACCGTTCGCGCGCCGCGTCGGCCCCCTGATTGATGACGAGGAAGGCCATGAGCGCCCGGGCCTTACGGGTAGCCGGGCTCGGCGTCGTCTTGCCACTTACGCGTAAGGCAAAGCCTCCCAACGTTTTGAGGTCAGACGCTTGTATGTCCGTCCTGGTTTCGAGAAGCAAAGAAGCGCTCTTTTCGGGATCCATTCGGAGATGTCAGGTACGATTGGCTCGTTTTTCGACGGGCACCTGGAGGGTTCCAATCACCGGGCCGCCTTGCTCGACGTTTGAAGGGGAGCACTCAAGAAATGCATATCTCGATTGGGAGACGGTTCGCTCTGGGGGCCAGCGTGGCCGGAGCGATACTCGCCGGCTGTAATAACGGGGGTTCCCCGTCCGGCTTCAGTCCGCCGTCGGGAGGCGGCGCTCAGCTAGCCTCACCCACGCGGTCCTCGGATCGCGTGACGCATTACTACCTCATCGCGCTCCCTACGCTTGGCGGGAGTGCGGGCTTTGCCTACGGGGTCAACAATCGCGGCTGGATCGTGGGAGACGCGAACCTTCCCGACAACAAAATCGCTCACGCGACGATCTGGATTAACGGACGCGTCACGGACCTCGGTACGCTCGGCGGCCCAAGTAGTGCCATCAACTGGTCGGTCAAAGGCGACCGGGGCGAAGTCGCGGGCGTTTCGCAGGTAAAGCAACTCGATCCGCTGCGTGAGAAATTCTGTCCCGATTTGCACACGAACCACATCTGCATTGGATTCCGCTGGAAAGACAACGTCATGACGGCGCTCCCCACGCTGGGAGGCAATAACGCCGAACCGACCGGCGTCAACAATTCCGGCGACGTCGTGGGCGTAGCGGAGAATGCAACGCACGATCCAAGCTGCATTCCTCCGCAGGTCCTCGATTACTACGGTACGGTCTGGAAACGCAACGGCACCACGCTGGCGCTGCCCCCGATTCCGGGCGATTCGATTTCAGCAGCAGTCGGAATTAACAACAGCGGCCAGATTGTGGGAACCTCCGGTTCCTGCGCATCGCCATTTGCCACGTCTTCGAACGAGGCGCATGCCGTGCTCTGGCAAACCGAAACCGGGCTCAGCCATCGACCTCGGCAGTCTTGGCGGCAATCAGTTCAATGCCGCAGTGCAGATCAACGACCGCGGACAAATCGTCGGCGTCTCGACCCTGTCGGATAATGCGACGTTTCACGCTTTCCTTTGGCAGAGCGGCGTGATGACCGATCTCGGCACGTTGCCGGGAGATATGTTCAGCGTCGCGTTCGGCATCAACAATAAAGGGCAGATAGTCGGGCAATCGTGTAATGCCGGCGGCGCCTGTCGCGCCTTCATCTGGCAGAACGGGGCGATGACCGATCTGAACCTCCTCGTGCCGCCTCACTCAAAACTGTATCTCACCTACGGTGGAGACATCAACGATCGTGGTTGGGTTGTCGGGTACGGCTACGATCGGAAGAGTGGACGCAGTCCCGCATTCTTGGCATTACCGAGTCGCCACGCGCCGTGATGCTCTCGGCTTTCGTCTGCACCGCCAGAAACTGCCATTAGCGGCTTCCCGTGAGGAGAATGTCATGACGATTTCGGGTACTACTCCGTACGCATTGTGGTTTGCAGTCACGATTGCGGTTCTTACCGGTTGTAACAACGGCGCGTTAACTTCGATTGTCGCTCCTTCACAAGGAACGCAGCAAAGCGCTCATCGGTTTGCCTTTTCTGAACAGACCCAGCGTGCTGTGAGTCACTACTACGTCGTCAATCTCGGCACGCTCGGCGGAAAGATCAGCGGCGCCGAAGGCATCAACAATAGAGGCTGGATCACCGGCTACGCTTTTCGGCGCGGAAACAAAGTCTATCGCGCGACGCTTTGGACGAGCGCGCAGAAATCAGATTTGGGTACGCTCGGCGGCCCAAATAGCGACGTGCCCTTTCCGGTGAAGAACGACCGGGGCGTGATCGTCGGCCTATCGGAAGTTTCCCAGACCGATCCGTACGCCGAGGACTTTTGCGGGACGGGGACGGACCATATCTGCGCGGGCTTCCGTTGGCGAAACGGCGCAATGACGCCACTTCCGACGCTGGGAGGAAATAACGGCCAAGCCAACGGCGTCAATAACCACGGCCAAATCGTCGGTTATGCTGAAAACGGGACGCAAGACCCGAGTTGCCAGGCACCCCAAGTCTTCGATTTCTATGGCGCGATCTGGCAACCCAACGGCCGAGTCCAGTCGCTGCCCCCAGCTGCTGGCGACAGCATCTCTGCCGCACTCGCGATAAATGACAACGGACAGGTCGTCGGCGGGTCTGGTATATGCGCATCGCCCGGCTACTCAACATCCGTGCACGCGTTGCTTTGGCAAGCCGGCTCGACGATCGACCTTGGAAACTTGGGCGGAACGCTCGACAACGCCGCAACATCAATCAATGCTGCGGGGCAAGTCGTCGGCGTTTCAGGTCTTTCTGGGAAGGCGACGTTTCATGCTTTTCTTTGGCAAAACGGGTCCATGTCCGACCTCGGCACGCTATCTGGGGACGTCGCCAGCGCAGCCTACAGCATCAATGATAGGAGCCAAATTGTCGGCGTTTCGTGCGATCAGAGCGGAAACTGTCGTGCCTTCCTTTGGCAAAACGGCTCGATGACCGATTTGAACAACCTTCTCCCGGATTCCCGACTGTATTTACTCCAGGGGTCCGACATTAATGATCGCGGCTGGATCGTCGGCAATGCGATCGACTCAAAGACCGGCAAAACTCCTGCGGTTCTCCTGATTCCTAGCGGCAGGGCGGATATTCCTCTCAGGAGCGCGCTCGCACGTAAAATCGGTTTACCGGAAAACGTGCGAACGCGGCTACAGCGTGCCGATCGCTTCCACCCTTTCCCGTTGCGCCGTTGAACACGCCGTCAGTCTCTTTGCCCCATCGCAGGACGGCTCATCATGAAGTCCCTATGCAGAGTTGTAGGAGCCTACCCTTGCGGGACGCTGTTAGCCGCCTGCGGTTTTGCCAACGGCCCTAAATCACTGCCGAGGGTTGCGTCGCTGATCGCTGCGTTCCAATCCGCTCCAGGCTCGGCATCGATGCTTGTGCAGCCGCGCACCGCTCGTACCACTGGTTGCAATGGCGGTGCCGTACCTTCTGGGGACTGTTTCTCGCAAGGCATGCAGCAAAGCGTTTCTCGGTCACCTTCTCCTCAGGCCAGGCGGGATGTGACTCACTACTACTTCTGAAACTCGGAGGCATATATGTTGTCGTCGAAGGAATTGTTATGGGTCGCATCTATCGCCGCGCTTGCATCCCCCGTTAGCGGATGCAAAGGTAGCGCGTGGAGCACGACGCTTCCCGTCAGTACTGCGCAGTCGCTCGCATACAAAACGCCCTCGCGGTTGAAGCCCTTAACCCTAGAAAGCGTCGTCTATGCGTTCAAGGGCGAGAAGGATGCCGCATTCCCGATATATGGTTCATTGGCCGCCGACAAGACATACGCGCTCTACGGCACGACGCAAAACGGCGGTTTCGCATGCGCCAACACCGGGTACGGCTGCGGCACGGTCTTTAAGCTGACGCCCTCTAAGGGGCATTACACCGAAAGTGTCATCTACCGCTTCAAAGGCTTCCCCAACGATGGCTCGTCTCCGCAGGGTGGCGTAATTGTGGACACGACAGCGGATGCGCTGTACGGCACGACCGTCCTCGGGGGGGACCGCACGAATTGTAAGCCCTACGGTTGCGGCACCGTCTTTAAGCTGACGCGCGCTGGAAGCAGTTACAAAGAGACTGTCCTCTATGCCTTCGAGTCAGCAACCGACGGGGCGAATCCGGATTCCAATCTGGTTGTCGACAAGACAGGCGCGCTTTACGGCACGAACTATGCAGGCGGATACGGTTTGGGCACGGTTTTCAAACTTACGCCCTCCCGAAAGGGCTACACGGAGAGCACTCTCCACTTCTTCATGGGCTACCCCAACGACGGCGACACTCCGCGCGGCGGCCTAGTCGCCGACAATACGGGCGCTCTCTACGGCACGACCGTGAGTGGAGGCAAGTATTGCGCGCCCTATGGTTGCGGCATTGTGTTCGAGTTGAAGGCCTCCAAGAACGGCTATAATTTTCGTGTGCTCTACAGCTTCAAAGGACCGCCGCACGACGGGTTAGGCCCGGTTGGAGTTCTGCTTGTCGACAACGATGGATCATTGTTGGGCACGACGATTAACGGCGGTTCGGCTGATTGGGGTGCGGTCTTCAAGCTAAAGCGCTCAGGAATCCGTTACACTGAAAGTCTTCTCCACAGTTTCGGAACTAACAGTAATGACGGTGAGCAGCCTTTCGGCGGCGTGATCGCCGACGCATCGGGCGCGCTGTACGGGACGACCTCTCAAGGCAGCGGCTTGGCCACACAAGGCACGGTCTTCATGCTGAAGCCCTCCCGAAACGGATACGTCGGGAGTTTGCTTCATACATTCCAGGGCGGGAAGAGCGACGGGTCGCAGCCCTATGCAGGATTGACTTTGGAGAAAGGTGCGCTCTACGGCACGACGTATCAGGGTGGCGAGAAACGCCACGGCAGCGTGAACGGCTTCGGCACCGTCTTCAGGGTACTGCCATAGGTGCATCCTAGCTGCCCTGCACACGGCTTCGCGATGCGCGAGGCCGTTTTGCATTGCGCGCGGAGCCGTATCGCCGATTCGCTTGTCGCCAGAAGCCAGCGAATATCTGCTCGCGATGGCGAGCAGTCTTGGTCTTGCCGATACCGGCATGATGTTCGAGAGGCAGGGGACCTGATCGGTACACGGCGCCGCGTAACGAGGACAGCCGACGAATTTTTTTTTGCGACGCTCGAACCTAATTGTCGTACGATTGTCATAAATGCGGTCCATCGCTTCGCATTGCCGCGGGATGAAAAAACGCCAGAATTCCTTACGGAATAAAGCATTTCCCGTGGTGGAGATGGGGGACCCCGAAGCCGACTCCTTACATATTGTGCAAGTAGTCAGATCGATCCGTAACCTCTGCCCCTGGGAACGCGGCTACTGCAAGGCCAACTTCCATAAGCGCATCCCGCTTGGTCTTGCCGCAAAAACAAAAAACGCCGAAATCCCTTAAGGAATCGGCGCGTTTTGGTTGGTGGAGATGCGGGGACTCGAACCCCGGACCCCTTACATGCGAAGCAAGTGCTCTACCAGCTGAGCTACATCCCCACGGCCCATCGCCCCTCGACTCCGCTCAGGGTGCCACGCTCGGGTGACACGGGCGCCGTGGAGGATTGTACGCGTCAGCGTGGGCACCTGTCAAAGCGAATGAGGAACCCCCCGCATCCCGTAGCCTTTACGTTGGCGGCCGTCGTGCTGCTCGCCGCCGCGCAACCCGTGCAAACGGCTCCGGCCTTTTTGGTGGCGGCGAACCGCTGCAATAGCCAGATGATTGACGACGCGTCGTCGCGCGTCCGCGACTACGATCGGCGCGGCCCGGGGAGCGGATCCGCCAAGCTGTTGCAGCGCTACGGCGCGCTCGCCGAGCTGATCTCGACGCTGAACGAGGAACGCGACGTCCTCGACAGCATGTGCGCGAGCGACGCGCAGCGCGCGCCGCTCTTCGCGCAAATCGCCGCGTACTCGGCCTGGGCGCTCGCGCTCGAGTCCGACGTGGCCGCCAAGCTCAACGCTTCCTGTCCCGCTGCGGCGACGGCGCTGCCCGCGATGATGCTTGCCGACGCCTGGCTGGCGCTGGCAATGTGGTCAACGCCGACGGTGGGACCGTCCCGCCTTCCTTCGCCGACGTCATTCCAAAGGTTCAAAGGCGTGCGGCCGCAGTCGCGTTGACGTTGCCGGCGTGGGCCGATACGTCCGCCTACTGGGCGGGCCGGGTGCGCGACAAGGCCAAGGCGGCGATCGCGATTTGCCCTACGGCTAGCCCATCACCGTCGGCCGCCCCTTCGACCCCACCGGGAGAATTGCGAATAGTTCGCAAATAACTCGGCATGGGCATCCGGGCCGATTACGCGACGCGGCCGCGAGAGTGGATCGCGTCGATCCTTTCACGCGATCAGCGCTTTCTCTCGGCGGCTGAGATCCATCGCGCGCTCAAGCGCTCCGGAGCGCCGGTTTCGCTGTCGACGGTGTATCGCACGTTGGACCGTCTGAGCAGCAAGGGTGAGGTAACCGCCCGTGCCGATGCCGAGGGCGAGGCGACTTACATGCTTTGCAAGCCGCGCCATCACCATCACCACGCCATATGCGGCGAATGCGGACGCGTCGAGGACGTCGACTGCGCCGCGATGGAGCAGTTCGCGGAGTCGCTGCGCAGGCTGCACGGCTTCGAGCTCAACGGCCACGCGCTGGAGTTCTTCGGAAGGTGCCGCTCGTGCCGATGACGCGTGCTACCATCGCCTTTTTTCTCGCCTTGGCGGCGTGCTCGCATGGCACCCAGTCCACCCTTCGACAAGCTCAAGGTGACAAGCAAGGTAAGATCGCTGTCGCGACGACGATCTCGACGCTCAACTCGCTGGTCGAGGGTGTCGGCGGCCAGTACGTGACCGTCAAGAATATCGTGCCGGTCGGCGCGTCACCGGAGACGTTTCAACCCGCCCCGCAGGACGTCGCGGCGGTCGCGGATGCCCGGGTGCTCGTCGAGAACGGCGCGGGCCTAGAAACTTGGCTCGATCGGCTGTTGCGCGACGCCGGTTCTAAGGATCTGCGCGTCGTCGTGGGCGCCGACGGCCTGCCGGTCAAAAATCTCAACCCGCACCTTTGGATGGACCCCGTTCTCGCGCAGCATTACGTCTTGAAGATTCGCGACGCGCTGGTTACGGCCGATCCCGCGCACGCCGCCGCGTTCCGGCGCAATGCGGCCAGCTATAACCTGCGACTCGCCGAGCTGACGAAAAGCATCCAGCGGCAGATCGACACGATTCCGCCGTCGCACCGCTACATGATCGTCTTTCACAACGCATGGCAATACTACAACGACCGGTTCGGCATTACGACGCTCGGTTTCGTGGAGCGCAATCCCGGCCAGGAGCCGAATCCGCAGCAGATCGCGCGGCTGATCGACCTCGCGAAGGCACACCACGTCCACGGCGTCTTCAGCGAGCCGGAGTATAGCCCGAAGATCCTCTACTCCATCGCGCAGGGCGCGGGCATCCGCGTGGTCGAGGACCTCTACGACGATTCCATCGGCGCGGATCCGCGTGTTTCGAACTACAGCGCGATGCTGAATTACGATACCGGCGTGATCGTGAAGACGCTGAAGTGACGGACAGTGCCGTCGTGGCGCGCCCTTCGACTTCGCCGCTGCGCGGCTCCGCTCAGGATGGCAATCATGGCTGATGCGATCGTGATCCGAAATATGACCGTGCGGTACGAGGATTTCACCGCGCTGGTCGACGCGACGCTTAGCGTGCATTGCGGCGAGTCGCTCGGCATCGTGGGCCCGAACGGCTCCGGAAAGTCGACGCTGCTCAAGACCGTCGCGGGCCTGTTGCTGCCCGCGAGCGGCGAGTTGCACGTGCTCGGGATGCCGCCGCGTAGATTGCGCCCCGGAACGATTGCTTATGTTCCCCAGGTCGAGGCCGTCGATTGGTCCTTCCCGGCGACCGTTTGGGACGTCGTCGCGATGGGCCGCTTCGCTCGGCTGCGCTTCTGGGAGCACTTCGGCGCGTATGATCGCGAGGCCGTGCGACGCGCTATCGATATGGTTGGCATGACGCCGCTCGGCGCGCGGCCCATCGCGCATCTCTCGGGCGGCCAGCAGCAGCGCGCTTTCGTCGCACGCGCGATCGCGCAGGAGCCGCGGCTCTTGCTGCTCGACGAGCCGACGACTGGCGTCGACGCGGCGACGGAAGAGGCGCTGAGCAACATCGTACGCGGGCTCTCCGCAGAAGGTCTGACCGTGCTGACCGCGACGCACGACTTGGACCGCGTTGAAGAGTGGTTCGATCGGCTGCTCGTGCTGGACCGGCGCGTCCTCGCGCTCGGCACGCCTCGCGAGGTCGTCGCGTCCGGCGCGTACAGCGCGATCCGCGAGCACACGCACACGCACGGACACCTGCGTCACGATCACGAGCCGCACGCCGCGCACGCGGCCCACCCGGAGATCAAGGCGTGACCGTTCTCACCGAACCGTTCCACTATGCCTTCATGGAGCGCGCCTTCGTGGCGGCGCTTGCCGTGGGTCTGCTCTGCTCGACGATGGGCACCTACGTGATCCTGCGCAAGCTGTCGTTCATCGGCGACGGCATCGCGCACGCATCGTTCGCCGGCATCGTGATCGCGTATCTGCGCGGCGCGAACTTCTATATCGGCGCCGGCGTCGTGGCCGTGCTGACGGCGGTCGGAATTGGCTTTGTGCATCGCCGCGGCCGCATCTCGCTCGACACGACGATCGGCGTGCTCTTCACCGGAATGTTCGCGCTCGGCGTCTACCTGATGAGCCAGCAGCGCAGCTATGCGGTGGACCTGCAGAGCTTTTTGTTCGGTGACATCCTAGCGGTGCAGCCGCAGGACCTGTGGCTGATTCTCGCGCTGAGCGTCGTCGTGGCGGCGGCCGTCGTCGCGCTCTTTCGCGGGCTGCTCTACACGACGTTCGATCCGGTCGTCGCGCAGGCCAGCGGCATCGCGGCGCCGGCGTACGAGTACGCGCTGCTCGTGATGCTGGCGCTCACGATCGTCGTCTCGCTGCAGGCCGTCGGGATCGTGCTCGTCGCCGCGCTGCTCGTCACGCCGCCGGCGGCGGCGTATCAGTTGACGTCGCGCTTCGCTCCGATGATGGCGGTCGCGGCGCTCTTCGGCGCGGTCAGCACGGTCGGCGGCCTGTACCTCTCGTATTACGTTCGCGCTTCCAGCGGCGCCACGATCGTGCTGCTCGCGACGCTGCTGTTCTTCGCCGCGATCGCCGCGAAGTATCTGCGCCGTGCGGCAGTGCGCGTATCGTAGCCGATCAGTCGGCTGCGCGTACGACGGTCCAGCTTTCCTCGCCGGCACGACTTAGATAGCCCGCGGTCTCGAGCGCATCGAGCGCCTCGCGCAGCGCTGCCCGTTCGTTCTTGTTCGGCATCCCCGCCCAGCGCATCGCCAGGGCATTGAGCTCCAGCCGCGCGCCCGGCACGAGCGCGTCGCGCAGGAAGCTCTGCGGCAGCTTGAGGCGATCCATGCGCCGCGCGACCGGTGCGAGCGCAGTTTCGAACGATGGGTTGCCGCTTGCCGGTGCTTCGTCCTTCGACTCCGCCCCTTTGGGCATTCGCTCAGGATGACAAATGGCGGGTTTGGGTGTGAAAGAGCCGACGATGATTGGGTCGGCGAGTGAGCCCAACGACTCGCCGAGCACCGTGGCGGCGGACTGCCACGGCACCGCGTGCACCACGGCCGAGCGGCGATCGATGCCGCGCAGGATCGCGCGCGCGACCCGCTGCGGTGACGCCGCCGGGACTTGCTTTGCGCGCTCTATGCCGATGGTCGAATGAAACTCCGTCGCGACGAGCCCGGGATCGACGTACGTCACCGCGATGCCCCGCGGGCGCAGCTCGCGCCGCAACTGTATCGCGGCCGCGCGCAGCGCGGCCTTGGCCGGCGCATAGGCGCCGTAGTTGGGCAGCGGGATCCGCGCGCTTCCCGAGCCGACGAATACCAGCTGGCCGCGCGTCACCTCCAGGGACGCCAGCGCCGCGCGCGCCAGCCGCAGCGGCGCCGCGAAATTCAGCTGCATCTGCGCCTCGATCTGGGCGTCGCTCTCCCCGATCAACGGGCCGTACGTGCCGCCTCCGGCGTTGTTTACAACCACGTCGATGCGCCCGAAGGCACGCAGCGCGGCGTCGACGACGCGCGCCGGCATGTCGCGCGCAGTGACATCGCCGGCGAGCGTCGCGCAGCGGCCGCCGCCGTCTCGGATTCGTTGCGCGAGCTCGTCGAGGTGGGCCGCGCGGCGCGCGACCGCTACCACGCCGTAGCGCTCCCGCGAGGCGGCGAGCGCGAGCGCGTGACCGATGCCGGAGCTTGCCCCGGTGACGATCAACGTCCGCCCGCCTTCAGCCATGCGTCTCGCAGTAATCCTGGTATTCGCGCTCGATGCTCTGCGGGAGCCCGGAGTAATGCTCGCTTTCGCCTGCGATCGGCGGAGGCGGCGGCTCGATGACATCGCGCCTTGTACGGGCGAACTCCGCGAGCGCCGCAGCGACCGGCTTCGGCGTGCCGTCGCTGCGCACGACGCCGAAGCGCAGTTCGTGCGGGGCCTGGTCGAACGGCGGGAGCCTGGCCAGGGCGAGGTCGTAATCGGCCCAGCACCACCAAAACGCTCCGAGCGCGCCGGACGAGTGCAGCCGCTCGAACACCGCGCGCGCGTACTGCGCCATCTCATCTTCTTCGAGGCACGCAAATCCGTTCACGCGCGAGCTTCCCGGCGGGCACTGCGGATTGCCGAACTCGCTGAAGAGCACGCTCTTACCCGAAAACGACTGCTGCAGCCGGCAAAGGAAGGGCACGACGCTTGTGTCGAGCCGATCGCGTGCGAACTTGCTGTACACCGAGTAGCCGTGCATCGTAGCAAATCGCCACGGCGCCGCGATGTTCGACGGGCGCAGGTTGCGGTCTTGCTCGAGATCCTCTCCATGCATTCCGCCGGTTGTGCTGGCGCCGGACGCCTCCAGCAACGCGTCGGTCAGCCGCGCGCTCCATTGCGCCGCGTCCTGCGCGGTGGCCGGCACGCGGAGGTTGGAAAACTCGTTGCCGAGGTCCCACGCGAACAGCGCCGGATGCTCGCGCACGCGCTGCCCGACGCGCCGCGCGAACAGCACCTGGGCGCGCAACAGTTCGGGGTCCGCGTAGAAGTCGCCGATCGACCGGTCCACGACCGCGCCGTTCGCGATCGTGCGGAATCGCCCGCGCGTCGTCTCGCGTTCGAGCGTCCACGCGGGCAGCCAGTTCACGCCGCTCATGTGGCCGCAGAAGAGCGTCGGCATCGCCTTCAGACCGGCGGCAGCGACGCGTTCCATCACGGCGTCGAAACGCTTCAGCGTGCCGGCGTCGATGCGCTTTCCCTCCGGCGCAAAGGCCTCCCACATGAGGAAGAAGCGCACGACGTCCAAGCCGAGATCCTTGATGCGCGCCATGTCTTCGCCGATCTCATCGATGTCGAAGCGCTGCCACATGTACATTGCGCTGCGGCGCGGCCAGTAGTTGATGCCGAGAAGAAACCGCGACATACGCTCGTCCTTCTTCCTTCAACGGAGTTTACCCGGCTATGGCGAAGCGGTTTGCGATGGCGCAAGCGGGTAAAGCACCGGTCGTCGGGATCATTCTGGGCAGCCGTTCGGATTGGGAGACGATGTCCGGCGCGCGCGACACGCTCGCGGAGCTCGAGATTCCGTGCGAGGTGCGCGTCGTGTCCGCGCATCGGATGCCGGACGAGATGTTCGAGTACGCGGAGTCGGCGGCAAAGCGGGGGTTGCGCGCGATCATCGCAGGCGCCGGCGGGGCGGCGCACCTGCCCGGCATGACCGCGGCGAAGACGCTGATTCCGGTCATCGGCGTTCCGGTGCAATCGGCGCGGCTGGGCGGGCTCGACTCGTTGCTCTCGATCGCGCAGATGCCGCCCGGCGTGCCGGTCGCGACGATGGCGATCGGCGGCGCGGTCAACGCCGCGCTTCTCGCCGCGCGCATCATCGCGCTGAGCGACTCGGGCGTCACCGAACGCCTCGCCGCATACGCGGCGCGCATGCACGACGCCGCGGCCGCCAGCAAGCTCGATTGAAGCCGATCGAGACCATCGGCGTGATCGGCGGCGGCCAGCTGGGACGCATGTTCACGCTCGACGCGAAGCGGATGGGTTATCACATCATCACGCTCGATCCGCAGGAGCATTCGCCCTGCGGCCAAATCGCCGACGAACAGATCGTTGCCGCCTACGGCGACCTCGACGCGATCGACGAGCTCGGTAGGCGCAGTGACGTGATCACATACGAGTTCGAAAACATCGACATTGCCTCCGTGCGTCATCTCGAAGCATCGTCTCATCGCGTCTCGCCGAGCAGTAGCGTGCTTTACGTCACGCAGAATCGGCTGCGCGAGAAGCAGTTCGTCCGCGATGCCGGTCTCGCCACGACGCCGATTGCCCGGGTGCTCACGGCCGCGGAGCTGCGGGCCGCCGCCGAGTCCGTTGGATTTCCGGCGATCCTCAAGACCGCGCAAGGCGGGTACGACGGGAAGGGCCAGTGGCCCGCGGCGTCGCCGACGGAGGCCGAGGCAGCGCTCGCGGCTGCGGGCGGAGCTGAGCTGATCTTCGAGCGCAGGGTTCCGCTCGCGTGCGAGCTGAGCGTTGTCGCGACGCGCAACGCTCACGACGAGATCGTCACCTACCCCGTCGCGGAGAACACGCACGACCGCGGCATTCTCACGATGACCGTCGCACCCGCGCCCATCGACACAAAGGTAGCCAAACGTGCCGAAGAGGCGGCCGCAATCGTCGGGCGCGGGCTCGGCATCGTCGGCACGTACTGCATCGAGTTCTTTCTTTCCAAGAGCGGCGAGCTGCTGGTCAACGAGATCGCGCCGCGGCCCCACAACAGCGGCCACTATACGATCGACGTCACACCTTGCTCGCAATACGAGCAGCACGTGCGCGCGATCTGCGACCTGCCGCTGTCGCCGCCACGACTGCTCGCCAACGCCGTCATGCTCAACGTGCTGGGTGACGGCGACGGCGACCATCTCGCCGGCGTGCCGGAGCTGCTGAGCGACCCGTCGATCGTGCTGCACCTCTACGGCAAACGGCACGCCGTCGCGCGCCGCAAGATGGGCCATTTCACGATGCTCGTCGACGGGCCGGTCGACGACGCCGCGATCGCGCGCGCGAAAGCGGCGCACGCCAAGCTGCACTGGGTGCAATGCTGACCGGCCAGTTGGGCGAGGCGTTCTACGTCTTCGTCACGCTTATTGCGATGCTCAATCCGATAGAGGCCGCTGCGGCGTTCGCCACGCTCACCGAGGGGCGCTCTCCGCGCGAAAAGGCGCAGATCGCGCGTCGCGCGTCGATTGTCGCCGCGGTCATATTGATCGGCTTCGCGTTCGCGGGCGAGGCGCTGCTCGGCGCGGTTGGAGTGCAGATCGGCGCCTTCAAGATCGCCGGCGGCTTGCTGCTGCTCAAGGTCGGTTTCGACATGGTCTATGCCGAGAAGACCGACACGCAAGCCGCGGATTCCTCGAAGCCCGTTACCGATCCGTCGGTGTTTCCGCTGGGGATCCCCATCATTGTCGGGCCGGGCTCGATGGCCATCGCCGTCGCGCTCGTGAAGCCCGGCCCGGGGCATAATCTGCACAGCGGCGTCTTCGTGATCATCGCGCTCGTCGTCATAGGGATCACGTATCTATCCATGCGCGGAGCGCAGAAGATTACGGCGTTGCTCGGCAAGACCGGTGTGGACGCCGTCGGCAGAATCTTCGGCATCATTATCGCCGCGATCGCGGTGCAGCTCATCGTCAACGGCGTCGCGGGGCTCACGGGCCTGAAGATTCAATAGGAGACGCTCCTAGGAGCACGTGGCCCGCGTTCGAATAGTCGCCCCGATGATCGTCCGAGCCGGCGTCCTCTATGACGGCACGCTGGAGCCGCCCAAACGTAACGTCGACCTGATCGTCGAGGACGGCCGCGTCAAGGAAATTCGCGCGGCTCAAGGACCGTGCGAGCTCGAGGCTGCGTGCGTGACGCCGGGCCTGGTCAACGCGCACGCCCATCTGGAAGGCAGCGGCGAGCCGGACATGATGGGCATGATTCAGATGACGACGCCCAACCAGCGGCTGCTGCGTGCCGTCGAGAACGCGTGCAAGTCGATCAAGGCCGGCGTTACGACGATCCGCGACGTCGGCAGCTCCAACCGCATCGCTCCCGACGTGCACGAAGCGATCGAGGAGGGCCGCATTCCGGGGCCGCGCATGCGCACGGCCGGCGCGGTGCTGTGCATGACCGGCGGGCACGGGTGGCCGATTGGGCGCGCCATCGATTCGCCGTATGACGCGCGCAAGGCGGTGCGCGAGCAGATGTGGATCGGCGCCGATTGCATCAAGCTGATCGCGACGGGCGGCGTGCTGACGAAGGGCGCGGTTCCGGGGAACGCTCAGCTCGCGCCCGACGAGCTCTCCGCCGCGATAGAAGAAGCGCATCGGCACGGGCTGCGCGTCGCGGCGCACGCGATCGGAACGCAGGGCATCAAGAACGCCTTGAGAGCCGGCATCGACTCGATCGAGCACGGCACGCTGCTCGACGACGAGTGCATCGCACTCTTCAAGGAGCGCGGCGTCTATCTCGTGCCCACGCTGAGCGCGCCGACGTGCATCATGGCCCACCTCGAAGACGGGCAACAGCCGCGCTACATCGTCGAGAAGGCGCGCGGGCTGAACGAGGTGATGCTCAAGAATATTCGCAACGCTTACGAGAGCGGCGTGCGCATTGCCGGTGGTTCCGACGCCGGGACGCCGTACAACTATCACGAGAATTACGCGCAGGAGGTCGAGCTCATGTGGTCCCTGCTCGGGATGACGCCGCAGCAGGCGCTGCATGCGGCCACCAACGTCGCGGCCGAGCTCGTCGGCCTGCACAAGGGCATCCTCGCAATCGGCGAGCCGGCCGACGCGCTGCTGTTGCGCGCCGACGCCGGCGAGGACGTCCGTGCGCTGCGCGAGCCCCAGTTGGTGCTCAAAGCGGGCCTGATTCAGTAGCGATGCTGCCGGCGACGCCGATCGCGCACGTCATCGTGCTGGTGCAGGAGAACCGCACGTTCGACAACCTCTTCGCCTCGTCGATCGTCGCGAACGGCGGGCCTTACCCGGGCGCGAACACATCGCAGGTGGCCACGGTCGACGGCAAACGCATCCGGCTGAAAGCGGTGCCCTTCGAGTATCCCGCCGACCCGCGGCACAACCACCTGTCGCTCGTCGGGGAGTGGGACCGCGGCAAAATGGACGGCTTCGCCGCCGACTTCGTGACCGTGGTCGTCGGTTTTCCGAAGCCTCCGCCCGGCTTTCCGTACGCCTATCTGCCGGACTCCGAGACGACGCTGTATCACATGCTCGCGGCGCGCTATGCGCTCGCGGACGAAAACTTCGCGACCCGTCTAATCCCGACGTTCCCGAGCCACTACGCGCTCGCCACCGCGCAGCCGCGCGTCGCCGGCAATCCCAACGACTCGATCTGGGGCTGCGACGCGAAACCCGGCACGACCGTTCCGCTCTTCGGGCTCGGCGAGACGATGATTCGGCCAGGCGTTTTTCCCTGCTTCGATCAGCCCACGATCGGCGATCTGCTCGAGGCCGCGCACGTGAGCTGGAGATACTACACGGGCGCGTACGACGACGCTACGGATCCCGCCGTCAATATCTACGACGCGTTTCGCAAGATCCGCTACGGCCCCGATTGGGAACGCAACGTGATCACGCCGTCCGCCACGATCTTGAGCGACATCCAAAATTGCCGTTTGCCGCAGGTATCGTTCGTGATGCCGAACTGGCTCGACTCCGATCACGCCGGCAACCTGAGCGCCGGCGGCCCAGGTTGGGTCGGCTCGATCTATCTAGCCATCGTGCAGAGCCAGCACACGGCGTGCAACTACTACAAGGACAGCGCGCTGATCCTGACGTGGGACGACTCGGGCGGCTGGTACGATCACGTTCCGCCGCCGCCCGGGCCGGACGGCACGAGCTGGGGGTTGCGGATACCGATCGTCGCGATCTCGGCCTGGGCGCGCTCAAACTACGATCCAAGGCGGCCGCGCGCGCTGCCGTACGTCTCGCACACGCGACGCGAGTCGACTTCGATCGTAAAGTTCATCGAGACGAACTTCAACCTCGGGACGCTCGGGCAGCGCGACGCGACCGACGACGATCTCCACGACATGTTCGACTTCGCGCGCACTGCGCCGGTGCCGTCGTATTCCGAACTGTCGATGCAGCGGCTGATTCGCCGCACGCGCTTCGAGCTCGCGGCAGCCGAGAGCAACGATCACCCGGTCGACGACGACCGCTAGCCATGAAGCTGCAGGGGCTGCGGCTCGCCGTGCTGGCCGCGATTTCGTGGCCGGCGCCTCCGCGGGGCTACGGACCCTGGGAGCAGGTCGCCTTCAACATCGCGGACGGTATGCGCAAGCGCGGCCTCAACGTCACGCTCTTCGCGACCGGAAACTCGCACTTCGACGGCCGGCTCGTCTCGGTCGTGCCCGTCGGTCTCAACGAGGATCCGGCGCTTAGCGAAGATGTGTTCACGGCACTGCACATCGCGGAGCTCTTTCGGCGTGCCGGCGAGTTCGATCTGATCCACAACAACCTCGACTGGAAACCGCTCACGTATGCGCTGAGCTCGGACGCGCCGCCGCTGCTCACGACGATCCACGGCTTCTCCTCGCCGCAGATTCTTGCGGCATACTACGCGGGGGCGCAGCGAAGTTTTTACTGCTCGATCTCGAACGCCGACCGCGACCCTGGGCTCGAGTACCTCGCGACGACCTACAACGGCATCGATCCTGCGCACTTCACGTTTAGCGACCGGCCGGGCGAGTATCTCGCGTTTCTCGGGCGCTTTCACCCCGAGAAGGGCACGCATGTTGCGATCGATATCGCCAAGCGCGCCGGTGTACGGCTGAAGATGGCGGCCATCCCGCACGACGAGGCGTACTTTCGGGAGCAGGTGGAGCCGCACATCGACGGCGATCGCGTGCAATTCCTCGGCCCCGTGGAGCGCGAAGGCCGCAACGAGCTGCTGAGCAACGCGCTTGCGCTCGTGCACATGACGACCCGGCCCGAACGATTCGGGCTCACGACGATCGAGGCGATGGCTTGCGGAACGCCCGTGCTCGCGGCGCGCATGGGGTCGATGCCCGAGATTATCGTGGACGGCGTCACCGGTTTCTTGTGCGACGGCGTCGCGGACGCGGTCGAGAAGGTCCCGCGCCTAGCCTCCCTCGATCGCCGCGCGTGCCGCGCGCACGTGGAGCGTGACTTCAGTCTCGATCGGATGGTGGACCGCTATCTCGATGCGTACGCGAAGGCGCTCGAGCTGCATTTACCGCCCCCGCCCGATGAGGCGCTGCTCGCGGCGCGCCGACACGACTGGTGGGATCGCCCGATGGCATACACGGAGATCCCGCCCAAGCCCAAGAACCTCGGCTTTGCATGAACGTCCGGGCGGAGCGCGATTATTCCGGACGCACGCTGTTCGAAAAGCTGGGCGTCGTTGCGGGGGCGCACGTGGCGCTGATCGGCCGTCACGAACCGGCGTTCACGACCAGCCTGAACGCGTGCCTGGCAAAGGCCGCGTCGCAGTCGCTGCGCACGCGCTACGACCTGATCTTTGTGCGCATCGACGCCCCGCGCGACCTCGCGCGCATCCTGCGCGCCGTCGTGCACCTTAAGGCCAACGGCGCGCTGTGGGTCTTTCATCCGAAGGGGCGCGGCGCGTCGCCGAGGGATGCCGAGGTGCGCGCGACGGGCATCGCCGCGGGCCTCGTGGACAACAAGATCAGCGCGTACAGCGATTCGCACACCGCGACGCGCTTCGTCATTCCGCTGGCATTACGTTAAGAAGAGATCACCCCGCTTAATGCTGGCTTCATTTGGAGCAAGTATGATCGCGGCATGAGTGTATTGCGTCTCATCGTGTTTTTTGTTGCAGCGGTCGTCGTTTGCGGCCTCAAGCCGATTAACTCTAAGGCTGCTGCGGCGCCGTCGGCGTTCGACCTGCGGATGGTGATCGTAGTCAGCCGCCACGGCGTTCGCTCGCCGACGCATCCTTCCGAGCTGAACCCGTATTCGCGCCAACCGTGGCCCGCGTGGAGCGGTCAGCCCGGCAACCTTACCGAGCGCGGGTCGCTGTTGATGCGTCAGTTCGGCGCGTATTATCGGCGCGTGTACGGTGGGATGCTCGGATCAGGGGCGAATGGTTGCCCGCGTAGCGGCGCGGTGTTCGTTTGGGCCGACGTCGATCAGCGCACGAAGGCAACGGGTGACGCGATCCTCGCGGGACTAGCGCCGCACTGCGGGATAGCGGTCGGGCACGCCCCGGGCGATCCGGATCCGCTGTTCGATCCGCTGCCCGGCGTGGGCGTCGTAAACAAGACTGAATCGAAGGACTCTATTCTCGGCTCGATCGGCGGAAACTTCGGCGGATTGCTCACGGCATACGGATCGGCGTTTGCGACGATGGAAGACGTGCTGGGCTGCGCGGCGCCGGCTACCTGCAAGCGCATCACCGACGTGCCGACGAACCTCGCAAACGACGGCGACGGCGGATTAGCGGGGCTTTCGGGCGGGCTCGACATGGCCGCCGACGCCGGCGAGAATCTCTTGCTCGAGTACACCGACGGCCATTCCGACGTCGGCTGGGGGCGCGTGGATCACGCGAAACTGCTAGAGCTGCTGCAGCTGCACGTCCTGGGCAAGCGCCTCGAGCACAACCGTTACGCCGCGCGTGCGCACTCGTCGAACATCATGGCGCACATTATGCAGACGCTCGAAGAGGGAGCATCGGGCCACGCCGTTGCCGGCACGCGCGTGCCGCCCGGCGCGCGGTTCGTCTTTTTCTCCGGACACGACACGCAGCTCGCGGAGTTCTCCGCCCTGCTGCGGCTGTCGTGGCTGATCGAGGGCGATCAACTCGACGACACGCCGCCGGGCAGCGCGTTGATTTTCGAACTGCACCGTCCTTCGAGTGGCGGCGCATTCGTTCGCACGTACTTCGTAGCGCAGACGCTCGACGCGATGCGCGCCGGCCAGGGCGAGAATCCCCTGCGCGTGCCGGTCTACGTGCCGGGCTGCCCGAGCCTCGATTGCCCGTTCGCAAAGTTCACGAGCGTGGTCCAATCCGCAGTCGACCCCCGCTTCGTCGCTAAGTGGTGATGGTGGCTTCCATGGCTTGGTAGGCTTTGCTCGTCAGTGCGTGATCGATCACGCCGGCGATGAAGCGCGAGGCGTCGCGTACCTTGGCGATATCGACGCCGGTCTCGATGCCCATCTGGTGGAGTAGATAGAGCACGTCTTCGGTGCCCACATTGCCGGTCGCGCCGGGAGCGTACGGGCAGCCGCCGAGGCCGCCCGACGAGGAATCGAATTTCGCTACGCCCTGCTGGAGGCCGGCATAGACGTTGGCCAGCGCCGTGCCGCGCGTGTCGTGGAAGTGCAGCGCGATGCGATCGAGCGGGATGCGGCTCGCCAGCAGTGGGACCAGCGCCTCCACCTGGCTAGGCACGCCGACACCAATCGTGTCACCGATGGAGAGCTCGTCGCAGCCGAGCTCCATCAGCTTCACGCTGACGTCGAGCACCATTTGCGGCGTCACCGCGTCGCCGAAGGGCGAGCCGAATGCCGTCGAGACGTAGCCGCGCACCCACACGGCGTCGTTTTTCGCCGCGCGCACGACCTCGCGAAACGCCTCCAGCGACTCCTCGATCGTCATGTTGATGTTGCGCTTCGTGAAGTTCTCCGAGGCGGCTGTGAAGACCGCGATCGTGTCGGCGCCTGCCGCGCGCGCACGCTCGTAGCCCTTCAAGTTCGGAACGAGCACCGGATAGCGCACGCCCGGCGCCTTGCGGATTCGCGAGAACACCTCCGCCGCGTCCGCGAGCTGCGGGATGGCCTTGGGGCTGACGAACGACGTCGCCTCGATCCAGCGCAGCCCGGTCTGCGAGAGCAGATCGATGTAGCGCACCTTGTCGTCGGTCGAGATGCGGGCGCTCTCGTTTTGCAACCCGTCGCGCGCGCCCATCTCGAAGATGGTGATGCTTTTTGGCAGGGTCACGATAATTGCACGAGCGGCGTGCCGGCGGAGACGATTTGGCCTTCTTTGACCATTACGGACTTCACAACCGCGGCCGCCGGCGCTTCGATGCGGTGTTCCATCTTCATCGCCTCGAGCACGACGAGCAGCGCGTGCTCGTCGACGTTGTCGCCCTCGCGCACGGCGACCTTGACGATCTTGCCCGGCATCGGCGCGGCGACGTGCGCGCCCGCGACCGCGGCGTGACCGCCGCCGGTGCCGTCCGACGCCGGCGGCGGCGCGAACGTAAACGGCCATGCCCGTCCGTCGAGGTGTACGGTGAAGGCATCGCCGGCGTATGTCACGGCGCCCGCGATCGCGTCGCCGTTGAACTGCGCCCGCACGGCGGCCGCGTGGCGCGCGACCTGCAGCTCTCCGTTGCGATCGCCCGAGATGCGCCACACGTCGGGCCGATCCGTCGCGTCCGCTGCCAGCTCGATCGCGCCGCCCGCGTGCTGCAGGCGCAGCGGTATCCCGGCGTCGGCCACGCGCCACGGCGCGCGGCCGTCGATCAGCAGCGCGCCCGCGCAGAGCAACACGGCCGCGTCGGGCGGGGCGCCGCGCGCGAAGACCGACTCGTCGAGGCGCTCGTCGAGAAACCGCGTGGTGGTTTCTCCGGCCCGAAACGCTGCGTCACGCGCGATCCACAGCAGCAACGGCAAATTCGTCGCAACGCCGCTGACGGAACACTCCTCGAGCGCGCGCTCCAGTCGCGCGATCGCCGACGCGCGATCGTCGCCGAAGGCGATCAGCTTGGCAAGCATCGGATCGTAATAGTGCGTCACCTCGCTGCCGCCGGTGATGCCCGCATCCACGCGCACGCCGGGGCCTTCGGGCGGCGACCAGCGCTCGATCGTTCCGGTCGACGGAAGGAGGTCATTCGCCGGATCCTCGGCGTACAGGCGCCCCTCAATCGCCCAGCCGCGCGCGCGCGCGTCGGACTGCGCTAGCGTCAAGCGTTCTCCGCTCGCGATGCGCAGCTGCCAGTGCACGAGGTCGATTCCGTAAACGATTTCCGTCACGGGATGCTCCACTTGCAGGCGCGCGTTCATCTCGAGAAAGTAGTACGCGCCGTCGCTATCGAGCATGAACTCGCACGTGCCCGCGTTCACGTAGCCGACCGATTCGGCGGCACGGACGGCCGCCGCGCCCATCTCGGCACGCAGCGCCGGCGTCAGCGCGAGCGACGGCGCCTCCTCGACGACCTTTTGGTGGCGCCGCTGAATGGAGCACTCGCGCTCGCCGAGATGGATCGTCGTGCCGTGCGCGTCGGCGAGGATCTGAAACTCGATGTGACGCGGGCAGCGCAGATAGCGCTCCAGCAGCACCGCGTCGTCGCCGAACGCCGCGAGCGCTTCGCGCCTTGCGGCTTCAAGCGCCTCCGCGAAGCGCGCGGCGGATTCGACGATCCGCATGCCGCGGCCGCCGCCTCCGGCGCTAGCCTTGATCAGCAGCGGAAAGCCGACGCGCTCGGCCTGTTCGCGCAGTCCCGCGGCGGATTGGTCGTCGCCGTCGTAGCCGGGAACGGTCGGCACGCCGAACTTGCGCACGCGGTGCTTGGCCTCGATCTTGCTGCCCATCGCCGCCATCGCGTCGGGCGTCGGGCCGACGAAGACGATGCCCGCGTCGCGGACGGATCGCGCGAAAGTCGCGCGCTCGGAGAGGAATCCGTATCCCGGATGAAGTGCGTCGGCGTTCATCGCCAGCGCCGCGCCGACGATCGCAGCGGCGTCGAGGTACGACTCGGCGGCGGTCGCCGGCCCGACGCACTGCGCCTCGTCCATGAACTGCAAGTGAAACGCGTTGACGTCCGCTTGCGAGTAGATGCCTAGCGGGACGACGCCCATCTCGCGCGCCGCGCGCGCAACGCGCACGGCGATCTCGCCGCGATTGGCGATCAGGAGCCGCTTAATCACCGGCGAACGATGCGCGGCGCCGCTCGAGGAAGGCGCGCAGCCCTTCCTGACCCTCGGGGCTGACGCGCTGCTGTGCGATCGCGCGGGTCGTGATCGCGCGCGAGTCATCATAGCCGTTGTCGAGCACGCGGTGCACGGTCAGCTTGGCGGCGGCGACGGCGGACGGTCCGGCGCTTTTCAGCTCGGTCAGACAGCGGTCTACCGCGGCATCCAGCGCGCCGGTGGGCACGAGCTCGTGCACGAGGGCGATTGCCTGCGCGCGGCGCGCGTCGAAGCGCTCTCCCGTGAGGAAGAGCGCACGCGCGTGCGACGCACCGATTTTGGCGAGCACGAACGGCGAGATCACGGCGGGGATGATGCCCAGCTTTACCTCGGTGAATCCGAAGATCGCGTCGTCGGCCGCGATCGCTATGTCGCAGACCGCAGCCAATCCCGCGCCCCCGCCGAGCGCGGCCCCATGGATGCGGGCCACGACCGGCTTCGGGCAGTTGTCGATCGCTCGGAACATGTCGCTCATCCGCTCGGCGTCGCCGAGGTTCGCGTCATACGGCAGATCGAGCGACGCGCGCATCCACTTGATGTCGGCGCCTCCGCAAAAGACCGGCCCCTCGCCGGCGAGGACGACGGCACGGACGTCGTCCGAGGCGGTGATGCCGGTGAAGGTCTCGTACAGCTGCGCGATCAGCTCGGCGTTGAATGCGTTGCGCACCTCCGGCCGCGCGAGCGTAATGCGGGCGATTCCGTCGGAGACGTCGAGCTTGATCTGAAGCATTGCGGCCTGGAGGGTTCGCGGCCTCATCCGAACGGGCCTCGCCTGCGTTATACTGTGACGATGAAGGATGCCCGGCGCCCCGCCATCTATCGCTACGCGTTCCTGACGCGCGCGAGCCACTGGCTGTGGGTGCTCGCGTTCTTCGTGCTCGCCGGCAGCGGGCTACAGATCTTCAACGCCTCGCCGAATTTGGACGCCTCGGACAAGAGCGATCCGCAGCGGCGCGTGCTCGCCATCGGGTCGCCGGCCGACGGCGTGGGCACGACGACGATCTTCGGACACACGTTCGTCACCACGGGCTGGCTCGGTTGGACGAACGACGGCATGGGGTCGCGCGGCGCGCACGCGTTCTCCGCGACGATCACGATTCCGGGCTATCAAGACCTCGCCGGTGGGCGCCGCTGGCACTTGTTTTTCGCGTGGATTGCCGCGCTCTGCTGGCTCGCGTGGCTGATCTCCACGGCAATCAAGGGCAACTTGCGCGAGATGGTCTTGCGCCCGAGCGATCTGCCGAAGCTGTGGCCGATGCAGGCGTACTATCTGAAATTGCGCAAGACGCCGCCGCCGCACGGCGTCTACAATCCGCTGCAGAAGGCGGCCTACACCGCAGTGCTGTTCGTCATCGCGCCGCTGGTCGTCGTCACCGGCCTCGCGCTCTCGCCCGGCATCGACGCTATCGCGAACCCGCTGACCGCAGCCTTCGGCGGGCGGCAGTTCGCGCGGCTCTGGCACTTCGCAGGTATGCTGCTGCTACTTGGTTTCTTCGCGGTACACACTTTCCAAGTGGCCACGCAGGGCGTCGTCAATCAAATGCGCTCGATGATCACGGGCTGGTATCAACCGGAATGAAGCGGCGGTTCTTCATCGCGTCGGCGATGTCGGCGCTCGCGGGCTGCGGTCCGCTCACCTGTCGCCTGAGCCAAAACGGCGGGTTCATGCGGGCCCTCGCCTCGGTCGAGGGCCTGAATCACGGTCTGATCGGGACGCGCGGCCTCGCGCGCGAATACGGAGAGCGCGATATCGATCGCGTCTTTCGCGTGAACGGATTCGCGACGCCCGCGGACGCGCATTACGCGAGCCTGCTTGCCGGCGCGTTCGCCGCGTACCGCCTCGTCGTCGACGGCGCCGTGACCCGCCCGCAGGCGTTTTCGCTCGCGCAACTCGGACGCATGCCCCAGCAGACGCAGATCACGCGGCACGACTGCGTCGAGGGGTGGAGCGCGATCGGGAAGTGGAGCGGCGTTCGCCTTGGAGATGTGCTAGACGCCGTGCAGCCGCTTGCAAGCGCGCGGTTCATCGTCTTTCGCTGCATGGACAACGACGGCGCCGGCAACCTCTACTACGAGAGCCTCGACCTGCACCAGGCGCGCCACGCGCAGGCGCTGCTCGCGCTGCGCCTCAACGATGCCCCGCTCGATCAGGATCATGGAGCCCCGGTGCGGCTGCGCGTGCCGACGCAGCTCGGCTACAAGAGCGCGAAATGGATCGCGCGCATCGAGGTCGTCGGAAGCGTCGCGCGGATCGCGGGCGGACGGGGCGGCTACTGGGAGGACCAGGGTTACGAGTGGTACGCGGGCATCTGACCTACCGCCGTCACGGCCCCGCCGCCTCGCGCGTTACGTCACTGTCATGACCAGAGGCGCGCTGGTCACCGCTGCTCTAGCTCTCCTCTTGGGGAGTTCCGCGGTCGACCTGCGCGTCTCCCTGCTTTCTACGGCGGCCGCGTATCGCGCGAACATCGTAAAGATAGGGTCCATCGCCGGCCGCGATACGACGTACGACTACTACGAGCGTCTCCTCGAGGACGCCGACTTGCTCGAGGAACCTACCGTTCCGCAGGGCTACACCGCCGCCGAATGGTCGCAGACGGTCGCGCGCCTAGCCGGGCTCGATCTCAGCCTCGCGACACAGCTGTTGCGCGGGACGTACCCCTCGATGAGCACGATCCGTGGGCTGGGTGAGACGGTCGTGCGGTCGTCGCAAGACGGGACGATGCAGCCGGTCGCGGTCTATGTTCCGGCGAGCTACGCGCCGGCGCGTCCGGCTCCGTTGATCGTGTTGCTGCACGGCCGGCCGCAGTCGGAGACGCAGCTGCTCGCGCCGCGCTATGTCGCGCAGCTTGCCGAGCAGAGCGGCGCGATCGTCGTCGCCCCGTGGGGTCGCGGCTACTATAACTTCCGCGGATCGGCGGCCGACGTGTACGACGCGCTGGACGCCGCGACGCGGGCCTTCGCGATCGATCCGCGCAAACGCTATCTCGTCGGGTACTCGATGGGCGGCTTCTCGGTGTTCGAGGTCGCGCCGGTTCATCCACAACAATGGTCGGCGGTCATGTGCATCGCGGGCGCCCTGCTGGGCTCCGACTCGGAGCACGTCGTCACGCTGATGCGCCGAACGCCGTTCTACGTGCTCACCGGCAGCGCGGACGACAGCATCCCGACGCAGTATCCCACCGCGACCGCGGCGTTTCTGCAGTATGCGGGGATGGACGTTTCGTACTATTCGCAGCCCGGCGGAATCCATCGGCTCGTGACCCTGCTGCCGATCCTGGAGCTGGCGTGGAACGACATGCTGCACGGCGTCGTGCGCGCGCCGCCGCCTCAGGCTTTCGGAAACATCGTGCTGCCGTCCATGATACCGACGAGCAATTTCAAGCCGTAGCTCAAACGAGGCGCCGCATGCTTTTACATCCGGAAGACGCCGAACTGCGTGCGCGGCTGCGGCGCGTGTGCCGCAGCGTCCAGTCCGATGGCGATCGCGCGGCGCGTGTCGAGCGGATCGATGATGCCGTCGTCCCAGAGCCGCGCGGTCGAGTAGTACGGACTCCCCTCGTGCTCGTACTTCTCGAGAATCGGCGCCTCGAAGGCGGCCTTCTCCTCGGCCGTCATCTCGCCTCGGACCGTCGATAGCACGCTGGCGGCCTGCGGGCCGCCCATCACGCTGATACGCGCGTTGGGCCACATCCAGAGCTGCCGCGGAGCGTAGGCGCGTCCGCACATGCCGTAGTTCCCGGCGCCGAAGCTGCCGCCGATCACGACCGTGAACTTCGGCACCTCGGCGCACGCTACGGCCATCACGAGCTTCGCTCCGTCCTTGGCGATGCCGCGGTTCTCGTACTCCTTGCCCACCATGAATCCGGTGATGTTTTGCAGGAAGAGCAGCGGCGTGCCGCGCTGCGCGCAGAGCTCGATGAAGTGCGTACCCTTGAGCGCGCTCTCACTGAAAAGGATGCCGTTGTTGGCGAGGATGCCGATCGGATGCCCTTCGATGCGCGCGAAGCCGCAGACCAGCGTCGTGCCGTAGCGCGCCTTGAACTCGTGAAACTCCGACGCGTCGATCAGGCGCGCGACGATCTCGCGCACGTCGTATCCCGTGCGGCTGTCCGCCGGAATGATGCCGTAGATGTCGCGCGGATCGTGTTTGGGCGGCTGCGGCTCGATGCGATCCCACTGGCGCGGAAGCTCGAGGTGCAGGTTGCTTACGATCTCGCGAATCATCGCCAGCGCCTGATCGTCGTCATTGGCGAAGTGATCCGCGACGCCGGAAATCCGCGTGTGCACGTCGGCGCCGCCCAGCTCTTCGGCCGTCACCTCTTCGCCCGTCGCCGCCTTGACGAGCGGCGGGCCGCCCAGGAAGATCGTGCCGCGTCCCTTGACGATCACCGTCTCGTCGCTCATCGCCGGAACGTATGCTCCACCGGCCGTGCACGACCCCAGCACCGCGGCGATCTGCGCGATGCGCTTGCTCGACATGCGCGCCTGATTGTAAAAGATGCGGCCGAAGTGATCGCGATCCGGGAAGACATCCGCCTGCAGCGGCAAGAACGCGCCGCCCGAATCGACGAGGTAGATGCACGGCAGATGGTTCTGTTCGGCGATCTCCTGCGCGCGCAGGTGTTTCTTGACGGTCATCGGGTAGTACGTGCCGCCCTTCACCGTCGCGTCGTTGGCGACGACCGCGCAGTGCTGCGTCTCCACGGCGCCGATCCCCGTGACGATGCCGGCGGCGGGCGAGTCGTTGCGGTACATGTCGAATGCCGCCAACGGCGAGAGCTCCAAAAAATCGGAGCCCGGATCGATCAAGCGCTCGATTCGCTCGCGCGCCGTCAGCTTGTTGCGGCCGCGATGCTTCTCCACCGCCTCCCGGCCGCCGCCGGCGCGCACGCCGATCAGCCGCTCGCGCAGCTCGGCGACGAGGCGCTCCATCCGCTGCGCGTTAGCGCGAAATTGCTCGGAATTTCTGTCGAGTCCCGATTCCAAAACGGCCATCGCCGCTGGCCATTCGGCGCCCCGCGCTTAGAGCCCGGTTAGACCCACGCGAAAGCGCGAGGGCCGCCCGGGGGGCGGCGCGTAGTCAGCAGCGATGGCCGCCCAGGCTCAGATCGACATCGGCGGCATCCTGCGTCCGCAGGGTCGCCCCGATTTCACCACGGCGTTGCAGCCGCACAACGGAACGCTCGGCACGCGTGCGGCCGCGCATTTGCTGCGCCGCGCCGGCTTCGGCGGCACGCCCGACGAGATCGCGCGCTTCGCGGCGATGCGCGTGCCCGACGCTGCGGGCGAGCTGGTGAACGTGCCGTCCGCCGATTCCGTGACACCCCCGCCCGAGCTCGAAGCGGTCTCGCAGCCCTATATGATGAGCGACTCGATGGATCGTGCGATGATCCGTCGCGAGCGCCGCCGCGCGGGCAAGGAGGCGATCGCGGCGCTTGCGCTGTGGTGGCTGAACCGAATGCTGTCGGCGTCTCCGCTGCAAGAGAAGATGACGCTGTATTTCCACGGTCACTTCACGTCGCGCGGCACGCCGCGCTTCCCGTGGATTACGTACAATCAGAACGCGCTGTTCCGGAAGTACGCGCTCGGCAACCTGCGCGATCTGACCAAAGCAGTGTCCAAGGACGCTGCGATGCTCATCTATCTCAACGGCAACCAGAACGTCGCGGCGCATCCCAATGAGAACTACGCGCGCGAGTTGATGGAGCTGTTCACGTTGGGCGTCGATCACTACACGGAAAACGACGTCCGCGAATCGGCCCGCGCCTGGACGGGGTGGCGCGTCGTCAACCGCACCGATACGGTCAGCTTCGATGCCGCCCTGCACGACACGGGAACCAAGACGTTCCTCGGCCGCACCGGCACCTTCGACGGCGACGACATCGTCGACATCATCTTCGCCCAGCCGCAGTGCGCGCGCTTCTTCGCCGCGAGCCTGCTCAGCTGGTTCGTCTACAACAACCCGGAGCCGCAGCTCGTCGATTCCGTCGCGGCGCTGCTGCGCAAGCACGACTACGAGCTCGCGCCCGTCGTGGGCGCGATCCTGAGCAGCAACGTGTTCTATAGCGCGCGTGCTTACCGCGCGCTCGTCAAGAGCCCGGTCGAATTCGTCGTCGGAACATACAATGCGCTCGGTCTCAAGCGGGTCGACGAAGGCGCGCTACCCGCGCTCCAGCAGATGGGTCAGATGCTCTTCTTTCCGCCCAACGTGGCGGGCTGGCCCGGCGGCCAGAACTGGCTGACCAGCGGCACGATGCTCGCGCGCCAGAACTTCCTCGTCCGTCTGCTCGCCGGGTCGCAAACGTTCACGGATTCGTCGTGGCTGCACGGCCTGCCGCTGCAGCCTTCGAGCGCATCGCGCGTCCTCGCGGATACGGTCTTGCAAGGCGACGTTGCGCCCGCCTCGCTGTTCGATTTCGAAAGCTATTTGGGTGGAGCGGGGAGCGCGGCGCTGGCGTCGCTCTCCCCAGAGAACTACGGCCAACGCGTCGCCGGCGCGGCGTATCTCGCGATGGCCACCCCTGCGTATCAACTAAACTGATGAAACGCCTAAACTTTTTGCTTGGAACCGCCTCGGGCTTGGCGATCGTCGCCAACCCCGAGCACGTATTTGCGAAGGCGCTCGCCCAAGCGCCGCTGCCCGGCCTGCCCGGGAGTCAGGACCGCTGCCTCGTGATCGTCAACTTGGCGGGCGGCAACGACGGGTTGAATTGCGTCGTGCCGCACGGCGACGCGCAGTATTACCGCGTTCGTCCCGCGCTCGCGATCGCGCGCAACGACGTGCTGGCGATCGACGCGCACGTCGGACTGAACCCGGGAATGCGCTCGCTGAAGGCGCTCTACGACAAGGGCATGGTCGCGATCGTGCAGGGCGTCGGATATCCCGACCCGGATCACTCGCATTTCCGCTCGACCGAGATCTGGCAGACGGCGGCTCCGCAACGCTACGAGCACACCGGCTGGCTCGGGCGCTACTTCGACGAGGCATCGCTTTCGAGCAAGAATCTCTTCAAGGGGGTCGCCGTGTCGCAGGTGCTGCCCGAGCTGATGGTTTCCGACCACACGGACATTCCAGCGATACCCGCGCTCGCGCAGTACACGCTGGCCGCCGATCGCAACACCCTCGCGAGCAAGGCTTTCTGGACGGGAGCGCGCGACCGCCGCTTGCCGTTCGACTCGCCGTACTTGGCGCACGTGATGGAGATCGAGGGCAACGCGCAGCGCAGCTCCGAGGAGCTGCCGAGACTCGTCGCGGGCTATACGACAAAGGCCTCGTACCCGGCCACACCGCTGGGGCGCAGCCTGGCCCTCGCGGCGCAAATCGTCGGAAGCAACCTGGGAACCAAGGCTATTTACGTCGAGCACGGATCGTTCGACACGCACGTCAGCCAGGTGGCGATCCAGAACCGGCTACTCGCGCAGTTTTCCGACGCGATCGGAGCATTCTACCAAGACCTCGCCGCACACGGTAACGAACGGCGCGTCCTCACGCTGACGTTCAGCGAGTTCGGCCGCCGCATCGAGGAGAACGGCAGCCGCGGCACCGACCACGGCGAGGCGTCGCCGCTGTTCTTGATCGGGGGCGGCGTCAAGGGCGGCCTGTACGGCGCGTTGCCGGATCTCAGCTCCACGAACATGGGCAACCTGCGCTACACGGTCGACTTCCGCAGCGTGTACGCGACGGTGCTGGAGCGCTGGCTCGGCCGGCCGTCGACGACGGTACTGGGCGGCGCGTTCGCGAAGCTACCCGTGCTTGCCTAGCACGATACTGTTTCTCGGAAGCGGCGGCGCGCGTTTCGTCGTGGCGCGTCAGCTGCGCGCGTCCGGCGGGATGTGGCTGCGCTTCGGCGACACGCAGATCCACGTCGATCCCGGGCCTGGCGCGCTCGTGCGGGCGCTCGGCCACGTTCCGCCGTGCAATCCGCGCGAGCTCGAGGCCATTGTGCTTTCGCACAAGCATCTCGATCATTCGAGCGACGTCAACGTGCTCATCGAGGCGATGACGTCCGGCGGCTTTCGCCGTCGCGGCACGGTGCTCGCGCCGGCTGACGCCTTCGAGGGAGAGCCCGTCGTGCTGCCCTACGCGCACCGCTTCGTAGAGCGGATCGAGCGTCTCGAGCCGAGCAGCGGACCCTATCGCATCGGGGGCGTCGAGCTGTACACGTCGAGGCGCCACGTGCACGCCGTGCAGACGCACGGCCTGCACTTCGTCCACGACGGCTTACGCGTCTCGTATCTGCCGTGTGGGCGATATTTCGACGGCCTCGCCGCCGACTACGCGAGCCGCAATCCCGACGTTTTGATCATCAACGTCCTGCGCTATCGCGACGAGATGAACGTCGACCATCTCACCTGGCCGCTTGCGCGCCAAGTCGTGGCCGAAGTGCGTCCGAAGGTCGCGATCTTTCAGCACTTCGGCACGAAGATGCTCGAGGCGGATCCTCCGAAGCTCGCGCAACGGCTCGAGGACGAGCTCGGGCTGCGCGCGATCGCCGCCTACGACGGGCTTACGGTTGACCTGGAAACGGAGGTCGCGGCGGCTGTCCCCGTAGCCGGTTGAAGCGCTGGAACGGCTGTTCGTGCGGCGGCGGAGGCGCGGCACTCGGAGCGCGCGTCGTTGGGAGCCGCGTGCTGCCGCTGAGCTGCTCGCGCACGCGCGGGTGCTGGTTCATCGATCCGCTGTACAGATAGACCGAGCCGTTTTTCGACGTCGCGGTGACGACCGGTCCGCCGCCCTCGACGGTCGCCTGTTTCGTCATCGGGTTGCCCTGCACGTGCGCTTCGGTGTGGAAGCTGGAGACCACGTGACCGGAACCGCTATGCGCGCCGATCTGGGCGCCGCCGCGCACGCCGAGCGCAACGTTGCCGTGCTCGGACTCGAAGCGCGCGAGCCCGGGCTGAAAGTGTCCGTTGTCGTAGACGATCGAGCCATACGTGCTCGTGGCCTGAATCTGATGCGACGTGCATCCTGCAAAGAACATGTTGCCGGTCGCGGTGCGCATGCGCAGACGATCGAACGTCGAGTTGGTCGCGACGACCTTGCCGCGCAGCGACTCGACGAAGGCGGTGCCGCCGACGTTGTTGAGATCGATGCCCGCCATGCGAGTGTGCGCGACGAAGATGCCGTGGTAGCCGCTCAGCGTCAGGTGACCGGCGCGAACGTGCGCGATCACCATTCCCGTGTCGCGCGGGATCGTGATGGTCACGTTGCCCGCGCCGCGCGCAACGATCGCGTCGTGCTGCGTGCCGGGGATGTCGGGTAACACGAACGTCTCCGCGGGCAGCGTCACCGGACCGTGCTCGGTCTGAATCTGTTCCGACGAGATCTGGACCTGCTTCGGCTCCTCGACTTGCGGCGGCGGAAGATGCTGTATGCTCAGCGGCCGGTCCGACTGGATCTGCACCTGCGGCCGGTCCCACGTCTGCACCGTCAGGTTGCCGCGGTTCAGCCGCACGTTGAGCACGGGCGACGGCCCAACGTCGTACTGCTCGTCGGCGCGTGCGGGCGCCGCGAGTACCAGCCAGGAGAGAGCGGCGAGGGCCATCGCGACGGCGCCGCGCCCGAGCATTTCGCGCACGAAATGATTGTATCGGGAGTGCGCGGCGGCCAACATGAAAGCTAGGTGAACGGAGCGTGGACGCGCGGTAAGAGAACGCGGAAACGCGCTCCCCCGCCGGGTGCGTTGCTGACAGTCGCCTCGCCGCCGTGGACTCGAGCAATCGAGCGGACTATCGCTAACCCCAAGCCCGTGCCGGGGACGTCGCGCGAGCGTGCCTTGTCGGCTCGATAGAACCGCTCGAAGACGTGCGAGAGCTCGGATTCGGGGATGCCGGGCCCGGTATCGGTCACGTCGACCCAGGCCGAGGCCCCGTTCCCTCCGACGCTGACCTGGACGCTGCCGCGCTCGCTGAACTTGATCGCGTTGTCCACGAGGTTGCCGACGAGTTGGCGCAGCAGGTTGGGATCGCCGTAGACGATCGGCGTCCCCGAGTGGCGGAAGTGCAGCGCGATCTCTTTCTCCGCGGCGCGCGGCGCGGCGTTCTGCGAGACCTCGCTCGCGATCTGCGCGAGCGAGAGCGGTTCCTTGGGGATCTCGTCTTCGCGGTCGGCCTTAGCGAGCGTCAGCATGCCGTTGACCATCGCGGCGAGCTCCGCGCTCTCGCGAATGATCGTCTCCAGGCTCTCATGACGGACCACCGGCTCTCGATCGCCCCACCGCAACAGCATCTGCGCGTTGGCGTTAATAGAGGTCAGCGGCGTCTTGAGCTCGTGGGACGCATCCGAAATGAACTGACGCTCGCGCGCGAATGCTTCGCTCAAGCGGGCCAGCAGATCGCCGAAGCTCTGGGCCAGGCGCCCGACTTCGTCGCTGCTCCCGCTGCGGCGGCGCCCGTCCAGCGCTCCCTTTCCGCCGGCGATCGCGAGGCGATCGGACCCGATCTCGCGCATCTCGCGCGACAGCTGGTTGATCGGCGTCGTCGCCTGCGACGCGAAGACGATCGAGAGCACGACGACCGCCGCCGCCGTGGCACCCAGCACGAGCGCGATGGCTTCGCGCGCGCGCGCGAACGTTCGCTGCAGCGTGTCGAGCGGCTCGGCAACGTGGATGATGGCCGCGCTGGCGCCCGCGCGCAGATAGCGGTCCTCGACCAAAAACGAGCGATCGGCCAGCGGTATCTCCCGAAACGCGACGTCGTGGGCCGCCGAGAGCTTCGGATTCGCCGGTATCGTCATCGAGCCGAAGTTCGCCGTCTTCGCCAGCGGATAACCGTTGCTCGAGTCCACCTGCACGTAGCTGCTCGGGGAGTTCCACGTCGCGAGATTGCTGCTGTTGAACAGGAACTGCAGGGTGCCGGTCGACGAATCTTCGAGCGAAAACGGCGTCGTCGACTGCTGCGCGAACGCGACGATCGCCTTCATCGTCGCGTTGACGCTGGTTGCGGCCTGATCGTACAGGATCTGCTGAAACCGCCACACGATAATACCGCTCATGACGGTCATCGCGACGATCAGCAGCGCGGAATACCCGAGGGCTATTTTCCATTTAAGAGACACTCGTTTATGTCGCCGCGATGCCGCGGCTATCCCCAAAGCGTTGCTTCGATCCGAGCGTCAAACATGGGCGATGAGACGGCTCCAACTTTTTCGGTCCGGCCATGGATGGCTGGTTCAAAGCTTGCTGTCCCGAAAAAGTGGCGCAGCGCGAGCGGAGCCCGGATGGCGGAGCGAGCAGCGGCTTCGAATCGCCCATGTTCAAGCGAAGGGTCAAAGTAACGCGCCCTAATCCTTTATCGTGTAACCGACGCCTCGCACGGTCGTAATGAGCTTGTCGTCGAAGCCGTCGTCGATCTTCCCGCGCAGATAGCGGATGTAGACATCGATGAGGTTGGAGTCGCCGAGAAAATCGCTGCCCCAGACGCCGTTGAAGAGCTCGTCGCGAGTGTGGACCTTGTTGCGGTGCAAGAGCAGGTACTCGAGCAGCGCGTACTCCTTGGCGGTTAGCGAGATGGCCTTCCCGCCGCGGTGCACCTCGTGCCGGTCACGGTCCATCACGACGTCGCGGTACTCGATCACGTTGCCCTGCGGCGTGCGCTCGCGCAGGCGGGCGCGGATGCGCGCCAGCAGCTCTTCGGTGGAGAACGGCTTGGTGAGGTAGTCGTCGGCGCCGACGTCGAGGCCGGCGACGCGATCGGGCACGCGGTCGCGTGCGGTGAGCATGATGATCGGCACGCGGCTCTTGGCGCGGATGCGCTTGCAGACCTCGATGCCGTCCATGCGCGGAAGCATCAGGTCGAGGATGACGAGGTCGGGTTCCTTGAGCGCCTTCTCGAGTCCGGATAGGCCGTCGCGCGCGACGTCGACCTCGTACCGTTCGTGCTCGAGCTCGAGTTGCAACACGCGGCTGATGGCCGCGTCGTCCTCGACGACGAGGATCCTATATGGGCGCCGCTCCGGCGCTTGCCGTTTCTCCATGAAGAGGGATTATCGGCTGGCCCTCCGCTCGGACCTGTGCGGGGCTGCGACAAGGGGTTGGGATCCGGTGAAAAGTGACAGCCACAGCGCGGTCGCGCCGCCCGCGGCCAGCCACGCCAGCGTCGCGTTGTTGGACAGCGTCCGCGATAGGAAGGTGGCGATGGTTTGGAGGGTGTTGACGAAGAGCGTGCCGCCGCCCAGGGCCAGCAGAACGAACAGCCATACGGCGACCGCTCCGAGCGCGCCCAGCACCGCGAGCTCGACGACCGAGAAGGCCGGTCGGGGGCGGTAGGTCGTCGCCAGCAAGATCGAGGCGCGCAGTCCGGCCGGCGGCTCCTCCAGGGGTAGCGCGAAGATCGCCTGTTCGAGGGCGTCGCTGTCCATGTTCATGATTCCGTTACCTCCATTTCGCTCAGAAGCCTGCGGAGCTGCTCCTTGGCGCGAAACAAATGCGTCTTCACCGTGCCCATCGGCAGGCCGAGGACGCTCGCGATTTCCTCGTACTGTTTGCCTTGGAGATGAAAGAGTGTAATGACCGTGCGATACTTCTCGGGGAGCGCGTCGATCGCGGCGCGCAGCCGAGCGGCTTGGTCCAAAGCGATGACCTGCTGCTCGGGGCCTGGCGCCTGGTCGGCCCGTTCGGGCAGCTCCTCGCTCGCATAGCGCTTGCGCCGGTTGAGCCGGTCGCAGCACGCGTGATAGGCGATCGCGAAGATCCACGTCGAGAATTTCGAGCCCGGCTTGAACGTTCGCAGGCTGCGAAAAGCTTTGAAAAAGGCCTCTTGCGTCGCATCGCGCGCCTCCTCGACGTCGTGCAGCGTTCGGTAAGCGAGGTGGTACACGGCCCGGTCGTACCGCTCCACGAGCGTCGCGAACGCCTCCGAGTTGCCCCGCAGCGTCAGCGCGACCAAGTTGCCGTCCTCCGGCTCCGCGTTCACCCGTGGAGGCGGCCTTCGCCGGGGCCTGTCGAGGCGGGCGGCGGCTTCGAGCGAGCGGAGCGAGTCGAAGGGGCAAGGCTGCCGACACGCCTTTCGTACGCGCGGCGCGCGCGGATTGTTTCGTACCCGCCGCGGACCGGCGTCTCGAAACATGCCGCTCGCCGGGCCGTAACTAGGACAGCAAATTTCACGGAGGACCGACCCAGCGATGACAACCATACCTAAAAAGACCCTTCCCGGCGGCAGCCGGCCGGAGAGCGCCCCGCCGACGCTGCCGACCGACAGGTGGGACTCCGCGCAGTCTCTGCGCTCCACCTTCGAGGGCTGGGGGCCCCGGCTCTAGTGTCGCGCGCCTCGATCGTTGTGATGCTGATCGCAGCCGAAGTTCTGATCGTCGGCGTGGCCGTGTACGCGGTCGGCGGCGGCGGCACGACGTTCGCCTCGGGCATGCACCACGTCGACTTCACGCCGGTAACGCAGGCGCCGATCGCCGCCGGTGACGCGCCCCATGTCGTGATCGACGACGCGGAGTCGCGAGTCGGCGTAACGGCTTCTAACGACGGGCTCGTCCACGTGCGCGACCTCACCGAGATGCGCGGAGCCGTCTTTTCGAGCGGCTCGTATCCGCAGCTCCACGTCAGCCGCACGAGCGACGGCGTGCGCATCGAGCGTGCGCGGCTCGGGGCACCTGTCCATCGACATCTTCGGCTTCAGCAACGAACGGATCGCCGTCGAGGTGCCAGCGGGAGCGCGCGTCGAGATCGCGCGCTGCTCGGGTGCCGACGTCAGCGGCGTGACCGGCGGCGTGAGCGTGCAGTCGCAAGACGGGCATGTGACGCTGGCCGATCTGCAGGGCGACGTCGACGCCCACAGCAGCGACGGCTACGTCGAGGCTACCAACGTGCGCGGCGATCGCCTCGCGATGGACTCCGACGACGGCCATCTGTCGTTGCAGAACGTCGCGGTCGGATCGCTCGCCGCCACGACCCACGACGGCCGCATCACGGCCGACGGACTGAATTTGGTGGGCGCGAGCCCCTCTGCGACGATGCATACCGACGACGGCTCGGTCAGGATACACCTGCCGCCCAGCGCCGACGTCACCATCAACGCCTCCACCGGCGACGGAAGCATCGTCGTGGACGGCGTGACGCAAGAGGGCAACAATTCCGCCCAGCGCACGATCCGGCTCGGTGCCGGCACCGCGAAAATGACGGCCGGCACGTCCGACGGATCGATTCACATTTATACTAACGGAGCAAGCCTACAGTGATTGACTATAGCGATCTCATCCCATTGGCCGCAATATTCTTCATCTTCGGTGCACCGGTCGCCGCGTGGATCATATCCCGAGTGCTCGCGCACCAAGAGCGGATGGAGATGCTGAAGCGCGGTATCGTCCCGCCGCCGAATGCGCGCGAGATGCGCAAGGCGATGAAGTACGGCTGGACGCCCGGCCAACCGATGCCGGGGCGCCGAGTCATTATTACTATCCGGCTGACGTTCTACGCGCAGCAACAGTTGCGTCGAGGCATTCAGGTCGCGTTCATCGGCCTCGCGCTGCTCATCGGTCTGGGCTTCATCGGTTACCGCAGCGATGGGCACTACGTCTACGGTCCCTGGTTGCTCGGTGGATTGATCCCGATGTTCGTGGGCATCGCGCAGATCGTCGGAGCGGTGTTGAGCGGAGCGACCTTCGGCCCGCAAACGGTGCGCCAGCAGTTCGGTCCGGCCGATACCGGGAGCGCATCCGCGCAGGGAAGCCCGCTCGACCGGCGGGATGCCGCCGGGGCCGACCTACGGCGGGTGGCGGCCCGGATCGACGCCGGAGATCGAGAAGCCGGCGTCGCCGCCGGACTACCGCTGAGTATCGAGAGACGGGCCCGAAAAAAAATTAACGCCGCCGGTTCATGACCGGCGGCGTTAACCTTGTAAGAAAGACGAAGACGATGCTACTTGCAGGACACCAAAGCCATCGCCCAGCCGGCGGCCGTGCGAGTCCTGACCAGATAACCGTCCGCAGTCCGATCGTAAACCTGATAGCCCGCTCTTAGTGCGTCGGCTAGCGATTTGAAGACGATAAGACCTGCCATCTGCGGACCCTCCTTTCCCCTATTATTTACGCTCTCTATACAGTATAACGGCTCAGGGAGCAAGGGTGTGCACCGATTTCCGGAGATTTTTCTAAGAATTTGCAGAAAATAGGCTGTGAAGATGGCGACGGCTGACCTCCATGCCCGCGTGCACGCGACCACGGTTATCGGACGTCGCGTTGTCGCGCCGGGCGTCGTCGTGGTGACGCTGGAGGCGCCGGAGCTTGCGAGCGCAACCCGCCCCGGCCAATACCTCATGGCGATTCCACCCGCTGCGCAAGCGGCTGCGACGGCGCTCGCCATCTACGAAGCGGAAGGCAAGCTCGCGAGCATTCTCTTCTTCGTGACAGGCCGGCGCACGCGCGAGCTGAGCGAGTTGCGCGAGGGCGACGGTCTCGACGTGCTCGGTCCGCTCGGCAACGGCTTCGATTGTTCCGGCGACGTGCGCGACATCGCTATCGTGGCCGGCGGCGTCGGTATCGCGTCGGTGCTGTTGTGCGCGCACGCCTTCATCGCCAAAGGAGCCCGCGTTCGCCTCTTCTACGGTGCGCGAACCAGGGAGTTGCTCGTGGATGCGCAACGCTTTGAGGATGCGGGCTGCGAACTGATTTTGACTACCGACGACGGCACGCTGGGCCGGCGCGGATTCGTCACCGACGCGCTGGCGAGCTCGCGCAAGCCCGACGCGATTCTCGCGTGCGGTCCATCGCCGATGTTGCGCGGCGTCGCGCGCATAGCGCAGCAGTTCGGCGTTCGCGCGCAGCTCGCGCTGGAGGAGACGTTCGGATGCGGCGTCGGCGGCTGCTGGGGGTGCGTCGTGCCGCTGGTCGCGCGCAGCGCTCAGGCGCCGAGCTTTCCGCCGGCGGAGCTCGGCGGCAGTGACGTCGTGTACGCGCGCATCTGCAAGGAGGGCCCGGTTTTCTGGGCGGACGAGCTGCGGTGGTGACTCTGCCGAACGTCGCCGTCAAACTCGGAAAGCTCGAGCTCGACTACCCGACGCTGATGGGCAGCGGCTGCTACGGGACCGGGGAGGAGTATGCGCCGTTCGCGGACCTGTCGAAGATCGGCGCGATCGTCCTCAAGAGCGTCACGCGGCTGCCGCGGCTGGGCAACGCGACGCCCCGGCTCGTTCACACGCCGGGAGGGATGCTCAACGCGATCGGTCTTCAGAATCCGGGCATCGACTGGTATCTCGCGCGCGAGCTCCACAAGTACGCGGGGCGTCCCTGCAAGCTCATTGGCAGCGTCGCCGGCTTCTCGGTGGACGACTATCCGTATCTGTGCGAGCGCCTCGCCGCGCGTGACGAGATCGCGGCGATCGAGCTGAACGTTTCGTGCCCCAACGTCGGCAGCGAGGGCGAGACGTTCGGCTGCGACCCCGGTCTTACGGCTAAGGTCGTGCGCGCCGCGCGTGCGACGACGAACAAGCCGCTGATCGTCAAGCTTTCACCCAACGTCACGGACATCACGGCCGTCGCGCGCGAGGCGGAGGCCGCCGGTGCCGACGCGCTGGCCGTGATCAACACCGTGCGCGGAATGGCGATCGACGTCGAGACGTGGCGCTCCCGGCTGGGAAACGTCACCGGAGGCCTATCTGGACCCGCGATCCGTCCGATCGCGGTGCTCGCGGTCTACGAGGTAGCGCAGGCCGTGAAGATTCCGATCGTCGGACAGGGCGGCATCGAAACTCTGAGCGATGCGCTCGAGTTCTTCCTCGCGGGTGCGGCCGCGATCTCGATCGGTACGGCGAACTTCACGGATCCGCGCATTCCGGAGCGGATCACCGCCGAGCTGCAGGAGTACCTCGCGGCGCGAGATCTTGGATCGCTCGACGAGATCGTCGGCAAGGCGAACGTCGCGTTCGCGACGCCCGAGCAGTACGAAGGAGACGAGGGATGATAGTGGCCTGTAACGCCAGGATGTACAGCCTCTTAGGTCACGGGCAGCACGGGCATGCTGGCTGTGTTGCTCGTCGGTCGCATAACCTCGACTATGCTCCCTCCTCGCGCCTTGCCAATCATGCCCGTGGTGCCCGTGACGGCGCTACACATTCTGGCGTTGCAGGTCACTCATGGCCCAGCTGATCGTCGCGCTCGACGTGCCCAGCGCCGAGCAGGCCGAGCGGCTCGTGGACCGGCTCTACGAGCTCGACGTCATCGTCAAGGTCGGCTTAGAGGCGCTTTGCGGATATCCGGAGCGCATCCTCTCGTACTGTGACGCGAGCGACGTGCGCGTATTCCTCGACGCGAAGCTTCACGACATACCGCGCACGGTTGCCGCCGCGATGGTGCATCTCGTGCGTCCAAACGTGCGGCTCGTCAACGTCCACGCGCTGGGAGGACTCGACATGATGCGCGCGGCGGTCGATGCCGCCGGCGAGCGCGCGGCGGAGCTGGGCGTCAATCCGCCGCACGTCATCGCGGTGACGCTGCTCACGAGCATCGCGCCCGAGGATCTTAACGAGCTCGGGCTGCAGGGCGGTCCCGGCGAGAACGCGATTAGGCTGGCCGCGCTCGCGCGCGATGCGGGCTGCTCGGGCGTCATCTGCAGCGCCCACGAGGTGCGCGATCTCAAGCGCTTCTTCGGCGACGACTTCCTCACGCTGACGCCCGGAATTCGTCCGATAGGAAGCGTGCACGGCGATCAGAAGCGCGTTACGACGCCGGCGCAGGCCGTCGCCGCCGGCGCGGACTATCTCGTCGTCGGCCGGCCGGTCGTGGATGCCGAGGATCCGGTCGCGGCGGTGAAGGCGATACTCGAGGAAATGACCGTAGCCGCATGAGCGGCGAGGAGCTCGACGTGCGCTCGGCGCTTATGCGCCGCGGGGCGCTGCTCGAAGGGCACTTCCGTTTGAGCTCGGGCCGCCACAGCGATCGCTTCGTCCAGAAGTTTCGGATTCTCGAAGATCCGGCGATGCTCGAGCCGGTTGCGCGCGCGATCGCGCGAGCGCTTTCGTTCGCAGCGCCCGACGGTCGTCGTCAGCGCGGCCATCGGCGGCATACTGTTGGGTTACGAGGTCGCGCGGCAGTTGGGCGTCAAAGCGATCTTCGTGGAAAGGAGAACGGAAAACCGGTGCTGCGCCGCGGCTTCACGCTGTCGTCCGTCGGATCGCGCGCTCGTCGTCGAGGACGTCGTCGACGACGGGACTCTCGGTCGGCGAGGTCGTCGAGCGTGGTGCGTCGCATGGCGCGCAGATCGCCGGCGTCGGCGCGATAGTGATGCGCTCTCCCGTGACGTTTGATCCGCTCAGGGTGACGACATAGTTCACGCGTTGCTCCATCTGCCGTTACAGTCGTACGCGAAGGACGAGTGTCCGCAATGCCGAGCCGGCGAGCCAATCAGCGATCCGGGCTCGCGCCGCGCGTGACGCTGCGGGTGCGCGTTTCGGAAGGCGCGCGCGAGAGCGCGGCGTCCGACCGTGCCTTCGTCCGCGAGCTCGGACGACGCTGCGCGATGTCGAGCGTCGGCTCGCTGCGCCTCGCCAGCGAGCCGACGGTGCAGGCCGCCTTCGACCGGCTCTGCGATACCGTCTTCGATCAATCGCATGTAGCGTTCATCGCGCAACGCGAGGAGCGGCGCGTCGGCTTTCTGCTGTTGCTCGACGAGCTGCCCGACGAGGTGACGGCGCTGCCCCAGGGCTTCGTAGCCTATATGGCCGTGGAGCCGGAGTGCCGTGGGGCCGGCGTCGGCGCGGCCCTCCTCGCCACGGCCGAAGATGAGGCAAGACGGCGGGGTCTACCGTATATGGCACTGATGGTCACCGAGGAGAACGCGGCAGCACGCCGTCTCTACGAGCGGGGCGGCTATCGCACGGAGCGCCGTCTGCTGTGCAAGCCGCTGTAAGCACCGACTTCTGGCGGCGCGTCGCGTGGATCGCGGGCGCCGTCGTGCTGGTGGCGGTCGCACTCTGGGTCGCTGCGCGCATCCCGAAAACGATCGCGATCTTTGTGATCGCCGCGTTCATCGCGTTCGGCGTGCAGCCGATCGCGGCGCGACTGGAGCGGCGGATGCCGAAGTGGGTCGCCATTGCGATCGTGTACTTCGGGCTGCTCGTCTTCGTTGCGGTCTTCCTCGTGATCGTCGTGCCGCTGGCGGTCAGTCAGACGCAGCTGCTGATTGTCAACATTCCGGCCTTCGCGGCCGCGAGTCAGAGTTGGCTGGCCGGTGCGGAGAGCTCCTTCGAACAACATTTTCCGACGCTGCGGTTGCCGGCCTACGACCTGAACTTCGGAAAGATAGGCGCGACGCAGATGTCCGGGTTCATCAGCGGCGCGCTGGCGTCGGTCGGGGCAATCGCCGTCAACACGGCGACCGGCCTTTTCATCGCGTTCTCGGCGATCGTGCTTTCGATCTTCTTCCTGCTCAACGATACACAGATCTCCGAGAGCTTCACGGCGCTGTTTCCGCAGAAGCGGCGCGCGACGGCGCGCAAGCTCGCGGCCGAGGTAACCGACCTCTTCGGGAGCTACATCTCGGGGCAGGTCATCGTGTCCGTGATCACGGGTGCGGCCATCGCGATCGTCACGGCGCTCCTGGGCTTCAAGTTCTCGCTGATCGTCGGCATCATCTCCGCAGTCGCCTACGCGATTCCGATCATCGGCATGCTCGTTGCCCAGCTGGTCGCGATCCCAATGTCCGCGCCGCAGGGTCTCTGGATGATCGTGTGGGTACAACTCGTGATGTTCGGCATGGCGCGCATCAGCGACAACGTGCTCGTCCCGAAGATCATGGGGAAATCGGTGGGCGTCTCGCCGATCGGCGCGATGTTCGCCGTCTTCGCAGGCGGCGAGCTCTTCGGCATCCCAGGGTTGATCCTGGGCATTCCGGCGGCCGCGCTGATCAAAATCCTGTGGCGCTACTTCGTGGCGCCCTGGATCACGGCGCGGCTGGATAGGAGTTAGAAACTGATGGACAAGCATCTTTTCGGAATTGCTCTGCTTTGCGCAATGACTCTAGCGGGGTGCGGTTCCGGTTCGGGGCCGGGCGGTTCGTCGATTCCGGTGATGCCGCCCCCCACGCAGTCTCCGCCGCCCGGCGGCGACGTGGGGAAGTACATCAAGCACGTCGTCGTCATCGTTCAGGAAAACCGCACGTTCGACAACATCTTCGCCGGCTTCAAAGGCACGGACTCGACGATGTACGGCTACACGCATACCGGCGCCAAGGTCCCCCTGCGCGCGATCACGTTCAACGGACAGGACATCTATCACAACTACAAAGATGCCATCACCGACTGGAACGGCGGCGCAATGGACGGATTCGACAAGAACAGATACGTGGGCGGACGCCCCGCGGGAACGTACGCCTACGCGCATCTCCGGCGCGACCTGGTCGCGCCCTACTGGGCGATGGCACGTCAATACGTACTCGCGGATCACATGTTTCCCACGATGTTCGGACCGACGTTTACCGCTCATATCGACCTGATCGCGAGCACGACGAACCTAGATGCCGGCACCGCCGAAGTCGACGGCCCGACTGGGCAACCGTGGGGGTGCGACGCCCCGAAGGGCACGACGACGTACCTGCTCGATGCGCAGCGCGTAGAGAGGGGATACGGGCCGTTCCCGTGCTTCACGCAATACAACACGATCGCGGACACGCTCGACGCCGCCGGGGTGACTTGGAAGTACTACGCGCCCAACGTCAAGTACGCGGGGGGGCGGCTATGGTCGCCGTTCGCGGCCATCCGAAACGTTCGCTTTGGGCGCGACTGGAGACGCAACATCATCTCGCCGCAGACGACGGTGCTCACGGACGCCGCGAACGGGCGTCTCGCCCAAGTATCGTGGGTGATCCCGGATGCGGCGGACTCCGATCACGCCGGTTCGCGGAGTGACAAGGGGCCCTCGTGGGTCGCCGGCGTCGTCAACGCCGTCGGTGAGAGCCCGTATTGGGACACCACGGCGATCGTCGTGCTATGGGACGATTGGGGTGGATGGTACGATGATCTGCCGCCGCCCCAGCCCGATTTCGTGGGCCTCGGCATCCGGGTGCCGTGCATCGTCATATCGCCGTACGCGAAGGCCGGATATGTTTCGCACACGCAATACGAGTTCGGCAGCACCCTGAAGTTCATCGAGGAAGCGTTCCATCTTTCCGCCCTCGGGCCGGTCGCGCGCGGCTATAGCGACACTCGGGCACATAGCCTGACTGACAGCTTCGACTTCAAGCAGAAACCGCGCGCGTTCAAGAAGATCCCGGCGCCGTATCCGCCGGCTTACTTCCTAACGCGGCCGCCGTCCGGCGAACTTCCCGACTCGGAATAGCAGGCTCTAGCGCGGCTGCACGACGACCGCGATGCCGTCGTCGTACACCACGGTGCCGCAGGAACGCGCGGTGCGCAGCCGCTGCGCGTTGGCCTCCGGCGTGCGGTCGTTGTCGGCGACGGCGGCCAGCAACACGTTGTTGCCGCGCGCCTGCGCGCACGCGCCGGCGTCGGAAAGGTCGAGCGTATGCGTCGCCGGCGAGACGACGTTGACGACGCCGATGCGCATCCCGACTCCGCCGAGCGCGGGCGGCCGGTGCGTCGCGATCCAGCGATAGACACCCGGCGTCGTCGTCCCGACACGCAGCGCGTCCGCGTAATAGTCGAGCGGATGACGTGCGCCGAGATACGTCGTCGCGACGATCGTGACGCCGAACGCGGCCGCGTAGGGCCATTCGACGCGCCGGCGATGGGCCGCGGCCACAAGCGCGACCGCGAGGAGCGCGACCGGCAGCGCGATGCGCGTGAGTCCGTCGTTCCAAAAGATCGCGAAGACGATCCACACGCCGTAGAGCGCTGCCGCGATCAGCAGCGCGGTGGAAACGGCGGCGAGTCCGCGCATCGGACGCGTCAGGATCACGGCGCCCGCCGCGACCGCGGGCGCCGCGAAGCGCAGCGACGCACCGCCGGCGAGCTGCGCGACCCACGTGCTGTAGCCGAACGGCAGCACGAAGAAGAGCAGCGCGGAGCCGAGCGCCGCCCATCCGACGCGCCGATCCTCGGCGATCGCCGGTCCGAGCAGCGTCGCGCAAAACGCCACGACCGCGAACGGCGATGCGGCCAGCGCGACGCGGTCGAGCAACGCCAGCGCGGGTATGCCGTGCGCGAGGATCGTCGAGCCAAAGAAACTGCCCGTCATCGCGCTCTGCGGCGCAACGGCGGCCCGGTTCCACAACAGCGCGTCGTGAATCACCCAGAGCGCGCTGGCGCCGGCCGCCGCGAGCCACACGCGCGCCGGCGCACGTGACGCGAGCAGCGCGAGCGCCGTCAACAACCAGCCCTGCGGCTTGATCAACGCGGTGACTCCCGCCGCGGACGTCGCCGTCGCAGGCTGCCGCGCCGCGCGCAGCAGCCAAAGCGTCTCGAGCCAGAATGCCGCTAGCCAGACGTCGTTCTGCAGCGTCCCCGCCTGCATCGCAAGCGGATACGCCGTAACGGCGCACGCGGCGAGCGCGTCCGCGAGCAGCGGCGGCGCGCCGTCCTCGCGCGCCCACGCGGCAACGCGAGAACCGAGCAGTGCCAGCGCGCCGACGCCGCACCACGGCAGCGCGAACGCCCCGCCGACCGCGTAGAACGCGCTCGCGAAGAGCTCCGACGCCGGCGGGTACCACCAATACCGCGCCGCGGTCGACCAGAGCGAGTGGTTTTGTATCCACGATGCCGCGCTGGGAAGGTGGTACGAGAGCGAGTCGCCATCCAGCAGCGGGCGCATGAGCTGCGGCCACGCCACGGCGACCAGCGCGCCGATCAACAGATACGGCGGGGCTTGCTCGGGTGCGCGACGCGCGGGCGTCCAGGCGCCGTTGCGATAGTACGCGATCGCCAGGCACGCGGCGAGCGCGATCCAGCACGCAATTGGATAGAGCAGGTTCGCGAAACCCAACGCGAACGGGATGGCGACGCCCAGGATAGCGCGTCGCGCAGCCTGTCCGCGAAGCCGTACCGTTGGTTGCCGCGCAGCGCCGGTGCCGCTGCGAAGAGCCCGAGGAGCCACAGCGCCGCCGGCACTCCCGACACGGTCGCGCGAGCTTACATCGAATCCGGCGCGTTCACGCCGGCGAGTGAAAGCGCTTGCGCCAGGACGCTCTTGGACGCGATGCACAGCGCGATTCGCGCCAGCCGGATCGGCGCGTCTTCCGTCAGGATCTTGCACTCGGTGTAGAACTGATGAAAGTCCGCGGCGACGTCGCGCGCGTAGCGCGCCAGCCGATGCGGCGCAAGATGCTCGACGACTCCCGCCACGACGCTCGGAAACTCGGCCAGCCGGCGCGCCAACGCGAGCTCCGCCGGATGGGCGAGCGGCGCGAGCGGAGCCGCCTCGGCCGCGCGCACGTCCTCCGGCAGGGCTCTGCGCAAGACCGACGCGATCCGGGCGTGACCGTATTGCACGTAATAGACGGGGTTTTCGTTCTCTTTCTCGACCGCCAGCTTCAAATCGAACTGCAGCGGCGACTCGACCGCGGGCAGGATGAAGAAGAAGTGCGCGGCGTCTACGCCGACTTCGTCGATGATCTCGTCGAGCGTGACGATCTCGCCGGCGCGTTTGCTCATGCCGATCTGCTCGTTTCCGCGCATCAGCGTGACCTGTTGCGCGATGGCGACTTCGAGCCGGCCGGGAAACCCGAGCGCCGCAGACAGACCCTTGAGACGCTCGATGTAGCCGTGGTGGTCGGGCCCGAGGATGTCCACGACGCGATCGCTGTCGCGCAGCTTCTGATAATGGTACGCGACGTCCATGCAAAAATAGGTCGGGCGGCCGTCGCGGCGCAGCAAGACGCGGTCTTTGTCGTCGGCGAATCGCGTCGCGCGAAAGAACAGCGCACCGTCTTGCTCGTAGGTGAGGCCTAGCTCGCGCAGCCGATCGACGCCCTCGCGCAGCTTGCCCGACTTCGTGAAGCTCGCGTTCGCTCTGCCAGCGGTCGTACTCGACGCCGAAGCGGCGCGCGGTACGCTGCTGTTGCGCGACGATCTCGTCGCGCGCGAACGTCGAGAAGTAGGGCAGCCACTCGGATTCGCCGGCGCCGCCCCAGCGCTCGCCGTCGCGATCGCGAATTCGCCGCGCGATCGGCAGGAGGTAGTCGCCGGGATAGCCCTCCTCGGGGAAAGGATAGGCGGGATCGAAGAGCTGGCGATAGCGCGCGTAGACGGAGCGTCCGAGCGCGTCGAGCTGCCGGCCGGCGTCGTTGATGATCCATTCGACGAAGACGTCGTAACCGCAAAAGCGCATCGCGTTGGCGAGTGTCGCACCGATCGACATCGAGCGGCCCTGCACCACGACGAGCGGTCCGGTCGGGTTTGCGCTGCCGAACTCCAGCGAAACGCGCAGCCCGTTGCGCGGCCGTTCGCCGAATCGTTCGCCTTCGCGCAGAATTTGTGCGACTGCTGCGTGCCAGATCGCCGGCGCCAAGCGCAAGTTGATGAAGCCGGCGATCGGTTCGATGCGGCTGAAGATCTGCTCGAGCTCGGGCGCACGCCGCTTCGCCTCGGCGACGATTTCCGCGGCGAGTTCCTGTGGCGCGCGCCCCGCCCCTTTCGCGAGCGTGAGCGCGACGTTGGTGGAGAAGTCGCCGAACTCGGGACGGCGCGGCGCCTCGAACGCGACGGTCGGCGCCGCGTCTGGATACTTATCTGCAACGACGCCGGTTACGGCGTCGGCAAAAGCGCGCAGCGCGTCATCGACCTGCATTACCCATGGTGTTCGCCGCCCGGTGGAGTTTCGACCCGCGCATAACGCGCGGCGCCCCGCGATTCCACCGCGCCCTCGAGCTCGAGCAGCGCGAGTGATGCGAGCGCCGCGGAAGCGGGAACGCCGCTTACGGCGACGAGCTCGTCGAAGTCCGCCGCGCCGGCCTCCATCGCTTGCAGCAGCGCGCTCGACGTCGAGTCGCCGGCCCGGCGAACGGCCGCAATCGGCGCGGGGCGCGCGTGGCCGAGCGCCTCCAACACGTCGCCGGCGTCGCGCGCCAGCGTCGCGCCGTCGCGGATCAGCGCCAGGCAGCCCTGGACGTGCCTGCGGTCGACGTCGCCCGGCACGGCTAGCACTGGAATCCGGCCGGCGGCCCAGCCGGCGGTGTTGAGCGCCCCGCTGCGAGAGGGCGCCTCGACCAGGAGCACGGCGTCCGCTAGCGCCGCCACAATTCCATTGCGCTCGAGAAACTGCCAGGGCTGCGCACGCTGATCCGGCGGGTATGGCGAGAGCACCGCGCCGCCGCCCGCCAGGATGCGCTCCGCCAGGGGCCGATTGCGGCGCGGAAAGAAGCAGTGGTGGCCGCCGCCCAGGACGCCGATCGTAGGTGCCCCGGCATCCAGAGCGCCCTCATGCCCGGCCGCGTCGATTCCCAGTGCCAAGCCGGAGAGGATGCAGCAGCCGGCCCGGCCGAGTCGGGGCGATCTGGAAAGCGAGCCGACGCCCGTAGGGTGTCGCGGCTCGTGTGCCGACGATCGCGACGCAGGCCGCGCCAGGCCGCTCAGATCGCCGCAGCACCAGAGACCGGGCGCGGCCGCCTCGAAGCCACGCCCGGCCCGCGCCGCCGCGATGGCCTCGCGGGTCTGGAAGGCCGGGTCGCGCATCGCGCGTCCATTCACGCGTGCCCGGGCGGAACGCTAGCAGCCGGCGGCGCCCGGGGGGAATCGGGAGCGCCCGACGGAATAGCCAGGCCGCAACGGAGGTACCGGAGTTGGCAGCAGAAGCGTATTGCGTCAAGTGCAAGGCCAAGCGCGAAATCAAAGACGCGGTTCAAATCACGATGAAGAACGGGCGCCCCGCGACCGAGGGCAAGTGCCCGGTCTGTGGTACCAAGATGTTCAAAATCGGCGCCGCCTGAGCGCTGGGCGGCCCACGATCCTAAGGGCGCCATCGTGCTGACGCACGTTGGGCCTTTTTGCGTTCCCTACCCGTAGTAACGTATAATACGTGCACCCACAACATATGCCGTGGGTGGAGAGACTTACCGCTGACTTGTCCTACTTGTCGCAAGAGCGAGACACGCGTCGTCGACTCGCGTGACGACGAAACGGTGGTCCGCCGGCGGCGCGAGTGTCTGGACCCGCGCTGCAAACATCGCTTTACCACGTACGAGCGGATGGAAGCCCCGCGGCTCTTCGTCGTGAAGAAAGACGGTCGGCGGGAACAGTACAGCCGTGAAAAGATCCTCGCCGGGCTGCGCAAGGCGTGCGAGAAGCGGCCGATTTCGGAAAGCCGCATGGAGGCGGTGGCCGCCGATCTGGAGCGCGAGCTGTTCGCCCGCGGGGAGAGCGAGGTGCCGTCCGCCCTGGTCGGGGAGAAGCTGATGGAGGCGTTGCGCCAGCTGGATCCGGTTGCATACATTCGCTTCGCCAGCGTCTATCGATCGTTCCGCGACATCGAAAGCTTCCGCGAAGAACTGGCGCAGCTTTAGAGAATCGCGAGGGATGGCCGAAATCCGCGTCGCGCTGCAGCGCCTGCCGCACGGAGAGGGTTTGCCGACGCCCGCAATACATGAGCGAGCACGCTGCGGGCGCCGATCTGTGCGCCGCCGTGCAGCGAGCAGCTGACGCTCTTGCCGGGAGCGCGCGCGCTCGTTCCGACCGGCTTCTCGATCGCGCTCCCGCCGGGCTATGAGGCGCAGGTTCGTCCGCGCAGCGGCCTCGCGATCCGCAGCGGCGTTACGTGTCTGAATTCGCCCGGCACGATCGATGCCGACTATCGCGGGGAGCTCGCCGTCGTGCTTGCAAACTTTGGCGCCGAGCCGTTCGTCATTCGTCGCGGTGATCGCATCGCGCAGATCGTCGTCGCGCCCGTTGCGCGCGCTGCGTTTCGACGTCGTGGAAGAGCTGCCGCCGACGTCGCGCGGGGACGGGGGTTTCGGCTCGACGGGCGTTTCGGCGTGAACGTCTACATCGTCGGCAAGGGCGCGGTCGGAACGTACGTCGGCGATCTGCTGCGCGGCGTCGGCGTCGACGTCGCGTACGCGCCGCGCTCGCTCGATGCCGTGACGCCGTACGATGCCGACGTGGCGCTGGTCGCGACGAAATCCTACGACACCGACGGCGCGATCGAGACGTTGCGCAAGGCGATCGCCTATCCGCAGAAGTGCGTATTCGTCTCGCCGCAGAACGGCGTCGGCAACGAGGAGCGCCTGGCGGCGGCGTTCGGCGCCGACAACGTCGTCGCTGCGGCGCTCACGACGCCGGTCGATCGCGACCGCGACGGCAACGCGCGGCCGGCCAAGGAGGGCGGCCTTGCGCTCGCGCCGATCGGATCGAACGCCTACAACTGGCTCGCCGCGACGTTCGCGAGCACGGGACTGACCGTTAAGGTCGTCGAGGACTGGCGCGCGTTGAAATGGAGCAAACTGGCACTCAACGTCGTCGCCAACGCGAGCTGCGCGATCCTTAACGTTTTACCGAACCGCTTCGTGCACTTCGACAACATCTTCACGTTGGAGATTCGCATGATTCGCGAGGTCCGCGCCGTGATGCACGCGCTCGGAATCGAAGCCATCGACCTGCCGCGCTATCCGGTTCGCGCTCTGTTCGGCGTCGCGAGCCTGCCCAGCCCGGTCTCGCGCGGCCTTCTGGCGCACACGATCGCGAGCGCGCGCGGGACGAAGCCGCCGTCGCTGCTGATCGACCTGCGCCATGCGCGGCCCCAGACCGAGGTCGACGTGCTCAACGGCGCGGTCGCCGCCGCCGGGCTCGAGCACCGCGTTCCGACGCCGGTCAACGCCGTCTACGCGCGCGTCCTCAACGACATCGCGCACACGCCGCCGCTCTGGGCGAAGTATCGCGAGCGCCCGGACCGGCTCGAGGCCGAGGTCGAGGCCGAGGTCAAACGCGCGAAAGTGTTAGCCCGCGGCTAGAACGAACACGGACGACTGACGCTATGCGCGACCCAAACGTCCCCGAGTCCCTGGAAGGATGGTGGATTCTCCATCGGATGTTCGCCTTCAACCGGCGACAGTGGGACGCGCTGCCCGAGAAGCGTCGTAACAAGTACGCCGGTCACGCTTCGGATTTGCTCGATCACCTCAAGAGCAACGACGAGGGCGACGTCGGCCTCACGCAGGTCGTCGGCCATAAGGCCGACCTCATGCTGACGCACTACGCGCGCACGTTCGACGGCCTGGCGTACGCGCAGACGCTCGTCGACAAGCTCGAGTTGCGCGAGTTCCTCGTGCCGCAGGGATCCTACGTCTCCGTTCTCGAGCTCGGCCTCTACGACGCAACGGCGAAGATTCACGCCGAGCTGGATCAGCGCGGGCCTCCCGCCCCAGTCGCCCGAGTGGATCGCCGCGTTCGACGAGCTGATACGCAAACAGGCCGAGAGCCCGTACGTTGCGCCGCGACTGTGGGCGAAGATTCCTGCGCGCCGCTATCAGTGCTTCTATCCGATGAGCAAACGCCGCGGCGAGGTGCAGAACTGGTACATACTGGGCTACGAGGCCCGCGCGAAGATGATGAGCCAACACGGCGTAGTCGGACGCTCTTATCACGGGCGCGTGACGCAGGTCATCTCGGGATCGATCGGCTTCGACGACTTCGAGTGGGGCGTCGACCTCTACGCCGATGACCCGCTCGTTTTCAAGAAGCTCGTTTACGAGATGCGCTTCGACGAGGCGAGCGCGCGCTACGGCGACTTCGGCGCGTTCTGGGCCGGGTTGCAGTTCTCGCCGGGGGAGCTCAGCGTGTTCCTCGACGGCGACGCGATCCCGCAGTTCGAAACGCCTTAGGCCGCGGCGCCCAAACGCTCCAGGCTGCGGTACTGGATCGCCTCCGCCACGTGCGCGGAGCCGATGGCGTCGTCGCCGGCGATGTCGGCGATGGTGCGCGCGACGCGCGCGATGCGATCCAGCGCGCGCGCCGAGAACTGGCGCTTCGCGCTGGCGTGCGCGAGCAGCCGCATCGCGGCGTCGTCGAGGGCGCAGTAGCGGCGCATCGCGTTGCCCGGAATCTCGGCGTTGCACAGCAGCGACGCGCCGGCGAAGCGCCGGCCCTGCCGGTCGCGCGCCGCGACGACGCGTTGCCGGATGTGCGCCGATCGTTCCGCCGATTCGTAGCGCACCATGTCGTCGAACGGCACGCGCGCGATCTCGATCTGCAGGTCGATGCGATCCAGCAGCGGTCCCGACAGCTTGCTGACGTATTTCGCGACCATCGCGTCGTCGCACCGGCACTCGGCGCTGCGCGTGCCGCGGTAGCCGCACGGGCACGGATTCATCGACGCGACCAGCTGAAAGCGCGCGGGATACGTAAAAGTGCCCGCTGCGCGCGCGATCGTGACCGTTCCCTCCTCTAGCGGCTGCCTCATGACCTCGATTGCGCTGCGCGTGAACTCCGGAAACTCATCGAGAAAGAGCACGCCGTGATGCGCGAGCGAGATCTCGCCTGGCTTGACGAGCGCGCCGCCGCCGACGAGCGCGGTTTGACTGATCGTATGATGCGGAAAGCGGAACGGCCGCGCGCGAACGATGCCGGCGCGGCCGAGCAATAGGCCTGCGACGCTGTAGATCTTAGTCACCTCGAGCGCCTCGTGCAGCGACATCGCGGGCAGTATCGACGGCAGCCGCCGCGCGAGCATCGTCTTTCCGCAGCCGGGCGGCCCGACGAGCAGCAGGTTGTGGCCACCGGCCGCTGCGATCTCCAATGCGCGCTTAGCAGCGAGCTGGCCGCGCACGTCGGCGAGATCGCCATGGACGATCTCGTCGGCCGGCTCGAGCACCGGGTCCGCCGTGCGCTGGCGCCACTTCGCTCCGTGGCCGCACAGAACCGCGACCGCCGATTGCAACGAATCGACGGCGTAGAGCTCGACGCCCGCGACCAAGGCTGCTTCGTCGGCGTTGCCGGCCGGGACGATCAGCTTGCTGAAGCCGGCGTTGCGCGCGCCCAGCACCATCGGGAGAATTCCGCTGACCGGCTGCAGCTTGCCGTCCAAAGCGAGCTCGCCCAACGCGATGAAGTCGCGCAGCGCTGCATGCTCGATCTGCCCGTCGATTCCCATCAGCGCGAGAGCGATCGCGAGATCGAATGCCGGGCCGCCCTTGCGAACGTCCGCCGGCGAAAGGTTGACCAGCAGCCGTCCCGCCGGATAGGCGAACCCCGAGTTGAGAATGGCGGCGCGGACGCGCTCGCGTGCTTCGCCGAGCGCGCGATCGGGAAGCCCGATGATCAGGAAGCCCGGCGTCCCCGGCGCGCTGTCGGCTTCGACGCGCACGACATAGCCTTCGATGCCGAGCATCGCGGCCGAAAAGGACAGGGAGAGCATTACCAGGCCCTCTGCTCTACGATTTTGGAATGTCTAGGGGTGGCGCAAGCAAGCCAAGAACAACGACCGCCGTGACACCCGAGATGGTGAGCGCGCTGGCCGAGTCCGGAACGCTCCTCGTTATCGTCGTGAGCGTCGTCGCGGCGCTCATTCAATTGCGGCACATCCGCGCGGGCAATCAGCTGCAGGCGCTGCTTTCGCTCGAGCGCGATTTTCGCGCGGCGCCGCTGCAGACCGCTCTGCGGTACATCCAAGAAGAACTGCCCAAGAAGTTGGAGGACCCGGCGTACCGGCGCGAGCTAGAGACGATCGGCTACATCGATCCGGCGACGCATCCCGAGATGGTGGCGTGCAACTGGCTCAACGAGATGGGGACGCTGGTCAAGCGCGGCCTGGTCTCCGAGGACACGTTCATGGACCTATTCGCGCGCCTAATCGCGCACTGCTGGAGGCAGATCGCGCCGGCAGTGGCGATCATGCGGCGGAGCCGCGGCCAGGCGCAGTATCACGATTTCGAGTATCTGGCGCAGCGTGCCGCGGCGTGGCTCGAGCGCAACCCGCAGGGCATGTCGCCGCGCGACTTCGTTCGCATCGCGATACCCGACCGCTGGCGCGAGCAGGACGGGCAGGCCGCAAGCGCGGCGCCGACGGCTTCTCCACAGATTGCACAGGACTAACGTCACAGGTTGTGGACAGCGGGGAAAGTTAACGTTTGATAAAGGAGACCGAATTGAAAAGAGCGCTCGCTCGTATCGCTTTACCGCTGGTGGCGGCGACCGGTCTAGCGGCCTGCTCGCATGGGACGTCGCAGTCGAGCGCCTCGCCGGCGGCGAGCGCGGCCGCCGGACGCAAGACTATCGGCGTGTCGATTCAGAATCGCGAGGCGCAGTTCTACCAAGATATGGAATCGGGAATGCGTTCGGAGGCCGCGAAATACGGCTACGGGCTGATCGTCGTGGACGCGAGCCGCGACAACGCCAAGCAGCAAAGCCAAGTCGAGGACTTCATCTCGAAGCGCGTTGACGCGATCGTTCTGACGCCATATGACTCGCAAGCCATCGGGAGCGCAATCGCCGAGGCGAACTCGGCGAACATTCCGGTGTTTACCGCCGACATCGCGAGCACGAGCTTGCAGGGTCACGTTGTCGCGCACGTCGCGAGCGACAACGTGCAGGGTGGGTTCGAGGCCGGAGCCCTGATCTGCCAGGCGGTCAAGTCCGGCAGCATCGCGATCATCGACGAGCCCGAGGTGACGAGCGTTGGCGACCGCGTCAAAGGATTCAAAGCGGCGATCGCGCAGCGCTGTCCGTCCGTCGTGGTCGTCGCGGACGTCGACTCCGGCGGAACGCGCGACAAGGCGAGCAGCGACACCGGAGACGTCCTTCAGGCGCATCGCGACCTCAAGGGGATCTTCGGCATCAACGACGATTCCGCGCTCGGCGCCCTCGCCGCGGTGCGCGCCGCCGGTCTAACCGGCAAGATCGCCATCGTCGGATACGATGCGACGCCCGAGGCCCGCGACGCGATCGGCAAGGGCGAGATGTACGGCGACGCGATTCAGTATCCGGCCAAGATCGGCTCGACCACGATCGACGTGATCGCAAACTACTTCGCGGGACGCAAGCCGCCGCCGGTGCTGAAGATCGGAGTCGGAACCTTTACGAAAGCATCCTTAAGCCAGAGTTCTCCGTAGATTAATGCGAGTGTCATCCTGAGCGGAGCGAGCGTCAGCGAGCGCGGTCGAAGGGTGGCGCCCCTTCTCGAGATGCACGGCATCGGGAAGAGCTTTCCCGGAGTACGCGCGCTTACGGACGTGTCGGTGACGCTGTCCGCCGGCGAAGTGCTCGTGCTCGTCGGAGAAAACGGCGCGGGCAAATCCACGCTGATGAAGATCCTCGCCGGCGCGCTGCAGGCCGACGAGGGCGAAATTCGCCTCGACGGCAAGCCGGTCCGGATCGCGACGCCGCAAGAGGCGCAGCACCTCGGCATTGGGATGATCTATCAGGAGTTCACGCTCGTCCCGCAGCTGACCGCTCCGGCAAACATCGCGCTCGGCACCGAACCGACGCGCGCGGGCCTCATCGAAACCGGCGCGTTGCGCGCACGCGCCGAGCGCGCGCTGGGCGAGCTGGGACTCGACCTCCCGCTCGACGTACCCGTTTCGCGTTTCTCCGTCGGCCGGCAGCAGCTGGTCGAGATTGCAAAGGTCCTGGCTCGGTCGGCGCGGATCATCGTGATGGACGAGCCGACGGCCGCACTCTCCGGCCGCGAGATCGAGCGCCTTTTCGAGATCGTGCGTCGCCTGCGCGCGGGCGGCGCCGGCATCATCTACATCTCACATCGCATGGAAGAGTTGTCGCGCATCGCGGACCGCGTCTCCGTGCTGCGTGACGGCAAGGTCGTCGAGACGCACAACGCCGCGGACTTCCCACAGGAGGAGATCATCCGCGCCATGGTCGGTCGCCGGCTGGACTCACACTTCCCGGAGCTCGCAAAGCCGTCGCCGGACGCCGCGGTGCGACTCGAGGTACGCGGCCTCACTAAAGCGCCGGCCGTGCGCGACGTGAGCTTCTCCGTGCGCGCGGGCGAGATCGTCGCGCTCGCCGGGCTCATTGGGGCGGGTAGAACCGAGATCGTGCGCGCGATCGCGGGCGCCGACCCGCGCGCCGCCGGCGAGGTTCGGGTCAATGGTACAACCCTGCCGGCCGGGAACGTTGCCGACGCGATCGCGGCGGGTGTCGCATTCATCACTGAGGATCGCAAGGCGCAGGGCCTCGTCCTCGGCATGACGGTTCGCGAGAACGTTACGCTCGCGCACCTCGCATCGTTCGTCGATCGCGATTTACTGATCGATGCGGCTCGCGAGCGCGCGGCGACGAAAAAGATGATCGACGAACTGAGCATTCGGACGCCGAGCACGGAGCAGATCGTGCGCAACCTATCGGGCGGGACGCAGCAGAAGGTCGTGCTCGCGAAGTGGCTCCTCGGCGAGGCACGGGTCTTTCTGTTCGACGAACCCACGCGCGGGATCGACGTGGGAGCCAAGGCGGAGATTTACCGCATCATGCTCGACCTGGCCGGACGCGGCGCGGCGATCGTGATGGTGTCGAGCGACCTGCCGGAGGCGCTCGGCATGGCGCATCGCGTCCTGGTCGTGCGTGGCGGCCGCATCGCTGCCGAGTTCACGCGCGCGGAGGCGACTCCGGACAAGGTCATCGCCGTCGCCACGGGCGCGGCGGCGTGATCGAGCAGAACCGCCTCGCGTACTGGCTGCGCATCGTCGCGGCCGCGGCATTCGTCATCGTGCTGGTGGCCATCGTCGACGTCGCGTCGCACGGGTCGTTCCTCGAGCCGAGCAACATCGTGCGTGTGCTGCGCCAGATAACCTACAACTGCGTGCTGGGGGTGGGCCAGACGTTCGTGATCATCACCGGTGGGATCGACCTGTCGGTGGGCTCGCTGGTCGCGCTGACCGGCGTCGTGGCCGCGCTGTTCGCCAACGCCGTGCATCTCAGCGGCTTTCCGCTCATCGCCGCGACGCTGATCGTAGCCGTCGGCGTCGGCTGCATCGCGGGATGGATCAACGCGCTGCCGGTCGTCCGGCTGAACTTGCCGCCCTTCATCACGACACTGGCGATGCTCGAGATGGCGCTCGGGGCGTCGTTCATCCTGTCGCACGGCCGGCCCGTTGCGCTGCAGAGCGGCGACTTCCAGAACACGGGAATCGGCTCGTTCCTCGGCGGCGTCACGTCGGCGTTGCATCTGCCGAGCATTCCGGTGCCGGTGATTTGGATGGTCGTCGTCATCGTCGCCGCCTCGGTGCTGCTGACGCGCACGCGCTTCGGGCGCTACGTCTTCGCCATCGGCGGCAATGAGGAGGCGGCGCGGCTCGCCGGCATCAACGTCGCGCGCGTCAAGACCGCCGTTTACGTGATCAGCGGCGCGTGCGCGGCGATCGTGGGATTCCTCTACATGGCGCTCTTCACGTCGGGCTCGCCGCAGACCGGAACGGGCGACGAGCTGCTCGAGTCGATCGCCGCGGTCGTCGTCGGCGGCACCAGCCTAACCGGCGGCCGCGGCAGCGTGATCGGCACGTTCTTCGGAGCGCTGCTCATTGGGGTGCTCTACAACGCAATGAACCTGCTCAACGTGGACTCGTATTTACAGAAAGTGCTGCTCGGCGCGGTTATCCTGCTGGCCGTCGTACTCGACGAACTCCGCAAACGCTATTTTGCAAAGTAAAAACTTCCTTAGAACGGGAAGTCGGATTGAGTCAGGCCGACGTTGGGTTTGAGATCCTCGACGAATTCGTCGAGCACGATTTGCGAGCCCGAATACATGATCTGACGAACGGGCCAGTGCGTGTCCTTGGACAGGTAGAGAATCTGCTCCGACACGTCGCTGTTCGAAGACGGGTCGGCAACCTTGAGGTCGAGCCGATCGGTGAGGACACCGGCGACCTTTCCGCCCTCGGTCTGCGTGAGCTTGCCGGGCGTAGCCTCGTACGTCTCGACGATGTGCTGCATCAGCCCCTCGGGAATCGTAACGCCGCGCAGCGAGACCGCGCGATGATCGTGGACGTCGACCTTCATGTGGAATCCGGATAAGAATCCGCCCTGGTGACCACTGATCTGATCGGTGCCGACCCAGACGCCGCCGGAACCCTTGCCGTCGCCGTCGAGGATCAGCGTTTTGGCGTAGTGCGGCTTCATGAACGAGTATTGATACACGCGATCTTGCGTGGCGGTACCTTTGGCTTCGTGCACGTGCAGCACGCACGCGTAGTCGTTGATCGCCGCGAACGCGCGGTCGAAGGCCGTGATCGCCGGCGCGGTGTTGGCGGCGAGCGCGTTGGACGACAGCAGCATGCCGAGGGCGGCCGCGAGCGCGCCAAAAACTGAAAAACGACTAAGGTTCACAAAGCTCCTCTCAGAGTCAGACGGCTTGCGAGCTGGTCTGCACGCTTTCATCGATGAGCAGCGTACCGTGTTTACCTTCAACGCCGATGAGCACATCGCATTTCGCATCGGCGGCGATCTCTTCGATGAGCCGGCCCAGCGGCGCACCGCTGTATTTGCCCTCGCGAAACGAGCCGAGGATAATGAGATGGGCCTTCTCTCGTTTCGCGACGTCGAGGACCGCCTGTTTGGTCGACCGCGCCTTGATCGTTTCCGTCCGAATGGCGACGTTGCTCTTGTTGGCGATCGTCTCGGCCGCGCCGAGGGCATCGAGCGCCTGGCGCTCCTCGTACGGCATCTCCGCGTCGGGCGGCAGCGTATATGGCACCTCGACGATGTAGAGCGCGAGTAGCTCCGAGCGTTCGCCGCGCGCGAGCTTCACCGCCAGCGCCATCATGTGCGCCGAGTCTATCTCCGGCGAGAAGACGACGATCAAGCTGCCGACCATTCGCTCGAGTTCGTGCTCGGCCTTCGCCGCGATCTGCTGGACGTACGACGGCGGCGGATGCAGCATCCACCACAGCGTCGACCCGACGGTGCCGGCGATGAAGAGCGCCACGATTGCGCCCGCGGCGGTCACGTGAACTTCGGCCGCCGGCATCACGGCGAGCCCCGCGCGCGCCAGATCAGCGCCAGCCGGTGCGTGCCGAGCGCGATCATTGCGGCTCCCAAGACGACGCCGGGCAGGATCGCGAGGCCGCCCTCCCGCGCTGCTTGCAGCATGCGCGCCAAGATGACGAGGCCGCACAACAGGATCGCGAGCGAGAGTATCGCGCGAAGGTACAGCATGCTAGCCCTGCCGCGCCCGGCGCCGCTCGTCGCTGGCTTTGAGGTTCGCCGTGTACTCATCCATCAATTCCAGCTCGCCGGCCTTGCGCAGAATTTCGGTCTGGGCATTGCGCCAATCCCGCCGCTGCGAGCGCAGCAACGGAAGCCGGCGATGATTCCGGTAGATGAGATACATGATCACGCCGAGCAGTAGCCAGCTCGGTCCGAAGATCCTGCCGAGGGCGTGCGTGCGCAGCGTAAAGAGCAGAATCGAGACGATCCCGACGAAGCCGATGACGCCGATGATGGGAAACTCGACGCGCTCCCCGCGGAAGCGGAACGGCACGTTGAGCGGGATCTTGAATTTGCGCGGGCTCAACGGGTCCGTCAGGCGCAGACCGATCAGGCCGAGGAAGACGAACGAGTAGCTCGTCGCCGCGCCGAAGGCGTAGAGGTCCGCAAGGAATTCGAGCCCGTTCTCGCCGTGGAAGAAGCGGCCATACAGTGCCGCGACGTGCGGATAGAGCGACGGCCCCGCCGCGAAGAGCAACTCGATCACTGCGATCGTGGAGAAGAAGACGATCGATATCGCGGGCGTTCGGAAGCGGCTGTGAACGCGCTGGAAGATGGAGGGCAGCAGATTGCTGCTGCTCATCGCGTACGCGATGCGCGAGCTGCCGAACACGCCTGAGTTCGATGAGATCAGCAGCAGGACGGCGCCGAGAACCGGCACATAGAGCGCCGCAAATGCCCCGTAATAGGGCACCTGCGCGGCGAGGAGCGCGACGGCCTTGCCCTGATTGTCGGCGTTGTTGGGGAATATTTGCCAGAACTGTTGCGCATGTCCGTGCGCGTCGACGATGGGATGCCATGGTTGCAGGCCGAGCGCGAGATTCGAATAGGCCAGCGCGAAGATGAGGATCGTCAGGATTAGCGACACCGACGTTCGCGGGATGATCGAGGCCGGACGCTGCGTTTCTTGCGCGGCCTGCGAGATCGATTCGAGTCCCACGAAGGAGATGATCGCGAGAGACGTTCCGAGCATCAGTTGATAGGGCGACGGCCAATCCAGCTGCATCGTGTGAATCAAGAGATGCGGCTTAAACGCGAAGAGAAAGCCGAAGCACAGGATGCACGTCTCACTGATCACGTCGAGGGCGGAGACGATGCCGTTGAACGCCGTGCTCTCGCGCACGCCCATGACGTTGAGCAGGCAGAGCCCGATGACGAGCCCGAGCACGACGCCGAAGTGGGTCCACGGGTGGATGGAGTTCACCAGCGCCGGCAACAGCTGGCTCGAGTAGTCGACCGAAGTCCACGCGAACAGGGTGACGTCGATGGTGAAGTCGAGCAGCACCGCCCAGCCGGCGATGAAGCCGAAGATGTCGCCGAGGCCGCGCATCACGAAGTACTGTCCGCCGCCGGCTACGGGATAGGTCGCAGCGAGCTCGGTGTAAGCCAGGCCGATGCAAACGTAAACGATGCCGGCGAAGAGGAACGCGACGTTCGACGCGCCGGCGGCCCACGCGAGCACGAGCCCGAGGCCGACGAAGATGTCGGCGCCGACGTCGGAGTAGCCCCACGAAAACGAGCCCCACGGCGTGACGCTACGGCGCAGCTCCGGCTGTGCGTTCTTGGACACTAAAAGGCGTTGCGGTGCAGGCTCAGCCGCGGACCGTCCAGCGTGACGACGTCGAAGCGGATATTCGCCGCGGGCGCGACGATCTGCGCGTAGTCGGCGGCGGCGCGCCGCAGCCGCGAGCGTTTGCGCGCGTCGACGGCCCCCAGCGCGGATCCATAGGCCCGAGAGTCACGCCGCTTCACTTCGACGATCACGAGCGTCGGCCCATCGAGGCAGACGGCGTCGATCTCTCCGCCGGGGACCCGTACGTTGCGCGCCAACACGCGGTAGCCGCACTCCGCGAGGAAACCGCTCGCGCGGTCCTCTGCGTGCCGGCCCTTCTCGGCATTATCCAACTTCGAGTGCTTCCATCGCCTCGACCGACTCCAGGCCGAGCGCCAACTGCGCGTCGCGCACGCGCGCCCAGTTCGCGCGATGATGAACACTCGGTCCGTGCGCGCGCAGCGCCTCGATGTGGTACGGCGTCGAGTAGCCCTTGTGCAGCGCGTAACCGTAGCGGGAGTCTTCCGCGTCGAGTGCGATCATCAGCGCGTCGCGATGGACCTTGGCGAGGATCGACGCGGCCGCGACGACGGCGCAGCGCGCGTCGCCGTGAATCAGCGGCTCCTGCGGTCCGGCAAACGAGCGAATCCGTACGGCGTCGGTGATCAGATACTGCGGCGCCTGCTGCAGCGCTGCGATGGCCCGCTCCATGGCGAGGACGCTCGCCCAATAGATGTTGAGGCGATCGATCTCGGCGACGCACGCGCTGCCGATCGCCCACGCCGCCGCTTGGACCTTGATTGTCTCCGCGATCTCGACGCGCACTTCGGGGCGGACCTGCTTGGAATCGTTGAGTCCGCGTATCAAGAGCGGTTCCTCCGCCACGACGCAGGCGGCGACGACCGGGCCGGCCAGCGGTCCGCGGCCGACCTCATCGACGCCGCCGACGAGCACGAACCCGCGCTCGCGCGCCGCATACTCGAAGCGGTGCAGCCGGTGCAGCCTGCGGCGCTCGCGCTCGTAGGCGTTGCGCGCCTTACGCTGTTTCGGCGTCATCTGGATCCTCCAGCGAGATGCGTCCGAAGACGCCGTCGTTAAATCCGCTGATGTAAGATCGTGCAGCGTTATGATAGTCGATGGCGCCGCCATGCCGGACGAAGCCCCGCTCGGCCGCGAAGGTCTGCAGATCGGGAACCCGCGTGCGCGGGCGCCGCTCGACCAGCCAGCTGTGGAACGCGCCGGCGACTTCCGCGGGGTCGTAGCGGTTGTGCGGCACTGCGCCGCAGATCGCGAGCTTCCACTGTGCCGCCGCGCCGGAGATGTTTGGCGACAGCACGCCCGGCGTGTCCATCACCTCGATATTGGGCGCGAGCCGAAACCACTGCATTTGCCGCGTGACGCCGGCTCGGTCTTCGGTCTTCGCCGCCGCCCTGCGCAGGAGTGCGTTGACGATCGTGGACTTCCCGGAGTTCGGCACGCCGACGATCATCGCGCGTGCGACCTTCGCCGCGCGGCCGTCGCGCCGCGAGAAGGATTCGATCGCGGAGGCGAGACGCGCGACGCTGCCGCGCTTGCGCCCGTCGATCGCAATCGCATGCGCGCCGCCTCGGGCGAGCTCGTCGAGCCAAAGGCGGGTCGTCGCGGGATCGGCCACGTCATCTTTATTCAACGCCACGAACCGCGCGCGTTGCGCCGCGAGGTGTTCCAGCAGCGGCGCGCGGCCGGTGCGAGGGATACGCGCATCCACGACCTCGATGACGACGTCGATGACGCGCAGGTACTCCCGAATCCGGCGCGTGGTCTGCACCATGTGGCCGGGATAGTTCCCAGACGAGCGCGGCAAGGCGTCACAGTCCGCCCAGCATGCGCGGCGGCCAGATGCCGGCCACGGCGCGTCCGATGAGTCGATCGTCGCTCACGGGCCCGAAGAGGCGCGAATCCTCACTATCCGCTCGGTTGTCGCCAAGCACGTAGACGCTCGCCGGCGGCACGGTCGCCTCCGGGAAGCTGCGGTCGTCGGCGTGCTTCACATACGATTCGTCGAGCTTGCCGCCGTTCAGGTAGACCTGACCGCGCTCGACGCGAACGCGATCGCCGGGCAGGCCGACGACGCGCTTGATGAAGACCGCGCGCGGGTCGCCTTCGTGCCGGAAAGCGACGATCTCGCCGCGCCGCGGCTGCGCGAACCGGTACGCGAAGGTGTTAATCAGGACGTACTCGCCCGAGAGGATGTGAGGCTCCATCGAGAGACCCGAGACTTGCGGCAGGCGGACGAAGAAGGCTGCGAGCAGCAGTGCGAGCACCGCGAGCTGCCAGGCCAGGTTCGCTACCGATCGCCATCGCAAGAAGCGGACCACGGAAGGCGTACTTCGCTTACCGCGCTAGAGAATCTTGGCTTGCGATGGCGGCCAGAAAATCAGGAATGCGCGACCCGTGAATCCGGCCGGCACGTTGCCGCGCGCTCCGGTGGCAAACCGTCCGCCGTCTTGCGCGAAACCCCAGATGTGCGAGTCCTCCGAATCGTTGCGGTTGTCGCCGAGCATGATGTAGCAATGGGGCGGGATGCGATCGGCGGCGCTCCACTTGGGGGCAGGCGGAACGTTGGCGGCGCTGGGGTCGAGGCGCTGCCAGCCGGCGCCGTAGCTGACGTAGATGCCGTAGTTGCGGATCTCGAGATTGTAGCTCGGCTTCTCGGCGACGTAGGGCTCTTGGAGCGCCTTGCCGTTGATAAAGACGGTTCCACCCGCGATGCGCAGCGTATCGCCCGGCCGTCCGATCACCCGTTTGATGAAGTCGTCGGGCGTCGGGACCGGCGGCGGGAAGACCACGATGTCGCCTTCTCGGGGAGCGTGGAACCGATACTCGAACTTGTCGACGAGCAGGACGTCGTGAATCTGCAGCGTCGGCAGCATCGAGCCCGACGGGATATAGTAGGTTCGGGCCACGAACGTGATCAGAACCCACGCGGCGATGCCGGCGATGATGAACGGATCCAGGAACTCGCGCGCGATCGCGGTGCTGCGGCCCGAGGAGCCCGCGACCACCGGGCGCAGCGAAAGAATCGCGCGCGCGGCGCCGATCACGGCCACGATCGCGAGCAGCTCGTACGGCGTCATGACCGGATCACTTCTCTAACGCGCGCACGCGGTCCAGCGGCCAGAGGATGAAGAACGCTCGGCCGACGAGTCCGCTCGCGCGCGCGAACCCCCAGACGTGCGAGTCCTCGGAGTAATTGCGGTTGTCTCCGAGCACGAAATACGAGCCCTTGGGAATGCGGTCCGGCGCCTGCCACAGAGCGCGCGGCGGGACGCCGGCGAGATGCGGATCGAGCGCGCGGCCGTCCACGTAGATGCCGTAGTCTCGAATTGCCAGTGTGTAACGCGGGGGCTGATTCTCGTAGGGCTCGCGCAGCGGGCTCCCGTTCCGGTAGACGATGCCGTCGGCGATCACTACGTTATCGCCCGGTATGCCGATCACGCGTTTGACGTAGTCGTTTCCGCCCGAATCCACCGGCGGAGTGAACACCGCGACGTCGCCGTCCGCCGGTGCGTGCAGGCGATACGCGATCTCGTCCACGAGCACGACGTCACGAACCTGCAGCGTGGGGACCATCGAAACCGACGGAATGTAGAACGTGCGAATGACGAACGTGATCAGGAACAGTGCGACCAATCCGGCCGCGATCAGCACGTCGAGATATCCGCGGACCGTCGCCGCGGCGGCGCCGGCGGCACCAGTCGCGAACGGCTTCGTCGAGATTGCGACTCGCGCGATACCCAAGATGCAAATGGAGGCGATGAGTTGGAGCGGTGTCAGCGCGGCGCGTCAGGTTCCTTTGGGTTTCTTTTCCTTGATGCGAGCGGCCTTGCCGACCTTTTCGCTCAAATAATATAGGCGACTGCGCGAGACGAGGCCGCGTTTGCCGACTTCGATCCGTTCGACGCGCGGACTGTGCAGGAGGAACGTCTTCTCGACGCCGACGCCGTGCGCGATCCGGCGCACCGTGATCGATTCGCCGCTGCCGCCGCCTTTGCGCACGATCACGACGCCCTCGAACATCTGCGTCCGTTCCTTGCCGCCTTCGGTGACCTTGGAGTAGACCTTGACCGTGTCGCCGGCCCGGAACAGCGGAATCCCGTCCTTGACTTGGTCGCGGTTGAGGACATCGATGACGTTCATGATGCAATCCTGCCGTGCGAAAGAGGCGCAAAGAATAGCCGGGCGCGGAGCCCGGCACAACGGCCTATGCTATCACGGGCCTTCCCGGGGATGCAAGGCGCTATCGAGCAAATCCCGCCGGCGGGTCTCGGTGCGCAGGCGTGATTGCTCGCGGCGCCACTGCGCGATCTTCGCGTGATTGCCCGAGAGGAGCACCGCCGGCACCTCGACGCCGCGGAAGCTGGCGGGACGTGTAAAGCTCGGATAGTCCAGCGCGCCGGCGGCAAACGACTCGCTTTCGAGCGATTCCGCCCGCAGGACGCCGGGGACCAGGCGCACCGTCGCATCCATGAAGACCAGAGCCGGGATCTCGCCGCCCGTCAGCACGAAATCGCCTAGCGACCACTCTTCCACCGGATAGAGCCGGCCGAGACGGTCGTCGATCCCTTCGTAGTGGCCGCAGACGATGACCAGCCGATCGGACTCCGCCCAGCGCGCCGCATCCCGCTGCTCGAACGGGCGTCCGCTTGGGCTCGGCACGACGATCGCGCACCGCTCGCCGGCCGGCGCCTCGGCAGCGATCCGGTCGAGAACCCGCGCGATCGGCTCGATGCGCAGCACCATCCCCGCCCCGCCGCCAAACGGGGCGTCGTCGGCACGCTCTCCGTCCCCCAGCTCGTCGAGGAGGTGGTGGTAGCGCACCGCCACGAGCTCGCGTTCGATCGCGCGTCCGACGATCGAGAGGCCGACGAACGGCGCGAAGAGTTCCGGGAAAAGCGTGACGACGTCGATCGTGAACATACAGGCGTTAGGAGATGTTCAGGAAGAAAGACCCAATTGCTTCCGCGCTGGCGGCGCTCGACCGCGGCGAGTTTTCCGGCGCGCGAAAGCGCTCTCGATGAGTTGCTCGAACGCCCGGGCTCGCCCGCCGAACGCGCATTTCTGCTCAACAAGCGCGGCGTCGCGCGCATCGGGCTCGACCAGCGCGAGCTCGCCCGCGCCGACTTCGCTGCGGCGCTCGAATCGGTGGGCGGCTACGCCCCGGCCCTAACCAACCTCGGAAACCTGTTGCTGGAAGACGGCGACGTGCAAGGCGCAATTGCGCATTACGACCGCGCCATCTCGAGCGATCGGGAGTATGCCCTCGCGCATCTCAATCTCGGCGTCGCGTACAAGCGGCTGGGCCGCGTCGCGGACTCGGTTCGCGAGCTCCGCCAAGCCCAGCGGCTCGAGCAGCGTTCGCGCGCTAACCTTTATTTTTGGAGGCGGGCTCGGCCGCGGTGATCTCCTCGAGGTATTCGAAGAGTTGCGGCAAGGTGATCTTTTCCAGCGCGGTCCGCTCGCGTACCTTATCGCTATCCTCGCCCTCGTCGCGGATGTAGCAACGCGTCTCGACGCCGCTTTCGTCGCCGCTGATGAAGGAGACGGCGAACCCGCGACCCGGCAGCTCGTCGTAGATCCGCATCGTCTGCGGATTGATGATCTCGACCGAGTGCGGTTCGGCTGTTCGCGTCGAAGATGAGGATCTTCAGATGGTCGAGGTTGGTCACTTCGATCAGACCCACCACGAACACGTTCTTTGCGGAAAAGAATTCCTGGCCGCGTTTGCTGCGACTCGACACTTCGTAGAAGACGCGATGTGCAACGAACCGGTTCAGGATCTTCCGCAACGTCGCCAGCGAGGCCAGCGTTTCGGTGCGATTGCCGCGAGTGTAGATGATCTTCACGGGCGGGCCCTGATGCTTGCACGGGTTGCGAAGTAAGCCCTCCCTAGAGGCAGCGGCGGAAGTCCGGCGATTTCCCCGGAAAGATAGGTTCCGATGTTCTCGGTGCCCGACATCCTGGTCGTCTCCGTCCTCGCGCTCCTGCTCTTCGGGCCCGACCGTCTGCCCAAAGTCATGCGTCAGGCCGGCCGGTTCATGCGCGAGGTTCAGAGCACGTCGCACGCCTTCATAGCCGAGATGGAGCGCGCCGCGGAAGGCCCGGAGACGCCGATGCCCCCTCCCGCCCCTCCGCCGCCGGACCCGCCGGAAAACCAGCCCAGCGCTTAGATATTAAAGTTCCGGCGCAGGTCCGTGATGCGCTCTTGCACGATATGGCGCGCCTGAGAGTGCAGGCGTTGCTTTTGCTCGTCGGGGAGGCGGCGATAGATCATATAGGCGGCGGCCGACAGTAAACCACCGAGCAGGCCGACGAGCACGACCTTGCCGGCCTCGCCCGCCTCGTCGTCGGAGGGCCCGGGCCGTTCGGAGCTCTGATAACCGTTGCCCGGACGGGTCGACCACGGCTGGTCGTGCGGCGTCGTACGAAAACTTTCAGACATCGTGGCGTCTCCTTCGGTCTGCATACTATGTTACCCGTCGGTGCCGCAGCCGCACGTGGTCCGGGAAGCGCCGTGCGATCTCGCCGACGGCGAGCTCGGCGGTCGCCACGATGGCGCGCACGCTCGCGAGCTCGCGGCGCCCCTCCGGCCAGCTCAGCCGCAGCGTGCCGGGCCTCTGGCTAGCCTCCAGCTCGACCCCGGCGTGCTCCGCAAGGCCGAGACGTGCCGCCTGTAAGATAGCCGATACCGCGGCGCAGACGATGTCTTGCCCGTGCTCCGCAAAATCGGCGTGGCCGCGCGCGGAGATGCCGGCAGGACGATTGCGTTCGTCCCGGTAGAAAATGACGTCGAGCAGGGCGCTCGTCCTTTAGGGAAGCGTTATCTTGGTGATCTTGACTTCGGCATAGGGCTGGCGGTGGCCGTTGAGCTTGCGAACCCGCTTCTTGGGCTTATAGCGGAAGACCAAGATCTTTTTGTCCTTGGCTTGGCGCAGGACGGTACCGGTGACGCTCGCGCCGTCCAGCGTCGGGCTGCCGGCCTTGGCCGCTTCCTCGCTTCCCGCGAGGACCACGCGGTCGAAAGTGACCTCGGAACCGACCTCGCTCGCGACCAGATCGCAGCGGATGACGTCGCCCTCGGCGACTCGATACTGCTTGCCGCCGGATTCGATGATCGCGTACATGACTTCGGTACGATACCAGGGCCCGGCGCCATCGTCAACGGCGCAGAACGTCGGGCGACTAGGCTTGACACGCTCGTTCGATGGTGATATTACAGAGTAGTCTATGAAACAGATTATTCTGCGGGCCAATGACCGGCTTGCGACCGAGGCCGGCGGGCCGTGTCTTACACGAATCGCGCTTACCTGGACAGGCTATGGCTACGTGGTCGCCCTTTTGTGCGGTGCGCTGCCGGCCGACCCGCTGGGAGGCGTGGCGGCCTGGGGCGTGGCTCTGCTCGGCGGCCTCGCGCTCGCGGCCTGGACAATGGGGGTGTGAAGGTGGAACGTCTTAACGCTTCCGACGCACGCGATCACATCGAGATGATCAATCGGATTCTGGCCGAGTCGCAGCAACGGCTGTGCGCCGGCGGCGAGTACTTCGCGGTGTGGGGCGCGGGCTCTGCGTTTGTCCCCACCTTGTTCCAGCTCGTCGATAACGGCGTGGTTGCGGCCGGCGCACTCTGGTCGGTTCCGGTCGTCATTGCAGCCTGCGCGATCTTTTCGATCGTTCGGGCTCGACGGACGCGAGCAATGCTTGCGCGCAGCTCGCTCATTCAGCGTGAGTTCTTCAACGTGCTCTGGCTCACGCTCGCGCTGGCGTTCGTGACCAACGTCGCCGCGTACCGGATCTTTTCAGGCCTAGCGTCGGCGGCCATCTGGAGCATCGCCGAGGCGATCGTGCTCTTCTACATCGGCATGCACGGCAACCGTCGCGCCCAAGTCGCGGGCGTGATCGTCGTCGCCTGCCTCGCCGCGGCGAACTTCGCCCCTGCGAACATCGCCGGCTACGTCCTGGCCTTCGGAATGCTGGCCGGTTACGGTGGCTTCGGCGTAAGCGAAATTTTGGCTCGCGAATAAGCCGCCCGCTGCAGGAAATGGACGAATTATTGCTCTCGAAGGTACGCCTCGGCGTTGTCGCCGAGCTCCTGAACTTCGATTGGATCGCCTTTTCGGAACTCGCGCGTTGCCTTGACGTCAGCAACGGCAACCTCGGCGCGCATCTGAGCAAGCTCGTCGATGCCGGCTACGTCGAGGAGGAGAAGAGCTTCGTCAACCGTCGCCCTCTCACGCGATATCGTCTCACGAAGCGAGGCCGCGGCGCGTTCGCGGCCCATGTGACCCGGCTTCAAACGCTGCTGAAGGAAGCCCGGTAGGCGCGCAAACGATTCTCGCCGGCGGCCTGCTGGTGCCGCCGCGCTACCTGCCGTCGTTCCCGGCGCCGGCCGCACGGGTATAATGGAGTCCCTGCCCCCCAGGCTACGCAAAGGAGCTGCACATGCAACGCAACGTTCGGATCGGCGCCGCCTTCGGCGTCGGCTTGCTTTTCGGCATCGTCGGATGCTCGGGCCGGAGCGAAAGCGGAGCAGCCCTTCCGCCCGGCGCCCAAGCGCCGCTTCACCAACCATTTCCGGCGCCGACGGCCACACCGCCCGTGACGGCACCGGTCACGATCCCCTATCCCTACACCAACGAGTGGGTCACCAAGACCTGGTCGGGACCGACCGCCGCGCCGAGCTCCGCGCCCGGGAGCGACGACGGCGTGACGACGGTAAAGTTCGTGCTCGACCAGAAGAAGAAGAGCCTCTACAACGTTCTCGAGCGGATCAAATCGAAGACCGGATACGTCGAGAACCTTCACAGCGCCATCGGATTTCTTCCGCACGACGGCGGGATTGCGCAAATCATTCTCTCCGACGACTTTACGTACGTGCAAGGGCCGTTTAGCGAAACGGGCACCGACACGTACCCAAACGGAGAGAACTCGTTCGACTTTCCGCTGACGACCGGAAACCATTGGAGCGCGGCCGCGGCCCACACGTCGTATGTCGACCAGAGGCTCTCCGGCAAGGGCGCGTTCGAAGAGAACAACGCCTACACCGAGGCCGCCGACGGGACGTATTCGGGCCAGACTATCGTTTGCGAGACCTCGGCCGTCGGAAAATCCAAGATAACTATGCGTCGACGACGCACGTCTCGCTCGACAAGCCGTCGCGCTACACGCTCTCCGAGCGCGCGGAAGGATATAACAAGCTGACGCAGCTTTTCGAGTTGCCTAACGGCGGAATCATCGACGTTCGCTCGGAGGGTCGCGAGCCGCTGCCGTTCAAACGCGGTACCGTCAAGGTGCCGGACTGGTATCCCGGAAATGGCGCGCTTCCCAAGACGCTCTATTCCGATCGATTTTCGGCGTCATCGGTTCGGCGACGATGCCTGCGGAGTGCGGCAAACGCCAAGGGAGAGCCCTCGATCGCGGTGGTCGAAAAGTTCGCGAATCTCGATCCGGTGCAAGGATTCTACAACACGTACAAGGCGTCGTATTACCTGCGGAGTCTTGCGCAAGGGCCAGTTCTGGTTCGCCTGCATCATCGAAGCATATCAAGAACGACACTTATGCCAATGGCTGGGCGATGAGCGCGGGAAACTGGGGAAAACTCAGCTCCGAACAGGTCGGCACCGAGGTCTTGATCGCGTCGGGTGTCAAGGAACCGAGCTTCGGGATGACGCCGGAAGGCGATCGCGCTGCCGGCGCTGACCTTCCCGTTACCGCAGCCGCGCCGAGTCACTAAAACGCGCGCGGCGAACTCGTGCGCGGCGCGCAACCCTTCGTCGAATGCGCGCACCGCGTTGAGCTCCGCCGCGTCCTTGGCGCCGCCGACGACGCGGTACGGCACGCCGAGCCCGTGCATCAGGGCCAGCAGCGCGTCGTTGCGCTCTTGGCCCGCGGCGACGATGACCGTATCCGCCTCGATCGTGCGCGCGTTGCCGTCGGCGTCGCGGATCCGGACGCCGCCCGAAACGATGGCGTCGTAGGTCACGCCGGTGTAGCTCTCGACGCCGGCGGCGCGCAGCGTGCGCAGCACGGCCCAGCGCGTCGTCTTGCCGATGCGCTCGCCGATCGTCGTACCGCGGCGCATCAGCGCGACGCGCTTTCGACCGGTGATGAGGAGCGCGCCGTCCGGCGGCGCGGCGAGGCCCTGCTCGTAAAGAAAGCGCGTGCTTTCGTCGACGTCCGACTCGCCGAAGCTCAGGTAATGCGCGACGTCGACGCCGATGCCGCCGGCGCCGACGATGGCGACGCGCTCGCCCACTTCAGGATCGTGAAGGAGAAGATCGGCGTACGAGATGACGTGCGGCAGATCGCCGCCGGCGACGCGCGCGGCCCGTGGAACGACGCCGGTCGCGAGCACGATCGCGTCGAAGCCGCGCAGCGTCGTCGCGGCAGTTATACGCCGGTTCAAGTCGAACGGTGACGCCTAAACGTGGCAGCTCGTTCGCGAAGTAGCGGATCGTCTCGCCGAAGTCGCGCTTTCCCGGGAATGCGCCGCGCCATGCGAAACTGGCCGCCGAGCTCGCCGGCGGCCTCGAAGAGCAGCACGCGATGACCGAGCGCCGCGAGCGCGCGAGCGGCCTCCATTCCGGCGGGTCCGCCGCCGATCACGGCAAAGCGGCGCGCTCGAACGGCGGGTACCGGAGTCTCCGGAAACTCGCGCTCGCGGCCGGCGCGCGGGTTGACCATGCACGACACCGGCGCGTCGAGCAGCGAACGATCGATGCAGGCCTGATTGCACGCGATGCACGTGTCGACGAGCTGCGGCTGCGCGGCCTTGGCGACGATCGCTGCGTCCGCCAGAAACGGCCGCGCCATCGAGACGAAATCGGCGCTGCCCGCGGCGAGCACGTCTTCGGCCGCGGCGAGGCTGTTGATGCGGTTGCTCGCGATCACCGGCAGCTCGCCCACGGCGCGCTTGACGGCGGCGGCGAAGCGCACCCAGACTCCGCTCGGCACGATCTGCTGCACGGTCGGGATCGACGACTCGTGCCAGCCGATGCCGACGTTGAGCGCGTCGACGCCGTCGGATGCCAGCGCCATCGCGAAGCGCAGCGTCTCTTCTTGGCGTCGTCGAGCCGGTCATCAAATCGGTGCCGGAGATGCGAAAGATCACCGGAAAGTCGCGGCCGGCGACCGGTGCGAATCTCGCGCAGCACCGCGCGCGGCAGGTTCATTCGCCGTTCGAAGTCGCCGCCCCAGAAATCGTCGCGTCGGTTCGTCAGCGGCGAGAGGAACTGGTTGAGCAGATAGCCTTCCGACGCCATCACCTCGACGGCGTCGAATCCGAGTTCGCGCGCGCGGATGCGCGCCGCGGGCGAAGTCCCGATCGTCTCGCGGATCTCCGCCTCGTCCAGCGCGCGCGGCGGATCGGGCGAGAAGCGCGACGCAACGGCGGACGGCGCGACGGGCTGCAATCCGAACGACGAGAAAACGCGTAGCGTCCGGCGTGGAAGAGCTGTAGGGCGATGCGTCCGCCGGCCTCGTGCACGGCGACCGCCGCCGCGCGCAGCGCCGGCGCGCTCTGCGGGTCGTTGACGAAACTATAGTTGCGGCCGCCGGCGCCGACGCGGCTCACCGAGGATCCGCCCGTGACGATGAGCCCGGCGCCGCCGCGCGCGCGTTCGGCATAGAATGCCGCGAGCGCCGGTGCCGTCGGATTCGATGCCCATGTGCATCGAGCCCATGATGATGCGGTTGCGCAGCGTCAGCGTGCCGATCGTGCCGGGACGCAGCGCGTGCGCGAACGGATCGTTCGAAGGCACGCCTTACGTGAGGATTCAGCGGCGGGGACGTGTCGGCATAGAACGGCGGCGCGATCACGCTCAACCCGCCGTCCACGCAGATCGTCTGACCGGTGATGTACTCCGACTCCGGCGCGAGCAGAAACGCGATCGTGTCGGCGACCTCTTGCGTCGTGCCCATGCGGCCCTTCGGTACCTTGGAGAGAACCGACTCCATCGGCGCCATGCCGGGCACGTTCTCGATAAAAGTACGCGCACGACTCGGTGTCGATCAGGCCGCCGTTGACGGCGTTGACGTTGATGCCGCGGGGCGCGAACTCGACGGCCATGTACCGAACCAACGCCTCGATGGCCGCCTTGTTCGATCCGAGGTTTGCATAGGTCGGGTAGGCGCGAATGCTGCCGTAGCTCGAGAGCACGGCGATGCGGCCGCCGTCGCTCATCAGCTTGACGGCGCGCTGCGCGCCGAGGACGAAGGCGCGAACGTTGAGATCGAACGAGCGGTCGAGATTGTGCGCCTTCAAGTCGGCGATCTTCTTGAACGAGCTGGCCGCGGCGTTTGAGACGAAATGATCGAGGCGGCCGAACTCCGCCTCGACGCGCTCGAAGAGCCGGTCGATGTCCTCGGGGTTCTCCATGTTCGCCTGCACGGCGATCGCGCGCGAGCCGAGCGCCTCGATCTCGCGCACGGTCCTGCGCGCCAAATCGGCGTTGCGCACGTAGTTGACGGCCATCGCGGCGCCTTCGCGCGCGAGCGTGAGCGCCAGCGCGCGGCCGATTCCGCGCGAGCTGCCGGTGATGAGCGAAACCTTTCCTTCGAAGCGCCGGCTCACGACGCTGCCTCCGCCGAGGGTTTCCGCGCGGTCGAGGAGCTCGCGCGCGATGACGGTCTTCTGAATCTCGTTCGTCCCTTCTTCGAAACGCTGCGCGCGCGCGTCGCGGTAGACGCGCTCGATCGCGTTGGGCTGCCAGAAGCCGATGCCGCCGTGAATCTGCAGCGCTTTGTCGGTGACGCGCGTCAGCATCTCGACCGCTTGCAGCTTCGACATCGACGAGAGCATCGCGGCGTCCGCGAGCGCCGCCCTCCCACCGCCGCGCGGCGTGCAGCACGAGCTGGCGCGCCGCCTCGATGTCGGTCGCGTTCTCGGCGATCATGAAGCGAATCGCTTGGCGCTGCTCGAGCTTCTTGCCGAACGTTTCGCGCTTCGCGGCGTACGCCATGGCCAGCTCGTGCGCGCGCCGCGCCAGTCCGACGCAGCTCATCGCCACCGAGATGCGGCTCGGCGTCAGGAATCCGCCGAGCGCGACCGCGAGGCCGTCGCCCTCTTCGCCCAGCCGATTCGCGACCGGAACCGGCGTCGCGGTCGAATCTCAGCCGCGCGTGATCGGTTCCGCGCACGCCCATCGATTCGTCCATCGCGGTCGACGGTGGCGCCGGGCGCGCTGCGGTCGACGAGCAGCGCGACCGTTCCGTCGGCGCCGCGCGTTCCTGCGACGCGCGCGAAGAGCAGCCAGTAATCGCAGATCGTCCCGAACGTGATGAGATGCTTCTCGCCGCTCAGGTAGTACGTGTCGCCTTCGCGCACGACGCTGCAGCGCAGATCGGCGCCGGTTCCGGCGGTCGGCTCGGTCAGCGTGAACGCGATCTTGATCTCGCCGCGGACCGATGGAATGACGAACTTGCGGCGCTGCTCCGGCGTCGCGAAGCGGTCCATCGCGCGCCACGTGCCGTTGACGACGTGGACGATCATGCGAATCGATGCGTGCGACATCGAGAAGAGCTCGATCAGCTCGAGATAACGCGTAGAACGGGATCTCGCGTCCGCCGTAGGCCGCGGCGCCGCGAGCGAAAGATAGCCGCGCTCGCGCAGCTCCTCCCAGAGCTCGGGCGGAACGCGCCGTTCGCGCTCGATCCGCTGCGCCCACGCCTCGGCCGGACCGCGCGACGTATGCCGCGATCTCGTCCTTTGAGCGCGCGAAACGCAGGTCTCGTCGAAGGCGCCGTCGCGCTCGAGCTGCTTCACGAGATCTTTCCTTGACGCGCTCGTGCGGGCGCAAGCTCTTGGCGCGCTCGCGCAGCACGTACTTCTGCACCTTGCCCGACGGCGTGCGCGGCAAGCTCGGCCACGATCTCGAGCCGCTCGGGCCAGTACTGTTTCGCGACTTGGCACGCGTCGAGATAGTGCTGCATCTGGTCGAAATCGAGCTCGCGCGCCCGGCGCAGCACGACGAACGCGCAGGCGCGCTCGCCGAGCCGCGCGTCGGGCATCGCGACGATCGCGACGTCGGCGATCGCCGGGTGATCGCCGAGCAGCTGCTCGACCTCCGCGACCGGAATTTTTTCGCCGCCGCGATTGATCACGTCGCGCAGCGCGCCCGGTGATGCGAATGTATCCGGACTCGTCCATGACGCCGAGATCGCCGGTGCGGAACCAGCCGTCGCGCGTAAATGCCGCGGCGGTCCATTCGGGATGGTCGGCGTAGCCCTCGAACATCGTCGGCGACTGGACCTCGAAGTGGCCCTCCTCGCCCGCCGGAAGCAACGCGGCCCTGCGGGTCGGTGATGCGCAGGCCGATGCCGCGCAGCGCGCGGCCGTCGGTGCCCCACACCTTCGGCGGCTCGTCGCCCGGAGCGGAGAGCGACCCGAGACACGATTCGGTCGTGCCCCAGGCGCCGCAGACCGCGGTGCCGAGAATGCGCGTGGCGCGCTCGGCTAATCCGCGCGGCACGGCCGCGCCGGTCGCGACGAAGATGCGCAGCGCCGCCGGCGGGCGCTCGCCCGCGTCGACGGCCGCGACGAGGTCGGCCAAGAACGGCGTCGCCGCTTGCACGAACGTGCCGTCCCAATCGTTGAGCGCGCGCAGCGCGCGCGGCGCGTCCCAAACCGGCTGAACGATCTGCGGAACGCCCATGACGATTGCCAGCCACATTCCGTACAAGAAGCCGGTTTGGTGTGCGAGCGGCGACGGAACGAAGATGCGATCCTCGCGTCCGAGAGTCCCAGGTGTTCGACTTCCATCGCGGCGGCGCGCATAAGCACGTCGTTGCGATGGAGCACGCCTTTCGGCTCGCCCGACGTTCCCGAAGTGAAGAGCAACTGCGCGACGCGGTCGGCGTGGCCGCGCCGCGCGTCGAGCGCTCGGCGTCGATCTTCCGATGCCCGCCAACGCCTCTTCGAGGCGCAGCCAGTGCACCGATCCGTCGTCGTTGTCGGCCGCGGGGAGCGGTCGCGATCGCCGGCCGCTCGACGGAGACGACCACGTGCTCGAGCCGCAGCGGCAGGTCGCCGCTGAAGATCGAGGCTTCGATGAGCATCGCGGCGATCTCGCCGGCGTGGTGGCGGCCACGCGCTTCGTCGGGGACGAACAGAACGCGCGCGCGCGAGCGCCGCAGGCAGAAGGCGATCTCGCGCTCGCGGAAGATCGGCATCAGCGGACAGCAGATCGCTCCGATGCGCAGCGTCGCGAGCGAGACGACGACGAACTCGATGCAGTTGGGCAGTTGAAACGCGACGCGCTCGCCGGCGCGGACGCCCAGCTGCAGCAGCAGCATTGCCGTGCGGTCGACGCGGTCGCGCAGCTCGTTGCCAAGTCAGCGTCGCGTCGCTGCCGTCGCGCGCCTCGACGACGGCGAGCTCCAGCGGCGATTGCGGCGCGCGCGGCGGATCAGCAGCTCGGGCAGCGTCAGCATCCGCCGCCCGGTCCGGCTTGAGCATCGGCGCGAGCGGCTTCGGCTTGTCGCGGCGTGCCGTTCGCCGGTCCATCGGAGATCGACATGGGAACGCCGATGCCGCGCATCGCCTCGAGAAAGCGCGGATACGAGATGCGGTACGCGTTCGGATAGGTCAGCGTGCTTTGTCCCTCGGCCCGCGACGCGGCGACGGCGAGCGACATCAGGATGCGGTGATCGTTGAACGAGGAGAGGTGCGCGCCGAAGAGCTTGCGAGACGCCATGCGCGACGAGCCGGTCGTCGTGCAGCTCGAGGCGGCCGCCCATGCGATTGAGCTGCAGCATCGCGGCGACGCGATCCGACTCCTTGAGGCGGACGTGCTCGATGTTTTCCAGAACCGTTTCACCGCTCGCGAACGTGCCGAGCGTCGAGAGGATCGGCAGCATGTCGGGAATGTCGCGGCAGTCGACGCGCAGGCCGCGCAGTTCGATGCCGTCGTGCTGCACGCGCACGGCGTGCGCGTTCGCGTCGTACGTCATCGGCAGGCCCATCTCGCGCACGATGTCCAGGAACGCGCCTTCGGGATGATCCGGCAGCTCGCCCGGGAGTTTTTGCAGGCCGCGGAAGAGCACGTTGGACGGATGGATCGCCGTGACGGCGAGCCCAAACGCGGCGGAGCCGATGTCGGGCGGAAGCTCGACGGTCGCCGGGCGCGCGGTGCTGTCCCGGCTCGACCTCGAACCGCCGCCAATCCGGCGCGATGCGCACGTGCAGATCGAACTCGCGCATCATCTCCGCCGTGAGCGCGATGTACGGCCGCTCGTTCGAGCTCGCCCTCGACCTCGATGACCGTACGCTCTCGCGCGAACGGCGCGAGCAGCAGCAGGCCCGAGATCCATTGCGAGAGCGTCCCGGGAATGACGATCGTCGCCGCCGCGCGGTCTGCCCGGCGTCATCGCGATCGGCGGACAGCCCTGCGCCGATTCGAAACGCACGCCCATATGCGCGAGCGCGTCGAGGAGCGGTCCGACGGGGCGGCGCCGGAAGTATTTCTGCGCGGTCAGCGTGATCGGCGCGTCGGCGAGCGCCGCGAGACCGATCATAAAGTAGAGCGTCGAGCCGGAGCTGCCGACTGAGACGACCTTGCGCTTCACGTGGTAGGGGCCGCCGGTAACCAGCAGCGTCTGACCGTCTACTTCGATCTTCGTGCCGAGCGCGCGCAGCACGTCCATCGTGTACTGCACGTGACGCGCGTCGGAGAGGCCGCGAATCCGGCTCGTTCCCGGTGCAAGCGACGCTAGAATCAGCGCGCGGTGCGCGTGATACTTCGAGTTCGGGACCTCGACCTCGCCGGTCAGCGGTCCGCTCGTTCCTTTGACGAGAAGATTCATCGGCGTGCACCGTAGCTTCCTAGTTTCCACGCGCCCTGCTCGCACCTGCTCCGCTCACGCGAAAGACGAGCGACGCGTTCTGTCCGCCGAAACCAAACGCGTTGACCTGAAAGGCGCGAATAGGAATGCGCGCGCGGCTGCGACGTGACGAGATCGAATCGCGTCGCGGGATCGAGTCGCTCCGTTCCGATCGTCGGCGGAATCAGCGACCTCGTGCATGCCGGCGATGCCGGCGATCGCGCACATCGCGCCCGCGCTCGCCATGCTGTGCCCGAGGTGTCCTTTGATGGAGGTGACGACCGGCGCGGTCGCCGGCATAGACGCTGTCGATCGCCTGCGATTCCGCCGCGTCGCCGACGATCGTGCCCGTCGCATGCGCGTACACGACGTGGCAGTCCTCGCGCCGCGTCGCCGGCGCGCGTCGAGTGCGTCGCGCATCGCGATCACTTCGTACTTCGCCGACGGATCGGGCGACGTGATGTGATAGGCGTCGGCGACCGACCCGTATCCGCGGATGCGCGCAAGAATCTCGCGCGCCGCGCGCCTGCGCGCGCTCCGACGCGCTCGAGCACGAGTACGCCGGCGCCGTCGCCCATCACGAAGCCGTCGCGATCGACGTCGAACGGCCGCGACGCACGGTCGGCGTCGCGATTGCGCGAGAGCGCTCCGGCGCGCACGAGGCTTTCGTAAACGATCGGACTGAGCAGCGTTTCGCTGCCGCCGGCGATCGCCGCGTCGATCTCGCCGCGCTCGATCATTCCGGCCGCCAGACCGATCGCATCGAGCGACGACGCGCATGCCGTGCTGATCGCGAGCTGCGGGCCGTGCAGCTTCCAATGCATCGCGATGAACGCGCTCGCCATGTTTGGAATGACGAGCGCCATGAGCTTTGGGCGTGACGCTGCGCGCGCCGCCTCAGAGAAACGCGTCTGCGACTCGGCGACGAACGGAAAGCCGCCCATCGTATTGCCGAGGATGACGGCCGTGTCGTTCCGCGGGTGGATTCAGCTTCGCTCGCGCGAGCGCTTCGCGCGGTGGCCGCCATCGCGATATTGCGTGAAGCGATCGGTGTTGCGCAACGCGCTGCGCGGCAGCGAGCTCGCGTCGAGGAAGTCGTCGCCGACCGCCGCCCAGAGCGTGTTGCCGGATAGCGCGCGCGCCGTCGGGCATCGGAGCGATAGCGCGCTTTCCCTCGAGAAGTTGCCGCCAAAAGGACTCGACGCGTGCTGCCGATCGGCGAAACGACTCCCACTCCGGTGACGGCAACGTGCTCCATGCCGCCTTGATTCACGAAGCGGTACGCCGGCCTTCCTGCTATAGCAGCGCAGGATGAGGCGTCGCCGGTGCGTCGAAGCGAGGCAGGATGGAGCGAGGCGTCAACGTGCCGCAATCCTATCGTCTGGTCCGGCGCGACGCGCGGGCGGAGCGGACGGTCGTGCGGTTGCGCAGCGGTGCGACGTTTGGCGGCGACGAGATTGCGATTTGCGCCGGTCCCTGCGGCGTTGAGTCGCGCGAACAGCTCGATGAAGCGGCGCGCGCCGTCGCCGCGGTCGGGCGCCAACGTTCTACGCGGCGGCGCGTATAAGCCGCGCACTTCACCGTACTCGTTCCAAGGCCTCGGCGAAGAGGGGCTCAAGCTGCTGCGCTACGCGGCGCGATCGCCACGGCTTGGGCGTCGTGACCGAGGTCATGGATCCGCGCGACGTCGAGAAGGTCGCGCGCTACGCCGACATGCTGCAGATCGGCGCGCGCAACATGCAGAACTTTCCGCTGCTGCGCGAAGTCGGCAGACGCGCATGCCCGTGCTGCTGAAGCGCGGCCTTTCGGCGACGGTGCAAGAGTGGCTGCTGGCCGCCGAATACGTACTGCTCGGCGGCAACGAAGGCGTCGTGCTCTGCGAGCGCGGCGTGCGATCGTTCGACGTCGCGACGCGCAACGTGCTCGACATCTCGGTCGTGCCGCTGCTCGAGGAGATGACGCACCTGCCGGTCATCGTCGATCCTTCGCACGCGATGGGCATCGCGCGGCTCGTTCCGCCGATTGCCGTCGCGAGCATCGCCGCCGGCGCGCACGGGCTGCTCATCGAGGTGCATCCCGATCCCGCCGAACGCGCTCTCCGACGGCGCGCAATCGCTCGACTGCGAGCAGTTCGCCAGTCTCATGCGCCGCCTCGCCGCGATCGCCGAAATTCCCGGGACGCGCGCTTCGCGCCCGAGGCGCTCAGCGCAGTCGCGAGCGCACGGACGTCAACGCGTCGAGCGCCGATTCGCGGTGCGATCGAGCATCAGCGGCGTCAGGCTGGCGTAGCCCGCGTGCACGGCGCCGATGTCGGTGCCGAGCGTTTCGCGATCGGTTTCGAACGGCGACTCCCACGCGCGATAGTAGCGCGTTGCGCCGCCGTCGCTCTTGGCCGACCATTCGCCCGCAGATGCGTTTGCGGCCCAGACGCGTCACCGCGATGCCGGCGATCTGCTCCAGCGGCAGATTCGGAACGTTGAGATTCCAATAGCGCTCGCATCGCTGCAGTGCGTCGAAGGCCTGCCGCAATGCAGCGCCGCACGATCTCCGCGGCGCTCTCCCAATAACGCCGTGCCAGCGGCTGCTCGTGATCCAACGCGAGCGAAACGGCGAGCGCCGGAATCCCCAGCAGCGACGCCTCGACCGCGCCCGCGACGGTTCCGGAGTAGTTGACGTCGTCGGCCAGATTCGGGCCGTGATTGATGCCGCTGATAACGAGCTCGGGACGCGGGGAAAGTTCCGTCGCGCCGAGGAAGACGCAATCGGCCGGCGTGCCGGAGCAGGAGTATGCGACGACGCGGCATCGTCGCGGCGCTCCATCGTAATCGCCTCGTCGGACAGTGATCGCGTGCGAAACGCCGCTGCGATTTCCCGAGGGCGCGACGACGACGATCGAGTGGTCGTTGCCGAGCGCGTCGACGAGCGCGCGAATTCCGGGTGAGTCGATGCCGTCGTCGTTGGTGATCAGGATGCGCAAGATGCGGCTTACGATCGCGGCTTCGGGACGAATCGCAGCGCGAGGCCGTCGATGCAGTAACGAAGGTGCGTCGGCGGCGGGCCCGTCGTCGAAGATGTGGCCGAGATGACCGCCGCAGCGGCGGCAGTGCACTTCGGTGCGCTCCTCGATCAGCGCGTAATCGCTCTGCGTTCGCGTCGCGTTCGGCAGCACGTCCCAGAACGACGGCCAGCCGTCGCCGCTGTCGTACTTCGTCTTCGAAGTAAAGAGCGCGAGGTCGCAGCCGGCGCAGCGATAGATGCCGGCGCGATTCTCCTTGATCAGCGGGCTCGAGAACGCCGGCTCCGTTCCGCCTTGGCGCAGAATGTAGATAGCGCTGCGGTCCAAGAAGCGCGCGCCACTGGGCGTCGCTGTGCGTCACTTCATAGGCCTCGCCGCGCGCGGCTCGACGGCCACGCGACGCGCGAAGCCGAACGTCGCCAGCGCAGCGGCTGCAGCGGCGAACTCCGCGCGCTTCATCGGCGACGGTCCCGGAATGATGTGGCACGCCGCTCCGCCGTTCTTTTCAAAGTAGCGCTGATGATACTCTTCGGCCGGCCAGAACCGCGGCGCCGGAAGAATCTGCGTGACGATCGGGCGCGCGAAGCTTCTGCTGCTCGCGATCGCGCGATGCGATTGCGTCGCGCTCTGCTGCTCCGCGCCGTGCGTGAAGATCGCCGAGCGATACTGATCGCCGACGTCGGGTCCCTGGCGATTGAGCTGCGTCGGGTCGTGAATCTGCCAGAAAGCGATCGAGCAGCTCATCGTAGGTGACTCGCTGCGGGTCGAAGGTCACTTCGACCGCCTCGGCGTGTCCGGTCGTGTGGCCGCAGACCTGGCGGTAGGTCGGGTTCTCGGTGTGGCCGCCGGTGTAGCCGGAGACGGCGTCGATCACGCCCGGGACCTGGCGGAAGGCCGTCTTCGACCCCCCAAAAGCAGCCGGCCGCAAAGGTCGCGGTTTGCGTGTTCATACGTCTATATACAACGCCGCGGCGGCGCTCGCCGGATTCATCGTCAGTCTGTAAGCTCTTCGTCACGCGCCAGGACGTCGTCGATGCTCTCGCGCCGCGCCAGCAGGCGATCCGAGCCGCCGCAGACGCCGACGACGGCCGGACGCGGAAAGCGATTGTAGTTTCCCGCCATGCTGTACGTGTAGGCGCCCGTCGCGCACATCGCCAGCAGGTCGCCGCCGCGCAGGCATGCGCGGAAGCGCGCGATCCCGAGCTCGTCGTTCTCGCACGACCGGCCGCAAAGCGTCACCTCGGCCACGTCGTCGCATCGGCGCCGCGGCCGGCACGACGTGATGGTGGGCGCCGTAGAGCGCCGGACGCGGGTTTTCGGCGACCCCGCCGTCGACGACGACGAAGGTGCGCACGGTCTGCCGTTTGACCGCCAGCACGCGATAGAGCGTCGTTCCGGCGGGCCCGATCACGGCGCGTCCCGGCTCGATGCCGAGGCGCGGCGCCGGGATGCCGTTTCGGCGAGCGCTCTTGCGCGACGCATTCGGTCGCGGCGCGCAGCGTCGCGCCGACGTCGAGCGATTCGGCTCGTTTACCCGGCCGCGTCTGCACGCCGAATCCGCCGCCGATGACGATGCGACGCGCCGGCAGGCCGGCGGCGGCGAAGCGCTTCCGGCGGCAACGAGCTCGTGCGCGCATGCGGCGTAGGGCTGACGGTTCGTAGATCTGCGAGCCGACGTGCGCGTGCAGTCCGGCGAAGCGCAAGCTGCGACTCGCGCAGCAGTTACGCGCGCGAGCGGCTCGTCGCGCGGGTGGATGCCGAACTTCGTGTCGTCGCCGCCCGTGCGCACGAAGGCGTGCGTCGTGCGCCTCGATGCCGACGTTGAGCCGCAGGAGAACGTCCGCCGGTCCGGCATCGTCGCGACAAGCCGCGCAAGGCGCTCGAGCTCCTCGATCCCGTCGACGACGATGCGGCCCGCGCGGCCGCGCGCAGCGGCGCGCAGCTCCTCGTCGCTCTTTCCGGCGCCGTGGAGCGTCAAGCGTTCCGCCGGGAATGCCGGCGCGCTCCGCCGTGACGAGCTCGCCGAGCGAGCAGACGTCGAGGCCGATGCTGCGCCGCGCCAGATGGCGGACGAACTCGATCGTCGCAAAGGCTTTCGCAGCATAGGAAATCTCCGATGCCGAACGGGCGCGCGCAGCCTTCGCAGCGCGTCGAGCGCGGCGTCGACGACGTCGAGATCGATGACGAGCAGGGGCGTTCCGTAGCGTTCTGCGAGCGCTGCGCGGGGACGTCGCCGAGAATCAGGTTGCCGTCTCGATCGCGCGCATGACCCGGAGCCGGCGCGCCCTCCCAGGGCACGAGCGCCGTCAGAACTGCTCCATGAAGCGATCGATGTGCGCTTGGGCGACGCCGGCGGCGAGGAGCCGCGCCGGCGAGCAGTTCGCGGTTTGCCGGCGGCGTCACGAACATGAACGGCGCGCTGTCGCGCACGGCACGAACGGTGCACCACTGCGACCGCCGCAGGGATCAAGGCGGTCTGATAGCGTGCGCAGCGTTACGGCCGCATCGTCGCTCGTCACGTCCAGCGGCGCATCGAGCGACATGACGATCAGCGGCCGTCCGTTGCGTCGCCATCGTCGCCGGCTCGGCGCGAGCGACGATCCGTTCGACGACGAAGTGCTCGTCCGCGATCAGCGCCGTGCGCTCGAGCCCGTCGAAGTCGATAGTCGAATCTGCAGCGAGCGTTCCGCCGGTTCGGCCGCGTAGTTCAAGACGTCCGCGGCCTTTTGCACGTGCAGCTCGCGCGGCTTGCCGTCGAGGCCGAGCCGGTTGTAGTCGAACATGCGATAGGTCAAGTCGGACGCCTGCTGCGTCTCGAAGACCGTCAAGCCGGGTCCGATCGCGTGCACGATGCCGTGCGGAATGTAGACGGTATCGCCTGTCTTCACGCCGATATGGCGCAGCAGCTCGCCGAGCGTGCCGTCGGCGACGCGGCGCTCGTACTCGTCGCGCGACGTGTCGCGCGTCCAGCCGTAGACGATCTCCGCGCCCGGCTGCGCGTCGAGCACGTACCAGCATTCCGTCTTGCCGAACGGCTGATGCTCGACGCGCTGCGCGTACGCGTCGTCGGGATGCACCTGCACCGAGAGCCAATCGTGCGCGGTGATGATCTTCGTCAGCACCGGAAAGATCTGCTTCGGATCGATGTCGCCGAGCAGCTGGCGCCGAGCCCGGCGCGCAGGTCGGCGACGGTCGAGCCGGCGAGCTCGCCGTTGGTGACGCGATCGGCGTCCCAGCACTCCCACGATTCTCCGAGCCGCGCGTTCGGATCGCCGTGCTTTCCGTAGATGCGCACGAGCTCGTCGCCGCCCCAGACTTGCGTCGTCAATTTTGGGTCGAGAAGGTAGGGATAGATCGGCGTCGCGTTGCACCCGGCACACATACGCTGGGATCGCGCGTGAATTCCCATCCGAAGGTGGGCGAGCGTGCACGAGCTCTACATCGGCATCGGCTCGAATCTCGGCGATCGGCAGGGAAACATCCTCGCGGCGCTGCAGCGGTTGCGCTCGCGCGCGCAGATCACCGCCGTTTCGTCGTTCTTACGAGTCGGCAGCCGCGCACGGCGCGGAAGGGCCGGCGTATCTCAACGTCGCCGCCGCGCTGCGCTCGGAGCTCGATGCGGAGGCATTCAAGCGCTTCGCTCGCGACGTCGAGCTTGCCGTCGGCCGCGCGCGCGCGAGCGCGCAAGCTGGCGGCACGCCCGATCGACGTCGATCTGCTCGTCTTCGACGGCGCTGATCGTTCAGCCGCATCTCGACGCGCGTCCGTACAACGTCGCGCCGCTGCACGAAATCGCGCCGCATCATCATCGCGCCGCCGCCGACGGCGGCGTGCGCCGGCGCGAGCGCGGCGCTGCGCTTCGATACCGATCGCCAATCGGAAGAGCCCGGAGATGCGGCTCTCGCTCGACCGCGCCGGCGTTTCGCGCGTGCGCCGCGTCGTGCATCTCGAAGTCGACGGGCGACGCGCGAGTCTACAACGGCGAGTTCACGATGGTCGCCGATCTCGCGCCGGACAAGTCCGGCGTGCACATGTCGCGCTTCGCCGAGATCCTCGAAGAAGCGACGCTCGACGTGCTGGCGCGCGACACGCAGCCTGCGCGCATCGAGCGACTCACCGAAGCGATCGCGCGCGAGATCGTTCGAAGTCAGCGCGCGATGCGCGCCGACGTGCGGCTGCGCGCCGAGTTCGGCCTCGAGCGCTGGACGCCCGTGAGCGGCAAGCGGGGCGAGGAGACCTACACGCTCGTCGGCATCGCGCACGCCGACGAATCGGGTACGCGCCGCGTCGTCGGCGTCGAGGCCGAGGGCATGACGGCCTGTCCGTGCGCGCAAGCGATGGTGCGCGAACACGCGCTGCACGAGCTGCGTCGACGCCGGCTTCAGCGAAGCCGACGCGCGGCGCGCGCTCGACGCGCTGCCCGTCGCGACGCATAATCAACGCGGCCGCGGCGCGATTCTGCTCGGCGTCGACGAGGCGCACGCCGACGTCGTCCGCGCCGAAGACCTCGTCGAGATCGTCGAAAACTCGATGTCGAGCGAGACCTACGACCTCTTCAAGCGGCCGGACGAGTTCTTCATCGTCAACAAGGCGCACCACAATCCGAGGTTCGTCGAAGACGTCGTGCGCGGCATCCTCGCGCGCGCGCTCGAAATGTACGCCGATTTCGGCGACGACGACGTTCGTCTTCGCGAGCCAAGTCAACGAGGAGTCGATCCACAAACACGACGCGTTCGCCGAAGGCTTTGGGCTGTTCGGCGAGCTGCGCGAGGAGCTGCGCACCGGGAAGTACGTCGCCGCGAAGACCGACGTGGCGGCTTGGCTGCGAACGCGGCCGTCGTCTATCTTGGTTTAGGTTCCTAGCTGTCCCGGATTTCTCGAGCGCGGCGATGCGCGCGCGCAGCGAAGGATGCGACGAGAAGAAGAGCTCGTACCAGCGGGGCGGGTCTTCGTCGGCGAGGTTTTGCTCGCGCAGGCGGCGGAAGGCGGAGGCGCCGGACTCCGGATCGTTGGTCGCGGCGAGCGCGAAGCGGTCGGCGGCCCATTCGCGCGAACGCGAGAACGCGAAGAGCAGCGGACGCAGCGCCTGCGTCGCGACGAGCATCGATCGCGTAGAGTGCGCACGAGCAGCAGCGCGCGGTAGCGCAGCTCCGTGCGGCGCGGCCCGCGACGTCGCGGCGTTCGCGATCAAAAAGAGCACGGTCGCCAGAAGCTGCGCCGATGCCGATGAGCCGCCACGTGTCGCTATTGACGTAGTGGCCGAGCTCGTGCGCGACGACGAACTCCGTCTCGTTCTCGGGGAAGGCCGCGATCAGCGTGTCGCCGAGCACGATGCGATGCGTGCGGCCGATGCCGGTGACGAACGCGTTGGCCTTGCGCGTCTGGCGGCTCATGTCCATCCGAAGAATCGCCGCGTCGCCGACGCCGAAGCGTGCGGCGAGCTTGCGCAGGCGCTCTTCGAGCGAGCCGACGACCGGCTCGAACGCGTTGAAGAGCGGCATGACGTAGATCGGCACGATGACGTTGCCGGCGACGAAAAGCGGAAACGCGCCGGTGCTGGCGATCCACGGCCACGCTCGCGGAGCGTGCCGCACCGCCGTGCCGAGCAGCGACGCGACGAGGCTCACCAGCGCCGTGCCGACCAGCGCGCTCTTGACGTACTCGTCAAGCCACCGCCGCGCGGCTTTGATCGCTGAGCCCGAAGCGGCGCTCGAGCGTATAGTCCTGAACGAACGACGCCGGCAGGTCGACGAGGGCGCGGCGAGCGAGAGCGGCGCCACGAAGAGCGCGGGCCGAAGCCACCGCGGCGCGAACGCCGGTGGCTCGATCGAAGGCGCGCGCGAGCGGCCCGTAGGCAAACGCCAGCGTGCCGGCGACGTTACGCGCGGTGTCGGCGAGCTCGAGCGCCCGGCGGATGCGCGCGTAGGCGGCGCGTCTTTCGGCAGCGGCGGCGAGGGCCTTCGCCAGCTCGGCGGCCGCCTCGACCGCGCGCGCGAACGCATAGCCCGCGGTCAGTCCCGCGCCGAGGCCAAGCAAGAGGTTCCGGATGGTCATGCGCGGCCGTATTCGGCGCGCAGCTCCTCCTTCGCTGCTTCGAGAACGCGTAGGCGCCTTTTCGGAAGGTTCTTGCCCGCGCGATTGATGTAGAACGTCAGCATCGACATCGCGGAGCGGTACGGGGAGCTCTTGCGGCGGTGTGCTCCGCTCCGCCGATCGCTTGAGCGAGCGCGCGATCGCCTTCGGGTCGTCCTTCGCAAACACGCCCGACTCGAGATCGAGCGCGTTGCTCGTGTTCGGTGACGCTGCTTCGACCAATGCTTACGCGGCCACGATGCGATGTATCCTACGCGGCGCGTTCTTAAACGATCGAGATCGTCTCTTTGGGCTTCGGATGCGCCTCGATCTGCGGCGAGCAGGCGTTCGGCCAGCGCGTCGCAGACGGCATCGTCGAGCTCTTCGATGCGGCCCTCGTCGGCGAGCCGCGCTTTGCGCGGGTCGATCGGGATGCCGCGCCAGCACCGGAGCGCTGCGCGAGCTCTGCGACGCGCTGCGCGTACGACGGTCCGAAGATCTCGTAGCGTGCGCCGGTATCGGGCGCGACGAAATACGACATGTTCTCGACGACGCCGAGAATCGGTTTCTTCAACTGGTGCACGAGGTTAGCGGCCTTGCGCACGATCATCGTCGCCAGAGCCTGCGGCATCGTGACGAGCACGACGCCATCGATCGAGAGCGACTGCAAGACGGTCAGCGGCGCGTCGGAGGTGCCGGGCGGCAGGTCGACGAGCAAGAAGTCGAGATCGCTCCCACAGCACCTGTTCGTAGAATTGACGGATGACGCCGGCGACGATCGGGCCGCGCCAGATCATCGCCGTATCCTCGCGATCCGTCAGAAGGTTCGCGCTGACGATTTCGATCGCGCTGCGCGAGATGGCCGGCGTGATCAGCGGCTGCGGCTGGCCTTGCGGCGTCGTCTTGACCGGGTCGGCAGCGATCGTCAGCGGTTCGTGTAGGCCGAAGAGCTTGGGGATCGAGGTCCGGTAATGTCGGCGTCGAGTATGCCGACGCGGTAATGCTTGCGCCGCAGCCCGATCGCCAGCAGCGCCGTGACGAGCGATTTTCCGACGCCGCCTTTGCCCGACATGACCGGGATCGTGTGCGCGATTGCCGCGCGCTCCGCGAATGCGCCGGGCGCGCGTCGCGCTGCGGCTGGCGGTCCGCTTCGGCGATCGGCGGAACGCTGCCCGTCGCGCGAGCCCGCTCGAGCGCTTCGAGCATCGGCTCGATTCGCAGTCCGTGAGCGCGCGCGCCCTGTTCGATCGTCTCGTACTTACTTACGCCGCATCCGCTGCAGCCCAGCCCGAACGCGCGCATCACGTCGGCGGCGAGCGGAAAGGCGCGGCGACGAGCTCGTCGATCTTCGTCTGCGCGAGTGATCTGGGTCAGTTCATCTGCGGGCATGGCTTCTCCAAGTCTGAACCTGCGAAAGCGGTCGCGAGCGGTATGCAGATCGAGCGCGCGCGCGCCGTGCTCGCCGGCGGTTGCGACTCGCCCGTGCGCTCGGCATGGAGCGTCGGCGGCCCGATGTTCGTCCAGTCCGCCGCGCGGGGCGCCTACGCCTACGACGAAGCGGGCCGGCGCTACATCGACTACGTCATGGCCTACGGGCCGCTGCTCTTCGGGCACACCCATCCCGCGCTGGTTGCGGGCTTGGATGCGACTCGCGCGCAGACGGTTTCGTCTGGGGTGCGACGCATGCCGCAGGAGGTGCGTCTCGCCGAGCGGATTCGCGCGCTACCTTCCCTCGATGGAGCGCTTGCGCTTCGTCACGACGCGGAACCGAGGCGATGATGAGCGCGATGCGCGTTGCGCGCGCATTCACCGAGTCGCCCCCGCGTGCTGCGGTTTGCGGGTAACTATCACGGGCACTTCGACCTCGCGTTGTTCGAGGCGGGAGCCTCGGCCGGACCGCGGCGGCGATCGCAGCGGAATTCCCGGATGGCATCCGGCGCGACGCGATCGTGGCGCGTTACAACGATCTCGCTTCCGTCGACGAAGATCGCGCGGATGCGAGCGACGAGCTCGCGGCGATCGTCGTCGAGCCGATCGCCGGCAACATGGGCTTCGTCGCTGCCCGACGCCGGCTTTCTCGAAGGGTTGCGCGAGCGCGCGCGCGCGTGGGGCGCGCTGCTGATCTTCGATGAAGTGATCACGTGGCTGCGCTTCGGTCTCGGCGGCGCGCAAGGACGCGCACGCGTCGCGCCGGACCTCACCGCGCTCGGCAAGATCATGGGCGGCGGGGTGCCGATCGCGGCGTTCGGCGGACGCGCAGACGTGATGGCCGCTGCTCGCGCCGGCCGGCGACGCGTTTCACGGGCGGCACGCATGGCGGCAACCCGTTCTGCGTTGCGATGGCGCATCGCGTCCTCGATCTGCTCGAAGCGAACCCGGAGTACTATGCGGCGATGCGCAACGCGCTCGCCGAGCGGCTTGCGCGACGGGATACGCGCGATCTTCGCAGAGCGCGCGACTTGCCGTACGCGGTCGTGCAGCAGGAATCGATCGTGGACTTCAAGTTCCGTCCCGGTCCCGCCGGGCCGCAGACTATCGACGACGCTCGCGCGCGCCGACCAACGGCGCGTACGCGCGCCTACTATCGCGCGATGCTCGAGCGCGGCGTCCTGCTTGCCGCCCTCGCAGAACGAGGTGATGTTCGTATCGACCGCGCACGCGCCGACAGAGACGTCGACGACGACTCTGGCCGCGTCATAGCGCGACTTAGCTTCTGCGGCACCTCGCACGACTCGAAGGCGAAGTCGTAGACGCCGAGGCCATCGGCTCTTGACGGCGACAGCTTCAGCGTCATGCGTCCCGAAGCGGGCGTTCATGACCAGATCGTAGGCGCGCGAGGCGTCGACGTCGACGTACGAGTCGCCGCGCGCGTCGTAGCGCAAGATCTTTGCCGGCGTCGCTCTCGCGCCACCGGTGTGCCGTCCTGCGTGACGTCGACTCGAATCGCGCCGCCGGTTTCGGGGCGCATGACTGCGACGAGCTGTATGGCGTGATAACGCAGCGCGACGTAGCCGTTGCTCTCGCCCGAGACGGCGGCCTGCGTTCGTCAGATGCCAGTAACCCTGAAGATAGATTGCGCCGTCTTGCGGATTCGAGCCGATCGTACGCGTAGTCGGTGTCCTGGCGAAGTTGCTCGACGAAGATGCGTTTGCGATCGGGCTGCGTGTCCAACGACCAGCTCGGCGGTGTTCGGATAGCAGACGGCGCCGGGCTTGTCGTAGCTGTCTTGCGGCAGCAGCGCCATGACGGGCGGCAAGCGCGAGCCGCGGCTCGGCGGCCCTTCAGAAGCGCTTGGATTCTCGCTTCGGTTTGCGGATAGCCGCCTTCGCCGAGGACGCTTTCGACGAGCCGTCCATTTTGATCGTAGAGGTATTCGTGCGGCCAGATGTTGTTGCCGTAGCGCTTCCAGATCGCGGAGTTATCGTCGAGGACGATCGGCCACGTCACGCCGAGCCGCTTCGCGGCCGCCGCAACGTTCGGCGCGTTTTGCAGAAAAATCGAACTCCGGCGTGTGAACGCCGACGATGACGAAGCCATGGTCGTGATAGCGGCGATACCATTCGCGCAAGTACGGCAGCGTGCGAAGGCAGTTGATGCACGTATACTCCCAAAAGTCGACCAGCACGACCTTGCCGCGCAGTTCTGCCGGCGTGAGCGGCGCGCTGTTGAGCCAGTCCCGCCCCGCCGTCGAAGCTCTGGATCCGGTCGGCGACGTCGCGCAGCGCGCGGGGCTCGGATTCGCACGAGAGCGCGATTGCGACGAGGAGCGCGGCCGACGCGCACGCGACGCGCCACGAACCTGTCGATGCCGGATAAACGTATTCCGGCCGCGATCCGAGGTGTACGCAAGCGGGCGGCCCCCTAGCTGGGAGACCGCCCGCTCGAGGGTCTGCCGAGCGTAGAATCTAGCCTTAGATCTTCAGCGCGCGTTGAAGTAGAGGTTGATCGGGCGAGGCCGCTGCCGATCGCGCCGTTGTTCCGTGCTCGGGAGTGTAGCTCTGCGTGATACGGCGTACGCGCACCATTGGCTTTGAAGTCGTTGATGCCGGTGCCGTTGTAGAAGTTCGCCGGGATAGAGCGTGCTGTTGAGCAGTCCGCCGGCCGGAAGGTACCCGCAGACGACGTTGCTCGGTGCGTTAGCCGCCGACCACGGCGGTCGACGAGCCGCCGAAGCAGGAGTGGAAGAGGTTCGCGCCGAGCACCGTCAGCTTGATCCGCGGGCTCACGTCGTAGGGAACCTGAAGATTACCCACGATCGAGCTGGGATTGCTGATAGTTGTTGTAAGCAGGAACGTTCCGGTCTGCGGATTGGGGATGTAGAGGTAGCCGAACTGCCCCAGGCCCGCCGCCATTGTCGTCAGGTAGTTACACTGCAACGGATTGGTCTTGGGCGAGAGCTTGGTGATCCCCGTGGCCGCCGAGTTTAGCGTGCAGACGCGCGGATCGACGCCCGTCACGTCCAACGGGGTTCCGTAGAAGCCGCCGGTCTGGAACGTCGAAGCTCGGCGTGATCGCCAGCTTGTCGTGGCGCCAGTTGAGCAAGCAGCGACGACACGTACGGCGAGATGTAGCTGTTGACAGCGCGCCGGAAGCGTTCGGCGCGATGGCCGTGGTGTACGGGTTGTACCAGCCGTTGGGATCGAGCAGACCCTGCGGAGGCATGTTGTAGTACGGGTTGAGGATCGTGTCTTGACTTGCGATGCCGTTGGGCTTGGAGCACGACACGCCGGTCAGTCCCTGGTAGCAGGGCGAACCGCCGCCCGCCTTGGTCAGCGCTGTTGCACGCCGCGATCGACCTGGTTGAGCGCGGTGATCGTGTTAGGCACGACGCCGCCGTTGCTCAGACCGGTAGTTCTGTGAACTGGACCTTGGAGTTGGTGTAGGTGAACGCCAGCTGGCCCGAGAGCCCGTTGCGGGTGAAGTCACCCTTGTTGAACTGGAACTCGCACGCCGTAGTTGCGATTGACGCCCACCGGCACTTGCGTGGCGAAGTTCGAGCCGATGAACGTCTGCTGTTGCCAGCTCGCGACCCACGTGTAGAACGGCGTGAGCTTGAAGCTCATGTCCGTACCATGAAGATGCTGCTCGCACGAGAGGTCGTACTGGGCCGACGAGATGCCCGGAAGCGGGTGGAACGGCGAGTAGAACCCGAGGTTCATCAGTGTTGTTCCACAGCGAGCGGTTGTCGCCGGTGGCGCTGAGATACTGCACCGAGGCCGAGAGCGGCGGCTGCGTGTAGCGGCCGGCCGAAAGCGCGGAAGACGGTGTCCGGCGAGGCCGTGTAGGTCGCCGAGAAACGCGGCTGCCAGTAGTCCAGGCTCGTACGAGCCCGGCGAGCTGGAGGTGAAGTTGGGCGCCGCAACGCCGTCCTGCGCCGTGCCGTTGGGATGCACCCAGCCGGTGTGCGGTCCGTCGGGAACAGCCCGTAGCGGCCTTGTCGCAGTCGCCCACGACGTACTGCGCGTCGCCGGCGGAAGCTGTCCCGGCGCCAGCGGTGTCGTCATCACCTGGTTGGTCGCGGCCTGCACGCAGGTGAAGTTGGCGGTCTGATTGGCGTAGAAGATGTTCGCTGCGTTGGCCGAGTCCGGCAGGACGTACGTGAAGTTGTCGTACCGGATCGAGGCGTTGAGCAGGAACTTGTCGCTGGGACGCAACTGATCTTGGAGCGCCGCGTTGGTAAAGCGCGGACGCACCGCGTTCAGCGACCCGTTGGCGTTGCCGTCCCACAGGCTGTCCCAGGTGGCGCCGGCCCGCGCCGCCGGCGATCCCGCCGGGCCGAAGCCAGTCGGACCGCTCTGCGCCGAGGCCGTCCAGGTCGGAGTGACCGTCGCCGCCGGTGGCCACGTCGTAGTAGGAACTGTTCGAGACAGAGCTCCGCAGCCTGCTTTTGGCCGGTGGCCGGGTCGAAGCACGTGAAGCCCTTGCCGGTCTTGGACATGTAGCCGATCGGCGAGCCGCCCACGCACGCGCCGCGGCAGCCCAGGTAGCCCGACGTGTTGTTGAACCGGATCACGCCCGCCGTCGTGTAGTTGCCGTCGAGCGAGACCAGGTTCTGGTCGTTGATCTGATCCTGGAAGTCCAGCGCCGCGCCCGAGGTGTGCGTGATCAAGTCGTACTCCGGTGAGTATCGGCGAGGGCACGAGCAAGTGACGTGCCGCCGCGCCAGATCGGCGTAGGTCGCAAGCCAGTCGGAGTAGAAGGTGTAGCCGTAGGCGCGCAGATAGGCCGATTGGCTGAGCGCGTAGGTGTACTGGACTTTGGTGATGCCGGTGTCGTTGCGATTGACGTTGGCCGAGTTGTCGTTCAGCGGAACTGCCCGAGGTAGGCGTGCGCCGGCGTGCCCGGCGCGAAGTAGATCCCCGGCGCCTTGACGTTGGTCATAGCTCGTCGCGATCGGCGTGCCGAACGGCGTGTTGTAGGAGACGTCATCGGCGTACCGAGGTGTACGTCGGGCCGCAGCCACGTCGCGTTCGTGGCGCACGAAACGGCCGCCGAAGAACGCGCGACGTGTGCAGCGTCGCGGCAATCTGGCCGGCCGCGCCGGTCGGCGAGTTGCACCCGTTGACCGTCGGCCCCGGACGCGACCGTCTCTGGCCCGCAGATCGGCGGCGTGCGTTGCCGTGTTGTAGAGCGCCCAGATGTATTGCTCGGTGCCCGGGCCGATGTCGTTCGGGCTGTTGTACGCGAAGTTGTTAAGCGCCGAGCCGCTCCATAACACCTGCACGTCGTCGCGCAACCCGTTGCGCTTGGGAATGCCCATGTGCAGGTTGATCACGCTCTCGCGATCGCGATCATGCGACGGGTTGGCGCCGAAGGCCGCTGTAGTACTGCCAGCAGCCTTGGTGTCGGTAAGCCGAACTTGCTGATTCGCCGCGGCGAGGCCAGCGGACAGATCGGCTTGACGCCCTGGCACGTGCCGATGACGCACGTCGGCCGACGAACAGCACCTGGTTGCTGCCGAAGCCGTAGCCGATCGCGTTGCCGCTCGGTTGGACCGGAAGAATGGCCGCCCGGCGTCATGTAGCCGGCGCCGTTGTTGTTATCGAGCACGCGGTAGGTCTTGGTTGTAGCCCGAGAGCCCGATGTAGTAGCTGAAGGTCCGATCCGGCGTCGATCCGCCGATCTCGACCTGTGCTTGATGGTAGAACGTGGGCGTCGCGATGCCCGAGATTGCCTTGGCCAAAGCCCGGGAACGTACCGGTCTTGATGACCTGGTTGATGAACCCGGCCGTGCCGGCCGTGGCAACCGAGGACGGGCCGCCGCCGGTGTAGACCTGCAGCTCCTGCAAGCCCAGGCTGGACTCCGTCGACGAGTTGTAGTTGTCGAAGGACACGGTTGACCGGAATGCCGTCGTACTCGTAGCCGGTGTAATAGGAGTTCTGACCGCGTACGTAGGCGGCGTTGAAGTCCCAGCCCATGCCGCCCAGCGACGACTTGCACGCCGGGGACCGTGGCCATGGCCGAGTACGCGTTGTTGAGGTTACCGCCGCCGCCCAGCGCTTGCGCGGCCGAGGCCTGCGCGGCGTTGACGCTATACAGGTCGCCGCCGACGCCCGATTTCACGAGCGAGGCGCCGGCCTGCGACGTCACGCGCGCGATGGTCTTGCAGCGTCTTGACCATCGTGTAGGCAACGTTTTGCGTTTGGTCGGCAAATACCGTAACGCCCGTAAACGCGACACTCTGATATCCGGTGCGCGTCAGGTTCACGGTGTATGTGTCGGGGGCGAGCGAGAGGATAACAAAGTGTCCTCCCGCGTCCGTCGTTGCGGTGCGAGTCATCGAGGGCGAGACTGCCTGCACTTCCACGCCGGCAATCGGCGCTCCCGAACTGTCGCGTACGACGCCCGCTATGTTTCCGGTCACTCCTGCCAGTGCCCATGTTACCTGGGTCAGGAAGAAGACCAGAAGCAGAAGCGCGACGCTCGTACAACGAAGCGTTCGTTGCTCTTTCATGTTACGTTGTGTCCTCTTTAGTATGTAGCTCCAGTTTCGCGCCGGATTCGGCGCGTCAAGCTGGCTTACAAGGCACCGTTTGGCCGACCTTTTGATACTTCTTGATACACACGCGCCGAACGCGACTTTCGCATCAACGATACTCAAAAGTTCAACGAATCTCAAATCCATCGATCCGCACTTGCGGAGTTTTCATTGGAACTTCGTGAAGCGCGGCACCCCGCTCGTGCTCTATGCTATGATCGTGGACGCGCTGCATTGCACGGATCGCGACGTATCGATGCTGTTGCGGCGCGCGGCAAATCCGCGGGCGCTCGCGGCATCGCCGCTCATGACCGCCGTGTGTCGTGCGACCGGAAACGGGCGATGCCGTCGCTGCGCTGAGGCATGTGGTCGGCATGGCGCTCGCCGGCGACGGCTCGGCCGCAGGAGTCGATTTGCGCGACGCGATCTTCGAGGCCGACTTCGAGCGGGCGGCAACGAATGGTCAACTCGCGGTGCGCAGAGGCGTGTCGCGGCGCCATTTCCAGCGCCGGAGGGCGCATGCCGTCGGGGCGATTGCGCGCTACGCACGCGCGCTGCTGGCATCGTCCGAGGCCGAGCCCGAATCACACCCGCGCCGTCACTCGTGGCGCTTCGAGCGCGAACGTGCGGAGTATTTGCGCGCACGCGAAGCCGGCGCGACGCTCGCGATGCGCGCGATCGCCGCCAGCCTCGAACGGCTCGCGGGCGGTCGCGAAACGCGCGCCCTAGCCAAGCGCTTGTGCGCCGAAGCGAGCGCGCATCTCGGGAGAACAGAAGACGTGCGTGCCCGGCTCGGCGATTTGCTCCCCGGCGAGCGGCTTTATCTGCAGACGAAGCTCGGGGTCCTGGACGGCGATCTGGATGCCGCGCAAGTCCGGCTGACGCAGCTGTTGCCGTGGCAGGCGTCCGTCCGCGCGGACGAGCCGCCGCTGCGCGCGTGGGAGCGCACCGCGCTGGAGATCGAGACTGCGCGGCACTGCGCGCGCGAAGGGCGATGGAGCGAAGCCGAGGGGGCCGCGCTCCTCGCCCTATCGTCTGCCGAGCCTCGCGGATGGCTGGGCCTGGCGGCGCTTTGCGCGGCAACGCTCTCGGCTTGCTCCGGCGCGCGCGGCGCCGCGGACGAGGCGCTTGCGTGGCGGGCGCGCGCGCTCGCCAGGCTGCTGGCAACGCAGGATTGCGTATTAGCCTGCGGGCTGTTCCGGCGCACACGGCGCATACGCCGCCTGGACGCCTCGCTGAGCGAGGTGCTGCACGCACGGCTCTGTCTGGTCGTCCCGCAAATGCTCAGCGACGCGCCGCGGCAGGCCGTCGCCGTCCGAGAGCTCCTCGCTGCACTCTTCGATCGAATGGTCTGCGAGCGGCGCGACGCCGATCTGACGGCCGCGGCAGCCGCCGTCGGGCGCAGCGATTCGGCGTTGGCGCACTATCTCGAGCGTTACGTCGACGGCACGGCCGAGATACTGGCGCTGGCGGTCGCCGCGCTCGCGCAGCTTCCTTGGACTGCCGCGTTGCAGAGCGCGCACGACGCGCTGGCGGCCGTCGCGCTCGACGTGCGGCCCGGCGTGCGGCGTACGATCGCGATCTCTCTGCCGTCGCGCCCGCAGTCACAAACGGAGGTCATCGAGCATTTGAGAGTTGATGCCGCCAATCTACGCCTTCGGTTCGTTTCGCTTCGAGCCGGCACGCGGAGTGCTCTGCCATGGCGCTGCCGTGATTCCGTTGTCGGAACGGCTGTCGCGGCTTCTGCTGCTGCTGATTCACGCTAACGGCAACGTCATCGACAAAGAGACGATTGCCGAGCACGTGTGGCCCGACGCAGCCGTCAGCGACGGCAACCTCTCGCAGCACATGTACATGCTGCGCCAGCTGCTCGACGAGCGCGCGAGAGACCGCACGTACGTCATGACGGTGCGCGGCAAGGGCTACCGGTTCGTGGCGCCCGTCAGCGTCGTTGTGCCGGTCATACCGCCCGCCGAAGACGCCGCCGCGGACCACGCCGGCGATCGCATCTTGGTCGGAGCACCGGAAGCGCTGCATCATTATTGTCGAGGAGCGTATCTCCTCGAGAAGCGCACGGCGAGCGCGCTCGCCGCGGCGGCCGAGCAATTCGACGCGGTGCTGAAGATCGATCCCGAACACGTCCCCGCGCTGATCGGACTCGCACGGGCGCATGCACTGATGGCCGAATATTGGTACGCTCCGGGGTCGTACACGTTTCCGAAGGCGAAGGCCGCGATCGTTCGAGCGCTCGAGATCGATCCGACCTCCGCGGAGGCGCGCTCGACACTCGGCATCATCCTGCTGTTCTGCGACTGGAACTGGGCCGCGGCGGAACACGAGATCGAGACCGCGATTCGCCTGAACCCGAGATCGAGCTCCGTCTTCGTCAACGCGGCGTGGTTCCACATGTGCAAGGGCACGCTCGAGAGGCCGCTCCGCGAGATGCAGCGCGCGCTCTTCATCGAGCCCTCGTCTCCGGTGCAGCAGCTCTTCCTCGCTCGCGTGTTTCTGCACACGGGAGACTATCGGCGGGCGATCGGCGCGCTCACGCATCTGATCGACAGCGGCCCGGACTTTTCGATCGCGCGACGCCATCGCGCGCAAGCCTTTATCCTGAACGGTCAGCCGGCCGAGGCGCTCGCGGATCTGCTCCTTGTGGCGCAAGACCGAGCGGAAGACGTCGCGCTGCGCCTGCCGTTACTGGCTCGCGCGTACGCCGAGTGCGGCGACACCGAGCGCGCCGAAGAGATCTACTGGACCCTGCAAGAGATGTCGCGAACGGAGTTTGTGGTCGGATTCAACCTGGCGACGATTGCGGTGGGCCTGGGCCGGCTCGAGGAGGCCTTGAACCATCTCGAACGCGCGCTCGAGAAGCGCGAGACGGCGCTCTTGATGCTGCGCAGCCTGCCGTGGTTCCGGCCAATCGCGCGGCTCGCGCGCTTCAAGGCTCTATTGCAGGCGATCTGGCCGGCGCCGCCGCGTGCGATCATCTCCGAAACGGATTATTCGCGCACGGCTACCGGATAGACCGCCGGGCTGTGCAGCCCGGCGGCATCCACGCTGCGCACGCCGAGCACGAAGTCGTCCTTCGAGACCGGAACCGTGGCTACGGTGGCGTCGCCGACGTTGCGCGCGCTCTCCCACTCCGGTGAGTCGGTGCGCCGCCAGACGATTTCGTAGGAGACGGCGCCCGCCACCGGCTTCCAGCGCAGCGTCGAATCGTAGCCAAGCCGTCGCAGCTCCATCTGCACTCCCGTCGGCGCGGCCGGCCCGAGGGCGAGCGTGGCGAGCGCCGCGACGTTGGCCTGCGTAGCGCGGCGCAGATAATCCGCGTCGATGTATTGCGGAAGGTCGCCGTACTACAACCCCGTTCTCGACGCGCACGTCCTGATGCTGATGCGTGAAGTTTTCGTGGGCCTCCACGAAACGAACGGCGGCGGAGTATCCGACGGCTTGGAACGACTCCTGGTCGCCGCCGCGCATGAAGCGATCGGCGCGAAAGATCTGGCGCACGCTCAGATTCGGAACGTACACGGGAGCCACTTCGGCGACGAAGCGCGATAGCTCGCGCGACGGGGAGTCATTCTCCGAACCCACGAGATTACTCCGCGCGAGATCCGCACCGGCGGGCAGTCCTTCGCTGAATACCCGAACGACGTTGGGTTCCGACGCTCCGTCGCCGCCGACCGAGTTGCCGATGATGTCGTTGTTGAGCACCGCGAGAACCGGAACTCGGCGCGCGGCGAGCTCGTGCGCGTAGTGATCGGAGCCCCACAGGCCCAGCTCCTCGCCGTCGAAGCACGCGAAGAGGATCGTGCCGCGAAACCGCGTCGGTGCCATGACGCGCGCCGCCTCCAGCACCGCCGCGACGCTCGAGCCGTTGTCATCGGCGCCCGGGGCCGTGCCGGCGCCGTCCGTGCAGCGTCCGTCGCAGTCGTCGTAGTGGCTCGACATGACGTACACTCGCCCCGGCATCGTCCCGCGCAGCGTCGCGATGACGCTCGACTCCAGCACGGCACGCGGCGTCTTGGGGGTCTTCGCCTGACGGTACGTGTCGAGCGTGACGCTCATGCGTCCGCCCGCGGTCGCCGCTATCGCCGCGAACTGCTGCACGATCCAGTCCCGAGCGCCGAAGACGCCATGTCCGGGCGTCGAGGTCGTCTCCGAAAAATCGTTGCGCGTCCCGAACGCGACGAGCCGGTCGACCGTGCTCTTCAGCCGCGCGGCCTGCACCGCGTCGACCATTGCCGAAATGAGCGCGTAGGGACGAAGCGCCGGCATCGCCTGGTCCGCCCCGAGCGTCGCCGCCAGGAGTAGCGCGCTCGCAACGTTGAGCTTCATCGTCTCAACGTTTTACGATGCGGTGCCCAGCTCCTGACCGGGGCGGCGATAACGGCCCAGCGTGACGACGGTTCCGCTTCCGGGCCGGCTGTCGACCTCGAGAAAGTCCGTGCAGCGCTGCATGATCGCAAATCCCCGCCCCTCTTCCGCGTACACGCTCGGGAACGAGACCGTGCCGTGCGGGGGAGCGGCGATGCCGCGACCCTGGTCGGCGACCCTGACGACGATCGAGTCCCCGCTGACGTGCGCCGTGATCTCGATCGCCTCCACGGTGTCCGCGTGCTGGATCGCGTTGGCGAGCGCCTCGCCCAGCGCGAAGATCAGGTTTTCCAGGTCCGTCCGGCAGAGGGAGTGCACACCGGCGAAGTTGCACAGCGCGCTACGCGCGGTGCCGGCATAGCGGGGCAGCGGTGGGATACTGAGGCGAAGAATGTCCAATCGAGTGTCGACCCAGACTATTCTTCCGCAACCGGCGCGCTCTAAACCCACCGTGTACGTGCTGGAGTGCCGGGACGGCTCGCTCTACACGGGCGCCACGGTCGACCTGCCGCGGCGTCTGACCGCTCACCGCCGGGGAGGCGCGAAGTACACGCGCGGCCGTCTGCCGGTCAGCCTGGTCGCCTGCTGGCACCCGGCGACGTTCGCGGCCGCGAAGTCGCACGAGGCCCGTTTCAAGCGGCTGCGCCGAGCGGAAAAACTTGCCCTGCTCCGCGGCGGCGAGGCTTACGGCTGCCGGGTCTACTCGAACGTTTGAGCCGCGGCGGCATAGGCGATGCGCGTCACGGCGTGAATCGCCGCGTACGCCGCCGCATAGTCGTAGGCGTCGCGGGTCATGACCGCGAGAACGAAAGGCGAGTCGCCGAACGGTTCGACGATCGCGACGTCGTCGCGCGTTCCTTCGACCTCTCCGGTCTTGTTCGCCACCGACGTGCCGCGCGGAAGCGCCGCCGGGATGCCGTCACGATCGGTCTGACCCAGCATGATCGCGATCATTGCCCGGCAGTGCTGCGCGGAAAGGATCGTCCGGGTGCGCTCCCGCGCGCCGCGCTCGATGACGTAGAGGAGGCGCGCCATGTCGGCGGGCGTTGACACGTTGTCGTTGTGGTGCGCGATCGCCGCGAAGTCCAAGAACTTCCGCCCGAGATGCGTGCGCTCCATGCCGGCCTTGCGGCCCATCGCGTTGATGGAGGCGACGCCCAGGTGGCCGATGAGGAGATTCGCCGCGGTGTTGTCACTGACTTGAATCATCGGCGGAATGAGCTCGCGAACGGTGAAAACGCGACCGTCGTCGACGTCGGTCATGAAATCGGAGCCTCCGATGAGCTCGCTGCGGTAGAACGTGATTCTATCGTCGAGCGCTCCGGGTTCGGCTTCATCGCGCGCGTAGGCCGTCGCCATGATCAGCACCTTGATCGTCGAGGCGGTCGGGAAATGCTCGGAGGCGCCGTAGGCGACGAGCGGCGGCCCGGGCGCCATCGTGCGCGCGTAAACGCCGAGCCGGCCGGGAAGCGTTCGTGCGATCGCGCGGACGCGCGAGCGCAGCGATTCGGCGGCGGCCGCGCGGCCCGTCACGAGCAGTGCGCCGAGCAACGCCGCCACGAACCTGCCGCGATTCACGAGCCCGTTCCCTGATAGTGACGCAGCCCCACCAGCCAAAACGCGTAGGAGGCCGCCAGCCACGCCAATCCTATTGCGGGCGTCAGCAGTCCGATCGCCGGATTCAGATGCAGCCCGGTATCCGCCTTCGCAAGAAAATACGTGGCCGGGAAGTAGTTCATGAACGCAAAGGGCAGCACGAACGCCAGAACGATGCGCACGCCGCGCGCGTAGATGCTGATCGGATAGCGCGTGAAGTCTTGCTCGAGCGACATGACGACCCAGCGTAGCGTGTCGACGCGAACGAACCAAAAGGATGCGGTGGCGACCGCAAGCGAGATGCCCAGATCGATCAAGGCGCCGCCGAGTATGACGAGCGGCACGAAGACGATAAAGACCCAATCGATTTTGACGTGGGCGGCGCTCGTCGCCACCGCGAGCGTCGCGATCGCCAGAATCAGACCGTCCGGGACGATTTGCTGAGGTACCGTGAGCACCTGAAACAGCGCGTCGAGCGGACGAACCAAGAAGCGGTCAAAGCGGCCTTCGCGCACATAGTCGGGGACGCTGACGACGGTGAAGAAGAGCGTGTTGTGCAGTTCATGCCCGCTCATCCAAAGCGCGTAGAGGAAGAATACCTGGCGAAAGCTCCATCCGTTCATCGATGGAAACTGCCGCATGGTCACGTACAGGGCCGCCAGCGCCACGCCGTGGTAGGCGATGGTGAAGACGAACCACATCACGAAGTTCGCGCGATACTCGAGGAGCGTGAGGAAGTTGATGCGCCAGTATTGCAGATAGGCCTGAAGCATTGAGTGCCAAGCGCTTCGGTGCGCCGCTGCGCGTCCCCGTCCGCGAGCCATTTCGCATGGACCTGACGGTCGATGCCTTGCGCAGGCTGGCGAGCAACGTCGTCGACGTCGTCGAGAACGGCACGTATTACCGCGCCGTCAGCGACGGCGCTTCGACCGAGCTGCTGGCGGTCCGCGCCGTAGATCGGTCCTCGATCGAGTACCGGGCATCGGGGCGCGATCCCGAGCGCTGGGTGCCGGTGGTCGAGCGTCTGCTCGGCACCGCCGCCGACCTGAGAGCGTGGTATCGGCGCAGCGGTCGCATCGCATGGTTGCGGCCGATCGCGACGGCGCTGCGAGGGCTGAAGCCACCGCGCTATCCCAGTCTCTGGGAAGCGTGCGCGCACGCGATCGTGTTCCAGCAGATCTCGATCCACGCCGCGGCGTCGATCATGCGACGCGCCGTCGAGACGCTGGGCGACGCGGTGACCCACGACGGCGTCCGCTGCGTGGCCTTTCCGCACGCGCGACGCTGGATGGAGGCCGGCGACGCCGTCCTTCGAAGCGCGGGCCTGTCGCGCAACAAGGTCGGCCACCTGCGCTCGGCCGCGGCCGCGTTCGTCGACGGCAGCATCGACGAGGCCGCCTTGCAGACCCTCTCGACGACCGACGCGGCGCTTCGGCTCTGCGGCATTCGCGGCATCGGGCCGTGGAGCGCGTCGGTCGTGCTGCTGCGCGGCCTCGGGCGTCTCGACGTCTTTCCGCTGCGCGATTCGGGCGTGGCGCGAGGCCTCGTGCTGCTGTCCGGCGAGGCCGCGATCGATCAGACCGAGCTTCTCGAACGTCTCGGCCCGGTGCGCGGGATGCTGTACTATCATTTGCTGCTCGGACGGCTGCGCAACCTCGTCCCGGTTTGAACGGTCAGAGCGTCATGGAAACCGCCGCACCGGTCTTCGAGGTCGTTCGATCCGGCGAGCGCGCGCACGCCAATCACGGCTGGCTCGACACGCACTATTCGTTCAGTTTCGCCGATTACTTCGATCCGAGCAATGTCAACTGGGGCGCATTGCGCGTGTTCAACGACGATACGATCGCCGGCGGAACCGGCTTTCCGCCCCATCCTCACCGCGATATGGAGATCGTCACGTACGTTCTCTCGGGCGCCCTCGCCCATCGCGACAGCATGGGAAATCAGGGCGTCGTAGGGGTCCGGCGGCGTGCAGTTCATGAGCGCCGGCACCGGCGTCACGCACAGCGAGTACAACTACAGTGCCGTCGATCCGCTGCACCTCGTGCAGATGTGGGTGCTCCCGAGAGAACTGGGCACGCCCCCCTCGTACGGACAGATGGCGTTCTCGGTGGAGGATCGCGACCGTCGCTGGCTGACCGTCGTCAGCGGAGAGCCCGGCGTCGAAGCGCCGATCCGCATCACACAGGCGGCGACGCTGCGCGTCGCTCGCATCGAAGGCGCGGCGCTCGCCGTCGACTTTGCGCCCAAGCGTTACGGCTTTCTTTTCGTTGCGAGCGGTGCAGTCGACGCCAACGGGACCGCGCTCGGAGCTGGCGATGCGGTGCGCCTCCACGACCTCGCGCGACTCGAGGTCGGCGGCGCGGGCGAGGTCGTGCTCTGGGATCTGCCCGGCGTCAGCCGCCCTGAATGACGATGCGGTTCGACGCGGCGCGCCACACCAGCGGAAGCGGCGACGGCAAACAACGCCAGCCACGCGACCTGCGTCGCGATGCTGAGCGCCCATTGCTCCGGCGGGATCACGCCGACGTAGATAAGCAGCGGCGTCGAGTAGATCGCCGCGAAGGGCAGCGCGAAGACGATGCGTCCGAATATGCCCGGGAAAAGCGTCAGCGGGATGATCTGTCCCGACAGAAGGTCGGACGCCCAACGAACGATCAGCTGCGCCGCAAACGTTTCCAACGTCCAGAAGGCGATGCTGTTCATCAAGAAATTTAAGAAGAAGTTCACGCCATAGCCGATCGCGAAGGCAAGCAGAAAGGCGGCGAACGTCGCGGGCGGCGGCACGTCGATGCGCACCAGCAGCAGCGCGCACAGCAGCGAAGGGATGACGAGTAACGCGTGCAGGAGCGTCTGGCCCAGCCCATCGCTGAAGAAGTACAGGGGCACGCTAATCGGCTTCATCAGGTCGGTGGCGATCGTTCCCTCGCGTACCTTCTCACGTATCAGCCGGGTGCCGTCCACCTCGAGGATCAGCGACATCAGCATCGCGATCGTCGCATAGGTAATCATGCTGTGGAGAGGCAGGTTGATGGGCGCGGCGTTCTGTGCGTACAAGGCGGTCCAGAGCGATCGCAGGATGTAGACGCGCAGGACCAGCGAGCCGATCTCGGTGAAGACCTCCATGCGATAGGTGGCCTCGCGTGCGAAGGCCTTGCGCGCGAACTCCAGGTAGGGCGTCACCGCAATCAGCGGCCCTTCTGTCGCTTGATGGCCTCCTGGCGGCGATGCTCCATCTCTTCGAGCTCGAGCATCATGACGTCCACGACCTTGTCCACTTCGGTCGCCTGAGTTTGGGGCGGCTCGTCGCCCGACCGCCGCGGCGGCGGCTTGACGTTGCGGTGCTCCTCGAGCGCCGAATCCTGCGCGTGGGCTTTGCGGAGGAACTTGGAGTACGTCTCCGCGGCGCGCGCGCGCACGTCGTCGCCGGCCTCGATGTTGAAGACGTCGGCGAAGAAGTTCATCTTGGCGTGAATCTCGGGCGCCTTCTCCGGCGGGTAAACGGTCGCGGGATCTCCGAACGCGATGTGCAGCATCGGCACGCTCGCGCCGGCGCACAGGCGCGAGTTGACGTGGACGATGCCGCCGAGCGCGACGCCGCTGCCGGGTTCCAGGGTGGCGCCGTTAAAGACCTTGGCGCCGGAAGCGACGAAGCAGCCGTCGCCGATCGTCGCTCCGACGACGTATGCATGCGGGCCAACGATGCAGCGGGCGCCGACGCTTAGAGGAAAGACGAGCGCGCTTCCCCCGCTGGATCGCAGCACCGCGTGCTCCATGACGACGGTCTGATCGCCGACGCGCAACGGCGCGCCTTCGGCCGTGAGGACGGCGCCGTGCAGCACCGCGCAACCCGCGCCGATCGTGACCTCGCCGCTGATGATCGCGCTCGACGCCACGTACGCGCTGGAGTGGATCTTCGGCCGTTTCGTGCCGCTGGAAAGAATCATGAAGCGTCTTCCTCCGACTGCCGCTCGTACCCCTCGACGTAGATGCGGCGGATGATCGATTCGAGATCCGGCTCCTCCAAGCTGACGTCTTCAACGCAGTAACGCTCACTCGCTTGCCGCACGAGCAGATCCGCGCGCTCCGCGTTGCGATCGAAGCGAAAGCGCGCGGTGGAATCCTCGCTGCTGACCAGCTGGGCTCCGTCGAGCGCGGGTTGCACTACCGGATCGCTGAAGCGCACGACGAGCGTGCGGAAGCGCCCATACTCGCCCTTGATGCGCTCGATGTCGCCGTCGTAGATCAACGTTCCCCGATCGATCAGGATGATGCGCCGGCACAGGCGCTCCACATCCGCGAGGTCGTGCGTCGTGAGAATGATCGTCGTGCCGCGTTCCGCGTTGATGCGCGCGATGAACTGGCGGATGGCCTCTTTCGCGACCACGTCCAGCCCGATCGTCGGCTCGTCGAGATACACGATCTTGGGGCCGTGGAGCAGAGCGGCGGCGAAGTCGCCTCGCATGCGCTGGCCCAGCGAAAGCTGACGCACGGGCGTCCGCATGAATTCGTCCATCTCGAGGATGTCGGCGAACTCGCTCAGATTGCGGCGGTACTGGTCGGCCGGGATCCCGTAGATGGCGCGCAGCAGCTCGAACGACTCCACCAGCGGAAGATCCCAATAGAGCTGGCTGCGCTGTCCGAAAACGACGCCGATGTTGCGCCCGTTCTCTTTGCGCTGCTTCCACGGCACGATTCCGGCGACGCTCACCTGCCCCGACGTCGGCACGAGGATGCCGGTGAGCATCTTGATCGTCGTGGACTTGCCCGCCCCGTTCGGGCCGATGTAGCCGACGAGCTCGCCCGGCTCGAGGGAAAACGTGACGTCGTCGACCGCGATCCGTTCCTCGTATTCGCGCGAGAAGATCGAGCGCAGTGCGCCCAGAGCCCCGGGCGCGCGCTTGGGGGTGCGAAAGATTTTGCGCAGGTCGCGCGTTTCTACGATCGGCAGGACACGCACATTCGGGCTTGCGTACTCCTTTTCCGGTGATAGTGACCGTCTCCAACGAGTACGGATCGGGAGCCCTCGCGATTGCGGCGTGCGTCGCTGGGGAGCTCGGTTACGCATACGTCGACCAGCAGCTTCCCGTCGTGGTCGCCAAGCGGCTGCGCATCGCGCCTCAGGACGTGGACGCCAACGAAGACGCGCAGCGTTCGCTCGGAGAGCGCCTCCTCACTAGTCTCGAGCGCGCCACGCCGGAGCTGGCGCAGGCCTCGACGGACCCGCCCTTCGACGAGGCGCTTCTGCACGCGGTCCAAGACGCGGTGCGCGAGTACGCCTCCCGCGGCGACGCGGTGATCGTCGGGCGCGGAGCGTTCGCGATCCTCGGAGCCCGACCCGACGTGCTGCGCGTGTTCTTGCACGCCCCACGGGCGTGGCGCGTCGCGCGCGTCGTCGAGGCGCACGGCATTCGGCCGGAGGCGGCCGCGGCGGAGGTGGATCGCGTCGATCGTGCCCGCGCCGCCTACATCTATGAGTGGTACGGCGTGACGTTCGGGGACGCTCGCGCCTACGATCTGTGCATCGACACGTCGCGGCTCGACGCGGCACAGAGCACGGCGCTGATCGTCGCCGCCGTACGCGCGCGGCACGCGTGATCGAAGAAGCCGCCGCCCGCCGCGCCTCGATCTTCGCGGCGCTGCGTTTTCGCGATTTCCGCCTGCTTTGGCTCGGGCTGCTCATTTCGAATCTCGGCACCTGGATGCAGTTCACCGCGATGGGCTTCTTCGTCGCGCGTATGGCCGGCACGCCGCACCGCGCGGCGCTCGAGCTCGGCATCCTCGGCGCGGCCCGCGCCGTGCCGGTATTGCTGCTGTCGCCGCTCGCCGGCGTGGTGGCGGATCACCTGCCGCGCCGGCGCGTCCTGTTCGTCACGAACGCAACGATGGCGTCTCTCCGCACTCATGCTGGCGGTGCTCGCGACGGCGCACCGGCTCGACCTCGCCGGTCTCGTCCTGCTTTCCGCACTCAACGCGGCGGCGACCGCCTTCGATTCTCCCGTGCGCCAAAGCTGGGTCCCGTTGCTCGTCGAGCGCCAGTTCGTCGGCAACGCCGTAGGCCTCAACTCGATCGCGTTCAACGCGCCGGCGGTCATCGGCCCCGCGTTCGCCGGTTTGCTGATCGTCTGGGTCGGCGTCGCGGGCGCGTTCTACTTCAATGCGGCCGCTACGCTGGCCGTCATCGTGGCGGTGATCATGATGCGTCCGTCGCCGCCGTCTACGGCGCGCCGGGAGTCGATGCTGTACGCGATGCGCCATGGCATCGCGTTCATCGTGCGACATCCGGCGCTGCGCTGGATCTTGTTCGCACAACTGGTCACGGCGATGTTGACTCGACCGTACAGTCAGCTGATTCCCGCGCTCGCCGTGAACGTACTCCACGCGGGTGCACGCGGTCTAGGCTGGGCGGTCTCGGCGGCCGGCGTCGGCGGATTCGGCGGCGCGATCGTCACCGCGTACTTCGCGCAACGCGAGCGCCGCTCGCGCCTTTGGCTGCAGTCCGGATTGTTGATGTCGTCCGGTGTCGCGGCGCTGGCCCTCGTTCCTACGCTCGGAACCGCGTTGCCGGTCCTCTTCGCCATCGGCGTCGGCACGCTCGCAACGCTCGGCGTCACGAACACGCTGATCCAGGTGCTCTCTCCCGACGACGTGCGCGGGCGCGCCCTTTCCGTCTATACGATGATCGCCATCGGCGTCGTTCCGCTCGGGTCGCTCGTCGACGGCGCCATCGCGGCCGCGATCGGCCTACGCCCGACATTCGCGCTCGCCGGCGCAGTCTGCGTCGCGGTGTTAGTGGCGATTTGGCTCTTCGCCCCGGCAGTCCGCAGGGTCTGAAGCTGCCCCGCTTTTTCCTGACCCGGAGGACATTGTTGAAGCGGAAGCTGCGACGAGCGCGGACCAGCGCAGGATGCGCACTTAGTTCCAAGCTTGCCCGTCGGCGCGAGCGCCGCAGCAGGAGGAGCACACGATGTGCGACGACGAGCGGTTCCGCGCAACAGCGTCTTCCGGGTCAGGAAAAAGCGAGGACAAAAAAAGCGAGTCGCCTCCGAGGCGACTCGCTAATACTCCGCCGGCTATACCGGCGGAGTTTCGAGGAGGCGGAGGTTACGCGGCCTTTTTACGGGTCGTCTTGCGCGCCTTGCGAGCCTTGCGGCGACGCGGCGCGGCCTTGCGCGTGGCCTTCTTCTTGCGAGAAGCCTTCTTACGCGTAGCCTTCTTCTTGCGAGAAGCCTTCTTACGCGTGGCCTTCTTGCGAGGAGCGGCCTTGCGCGTGGCCTTCTTACGAGCCTTGCGCTTCGGCGCTGCAACCTTCGCTGCCGCCTTCTTCTTTCTACGTTTGACTGCCATTGGTTGTGGAGTCATCCTTTCTCTGGTCAGCAATCGACCAGGGGTGTTGCCTTCCTTATACAGTATTACGAGCGCCAATGCAAGTTTTGACGGATGACGGCGCACGCATCGATGCGCGCGTGGATGGAAGCGCGGCGTCGCGCGCGGTCGTTCTGATCCACGGGTTTCCATTCTCGCGCGCGATGTGGGACGCGCAGAGCAATGCGCTTGCCGCGATCGCGCGCGTCGTCCGCGTCGACTTGCGCGGCGCCGGAAAGTCGAGCGTTCCGGACGGTCCGTATCTCATGGAAAGACTCGCCGCGGACGTCGCCACCGTGTTGGATGCGCTCGGAATCGAACGCGCTGCTCTGGTCGGTCACTCGATGGGCGGATACGTAACACTGGCGTTTGTGCGGATGTTTACGGAGCGCGTGTCGCACCTCGCGCTCGTTTCGAGCCGGCTCGCCGCGGATACGCCGGAACAGGCCGCCGCGCGGCGCGATCTAGCGGATTGGACGGAGCGCTCCGGCGCGATCGATCCGGTCGTCGAAGCTTATCTGCCGCGCCTGCTGGCGCGCAAGACGCGCGAGGAGAAACACGAGGTCGTCGAAAGCGCCTATGCGATCGCGCGCGGGACCGATCCGCGAGGCGCGGCGGCCACTCTGCGCGGCATGGCGCTGCGCGCACCGTCGGACGACATCGCCGCGGATCTCGACCTCCCCGTCCTCGTGGTCGCGGGCGGCCGCGACGAGGTCGTACCGATCGAAGAGTCGCGGGACGTCGCGCGCTGTTTTGGGCGCGCGCAAATGGTGGAGTGCGAGCAAAGCGCACACCTGCCGATGCTCGAGGAGCCCGCTCGGGTGAGCGAGGCGCTCGTAGGCTGGCTGAGCGCTAACGAATGACGGGGTGCTTCGAGCGGCGGCGGAGCGCGCTGTACACCCAGTATCCGCCCAGTAAGACCGCGGCGATGACCGCGGCTACAATCAGGATCTTCAAAAGGTAGCCGGTAACCACAAATACCACGATGACGATGGCGACGAGGGCCGTGAGCTTGAGAAACAGGGTCACCATCGGGTGCATGCCGGGTCGGGTCGGAGTACGCATAGCGCCGTTATCTACCGGAGGGCGCGCCCTCAGGTTTCACGGGAGTCCGGAAGTTGGAGTTTCCCTAAATAGTCGAGGACGCGGTAGCCCGCAAGGATTGTGCCGCCCGCGTCGATCGTCCCGTCCCGCAGCATCGTCCGGAAACTCGAAAGCGTCGCCAGCTCGACTTCGAGGTGCTCGGTCGGATCGAGCTGCAGCTCGCGCGCCTGGACGGCGCCCGACGCCGCGAAGACATATGCGCGTGCCGCCGAGCGCACCGGCTCGGGCAGAAACTCGGCGACGAGATCGCAGCAATCCACGTCGTAGCCCGTCTCCTCGGCGAGCTCGCGCAGGGCGCACTCGCGCGGGTCCTCGCCGGGCAGCAGCATGCCCGCGGGGAGCTCGAGGTGGATCGAATCCGATCCGTATCGGTACTGGCGGACGAGAACCACGTGTTCGTCGTGCGTCAGCGGCAGGATAATGACGAAACCGCTCGATTCCCGCACGTAGTAGTTGGGAACGATCGAGCCGTCAGGCAGCACGACCTCGTCGACGCGCAGGCGCATGAACGGCGAGTCGACGACATAACTCGACGAGCGCACGCGCCAGACCGGCTTCTTCACACACATGACTACCGACGAAGCGTTTGCGGCTCCTCTCACGAACCGACGCAAAATGGGAGACACTGTGCTGATCGTGGGCGGCGGCACGATGGGAGCCGGAATCGCGGTCGTCGCGGCGCAGGCGGGTTACGCCGTGGAAGTCGTCGAGCCGCAGGCCGCTTCGCGCGAACGAGGGACCGCGCTCGTGCAGCGCGAGGCGCAGCGGGCGGACGACGCCGCGATCGCGCAGCGCATTCGTTGGATCGACGCGATACCGCCGAGCAGCAGCGCGAGGTTGGCGATCGAAGCCGTGCCCGAACTCTTCGAGCTCAAGCGCGACGTCTTCGTCGCGCTCGCTCGCGCGCTCGCACCGGACGCGCTGCTCGCCACGAATACGTCGTCCCTCGCCGTCGCCGAGCTGGCGGACGTCGTGTCCAACCCCGAGCGCGTGTTGGGACTGCATTTCTTCAACCCTCCGCAGCGCATGCAGCTGATCGAAGTCGTGGGCGCGCCGCAGACGAGCGACGAGACGATCGAACGAGGCTTCGAGATCGCGGTACGGTTGGGTAAACATCCCGTCTTCGCAGCGGACACTCCGGGCTTTATCGTCAATCGCGTCGCGCGGCCGTACTATTTGCAGTCTCTTCGCGCGCTGGAGCGCGGCGTCGCGTCGGCCGAAGAGTTCGACGCGTTGGCGCGCGCGGCCGGCTTTCGGATGGGTCCGTTCGAGTTGATGGACCTCATCGGCCTCGACGTGAATCTCGCCACGACCGAGTCGGTGTACGCGCGCACGGAGGAAAAGCGTCTCGCTCCCGTCGAGCTGCAGCGGCGCATGGTCGCCGAGGGCCGGCTCGGCCGCAAGACCGGTGTGGGTTTTTACGCGTACCGCGACGGCAGAAACGAGCGGTTCGAGCCGGCGGCGGAGCCGCAGCGCGGCGCTCGCGATCCGGACGAGCGCGTGGTTCTCGTGGGCTTCGGCGGGCTCGCCGACGAACTCGCCGACGCTGTCGCTGCGCGGTACGAGCGCGTCGACCGAATCGAGAACGACGAGCTTCTCGGCGACCTGGAGCAAGATGCCACGATCGTAATCGACGTCGGCGACGGCGCGAGCGATCGCGCCGAAGTGATTGCGGCGCTCGACGCCAAGCTCGCGCCCGAGACGATAATTTTCGTCGACGCCTATGCGACCGATCTCGACGCCTGCGCGCGCCGGCTGCGACACTCCGAGCGTCTGATCGGATACGGCATCCTCGGATCGCTGGCGGGGCAGAGCGCGGTCGAGATCGTCGATTCGGCGGCGTCCGATGACGCGCTCGAGCTGGCGCAGGAGCTCTTCGCAAACCTCGACAAGGCCGCGATCTTAGTCGAAGACGCGCCCGGACTCTTCCTCGGCCGCACCGTCGGCTCGATCGTCAACGAAGCAATGATCGCCGTCGCGGAGCACGTCGCGTCACCCGAGGACATCGACACGGCTTTGCTGCTCGGCGCGAACTATCCGCACGGGCCCATCGCGTGGGGCCGCGAGATCGGGGGAGCGCGGCTGGCGCGCATCTTGGCGCGCCTCGCGCAGGCGGAAGGCGAAGTGTTTGCTCCGCATCGGTCGCTGTGGGTGCTCGACGTCGAACCGGAGCCCGACGCGGAGCCACAGCCGGCAGAGGCTACGCCATGAGCCGCGAGGTTTGGGTGATCGACGCGGTGCGCACGCCGATCGGGCGCGCCGGGGGCCGGCTCGCGAACGTGCGTCCCGACGATCTCGCCGCGCTCGTGCTGAGGGCGATCGTCGAGCGCAGCGGCGTCGCGCCCTCGGCGATCGACGACGTCTATTTGGGCGCGGCCAACCAGAGCGGTGAGGACAACCGCAACGTCGCGCGCATGGCGGTGCTGCTGGCGAACCTGCCGATCGAGATTCCCGGGGCGACCGTCAATCGGCTGTGCGGTTCCAGCCTGCAGGCGATCAACTCGGCGGCTCAGGCGGTCGCCTTCGGCGAGGGCGACGTCATGATCGCGGGCGGCGTGGAGTCGATGACGCGTGCGCCCTACGTCCTTCCAAAGAGCAACACGGCATACGGCCGCGGGCAGCGGCTCTTCGACACAGTGCTCGGATGGCGAATGGTCAACCCCAAGATGCCGGCGCAGTGGACGATCTCACTCGGCGAAACTGCGGAGATCGTCGCGGAGCGCTACGGTATCAGCCGCGAAGAGCAAGATCGTTTCGCCGTCGAGTCGCAGCGGAAATGCGCGGTAGCGATGGAGTGCGGGACGTTCGACGACGAGATCTTCGCGGTCACGGTCCTCGACGGCCACGGCGAACGGACCGTCGTGAGCAGCGACGAGCATCCGCGGCCGGAGACGAGCGTCGAGGTGCTCGCGACGCTCAAAGCCTCCTTTAGAGACGGCGGCAGCGTGACCGCCGGAAACTCGTCGGGGATCAACGACGGCGCCGCCGCGGTGCTGCTGTGCGCGCCCGAGACCGCAAGGCGTCTGGGTCTGACGCCGCTGGCGCGGTTCGTCGCCTGCGCGTCGGCGGGCGTGGCGCCCGACGTGATGGGGTTGGGTCCGATTCCGGCGTCACGCAAGGCGCTGGCTCGCGCGGGGCTCGACGTGCGCGATCTCGACCTCGTCGAGATCAACGAGGCGTTCGCCGCGCAGGCCATCGCGTGCGCGCGCGATCTCGGGCTCGATCCGGCCCGGACGAACGTCAACGGCGGCGCGATCGCGCTCGGCCACCCCCTCGGCGCGAGCGGCGCACGCATCGTCACGACGCTGCTGCACGAGCTGCGCAGGCGCGCGGGACGCTACGGGTTGGCGACGATGTGCGTGGGCGTCGGCCAGGGCATTGCAACGGTATTCGAACGCGTCGAGGAGAAGGCAGCGCGATGACCACGACTTCCACGTTACCGAAAACCCAGTTGCTCATCAGCGGCGTTTGGCGCGACGCTTCGGACCACGGAACGTATAAAGATACGAATCCCGCAACGGGCGGTCCCATCGCGGACGTGGCGGACGCGACGCGCGACGACCTCGACGCCGCAGTCGCCGCCGCGCGGCGAGCTTTCGAGGGAAAATGGCCGACGATGGCGGCTTCGCGGCGCGCCAAGATCGTCTATAAGCTCGCGCAACTCATCGCCGAGCGCAGTGGAGAGCTCGCGCTCCGCGAAGTGCGCGACAACGGCAAGACGATCGGTACGGCCAAAGGCGAGCTCGGCGCGATCGTGGACACGTTCGAGTTCTACGCGGGCGCGGCGACGAAAAATTACGGCGAGACGCTGCCGCCGCCGCTTCCAACCTACATGGCCGCCACGGTGCGCGAGCCGGTCGGCGTCGTCGGCGCGATCGTTCCGTGGAACTTTCCGCTGCTGCTCGCATCGTGGAAGGTCGCGCCCGCGCTGGCTGCGGGATGCACGGTCGTTCTCAAGCCGTCGTCGGTAACGCCGCTCACCGCGATCGAGCTCGGGAAGCTCGCGCTCGAGGCCGGCGTACCGGAGGGCGTCCTCAACGTGGTGACGGGAGCGACGCGCGAGATCGGGGCGTGGCTGGTCGAGCATCCGGACGTGGATAAGATTGCTTTTACAGGGTCCACGGCAACAGGCCGAACCGTCGCCGCGACGGCCGCGAGAACGCTCAAGCGCGTCACGCTGGAGCTCGGCGGAAAATCGCCGGCGGTCGTGTTCGACGACGCGGACGTCGATGCGGCAATCGCCGGGACGCTCTACGGCGTGTACTACAACGCGGGGCAGTGCTGCGAGGCGCGCACGCGGATTCTCGTGCAAAGCGGAATCTACGATCGCTTCGTGAGCGGCTTTGCCGAAAAGGCGCAGCGCCTGCGGCTCGGCGATCCGGAGGATCCGCAGACGCAGATCGGCGCGATCACGAATCTCGATCAATACGAAAAGATCAAGGCGTACTGCGAGATCGGCGCGTCGGAGGGCGCGAAGCCGCTGTTCGGGGCGACGCCCGCCGACGTCGGCGCCGCGTTTGCTGGCGGAAATTTCTGGTGCCCGACCGCGTTCGAAGCGCAGAACACGCACCGCATCGCGCGCGAGGAGGTGTTCGGTCCCGTCGCGACTCTCGTTCGATTCGACAACGAAGCGGAGGCGATCGCGCTGGCCAACGCGAGCGAATACGGCCTGGCCGCCAGCGTCTGGTCGAGCAGCATCGGGCGCGCGAATCGCGTCGCGCGCGGGATTCGCGCCGGCTCGGTGGCGATCAACACGCCGTATGCCGTTTTTCCCGGGGTCCCGTTCGGCGGCTACAAGCAGTCCGGATACGGGCGAGAGCTCGGCATGGAGACGATGCGGCTCTACACCGAAACCAAGAGCGTGCTGACGTTCGTGGGCGAGAAACCGATGAACCCGTTCGGGGTATAGGCAGGGTATGCGAGAAAGCCTTAAGATCGGCGGCCTGTACAATACGACCTACGGCACACTCTGGAAGGACGGGACGTACTTTGCGCGCGGCACCGAGGTGAGCGTCGTCGGGCTGCACATAGATCAGGGCTTCTGCGTTCGATTTCCCGCGACGCTCGACGGCGAGCCGCTGGAAACCTGGGAGGACTGGAGCGAGGTCGACTTTCTCGCCGAGGAGGGTTCGATCGAACCGCCGAGCCGCCCGCTATCCAATGGCGTGCTGGCCGAAGCTCGCGACGTGCTGTCAGAGGCGGACGACGGCTCCCATCTTCATTTACATGATGATGAGTGACGCTTTTCGCTTACGTTCCTAGCGTTATGATCGAGGTCTGCCAGACGCTCCAGCCGGCGCATTCCGACGACGTGTGGTGGGGCGAGAAGACCGCGAGCCAGCAGTAGGTTTTGCTGGGTTTGAGGTGATTGAAAAACGCCTTGCCCTTTTCGTTGGTGCGCCGCGTCTCGAACGGCATTCCGGGGCGCGGGCTCGCCGTGTTCTTGGGCGTCGATATCTGGACCGGAATCCGCGGCGCCGGCGTACCGAGGATCGTGACCAGCACGGCCGCCCGCGTAATCGACGGATTGGGAACCGGAGAAACGGACCCGGTAGGCGAGGGCGTCACGGAGCCGCTGCTGTGACAGGCGGCGATCGCGAGCACCAGCGCAGCCCCGGTCAAAACGATCATCAGGCGTTTCGGCATGGGCGGCTCGCTTCGACGCGTCAGCGCCCACCCCCGTTCGTGCCGCTCGAGCAGAGATGAAAGTATCGTTGTGATTTGGCCTCGACGGTCGCGTAGTATTCCCGAAACAGCGCTGCGGCGGCGGTTCCCGGCCAGTGCGCCGGAAGCAGCTCGCTCGGCAAGCCCGGATCGAGGTAGGCAAACTTGCGATAATCGTGCACGAGCCACAGCCGCTCGACGAGCGCGGCCTCGTCGGTCAGGTCGTCGCGCTCGCGCTCGCGCTGCAGATGCGGCCCGTAACGGGCGATGAATTGACGGTAGGCCGAGGCGATTTGCGGGACGTCCCAACAGCGCTCCAGCAGCTCCCGATCGGAGAGCGGCCCGCGGTACTCGCTGCTGAACAGGTGGACCGCGTCGAGCGTGAGCGTCGAGCGAGCCGCCTCCCGCGCGGCCGCCAGCGTGTCCGACGGCGATATCCAGGTGGAGGGCGAGAGGTTCGCCCAGCCCAGCGCGGCGAGCTCCTTGCGCAGTTGCTCGCGGCGCTTGCGGTGGCGCTCTCCGATCGCGTAGCTGAGCAGGCGCCAGCGGCCGTCCCACTCGATGACGGGGCCGTAGATGCGCGGGCTGAGCTCTTCGATGCGGCGCCGGCCGCGAGCCGTCACCACATAGCACGCTCGACCGCCTTGACGGCGAGCGGACAGCCAGCCCTGACGCGACATGCGCGAGACGGCCTGGCGCACCGCCGGCGCGGAGACGCCGAACGACGCCATCAGCCGAATCAGCGCCCCGATCCACAGCGACCCATCGCCGGCCAGCCGGTGCACCATGTCGCCGTAGAGGGTGAAGATAAAGGAATTCGGCCGGGCGATCGGCCTTGACACTCCCGGTTCCACTTAGTATAACGATATTCTCTCCGCTCGATAAAAAACCGTTATATCGGAAGGCTCAGAATGAATCGTATTGCGACGTTCGACGACTGGATTGCCATGCTGGACGACTGGCGGCGCGATATCGGTCTCGACCGGGAATTGGTCGACCGCTTCATGCCCGGGTATCGCTTCGAGGCGAAGTACGGCGAGCTGCCGACGCCCGAGATCTATTTCGGCGATTTCCAGGGCGAGCGGCGCTGGGAGAAGGTCCGCGAGATCCCCGATCAGCGGATGCGCGACGCCGTCCTGAACATGGTCGTCTATCAGGGCGACACCGAGTTTGCGTCAAACGAGCAGCAGCGCTTTCTCGTCAACAACGCGCCGAGCGAGTACGACCTCGCCGCGCTCGTGCGCATCATGGTCGAGGAGACGCGCCACGGCTATCAGATGTGTCACCTGATGGTCGAACACTTCGGCAGCGAGGGAAAGATCGAGGCGCAGAAGATGCTCGAGCGGCGCGCCTTCGGCAAGAAGAACCGCCTGCTCAATGCGTTCAACGACGACGTGACGCACTGGCTCGACTTCTTCGCCTACACGAACTTCATGGATCGCGACGGCAAGTTCCAGCTCACGATGCTCTCCCATTCCAGCTTCGCTCCGCTCGCGGCGTCGATGGGGCCCATGCTGCGCGAGGAGTCGTTTCACATGGGCACGGGCATCACGGGCTTGCGACGCATCGCGAACGCCGGCGTGATTCCGGTCGAGATCCAGCAGAAGTACTACAACAAGTGGTTCTCGGGTTCGCTCGACCTGTTCGGAACCGATCATTCGGGCTCGGCGCAGTGGGCCTACGCGTGGGGCATCAAGGGGCGCGTCGACGAGGACAAGGCCGGCGAGCAGGCCGATAAGGAGCATCTCAACGAGCGCGCGCGCAATCAGTTCTTCGATGAGGCGCTTGCGACCGTGGCTCGGGTCAACGAGGTCAATCCGGCCGAGACGAAACTCTATCTGCCGGATATGAAGTTCAACCGCAAGATCGGCGACTTCTCCGGACAGCGCTACGCCGCCGACGGCCGTAAACTCACCGAGGCGGAGTGGGAGGCGTACGCGCCTACGGTCCTCCCGACGGAAGCGGATGAAGCCAAACTGAAAGAATACTTCAAAGACCCCAACTGGATCGCACCGAAGGGAAAACTTGCATGAGCACAATGGTCGACGGAAAGGCGCAGCAGACGCCGTTCGGGCGCGAAGAGCGCCCGCTACCCGGCAAGCGCGTCATCAACTATTGGAAAGACGGCCACGTCGGGTTCATCGAGATGGACGACCCGCCGGCCAACACGTATACACACGAGATGATGCGTCAGCTCGACGAGGCCATTCTCGACGCGCGCTTCGATTCCGACGTCGAAGTCATCGTTCTCACGGGCAAGGGCGAGAAGTTCTTCTCCGCGGGCGCGAACATTGGGATGCTGAACCAGGTGACGCCCGAGTTCAAGTACATGTTCTGCCTGCACGCCAACGAGACGTTGGCGCGTCTCGAACAGACGCCCAAGCTGGTGATCGCGGCGCTCAACGGCCACTGCGTCGGCGGCGGCTTGGAGATCGCGATGGCCGCTGACCTGCGCTTCGCGCGCAAGGATGCCGGCAAGATCGGTTTGCCCGAGGTCGCATTGGGCGTCCTTCCCGGCACCGGAGGCACGCAGCGGCTCGCGCGCCTCGTCGGCAAATCGCGCGCGATCGAGATGATGACGACCGGCAAGACGGTGAGCTACGAACAGGCGCTCGAGTGGGGCATGATCACCGACCTCTTCGAGGGCAGTGCGCAAGAGTTCCGCGAGCAGATCACCGACTACGCAAAGCAGTTCTGCTCGCCGAACAAGGCGCCGATGGCCGTCGGTCACATCAAGCGCAGCGTGCAGACCGGAGCGGAGCTCCCGCTGCAAGATGCGCTCGCGCTCGAGCGCGAGCTGCAGTCACTGCTCTTCAAGAGCGAAGACGCGAAAGAAGGCCTCGCTGCCTACAACGAAAAGCGCGTCGCGCGCTTCAAGAACAAATAGTCATTTATCCCGACGCGAAAACGCCAACGGGAATCGAACGCGCCCTTCGATAAGCTCAGGATGACACTGGGCTATCCAAGCTCTCCATCAAATCCGACATCGCTTTTCGCGCATGGCTCCGATTGCTTGGCAGCGCGCGCAGAAAAATCGTCCGCGTCGGCACCGTAAAGCTACGCCGTCGCCCAGACAATGGCGCCCAGAGCGGCCGGGTCATTTCCTCGCGGCTGGGAGCCCGTCATTTAGTATCGAACTGCCTATGTGTTGGAGGCTAGCGTATGACATGGGTACCTCGTTACTCCGGACGCGAACAACTCGCCGGGTGCGTTTGGCTCGGCCGGTTGATCGACAAGGGTCGCCGATATGCAGCCGCAGGCGTCGCACCCGGCGAGATGCTCGGCGAGTATATGTTCGGCGACCATGATTACATGGACGCGAAGTTGCTGCGCTTTCTCGATTTGAAGGACGCATATATCTGCGAGATCATTCGCAGCGAACCGGACGATGAGCGCGCCGCCCAGCGCATCATCGCACACAGCGGTAAGACGGCGGCGCAATGCGCGGCGTTCAATCGTTCTTTCTTGCGAGCCACCGCCCCGTTTCTCGCGATGATGGACGCGGACGAAGGCCGGCGCAATCCGGGACTGGGTGCCTCGTTGATGAAGGCAGCTTACAATGCGGTTATCTTCCCCCTTGGGATTCTGATGTATCGATTCGGATCCCGCAAACGCTCCCGCACGTAAGGCGGGAGGCCTTCGTTTTCCGTACGATACTTGCTTAATGCCGTTCGCGCTGGCATTACTCGCATTTTTCCTCTCGATCTGGATTGTGATTCCAGGCCCGATCATTCCGCTGTTCGTTCTGACGGTCGCGGGTACCGAATTCTGGCCAGTATTGACATTTTTTGCCGCCGTCGTTATGTTCGTCGCGTTGCGTTCACGCGGTTACCTGCGACCTGCGGCAATCATCACCACGCTGGCGGCGCTGTTATGTACGCTGGTCCCGCCGCTTGCCTATTTGATAAGAGGTCCGTACGTCCCGCTGTCGGCACTACTCACGCCGCTTCCCGAACGAGCGCAACGCGATGGCGGTCCGCGCCGGTGCCCCCATCGTGCTCGCGATCTATGGCGGCGCGTGGGAGCACGGTTCGCCGACGAACGATGCGCAATTCAACACGATCGTCGCTTCTTGGGGCTATCGCGTCATCGCGCTGCGTTATCCGCACGCACCTCACTCACACTGGCCTGCGCAGCGCGACGCCATTCTTCGTCAGATCGACTCGCTGTCAACTGGCCGCGTCGCCGTGCTCGGACATTCGTCCGGCGCGCAGTTGGCCATCATCGCCGCCGCCATGCGACCGCACCGGATCAGCGCCGTTATAACCTACGAAAGCCCGGTGGATCTTGGGCTCGCGTATGAATATCCGCCCAGACCGGACCTGATCAATCTGCGTCACGTTCTGCTCGACCTTTGCGGTGGCACGCCGGAAGAGCGACCCGCATGTTATCGAAGCGGATCTCCACGATACGTGGTCCATGCCGGTATGCCGCCAGTCCTCATGATTGCGGCGGGACGCGATCACGTCGTCGACCTGGGTTTCGAACATCTACTTCGGGACGAACTGCGTGGCGATGGCGTCAGCGTTACCTACGTCGAGCTGCCCTGGGCCGATCATGCCTTCGAGAAACTCGCCACTGGCTTCCACAATCGCGTCGCGCTGTGGTACGTTCGGGCAATTTCTCGACGAACGTTTGAGTAAACCTTAGCGCTTGCCGTCGAATCGGCGCGTTTGCCGTGCGGCGTAACGTTCGCCCGGCCGCTGCGCCCTTAAGAGCCGTCGCTTCGATGACCGCGAGATCCGGTGCGCAAAGGTCAGATGGCAAGTGTGGCGCTCGAACTGAGACCCCATCGGTTCTTCACGTTTTCGAGTCCCGGTTAGTCCCTTCGAATTCCGGCGAGTCGTGCGGAATCTCCTCAGATGGCCGTTAGACGAGTCCGGAGTTGAGCCAGGCCATACATTGCCCGTAAAGCTGCATTCAACGGCGCTCTAAGCATCCTCAGACTGCGGCGCGGCCGCCGTCGACGGGCAGCACGACGCCATGTATGAAGCTTGCGCTGTCGGAAGCCAGATAAACGATCGCGTCGGCGATCTCCTCGGGCGTCGCTGGGTGGCCTGCCGGCGCCATCGCCGCAAGTTGTGCAACGCCGTCCGCCATGCCGGCCGTCCCCTCAGTGCGCGTCGGCCCGGGGCTGACTGCGTTAACCCGCACGCCTTGGGGCCCAAACTCCGCAGCCCATGCTTTCGTGAGTAGATTCAGGGCCGCTTTGCTCGAGCCGTACAGCGCCATCCCGGCGACGCCGAAGTCACCAACCATGCTGCTAACGTTGACGATCGCACCTTTTCCGCGCTCAGCCATGTTGGGCGCCAACTCAGCCACGAGAATGAATGGTGCTCTCACGTTGGTTGCATAAACGTCCTGAAATGTGTCGAGCGCCGTTTCGGCTGTCGGTCCAAATGGGAAAACGCCAGCGTTGTTGACGAGGATGTCTACGCGTCCGGTAACGTCGAGCGCATGTCGCGCGAGGTTACGCGCGGACTCCGCGTCACCTAACTCAGCCTGCAAAAAGTCGGCTTTCCCGCCATCGGCTCTGATCGCCGCGACGACGGCTTGACCGCGCTCGGCGTCGCGTCCCGAGACCAGTACGCGCGCGCCGCGGCGGCCGAGCGCAAGCGCAGTCGCTTTGCCGATGCCGCTCGTCGCCCCGGTGACGAGGGCCGTGCTGCCAATGAGGTCCTGATGTGAGTCGTTCATATGCCTTCCGCTTTTAATTTGGAGTGTTTAATCCAATCCTATGTCAAAAAAAATGGATTATCAACTCCAAAATCTGGTATACTACGGCCATGAACACCCGGTCGCTCGACGGCCGCAAGCTGAGCCCCAAGGGTCAGGCGACCCGCGACCGTATAGTCGCGGCGGCGGCTGCACTCATTCAGGAGCGAGGGGTGGCCGGCACGACGACCGAGGAACTCCGCAACGCGGCTGGCGTGAGCTCATCGCAGCTCTATCATTATTTCAAAGATAAGATGGCGCTTGTGCGTGCCGTGATCGCTTACCAGACGGATGCAGTCCTCGGCACGCAAGCCGAATTTCTCGGGCACCTCGACAGCATGCAGGCCTTGCGCCGGTGGCGCGACCTGCTCGTACGAATTCAACGAGGAGTACGCTGCGCAGGGGGGTGCCCGCTGGGAACGCTTTCGAGTGAGATTGCAGAAATCGAATCCGAGTTCCGGATCGATCTCAATAGGGCATTCACGCATTGGGAAGACGGAATTCGTAGAGGCCTGAGGGCGATGTACGAGCGGGGGGAACTGCGCAAAGATGCCGATCCGGATCGGCTCGCTACGGCGCTTCTCGCCGCCGTCCAGGGTGGATTATTGCTGACGCAAATTCGGCGCAACACCAAACCACTGGAGGCGGCCGTCGACGCGACGTTAGACCATATCGAGTCGCTAACGATTCGCGCCCGACAACGGGTACACAGATACCACCGCAAACGAGCCCGTGCGCACAAGTAGGGCTTGGCAAGCCCAAGGCAGCTGCGACCGATTTACCGTAGCGGTCGTGCCGGCGAGCATTCCGCTTCCGAGAGGTTGATGAGATGAGGTAGTCAGCGAATGAACCCGCAGCGGATGATCTCGACGCCGTTACTCAGATGCGCACGGGCTAGAGCCCGCTGTTCGACACAATGCGCGTCAACCTCGAGGATTTCGTCGGCGCCGTAGACGGAGAAGCGACGAACGCCGCGGCGCTCGCACGTATGAAGTGGCTCTATTCCCATTTCGCACAAGAGGACTTTGTGCTGCTGCATGGCGTTAACTTCCACGGACCCGACAAGCGCAGGGACATAAGCCGACAAGGCGTCCTACCTTGAGGGATCGCCTCGGAAAGTAGCACGGCGATTGCGGGGCTTTCAGTTGCCCGGGCGTAAGCCAACGTTAAGGTTACTCGACGTAGTACACTTGACCGGTCTGAGCTCCTTCGACGCTCTTGGCGAAAGCGAGGGCGACGCGCTTGCGCGCAACGCCCTCGCTGCCCGGAAAGTAGGGGCCGTACGCTTCCATCGACTCGCGCAATACCGTCGGGCTGACGACGTTGATCCTTGTTCCTGCGGGGAATTCGAGCGCGGCCGAACGCACGAACGATTCGAGCGCCCCGTTTACGAGCGAAGCGCTCGCACCGTACCGAATGGGATCCTTGCTGAGCGTGCCGGCGACGAGCGTCACCGAACCTCCGGCGTTCAAGTGCTTCGCCGCCTCCAGCGCGAGATGGACCTGCCCCATTAGTTTGCTGCCGATTCCGACCTGAAGCTGCTCGGGCGTCATCTCGAGCAACGGGCCGAAGTGCACGACGCCGGCGGCGCTTATGACCGCGTCGACCTTGCCGACACTTGCGAACAGATAGCGAATGCTTTGAAGGTCGGCGATGTCGACATTATGTTCACCATGCGACCTTCCCGCAGCCAAAATTTCGTGCCGTTGCTTGAGTTCGTCAACGACCGCCCTGCCCATCGTGCCATCGGCACCGATAATGAGGATTTTCATGCTCGGCCTAACCGACGCGGCCGGCCTGGGGTTGCAAAGACTTAAAGGTCCTTTATGGCAAACCAGGCTATCGATGGTGGGCTAGACGCTCGACGACTCCGATCGGCGCGGATCGCTTTTCACCGGGATGGGGATCGGCTCCATGGACGCCGCTACGGTGCCTCCCGAGCGGCGACGGATTGCGGTTATCCTCATCGAATACCTGAATAACCAACCGAATCGAGTCCCGTGCCGACTTGGAACGGTGCTTCGCCATGAGAGCGTGGCCTCTGCAACGACGCGGTCGCCATCCATGAGCGCGAGCCGATCCATGCGGTGGCTCTTGGGAAGATAGAGCATCGCGACGTTGCCTTTGGGAACGGCATTGCCGAGCATCGTGTGCGTGCCGTCGTGCATCCAGGCGACCGAGAGCGGCTTCGATGCGCTCGTACGACGACCACGTACCACGAGCCGTCGGGCGCGTACATCACTTCGGCGGGCGGGCTGGACTTGGCCAGCTGAAAGTGCGCGGTCCGATGCGGGGCGCTCGCGAGGCGATCGCATCGCGTCGCTTTGCGCGAGCATCGCGCCGTGCATCGAGCGGTTCTCCGACCAAAAGTACGCCGAGGGCAGAAGCCCAAGCAGCAGCGCTGCGGCCATCGCTGCGCCGTATGGCCACGGCCGGACGTCCGCGAACGGCGCGCATCCGATTCGAGGTCGACGCGGTTGCAACAGTCGGGCGATTCGGGCGTCGAGGGCGGGCGGCGCCTGTGTTGCGGCTCCGACGAAACGATCAATGCGACGTCGTCCTCGGCGTGCACCAACCTCCTGCGCGCAGGAGGAACACTCGCGAAGGTGCGCGTCCATCGCAGCGCGTTCTCGTCCGGTGGAGTGCTCCGAGCGCATAAAGCGCCGCGCGATCCTCGACGTGATCGTACTTCACGAGCGATCGTTTCCGAGACGTCGCGGTCGATTGCAAAGCGGAGCCGATTTTTCGCAGGCCGAGCTTGATGCGGCTTTTGATCGTCCCGAGCGGTTCTTGCAGTTCGGCTGCGATCTCGGTGTGCGTCTTTTCTTCGTAGTAGGCCAGTTCGAGAGCGGTACGCTGTTGCGGCCGGAAGCGCGAGCAGCGCGCTACGAACTCGGTCGCGTTCGATCGGATCGGATATCCGCAACTCTCGTGCTCTACGGGCATCGCGGCAAGGCGCTCCACCAGACGAACCTTGCGAGCTCTCGCGCCGGCGGCGCGAGATCGCTTCGTTGCGAACGCAGACGACGAGAAAGCTTCGCAGATTGCCGCGGGATGGCGAGTATGCTCCCCGCGATCGCCAAAGTTTTGCGACTGCATCGGCTATGCAGTCTTGCGCGTCGTCAGCGTCACCCAGCACGTTATAGGCGGCCGAATAGAGCAGCGCAGCGTAACGGCGATAGGCTTCGCTGAAAGCCCAGCCCTCGTGCGCCGCAAACGCCGCAGCCAAAGCCTCATCTCCCTCCGCGGCCGGCATCGTGGGCACAGACTTCGACGCCGGCCACCTTATCCATCCGTTATAGAGTACGCCGGCGCCGCTCGGACGGATGATTTCTGCCGATCGCTCATCCGCGATACTGTCAGGGGGGTTCTGATTAGTATGAGAGCCGACATCTCACACCGGCCGATAGCTGCCGCTGATAAACACTCATCCGAGGCGTTGGGTAAATCGTACCAGAGATATGACTATCCTGTTATCCGCTATCCTGTTAGTCGAAAGCACCTTTGCTCCGCTCTTCAACGCCCCGCAGTGGATCGGGTCGCGACCCTCTGCCGCGTCGTACGCGGGTAGAGTCGTCATCGTCGACGTCTTTACGTTCGACTGCATTAACTGCAAGCACATCGTGCCGGAATTGCGGGCTTTGCGCGCCCGCTACCCTGTGAAGGATCTGGCCATCGTCGGTATCCATACTCCGGAGACGCCCTTTGAACACGTACGGGCAAATGTCGTTCAGGCGCTCGCGACGCAAGGTATCTCCTGGCCGGTCGCGATCGATAACGACGAGAAGCTGTGGAATGCTTACGGCATTCAATACTGGCCGACGCAGCTGGTCTTCGATCGTCACGGACGCCTTAGGAAGACGGTTATCGGCGAGGGCCAGGATACCGAAGTCACCTCTACGGTCGCAGCCCTGGTGGCAGAGCGATGATCTCGCTCGCCCTCGCCGCCACACTGACGTCGATGCAAGGAACGCTCACCTATCGGATGGCGGTACGCGGGCCTATAGGATCCTCTGTCATCGTGGCAGCGCAGCCTCCGCCCGGCTGGATCGCAGCATTCTGCAGCCCGCATCTTTGTTCGGTGGGGCACGTACCAGTCACAATCGCCGCGACTGGAACCTCGTACGTCGACTTGCATCTTTACCCCATGGCTCGTCCAACGCACGGAACCGCGTTTGTTACTGCACTGGGTACTGCGTTGCGCCTCAGAGTCTAGTCGAACTGATCCGAAGTCATCTGTGCAACGTACTATCGATACCACTTACTTTAACTAAGGAGGCATAAAATATGAAGTCGTTATCGATCCCCACGCTAGCAATTGCAGCCGCTCTCGCAACCAGTTACCCAATCGGTGCCCTCGCCGATGGAGGAAGTACCCCTTCCCCTTCGGCTTCGCACAGTGCGATGAGCCACAGCAACGCCATGAGCCACAGCAACGCTATGAGCCACGGCAATGCCATGAGCCACAGCAACGCCATGAGCCACAGCAACGCCATGAGCCACAGCAACGCCATGAGCCACGGCAGCGCCATGACCCACGGCAGCGCGACGTCGCGTCCCTCCCCAAAGGTGTCGCCCTAGCCGATTCGGAGGTGCGAGTCTTTCCGTCAACCAACGAAATCGCCTTATTCTGTGGGGCGTCTCGGCGTTTCCGTGTTAGCCGGTAAAGCCCGATTACGGGTATCGCCCCGATCCCGGCGAAGCCCGCAGCGTGCTCAACCGGCTCTTGGGCGGTAATCACGATAGCATCGGAACGGAGGTTTGCCTTGGCTCCTTTTGGCACGTATAAAGATTCATTTCCTCACGCAAGGCTCACACGTTCGTCGACCGGCATACTCGAGGTCGTCTTGCAGACCAATGGCGATACGCTCGTCTTTAACGGGTACACGCATACCGAGTTCGTCGAACTCTTCCACCAAATCGGTGCGGATCCCGACAATCGAGTCGTTATCTCACGGGCGCCGGTCGGGCCTTCATCGACAACATCGATCCGGAAGGCTTCGACTTATTCACGCCTCGTGGCTTCGACAAGATCTATCGCGAAGGAAAGAAGATTATCTCAAACATCCTCGACATCTCGGCACCGCTGATTGTCGCGCTTAACGGACCTACGACCGTTCACTCGGAATACGCATTGCTGGCCGACGTCGTCCTCGCGACGCTCGATACCGTCTTCCAAGATAAGCCGCATCTGAACTTCGGCATCGTTCCGGGTGACGGCGTCCATTCGCTTTGGCAGGAGGTCATCGGCCCTATTCGCGGTCGCACGTTCCTGCTCACACAGCAGATCATCGACGCGAACGAGGCCAAGGTACTTGGCGTCGTTAGCGAGATCGTTCCGCACGAGAAGCTGATGGACCGCGCTCGCGAGATGGCGGAGCAACTGGCAAAGCTCCCGCCGCTCACGACTAGCTACGCTCGCGTCGCCCTCACTCAGAAACTCCGCCGCATCGTCGATGAAAGCGTGGGGTATGGCCTCGCGCTCGAGGGCATCTCTGCCGCGGACGTCGCTCGAACGAACACGTGATCGCCTCGTCGCGTCAAGCGCGAAGCTCTGTTAAGTAATGCTAGCTTCATTGGTCGTTTCTAGCGCATCTTTTCTCACACTTGACGCGACCCCGCCCTTGAACGGCTTAATATACTAGCCTAGCTGAGGCGACGCTCGTGCCGGCGCGCTGCAACGTGATCGACTGGATGCGCTCGCGCGGGCGCACGAGCAGCGTCGCCGTCTGGCCGCTGCTCGCCAGGGCGCCGAGATCCGTTGTGGCCGACGCGGCGTGCGCGAGCGCGTGCAACGATCCGCCAGGCTTATCGGCAATGATGTAGATCCACGAGCCGTCACGAGCGTATAGGATCTTCGCGGCAACCGGATTTGCCGACTCGGGCGACATCGAGACGTGGTTGAAATGGCTGTGGACCATCGTTACGAGCGCGACGTCGTCGTTTGCTAGCCTTCCGCGAAGCAGGAGCGTTTGCAACCCCAAGCCGAGAAAGACAAGCGCAAGCGCCGCCGCAACGGCGAAACGAAAGACGTTCGCGCGCGGTTTACTCTCGGCTGGGCGGGATCGTATGGATGCGGACAGCCTGCGCTCGAGGGCCGGCGATGGAGTGGCCGCGGGCAGCGCCGCCGCGAGTGTAGCCGCAACCGTTTGCGCTTGCGCGACCCGCTCCGCACATTCCGAGCAATGCGCGATGTGGCGTTCGACCTCGCGAGCCGCATCGTCGTCGAGCATGCCGAGGGTATAAAGCTCGGCATCGTCGCCTAAATGTTGGGTCACGAGCGGCTCTCCCCAGAAGCTAGTTCCACCTGCAATTTGCGTATGGCCATCGAGATTCGGCTTTTGACAGTTCCCAGCGGAACGCTCAATTCGTTCGCAATTTCAACCTGCGTTTTGTTTCCGTAGTACGCCAGCGCGAGCGCCTTACGTTGTTCTTCCGGAAGGCGCGCGAGCGCGCGCCGCAATCGTTGCGTCTCGACCGGATCCACGACGGGCGGATCGACGCTCGACACGGGAGACAGGCGCGCCGCCTTGAGTTCCCGCGCGTCGCGACGGCTTTGACTTCGCAGCATCGCAAGCGATTCGTTGCGCACGCAAGCGATCAGGTACGCTCTTAGCATCTCGCGGTTGCCCTCGAAACGGTTTGGGGCACGCCAGACGCGCAGCAGGGCGTCGTGCACGCAATCTTCCGCCCTCGCGCTATCCGAGACGGCATGGCGGGCAACGCTAAAGAAGAGGCGCGACCACAGCGCGTACACCTGGTCGAGGCCCGAGGGCTTGCGCGCGGCAAAGGCCTCGACGAGGTTGTCCATTTACCGGCTGACATACGGCCTTGCGGGTTTCACGACCTTGATATGCCACCGAGGCCGGTTTCGGATGGCCCGACCCATCCGGGCATGCCGGTGGCGGTATATGCACCACATGAACAAGATCTTCATTACGCTTGCAAGTCGCCCTGATAGCCGTTACCCTTACGGCCGGCGCCCAGGCGGCCGTTCCACCGCTGCTTCCGGCCGTCGCGACGGTCCACATCAAAGATTTCAAGTACGAACCGCCGGCACTAACCGTCCACCTGGGCGACCGCGTCACGTTCGTCAACGACGATGACGAAGCGCACACCGTGACGGCGACCGACAAATCGTTCGATTCCGAAGGCCTCGACACCGCCGGTACGTGGCAGCACGCCTTTACCAAACCCGGCACCTACCACTATTTTTGCGAGCTGCACCCATACATGAAGGCGACAATTGTCGTGCTGCCGGCCGCGGCAAAGTAAAGGAGTCAGACATGAAACGCGACGACTTTCTCAAGCACGTAGCCTGGACTGGGACCGGTATCGCTTGGACCTTGTCGAGCACCGGGGTATTCAACGCCCAAAGGGCGCTAGCCGCCGATGGCGCGATTTCGTTCGTGCAAATCAGCGATAGCCATATCGGCTTTGCGCACCCCGAAAACCCCGACGTGATCGGCACGCTTCAACAAACCATCGCTGGAATCAACGCGATGCCGGTGCAGCCGACGTTTGTCGTCCACACGGGCGACGTGACTCATCTGGCTAAGCCCGCACAGTTCGATACGGCGAAGCAAATACTCGGAACGCTCAGGGCTCCGCTCGTCGTTCTGCCCGGCGAGCACGACGTCATCGGTACCTCGGAAGCGTTCTTCTCGGCCTTTCGCCGAAGCGATGCCCCGAAGGGATGGTTCTCGTGGGACCAAGGCGGCGCGCACTTCTTGTCGCTCGTCAACGTCTTCAACTTCGAAATCGACGGCAAACTCGGTGCCGAGCAGATCGATTTCGTCGAGAAGGACCTCGCGGCGCAGAAGAGCTCAACGCCGATCGTCGTCTTCGCTCACGTTCCGCTCTACGCGCTCTTTCCGCCGTGGGGCTGGACGACGGAGGACGGCTCGCGCGTCTTGGCGGTGCTGCGCCGCTTCAATGCGGTAACGGTGCTCAACGGTCACATCCATCAGATCGTCCAGCACACCGACGGCAACATCCGGTTCGCAACCGCCGCGTCCACCGCATATCCGCAGCCCGCACCGGGCACCGCGGCCAAACCGGGCCCGTTAAAGGTGCCGGACAGCAAGTTACTTAGCGTTCTGGGATACCGCAGCGTGGAAATCGCACGCAATGCTGCAACGATCACCGACCACTCACTACAAACGTAGCGTTTATACTTTCTTAATTATACCGACTTATCATCATAAAATCGACACACACCAATATCACTTAAAGGAGACCCAGATGAAACCACCCTATCACATTGGAGCCGTCTGCATAGCCATGACGCTTGCGGCGTGCTCCGGCGCACAGAACGGTTCGATCGCGAACCCTGTTCCGGCGGTGGGCGCACCGCAGACCTCTTCCATGACCGGCGCCGCGACTCCTAACGTCAATAAAGGCCAACATCTCGCCAGCGTCCACAGGGCGACGACTGCACTCATTCTCGTCGCGAACGAAAACACTGGCTTGGACGGCTCGATTCGGGAATACGCCGAAAGCGCCAACGGAAACGTTGCGCCGAGGACGGTGATCAGTAACCACAATGGTGGACCCTACGCGATCTCCGTGAGCTCGAGCCAAGGCATCGGCATTGCAAACGGCAACATCGACTCGGGCGGCCAGGCCGGTGCCGAAACATTCGCCCTAAACGCTACGGGCAATGCTCAGCCGTTAACGGCGATCGAGTGCTTCCGTAAGCCCAGTCAGACGAACGCCGTGGCGTTCGATAGCAGCGGCAATCTCTACGTTGCCGACCTATCCGGTCGCACCAAGGTGATCGACATCTTCGCGCCAGGCGGGAGTGGCTGCATTAATCCGATGCGAACGATCCCGGAGACGGGCGGTCTAGCTATCGATAGCAACAACGTTCTCTACGTAGCGAACAAGACCACCGCAACGATCGACCTCTTCCCGCCGGGATCAGGCACGATGGAAGCGCAGATCGGCGGAAGCAACACCGGGCTGGGAACTCCCGGTACAGTCGCCGTGCCTCCGAACACGGTCGCCGTTGACGCTTCGCTCAACGTCTACGTCTTCGACACTAATACTGCAACGATCAGCGAGTTCGCCGCCGGAGCGCATGGGAACGTCGCGCCGATCCGCACCATTTCAGGTTCGAACACCGGACTGAACGGAGGGAACGGTTTCAGCCTTGGGCTAGCGGTTAGTAAGAGGAGCGGTAAGATATTCGTCTCCAACCCGGGCACGAACGCAATCCTTGGCTTCGCAGCGACTGCAAGGGGCAACGTTGCGCCGATTCAAACGATCGCCGGCAGCGCCACGGGACTTGGCGACCCACTGGGCCTTGTGGTAGCGGAGTAAGGTTTACAGCAGAGCCTAACTACTACAAGACCACAATGCAATTGTCTCGCCACCCTGCACACGGCTTCGCGATCGCGAAGCCGTCGTTGCTTTTCTGACTGCTCGCGGAGCCGGTCAGCTCTGTTATGAGCTTTGGACTCGTTCCCTATGACCCTCATTTTAAGAAAAAGCGAAGCTCGATACGATTTTCGTGTTCGTCGACTCGTCCCTTTATACCGGAGCGTCGCGATTCGGCCATAGCGTCTCGGCGTCACCTCCAACCGACATCAACGAGCGACGGTGGTCACAGGGGCTGTAGGCTTGAATGCTTCGGCAAGAAGCCGTTAGACGGAATTGTGTGAGAAACGCATATAACATATGAGTTTTTATAGCGCCAACGGAAATCGAACCCGTCGTCAGTCGACGGTAATCACAAGCTTACCATCGACGGAGCCGCTCTTGCTCTCCTCGAGTGCCGCAACGGCCTCGGTTAGGGGTCGTTCTCCCGCGATCATTACGCGGATCGCGCCGCGTTCGAGCAATTCGAGCAGCGCACGCAGCCCGGCATGCGACGAGAACGGGCTCGTCGGCAAGGCAAGGTTCTCCGCCACCGCTTTGCGCGCCGCGAACCAGTCGACGTCGAGCGCGCCGATCGTCGAGGCGATGCGCCCGCCCTCGCGCAGCAGCTCGCCGCTTCGCCGCGCGGCATCGGCGTCGTCGACGAGGTCGAGAATCGCATCGACGCCGCCGGGATGCGTGGCCCGAACGCTCGCGACGACGTCCTGCTCGTCATATGCGACAAACTCGCCGGCGCCGAGCGAGCGCGCCAGGCTTTCGTTCGTGGCCCGCGCCGTTCCGATCACGCGTGCGCCGCGATCGCGCGCCATCTGCAAGGCGAAGCTGCCGACGCCGCCCGTCGCCCCCAGCACGAGCAGCGTCTCGTCTTTCCGGACGCCGAGCATCTCCAGCGCGGCGAATGCCGTCAAGCCGGCCGTCGGCAGCGCGGCTGCGTCGGCATCGCCGACGTCGTCGGGAATCTTGGCTATCGGCTGACCCAGCGCTTCCTCGGGCACGAGTGTGTACTCGGCATAAGCGCCGTGTTCGCGTGCGGTTCCGAAGACGCGTTCGCCCTCGCGGTACTTTTGCACCCGAGCTCCGGTCGCGCTAACGATGCCGGCGAAGTCTTGGCCTAGCACGAACGGCAGCCGCTGATCCGCGCGCTCGCGCCGCTTCCAATCGATCGGATTCACGCCTGCGGCGACGACGCGCACGACGACATCGTGCGGCCCGGGCACCGGCTCCGGAATATCCTTGATCGTTCCTACGTCGCCGCGATGCTCGACGACCACGGCCTTCATCAACGCCCTTCTCCCCCAACGCATTCGAATCGAAACGGCGAGGGGAGGCGCTCGGCGATCCCGTAATGGTCTGCCCATGAAGGATGCGTGCGAGCGCTGCGGCCGAGCGCTGCGAGACCAAAGTGAGGCCCGAGCTTGCTCGTACGACTGTACGTTCTGCGTTGACTGTTCGTCGGCGATGAACGGGCGCTGCCCGAACTGCGGCGGCGCGTTGCTTGCCCGAGCGGGTTCCGCTTGATGGTCACCGCGTTTATTTTGATGGAGGTGGAGCGGCCGCGGCTCCGCACCATCGCCGAGGACCTGCTCGCGATCCCGGGGATAGCTGAGGTCTATTCCGTTGCGGGACCCTACGACCTGATCGCGGTCGCACGCGTGCGAAAGCACGAGGAGCTGAACGACCTCGTCACCGAGCACGTTGCCGCGCTCGACGGCATCATCGGGACCGAGACGCTCATCGCGTTCCGCTCGTTCTCCAAAAAAGACCTCGGCCTGCTCTGGGACATCGGCAGCTAAGAAGCGCTCGGCTTACGGCAGCTCTACGCGGTAAAGGCTCGCCTCATCGATGGACAGCCGCTGCGGCCGATTCCCATCGTAGTCTTCGAAGCGCACGACCGACGAGCCCACCGCGAACTCGTCGTTGCCCAGCGGCTTGAGCTCGTCGACGCCATCGAGCGTGAGCTTGTTCTTGACGATGAGCACGCGCGTAATGTCAGGCGATCCGAAAAACACGTTCTCGTACCTGCCGGTCAACGCGGGCCACTCGGCTGGGTAGGTAAACGTGCGCGGTCCGCGATAACGCTCGTTGGGAAACCACTGCGAACCGTAGTTCATCTCGACGACGCTGCGGCCGGCATCGCGCCCGAATGCGAGCAGAAACATCGCGTACTTAGGGTCGTCCGCCCAGAACTGATCCTGCCCGCGCGGATACAGCGCGATCCGCTTTCCGCCGTCGATCAGAAAGTCGCGGTCGTGCGCCGCGACGACTTGCAGCAGCGCCCCACCGGCCGACGTGTACGGCCCCGCATAATCGCCCGGCCGCTCCACGTGAGCCGGGTCGGGTGCGGCCGGCGGCGCGGGAATTGGCTGCCCGAGGCTCTGCGCGCGCAGCACGCGCATCGCGTAGAGCACGATCGCGCAGGGATGCAGCGGCGCCTCGACGAGATTCGCGAAGGCGATGACGCCGAATCCACGGGTGAGATTCATTTGCATGCACGCGGTGTAGCCCGAGAATCCGCCGGTGTGTCCGATCAGCCGATCGCCGCCGTCGTTGAAGATGGCCAGCCCGTATCCGTACTGCCTGTAGAACTCCGGCGCTTCGGTCAATACGACGCCCGGCGAGCCGGCCGGCTTGCCGTTCTTAAGCGTGTCGGGCGAGGTCATCGCGGCGAAGGTCGCGGGCGCGATGAGCTGCGTGCCGCCGCTCGTCCGGCCGCCGTTGAGGTAGAAGCGCACGTAGGCGGCCATGTCCTCCGGCGTCGACAGCACCGAGCCCGCCGGATCGACGAAGTCCATCGGCGGCGCGGCGGCGAGCGCGGGCCGTTGCGGCGGTGGCCGGTCGTTGTCACGGAACTGATAGCCGACCGCCGCGTCGGCCATAAACTCCGGGGTGTACACGGGCACGCTGTGCGTCATCCCAATCGGCTGCAGAACACGATCCTGCAGCGCGTCCGGCCACGAGCGCCCATCCACTTTTGCCACGACGGCGCCCGCGACCGCGTAGCCGTCGTTGGAGTACGACCACGACGTGCCCGGCACGAACAGCGTCTTCGCCGCGCGCAGCGCGACGATGTCGTAGACGTAGCCCATCTCGGCGGCGTAGTCGTCGGGCAGTCCGGCCGTGTGCGAAAGAATCTGGTGAATCAAAACCGGCGTCCCGCCGGAGTCGATCGAGAACCACGGAAGATACCGCTGCACCGGTTGGTTCAAGTCGATCCGGCCCGCGTCATGCTGCTCGAGGAGCGCGAGCGCAGTCATCGACTTGGTGATCGAGCCGATCGCGAAGACCGTCCGCGCGGTGACCGGGGTCCTCGCGTCGACGTTCGCGTAGCCCAAAGCGATGACGCGGAGCGTCCTCGTGCGATCGGTGATCGCTACCGACAGGCCGGGCGTGCCCTGATTGCGCATCGCGGCCGGAGCGTAATCGGCGATCGCGGCGAGCGCCGCAGAGAGCGTGGGGCCGCCGCGTGCGCTCTCGGCGGCCGGCGGCAGGAGCGCGGCTGCGAGGGCTATGGCGGCGGATAAGAACCGGCGCATGCCCGGTGATAGTAAAAGAAGGAGGTTCCGAAAGCCTCCCGCGCTGAAACGGCCCTTTCCTCACGGGGGTTAAGCAGGTACTATGGCACGCATCTATGAGAATTTAGCCGACACGTTCGGCAACACGCCGCTGGTCAAGATTCCGCGGATCGCGCAGGGCCTTGGGGCCACGGTGCTGGTCAAGATGGAATCGTTCAATCCCGCCGGCTCGGTGAAGGATCGCATCGGTATCGCGATGATCGAGGCGGCGGAGCGCGACGGCAGACTTCTTCCGGGGATGACGATCATCGAGCCCACGAGCGGCAACACCGGTATCGCGCTAGCCTTCGTCGCCGCGGCGAAGGGCTATCCGTTGATCCTCGTGATGCCCGAGACCATGACGATCGAGCGTCGCAACCTGCTCAAGGCGTATGGCGCCCAAGTCGTGCTGACCCCCGGTGCCGAAGGGATGCCCGGCGCGCTGCGGCGTGCCAACGAGATTCTTGCCAGCGCTCCCGGAAAGTATTTCATGCCGCAGCAATTCGAGAATCCGGCCAACCCAGAGATCCACCGGCGGACGACGGCCGAGGAGATTTGGCGCGACACGGACGGCGCTGTCGACGTGGTCGTGTCGGCGGTCGGAACGGGTGGAACGATCACCGGCGTCGGCGAGGTGCTCAAGTCGCGCAAGTCCGGCGTCAAGATGATCGCGGTCGAGCCGGACGCATCCGCGGTGCTCTCCGGCGGAAAGCCCGGCCCGCATAAGATCCAGGGAACCGGCGCGGGCTTCGTGCCCAAGGTGCTCGACACGAACGTCTATGAAGAGGTTATTCGCGTCACAGACGCCGACGCGATCGCGACCGCGCGCCGCCTCGCCCGCGAAGAAGGAATGCTGGTCGGCATCTCGACCGGCGCAAACGTTTGGGCCGCACTCCAAGTCGCGGCGCGCCCGGAGTCCAAAGGCAAGACGATCGTGACCATCGGCTGCGACACCGGCGAACGTTATCTGAGCAATCCGGTATTCTCCGAGCAGGAGGCGACGATCGTCGAACCGGCGCTGGTTTGAATCAGCCGCTGGCAGTCGAGGTAACGCGCGGCGATTTGGTCGAGTCCGTACACGAGGTCTCGGCCTGCGCCGTCGATGCGCGCGGTACGATGCTCTACGAGGCGGGCAACATCGAGGCTCCGGTCTATTTGCGTTCCACCGCGAAGCCGTTCATCGCGGCGGCGGTGCTCGAAGCCGGCGCGGGCGATCGATTCGGCTTCGACGCGCGCGAGATCGCTGTGATGTGCGGTTCGCATGCCGGACAGCCGTTTCACGTCGACGCCGTTGCGTCGATCCTGCGCAAGTGCGGCATGCAGCCCTCGGCGCTCCTGTGCGGCGTGCATTGGCCGTACGACGAGGCGACGGCGAACGCGCTGCGCTCCGCCGGACAGGAGCCGACGGCGCTGCATAACAACTGCTCGGGGAAACATGCCGGCATTTTGGCGCTGTGCGAGGTCGTCGGCGCCGACCCGGCCACCTACCTGAGCGCCGATAATCCCGCGCAGCGGCGAATCCTGGAGTTCTGCGCGCATCTCTCGGACGACGACGCGGCGACGTGGCCGATCGGAGTCGACGGGTGCGGTATCCCCGTCTACGCGACGAGTCTTAAGAAGGCCGCGCTGTCTTTCGCGCGCCTCGCGTCGCTGCGCGGTATCGACGACCGAGCCGCGGCGGCCTTACGCGCCGTGCGCGACGCGATGATCGCGCATCCGGAATACGTCGCCGGCACGGGGCAGTTCGATACCGAGCTGATGCTCGCGGGCGCGGGAAACGTCGCGTCCAAGGCCGGCGCCGAGGGCGTGCACGGCGTCGCGGCGATCGCGCAGCAGTGCGGCTACGTCTCCAAGGTTCTCGACGGCGCGGCGCGCGCGCGCGGCCCGTCGACCGTCGCCGTCCTACGCGGATTGGGCGTCCTGAACGACGCTGCGGCCGCCGCCCTGGCTCGCATTAGCGCGCCCAGCGTGTATAATCGGGCCGGACGCGTCGTGGGCGACGTTCGAGTCTCGCCCGGCGCCGTGGAAATAGCGAGAGTCTCCTGATGTCTGAATATCTGCGCCTGTTGGGCGAGCGCGTGCTGATCTTCGATGGTGCGATGGGTACGCAGCTCATGGCGCTTGATTTGTCCGACGAAGACTTCGGCGGCGCGGCCTATCGCGGCTGCAACGAGGCGCTCGTCCTCACGCGTCCGGACGTCGTCCGCACGATCCACGAGGCCTATCTGGCGGCCGGCGCCGACGTCGTGGAGACCGATTCGTTCACCGGCTCGCGACTCAAGCTCGACGAGTACGGACTCGGCGAGCGCACGCGCGACATCAACCTGCGCGCGGCGATGCTTGCGCGCGAGGCTTGCGACGCCGTTTCGACGGCGCAGCGGCCGCGCTTCGTCGCCGGTTCGATGGGCCCGACCGGAATGCTGGTCTCCTCGTCCGACCCCTCGCTGTCGAAGATCACCTACGAGCAGCTGCGCGATATCTATGCGGAGCAGGCGCGCTGCCTTGTGGACGGGGGCGCGGACCTGCTGCTGTTGGAGACGATGCAGGATCTGCTCGAGCTCAAGGCCGCGATCGCGGGAATCCGGCTCGAGTTCGCCCGCGGCCTGCGCCGCGTGCCGATCCAGGCGCAGCCGACGCTCATTACGGAAGGGCGGATGCTGCTGGGCACGGACATCCGGGCGGTCTGCGGGACGCTCGACGCCCTCAACGTTGACGTCATGGGGCTCAACTGTTCGACCGGACCCGCGCAGATGCGCGACTCCATCCGGTATCTGTGCGAGAACGCGCGCTGCTTCGTCAGCGTAGTTCCCAACGCAGGCCTGCCGCTGATGGGGCCGCAGGGCGAGACGATCTATCCGGAGGGCGCGCAGGAGCTCGCCGGCGAGCTGGCCGCGTTCGTCCGCGACTTCGGCGTCAATGCGGTCGGCGGGTGCTGCGGCACGACTCCCGAGCATATTTCCGCGCTGCGCGACGCCGTCGGGTCGGTGGAGCGCAAGCGGCGCCCGGCCGTCGACCGCCCGCAAGAGGCGGCGTCGGCGATCACCGCGGTCTCGTTAGAGCAGCAGCCGCGCCCGCTCCTCGTAGGTGAGCGCATCAATTCGCAGGGCTCGCGCAAGATCAAGCGGCTGTTGCTCGCGGATCGCTACGACGACATCGTGCTGGTCGCGCGCGAACAGGTCGAGGGTGGAGCGCATCTGCTCGATGTCTGCTGCGCGCTGACCGAGAGGCCGGACGAAGACGCGCAGATGCGCGAGATCGTGCGACGCCTCGCGCAGTCGATCGAGGCGCCGCTGGTCATTGACTCGACCGAGCCCAAAGTGCTGGAGGTCGCGCTGCAGAACTATCCGGGGCGCGCGGTCATCAACTCGGTGCACCTGGAAGCGGGGCGCGCGAAGATGGACGCCGTGTTACCGCTGGCGCGCGAGCACGGCGCGGCGCTCGTTGCGTTGACGATCGACGAGAAGGGAATGGCCAAGACCGCGCAGCGCAAGGTCGAGGTGGCGCAGCGCATCTACGACATCGCCGTCGGCGAATACGCGCTGCCGCCGGGCGCGTTGATCTTCGACGATCTCACGTTCACGCTCGCGACCGGCGAGGCCGAGTTCCGTGACTCCGCGATCGAGACGATCGAAGGCATCCGCGGCATCAAACGCGCGCTGCCGGGCGTGTTGACGTCGCTCGGGGTGTCGAACGTCTCGTTCGGCCTCAAGTCGGACTCGCGCGCGGCGCTGAACTCGGTTTTTCTGCACCACTGCGTCGAGGCCGGACTCGACTGCGCCCTCGTGCATCCCAAGGAGATCACGCCGTACTTCGAGATCGATGCCGAGGTCCGGGAACTCTGCGACGACCTCGTCTTCAACCGCCGGCCCGACGCGCTGACGCGTCTGATCGAGCATTTCGAGGCCAACGCGCTTGGGGCGAGCGCGTCAAACGAGGCGCAAGCCGAAGAGCCGGCGGGGCCGATCGAGGAGCGCATTCACCAGGCGATCTTGCGCCGCCGTAAGGACGGCATCGAGGCGAAGATCGACGAGGCGCTGCAAGGGCGCACGCCGGTCCAGGTCCTCAACGAGATCCTGTTGCCGGCGATGAAGGACGTCGGCGATAGGTTCGGGCGCGGCGAGCTGATCTTGCCGTTCGTCCTGCAGTCCGCCGAGGTGATGAAGAAGGCCGTTGCACATCTCGAGCAGTTTCTCGAGCGCCGCGAGGGCACGACGAAGGGCACCGTCGTGCTCGCGACCGTCTTTGGCGACGTTCATGACATCGGCAAGAATCTCGTGCACACGATCCTGGCCAACAACGGTTACACCGTGGTGGATCTCGGCAAGCAGGTTCCCATGAACGTGATTTTGGAGAAGGCCGTCGAGGTCGGAGCGGACGCGATTGGACTATCCGCGCTGCTCGTCTCGACCAGTAAACAGATGCCGATCTGCGTCGAGGAACAAGACTCGCGCGGGCTGCGCTTTCCGGTGATCGTCGGCGGCGCCGCGATCAACCGCGATTTCGGCCGGCGCATCGCGCTGCTCGACGCCGGCACGCGCTTCTTCGAGCCGGGCCTGTTTTACGCGCGCGACGCCTTCGAGGGGCTGGATCTCGTAGATGCGCTCACCGGCGACGACGGCACGCGCCGCGCGGAGCTGCTCGAGCGCACAAAGCGCGAGGCGGTCGCCGCGCAAGCGAGCCGCGGCACCGCGGCGGCACCGGCCGTCGCAACGCCGCTATCGCTCGTCAAGCGCGAGCGCGCCGAGGTGCCCCAGCCGCCCTTCTGGGGAACGCGCACGCTCGAGTCCATAGACTTGGGCGACGTGTGGCAGTGCTTCGATCTGCGCAGCCTGTATCGTCTGTCCTGGGGCGCCTCGAACCTCAAGGGTGCGGCGTTCGAGCGTGTCGTCGCCGAAGAGTTCGCGCCGCGCCTGCTCCGCTACCAGGCCGAAGCGCTCAAAAGCGGCTTGCTGCAGCCGCGCATCGCGTACGGATATTTCCCGGCGGCCGGCCTCGGCGACGACGTGATTCTGTTCGATCCGAACGACGCCGGCCTTGAGATCGCGCGGATGACGTTTCCGCGGCAGATCGGCGGCGAGCATCTCAGCCTCGCGGACTATCTGCGCGAGCCCGGCGAGCGCGGGGCGACGGACGTCGTCGCGCTGCAGATCGTCACCGTTGGAAGCCATGCGACGGAACTCACCGCGGCGTTGCAGGCCGCGGGTGACTATAGCGAGTCGTACTTCCTGCACGGATTCTCGGTCCAGTCGGCCGAGGCGCTCGCCGAGTACGCGCACCGCCGCATCCGGCGCGAGCTCGGACTCGAGAACGAGCGAGGAAAGCGCTACTCGTGGGGCTATGGCGCCTGCCCCGACCTGCGCCAGCACGAGATCGTCTTCGCGTTGCTCGACGCCGAGAAGAAGATCGGCGTGACGCTCACGGAGGCATTTCAAATCGTGCCCGAACAGTCCACCGCGGCCATCGTCATGCATCATCCGCGGGCCGCCTACTTCAACGCGGCGGCCACGCGGGAGCTCGCCGCGTCGTAGTGGCGTACCATCTCGGATACACCGACGCGGAGAGCGCGCGGCTTATCCGACAAGCGAATCGCCTGGCGCCGGTAACGCAACGATTCTTTCGTGACGCCGGGATGGAGGCCGGACAACGCGTCTTGGACGTCGGCGCCGGAGTGGGCGACGTGGCGATGCTCGCCGCTCGCATCGTCGGTCCGTCGGGTAGGGTCGTAGCGGTCGAGCAGGATCCGAGTTCGACGTCACAAGCCCAGGCTCGCGCAGCCGAAGCGGGATTGGAAAACATCGAATTCGTTCGGGCCGATATCGACGAGTATGCGACGAACGAATCATTCGACGCCGTGGTAGGGCGCTTCGTCCTTCAGTTTCTTCCCGACCCCGTAAGTACGTTGCGTTCCGTCGCAAGGCTCGTGCGACCCGGCGGCATCGTCGCCTTTCAGGAAGGATCGTGGGCGCCGTTCGTAGCGCTTTCGGCGCGCGTGCCGCTCTGGAGCTCCGCGATTTCATTGCTTCACGAGGCGGGCGTTCGCAATGGCGTGAATTTGGAGATGGGCATCGAGCTGCGCCGGGCATTCCAGGAAGCCGGACTGCCTGCGCCGCCAATGCGTCTAGAGATGGAACTGGGATGCGATCCCGACTTCACACGATGGGCGTCGGATACCGTTCAAAGCGTCCTGCCCCAAATCGAAAGACTCGGTATGTCATATGAAGCGCTCGGCAACCTGGAGACTCTGGCTGAGCGTTTACAAGACGAAGTCGCCGGCGCCGGCACGGTCGTGCCGTGGATTGGGCTCGTCGGAGCTTGGTGCCGGAAGCCTAGCTGAAAAACCGACGACACCTTTGCTTCACCCGCGCTGGCCGACGGGCTCGTTCTCTTCAGCACCGACGTGATTGCCGATCGACCGACTGATGCAGGACGCGAGATCGCGTTGGACGCGTCGACGGGTGCTCCGGTCGGGTCTTTCTCTCCGCTACGGTATCGGGGCACGGGTGGCGGCATCTCCGGAACTCCCGCCGTCGACTCGGGTCGCGGCATCGCGGTCGTCGGCACGGGAAATCCCACCCCGATGAGCGCTCCGCCGCCGGGTCCCGATCCGTACACGGACTCCGTAATCGCAGTCGACGTGCGCACTGGTCATTGGCGCTGGGCAACCCAGGTGCTGGCGCACGACGCCAACGATTTCGATGTGTTCACGGGCCCGGGGTTCTTCACGATCGCGTCACACGGCCGTGGAATCCCCGCCGTCGGCGTGACGCTGAAAAACTCGCTGTACGTCATGCTGGACGAGCGCACCGGAGCGATTCTCTGGCAGCGCCGGCTGGCGGCAGCGATGCACGCGATGCGTCGTCCCTCTTTTTCACGGTCCAACCGACGGCGAGCTCGTGGCGATAGATAAGGATGACGGAAGCGTACGCTGGCGCGTCGCCACGGGCGGCATCTACGAACAGCCCGTCATCCGGCGTGGTGACGTTCTCGTTGCGGAAGGCAACGGCGCCGTCCCGGCATTCGACCTTCGCACCGGACGCAAGCTCGGGCGCCTCTCGGTCCCGTCTAACCTGTATGGCCGAGGCCTCGCCCTCGACGGCGATACGCTCTTCGTGGCAGGCCGCGGCAAGTTGTGGGCGTACCATCTGAAGCAATGACGGAGCGGGCGGTCCTGTATGTCGGCCTAGCAATCGTGGCAATTATGACGATAGTCGCGCTCGTTCGCGTGCTGCCGCGGCAGCGCGTGTCGCTGCCCGGCCCCATTTCGGCTTCGATCTCAATCGCGATTGGCTTCGTTACGAATTCTTCGATACGCTGGGCATCGGCTCGTTCGCGACGACGACGTCGCTCTACAAGTTTCTGCGCTTCGTCCCCGACGAGAAAATACCCGGAACGCTCAACGTCGGGCACACGCTTCCAACAATCGCCGAGGCCGCGATCTTCATCGTGATCGTCGCGGTCGAGCCCCCCACGCTGCTGCTGCTCATCGTGGCTTCGGTCGTCGGCGCATGGCTCGGCGCCGGTTTCGTCGCCCGCCTGCCGCGGCGTTACGTCCAGATCGGCATGGGCACGGCGCTCGTCGCCGCGGCGGTGCTGTTCGTCCTCGGCAACCTGCGGGGAAGCCATTTCGGCCTCAGCGGCACCGCGCTGGGTCTCCAAGGCGCTCGTCTTGGGATCGGAATCTTCATTAGCTTCTGCCTCGGTGCGCTGATGACGATCGGCATCGGGCTGTACGCGCCGTGCATGATCATGGTGAGTCTGCTCGGCATGAATCCGATCGCGGCCTTTCCGATCATGATGGGATCCTGCGCATTCCTCATGCCCGTAGCGAGCCTGCGATTCATCAAGTTCAACGCGTTTTCGATGCGGGCCGCGCTCGGGCTGACGCTCGGCGGCGTGCCCGGCGTGCTGATTGCAGCGTATTTAGTGAAATCGCTGCCCCTCGTCTGGGTGCGATGGCTCGTCGTAATCGTCGTGCTGTACGCGGCCGTCACCATGCTTCGTTCGGCCGCACACGAGGCGAAGGCCGCGAGCGCAAGCCGGGAAATCCCCGCCGAATCGCTGGGCTAAACGGCGACTTCGAGCGTGTTGTACACGAACCGGCCGCCGACCATCGTCGCGATGACCTGGTAGTCGCGATCCCAGAGGGAGAGGTCGGCCCGGGCTCCGCGCGCGACGCGCCCCAGCTCGCTCTCGTGCCGGATTAGGCGAGCCGGAGCGTACGTCGCCGCGACGATCGCCTGCGCGAACGGGATCTGCGCATAGGACATATAGCTGCGTAACGCGTCGTCCATGCGCAGCGCGCTGCCTGCGATCGTGCCGTCGGCGGTGCGCATCACGCCGCCCTCTATGTGGTAGCCGGGGTCCGCGGCGGGCATGTGGTCCGTCACGAGAACCACGCGGTCGCCGAGCGTACGATGCAGGATGTCGATCATCACGGGCGACACGTGAATCCCGTCGCAGATGACCTGCACCAGCGTGCGGCGATCCTGGATGAACGCGGCCAGGATCGACGGATCGCGATGGTCGAGCGGCGGCATTGCGTTGAAGGCGTGGGTCAGCGAGCGAAAGCCCAACCCGATCGCCAGCATTCCCTCGCGGTAACGCGCCGCGGTGTGGCCCGCCGAGCAGACGACGCCGTTTTCCACGAACACGCGCAGCGCGTCGCTCGCGCCCTCGACCTCGGGCGCCATCGTGACGAGAAGGCATGCGCCCTTGCACGCGTCGACCATCTCCCGGGCGCGCTGCGTGTTTCCACCGAGAAGCCACCCGTGATTGTGAATGCGGCGAAACTTCGGATTGAGAAACGGTCCCTCGAAATGCACGCCGAGGCAGCGCGCGCCCTGTGGGACGTCCTCCTCCAGCTGGTTGGCCGCCTCGACGATTTCCGATGCTGCGTGCAGCATAGATTCCCATGGCGCCGTCATCACGGCGGCCACGAAGCCGGTCGCTCCCATTCGAGCGTAATCGGCACCGGCGACGCCCACGGCGTTGCCTTGATCGCGGTTGAACAAATATTCGCTCGCCCCGTTGGTGTGGAGATCGATCAAACCAGGAGCGATGCTGGTGCCGGTAGGCAGCGCGCAGTCGGCCGGGCCATCGGCGGCGAGCACTCCCGCGATCCTGCCATCTACGATTTCTAATCGTCCGAACGTCGATGTTCCATCGCCGATTGCGATGAAAGCTGGTCCAAGAATCAGTCCGGACATCGTTAAACGGGCATTCGGCGGATGAGCGCGAGAGCCTCGTCGCGGTGTTGCTCCATGAGAGCCCGCGAGTCACCCTCGACGTTCAACCGCAGCAGCGGTTCGGTGTTGGAAGGCCGCACGTTCATCCACCAGCTCTGGTAGGCGATCGTGACGCCGTCGAGGTGATCGATGTCGGCGTCGGCGTAGCGTTCCTCGATCTCCCGAAGCTTCGCCGAAACGTCGGCGACCTCGCTGTTGATCTCGCCCGAGCGGAAGCGCGTGTCGATCGGGGCGATCACCCGGCTGACCGGCTCGGCGGCCGCGCTGAACAGCTCGAGGCACGAAAGCAACGCGATCATTGCGGAGTCGGCGTACCAATTGTCGCGAAAGTAGAAATGTCCGCTGTGCTCGCCGCCGAAAACTGCGTCGTGCTCGCGCATCGCGGCCTTGATGATCGAGTGGCCGACCTTCGAGCGAACGGGGACGCCGCCGGCCCTTGCGATGAGCTCCGGCACGCTCCGGCTGCAGATCAGGTTGTAGAGAATCCTCGCGCCCGGATATTTCTCGAGCATGTTCCGTGCGACCAAAGCGGTTACCGTGCTGCCGTCGACGATGTTCGCCTTCTCGTCCACGATGAACATGCGGTCGGCATCGCCGTCGAAGGCGACGCCGAGATCGCAGCGGCGCTTGCGGACCTCGGCCTGCAAATCCAGCAGGTTCTCCGGCTCGATGGGGCTTGCCGGATGATTCGGAAAGGTGCCGTCGAGCTCGAAGTAGAGCGGCACGACCTCGCACGGAAGAAATCTAAAGACGTGCGGGATCGTTTCTCCCGCCATCCCGTTGCCCGCGTCTACGGCGATCTTAAAGGGCTTGATCTTGGTACGGTCGACGAACGAGAGGCAGTGTTCGGCAAAGTCGTCCAAGACATCGCGCCCACGGACGCTGCCCGGCGTCGCGGCCTTCGGCGGAAGAGCTTGCGCGAGGAGCTGCGCGCGGATCGTCGCCAGCCCCGTCTCGAGCGAGATCGCCTGGGCCTCGGAGCGCGTGAATTTCATGCCGTTGTATTCGGCCGGATTGTGCGAAGCCGTAATCATCACCCCGCCGTCAAACGAAAACTTGCCGACCGCGAAATACAGAGCGTCGGTTGAGACCTTGCCGATGTCGACAACGTGCGCCCCGGCGTCGCTAGCGCCGCGGGCGAAGGCTTCGCTGAGCCGCTCGCCGGAAGGGCGCATGTCGCGTCCGACCACGACACGCGTTCCATTCGAGCCGATCAGGGGCACGAAGCAGCGCCCGATGCTATAGGCGACGTCTTCGTTGATTTGGGACGGATAAACGCCGCGAACGTCGTAGGATTTGAATATCGTGGGCTCGACTACACCGTGCACGGCTTGTCGTTGTTCGACCGTGTCCGTGTGACGCCTTTATGAAGAACGCTCCGCTCGCGAGCGTTGCCGGGACGCTGTTATTGACGGCGTTCCTCGTTCTGACGCTCGTCTTCGCGGTTCAGGGAAGCTTCGAGACGCGCGGCCAGATCGCGAGCACCTTTACTCGCCAGTCGCAGATCCAGCAGGCTCAGATCGACCTCGAAGAGCTGCTGCGATTGCAGATCGACGAAGAAAATTCGCTGCGCGGATACTCTCTCACGCGCGACCCATTCTATGTGAGCCAGTATCGGCAGGCCGCCGCCGGATACGATGCCACGGTGAGCGCGATCCGGCGGACGCTCCGTGCCCAGCACCTCGCGGCCGCCGAACAACTGCTCGGGACCTACGCCCATCTCCAATCCGAGTGGCGCAGAGAAGTCGCGGCGCCGTTGCTGCGCCGCCCCGGCGAACGCCTCGACGAGCTCGATAAGCGCAACAAGCTCTTCTCGGACTACGAGACCGGAACGGTCGCCGCGATACGCCAGGCGCTCGCGAACACCGATGCCTCTCTCGTGCACAGCACGCAGGAGCAGCTCGATCGGTCATCATGGGTGCGCGCGTTTTGGGTCAGCGTGTTCGGCCTGCTCGCCATCCTATTCAACACGTATCGCACGCGGCTCAACCGCGCGCTGGAAGAGGAGCGCGCGGTCAGCAAGATCTTGCAGCGGGCGTTTCGCAGCGAGTCGGTTCCGCTGCCGCACTGCGAGGTCGGGAGCGCGTATCTCTCGGCGACGAGTCATATGGCGGTCGGCGGCGATATCTTCGACGTCTATCGCCTCTCCGAAGACCGGGCGCTCGTCTTGATCGCGGACATCAGCGGCAAGGGCGTGGACGCGGCCGTCCTGACCGCCTTCATCAAGTTCACGATCCGCGCGATCGCCCTACGCAAGAGCGACCCGGCCGCGATCTTGGACGAGTTCAATATTGCGTTTCCCAAGGCTGTCGGGGATCCGTATCTCTTCGTGTCGATGTTCGTCGGCGTCCTGGATACGAGCACCTTCCACTTGGAGTACGGCAGCGCCGGACACGATTGCGCGTACGTTCGCAGCTACTCGGGCGTCGCGCGCCTGGCGATCACCGGCCCGGTGCTCGGCGTGATGGACGAACCGTTCGCAGGCGAGTCGATCGACCTTCGTTCCGGCGACACGCTCGTGCTTACGACAGACGGTCTGACCGAGGTGCGCGATCGATCAGGCGCGCAGCTCACCGAGCGCGGCGCGATGGAACTGATCGCGCATGCGAGTCCGCATGCGCAGGAGCTGGCCGACGAGTTGGTCGCGCTGGTGCGGGCTCGGGCCGGCAACCGGCTGCGGGACGATTTGGCGGTGCTCGCGATCCGCGTCGGAAATTCGGAGCCGGCGAATGCGTAACGCCGCACTCGCGCTCCTCATTCTCTTAGCCGGAACGCTCGCGTCCGCTTCGGCCGACTGCCGGCTGCATCGCGGCCAGCACGTCGTGCTCTATAGCACGACGGACGATCCGTCGGTGTTGATCTGGGACTCGCGCGACCGTCTGCGCGAGTATCACGCGGCGTCGTTCGATGAGGCGCAGGCGATTTTGCCTCACGCGCTGCTCGTGTCGCCCGGAACCCGTGCCGTGGTGGTCTCGTGCGTTGCGGGCTACGTGGAATCGCCGGTCTTCCACGGGCCCGATGACGCGATCGGCGTGGTCATCTCCACCGGACCGCAGCGCGGCCTCACGCGCTGGGTGCTGGGTTCCGACGTTCGCCTGTTGCAGCACTGATGCGCTCACGCGCGAAAACGCGAAGGCGCCCATCAGGCAGCCGGACGTGTTCCATCGCGACGTCATAGGCGCGCTCGAGAAGCGACCCGACCAGAAGTTCTTCCGGTGGCGCGATCGCGAGCAGCGTTCGCTCTCCCAATAGCGCGATCCGATCGGCGTACGCGGCCGCCTCGTTGACGTCGTGCAGCGCGCATACCACGGTCTTGCCGGCTCGCGCCAGCCCGCGCAGTAGGGCGAGGATCTCGTGAGCGACGCGCACGTCGAGATGGCTGGTCGGCTCGTCGAGCAGCACGACCGGCGTCTCCTGCGCGAGGCCGAGTGCGATCCAGACGCGCTGGCGTTCGCCCGCGCTGAGCGTCGAAAAGAGGCGCTCTGCAAGCCTCTCGATGCGTACGGCCGACAATGCGTGCGCTACCGCCGCCTCGTCGCTCGAGCGTTCGCGCCATTCCCACCAGCGATGGTACGGAAATCTGCCGATCGAGACGACGTCGCGGACGCGCAGCGCATCGAGCAAGACTTCGTCGCCGGTAACGAGCGCGACGAGTCTGGCGCGGTCGAGGGGCGCGAGCCGCGAGCTCTGTTGTCCGTCGAGCAAGATCGCGCCGCCGGCGGCGGGGTAGAGCCCCGCTATGGCGCGCAGCAGCGTGGTCTTCCCCGCTCCGTTGGCTCCCAGTACCGCAACGAACTCGCCGGTCTCGACGCGCGCGTTGATGCCGTCGAGCAGGTCGTGGCCGCCGATGCCGAGTCTGACACCGCGCAGTTCGATCAACCGCGCACACCCGAGCCGGAGCGGACCGCGGGACGCAGATACAGATACAAGAACGTGGGCACGCCGATGAAGGCGAGCAAGACGCCGATCGGGAGCTCCGCCGGGGCGACGATGCGCCGGCAGACCGCGTCGGCGACGATGCAGAGCGTCGCGCCGATGGCGGCGCACGCCGGCAGCAGAACGCGGGCAGTCGGATCCGACGAGACGGCGTGCGAGGTGCGGCACGATCAACCCGATGAAGCCGACGAGCCCCGCGAGAACGACGCTGCTCGCGGCCAACAGCGACGATGCCGCGAGGATGATCCACTGAGCCCGATCGACGCCGACGCCGACGGAACGAGCGCGCAGTTCTCCGATGCGCAGCGCGTTGAGCGGCGCGGCGGCCCATAACGCCAGGAGCGCGCCGGTCGCCAAATAGGGCGCGACGGCCTCGAGCTCGCGCCAGCCGCGACCGGCCATCGATCCCGCTAGCCAAGCCACGATCGTGCTCGCGTAATCGCCCGACTGTGCGCGCACGACCGCAAGCGTGACGATCGCAGCGAACAGCGTCGAGAGAGACACGCCGGCGAGAATCAGCCGGTTTGCGTCGATGCCGCCGCCGCGGCGCGCTAACGCGGCCACCAGCAGCGCGGCGCCCAATCCGGCGACGAAGCCGATGGCGGGCGTCGCGACCGGGCGATGCGCCGGCGAGGAGCGCGATGGCGATTGCCGCCGCAGCGCCCGCGCTGACGCCGGTGAGGTACGGATCGACCAGCGGATTGCGCAGCATGCCTTGCAACATCGCGCCGCACAGTGCGAGCGCCGCTCCCACCGTCGCGGCAATGCACACGCGCGGTAGGCGCAGCTGCCACACGATCGCGCCGACGACACCCGATCCGTGCGGGTGCGCGAGCGCCCAGGCGATCTGCAAGGCGGGCAGCGGCGTGCCGCCGACGAGCATGCCGGCGGCCGCGGCCGCCAGCAGAATCGCAACGAGCGCGGCGCCTTTCACGACACGTTTGCTACCTGCTGCGCAGCTCCACGCGCAGCGAGCGGCCCGGCATCGGATACCCGGCGTAGAGCGCGTAGCGGTCGTTGCCGAGATTGTAGCCGCGCAGCGCGAGGATCAGTGCCGGCGTCAGCCGGTAGCCGACGTAGGCTTCGACGTTCGTAAACGTCGCCAGGCTGATAGATCGAATATGCCGGCGAGAGGAACGGGTCGGGAGCCTCTTGCGGGCCCTGCGTTAGCGGCTTCGATCGCAAACCCGTCGAAGCGCCGATTGGCCGGCGCTTCGTATTGCAGCGCGAGCGTGACGGCGAAGACGGGGCCGCGTCCCGGCAGTCGCGACGACGTGATCAGATCTTGCGCGCGATACAAGTTCGTAACGCCCAGGCTCGCGACGCATCCGTAGAACGTATGCGCTTTCGCCACGAGATCCAGCCCCTGGATCGACGCTCGTCCGACGTTTTCGCGGCACGTACGTTCGGCGGCGGCGGACACGATCAAGTTCGTTCCGCTCGTCGTGAACCAGCCGAATTCGAGGTCGCCCCAGGGCGCCCGCGCCGCGAGGGTCGCGTCGCCGACGCGCGTTCGCTCGGGCTGAAGATTGGGGTTGGAAAATCCGGGATAATACAGCTCCTCGGCGGTCGGTGCGCGAAACGCCGTCGCGGCGTTCAGCCGCAGCGCCAGCGCGGGAAGAAGATGGAGAATGCCGCCGACCGACGGCGAGTACGCGCCCCCGGCGCCGCCGTCGCGCTCGCCGCGCAGCCCCGCGTAGATCTCGTTGCCGTTAGGCGCAAACCACTGCGACTGGACGTACGCTGCGGTCTGCGCGTAGGCGTCGAAGATCGGCGCGTTGTCGGCGGCGAGCGGCGATCCGCCGCCCGTGCCGGGGTCGATGCGCGCGATGCCGCGCATCAGATCGACGCCGTAGACGAGGCGCGAGCGATCGTCTCCGACGACGTTGCGCACGCTCGCCATCCAGCGCTGGTCGTAGAGCACCTGCGCGTAGGGCGGGTTCGACGTCATGCCGGGGCCGGGCGTAGGGAAGGACGAGTTCGGGCAGTTCGGATCGACGGGCGTGTTGCACGTATAGGACAGATCTTCCGACGAGTCGCCGAGCTCGAGCGACGTCGTCGAGCGCGCGCCTCTGTGCTGCGCGAGGAGCCGTAGGTTGCGATCGACGTTATCGTCTTCGCTGGTCGGCGAGAAGAAGCCGAGCTCGCCCGGCGTTCCGGCCTGCGCGCCGTCCAGGCTTCCGGTCAGCGTGAGATCCAGCGCGCCGACGGCGTGCGCGTAGCGCGCGCTGACGGCGGTCAAGCCGGCCTGCGCGTTCTGCCGATTCGGCGCGCCCACTACTGAGTAGTCGTTGGCGGCGTACGTGCGCGAGAACGAGAAGAAGGGCGTCGTGATCGCATACGTCTGCTGATCGAACGATCCCGTCGAAGCGACCGCCGTGCTGCGCGGCGGCTGCGCCGCGGTGATGATGTTGATGACGCCGCCGATCGAAGCCGATGCCGTAGAGCGTCGAACCGCCGCCCTCGACCACCTCGATGCGGTCGACGCCGCTCGTCGAAACGTCTTCGAGGTTGACGTCGTCGATCTGCGCGCCGGCGACCGGCAGTCCGTCCACCAAGACGAGGACTTGCTGCGACGAGCTGCCGCGGATACCGACGGCCACCTCCGAGCCGAAGGCGCCGTACGGGACGACGTTGACGCCGGGAACGCGCGCGAGCGCGTCGGCGACGGTGACGTCGCCGTCGCGCGCGATCTGCGCCGCCGTGACGACGTACGTCGTGCGGGCCGCACGGGCGGCGGATTCGGCGCCGCGGTCGCTGGTCACGACGTGTGCAATTTCGGGTACGGCCGTCGGCGATGCCGACGGAGACGGGGAAGCCGCGATGTATCGCGGCGAGTATCGGAACCATCGCAATCCTTTCCTTAGCGCGAGGCGGATTATGCTAAAGCGTCTGCGACGGTATCCTGACTCGCGGCTCATCGCCGGTGCCCGCGCCTTCCCATCCGTTACTTCAGACAGTGGCGTTCGGGCGGCTCCCCGCATACAGTGGCGCGACCGTGCCGGCCTCACACCGGCTTCCCGCGCAAACGTAAGGGGCGCACTTGCCGGCAAAGGCACGCCGCCTCCTTCACTCGTAAGGGCTCTTCGTGCGTTCCTGGATCGCGATCGTACCGTTGACCCTGTTGCTGTGCGCCTGCGGCGCCGGCGGCGGCTGCCGGCGAACGGGCGCAGCCCGCGCGCACCGCCGGGCGAGTCGTCGCGCTGATGCCGTCGTTCGCCGACGATCTTTACGCGATCGGCGCCGGCGAACAGCTCGTAGCCGTTTCCGCGTACACCGACGCACCCGCGAGCGCGGCGCTTGCCGCGCGTGGCGGACGCGAGCAGCGTCGACGTCGAGGCGATCGTGGCGCTGCGACCCGAGCGCGGTCATCGGAATACCGGCGCAAGCGCGATTCATGGAGCCACTGCGGCGCGCGCACGTTCCCGTCTACTTGCTCGCAGACGACACGTACGACCAGATCTTCGCGAACCTGCGCGCCGCCGGCGCGCTCACGGGCCGCCGCCGCGAGGCCGACGCCGAGATCGCGCGCCTGCGGCGCGAGACCGCGGGACTGGTGCATCGCACGCGCGGCTTCACGCGCCGGGCCAGCGTTTTCATCGTGCTCGGCAGCGGCCCGATCTGGACGGCGGGATCCGGTTCGTACATCAGCAAGCTGATCGCGCTCGCGGGCGGACGCAATGCCGCAGACGATTTGCGCGCCGCGTACGGCGAGTACAGCGCCGAGGCGCTCCTGCGCGATCAGCCCGATCTGCTCGTCACCGATCCGGCAACGCATCTCGAGGCGCTCGCCGACCGCGAGCCCTGGCGCAGCCTGCGGGCCGTGCGCAGCGCATCGCGTCTACGCGATCGATCCGGACGTCTTGGAGCGGCCGGGGCCGAACTATAACGAGGGCATTCGCCGGCTCCATCGAACGCATCGCTCCGCTCGCCGAGCGATGACGCAGCGCGCGATCGTCGTCGCGGTGAACAGCCGCACCGAGCGCCGCGCCATCGAGCCCGAGCTCGACGAATTCGAGGCGCTGGCCGTCGCCGCCGGAGCGCGGATACTGGAGCGCATCGTCCAGCGCCGCGACCGGATCGATCCCGCGACGCTCGTCGGCAGCGGCAAGGCTCGCGAGATCGCGAACCGCGCGCAAGAGATCGGCGCGGATCTGCTGCTGGTTCTCAACGACTTCCGTCCGCGTCAGCGCAACGAACCTCGAAAAGATCGTTCCGCTGCCGATCGTCGACCGCACGATGTTGATCCTCGACGTGTTCGCGCGTCACGCGCGCAGCCGCGAGGGCAAGCTGCAGGTCGAGCTCGCGCAGCTGCGCTACCGTCAATCGAATCTGATCGGCGTCGGCGCCGACCTGTCGCGGCTCGGCGGCGGCATCGGCACGCGCGGCCCCGGCGAAACGAAGCTCGAGGTCGATCGGCGCCGCATCGCCGCGCGCATCGCCGTCTTGCGCCGGCTGCTCGCCGGCGTGCGGCGCCAGCGCGCCGTGCGGCGCTCGTCGCCGCGCAGCGAGCCGCTCGTCGCGCTCGTCGGCTACACGAACGTCGGCAAGTCGTCGCTGCTCAACGCGCTGGCGCGCAGCAACGCACACGTCGCCGATCAACCGTTCGCGACGCTCGATCCGACGATTCGGCGCGCCTATCTCGCGCCCGGCGCGTACGTCCGCCTCGCGGACACCGTCGGGTTCATCACGGACCTCCCGGAGGACCTGATCAACGCGTTTCGCGCTACGCTGGAAGAGCTGGAGGAGGCCGACCTGCTGCTGCATGTGCTCGACGCGAGTAGTCCGCAGTGGCCGTCGTCAGCGCTCCGCCGTCGATGCGATCCTGCGCGAGCTGCACCTCGACGGCACGCCGCGACTGATGGTCTTCAACAAGGCGGACCGGCTCGTTCCCGACGCTGCCGGCGAAGCCGGCGCACTGTATGTCAGCGCGCTTACGGGAGCGGGCCTGCCGGAGCTGCGCGCCACACTGGCGGATTTCGTGGAGAGCCGGCGATGACGCGTCGCGCCGCCGCGCTGATCGCGCCGTTTCTGACGCTCGTCGCGTTCGGCTGCGGACATCCGGACGACGCGTTCGTGACGGCGGCGCGGCGGATGCGCCCCGCCGTGGTACTGCTCACGATGAAGATTCCCCCGGAACACAAGAAGGATCGCTACGACGAGGCGTACGCCACCGCGTTCGTGGTCGCATCGGGGGACTGGGGAAGCGATCTGCTGACCGCGCAGCATGCGATCGACGGCGCGTGGGACCTGCACATCACCGTCTCCAACCGCTGGACCGCGCCCGCGCGCGTAGTCGCATCGAACGCCGACCTGGACGTCGCGTTGCTGCATACGCCGCGCCGCAACCTTCCGTTCATCGCGCTGCGCGCACCACGCGACCTGCAAAGCGACCTCGGGCGCGAGGTCGGGTTACTCGGTTATCCCGTTCCGGACGAGTTCGACGACGAGGGGCTCGGCTTGGCGACGTCGCTCGGGGCCGGACGCCTCTCCTCAGTTCGCAAGGATGCGCTCGAGGTGACGCTACCCGTCGTGCCGGGAGAGAGCGGCGCGCCGGTCTTCATCGCCGACACGGGAGAAGTAATCGGCCTCGCGGAGTCGCGCTTCGACGACGAGCCCAGCATCGGCTTCGCGGTGCCGCTCGACGACCTCAAGAAGTTCCTTCATCGCTCGGACGCTGGTCACGGATTTTGAAACTGCCATGCGCCCCGACGGTGATCGCCGAGCGATCCCCAATCCACTGCAACGGCGGGATCTGGAAGAAAGCGGCCATCGCCCCGAGCTGCGGCGCGTAAGACGAGCGCATGTTGGAGAAGCGCTGCCAGGCCTCGTCGCGGTCGTAGAGCTTGAAACCGGCGGCGACGAGCCGGTCGCACGCATGCTCGAACTCTTCACGCTCTATGCCCGGAGACGCGGCCGCGGCATCGAGGCGGAAGTATCGCGACAGGTCGACCGTAGCGTGACGCCCGACGTTGTAGAAGATGCGGGCTTGGCCGTCGCGGACTCCGTCGACGGTGGTCATGAGCACGGTAGCGGCGTCCAGGAGCGTGCCGAGGGTCCCGACCCACGACTGATCGTCGTGGCTCGAGCGAAAGTAAGCGAGCATCGGATACGCGAGGTGGCTCTCCATGACGGCGGCGGCCCAGCGCTGCGCGTCGAGCATCAGCTGCGGCAGATCTTCGTGCGTTAGCGAGTAGCCCGCGATGGCCAAGAGGTTGACGCCGCTGGGCGGTGTGCCGGCGCGCGCGCCGACGGTCACCACAAACGTCTCGCGCTGCTGAAACGAGCCGAACGTCGCGAACAGAAACGCGGTCATGATCGAGAGAAACGAGAGGCCGGCGAGGCCTGCTAGCAGCGAAACGAGCCGAGACGCGCCGGATCGGCCGACAACGTCTCCGAAGCCGATCGTCAGCAGCGACGTTCCCGCAAAGTAGAGCATAGCTCCGAACGTCTCGTGCGGCGGCGAAATCCCGCTGCGAATTCCCCACAAGACGAGCCCGAAGCCGAAGATCAGCAGCGCGACCCACATCGCCAGCATCGTGACGAGCATGAAGGGCGCGTAAACCGCCAGGAAGTCTTCTCGCTTTCCATCGTCGGCGGCGAAAAGGCGCCACGCGAGTCTGGGCCAGAGATGCCACATCGCCCGCCAGTAGTAGAAGCTGATCCGAAACCGCCTTCCCGTGGCGCGCGGCACGACCACGGTTTGAAAGGCGTCGTTGAGTGTGGCCGCGATCAAAAGGATTCCGATCGCGATAATCAAGGCGTTGAACATGAGCAGGCGGTAAAGGTTCGGCATGGTTACCTTCATCACCGGTCCGGTGCGTTCGGGCAAGAGCGCGTTCGGCGTCCGGCTTGCAGCGACGAGCGGGCGCGAGGTGACCTACGTCGCGACGGCGGCCGGAGAGCCGGAAGACGCGGAGTGGCGCGCACGGATGGAGCGGCACGTGCTGGAGCGTCCCTCCGCGTGGCGCACGGTCGAGACCGCCGGCATGACGCACGATGCGCAGCTCGCGCTGTTCCGCGAGGCCGCCCCGGATGCGTGCCTGCTCGTCGACGCGCTCGGCACGTGGCTGGCCGCGCGCATCGCGGCGCGAATCGACCTACTCGAGATCGACTACTCGGTGCTCGCATCCCAGCTCGACGAGGAGGCGGCGCAGTTCGTCGATGCCATGCTCGCATCGCCCGCGTACGTCGTAGCGGTCAGCGAGCAAATCGGATGGGACGTCGTCCCGAGCACGCCTTCCGCGCGGCTGTTTCGCGATGCGATGGGCGCAATGGTGCAGCGCCTCGCCAAGCGCGCGCAGCGCGTGTACCTCGTCGTGGCTGGATACGCGCTGGACCTGGCGGCCACGGGCGAGCCGATCGACGCCGAAACGTAGACAACACGATGGCGCAAGCGTCCGTGCTTGTCACGTTCCTGGCCCTGGTCGTGGTGCTCGCCGTGCTCGCGAAGCGATTGCGCATCCCTTACCCGATTTCGTTTACGATCGGGGGGATCGTGCTCGCGTTCACGCGGCATCTGCCGCATCCGCACGTCGAGCCCGAAACGATCATGCTGCTCGTCGTGCCGCCGCTGCTGTACAGCGCGGCCTGGCAGACGGATTGGGTCGCGCTGCGGCGCAACGCGCGCCCGATCGTTTTCCTTGCCGTCGGACTCGTGATCTTCACGATGCTCGTGGTGGGCGTCGTCGTGCACGCCACGCTGCCCGATTTCACATGGCCGCTGGCCTTCACGCTGGGCGCCATCGTTTCGCCGCCGGACGCGGTCGCAGCGGAGGCCATCTTCGAGCGGCTCGCCATTCCGCAACGTCTGGCCGCGATCATCAGCGGCGAGTGCCTGATGAACGACGCCACCGCGCTCGTGCTCTACCGGTTCGCGATCGCCGCGGCGGTGTCGGGAGCGTTTTCGCTGGCGCGCGCGAGCGTCGCGTTCGTGATCGTTGCGGCGGTAGGAATCCTCGTCGGCGTCGCAGCCGCGTTTCTGCTCGAGGGCATCCTGCGGCTGATCGGGCGACTGGGATTCGGCGACGCGATGATCGCGAGCGTCGTCTTCCTGCTGGCGCCGTTCGCCGCGTATCTGCCGGCAGAGGAGCTGCACGTGTCCGGCGTCCTGGCGGCCGTCAGCGCGGGCATCCTGCTCAGCCGCCGATCGACGAGCTTCATCGATCCGGAGACGCGCGTGCTCGGCACGGCGGTGTGGCGCCTGCTCACGTTCGTGCTCAACGCGTTTGCGTTTCTCTTGATCGGCCTCGAGCTGCCGACGATCCTCGAGGCGCTCGTGCCGCACGTCCGCGACTACGTGCTCTACGGGCTGCTCGTTAGCGTAACCGTGATCGTCGTGCGCATCGCCTGGGTCTTTCCGGCGACATATCTTTTGCGCTGGCGCAACCCGCGGTTGCGCGAGCGCGATCCGAATCCGGCGTGGCAGCCGGTCGCCGTGCTTGGGTGGTCCGGCATGCGCGGCATCGTGTCGCTCGCGATCGCACTGTCGCTGCCGTACACGCTCGGCGATCAGCCGTTTGCGGCGCGCAGCGTGATGATCTTCCTCACGGTGTGCGTGGTCTTCGTCACGCTGGTGTTTCAGGGCCTTACACTGGGACCGCTGATCGAGTGGCTCGGCGTCACGGAGACCAGCCGCGGCCACCGGCGCGAGACCGGGTTGCGCATCCGCGCACTCCAGGCCGGGATCGCGCGGCTACAGGGCGATCGGGCGCATCGCAGCGCGCTGGAGCGTGAAATGATCGATCGCGTCCTCGAAGAGTACCGGCAGCGCATCGACGTGCTCCGCGGCAAGTCGGATCAGGACGGACAGATCGAGGAGCGGGAGAGCCGCATCGACATCAAGGTTCAGAAAGAGGCGCTCGCGGCCGAGCGCGAGGCGATCGTCGCGATGCGCCGGGCCGGCGAGATTCCCGACGACATCTATCGCTCGATCGAGTACGACCTCGACCTCGCCGCGCTACGTCTGAGTTAGGTTGCCGCCGGGCTAGGGGCGGTGCTGGGTGCGGCGGAGCCGGTCGGTGCGGCGGATGCTGCGGGCGCCGGGGAGGCAGATGCCTTGGGCGTCGGCGTCGCCGGCGGCGCCAGCGTCGGCTGCCCCTGCGGCGCGGTGAGCGGAACCAGCCGGATGTAGCCGATCGACACCGTGGCGTCCTTATCGATCGTCGTGTCGGCGCTGGCCGTGGAGTAGCCCGGCGCGCGCGCGGTCACGGTCTGATCGCCTGCAACGGTGCGCAGGGTGAAGGCGCCGTTGACGTCGGCGCGGCTCGCGTACAGCGAGCCGACCGAGACGAGCGCGTTTGGAATCGGCCGGTTGGTCATCGCGTCGAGCACGCGCCCGGTGACGCTCCCGAAATCTTGCACGCCTACGACATTTGGCGGAGGCGAGCAGCCGTCGCCCAGGGCGAAGAGCAAAAGCATTCCTAAAACGGCGTACCGCATGCCCGAATGTACGGTCCGGACGGCGCGACGTCCCCCTGGTCCAACAGGTAAGACCATCGGTTTGTCACAACTTTCTAACGAGCCATGACTCCGTACGGTCCGGTCGCAATCTTCCTCGGCGTGGCGTTCGCGGCGGCGCTCTTCTTCACGGTACTGCCGGGTCTGCTGGGGCGCGCCAAGCCGAATGCACACAAGCGGGAGGCGTACGAGTGCGGCGTCGAGCCCACGTCGCCCGTGGCCGGTCGCTTTCCGATACGCTTCTACCTCATCGCGATGCTGTTCGTCGTCTTCGACGTCGAAGCGGCGTCGTTCTATCCGTGGGCCGTGCAGATGCACGCGCTGCGGGTCTTCGGCCTGCTCGAGATGATCGTCTTCATCATCGTGCTGGCGATCGGCTACGCATACGTATGGAAGAAGGGCGGCTTCATATGGCGGTAGGCCCCGGGCAGTTCATGCTGGCGCGCGTCGACGACGTCGCCCGCTGGGCCCAAAGCTCGTCGGTGTGGCCGTTGACGATGGGGCTGGCGTGCTGTGCGATCGAGATGATGACCGTGACCTCGTCGGAGTACGACATCGCTCGTCTCGGATCGGAGGTTTTCCGCAGCTCGCCGCGCCAGGCCGATCTCATGATCGTTTCGGGTCGCGTCTCACAGAAGATGGGCGCGGTCGTGAAGCGTCTGTACGATCAAATGGCCGATCCGAAGTGGGTAATCTCGATGGGCGCGTGCGCGAGCTCGGGCGGCATCTTCGATAACTATGCCGTCATTCAAGGAGTCGACACGATCATTCCGGTCGACGTTTACGTGCCCGGTTGTCCGCCGACGCCCGACGGGCTGCTCTATGCCGTCAACCTCATTCAGCAGCAGATCCGCGAAGGCGGCCGCGGCGGCATCGTGGCCTCCGCCTAAATCGACGTTAGCGTAAGGATCCGCCATGCCGAGCACGCAGAATCCGCCGATCGCAGGCGCCGCGATCGACCCGCCGAGCCTTCGTCCGCCGATCGACGACGCCACGATCGAGCGCATCGAGCCGTCGCGGCTGCGCGAGCGTTTGCAGGCGCTGCAGCGCGACGGCTATGCCGTGCTGCTGGATCTCGGCGCCGTCGATTACCTGCGCCGCACGCCGCGCTTCGACGTCGTGTATCACCTTCTTAAGCTCGCGCCCCGAAGGGCCGGCATCGCCGACGTCGCGACGCCCGCGCGGATGCGACTGCTGTGCGGCGTCGAGTTGAACCAGCATCTCCCGACGGTAACGGATCTATGGAAGTCGGCCGACTGGGCCGAACGCGAGGTCTACGACCTGTTCGGAATCGTCTTCGACGGGCATCCCGATCTGCGCCGGATCCAGATGCCGCGCGACTGGGAAGGTTATCCGCTGCGCAAGGATTACCCGATGCGCGGACCCGCACGCGAGCGCGCCCCGCGCCCGGCCTTCGCGAACAAGAGCAACGTCGTTTCGGGAACGCCGCCCACCGGTCGCACGCTGGAGGCCCTGCAAGAACAAGTGAAGCGAGCCCGCGAGTCGTGAGCGTCTACGCGAAGCCGCTCTCGCCCGAGGTCGTCAGTCAGCGCGACAACACGATGGTGCTGTCGATGGGCCCGCAGCACCCCTCGACGCACGGCGTGTTGCAGATCGTCCTCGAGATCGACAGCGAGAACGTCGTTAAGGCCGACCCGGAGATCGGGTATCTGCATACCGGCATCGAGAAGACCGCCGAAGGATTGTTCTGGACGCAGGCGCAGACGGTCATCGAGCGCATGGACTATTTGGCGCCCTCGTCCAACGCGCTGTGCTACTCGCTGGCCGTCGAGAAGCTGCTCGGCATCACGGATCTGATTCCGGCGCGAGCGCAGACGATTCGCGTCATGGACATGGAGCTGACGCGCATCGCGTCGCATTGCGTGTGGCTCGGGACGCACGGCATCGATCTGGGTGCGATCTCGGTCTTCTTTTACTGCTTTGACCTGCGCGAGAACATTCTCGATCTCCAGGAGGCCAACGGCGGCGCGCGCATGCACCCGAACTACATGCGAGTCGGCGGTTGCAACGGCGACCTGCCCCAGGGATACCTGGCCAAGCTCGACGCCTTGATCGAGAAGTTCCCCGGCCGCATGCGCGAGCTGCGGGGGTTGCTCCAGGCCAACCCGATCTTCCAAGATCGCACGATCGACGTGGGCGTCCTCACGCCCGAAGAGGCGCTCCAATGGAGCGTGACCGGGCCGAGCCTGCGTGCCAGCGGGATCGCGTACGACGTGCGCAGGGCGTATCCGTACACCGGCTACGACACCTACGAATTCGACGTCCCGACGCGCGCCGAGGGCGACGCCTACGCGCGCTTTCTCGTGCGCCTCGACGAGATGGAGCAATCCATGCGCATCCTCAAGCAGGCGCGCAAGCGGCTCGAGACGCCGGGGCCGGTGATGATCGACGATCCCAAGGTCGCGTTGCCGCCGAAGGAGACCATCGCGCTCTCGATGGAGGCGCTGATCCATCACTTCAAGCTGGTCAGCGAGGGCTTTCGCGTGCCGCCGGGCGACGTCTATCAGTGCGTCGAGTCGCCGCGCGGCGAGCTCGGCTACTACATCGTCAGCGACGGCGAAAACCGTCCGTACCGCGTCCGCACGCGTCCGCCCAGCCTCTACAACTTGCAAGCGCTCAAAGGCATCGCCCCAGGAAACCTGATCGCGGACCTCGTCGTCATGATCGGCTCGCTCGACCCGGTCTTCGGAGAAGTCGACCGATGACCGTTTGTCGTTCGGTCGTCGCTCGGGACATATCGCTTCCGCGGACGCTCGCCTCGCGCATCCGGCGCTCGGCTTCTCTCGGCCTCTCGGCCGCTCTCGCCATCCGTGGCTCCGCGGCCGGGCAGCAGGAGCGGAGCCCGGATGGCGGAGCGACGAGCGGTTCCGAGGCGTCATGTCGCAAGTCGAAGCCGAAGGTAACGAGAGATGGATGAAGATTTTGCGGCGTTGTTCGAACGGCTGCGGCCCGATTTCGACAAGCTCATCCCCCAGTACGAGCACAAGCGCTCAGCGCTGCTCCCGATGATGCATATTTTTCAGGAGCATCAGGGATTCGTTAGCCTCGATGCGATGAACGCGGCTGCGGAGATGCTGGAGATAACGCCCGCGGAGGTGGAGGCGGTCGTGTCGTTTTACACGCTCCTCTATCGCCGGCCCGTGGGGAAGTACATGCTGCAGGTGTGCCGCGGACTCGCGTGCTCGATCAACGGGGCGGAAGACATCATGGCCTACTTTCGCGAGAAGCTGGGCGTCGGGCACCTGCAGACCACGCCGGACGGCCTGTTCTCGTACGAAGAGGTGGAGTGTCTGGCCGCATGCGACCGCGCGACGTGCATGGAGGTCAACCTCGAGTTCGTGTACGACCTGACGCCGCAGAAGATCGACGAGATGCTCGCGGCGATGCGCGCGGGTTTGTATCCGGTGGGTCCGATGGCGCAGACGCAAGAACCCGGGCAGACGTGGGCGGTCGCCGCCGAGGCGCAGATTGCGAAGGGACGCAAGTCGCCGGGCGCGGTCGCGGTCCAGAGCCCCAACAACCCGGGCGGCCTCGGGGACGCGAGCGGGACGATCATGCTCGACCATCTCATCAATCGCGACGTGTACCTGTTCGGGCGCACGACCGAACGAGCGGTAGTGGACTCGCGCGCCGTTGTGGAAACCATCGAAGAGCGGACCGATCGTGCCGGTCACTAAGATCCTCACCGCGGGCATCGGCGAGGCGAATCTGCGCGACATCGGCGTTTATCGCGAACGCGGCGGCTACAAGCAGTGGGAACGCGCGGTGCGCGAGCTGCGGCCCAGCGACGTGCTCGATCTGGCCGAAAAGTCGAGCCTGCGCGGCCGCGGCGGCGCCGCCTTTCCGACCGGGAAGAAGTGGTCGTTTCTGCCGGCGGACAAGTTCCCGCGCTACCTAATCTGCAACTGCGACGAGGCCGAGCCCGGCACGTTCAAGGATCACATGTTGCTCGAGGAGGCGCCGCATCTAGTGATCGAGGGCATGCTGCTCGGTGCCTACGGCATCGCGTGCCATCACGCCTACATTTACATTCGGGGCGAATTCAAGCGCGGCTACGAGATCTTCACCGCGGCGCTCGAGGAGGCGCGGCGCGCCGGGATGTTTGGAGAAAAGATCTTCGGCAGCGGCTACGACCTGGAAATCACGGTGCAGCGCGGCGCGGGCGCCTACATCTGCGGCGAGGAGACCGGCCTGATCAACTCGCTCGAGGGCAAGCGCGGCGAGCCGCGCCTCAAGCCGCCTTTCCCGGCGGTCGAGGGACTCTACGGCATGCCGACGGTCGTCAACAACGTCGAGACGCTGGCCTATCTCGTGCCGATCCTGGAGCGCGGGGCGGAGTGGTTCTCGTCGGTTGGAACGGAGCGCAGCAAGGGCTACAAGATCATCTCGGTCTCGGGGCACGTCCGCAATCCGGGCAACTACGAGGTGCCGCTTGGCACGACGGTGCGCGAGATCATCGACCTCGCCGGGGGCCTATGGCCCGGACGCAAATTTATGGCGGTGCAGCCGGGCGGCGGTTCGTCCGCATGTATTTTCGACGAGCATCTAGATTGGCCGTACGATTACGAAAGCATGACGAAGGCCGGGTCGATGCTCGGCTCGGGCGCGTTCGTCGTTTTCGACGACACGACCGACTTCGTGAATGCGGCCTATAACCTCGTGCGCTTCTTCGCGCACGAGTCGTGCGGACAGTGCACGCCGTGCCGCGAGGGCGGCAGCTGGATGGAGCGCGTCCTCGAGCGGCTCGTGCACCGCCGCGGCGTCCCGGGTGACTACGAGATGCTGCTGCGCGTCGCGCGCTCGATCACCGGTTTGAACCTGTGCGCGCTGGGCGACTCGATCGAGCCGTTCCTGAAGTCGGTCATGCTCCGCTTCCCGGACGCCTTCAAGTCGCGGATCGTCGAAACGGCGGCGCGATGATCAACCTCACGATCGACGGCGTGCCGGTGACGGTCCCAAAGGGGACGCTGCTCGTCGAGGCGGCCAAGACCGTCAACCAAGAGATTCCGATCTACTGTTACCACACGAAGCTGGGCCCGGCCGGGCTGTGCCGCATCTGCATGGTCGAGATCGAGGGAATGCCCAAGCTGCAGATCGCGTGCAATACTCCGGCGGCGGACGGGATGGTCGTCCGCACGCGCGGCGAGCGCGTCGAGACCGCGCGAGCGGTCGTAATGGAGCTCTTTCTCGTCAACCATCCGTTGGATTGCCCGATCTGCGACAAGGGCGGAGAATGCGACCTGCAAGACTACGCGATGGCGTACGCGCGCGGAACGTCCGACGTCGCCGATCCTAAGCTGTCCAAGCCGAAGGCTGTGGATCTTGGGCCGACGATCGTCCTCGACGAGGAGCGGTGCATTGTTTGTCAGCGCTGCGTTCGCTTCGACGACATCATCGCCGACGAGCAGCAGCTGGTCGTCAAGGAGCGCGGGGTGCGCGACATCATCGCGACCGCGAGCGGACGCCCCTACCGGCATAACTTCACCGGGAACGTGACGGAGCTGTGCCCCGTCGGCGCGCTGACGTCGCGCACTTATCGCTTCAAGTCGCGGCCCTGGGACCTGAATCGCACGAAGACCAGCTGCACGCAGTGCTCGGTCGGATGCCAGCAGTTCGCTGACGTGCGGTACGGAAAGCTGCTGCGGACGATGCTGGTGGAAGAAGATCCGATCTCCGACGGCTGGCTCTGCGATCGCGGGCGATACAACGTCGGCTTCTACGAATCGCCGGACCGGCTAACGCAGCCGCTGTACCGCAAGTCGGGCGGCTTCACCCAGATCGGCTGGGACGACGCGATGATCTTATGGGCCGGGGCGATACGCCACGCGATCGAAAAACGCGGTCCCGCGAGCGTCGGCGCGATCGGCGGCGGGAGGCTGACCAACGAAGAGGCCTTCGCGCTGCAACACGTCTTTCGCGGGCTCGGCGTCGCCAATCTCGACTGGCGCGCGGGCCTGCAGCGCCAGGCAACGCCCGGCGCGAACGGCGCGCCGCTGTCCGCCGTGGACGGCGCCGAGGTGATCGTCGTCGCCGGCGAGTCTCCGGCCGAGCGCGCCCCGGTGTTCTGGCTGCGCCTGCGCAAGGCCGCGCTTCGCAACGGGGCGCGACTCGTCGCGGCGCGCAACGCGGAGGCGGCGCGTGATGCGGTAAAAGATGCGACACGCGTCGCGCTGGTCTGGGACGGCGTCGATCCGGCCGTCGGCAAAGCCTACGCGCAGGCGCTTTCCGGAGTGTCCGAGCTCTCGACGTTCATTCCCGGCGAGCAGAGCAACGCTCGCGGGGCCGAGGCGATGGGCATGCTGCCGCACAGCGGGCCCGGATACGTGCCCGTTCCGGCGGGGCGCGACGCGAGCGCCATGTTCGAAGCCGCCCGTGCCGGCGACATGGCGATGCTCGCGATACTCGGCGCGAATCCCGCCCGCAACGGCGCCGATCCGGAGGCGGTCTCGCGCGCGCTTGAGCACACGCCCTTCGTCGTCGTCAGCGAACTCTTCATGACCGAGACCGCCGCGCTTGCGACGCTGGTGCTGCCGGCAAAAGGCGCGTTCGAGAAGGTTGGCACCACGACGAATCTCGCGGGCGACCTGCTGCCGAACAATGCCTCGCTGCAAGCCCCCGATTCCGCGCTCTCCGACCTCGAAATGCTGAGCGGGCTCGCGGAACAGCTGGGCGTCGCGCTGCCGTCGAGCGGGGAGATCGAGAGCGCGGTGATCGCCGGCGTGGCCAAACCGCCGCGGGATTTCACGCTCGGCGACCACCGGTTTGGTGCTGCTACCGTGCGCGCGACGTCGCCGCGGGCGAGCAAGATACTCGCGGGCGGCGGCACGTGGCAGCACGATCCCTGGCTCGCGCACATGCGCGAGGAGGTTTCGTAGATGCCGATCGGCCTCATCGTTTTGATCAAGTCGGCGCTGCTGCTGTTCGTCGTTGTGACGTCGTTCGCGTACGCGATGCTCGTGGAGCGCAAGGTTTTGGGTTGGATGCAGATGCGACCGGGGCCGAATCGAGTCGGGCCGTGGGGGCTGCTGCAGCCGGCCGCCGACGCGGCCAAGCTGATGCTCAAAGAAGATTTGATGCCGGATACTGCGGACCGGCTCCTCTATAAGCTCGCGCCGTTCATCTCGCTCGTCACGGCCTTTGCCGTCTACGCGGTGATCCCGTTCGGCGCGGGTTCGAGCGGGACGTGGGCGATCGGCAACGTCAACGCCGGCATACTCTTGGTCCTCGCGATCACGTCGCTGGGCGTCTACGGAATCTGTCTCGGCGGCTGGGCTTCGGGGTCGAAGTATCCGCTGCTCGGCAGCGTGCGTTCGACGGCACAGATGATCAGCTACGAGCTAGCCATGGCGCTGTCGTTCATCGGCGTCCTGATCCTCGCCGGCACGACCTCGCTCGACGGCATCGTGCACGCGCAGATTCGCTGGTGGTTCGTGCTCCCGCAGTTCGTCGGCTGCGTCATCTACGTCATCACGGCCGTCGCCGAGACCAACCGTGCGCCGTTCGATCTCGTGGAGGCCGAGACGGAGCTGGTGGCCGGTTTTCACACGGAGTACTCGGGGCTGCGCTTTGGGCTGTTCTTCATCGCCGAGTACGTCAACATGCTGACCGTCTCGTGCATCGCGACGCTGCTGTTCTTCGGGGGATGGAACGCACCGTTCGGTCTGACCGCCGTCCCGAGCGTCGTCTGGTTCGTCGTCAAGGTCGCATGCTTCATGTTCTTCTACATGTGGCTGCGCGCGACGCTGCCGCGGCTGCGTTACGATCGCCTGATGGCCTTCGGCTGGAAGGTGCTGCTGCCGGTGGCGACGCTCAACCTCATCGTCACCGCGGTCATCGTGGCCTACAAGGGGTAAGCGCATGGCAACCAAAAAACGGCTGTACAACGTCGGGGCGATCCTGAAAGGGCTCTCGATCACCTTCGGGTTCATGTTCCGGCGGCGTCCGACGATCCCGTATCCGTCGCGCAAGAAGCAACACGCGCCGCGCTTTCACGGCCTGCACGAGCTGCGCCGCTACGGCGATGGTAAGGAGCGCTGCATCGGCTGCGAGCTCTGCTCGAGCGTCTGCCCGGCGAACGCCATCACCGTAATCGGCGCCGAGAATGCTCCCGACGACCGCCGATCGCCGGGCGAGCGCTACGCGGCCCGTTACGAGATCGACGAGCTGCGCTGCATCTTCTGCGGGATGTGCGAGGAAGCGTGCCCAACCGACGCGATCGTGTTGACGCCGCGCTTCGAGATGGCCGACTATCGCCGCGGCTCGTTCATCTATGCGAAGGACCGGCTGCTCGTGCCGCCGGATGCCGGCGCCGGCCCTTCGCCGGACGAGCGTCCGGGGGGCATCCCGGGCGACCTCGGACGCGTCGCCGAGATCAAGGCGACCACCGACGTCGAGTGCGGCTACGACGCGACGTGGCGTGGCGAGATCCTCAAGACGCAGCGCAAGGGCCTCACGCTCCTGCGCGTTCCTAAAGGAACCTCTGAAGAAGTCCATGTACCGATCGTTTGAGCCGCAAAGCCGTCGGATGGCAGGAGAAGGCGAGGGAGCATACCCGCAGCGGTCTGTGACCGAGTCTTCGACACCGCAGACGGCGGCTTTGCGGTCAAACCCTGAGGGCAGCGGTAGTTTCGCCGCATCTCTTTGTTGCGCCCTCGGTCACAGAGGGCGCGACTATGCTCCCTCGGGCGCGCCTCGACCTGCGGCGAAACTGCTCGCTGCGATCGGTGCAGCGACTTCTTCAGAGGTTCCTAAAGAATGATCGCGGCGTTTTGGGTGCTGGCGGCGATCGTCGTCGCGAGCGCGGTCTGGACGATCTCGGCGAGCAAGCCGGTCTATAGCGTCGTCGCCCTGCTGCTCAACTTCGCGGCGTTGGCCGTGCTCTATCTTACGCTTTCGGCGGAGTTCCTCGCCGTGATTCAGATCATCGTCTACTCGGGCGCCATCTTGGTGCTGTTCGTCTTCGTCATCGCGCTGCTGAGCAGCGGCGTTACGCCGTTGCGGCTCGGACCGAACCGCGTGCCGAATATCTGGGTGCCCGGTGGAGTCGTAGTCGCGGCCGCATTCGCCTTCGTGGCATTTGCCATAACGCACGCGCCGCGCGCGATGCCGCCCGCTACCGGCGCCGTAGGCGCCGCCGGGGTCTTCGGCAGCATTGCCGACTTCGGCAAGGCGCTCTTCACTGTGCAGCTGCTGCCGTTCGAGGTCACCGCGCTGATCCTAATGGTCGCGGTCATCGGCGTCATCACGCTGGGCGGCGAGCAGATGCGCGAAGGGGCGGCCCGTGACGAGCGCAAGGTCGATCGCGAGATGCGCGAGGCGATCCTGCGCGAGGGCGAGGGATGATGGCGATCCCGATAGGCGATTACGTCGCCCTCGGCGCCGTCATGTTCTTCATCGGCGTCATAGGTGTGATCGTCCGGCGCAATCCGCTGATCATGCTGATGAGCATCGAGCTGATGTTCAACGCCGCCAACGTGCTCCTGATCGCCTTCGCGCGTTCGTGGCTGCAGAACGTCGGCCAGATCTTTGCGTTCCTCGTCATCACCGTCGCCGCCGCCGAAGCCGCGATCGGGCTCGCGATCATCGTCACGACGTTCCGCCCGGAAAAATATGTCGACGTCGACGACGTGAGGACGCTGCACGGATAATGCATCATACGCTGGGCGTGACCGGAGCGTATCCGCTGGTCGTCGCGCTCTGGCTGTTGCCGCTGGCCGGGGCCGTGATCTGCTGGGCGTTCGGACCGCAGCTGCGCGTGCTGGCCGGATGGCTGGTCTCGGCGCTCGTGGGCGCGTCGTTCGTGCTGGCCGCGCTCTCTTGGGGCGCCGCGACGCAAAGCGGCGGCGGTGCGCTCGGCGCGCATCAGCCGCTCGTGGCGTGGATGCCGGGATTCGATTTCGGGCTGCTGCTCGATCCGCTCTCGCTGCTCTGGACGTTCATCATCACCGGCGTCGGATTCCTGATCGTCTTCTATTCGATCGGCTACATGCACGGCGACGTCGCGTTCGCGCGCTTCTTCGCTTACATGAGTTTTTTCGTGTTCGCGATGCTCACGCTCGTGCTGTCGGACAACTTCGTCGGCCTGCTCGTCGGTTGGGGTCTTGTCGGCCTCGCCTCGTACTTCTTGATCGGCTTCTGGTTCGAGCGACCGAGCGCCGTCGCCGCCGCGCGCAAGGCGTTCGTGATGAACGTCGTCGGCGACGTCGGCATGATGTTCGCAATCTTCCTCATATTTGCGAGCGTGCATTCGATCGGCTTCGGCGATGCGTTCGCAGCGGCCGGGAGCTATGGCTCGGCCCTACTGTTCGCGATTTGCCTGGCGCTCTTCATCGGTGCCGCCGCAAAGTCGGCGCAGGTGCCGCTGCACACCTGGTTGCCGGACGCGATGGAGGGTCCGACGCCGGTGTCGGCGCTGATCCACGCCGCGACGATGGTTACGGCGGGCGTGTACCTCGTCGCGCGCTGCGCGCCGTTGTGGCAGGCGAGCGCGAGCGCGCAGATGCTCGTCGGGACGATCGGCGGTCTCACGGCGCTGCTCGGCGCGATTCTCGGCACCACCCAGTGGGACATCAAACGGATCCTCGCCTACTCGACGATGTCGCAGATCGGCTATATGATCATGGGCGTCGGCGTAGGCGCCTACGAGGGCGGCATCGCGCATTTCTTCACGCATGCGTTCTTCAAGGCGCAGCTCTTCTTAGGCGCGGGCATCGTCATTCACGCGCTGGGCGCCGAGCAGGACGTTCGCAAGATGGGCGGCCTCTGGAAGCGGATGCCGTTCGCGTTCTGGGTGATGCTCACGGGCGTGCTGACGATCTGCGGCGTTCCCGGTTTCAGCGGTTTCTTTTCGAAGGATGCCATCATCTACGGCGTGCTGCAGCACGGGCATCCGTGGCTCTACGCCGTCGGCGTGCTGACGGCGGGCATCACCGCCTACTACATGTTCCGCCTGCTCTTCATCGCGTTCTTGGGCGACTATCGCGGCGACTCCGAGCCGGGCGCGCAGCACGCGCATGCGCCGGCGTGGATCATGAACGCGCCGGTCGCGATGCTGGTGGTTCCGAGCGTTGCGATCGGCGGTGCGCTGATGGTCGGCGGGGAGAATTCGCCGTGGTCGAAATTCTTCGCGCCGCTGTTCGGTTCGGTCGCGACGGCAGGCGCCCCGGCGATCTCCGAAGCAGCGACCTCCGCGATCGTCTTCGTTTTGGTCGTGGCGGGCTTCGCCGTCGCCTGGCTACGCTACGCGACCCCGAGCGCGTTGGCGGGCGCGCCGCAGCGGTTGGCGCGCGAGACGGACCGGATGCCCGCTCTGCTCACGAATCTCTTCTACTTTGACGACGCGATCAATCTGATCTTCGTTCGCCCCGCGCAGCTGCTGGGCGCCGCCGCGGGCCGCGTGCTCGACCCGCAAGTGCTCGACGGAGCGGTGCGCGACGTCGTGTTCTGGGCACGCTGGCTCGGCGCGGTAGTGCGATCGTTCCAAACCGGACTCGTGCGCTCGTACGCGCTTATCCTGGTCTTCGGCGCAGCCTGCTTCATCGTGTACTACGCGATCGCCGGAGCGGCACGCTGATGCCGCTGGTTCTTGCGACGATCCTGCTCCCGATCGCGGCCGGCGCGTTGCTATTCCTACTGCCGCGAGAAGATCGCGCGCTATCGCGCACCTTGGGCACGGCCGTCGCAATAGCGAGCTTCGTGATGCTGCTCGCGGCGGGAACCGGCGAGTGGAGCTTCCGCTGGCTCTCGCGTCCGTTCACGGCCGCGTTCCACTTCGGCGCGACGCCGGTCTCGTTCTGGCTCGCGCTACTGCTGGCGGTCTGCACGGCGTGCGCGATCGCGGCCACGCGCGTTTCGCGCACGCGCGACTTCGTGGCGCTGATGTTGATGCTCGAGGGTACCATGCTCGGGCTCTTCTTGGCGCGCGACCTGCTCGTCTTCGCGCTGTTCTGGGACCTGATGCTCGTCCCGGTCTTCTTCGCGCTGATCGGCTGGGGCGAACATCCGGCGACCGCGTGGCGCTACTTCATCTACAACTTTGCCGGCGGTCTGACGCTGCTTCTCGCGACCGCGGCGTTCGGCGTGATCTACGGCTCGACCGACGTCATCGGGCGCGCCGGCGCGCACCTGGCGGGCGGCTGGGCGGGCTGGATCTACGCGGGCTTCGCCTTCGCGTTCCTGGTGAAGACGCCGGTGTGGCCATTCCACACGTGGATGCCGCCGACGTACAGTGGTCTCCCCGCGCCGATGGTCGCCGTCGTCTCCGCGGTGCAGTCGAAGGCTGGGCTCTACGGATTCCTCGCGATCGCGCTCGCGCTGATGCCCGAGTACGTCCACGCGTATGCGTTGCCGCTGATGATCCTCGGCGCGATCTCGCTGATCTATGGCGCCGTGATCGCGCTGGTGCAGACCGACGCGAAGCGCGTCGTGGCGTATTCGTCGCTGTCGCACCTCGGCCTGATCGTGCTCGCGGTCGCGTCGGGCAATCGCGTCGCGCTGGAAGGCGCGCTCGTCTACATCGTCGCGCACGGGCTGTTCTCCGCGGCGCTCTTCCTGCTGTTGGGCTACGTCGAAGAGCGCGAGGACACGCGCTCGCTCCTGCGCCTCGGCGGTATCGGCTGGAAAAATCCGCGCCTGGCCGGAGCGCTGTGCATTGCCGCGCTCGCGGCGCTGGGACTTCCGGGTCTCGCCGGATTCGTCGGCGAGCTCATCATCCTGATCGGCGTCTATCAGGCCGGATACGTCTGGCCGGTCATCGTGGCGCTGGTCGCTATCGTGCTTGCGTCGGCGTACCTGCTGCGTCTGTATCAGGACCTGATGAACGGACCGCCGGTGGTCGATGTTCCGGTCCGGCCGGATATCGGCTGGATCGAGGGGCTCGCGGTCGCGCCGCTGCTTGTCGCGCTCGTGCTGGTCGGCGTCTATCCGGCGCCGCTGCTGCATCCATGACGTCGCCGTTTCACGCTGCCGACTGGTCGGCGATACTCCCGGTCGGAGTTCTGGCCGCGGCGGCACTGCTGGTGCTCATCGCCGACCTCTTTTCGGGCCGGCGCGAGCGGCGCTACGTCTCGATCGGCATCGCGTTGCTGGGCGTCGCCGCCGCGGCGTACCTCGCGGCGCGCCAGTTCGGCCACAATCACGATGCGTTCTTCGGCGGCTTCATCACCGGCGGATTCGCAACGGTGTTCGAGGAGATCATCCTGATAGCCGCGGCAGGGTCGCTGATTCTTTACGCGTCGCTCGGAGCGCCGCAACGCGTCGCCGGAACGACGGCGATCATGCTGTGGAGTGCCTGCGGCGCGATGCTCATGGCCGGCGCCGCGAATCTCTTGATGATCTTCCTGGGTTTGGAGCTGCTCTCGCTGGGTCTGTACGCGCTGTGCGCCGCGTCCGACCGCAAGCCGGCTCGCGAGTCCGCGCTGAAGTACTTGATCCTGAGCTCGACCGCGACCGGATTCTTGTTGTTCGGCGCGGCGCTGCTCTTCGGCGCGACCGGCAGCGTGCGGCTCGCGGACTTCGTGAGCCCGTCGCTCGCGTTCAATCCGCTCTTCTGGACCGGCGCCGGCATGTTTCTGATCGGACTCGTCTTCAAGCTGAGCCTCGTGCCGTTCCACACGTGGACGCCCGACGTGTTCGAAGGCGCGCCGCTTCCCGTAACCGCGTTCATGAGCGTCGCGACGAAGGCGGGCACGCTGGCGGTCTTCGCTCGCTTCATCTACGCGGCGCTGCCCCCGACCATCGCGCAAAGCGTGCTGCTGCCGGTCTGGATCGTCGCCGGCATCTCGATGATCGTCGGCAACGTAGGCATGCTCGCGCAAACGGATCTCAAGCGCCTGCTGGGATATTCCGGCATCGCTCAGATCGGTTACATCCTGGTCGCGCTGGCCGGAAGCACGCCACTCGGGCTGCGCTACGCGCTCTACTATCTGGCGGCGTATGCGTTCATGAACCTCGGCGCCTTTGCGGTCGCCGCTTCCATTTCCGGGGAAGACGAGGAGGGCGCGCAACTGAGCAGCTACGCAGGCCTGGCGCGGCGCCGGCCCTGGCTCGCTGCCGCGATGACCGTTTTTCTGCTCGCGCTTGCCGGGCTGCCGCCGACGGCGGGCTTTCTCGGGAAGATCTTGATTCTCGCGACCGGCGTCGCAAACGGCTATCCTTGGCTGGCCGCGCTGCTCATCGTCGGGACTGCCATCTCGCTGTACGCGTACGCCAAGGTGATCCGAGCCATGTACGAGCGTCCGGAGGAGGCAGGCGAGCCTGCCGGCCTGCGGCCCTTCGTTCCGCTGGCCTGGGTCAGCGTCGCGATCTGCGCCGCCGCCGTGATCGCGATGACCTTCTATCCGCTCACCCCCAGCAACGTGCTGCCGCTCGTGCAGTAGCTCTCCGGTACGACCGTCACGGCCAGCGCCACGGTGCGCTATAGTAGGGGTGAGGTACCTCTCAATGACTCGATGCTTGCTTTTCGCCGCGGTGCTGGCGTTGCCGCTCGCGGCGGTGCTTGCCGGCCCGGTCCGGGCTGACATCGACGAGACCGTGATCGTCCCAGTCGAGGCCCATGCCGGCGCCGACCAGCAGGCGGCGATAACGTACGCGCGCGAGCTGATCGCCTCCGGGCACATGGACGTCGCGATAACGCAGCTCTCGGCCTTCGTAGCGACTCACCCCGCGGCCACGGACGCGGCGCGCTTCCTCGGCGACCTCTACTACCGCATGGGACAGTTCGATAAGGCGGAGGCCGTGTATCGGGCGCTGCTTGCCGAGCATCCTAAAGATAAGGAGACGCACAATCGTCTCGGCGTCGTCTACGCGACGCAGAACCGCATCGACGAGGCGATCGCGCAGTTCGAGGACGCGCTGCCGGGGACCGATTCGATTCGCGACCTCGTGCTGATGCATCTGCGTAAGGGAGACTTACCACAGTACGAGGCGGACATGATCCGCACCGCCAACGACACCCCGACGGACGCCGACGTGCAGGAAGAGATGGGCGAAATCTACGCCGCGCTGCATCGGCCGTTCGACGCGATCCTGTACTTCCGCCGCGCGCTCGACACCGACTCGCATTCGATCGCGGCGCTCAACGGTGTCGCGATGGCCTTCCTCGACGTCCACGATCATATGTCGGCGAGCCGCTACCTCAACGACTGCCTCAACATCGACCCGATCAACTACGCCTGCATAGACAACCTGGGCGTCGCCGACATCCAAGCGGGCGCCAATGGAGACGCGCTCAATCAGTTCAAGCGCGCCCATCGCCTCGAACCCGAGCGCCCGGAGGCCATCGTCAACTTCGGATATCTCGCCGACCTCGACGGTGACTGGAAGCGCGCCGTGACGTACTACGTCCAGGCTATCGCGGTCAATCCGTACGTTCCCGAATCGTACGTCGACCTCGGGATCGACTACGAGCACAACGGTCTCTACGCGCTCGCGCAGGCCGCCCTCGTCAAGGGCGTCGCCGCGGCTCCGTGGGACGGCCGCGTCCGCTACCTGCTCGCGCGCGCCTATGCCGCGCAGGGACAGAAGGCGCTCGCGCTCGCGCAGCTCAAAGCCGCGCAGGCGTCGCTCGATCCGGACGTCGCGGAGATTGCGAAAGAGGAGACCGCGCGCCTCACCGGCTCAGCCGCAACGGCCCCGCAGTAAGTCGAACAGCGCTCGGTCATACCCGCAGGGCTAGCGCCAGCGCGCTACGGCACCTTCGTTGAGAAGAACTTGCAATAGCCGTGGGGCGAGATTGTACCGTTCACGATCTGACAAGAACCCGGCGGGACGAAGTGGATGCACCAGGAGCATTCGTTTCCGAACACGGGATGCGACACGTAGTGCGCTGTCGTCTGGTCGATGGTCGGAGGTGCTTGGGGGGTTAGAGCTGCTTGCGCCCTCACGTGCAGCTTCGCGAACGCGACGATTGCGGTCGAGACGGCCACTAGTTTTCCGATTATGCCGCCGCGCGAAATATTGGTATCATTGTTCATGTTTCTTTTCATAGCTGAGCGCCCCAGGTGACGAAATGTAGCTTGCAACTACCCGCGGATAAAGCTTACCCAACATTCGGTAGTGCAGCCGGCCCTTTGTTCGGATCGGACCTCGCGCCTCGCAGCCCGGCGCCCAGCCAGGGGCCCTCTTTTTGGAAGCCCTTACTCTACCCGTCGTGACGGTGCGGGGATAAGGGGCTAAAGGCTTTCAAAACGAGGCCCCCTCTCCCAGCGCGGGGCTGCGAGGCGGCTGGGCGGATCGCCGGGTCGAGCGTTGCAGTCGCCGTACTGCGGCACGAAGCTGCACCGCAAGCGCATCACTAAAGACATCGAGGACGAAAAAAACAAAGCGGCGGCAACGAAGGCGGACCTCAAAGACTGGTCCGATGCAAGTCCAGCCGAGGTAGTTAAGTTCTTGCGAGATCAGGGTGTCTTTGGGCAATAACCCGCCGTCGAGAGTAATTTTTGCAGGGTACGGCGAGCACATCAGAGGCGGCCGGGGTGTCGCCCCGAACTCGACAGTCCCGTACCGCTGGATCTTCAGGAGAATATATTGTGCGCACTTCCAAAGCTACGAGTCATATGCTCGCTGCCTGTGTCGCTATTGCGATGTTCGCCGGTTGTTCCGGCGGCAGCTCCCCAGTCGCCCCTAACCTTGTTAGCACAGGCGGCGGGACGGGGAACACCCGGGGGCAAGAGATGCAAAACGCTCGGCTCAACAATATTCTCGCTCTGCAGGGAGGTATGGTCTCGGACCGCCGCGTGACGACGCCAAGCTTCTTTAATCCCGACGCTCAGGGGAAGGCTCGCATCTTCGTTTCTGACTTCATCGACAACGTCGTCGACATCTACCCTGAAAGGGGCAAGAACCAGACGTTCATCGGACAAATTACTGGTCTTAGCTTCCCACTCGGTCTCGCAGCTGACGCTGCCAGCAACCTGTACATCGCAAACGGCGGGAATGGGAGTACCGGCGGGGATGTTCTGGTCTACGGGCCTCCGTACACGAACACGCCGAAATTGACGCTTGCCGACGGCGCCTATCAACCTAACGGCGTCGCCGTTTCGCCTGCGGGCCTCGTCGCCGTAGCGAACTACTGTACTCAACCCAGCTGCGGGAGTGGGACCGGCAGCGTTAACTTTTACCGCAAAAACGCGACAAAGCCATGCGCGAATTTACCGGCGTTTTATTTGGAGGCCGACGCATTTGACGCCGCCGGGAATCTCTATGTCGTTGGAATTAATAACAATCCAAACGTAGGCGAAGTCATTGGCGGTTGCAAAGCAAAGAAGATTAAGCCGTTAACGACCAGCAATACTATTGGTTTCGCAGGCGCCATCGAAATCGATAAGGCAGGCAGAATAGCAATTCTCAACGACTCTGCGCAAGGAGGCGTTATCTACACCTACGATCCCCCGAAGAATGGCTCTCTGGGTACTCCTGTCTCGACAACACCGCTGACCTTAACTTGTCCCAGCACCTTTGCGTTCCTGGCATCAGGCAAGGATCTCTACGCTGCTGACCAATGCGGCTGGTCTTACAAGTTTGATTATCCCGTCGGCGGCGCGGCAGAGAACTCCCTTACAAAGCCCCCCAGTGGGAGCCCGCGGGCCTCGGGCGTAGCCGTTACCCCACCTCTCGTTCCGTAAAGCCATCTCAGCTAATGACTTCTGGTTTTGCTTCGTGTCGTAGGAGGTATCGAGTGGTAGTTCACTCGGCCTCCTTTTCCTTTCTGGCCGAATTTCTGACGAATGCTTCACCATATCGATGGTGCAGTTGCGGTTCGAAAGTCTCAGTAACGAATGCGTTCGGCCAAAAGCGCTCCAAGAGAAAAGTCGGCGGACTGGTCGGTGCACGTTCCGCATGGCCTCATGACGGACCGGTCGTTTGAAGGTAACCTGTAGCATCCTTTCCCTAAAGCCGCGGTCTCCCTCAGACACCAAATAGTATAACTGTTGCGATAATTGCGATAACGTCTTCCAATGCCGCTTATGCGGTGCGCTTTCTAAGTTCCGTCGCAAGAGGCGGGCTGCGCTGAACTGTCGGTGGAGCACGCCGGCGCAAAGCCGACCTCGCCGAATCGGCGGCTCCTTGTCGTTCTACGGTCGAGCCACCGCGGTGAGGCGACGTGCGGTCTTTGCATGCGGCCTCCGCCCCCGCCCGTTCGCCTGGAGCGTCAATCGCGGCGCCCCGGTCTGCTTCATGCGCGCGCGGCCGCTAGGGATCGCGACTGAAGCTTATTGCGGTTTCGAGTACGCTCCAAAGATCAACGCAGAAAGTGAGGCGGAGCTACCCCGTTGAGCAACTTGTTCTTTGGCCAATCGCTCAACAGTAGACATGTACTTCGAATCGCCCAGCTCTTCTAATGACTTGGTGATGTACGTTTCCATTGTCCGTACCCGTCCTTCAAGTGTCGATCGCCATGGAATCAGTACCTTCCATCGCGTACGTGCCGCCGAGATCAGTGACGCAGCGCTCCAGCAGCGCGAACATCAGCCGTGCCGCCGCGGCGATGAGAGAGGCCAGCGGCGGAAAGCAGTACTCGCCGGGCTTCTCGGGATTGAGCACACGGCATTCAAACGGCGTAGGGTCGATGCCGTAGCACATTACGCTGGCTTTCTCGGCCGACTCTTCGCGGCGCATTTCGGCGAAGATGCCGTAGCTCGTCGCATTGGCCAGCACCTTGAGCGCCTTATCGAGCCGGTCGCGCTCTTCGGTCGAGAGCGAGGTATTGAAAGTGAGGCGCTTGCGCTCTTCGATGATCGCGCTGAAGAAGTCTTGAGAACGTGCATCGATCGTTACCGTGCCGCGCAGCTTGATCGGACGAAGGTCGGCCAGCTGACCCTTGGGGATAATCCGAAAGGTGTTCACGATCTTTAGGCATGTGTCCCGTGAGGAGCGCCGATGCGGCCACGTCGGGAAGAGCGAACCAGAGACCGTCCTCCGGGCTGTCTGTGACCGCGTAGAGATGGTTCAGGCCCACTTGGTAATCGTTGCTTTCGCGACTGTATTTCGCGCGGCGCCTGAAGTGCAGCGCCGGCGTGCCGCTACAGCCTCACTGCAGCGCAAAGCCACGCTAGCATGGCGCGATGACGGATCGCTCGAAGGCGTGGATTTCCCGCGCGACATTCTGCCGAAGCTGCAACGCCTGCCGGTGCGCGCGATCGCTGAGGCCATGGGTGCGAGCATCTCGCATGGTTCGAAGGTGCGCGGCGGCAAGCTTGTGCCGCATAGGCCGCATTGGAAAGCGTTAGCGAGACTGACGTAAATGACGATTTAGTGTTTGACAGGACCTGCGGAGGTACCGTGGGATACTACCGATTTCTGCCTCAAGCACCGGCGGCGGCTCGTCGGAAAGAGGGCCGTGCGTTGCGCACGGCCCTTAATCGAATGGGTTCGCAGATGTGTTTCTTTTTAGCTCCTGCGCCTTACGGAACGAGGGGAGGAGTAACCGCTACACCGCCCGGACCGATGCCTCCCAAGTTGATGACTGCGTCAGGCTTGCCTCCGGCTGGATGGTCATATTCGGAGGCGACGTCGTTATAGTTTACGGTGTAGAAATCGCGACCAGAAGCAAGGAATGCCAGGGCAAAAAAGTTCGTCCGCCGGCTGATTAGTTTTAGAATCGCAGTCGATATGGGCGAGCCGAGCGAGCCATTCTTCGGCGGATCGTACGTGTACACGACTTGCGGAGAGCCATCGTCCAAAATCGCAATGCGGTCGGCTTTATCGACTTGAATGCCGCGGGCGAACGACAAGGTGTTGGTCGTCGTTAATAGCGTCATTCCGTTGGCTTTGCACCCGCCGTCGAGTTTTACGACGACCGAGGCGCTTCCTGAATACCCTGCGACGTAAAGATTCCCTTTGTCGTCAAATGAGTCAAACGCGGCTGCTCCGAGCTTCGTCGGATCAGAAATCGTCGCGCATGACGTCGTTGAGTTCTTGGCATAAAAGACGACGCTACCGTTGCCATTCGCGACGGCTACGACACCCAGGAGCGAAACGGCAACGGAGTTCGGGTTGGTGGAACTGCCGCCATCGTCAAGCGTCAGCGTTGGCGCGCCCGTATAAGGCGGAGCGTAAACTTCGATAGTTTCAGTGCTAGTAAAGTAACCGTTTGTGACGTACAGGTTCCCAGCGGTGTCCGTTGCCATTCCCTGCGGCGCGGTGAGATTAAAGATTTGGCCAACCAGCTTTTTATCGCCTTGCTGGTAGATGTTGACATACCCGCTTTGGTCTGAAACAAAGATAAGTGGTTTTACTTTTGCGTCCGGCCTAAAAAAACTGCGCGTCATCTTCGGGTGCCCCGTGGGATGCACGATCGCTGGCGGCGTCATTTGCGAACTGCCGCCGGCGCAACCGGTCAACGCCGCAAGAGCGACGGATGCGGTTGCTGCGTAAATCCTTGCTGTGGAGGTGTGCATAGTTTAGTTCTCCTGATGTAGCTTGAGGGAAGGCGAGGTGCTCCAAGACGGGCATTCTACGTTTCCGCGGCGGTACGGTAAGATTGCCTTGGAGGCCCTGCACTAATCATTGTCTTTCCGCGGGCGCAATGGGTCCAGGGACACTCGTACAGGTTATTCGGACAGTTCGACCGATTAGAGTGCTATGGAGGCTGCCGGCCGACCCCGCTTCGGAGCCTTGCTGCGGCAGTTTCGCCTCGACGCGGGGATGACGCAGCAAGAGCTCGCCGAGCGGGCGGGGCTGAGCGCGGATGCGGTCAGTACGCTGGAGCGAGGAGCCCGGACGAGGCCGTATCGCGAGACAGTCGTGTCGCTTGGGCGTGCGTTGGACTTATCGCCGGAGCGTGAGGTGCTGCTTGAAAGTGCCGCCGGTATCCCTCCTCTGCCGCGTCGCCGCGGTGAGGCGCTAAACGCATCGCTACTGCGGATCGTGCGTCCCGACGCCGAAGAGACACCGCACAATAATTTGCCACGCCAATTGACCTCGTTCGTGGGGCGGCAGCGCGAGATCAGTGAGATCGCAATACTCCTAAAGGATCACCGCCTCGTCACGGTTGTCGGAGCGGGCGGAGTCGGCAAGACGCGCATTGTCGTGCAGACGGGCAACGACTCACTCGGCAGTTATCGGGACGGCGTGTGGCTCACCGACCTAGCCCCACTTGCAGATCAAACGCTTGCGTCGAGCGTGGTCTTGAGTTCCCTGCAGCTTCCCTCGACGACTGGGTCTCCCTCAGATGTTGTGGTCGCGTACCTGAAGACGCGCAGGCTCCTACTTATACTAGACAACTGTGAGCATTTGATCGCTGCTGTGCGTGCCTTGGCGGCCCGCATCGTGCAGTCATGCCCAGAGGTGCGCGTGTTGGCGACCAGCCGAGAGGCCCTGGAAGTACCCGGAGAGGATCTCTATCGGCTCCCATCGCTTTTGTTTCCATCAGATTCGTGTGCGCGCGCACAAGACGCACTACGCTATGAATCGGTGGCTCTTTTCGTTGATCGTGCGCATGCGGTCAACTCCAGCTTTGTGCTCACCGACGACAACGCACCGGATGTTAGCGAAATCTGCCGCCGCTTAGAGGGAATCCCGCTGGCCATCGAGCTGGCCGCTGCTCGCGTGAAGGTGCTCGCACCGCGTCAGATCGCGCAGCGCCTCGATCAGCGCTTCCGGCTGCTCACCGGCGGCGACCCCAGAGCACTACGGCGGCATCAGACGATGAGCGCGCTGATCGACTGGAGCTACGACCTGCTGACACCGCGTGAACAGACGTTCTTCGAATCGCTCTCGGTCTTCGCCGGCGGCTGTACGCTTGAAGCGGCCGCCGCGGTCTGCGCGATTGATGGCGAAGATGACATCGCCGTGATCGACCTCATCGGATCGCTGGTGACAAAGTCACTGCTAGTCGCGGAGTTGGCTGGTAACGAGCAGCGCTATCGGTTGTTAGAATCGACGCGGCAGTACGCTCAAGACAAGCTGAAGATGCGAGGCGGGCAGGAGATGCTAGCGCGGCGTCACGCGCTCGTTTACTTAGAACTGACGCATGGGCTCGAACGCGCATGGGACACGATGCCAGATCGGGAGTGGTTTCCGCACGCGCAAGTGGAGTTAGCGAATTGGCGCGTGGCGCTGGAGTGGGCGCTCGCAAAACGAGGTGACGTTATCCTGGGGCAACGGCTGACCGCATTGCCGAAAATACTATGGCGCAGCTTCACGCTCGCCGAAGGAAGGCGTTGGGTGCGGGCGGCCCTTGAGTTGGTTGATGAGCACACTCCAGACAGTCTGGTGGCGCGACTCGAACACGCCGAGGCCTCCGGTGACCTGGGATTCGGTGAATGCAAGGCGGCCTTGCAGGCGGCCAAACGCGCTCTGGTCCGATATCGCCGAGCTTGCGACGTACTGGGGAGCGGCTGGGCGCAATGCTTGGCGGGCGGCGCGCTCGCCCTTCTCGGACAGTGTGCAAAAGCAGACCTTTTGCTGCAAGAAGCTTTGAAAGCAGGGCGCACGCACGGTGACCGCCGCCTGGCCGCGAGCGCTTTAAAGAGAATCGGGGATGCCCGGCGTGGCATCGGCGATTTCACCGGCGCTCGAGCCGCATACACACAGGCGCTCGGGCTCGCGCAGCTAATCGGCGCCGACACGTCCGCGGAAACTGTGGCCGTAAGTCTTGCCGACTGCGAGTTCCTCGCGGGCGACCCCAAAACAGCGCTGCGACTCATGGTTGATTTGCTCGCGGCTCGCAGCGTAGAGAACCCAACAGCACCGCTTACTGTCGCTGCCGCCCATGTCAACGCGGCGGCGTACCTCATCACCTTGGGACGCTACGAGGAGGCGCGCGTGCATGCAAACGAAGCGCTCGAACTTGGCCGTCGGCTCGGGCTCGCCGTGCCGGTCGCCCTGTCGCTGCAGCGCCTTGCTTTGGCGACGGTCCTGAGGCCCCAGATCGAAGGCCGCCGCTGCGCCTCTGTGGAGCATGCCGGCGCGGCTCGGCTCTTTGGCTTCGCGACTGCCCGTTTCACGGCGCTGGGGGCCGACGCGGATCGGGCGTTGCGGGAGCAATGCGACCTCGCGTTCGCCGTGCTTCGTGAATCGATCGGTGCCGATGAGCTGACACATCTCATGGCCGACGGCGCGACGATGACAGAAGACGAGGCGATCGCTCAAGGGCAGGCGCTATAATATTTGGCGTCAAACTTGTTTCTTTGCAAGTTCGATGATTCGCCTGCGCAGGTCGACCCGTGGTTAAGGTTTACCCTTCAACGCGCCTCGCAGCCCGGCGCCCAGCCAGGGCGCCCTCTTTTTGGAAGCCCTTACTCTACCCGTCGTGACGGTGCACTCTTCGAGCGGCTGACGCATCGCTTCGATCTCGCCGAGCTTTGACGAAGCGCCGACGACGAGCGCAGTTTGACTGATCGTGTGATGCGGAAAGCGCAGCGGCCGCGCGCGAAGGAGGCGCCATTAATCGCGGGCGATGCAGTCGATTTCGACGCGCGCGCCGCGCGGCAGCGCGGCGACGGCGACCGTCGAGCGCGCGGGCTTGGTCATGCCGAAGTAGCGTTCGTAGACCGTGTTGACCGCATGGAAATCGCGCATGTCGACGAGAAAGATCGTGGTCTTCACGACGTTGGCGCACTCGTAGCCCGCGGCGCACAGGATCGAGCAGAGATTTTCGAGGACGCGTTCGGTTTGCGCGGCCATGTCGCCGTCGACCAGCTCGCCGGTCTTGGGGTCGAGCGGTATCTGACCGCTGCAGTAGAGCTCGTTGCCGACCACGATCGCCTGGCTATACGCCCCGATCGGCTCGGGCGCGTGGGGCGTGGACACGTGCTCCATTTTCATCGCAGCGCCGCCTCTCGCGTCATCGTTCCCTTGAACGCCATCGGCGGCTCCGCGATTGCGAAGTTCTTTGTGTAGAGCGCTTCGATGCGGGCGAGTTCCTCCGGCTCCAGCGGCGGCGCGTCCGGCGCGGCGGCAAACTCCTCGAGCTGATCGCGATCGTAGATGTTCGGCAGCACGCTCATCACGCGCGGCTCGGCCAGGAGCCACAAGATCGCAGCCTGTCCCAGCGTTCGGCCGGGCCTCTCGAGGAAGCGCAGCTGCGCGACCTTTTCGATGCCGTTGATGAGCCACTCGCGCGGCCGGTGCCGGCGATGGTCACCCTGCGGAAATGTGGTGTCGGCGGTATAATGACCCTCGAGCATCCCGCTCGAGTGCGGGACGCGAATCATGTAACCGGTGTCGGCGTTGGATTCTTTTGCGGCCGCGATCTGCTCGTTGCCGGGATACTGCTCGAGGATGTTCCAGATGATCTGAAGGCTCGCGACGTTGCGCTGCCGCACCGCGTCGACGCCCTCGTAGAGCCAGCCGATCGCGGGGCCGAGCGCGACGCCGTACATGCGAATCTTGCCGTCACGCTTGAACGACTCGAGGAGGTTCCACAGCGCGTCGTCCTCGATTTGCGCCATGCGCGCGTTGTGCATCTGATAGATGTCGACGTAGTCGGTGCCCAGGCGCCGCAACGACGCCTCGAGGGCCTTGCGAACGAAGGTGGGCGAAAAGTCGTGCGGCAGCTCCGACTGTCCGCGCCGGTCGGCGCTGCTGTTGGAGAAGTCGTAGCCGAACTTGGTCGCATACACGACGCGGTCGCGGCGATCGCCGAAGGCGGCGGCCAGCTGCTCCTCACTGCGTCCGTTGCCGTAGGTGTCCGCGGCGTCGTACAGCGTGATGCCGCGATCGTAGGCGGCGCGCAGCATGGCGACCGCCTCGTCATCGCTCTTGTCGCCCCACCAACCGGTCGAGGTCGTCCAGAGGCCGAAGCCGACCTCGCTCACGGTCACGTCGCTGTTCGGGTACGTCCGGTACTTCATACGTAGGGGCCTTCTCCGCGCGCGGCGCCAACACTCCAAGCCATGGACCATAGCGACGCGCTGCGCGACGATCTGAACCGCGTCGCGGAATGGATCGAACGCTACTACGCGCAGCCCGGAGCGCTATCGCGTGCTGCCCGACGTCAACCCGGGCGACGTCGCCGCGGCGCTGCCCGCCGAAGCGCCGGAGTCGGCCGAACCGTTCGAGCGCATCCTCGACGACTTCGAGCGCATCGTCGTGCCGGCGACGACGCACTGGAATCATCCGCGCTTCTTCGCGTACTTTGCGACCAGTGCGGCGCCCGCTGCCGTCGCGGCGGAGGCGTTGGCGGCGACGCTCGACGTCAAGGCGATGCTATGGCGCACGTCGCCCGCGGCGACCGAGCTGGAGGAAGTGACGATGCGCTGGCTGGGCCGCCTGCTCGGCCTTCCGCACGACTGGACGGGCGTGATCTACGACACCGCCTCGATCGCCGGCTTCACGGCGCTGGCCGCGGCGCGCGAGGCGCTCGGCCTCGGGATCCGCGAGGAAGGCATGACCGGCCGCGAACTGCCGCGCGCTGCGCGTTTACGTCACCGAGCGAGACGCACTCGCACGTCGAGAAGGCGGCGATCGCGCTCGGCGTCGGACAGCGACAACGTCGTGCGCGTCGCGTGCGACGACGCGTTTCGCATGCGGCCGGACGCGCTCGACGCCGCGATTCGCAGCCGACGTCGACGCCGGAATGCGCCCGCTCGCGATCGTCGCGACCGTCGGGACGACGTCGACGACGTCGGTCGATCCGCTGCCCGAGATCGCCGAGATCGCTCGGCGGCACGGCGTCTGGCTGCACGTCGATGCGGCGTACGCCGGAATCGCAGCGATCGTCCCGGAGTTTCGCGGCTTGCTCGACGGCGTCGAGCAGGCGGATTCGCTCGTCGTCAACCCGCACAAGTGGCTGTTCGTCCCGATGGATTGCTCCGTGCTCTTCCTGAAGGACGAGGCGCGTCGTTCGCCGCGCGTTCAGCATTGTGCCGGAGTTATCTTGACGACGCCCGAAGCCGAGCGCGATCAACTACATGGACTACGGCCTGCAGCTCGGCCGGCGCTTTCGAGCGCTCAAACTGTGGTTCGTGCTGCGCAGTTTGGGCGCGCGAAGGCATTCGCGACCGGCTCCGCGCGCACGTCGCGCTCGCGCAGGAACTCGCGCGATGGATTCGAGACGAGCCGGACTGGGAAATGCTCGCGCCGCATCCGCTGTCGGTCGTATGCTTTCGCTACGCGCCGCCGGGATTCGATGAAGCGCGCTCGAGGCGCTCAACGCCGCGGTCGTCGAGGCCGTCAACGCGACCGGCGAGGTCTTCATCTCGCACACGAAGGTCGGCGGCGCGTTACGCCATCCGGCTCGCGATCGGCAACCTGCGCACCGACGCGCGCCGACGTCGAGCACGCCTGGGCGCATGCTCGCAGAAGCGCAACGCCGCGCAGCATGTCGCGCCGCGTTTAATACAACCGAGGTACTGTTCGCGTTCCCAGGGATGCACGGCGCGGCGGTAGCGCTCGTATTCTTCGAGCTTCGCGTCGCGGAACGCGTGGTAGAGATGATCGCCGAGCGCGGCCCGCACGACGGCGTCGCCGTCGAGCTCGGCGATCGCTTGGCGCAGCGATTTCGGCAGCGTGCCGATTCCGCGCTCGCGGCGCTCGTTGTCGCTGAGATCGTAGGTCGACCCGACGAGCGGCGGTCCCGGCAGCGTGCGCTGCGCGATGCCGTCGGCCGCGGCGCCGATCAGCACGGCGAGCGCGAGATACGGATTGCAGGCCGGATCGGGACTGCGCATCTCGATCGCGCGGCGGCGTCTGGCCGGGCGGAACGCGCACCAGCGCGTTTGCGCTGCGCTCCGACCAGACCGTATAGATCGGTGCGTCCCACGCCGCGACGAGACGCTTGTAGGAGTTGACGGTCGGATTGCAGATCGCCGTCGTCGCCGCCGCGTGTGCGAGCAGGCCGCCGACGACGTAGAGCGCCGTCTCCTCGTCGCTCGGTCGGGCAGGCGGAAATCGACGTGCAGGCCGCTGCCGGCGCGATCCTCCAGCGGCTTGGGCATGAACGTCGCGTCGAGATCGAAGTCGGCGGCGACGTGCTTGGCGATCGTGCGCAGCGTCAGCGCGTGATCGGCGGCCGCGAGCGGATCGTCGTGCGCGACGTCGATCTCGTGCTGTCCGGCGCCGTGCTCGTGGTGCGCCGACGCGATCGGCACGCCCATCGCGCGCAGCGCCGCAACGATCGCGTTGCGCGCCTCTTCGCCGCGGTCGTTCGCGGAGAAATCGAAGTACGATCCGACGTCGGACGTCGCGGTCGAGGCGCCGTCGCTCGCCTCGCTGTTCGAAGAGATAGAACTCGATCTCGAGCCCGATGCGCTGGCCGCGTCAGCGCCGGCGCGCTCTCGATCGCGCGGCGCAGCGTCGTGCGCGGGCAGCCTTCGAACGGCGAGCCGTCGGGCATCGCGATGTCGCAGATCAGCCGCGCCTCGGCGGCGTCGGGCGCCGCGCGCCACGGATAGATCGCGAACGTCGACGGGATCGGGCCGCAGCAGCATGTCGAGCTCTTCGCCGCGTACGAAGCCGTCGATCGATCCGCCGTCGAACGTGACGCGTCCGTCGAGCGCGGCCTCGAGCTCGTCGATTGGGATCGACACGTTCTTGCTGACGCCGAAAATGTCGGCGAAGACCGAGCCGAACGAAGCGAACGTTCTGCTCGCGCGCGAGCTGGATGACGTCGCGCTTGGCGGACGGCCGCCGCGGCTCAGGTCGAGTTGTGGAGTTCATCGATTGCAACCGCCAAGCGAAGGGTGAGTTGATCGTGCGGGCTCTCGAGCGACCGCGCGCAGATCTCGCCGATTTGCCGCAGCCGGTAGAAGACGGTGTGGCGGTGGACGTTCAAGCGCCGCCGCCGCCGTCTTTACGTTCTGTCCGAGCTCGAAGTAGAGCTTGAGCGTTCGCTCGAGCTCGGTTTGATGTTTCTCGTCGTAGCGTCGCAGCGGCGCGAGCGTCTCGGTCGCGAACGCGCGCAAGCGGTCGACGTCGGCGCCTTCGTAGAGCAGCGGATACGCGCCGAGCTCGTCGTAGGACGTGACGTGTCCCGCTTCCGTAGACGCGCCGTCCGATCGCGAGCGCCGCCTGCGCGGCCGCCGCGCTGCGCGGCAGCCGCAGCAGCGGCTCGACCGTGCCGACGCCGCCGGAGATGCGGACGTTCGGCTTGCGCCGCGCGAGCGTCTTCGGCAGCAGGCTCGCGGCGGTCTTCGCGTTGCTCGCATCGACGGCGCGCGCCGCGGGAACGAACACAAGGAGCGCGACGCCGCGCTGCGCGATGCCGAGCTCGCCGTCGGCGCCGCGAAAGCACGTCGGCGAGCGAGCGCAGTCGCAGCTCGCCCGGATCGGCGCGACTCGGCTTCCAGCGCAACGGCCAAATAGGACGCGGCCGGCGCGATGCCGTGCGACGCGGCGTCGTCGCGCGCCGCGGCCGAGTCGTGGAACGTCTCGGAGAGCAGCGCGTCCCAAAAGTCTTCCTTGCGTCCGCGCTGGCTCGCTGCATCGCGCGCCAGCTCGACGCCGATTGCGGCCGCGGTCAGGCGCAGGAGAAGATCCGCATCGGCGCGCCATCGCCGCCGAAGAGCGGAGAGCCAACCCACGTGGTTCGTGCCGGCGGTCACGCGCTGCGCGTCGGCCCGGCGCGCCCGCCTCGACGCTGGCGCGCGCGCTTGCCGGAATCCGCCCCGCGCCCGCGGCCGCGAGGTGGCGCCAGTAGCGCGTCCTCCAGCAGCACGCCGCCGCCGCACGCTCTGCGCCAAGTGCGCCGTCGAGCGCTTTGGGACCTCCGCCCGATGCGGCAATGCGCGCGAGCGCCTCGGTGAACTCGACGATCGCCTCCGGCGTCACGTCACGCCGTGATGCGAACGGTGCCGCGCGCGAATGTGCGGCAGCTTCTTGGCGACCTCGTCGGGCATGATCGCATCGATGGCGTCGTCCACCGTGACGATGCCCAGCATCTTGCCGCCATCGTCGACGACCGGAACGGCCAGCAGATCGTATTTCGCGATCGTGGAGGCGACGTCGACGGCCGGGGTATCGGGCGCGACCGTCACGAGATCGGTCTCCATGATGCGATCGATGAACGCCGTCGGCAGCTCGAGCAGCAGCGTTCGCAGCGAGAGCGCGCCGAGCAGATGGTCTTCTTTGTCGACGACGTAGAGATAGTAGATGAACTCCGAGGCCGGCGCGATCTCGCGAATCTTGCGGATCGTCGCTTCGGTCGTACGGTGCGGATAGATCCAGACGTAATCGGTCGTCATCATGCCGCCCGCCGTAGTCCTCCGGATACTTGACGAGCTCGCGCAGCTCTCCGGCGGTGTACGCGTTCATCTCGGCCAGGAGCTCCGACTGCTGCTCCTCGGGCAGCTCGGCCGAGCAGATCGGCCGCGTCGTCGGCATCCATCTCTTCGATGATGTCGGCGGCGCGCTCGGTGCCGATGTCTTCGATCAGATTCTTGCGCGTCTCGGCATCGAGATGCTCGAACGCGTCGGCCGCCGTCTCGTCGTCGAGCTGTCCGACCACCGCCGCGCGCTTCGCGCGACGGACAGATCGCCGATGATCTCCGCCAGCTCCGACGGATGGAGGCGCGCGAGGCGGCTCTCTTTGACCGACAGCCGCACCTGCGACGGATTGACGTCGCGAATCGGCGCGACCGAATCCCACGCGATCATCGAGCGTGGAACGTTGCCGATGCGCGACATCCAGCGCTTGCCGAACGAGCGCAGGCCGAGGCGGCGCAGCAGCCCGGCGAAGCCGACGTCGGCGGCGACGACGCGAAGCCGTCCGCCCGCGTTGGCGACTTCGATATCGTTGATGCGCACGACCTTGCGGCCGTCGACGTCCACGATCTGTTTGTCGAGCAGGTCCGCGACGAGATAGAGCTCCTCGTGCTCCGGCGGCGCGGGCTCCGTCGGCGCGATCGTCAGCGCGACGTTGCCGTTGCGGTCGACGTCCGCGACGGTATCGATCGGCGCGAAGCGCAGGCCCGTGGACGGTCTTGATGACGAGGCCGTCGACCTGCGGAAAGACGGCGTCCGGTTTGCGCACGACGAAATCGGCGACCTTGCCGATCGGCGAGTCGTCGATCGTCGCGTGGCGTCCAACCAGCTCCGAGATGAATCCCTCAGTAAACGCCATACCGCGCGGTTAGCCAGCCCCTCCAAAAAATCCGTTAGGGAGCGGCTTCCCTAGGCCGCGAGCGGCGTGCGCCGCATCCAGGAGCCGTCGCGCAGCTTCCATTGCGTCAGCAGCGCGCGCACGGTCCAGGCGGCGATCCAGCCGACCGCGACGCTGTACAGTCCGAGATGCAGCCGTTCGATTCCGATCCACGCCAGCGGAATGACCAGCGCGCTGCACGCGATGCCGACGGTCATCGAAAACTTCGTGTCGCCCGATGCGCGGATCGGCGCGAGCGAGATCATCGCCCAGCCCTTGAGCGGCAGCGTGACCATGTGCAGCGCCAGCGGCAGTGCCGCGATGGTCGCGACGCTCGCGTCGAGCGTGAACACGTATGCCAGCGGCCAGGCCAGCAGCGCGGCGACGACGCCCGTGAGCGTCGTCGACGACGAACGAGAAGCGGCGCGCTCGTTCGAAGAACCAGCGCGCGCCTGCCGGATCTCGCGCGCCTAGGCGCTGTCCGATGACGATCTGCGTAGCGTCTGCAGCGGGCTCGGGCACGACGAACGTCAGGTCGGAGACGACGTTGAGCGCGCGAAATGCCGCGACGGCGATCGCGCCCGAGCGGGGCGAGCATCGCGACGATGAAGATGTCGGGAGCGATGACGCCGAGCAAGAAGATGGCTTCCGGCAAGCCGAGCAGCGCGCAGCGCCGCGCCAGGGCCCACGAGCACCGAGCGATCCGCAAACACGCGGTAGTGCGGGCGGCGGGCAACGTAGACGATCGCGTAGGTCGCCGCGATCGTTTCGGAGAGCAGCGAAGAGACGCCGGCGCCCGACGATTCCGAACGGATGGTGCGTCCACCAGCCGAGGCCGAGCATCAGCAGCAGCGGGATGTGGATCAGGTTGACGACGAGCAGCACGAGAATGCCGAGCTGCCGGTTTCCGGCGGCCGCCAGTCCCACGATCAACGTGCCGGAGATCACGATCGGGACGATCGACGCGCAGCGCAGCACGAGATAGATCGCGCTCGCGTGCGCGCTCGCGAGGTCGCCGATCATCCAGTGGATCGCTGGGCCCGAGCCGACCAGGCTTAGCGCGAAGCAGGCCACGGCGGCGACCAGCGGCACGACGACGCCGGCGCGAACGGTTCGCGCGAAGCCGTCGACGTCGCGCGCGCCGATGCGCTGCGCCGCAACGATCGACGTGCCGCTCAGGAAGCCCGATATTGCGAAGACGATCGCGAGGAAGAGCGTGTTCGCCGCGGTCGCGCCCGCGAGCGCGACCGTCCCGAGGCTTCCGATGGCGATCGTGTCGGCCGCGCCGAGCAGCTGATCGCCGAGCATCTGAACCGCAACCGGAATCGAAAGGCGCCGGAACGCGGCGCCAGTTCGGGTGTGGTCGACGATCATCGACGAAGAGTCCATCGGCTTTACCGGACGCGCTCCAAGTGCCCGGAAGAAGGCGTCGATTTCGTCGTCGTCGGTATAGAAGTGCGGGCCGACGCGAATGCCGCAGCCGGGCCGGTAGTCGACGAAGACGCGGTGCTCGATCAGTCGCGCGGCACGCGCGCTCGGAATCCTCGAAATCGATGCCGATCCAGCCCGTTCGCGTTCTCGGCCTGCAAGCGGCGAGTTGACGCGCAGCCCGCGTTCGAGTGCCATCGCGACGATCTTGTCGGTCAGGCGGACGTTGTGCTCGCGAATCGCGCGACGCCGATCGCACGCGATCATCGCGTGACCCGGTGCCGCGACGACGTATCCGGGGATCGTCGGCGTGCCGTGGCCGAAGCGGTACATCGACGCCGCGTGCACGATCGGCGCCGGCTTCGAACGCGAACGGACGCTGCGTGCGCCATCCATCCGGTGACCGCCGGGCGAAACGCCTCGAGCAGCGACGGCTTGACGTAAATCCAGCCGCAGCCGGCGCCGCCGCAGAGCCATTTGTGGGAACCGCCGGTCGCGAGGTCGAGATCGAGCGCGGTGACGTCGTAGGGATAGACTCCGGTCGTCTGATACGCGTCGACGCACAGAAGCGCGCCGACGGCGCGGCAGTGCGCTTGCGATTGACCCGACGTCGGCCAGCGCGCCGGAGACATAGTAGGCGTGCGAGATCACCGCGATCGCGGTCTTTTCCGTGATCGCCGCGACGATTCGTTCGGTCGGCACGGTGCGGCCATCGTGGCGATTCCACGATGCGAACCGCTGCGCCGTACCGCTCCCACTCGCGCCAGACGTACGTCAGCGAGGGAAACTGCAGCGCCTCGTACACGACCTCGTTGCGCGCGCCGCGAAAATCGATGCACGTCGCGACTGCGGCCTGCAGCACGGAGACGTTCGGTCCCAAGAAGACCGAGCCGGCGAGCGGCGCCGACGAGCGCGCCGATGCCGTCGGCAATCTCGGCGATCCTCGGCAGCCAGCGTTCCCACGCCTCCGGACCTTCCGACGCCCACTCGTTCCAGTAGGCCTCGAGCGCGTCGCGCGCGCCCAAGCGGCGCCGCGCCCATCGAGTGGCTGACGAGGTACGTGGAGTTTGCCAGGATCGGAAACCGCGAGCGGTACTCTTGCGCGGTTCGTGACTGCGTTGCCGCGTCGCTCATGCGTACGTTCCTTCGCCGAGGTAGGTGCGTACCGTCCCACAGCTCGGGAAAGAAGCGATGGGCCAGCGTGCCCTCGAGGTATTTCGCGCCGGAGCGATCCGCCCGTGCCCTGCTTCTGGCCGATCATCCGCTCGACCATGCGCACGTGCCGGCCCCGCCACAGCAAGAACCGCTCATCGAACTCGATCAAATCTTCGAGCAGCAGATACAGATCGTAGTGCTCTGCCTCGTTGGAATAAATTTGGCGGAAGGTTTCGACGAGCTGCGTCGCTCGAGTCGACGGTGAAGCCGCGCCGCCGCAGCAGGCCCTTCACCCGCTCGTACAGCGAGGGCTCGGCGCCGCGGCGCTCCAAGCGCGCGCGTTGCTCGGCGTCTAGCTCGATCCATTGCAGTACGTCAGTGCGCTGCAAGCCGCAGGCGAACTCGAGCTCCCGGAACTGCACGGACTGAAAGCCGCTCGCGGGGTTGAGGTGATCGCGGAATTGATTGAACTCTTGCGGCGTCATCGTCTCCAGGATGTCGACTTGCTGCTCGAGCAGCCGCTGGATCGCGTGAATGCGCCGAAACTGCTTGTGCGCGCGAAGCAGGTCGTCGCGGTCGAGCGCCGCCGCCGCGCCGTCGAGTTCGTGCAAGAGCTGCTTGAACCACAGCTCGTAGACCTGGTGGATGACGATGAAGAGCATCTCGTCGTGGTGCGGCGGCTCCGACAGCGGCCGCTGCAGCCGCAACAACTCATCCAGCTTCAGGTAGGATCCATACGAAAGTGGCACCGCCCCCGCTTACGGGGGGCGCGCAGGTTCTCCTCGAATGCGACGCCGTTGTGAAGCTTTCTCGTTTCGCCGTGCTCGCCGCGGTTTGCTTGCTCGCGGGCTGTGCGAACGCAAGCCATGGCGGCGCGGGGAGCCCCTCGCCGTCTGCGACCGATCCGATCGAATTTCCGCTCTTCGCGGGGTCGAGCGTGCTGTCGGCGCACGCGTGGCACACGCGCGTCACGGCTCGGCCGGGCCTCGCGGACAGCGCGGTCTTTTCGCAGGGCGCCGGCACGTACGACGGCCACGACGTCGTCGCTGGAACGCAGGCCATGATGCCCGCGCTCGAGGGGTGGCTCGGCGATCTGCTCGCAAATCCTCCCGCCGGTTACTCCGTCGCGATCCGCGGAAACGGCGTCGATGCCGTGCGCGCGCACACGCGCGATCTCGGCGTGGACTTCGTCGCCTTCGAAGGAACCGGCAGCGGACCGCGCCACGGCGTCGTCGTCATGGCCGTCGATCCGCAGACGCTGGATGAGAAGGCCGGCCCGATGCTCGGCCTGATCGGCAAATTCAAACTCATGCCGCGCACGCTGCGCGATCCGATCGACGCGCAGGCGAAGCGGCAGATGGGATTTTCGATCACCGAGGCGACGAACCCGGACACGCCTCTCGGCGCCGCGGTGGCGGCGCTCGGTCAACTCCGCGACTTCGGCGGCCGCGGCATCGTGCTGATCGACGCCGTCAAGCGCTGATTCCGGTTTTCAACCTTTGAACATCGCCTCGAGCCGCGCGCGCGAGATCGGCAGTTGGGTCATGCTCAACGCGCTGTGGCTGCCGCTGACGTTCCAGGACACTGCGCTCATGACCATCGCGGTTCCGGCCGCGACGGTGCACTTAACGCCCGCCAATCACGTGTTCGTCCTCTCGGTGCTAGCCAGCATCGCCGCGCTGGCGGCGATGGTCGTCCCGCCGCTGGGGGGAGGGCTCTCGGACGCGCTGCGGCGGCGCGGCGGCTCGCGCCGCACTTTCGTCGCCGCCGGCATCGTCGTCGATGTCGGAGCGCTGATCGCCCTCGCGAACGCGCACTCGCTCGTGTCGTTCGGATTCTTCCTCGTGCTGGCTACCGCGGGCGCCAACCTCGCGCTGTGCGCGTATCAGGCGCTCCTACCCGAGTCGATTCCACGACGCCACTGGGGCGTGGTATCGGGAGTTCGCGGCGCGGCGACGCTCGCGGGGACGGTGCTCGGATTCGCGATCGCGGGCGCCATGCCCGATCCGAGGCTGACGTTCCTCGCGGCGGCGGCGATCATGGCGATCGGCGCCCTCTCGCTGCTCGGCGTGGGCGAGGGCGTCTACGACGGCGAGGAGCACGCGCACGTGCGCGACTGGCATGATTTCTTCGTCGTGTTTGCGGCACGGGCGCTTGTGTTCTTCGGACTGATCATGCTCCAGACGTTCGTGCTCTATTACTTCCGCGACGTGCAGAAGGTCGGCGATCCCTCCGCGGGAACCGCGCTGTATGCGTTCGCGACCATCGCGGGCGCGGTGGCGTCGAGCCTCTATCTCGGATTGCTCTCCGATTGCGTCCCCCGCAAGGTCGTGACGGCGCTGGCCGGCGCGGCGATGGCGGTCGCGACGATCGGCTTCGCGCTCGCCCCCACGTTGCGCTGGATCCTGCCGTTCGCGGTGCTGTTCGGCATCGGATTCGGCGGGGTCATCTCAAGCGGCTGGGCACTCGCCATGGATTCGATTCCGAAGCTGCGCGACGTCGCGCGCGATCTCGGCCTCTGGGGCATCGCGACGCTACTGCCCAACGTGGTCGCGCCGCTGGCCGGCGGCTGGCTCATCGGCCTCTTTCATGGAACGCGCGCGGGTTATCAGGCGGTCTTCGGGCTGTCGGGATTCAGCTTCGCGCTCGCATCGCTGGCGGTTCTGCGCGTCGGGCGCCGGCCGATCTCTTCGCTGTGGGGCTGGCCGCTGCGCCTCGTCGCGGTCCTGACGAACTTCGCGTGGGATCGCGTCGCGTATCGCGTGCGCGGGTGGGGAAAGATTCCGCGCCGGCGCGGCCCGACGCTGATCGTCGCGAATCATCAACACGACCTCGAGTCGATGACGATCGTGACCGGAACGACGGTGCAAAGCGGTCCGTGGCGCCATCCCATTTTCACCGCGAGCTCCCGGCGCATGTACGAGCCCGGCTTTCTGGCGGAGCGCCTTCCCTGGATGCGCGAGCTGCTGCGCCGCGTCAACGCGGGGCCGCTCTTCCTCACGCTCGGCATGCTGCCGCTAGAGAACGAGCTCAGTTCGCGCGCGGTCAGCGCGTTTGCCTGGTCGGTCCAGCGGCGCCACGGTCCCCTGCCGATACGCGACGTTTTCGAGCAATGCGTCGCGGCGCTCTTTCCGCCCGAAACGAAGACGTCCGACCTGCGAAGCGCGCATAACTTCGCCCGGTCGCGCACCGTCGTGAAACTCGCGACGCTGCACGAGCCGTACCGGCGCGAGATCCTCGACGAGAACCGCGCGAACGTGGAGAGCGACCTCGCGCTGATGGAAGACGTTGTACGGCGAGGGGGCACGTTCTATCTGACGCCGGAGGGAAAGTACTCCATAGACGGTCGCATCGGCCCTATGCGCGGCGCGATCGATCGACTGGCGCCGATATCGACGATCTATCTGGTCGGCGTGAGCTACGATCCGTTCGTGTCGGCGCGCCTCTCGATGCTCTATCGCGTCGTTTGCTTCGGGCGGCTGCGCGACGGCGGCATGACGCTGCTGGTGGGGACGCTTGCGGCGATACGTCCGGTCGTCACGAGCCAGCTCCTCGGCGCGTGGCTCGAGTCGGCGCCGGAGTTCAACGCGGCGCAAGCGTGCGCCGCGGTCGCGCAGCGGCTGTCCGAGCTGCCGGCGGCGGCGTTCGTCGATCCGGAGCTGCGGCGAGATTCGGAACGTCTGGTCCGCGCGGCGCTTCCGCGCATGGTCGAATGGAAGATCCTCGAACGCGACGGCGATCGCTTTCGCGTCGCGGCGCTGCGCCGGCATCCGCAGTTCCCGTTCGTCGAAGATATCGTCGCATACCAGGCGCGCTTCTTGGAAGAAACGCTGGCGAACGCGCCGCTCGCCGAGCCGTACTCGGAGGTTTGTTAGATCTTCGCGCGCTCGAAGGCCGCCAGCCGCACGCGCATTGAGCGTGGCCGCGCGCCCTTGATTCTTCCGTCCGCACCGATGACGCGGTGTGCAGGCACGAGCAAGTCGAGCGGCGTGAGGCTCATCGCCGTCGCGACGCCGCGGTGCGCCAGCGGGCGGCCGACGGCGCGGGCGACGTCCGCATACGATACGAACTCGCCGAAAGCCAGGGTCGCGACCGCGCGCCAGACCGCGACGCGGAACGCAGTGCCTTCGAGCGCGAGCGGCAGGTCGAAGCGCCGCAAGCGCCGCCGAAAATACGCGCGAACTTGCGCGCTGACCTCAACGAGCAGTGCGTCGCCCGCTTTCGCCGCCGCCGAGCGCGCGGGCGCCACGAAATTGCTGGCAATGACTGCCGAACCGTTGCTCACGATCAACAAATCCCGTCCAAACGGCGTGGGAATGCGGTGCTCCATAGGTGCTCGAAGGTGCGACATGCAAGTCCTCGGGCCCAAGCCGAAACGCCCGCGCCGGCCGCGACGTTCTCAGATTGAGCCAACGTGAATTCTTGGAAGGGTCCTGAAGTGAGCGCAATCGTTCGAGCCCTGCCCTTGTCCGCCATCCTGGTGCTCGCCGCGTGTTCGAGCGGCTCGATCAACCCGTCGCTCGTACCGGCGAACCAGGCGGCGATCGAGCAAAACGCCGGCACGCCGCCGGATGCGCTGACCGGGCCGGGCAGCGGTGACGTTCCGTTCGTCGGACTCGATCCGGTCCGCCGGCTCTGCCCAACGTCCGACGATTCGCAGGTAATGGAGTGTTTCGCGATGGTGCGCACCGACGTCGCCCCGACGCTGATCGCCGAAGCCGATCTGGCAGGTGCGCCCAAAACGTGCATTTTCAGCAACGCGTACTGTCCCGTCGATCTAGAGTCGGCCTATGCGCTGCCGTCGCTGAGCAAAGGCGCGGGCAGACTCGTCGCGATCGTCGACGCGTACGGTTACCACCACGCGGCGAGCGACGTCGCGTATTACCGTAAGACGATGGGCCTGAAGGCATGCACTACCGCGACGAAGTGCCTGCGGATCGTCAACCAAAACGGCAGACCGTCACCGCTGCCGCCGGAGCCGCCGCCGTCGGACGACTGGAGGGGCGAACAATCCCTCGACCTCGACATGGTATCGGCGGTTTGTCCGAACTGCAAGATCGTGCTCGTGCAGACCGACAACAACTACTCGAGCAGTCTGTATACCGGCGTGAAGACGGCGGGAAGACTCCGCGCGAAGTACGTCAGCGCCTCGTGGGGCGGTCCGGAAAACGGCGGAGACAACTCGATCTTCCATCAGCACGGCGTCGTGATTGTCGCGGCGGCCGGCGACAACGGCGGCGGCGGCCGCTATCACGGCGGTCCGCAACAGCCGTGCTCCTATACCTACGTGGTCTGTGCCGGAGGGACGCATCTCGTGCGCGCACATAACGCGCGCGGCTGGAGCGAGTCGGTATGGAACGATTTTTCGTACGACCGCTGCGGATTCGGCAGCTCGCCGTGCGGGGCGACGGGAAGCGGCTGCAGCCGAAAAATCGCCAAGCCGTCTTGGCAGACCGACACGCAGTGCCACATGCGCTCCGAGTCCGACGCTTCGGCGACGGCCTCCCTGCGGGCGCCGGTGGCCGTCTATAACTCGGAAGAGGGTTCCGGCTGCCCCTCGCGCTGCTGGTTTGCGTTCGGCGGCACGAGCGTGTCCTCGCCGATCATCGCCGGCGTCTACGCGCTGGCCGGCAATGCGGCGACGCAATCGGGCGCGCAAACCATCTGGAAGCACCACACGGGACACATGAACGACGTGACGGTCGGTAACAACCTCGCGCCTCATCTGGGCGTCACCTGCGCTTCGACGATCCACTACATTTGCTATGCCCGGCCGGGTTTCGATGGCCCTACGGGTTGGGGATCCCCTAAGGGTCTTGGCGCATTCTAAGGAAACGATGCGAGCCGTCATACTGAGCGCCGTTGCGGCGCTCGCCGCGCTGGCGTGTGCCGGGTGCAACGGCGGGCTGCAGCAGACGCCGCTGCCCGGGGTCGAGTCGCAGCCGGCGGGCCAGGCGCCCGCCTCCAGCGCCGCCCCCGAAACGAGAGACAGCTCCGGCGATAGCTCCGACGACCAAACGGACGAGCCGCCGGTCACCTCAGGGCGGCCGGGGACGTCGCGGCCGGGCGCCTCGCAGCCGGGCGCATCGCGGCCCTCCACGTCGACCCCGGCAGCGCATTCGCCGTCGCCGCGTTCCCCCTCTCGGCCGGCCTTCCGCAGCGTCTGTTCGGCGACAACGCCGGGCCGTCGCTCGTGCGACTCGCTGGTCCGCGTGCAGGCGCGCCGCGCCTGCTCCAAGACAGCGCCGTATTGCGCGTCGGACCTGCAGGCGGCGTACGGCATCGCGCAGACGGTGCGCGCGCGCGGCCGCGGCGTGGTCGTGGCGGTCGTCGACGCGTACGGTTATCCGGGCGCGGCGAGCGATCTTGCGGTTTATCGTAAGAGCATGGGCCTTCCCGCGTGCGTTTCGGGGAGCGGCTGCCTGAAGATCGTGAACCAGACCGGCCGTGCGAGCCCCTTGCCAAAGCCGAACGCCGACTCGAGCGACGACTGGCGCGCCGAAGAAGCCGTCGACCTGCAAATGATCTCCGCTCTGTGCCCCAACTGCAAGCTCGTGCTCGTGCAGGCGAACAGTGATAAAGACGCCGATCTCGCCGCGGGCGTCAACGCCGCGGCCTCGCTCGGCGCCGCCGCAATCAGCAACTCATACGGCAGCGCCGAGACCAACGCCGCGGATGCCGCGTATGTGCACGCAGGCCGCGCGATTACGGCGAGTGCGGGCGACGGCGCGGTCAACCAACCGTGCAGTTATGCCGGCGTGGTCTGCGTCGGCGGGACGACCCTGACTGACGCAACGGGTCGGGGCTGGACGGAGCGCGTGTGGCGCTCGGGCGGAAGCGCGTGCAGCGGCTACGTCGCCAAGCCGTCGTGGCAGCGCGCGCGCGGCTGCGCGATGCGCAGCGTCGCCGACGTTTCCGCCGTCGCCGATCCGAACACGGGAGTCGCGTTTTATGAGTCTGCGGGAGGCGGGTGGCAACAGGCCGGTGGAACCGGCGTGTCGGCGCCCATCGTCGCAGCACTCTTCGCACTCGAGCCGGGCGCCGTGCGCGCGAACGCACCGGCGTGGCTCTGGCGTCACGGCCGCAAGCCGCCGAAGACGGGAGGTACTTGAGTCATGTTCCGCCGCGCAACTGTGCTCTGCGGTCTCGCGATTGCTAGTCTCGTGGCTGCCGCGGCGCGCGATACCGCCGTAATCATCAATTCGGGCTCGACGAACACGATCGGCTATTCGATTACGGTCTGGTCCAACGGAAAGGCATCCCTGACGATGCAGAATCGCGACGGCTCGGCGACCGGACCGGCGAAGCCGTTTACGGTTCAACCGGCGACAGCCGCGCGCTTCTTCGCCGATCTCGCCACGGCGAAGAACACGAACGCGGTGACGGTGCCGTGCATGAAGAGCGCCTCGTTCGGCAGCTCGATGCACGTCAAGTGGCAGGACTGGGTATCGCCGGACCTTACCTGCCCTGCCAAGACCTCGGCCGGCGACGCGCTCATCAAGGACGTCGACGAGATTCGCCAGGCATCCGGCCTCACGCAGCAGCCGCTGCGCCCACATCCACCGCAATAACAGGCAGGTTCCCTAGAAGCCCGACTCCTCGCGCGCGAGCGCGCGAGTCAAGTCGATACCGCCGCGCGGACGCGACGCCGCTATCACGACGTCGCGCATGCCGCGTTCGCGCCCAAGGCGCTGCGCGTCGCGGACGATCTGCGCGACCATGGCGCGATAGAGCTCGGCGCGATCGCGCTGCAGGTTTGCGAGCTGCGCCGAGACGTCGGCCCGCGAGGCGCGGTCCGTGTCGGAGAGCCGCGCGAAACGCTGCGCGAGCTGCGTAGCTGCGCCTTGAAGGCCGCTCCGGATCGCCGCCGCATCTGAGCCGACCCGGTAGCTCGAACTCAAGGTCGCAAGGCGAGACGGCATGCCGGGAACGACTCTGTCGCGAGCCGGCCGCCGCGCGCAGCACGTTGCGCCGTAGGGCCAGATTCGCGTCGGACTTGGAACGCAGCTGCGCGGCCATCTGCGCGTTCGCGCCGGCTCCCTGCCTTTCCAATTGATCCCGATAGCGCGCCAGCACGGCTGCGTCTTGCACGTGCAGCGCGGCGACCGCCGCGGACTCGCGACGCGGATAGCGCCGCCAGCCGTGCGTCCAGCGCCGCGCGCTTCGCGTGCTGGATGCGGACGTCGGCTAGCTTCGCGCGCAGCGTCAGCCGCGTCCCCGCGTCGCGCTGCGCGAGATCGTACGCCAGCGCCAGCTCCTTTTCGCGCAGCTCGCTGCTGCCGCGCCGCGAATGCACGCGCGGTCTGCGCAGCGATCGAGTTCGCGTAGCCGCTTATGTTGGCTACGGTCGCGCGGGCCAGCGCGCCCGCATAGGCGTCCATGGCGCCGGCGGCGCGGTAACGCGACGCGGCGACGGAGGTCAGCGCGTGGGCCTCGAGAGCGCGGTAACGCGCATCGCCGGCGGATGCGATGCGCTGCACCTGGTTCTGCGCCTGCGCAGCGTCGCGCCGCAGCGCGGTCGCCGCGGCGCCGGCGCGCTCGGCCGGGTCCTGCGAGCCCCGGTACGGCGCCGGTGCCGCGCAAGCGCCGCGATCTCGCGATCGTACGCGTCGAGGACCTTGTGTAGCGGATGAACGGCGAGCAGCCGCGGAAGATCGACGAAACCGACGTCGGTGCCGTAACGTTTGCGGCCGCGCCCAAACATATGGCGAGCGTCAACGTGCCGAGTTGGGCCGTGCGCGTCCTCATGGGAACTTCAGCTGGTAGGAGAACATGACGCCGTTCGTGCCGGTGAGCGGTGGGAGTTGCGTCAGAGGATTGAGGTTCATGACGTCCATGCCGACCGGCGCCGGCTGCTGCAGCGCCAAGAGCGTCGGACCCTGTGCGGTAAAGGCGGTCAGCGCGCAGCCCGGTGCGACGGATTCGGATGCGCCTCGAGCGTGATGCTCTGCGTCCTCGGATAGCCGAAGGTCTGCGCGAAGATGGCATTGACGTACTTTCCGAATGCCTTGACGGCGCTGACGCCCACGCCGGTTTGGATGTCGCTCGTGATGCGCACCTCGTTGAAGCCGAGCGTTCCGGCGAGCGAAGGTTGACAGTGGCTCGAGCAGGTTGCGCGTGAAGACCGTGTTGAGCTGCCCGAGCGCGACGTTGGTCGCCGCCGAGGCCGGCCGAGAAGCTTGCCGCCGCTCGATCGCACGCCCCGCACGGCGCCGAACTGCTGCGCGCCGACGAGCAGTGCCGAGGATTTGCTGGCGGCTGTACGACGGGTCGGATGCGAGCGCGAGGTTCATGTTCGTCGCCGGGCCGGTGACGTTCAGGCGGATCGCCGTCGGCGGATCGGAGACGAAGGTCGTGGCCACTGCGTCGACGTCGGGGATGGGGCCGCTGTCGGGATCGAAGTGCACAGTCCCGCTCTCCAAGTTGAAGTTGCGATAGAAGCTCAACGAACCACCGGTCGAGCGGAAGCTTCCGGCGAGCTTCGGCGCGCGTCAGCGTGCCGGCCAGCGCGACTGTCGCCGGTCGCTCCGATGTCGACGTTCTTGCTCTGCACGCGCACGTCGCGTCCGGCGGCGATGCGCACGTTGTTGAAGGCGACGTTGGGCAAGCCCGGCGCCGTGCCCGCCGGTTTGCTGCTCAAGAAAGCATCGAGCGGAATGCGCGCGTCTCGAAACCGTGACGGAGCCGCTCGCCGCCGGATTTGCCGGCAGCCGAACGCGCGAGCGAAACGTCCGCGTCGAGGATTCCTTGGAAATAGTCGGGCATGTCGAGGCGCGCGTTGCTCGCCGTCACGCGAGCGTTGACGGTCGCATCGCTCGCGCGTCGCAGGTTCGGCGAATGAAGCGGCGGCCAGCGCGCTCACGGCACCGCCGCCCGACGGTCGCGTGCGACGTCAGCTGCGCGTGGCTTCCCGCAAACGACAGGTCGCCGGCGATTCCGGTGATCGGCGAGCGCTCCATCGGGCCGCTGAAGGTCGCGTCGCGCAGGGAGAGCGTACCGTTCAGCTGCGGTGCGTCGACGCGTAGCCGCTCGCAAGCACCTCGCCGTCGATTCGCCCGCTCGTCTTCGTGCCCTTCGGGAGAAGCGCGACGAAGTTCGACAGCTCGACGTCTTCGGCGCGCAGCGAAGCGGCGATCGGTCCGGCTCCCGGACTTACCTGCGGGGGTGCGACGCGAATCGGCAACGTCACCGACGCGAGCATCTTACCGTGCTGCAGATCTACCTCCCCGCCGCGCACGGCGACGGCATGCCGGTCGGCATCGATCTCCGCCGCGATCCGCGGTATCATGAGATCGCGATAGCGGAGCGACTGCACGACGAGTGCGTCGCGCAAGCGCGGGGCCGCGCGCGTACCCTCGACCCGTAACACCGAGTCGAGCACGCCGGTGGCCGGCGCCTTCTTACCGGTAGCGGCAAACGCAAACGCGCCGAAATCCGGGCTCGTGCTGTGCACCTCCAGCGCAAGTGGATCGTTCCCGCGGAGCCCGAAGGTGCCCGATGCGGTCGTGCTCAGCGACGGCAGGTCGACGCGAGCGGATCGAATCGTTCCGCGTCCGTGCGAGGCGGAGGCGCTCACGTCGAAGAGCGAGACGGGCATGCGACCGACGGTTCCGCCGAAGACCGCGGCGTGCAGGTTGAACGCGACGTCGGGATAGCGTCCCGATACCGCCGTCTGCGCGTCGAGCCGCCCCGTGATCGGTGCCGAATATCCCAGCATCGGCAGCCACGTCGAGAGATCGACGGCGCGCGCATTCGCACGCACGTTAAGGGCCATCGTCGCCGGCGTTACGCTGCCTTCCGCGACGACCTCTCCCGTTGGTCCGCCGAACTGTAGCGCGCTGTCGATCGTTCCGCGAGTCGTGGACCAATGCGCCGCGACCGTGCCGAGAGCGAGCCGCCGAAAGTGCGCTCCGCTAAAGCGGGCGTCGCCAGTGCTCGCGACGACGTGCGACCCGGCAAGCGTCGCGCGGAGCGCGAGGCTTCCGGTTCCCGCGAACGTGTCGCCTGTGTCGAAGAAGTCGTTGAAGTCGGCGAGATTGGTGTGCGGCGCGTCGATCGCGACGTTCGCGCTGCGCGCCGTCGCGTCGCCGTGCAGCGCGACCGCCGTCGATCCCACGACAACTCTGCCGCCGGTCAGCGACAGCGAGCCCGCGTTGCCGTTCACGTTGGTGCGCAAATTGCGAAACGCCAGTCCGTTGACCGAGCCTTCCGGCGCCGCGACCGCGCCGGAGAACGACGGCGCGGTCCCGCTGCCCCGCACCCGCACGTCGGCGTCGATGCTCCCCTGAACCGGCACGGGCGCGTGCGCATCCACGCTCGCTAGCAGTCCGCCGACGTCGGAGGAATGCAGCTGCGCCGCGAGATCGTAGCGCGCCGCGTTAGCGCCGCCGGTAGTGAGTCCGGCGATCGTTCCGGCGACGCCCGCGAACACCGGCCCCACCGCCACCGCGGCGTCGTGGACGCGCAGCGTTCCGTTGGCGTATGCGAGGCCCGCGTTGCCGTTGACGGTGAAGTTGCGGTAGCGTCCCCCGGCGACGACGACCGTTCCGGCGACGCGCGGCGATTGCGGCGGCCCGCTCAGCGTCGGCGCCGAAACTCGCCTCGCCGGCGACCTCGCCGATCACCGCGCCGCGCAACTCGCCGTTCGCGAGCGAGAGATCCGCGCGCGCGTTCGCCGTTCCGAGCTGCGTGCGCAGCCGCCCCACGAGCCCCACGCCGATTCCGGCGCCGACCTGCCCGCCGAAGATCGTGCCGTCGAACGTCGCACGGGCCGGCGCGATCACGAGGCCTCGCGCCTCGGCGATGCCAAGGCTCGATCGGCGCGGACGGTCGAGCGCGACGCGTGCATACAGCGAGCCATTCATGCCTGCGTAGTACAGCGGACCCACCGTTCCAACTCCACGCTGGTCCACGTTGAAAAGAGCGTCGAGACGTTGCGACGCGCTCGCGCCCCACAGCGCGCCGCGCAGCGCGATCGCCTTGGGGTCGTCGGCGGTCGCGAGCGCGGCAGCCTGCAATGTCATTCCCGGCACGAACGATTCCGCGTACGGAATTCCGCCCGCCCCGGCGCGCACGCCGAGCAGCAGGTCGACGGCGTTCGCCCGCCGTTCGAATGCGACTCGTCCGCGCGCGCTCAGGTCGCCGCCGTCATACGCAGCGCTCATGCCCAAAACGTCCGCCTCGCGCCCGTCGAACGCGACGAGTCCGTCGACACGGTCGACGGCAGCCGCGGCGTAGCTCAGCCGCGGCGACTGCAGCGCGATCCACGTGACGGGTTTGGAAGCCGTGCCTTCGACCAGCAGCGCGAAGCGCAAGGGGCCGCGTATCGGCAGGCGCGCCGCCTGGGTGAAAGCGGAGCGCAGCACCGAAGCATCGGCGCTGCCGCGCACGGTCATTCGCAGTCGAGGAGTGCTCAGCCCGTACATGCCGCCGCCGATCGTTACGGGCGTGCCCGCCAAACTCGCGTCGAAGCGCGGCGTCATCAGCCCGTCGTCGTAAATGTCGACGGGACCGCGGACGTCGTCGACCGGCTTCGCGAGGCCGGCGATGGCGATGCGCGCTCCGGACAAAGATGCGCTCGCCGTGAGATGTCCGCGCAGCGCGCCGCGATCGCCGGGCAGAGCGAAGTAGCGGGCGTCGACGTCGCGCAGCGTTGCGCGCAGGAAGCGCAGCGACGGCGTGCCGGCGACGAAGTCGATCGCGGCGGCGATGGGAACCTCACGCGCCGTCCAGCGCTGATCTATATAGCCGTCCGGCGGATTGATGTCGCCGCGTCCCTCGATAGGAAAGAGACGGTCCGTTCTTTCACCGTAGCGCAGCGTTGCGCGGTATCGCGAGCGCGCGGCGCTCGAAACGTCAGCGTCGACGTTGAGGTCGCGCACGTAGAAGCCGCGCTCGTCGTCGCTCGCGGGCCGCAGGTCGGCCGCATCTAGTGAGCCGTTGCGGACGCGCGCCGTGAATATCATTGGCGTGCCGGCGGGACGATTGCCTTGGAGGTGCAGGAGCGGAACGTTATAGGTTCCGTCGGGGCGGCGCACGATCGTGACGTGCGGCGAATCCGCTTCGACGGAGCGCAGGCCGAAGAGCCGCTTACCTCCGGGCAGCAAGTCGCGCAGATCGTATTCGACGGCGAGGCGCGGGATAGCCGCGATGGGCTCGTCGCGCTTCGACGCGACGCGCACGCCTTCGAAGACCGCACGATTTGCGCCGAGCGTCATGCGGTCGACCGAGATTCGCGTTCCGGTGAACGCGTCGGCCGCCGCGAGGACGCCGAGCCGCGCTAGGTTCTGCCGCTGCCAGAAAAGGAGGCCGATGACACAAAGCACCGCTATTGCGGCGCCCCAGATTAAGCGACCCGGCCTGCGCCTCATATTCCGCTCTTTCCCATTCGGCGCGGGTGATTATCCTCGCAGGGGCTTAGTCGCTCTGCCGAGTATCGCGTTCACAGGAGCTTCTAAGATGAAATTAGTCGAGAGCATCGATCGGAGCATGCTCGAGCGGGGGCGGCTCATCGCCGAGTCGAGCGAGTTCGCGATCTTCGACGTCGGACGCGACACCTACGCGCTCGTGCATCGTCACGAGGCGGTGGATTGGCAGGGCATAACGATCTCCGGCGACGGCCTCTTTCGGGTTGCGGAGTTGATCGCCCGCGCCACCCGATCGCTCTATCGCGACGTCGCGGCTGAGCTCTCGAAGGAGCGGAATCGCTGACGCTTGAACACGCGCGTCACCGTTCGCACGAAGGGGGTATTCGACATGCGACGCTTGGCGTTACTCGCCGCCGGTTGTGCGCTCGCGCTCGGCGCGTCCGCGCTGCCGGCCCCGGCGGCGCTGGACATGGCGGTCGGCGCGCGCAAAGTCGTCAAAAGCCAGCCGGTGAGCAGCTGCAACGCCGCCGCCAAGAACGCGCTCAACTCGGTGCTTCAAGATGCTTCTGAAGTCGGCTCGGGCGACACCGGGGAGTGGCGAGCCAACGGCGCGGCGGATTCGGCCGGTCATTCGTCATCGGCGGCGGCGATCCACTGCTATCCGCTCGATGATGGGTACGTCGTGACGTTTACGTGCGTCGTGCAGACGCCGGACAGCAGCGACACCGCGAGCGCGTTGTGCACGAAGCTCGCGACGGCGTTCGGAGGCGGGCCGTGAGCGGCGACCTGCGGCGGGCCGCGCTCGCGGCGGCCGCAGCGTTTTGCGCGCTGTCGTTCGGCGTGCCCGCGCCGGCGGCCGTCGACATGTCCGTGGGCATCCGGCACGTGAGCCCGACCGGCTCGGCGCAAGAGTGCGGCGCCAAGGCCAAGGCCGCGCTGAGCGCCTTTCTCCAGGGTGCGACCGAGGGGAGCCCGGGCAGCGGCGACTGGATTGCGACCGCGCAGAATCCCCGCGCGGGCGCCGTGACGGCCGCGGCGACGGTGCGATGCTATCCGCTCGCGCAAGGGTACGTTGTAACGTTCACCTGCGCCGTGCAGACCCCGGAAAATCCGTTCGGTGCTGATGCACTCTGCCTGGACGTCGCCCACAAATTCTACGGCGGCGCGATCACCGCACTCGCGGCGATGCCGGCGCCGACCCCTGTGCCGACGGGTTGCACCACCGTCAACCTAGTCGGCACGTGGGTCGCGGACGACAAACCCGGACTCACGCTCACCGCCGACCTCAACGGCAACATGACCGACAGTGACGGCGTTTCGGGTAACTGGATCATCAAGGGCACGACCGTGGTGCTCACCTACTATGGCGAACACAACTTGACGATGTCATCGGACGGCAGGCACATGCGCGGTGGAGGCTACGCCTTCACGCGCAGGTGCTGAGAAAATTTATCCGCGCGTTGACGCGTTAACGCCATTGATTCATGGCACAATCGGTGCGATGATTGTAGATAATGGTGGAGCCCGACCGAGCGGTAGCTCAGGTTAACATGCTAACCGAACGCGCGTTTGTTACGGTTGCGCTCGGAGCGTTGCTCGCCGGCCTAGCGGCGTGTGCCGGACCAGCTTCGCCGAGCGCGTCTCCGCCGGATCCGCTTGCACGGGTGCCCGACGCGTCGTCGGGATACACGTTTCAGACGATCGACGACAACGCCTCGAATTTCAATGAGATCTTAGGCATCAACGACGGCGCCAAGATCGTCGGATTCTACGGCAGCGGCTCGTCGAGCGGTCCGAGCGTGGGGTACATCGTCGTCGCTCCCTACGGGCAGAAGAACTTCCGCACCGAGAGCTATCCCGGCGCCCTGGACACCGAGCTCACCGGCCTCAACGACAAGCGGACGTTCGTGGGATTCTACGAAGATACGCAAAACGACATCGCAGGTACGGTGCTGGCCGGCGGAATCTGGACCAAATATAAGCATCCCCGTGGCATGCCGAAGGGCAAGTCGGTCACCGAACTGCTGGGTATGAACAGCGCAGATATCGCGGTCGGCTTCTACATCGACTCCTCAGGCATCAACAAAGCCTTCACGCTCGATATCCTCACGGGCAAATACCGGCCGATCTCTCCTCCCGGCGCGGACGGCGCGGTCGCGACGAGCATCTCAGGGCGTGGCGACGTCGTCGGCTATTTACAGAAGAGCGGGCACTCCGTCGGCTTCCTGCTTCGTCAGGGAACCTACACGGAGTTCTCGTATCCGGGCGCGACCGACACGGAGTTCCTGGGCGTTACCGTTTACGATCAAATCGTCGGTTCGTACGCCGGCAGCTCCGACGCCACACACGGCTTCCTGCTGACCAATCCGCTGAAGTCATCCATTACCTGGCAGCGGATCGACGCGCCATACGCTCAGGGACCGACCGTCATCACCGGGATCAATCAGAGCGACGACATCGTCGGCTACTACGTAGGTTCCGGCGGCAATACGAACGGCTTCTTCGCGAGCCGGCAATAGCGACGCCCGCGCTGGCACTCGACGCGATCGAGACGGAACGTCTCCGCCTGCGCCGATTCAAGCCCGACGAGGCTCATCTCATCTTTCGCTTGATGGGCGACCCTCGCGTGATGCGCTATTACCCCGCGGTTTACGACCGCGCCCATGCCGGCCGCGTGCTCGAGAGCGTTCGGAGCGCGTACGAGCGGCTTGGATTCTCGCTGCTAGCGGTGGAACGCACGTCGGACGGCGCCTTCGTCGGTCAAGTCGGGTTGCTGCACTGGGACGACGTGGACGCGCGCCCGGACGTTGAGGTGGCCTACATGCTGTTGCCGGAGTACTGGGGCGCCGGCTATGCGACGGAAGCGGCCCGCGCGTGCCGCGACTGGGCGTTTGCGCATCTGGCCGTCGATCGCGTCGTGTCGTTCATCGTGACTCAGAACCGTCCGTCGATCGCCGTGGCAAGGCGCAACGGCATGAAACGGCTGAAGCGGGTCGAGCGCAATCGCTTCGGCAAACCGATCTACGTATACGGAATCTCGCGGGCCGAGTGGTCCTCCTTCGACTCGCGGAGTTCATCCTGAGCGCTGTCGAAGGGCTCGCTTTAGGACAGGCTCAGTAGCTCGGCCTCGCGGCGCGCGTCGATTCCCGCCGGATTGTGCGGATGCTCGGCCTGCGTCCAATCCAGCACCGACCGCACCCCCGATGCAAGTGGCCTCCTGGATGCGGGCCAAATCTGCAGGCGGCAAGGCGGGCTTCTAATAATAGAAGCCGCCTATGAAAAGGGCGCGCCGCGTCTTTTCGATCCTTGCCGCAGCGGCGGGCCTAGCCGCGTGCACGCACTCCAACTACATGCCGAACGTGATCCAAGTCACGCCCCACGGCACGGCGTCGAAGCCCGCCGATCAGTCGATCGCGAAATCGTTCACACTCATCGCGGTGGAGGACGGCTACACGGGCGAGTTCACGGCCAAAACGATCGTCGGAACGTGCTGGGTCGTTCAGGCGCCGATCACGACGGGCGGGGCCTGGACCGTCGTTCCTCAGGGCAGCTCCTGCTCCCAGCTGGATACGGAAGAGATCCAAGTCAAAGATGCCAAAGGTAACTCGGCCGTAACGTACATCCGCTCCGTGCAGTAAACGGCGGTCCGCACGGCGTAATAAGCCGCCACATTCCTCGCGCTCCCGGAGGTACTCATGCCTGCATTTACTCGGGGTGCTCTTTTCGCGTTGTTTGCCACCGCGTTGACCGCGTGTTCGTCGTCAACGCCGAGCGGCGCGACGCCGTCGGCCGGCTCCCGGCAGACGCTCTCGGCGCGCGCGGCCGATGGCTACGAAGTCTTCCGTCCGCTCGCCATTCACGCGAGGGCGGGCGCGCGAGCCTTCCTGATGAACTTCGTCGCCAACGGCCCCAACCAAAGAGGCGTGCCGTGCATCGGATGCGTTGGCGGGAGCGTCACCACTAACGACAACATCGGCATGACCGGACCGTCAAGCTACGTTCTTTCGCGGACGTATTGGCAGTATGAGATCTCATACACGGATATCAGCTACGTCGGCGCCTGCAAACTCGCATGGGACATCGCGTCGGGCAAGAAGACCATCGACAAGTTCTCGAAGACGATCCACCTCACCAGCGCGGGAGGTTTCGTGCTCTATGCGATCGCCCGGCCGAGACCGAAGTATTCGGGCGCTGCCACGCTAACCGGCACCGTGACCTGCGGGAAAGACACGCAATCGTCTTCGGCGCCGCTTGAGTTTCAGTAAACGAGGGCTCTCCAGGATTCCGGCGGCGCGGCAACGACTCGTTTCCGCGCGCAGGAGTCGTGTCACTTAGGTCGCCTTTCTTGCTCGAGCCGGAACTCCACGATTCGGGTGATGAGGTCCAGCGGTAGCGGTTCGGTAAAGGGAAATTGAACCGAACCCTTTGCGAATTTGTAGTGCGCGAGCTCTTTCTTGAATGCCGCGATCGCGGCCGCCTTGGGATAGAATCCGATATGGGAAGTAAAGGCCGCGTACCACGCGAGGATCTTTCCGTTTACGACGAACGCCGGAACGCCGTAGCTGATCCTTTGGCTCGCCTTCGGGGCGGTTTTCTTTATCGTAGAGCGCATCTTGCGCAGCAGCGTCTGTACCTTCGGCGGAAAGCCGGCGATATAGTCGTCGACGTCGGACGAAGACTTCACTGGGCGCCTTATTCGGAAAGGAGAAGCTCGACCCTCTCACCAACAGCGGCGCGCAAATGCGCGATCCAAATCAGCAAGAATCCTCGGTAGTGGATGTTGTCATCGCCGGCGCCGGTCCGGTCGGTCTATTTCTCGCCAACGAATGCGGGCGACTGGGCATGAGCTATCGCATCGTCGAGACGAATGCGACGCAGTCGACGCACTCGAAGGCGCTGGCGATTTTTCCGCGGACGTTCGAGATCTTCGACATGGCCGGCCTGGCCGAGCCGTTCGCGGCAGCGGCCAATCGCGTGACCCACGTGACGTTCGCTTCCCCGCAAAAAAGGCTGGGCTCCATCGAGTTCGCCCCCACGGAAACGCCGTATCCGTACGTCGCGATGGTGCCGCAGGACGTCACGGAAAAACTGCTGCTCGAGCATCTTCGCAGCACGGGCGGGGACGTCGAGTACGAGACGACGCTGGTTTCGGCGCGCGAGACGGACTCGGGGGTCGAGGCGACGGTGGAGTGCGGCGGCAGTCCGGCGATTGTCGAGGCGAAGTATCTGGTAGGCTGCGACGGAGCGCACAGCGCGGTGCGGCACCTCCTCGGTCTGCCGTTTGAAGGCGGCGACTACGCGGAGCAGTTCATGCTTGCCGACGCGATCACCAACGACGTCCTCCCGGGCGACGAGATGCAGCTGTGCCCGAGCCAGGACGGACCGCTTGCGATCTTTCCGATGAGCGTGACGCGGCGGCGGTTTGTCGCGACGGTCAACGAACTGGACGGAGACGCGCCGTCGCTCGACCTCGTCAACGATCTCCTGAAACAGCGCGCACCCGAAGGCCTCCGAGCCAAATCTCTCGTTTGGTCCACCTATTTTCGGATTCACCATCGTTGCGTCTCGGAAATGCGAGCCGGCCGCATGTTCGTCGCCGGAGATGCCGCCCACATTCACAGCCCTTTCGGCGGCCAAGGCATGAACACGGGACTTCAGGATGCGTGGAATCTCGCCTGGAAACTCAATCTCGCCGCGCGCGGAAACGCTACCGACGCGTTGCTGGCGAGCTATACGCCGGAACGCTATCCGATCGTCAAGGGCGTGATCGAGACGACGCACTTCCTCACGACCGCGCTCGGCTCGAGCAATCCGGTCGCTCAGGGAATCCGAGACACGATGATACCTATCGTCACGCACATTCCACAGCTCCGGCATGCGTTCGTCGAGCGGCTTTCCGGGCTGGGCAACTCATACAAGGGCAGCCCGATCGTCGACGGCGCGGGACGCAGATACTTTGACGACTCGCTGCGCGGCGGCCGCGGGATCGGGCAGCGCTTCATCCTCATGGTTCCCGCGGCGGACGAGCCGGCGACTACGGCGGCGGCGAAAGACCTCGAAGGGCGATTCTTACACGCGTTGGAGGTGCGTTCGTACGGAGGACGCGATCTGCTGCTGATTCGCCCGGATGGTTACGTCGCCTTTGAGTCCAGGGAGAGCGATGCGAGCGCGTTGCCGGCGGCGGAAGAAGTCTTGCTCCGGCAAATCCGCTAAGACTCGAACAAGCTAGGTTCGGCCGGCTGGATGGCGCCCTCCAACTCGAGCAGAGCGCGCTTCAACGGCAAACCTCCGCCGTAACCGGTCAAGCTGCCGTCGGATCCGATGACGCGGTGGCAGGGTATCACGATCGGAATCGGATTCGATCCGTTCGCGCGCCCGATTGCGCGCGCGCCGTTGACGAGCCCGAGCTCAGTTGCAATCGCTCCGTACGAGGTAACGGCTCCGTACGGCACGTCCAAGAGCTTCGTCCACACCTGCTGCTCGAAGGGCGAGCCCCCAGGCTCCAGAGGCAAGTCAAATGCGCGGCGTGCGCCCCGAAAGTACTCGCGCAACTGTTGGCGCGCAGCTGTCATCCCGCGTGCGGCAGCCGGCGGAAGCGCTTCGGAGTACGATGCTTTCGGCTGGCGGTTCGGAAGCAAGATCTCGATGAGAACGCCCGCGTCATTCACCGCGAGTTGGACGCTGCCCACGGGCGTGTCCAGCATCGAACGGAAGAGCGAGCGACTCATACTAGCTGGAATGCCACCATGGCCCCGCGGGTTGCGTACTGCCTTAAACGGCGGGCTGCGTGGTTACCCTGGTCATGAGCTGCGCGTACCGTTCCCGGGTGCGCTTGGCCTCGACGTGATCGTACGCTCGCGCGGCTTCACGCGCGAGTTCCCGGAGCATGTCGACCTCATCGGGGTCGAGCTGCGCGCCGTTGGCGTGCGCACCGTACAGCGTAAAGCTCACGAGCTCGTGCCGCACCGTCACGGGTACGGCCAGCGTGTAGATGGCGGCGTTCTCGCGGTCGAGATGCGAGCGTACGTCGTCGAGCCAGACGATGTTCTCGTCGGACAGCAACATGCGCACCAGCAGATCGTTTGCGTCGAAGCCGGCAGGAGCGACCTGAGTTTGGCTCGACGTCGCCACGCCTTCGAACCGCGCGCCGCCCTCGGAGCGCCGGTACAGAGCCGCAGCTGCCAACTCGAGCGAGTCGACGGGCACCTGCACCAAGCCGTCGACGATCGCGGCTTCATCGGTGGCATACGGAAGGGCCGCGGCTGCGCGGCGAAGGTGTCTCTCGGCGAGCCGGCGCCTGCGAAAGAAGACCGCCTCGACGAAACCCTCTGTAACGCGATTGATGCGATCGAGCAAAAAGCCGACCGCTATCGTCGCTGCGAGCTCGAGCCCGATTGCGAGCCGCCCGACCGCGAGAACGCGCGAGAAGAACCAGTCCAAGAGCGACACGAACGCGACGACGCCCACCGACAGCAGTCCGTAGACGAGCGCGCGGTTCAGCACGAAATTCACATCGAGTACGCGCAGCCTGAACACCGCATAGGCGATGCAGATCGGCATCAGCACGACGGCGAAGCCGACGACCTGTCCGACCGCGAACGGCACGCCGGGAACGAAGTAGACCGCATAAGCCACGAACGATGCAAGCGTTCCGATCGCCAGGAAGCCCCATCGCTGTCGATCGCTCGGCGTCGCCTCGGCGAGATTCTTCGCGAGGATCAATCCGGCGAGGGCGAATGTGACCAGCGGTATCACTGCGCTCACGATCGTGTCCCAGGCGGGAACCAATCCCACTGAATAATAGCTCCACCACTCGACGACGTACACGCCATATGAACCCACCAGAAAGGCCCACACCCACGGATCGAGCTTATGCCTCCATCCAAGCGTGTCGCCGTTAGGGAAGCGCAAAATGAACGGAAGCAGCGGCAAAACGCTCCACGGACCGAAGACGGTGCTCAATAAGAATGTGAGCGCACGGTAGCCGGATGGAGAGAGCACGTGAGACCAATACATGAAGAGAGGACTCGTGCCGAAATAACCCACGGCGAAGACGTAAAACGCCCACGACATTATCGACGGCCGCAAGAAGACAAGCAAGAAGGCCACGATCAAGAAGACCGTCGGCGGAATGTATGCCAGGATTCCACCGAGTCGCTGCCAGATGCCGAAGCTCGGGTTAGGCGCCGCAGTCAAAGTTACCCAATACACCGCCGTGCCGCGTGCGAACGCAAGGCGTTCGCGCTCTCCGGGATACGGCGAACGCAGGCGCGACGCGATCTCATAGTCTCCGCGGCCAACCAGGCGGTCGCCGACACGTATGCCGGCCCGATCCGCAACGGAGCCACGGTCGACGCCCACGACCATCGTGGTCCGAGGCGCGAGCGTGACGCCGAAGCTGCCTTCTCCCCAGTTTTCGGCGAAATCGACGTGCCCCAAGGGCAGGTAGTAGAGGGTCACGACTGCGAGCGTCACGATGATGAGTAGCGTTCGCGAGACGGTCTGGCGCATCGCCGCACACCTTCTGCGACGTCGCCGGGATTCCAGGTATCCCAGCAGGGCAAGCGGGGGGCGGCTGCCGCATTAGCCTCGCAAGGGAGTTAAACCGATTGCTACCCCGGATCGGAGTTATATGCGAAGCTCAACCCGCGTAGTTGCGTCCGCGCTCGGATTTTCATTAGCCCTTACCGCCTGCGGCGGTCGGAACGCGTCCCTGCCTTGGAGCACCGGCGTCGGCACCGCCGCGGCGCCCGAATCGTCGGTGCGCACGGCCTCCGCGGACAAGCCTCTGACCTCGGTTCCAAAACTGCGCGGCGACCTGGCGTACACCGACGTCGGCCGTCGTCCGGCCAACTCCCCGGTTCGGGTTTCGCTGACGCTCCGCTATAACCATCAGGCCGAACTCGACCGCTTCGTCGCGATGATCAACGCTCCGGGGGCGCACTCGCGGCGATTCCTTACCCGCAAGGAGTTCGACGACCGTTATGCGCCGACGCCGGCGCAAGAAGAGCGCGTCGTGCGGGCTCTGCGGCGGGCCGGCTTTGGGGTCGTGCAGCGCTTCCCCAATCGCACGATCATCGATGCAACGGGCCGCAGCGCCGTAGTCGAGCGCTTCTTCTCGACGGAAATTCACAACGTCCATCAGGGCAAGTACGGCCAACGCTACACGAACCTCACAGCGGTAACCGTGCCGCGCGAGATCGCTTCGCTCGTTCGCGACGTTTCGCTCAACAACGTGATCGTCGTTCGCACCGTCGCGGACCAGACGGGTGGTGCGCGCACCAGTCCGCAAGTCCAGCGCGACGGACAGGGACACGTCATCATCCAGTTGGGATCGAGAGTCGGCCCGGACGACTCGAGCGGCAACCTGGTCAACGGCAACTTTGCCTCCGGCTCGCTCAATCCGGGATGGATCGACGAGAGCACCAACGGTAACTCGGTGACCGTCACGACGCAGCAAGCCTACCAGAGCACGTATTCGGCCTTCATGGGCACGCTGCAACCGCCCGAAATCAACGGCTGGGAAGCGCTCGCACAGCTCGTGAAAGTTCCGACCAACGGCGTCCTGAGCTTCTGGGTCTATCAGGGATCCAATGAAGGACAGATGGGCTACGGCACCCGGTATGCGTGGCAGGCGGGTTATTTGCTCAATCAGAGCGGGCGCATCCTCAAAACGTTCTACAAGACCGTCAACAACACGAACGGCTGGGTGAACTACCAAGTCAACCTGAGAAGCTATGCCGGACAGCTCGATTACATCTACTTCGGGTGTTACGGCGACGGCTACAGTCAGACGTACGTGTATCAATACCTCGACGACGTGGCCTGGGTAGGCGCGACGCCGACGCCATCGCCGTCGCCCACGCCGACGACGAAACCAACGCCGACTCCGACGCCGACTGCGAGCCCAACGCCGACACCGACGTCGACGCCCACCGCGAGCCCGACGCCGACGCCGACCGCTAGCCCGACCTCGACGCCGAGCGGCAACTGCAACAACGCCGCGCCGGACAACGGGCCGTTGACGAACTCGTCCGGAACGCTGGCGACGGGCGTCGCGAAGCCGTTCGACTTCCCCGTGCAGCACGGCTGCAACGGTGCGGGATACACGGCCGCCATCGTGATCGACGATCCGGTGAACACGAGCTATCTCGCCACGTATCTATCGGCGGCCGGCGTGACGCAGACCGGTACCGTCACCAATGAGGCCGTCGACGGCGGCGGCAGCGGCGACGACGCCGAAACGGATCTCGACGTTCAGACCATCTCCGGTCTGGCGCCCGGCGCGAACGTCATCGTCTACGACATCGGCTCGCTCGGGGATCAGCAAATCGAGGACGCCTATAACAAGGTGCTTACCGACGGCAAGGCCACGGCGGTGAACTCCTCGTTCGGCGGATGCGAATCGAGCGACGTTCCGTTCGCCGATTCCACCAACTCGATCGCTCAGCAAGGAGCGGCGGAAGGCGTTGAGTACTCGGCGTCGAGCGGTGACTCGGGAAGCAACGAGTGCAGCGGACTGGGCGTCAGCACGCCGGCCGGCGGCCCGTACTTCTCGTCCATCGGCGGCATCGATTTCACCGACACCAGCCAAGGAGTCCTGACCAGCGTTACGATGGGTAGCGTCAGCGGATACTCGGGCGGCGGCGGCGTGTCGACTGTCTTCGCGCTGCCCAGTTACCAGAGCGGCATCACCGGCATGATCACGTCGGGACGCAATCAGCCCGACATTTCGCTGCCGTTCTACCCCGTGGCCGTTTTCACGGGCGGCAGCTGGGGTGAATACCTGGGCACGTCGTGGTCGTCGCCGGCATCGGTCGCGCTGATCGTCGAAGCCAACGAGCTGCACGCTGCGAAACTGGGCTGGGTCGACCCCACGATATACAGCCTCTTCTCGCAGACCGGCTACAGCACGTACTACACGCCGTGCACGTCCGGCAGCAACGGCAACTACTCGTGCAACGCGTCGCAGTACAATCAGGCGGCCGGCATCGGTGCTCCGAAGGGCTGGGCCTTAGCCAATGCCCTTTAAGGTCGGCCGCTAGCAGGCAAATGGGGTGCGCTTCGGCGCACCCCATTTTAACAGAGAATAAAACGCGCTGAATTTTTGAAAGCCGCCGCCGCGCAGCCTTCGATCTATGGTTCCTCACGCACGACGAAAAATATCGACGAACGGCGTATCGATACTTCTCGGCCCTATGCGAGCATTGCCGCGTTGCGAACGGCTACACCGGGCAAGATCATGCGTGGCATTCGAGGCGGCTTAACCGCGAAATAGCCGGCCGTTATGCCAAGTCCTCCGGTTGCGCAAGGAGCGGCTCGGGCCGGCGAAAAGACAGAGCTACGCATGAAGAAGCTAAGTGCAGCGACAGTCATCTTAGGCCTGCCTGCGGCGGTCCTCGCCGCCTGTGCAGGCGGTTCCCAATCGTTTGCTCCGGGTGCCGACACAAGCGTCCAAAATATCCTGCTGGCAAAGAGTCCGGCTAATATTTCCGTTCGTCCGAACGTCGGCAGATCGTGGATGCAGCCCAACGTCAAGGGCGCACTGCTCTACGTTGCCGATGCAGGCAACAACGACGTGTTCGTTTATACCTGGCCCGCGCTGCGGCTCATCGGGAACCTGAGCGGATTCAAGGTGCCGCAGGGCGATTGCGTCGACGCCGCGGGCAACATTTGGATCGCCAGCACGAAAAATTCGAAGATGCTCGAATTCGCACGCGGCGGCCTCAAGCCGATCGAGACGCTCGACGATCCGGGCCAGTACCCCTCGGGTTGCTCGGTCGACAAGACCACCGGCGATCTCGCCGTGACGAACATCCTTTCGAGGTCGTACGGACCCGGCAGTCTGAGCATCTACAAAGGAGCCCGCGGCAGCCCGAAAGTCTACGCGGATCCGAATATCGCGAAGGTTTATTTCGACGGCTACGACGGCAAAGGCAACGTCTACATGGACGGCATCGACGCGAGCGGAGTCTTCGCGATCGCGAAGTTCGACGGCAAGAAGTTCCAGGCGCTCACCGTCAGTGGAGCGACGATCAATGCGCCCGGCGCCGTTGCGGTCATAGGCTCGACGATCAACGTCGGGGACCAAAGCGGCGCTTCCGGTAACTCGGTGATGTATGAGACTACGATCAAAGGCACGACGCTGACGGTCGTCGCGACCGCCCAGCTCGTGGGCAGCGTCGACTGCGTGGGAACGTACATCGCCGGCGGCGCGAAGCACGGGCAGGCGATTTGCCCCGACGCGGGCACGCCGGCTATCTATGTTTACAGCTATCCAGCCGGCGGCACCCCGACGAATTCGGTATCGACCGGTTTGGTCGATCCGGAAGGCGCGGTGGTCACGCGCTAGATGAGGAGAATGGCGATGCTCGTTTCATGCACGGTGCGTGGCGCTCTTGCTGCCTCGGCCGCGGCGCTGTTGCTCGCCGGCTGCGGTGCCGGCTCCCGCTTCGCGCCGCCCTCGTCGAACGCCCCTGGCGTACCCGATCGGACGGCCGCGCAAAAGACCGGGTACAACGGAAACGTCTTTGTCTCGGACGTCGCCAACGACGCCGTTTGGATCTGCCCGGCAAATTTCTATGACATTCGCAACGGGTTCACGTTCCCGACTGGTCAACTCTTCGGCGTCTCCGATCCGGTTCAGATCGCGGTCGATTCGTCGGGAACTGTCTACGTCGCGAACTCGCTGGCCGATGCGAGCGGCGCCGGCTCGATCACCGAGTACCCGCGGGGTCAGACGTCACCGAGCCGCACGCTGACATCGGGCCTCTACTCGACGACCGGCGTTGCCGTCGACTCGTCCGGGACCGTCTTCGCGGGCAACAAGTTCCTCGGCTCGATCGAGATCTTCCCGAAAGGGAAGAGCAATCCGAGCGCGACGATTACCGCCAACCTCACCGGCCCGGATAGCCTGGCGGTCGACAAAGCCGGCGACCTGTTCATCGCCGACAGCTCGGCAAACGACGTGCTCAAGCTCGTACATGGTGCGAAAATGCCGCAGTCGCTCCGCTTATCCGGCCTGTTCCGACCGACCGGCATCGCCGTCGACAGTCGCGGCACCCTATACGTGGGGAATCTCGACGGCGCTAAGTCGAACGTCGCCGTTTATCCCGCGGGAGCGGAAAAGCCCTCGCGAACGCTCCACGTCCTCGGCCCTGCCGTGGGCCACCTCGACTCGATCGGCGAGCCCCTCATGCTTTCGATCGCTCCCGGCGACATTCTGATTGCCAGCGCATTTTTCACGCTGCGCAAACTCGCCGGCCAATGGGTCGAGGTCGGGCCGGCGGCGGACGGATTCATGCCGGGAGAATCGCGTCCGTCGTGGATCGAGTACAACCAGAACTTCGGCGCCAGTCAGTTCATCGGGTACGACGACGCGGTCTTTCAACCAGCGCGATAGGGGAACGAGATCATGAAGAATTGCGTAACTTCCGCAGTGTTTTTGACCGCGCTCGTCGCGGCGTCCTCGACGCTTTCCGTGAGCGCCTCGCGCGATCCGGTATCGCAAGGTTCGCGAGGCTGCGCGCTCACGACGCTGCCGCGGCTCATCGAGTGCGTCCGCTCGTCGGGCTTGGCCGAAAGATCGCACGATCGCAGTTGGGTCACGGACCCCGGGCGCAAGAGTCTGGTCTACGCCTCAGAGCCGTTCAACGAGGCGGTGAGCATTTCGTCGATCGGTCCCAAGGGCCTGACTCCCGCCGGCAATCTGACATTCAGCGGTTTCCTGCCGGTCGGCCTCGCAGTTGACGCGTCCCAAAATCTCTACGTTCCGCTCATACCTACGCAGAGCCAAAATGGGCAGGTCGACGTCTTCCCGCGCGGCGCAAAGCAGCCGAGTAAGGTTTATACGGATGGGCTTACGCAACCGGAGGACGTCGCCGTCGACTCGGATGGAACGGTCTACGTGGCCAACTTCTCAAACACCAGCGGCGACTGCACGATCGTTGAGTACGCTAAGGGTAGCATGAAGCCGACCCGCGTCATTACCGGCATCCCGGGATGCCTCGACGCGGTGGCGGTCGACTCGAGCAGAAACCTCTACGCAACGTTCGTGTACTATCCCACGTCGGGCGGCGTGGTAAGCGATGTTTTGAAATATGCCCCCCGCTCGAAGAAGGGCGTTCGATTGAACCTCACGGCTCCCGGCGGTAACCTTTTTTGGAATGTCGCCGTCGATGACAAGGGCGACATCGTCATCGCGAACGTCCAAGAGGTTGGAACGGTCAATCAGATCCTCGTCTTCCCGAGCGGTTCGACGCGGCCCGCGCATACCGTGCAATACGGCTTCGGCTGGTACCCGCTATACTTCGCGTTGCAGGGAACTCGATTCTACACGCTGGCGTACATGGTCAACGAATTCCCGCCCGGCGCGATACCTTACGGCGAACCCGCGGTGTTCGACTATCCAAGCGGACGCGAGCGCTTGGTCGAGAGCCCGAAGCTGCTCAATCCAGGCTATTATTTCGGGTACGCGGTGAGCCCGTAGCCGCGCGGGCCCGGCCTGTTCGGGAGCGAATACGATGGCGGTGGCACGCCGTCCCGATCGCGACGACCCGCTGTGCGGCCTGCGCCGGTTGCTGCGCGAACTTCGGCGTGAATCGCGATCCGCCGGACCGTTGGCCGGCGCGATCGAAATCGCGCTCTATCGCCTTCCGGCGCGTCAACGCGAGATCGTGCGACGCTATGACCTCGGCGGCGAATCCCGCCTAAGCGTTCAAAAAGAGCTCGGTCTTTCGCCCCGCCAGTTCTTTCGAGACCGTCGCACTGCGCTCGCGAAGCTCGGCGAGTGTCTTTTCGAGCGCGACGGCCGGCTCTTAGGCCGCCCGCCGGCTGATACGCACACGGCCCAATCCGGCATCACCGTCGGTGAGGCTCGATTTGCGCAGCGCTCGCTCGCGCGGGGTCTTTGCAACGCGGGCCGTGTGGAAGGCATTCGCGTACTGCGCGAGCTGACCGAACACGCGGAGGTGCCGGACGCTCGCGCGGATATGCTTCTCGACCTCGCCGAAGCGGCCGCGGACTACCAGGACGAAACGACCGGCGCGGAGGCGATGCGCTCGGCCGCGGTGCTCTTAGATCGAAACGCAGCTATTGCGCCGGACCGTGCCGAATATCTCACGGGAAGGCTCGCACACTTGGAGGCCCGCCGCTGCGAGAATCGAGCGGATGCGATGCGCGGCTACCGGCGTGCGATCCAGCTGCTGCGCCGCAGCGCCGGCCCCGCGCCGGGTTCGACCGATGCACGCTTCGCGCTTGCCGACGCGCTGGGCGATCTCGCGCTGCACCACTTCAACCAGGGGGCCTTCCCCGAGGCTCGATCGGTATCGTCTGAGGCGAGCCAGCTCATATCAAGCTTCGAATCGTGGTCGAAACCTCGTGCGCTCGAAGTTCTTGCGATGGACGCGGTGCTCGATGCGTGTCTTTCCGCGAGGGTGCGCGCGGCGATCGACGCGGTGTCGGCGTTGCTCATGCGGGCGATCGAATCGGGATGGTGCGCGGCTGCCTGCCGCCTCGGCACGTACGTCGTTGGGCTCAACGCGATCTGCGGCGAGTACGACGAGGCGATTCGCTGGTATCATCGGATGTCGTCGCTCACCGCCGATACTGCGCGCCCCATCGATCGGTCGAACCTCGCGCGGGAGGTTGCGCACGCCTACACGATGACCGGCCGCGCCGAGGAGGCGCTTTCGGCGTTGAACTACGGCGCGTCGAGCGCGGGATCCGCAGAGCCGGAAGCGCCGGGCTGGCACGCGTACGTGGCCGCGGCGCTGCACCGATTGGGCCGCGAGGATGCCGCTCTGCACGAAGCGCGCGAAGCGCTGGCGGGATATGCAACACAGGATCAAGCGCGTGGAACGGCCGACGCTCATCGCCTGATCGCGCTGTCGCTCGCGAAGCTGGGCGATAAGGAGACCGCGACAGAGCACCTTTGCGAGGCGCAACGCCTAACGGAGAGCCACGGAACGCCCTACGCGCTCCTTCGCCTGCTCGTGGCTAAGGCCGATATCTCGGGAAGTGCAGCGATCAGAGGTGAAGCGATCGAATTCGCGCACCTATTGCGGCGGCTAGCGCACAGCTAGCGCCCTGACCGCCGCGGCGCCGGAATCGCCTGGTGCCGGCTCCGCGTCGAACACGCGGCACGCGGTGGTCTGGATCCCGTAGCAGACGACTAGGATCGTATTATTGTGCTCCTTCGGGCGTCCAAGAGGTGCCGTCTACGTATTCCACACGCTTGATGCGATAGGTCATGAAGTGGGCCGCGCGTAGCCGCGATGGCTGCCACCTTTCTGCCAATCCTCCAACGAGCGCAAGCCATGGATGTCTATGACCGGCGAGAACGTGCCGCGGCGATCGAGCGTCAACGCGCCTTGCCGCACATCGGAACGATCGATGATCGGAAACTCGAAGACTATCCTCGTCGCCGTCACGGTTCCAATATTTTTGAAGGAAACCACACGACCGCGCCTTTGAGTGGGCCGTGGAGGAGGATCTCATCGGCAGCAATATCTTCCGTCGCGTTAAGTCGCCGAAGGTGAAGGATGCTGACACGCGAGCGCTGTCGCTCAAGGAGGCCGGCATGTTCTTCGACGCCGCCCGAGGTTCAGACTTCGAGGCCTTCTTCCACATCGCTGCGTTGAGCGGCGCGCGGCGCGGTGAGCTTGTCGGCTTGAAGTGGGATGCCGTCGATCTCGATGCCTGCGCGTTGACGGTCCGCACGTCGCTTGCATCGACAAGGGCGAAGAAGGCGGAACGCGCGGCCGGGACGGCCGCCGTCGTCCTCAAGGGCACGAAGTCGGGAAAGAGCCGCCAAGTACCCCTCGATCGCGACGCGGTCGCGGTTCTTCGGCGCGTCAAGGCACCCAGGCGGCCCAGGAGCTCGCGGCAAAGCCCGGACAGTACGTCGACCTCGGCTTTGTCTTTTCGGATAGGCACGGGCGTCCGTTCAAGCTCGACGCGCCTACCAAGGCCTTTCGACAGAGTGCTGATGCAGCCAAGCTGCCCCCCGACGTTTCGCTGCATTCATTGCGCCACTCGTTCGCATCCTGGTCGCTCGCGAACGGCGGCGATATCGTAGCTGTGCAGCGATGCCTCGGGCACTCGAAGGCGAGCACCACGTTGAACCTCTATTCGCACGTCGTTGAGGGAGGTCGAGAAAAGGCGGTCGCTGCGGCAAGTGATACCCTTCGGCGAGCCCAGTCGACGCGTGTAGCAGGTCGGAAGTGACGTCGTCGCGAGGCAGCTTCTTGCACCGACTGCACCGAAATTGCACCGCGGCCTGAGCCGGGAAGGTCTATGCGGCGAAAACCCGCACGAAATCTAGCGCGGAGAGGTGGCAGAGTGGTTGAATGCGGCGGTCTTGAAAACCGCAGAACGCGATGAGCGTTCCGAGGGTTCGAATCCCTCCCTCTCCTAGCCGGTAGGATTTTATTGATCTTCGATTGCTCGAGCATACCGTTGTCTCGCGCGCGGAAACCGCGTCGATCCTGATGGAGATGGGGCGCTAAGAGAGGGCCGGCGAAGTCTCGCCCGTCCCGTGCATGGCGATCCGGACCCGACCTGGATGTCGGTACGAGCCCGCTACGCGCAGTTCCGGAGTACACGCGGTCGTGGTACCACGTGCGCGTGGCGCAGCTCGCCTTCGAGGGGGCGACTCCGCGAGCGCTGCCGGGGAGATTGACGAGGCGCTGCGTATCTTCCCCGACAACGCGATGGCGCTGCTCTTTGAATCCAAGCTGTATCCGCTGCCGCAACCGCTCGCCGAACAGCAGCTCTTCAACGCACCAGTTCGCGCGACGCGATACGGCACCGCGGATCCCGAACTCGAATATCACGCCGGCGTCATCGCGCGGCTGCTCGAGGCCCGCGAATGACCACGCGCGCCAACGTCGTACGGCTCTACGGCCTTTTGATCGCGCTGAACTCGGGTGCGTGGGCGCTGGCTTTGTCGGCGTTTTGGTCGCGCCCGGTTTTGCTCGGCACCGCGCTCCTGGCATATACGTTCGGCCTGCGCCACGCGGTCGATGCCGATCACATCTCCGCTATCGACAACATCACGCGCAAGCTGTTGCATGAAGGCAAACGTCCGCTGGGAGTGGGCTTGTTCTTCTCGCTCGGGCATTCGACGGTCGTCGTCACGCTGACGCTTGCCGTGGCAATCGGCGCCGCCGCCGTCAAGAGCAAGCTGCCCGCATTGCAACACGCCGGGACGCTGCTCGGCTCGTCGCTCTCCGCCGGTTTCTTACTTTTGATTGCCGCGATGAACCTAATGGTTTTGCTCGACATTTTCTGGGCGTTCACGCGGGCGCGGCGGGGCGAGGCCTACGATGACGCATCCCTCGACGCGACGCTGGACCGGCGCGGCCTGATGGGGCGCTTCTTCGCGCCGCTCCTGCGGATCGTAGACGACAGCTGGAAAATGTAGCCGATCGGTGTGCTCTTCGGGCTCGGCTTCGACACCGCCACGGAGGTCGCGCTCTTGAGGCTTGCCGCGGTCGAGGCCGGGAAGGGTCTTCCCGTAGCCGTCATCCTGCTGTTCCCCCTGCTGTTCACGGCGGGGATGTCCCTGATCGACACGACCGACGGCATTTTGATGATGGGCGCCTACGGCTGGGCCTTCATAGAGCCGATGCGCAAGCTGCATTATAACGCGATCATCACGCTGGTTTCGGTGCTCGTCGCGCTCGTCGTCGGCGGCGTCGAAGCCGCCGGGGTCATCGCCGACCAGCTCCGTCTCAACGGCGGCGTCTGGGACGCCGCGAGGACCGTCAACGACAATTTTGGCGTCCTGGGATTCATCATCATGGGACTCTTCCTCGCGAGCTGGCTCGTCTCGGCGGGCATCGACAAGCTAATAGCTCAAGAGCGGCGGTCGCAGCGGCCTCTTCACTCCATTGCGCGCCAAGCGCCCTGAGCTTGTCGAGTTGCTCTCTGATCGCCCGAAGCGCCCTGTAACGCTGCTATCGCGGCGAAGTGCTGAAGAACGAAGGCCGACAACACAGGCGACCGGACGTCGTGCGCCGCCTCCAGTGCCTGCAAAGCGTGTGCACGCGCATCGCCAAGACACTCGAGCGCGACCAGATATGCAGCCATGTTGCATGGGTCGGCCGTGAACATCAGCGAACTGCCGGAGGCATGGCTGAACTTGTAAGGCGTCGTAAGTGAGCAACGTGGGAGCCGTAAAAGCGATTGGTCTGCTAGGTCTTATTGTGATCTGCGCTCTTGGGGGATGTGCCGGAGCCGGCCTCCCCACTATCACGGGGGTTCCCGGCGGCACGACGCCCGGCGCGACGGTATTCGACCAAAGTTCAGCGCCGTGCAGCGTCTCATACGACGGAGTCATTTGGTATCGGGTACCTGCCGGCACGTTCTCTCCCATCGACGTCAAGCACGCACGCTGCGCAACCGGCCTTTCCGCGATCGAGGCGCCCCCGCTTCCCGCCTGGGCGATTCCGAATGGCCCAACCCAAACGAGATTCGTGGCGACGTCTTTGCAACAGGCGCACTACGTGGCGGGTGGCATGCAGAGCATCGAGGCCGATGCGCGTCGGAACGATTTGCCGGTCTCCTGGATGGCAGTAGCGTTGAGCTACGTGACCGCCGTCGGCGATCTGTACGGCCTGTACCATCGTCAAAACGACGACGATATCGAGGGCACCAGCTACCGTCCCCTCATTCAATACCTGAGGGAGAAATTCTCTTGGTACGTTCCGGCGGTGAGCGTTGAGGGCGCGGGCCACGAGCGCAACATCGCGGGACTATTGGCATTAGGCGAGCACGCCTTTTGGGGCATCACGTGGAACAGTCATGGAGTCGACGGGACGTATGACTACGGGGCGCCGTGGGGAAGCTATTGCGCCGACCCGACGTCGTATAAACGCCCGCAGCCCGACGGGCAGTGTGCCCTGCTGGCGCTGGAGTGGACGGCGAGAGACTTAACCCGCGCGTATATGAGCGGCGACGAAGACGCCTTCTCGACCGATCCCGACGACTTGCAGCTGCGCGGCGGGTTTTCGGCGAGCGGCGCAGAGCAGTACGTTCGCGAGCTCGCCGATGCGTACGCGGCGGCGGGGGAAACGCAGCCGATCGTGATGATGTCGCAGCAAGAGAGTAATTTCAACAACGCGGTTCCGGGCGACGCGGAGGTACTCGCCGCGCTCTACAATCAGGCCGAGCGCGACGGGATGAAGACCGAGACGCTGGCGGAGGTGGCGAGCGATGCGAAGCGATTCTCGGCGAGGCCGCGCGCGGCGGCGTTTCCGTTTATCGCCGGCGGTACGGCCGTTCCATCGCCGATCGTCAACGGACAGACGGTCTACCCTGCGACCATCGACTATCACGACGCGAAGATCGGGATGACGTTCCTGGCCGGGCATACCTTGCCGACTCGCGCGTTTCGCTATGCGGACGATCCGACCTCACGGTACGACATTCCGCTCGTGTCGCTTCCTCAGGCCGATTTCCCGAGGCTCGAGAAGGCGGCAGTAACGAAGAAGGCGCTGGCGCTGGAGATCGTGTCTCCCATTCGGCTACATTTCGGAATAGCGCTGTGGGCGGCGCCGGCGACGTTGAGAATAGATCAGCGGAATGCGATTGCGGCCGGTCGCGCGGGCGAGGTCGTGACTTTTGATTTGGACCCGGGCGAAAACGACGTCGTGATCCCGTGCCGAGGTTGCACGAGCACGACGCTGCCTTACTCGAGGTAAGAACGTTACAGCTTTCCGGCACTGCACCCTCGCGAGGCACCAAGGTTCCGAGCCGCTGTAAGCTGAATCTAAACGCCAAGGCTATCCATCGTGTACTTGCATCCATGAAAGGAGCCGTCTTCCCTTGCGAAATCTCGGATCAGTTGTCGCTATGGCCGGTGTCACGTTATCTTTTGCACTTTTGAGCGCATGCAACGGTACCGTCCCCCCGTTTTCGAAGTCGAGCACCGGCTTATCGCCGCTCGGCGTGGTTCCGTTAAGACCGGGTTGTGAGAACGGCAAATCCGGCGTAGGCACGCAAGCGCCGCGCACCCAATTCGTCGTAAACGGACGCTACATCGAAGAGAAAATTGGCGATAAGCCGCCTCAGAAGTTCTTCATCAAGGGCATGACCTACTCGCCTACCCCGATCGGTAACGGCGTCGCGGATCCGCCGTCGTGCGACGATCCGCTTCGCAACGACAACAAAGCCATTTGGTCGCGCGATCTTCCGTTGATTCGGAGGATGGGTGCCAACGCGATCCGCGTCTTCAACGTCGTACCGCCGCCTTGGGACAAAGATCTCGGCACGATCAACGAGTTCTTGGATGCCGCGTGGAACGGTGGCAGGGACCCGGTCTACGTGCTTATGACCATCTATTTCCCCGGTAGTGCGCTCAATAACGACGGCGCCGCCCGCGACATCGCAGACCAATACGAACGTCTCGCCGCCAAGTATGCCCTCTATCCTGCCGTCATGGGAGTATCGATCAGCAACGAAATCACCGGTGGTGACGGCTGGACCACAAAGAAGTGGTGGAGCAACTACAGCCTGGTCGCGGACGGAGCCAGGAGGGGCTTCGCCTCGAAGGGCGTCAAAAAGCTCGTGACGAGCGCCGACTTCGACGGCCTCACCACATTTGACGTCAAAGGCCGCAAGCAGATCGCGCAAATCTATTACGGCGAGCTGTACGGTGCGAGGGTTGACGCGTGGGGGGACAACATCTATCGCGGCCGCTGGTTCACCGATCTGCTCGAGCAGATCCAAGACACGACGACGAAGCCCGTTATTCTCACGGAATACGGCGCGACGGCAGCGTATCACCCGGCTTGGGCTAACACCTACGAGCATCCGAACGGCGACGTACACAAAAATGGTGTGTGCGTGCCGGACACGGGTCCCGATGGACCGGTTAACCGCGATGTGGCGGCGCTTCCACCCGGACGCCATAATCCCAATATGGGTGGCCTGGTCGACTATGCGACGAACAACGCCGAACTTCTGTACCGCTCGTACAAGAACAACGGACTCGTTTCCGGCGGGTTCTATTTCGAATGGACCGACGAGTGGTGGAAGGCCGACTCCGGCAACCCGGCGTTTCGTGGAGAACACGTCGGAAATGGGAAATTCACCGCTCACTTCCCGGGGTGTGGTGAGGATGCCGCGTGGTTCGGGCTTAACTCCATCAAAAAAGGCGCCGGCGAGCTCAACGTGCTGACGCCCCGCCCGGCGCTCAACGCCCTAAAGGTGACCTGGGCGAAACAGCAACCATAGACTAGCGACTGACGCGGGAATTACGGAGTCTACTCTTCCGCCGTTCGAAGCGCCGCTTCGATCCTTTCGCGCAATGCCGAACGCGCGTTCCACTCGTCCGTAAATACCTTGAGGATTCGCGCCGTCAGTCCCCAGATGTGGCGGCCTTCGTAGTCGAGCGCGTAGAGAACCCGATCGCGCGTGCTGTACGCGGGATCTTCGTAAATCTCTCCCGATGCGACGATAGTCGCGAGCGGAACCGTAAACGCTCCGATTGTCTCGGTGCCGTCGACGCGCAGTGGCGTGTTAGGCGCGAGCACGCCGACGATCGGCGTAACCGCAACACCGCTCGAGACTTGATGCTGCCGATCGAGTCGGCCGACCACGCGGATCGCCGCGGGCTGCACGCCGAGCTCTTCATACAGTTCGCGCACCGCCGTCGTTGTGGCATCTGCGCAATCGATCGGATCGGTCATGCCCCCCGGAAGACCGATCTGCCCCGGATTGCGACGCAGATGACCGGCGCGCTCGACGAAGACGACTCCGTGCGGCTCATCCGCAAAGATGGCAATCATTACCGCCGCTTCCACGTCGTTAATGTACCGAGGGGATTCCATCTCGCCATGGTATGTGCAGTGACATCATGAAACCGTATGCAGTCCTTGCTTGCGCTACTCTGCTTGCCAACTGTTCGCATTCCACCTTCGGGCCGCAATTTTCTCCGCCGCTTTCTAGCGGCGCCTCCGCGATGTCGCCCGACCAGGGACCATGGTTGTGCGGTCAGCCGCCGTCCGCGGCGCGCAGCCACGACATCGCGCCGGACGTCGGCTCGAGCTACAAGTCCATCTATAAGTTCAAGGCCGGCAACGACGGCGGCTATCCCTACGGCGCCCTCGTCGCGCTGGGCGGCAAGCTTTTTGGCACTACCGACCAAGGCGGTAAGTTCGGATACGGAACGGTCTTCGAGCTCGGCACCACCAGTCAGGAGCGCGTGGTCTATAGCTTCGGCGGCAACACCGACGGCGCGTATCCCTGCTCGGGCCTCACGGTCGTCAACCACAAACTATATGGAACGACCCAAACCGGCGGCACTCACGGCTGGGGCACCGTCTTCGAGGTGACGACCTCGGGCAGCGAGCGCCTCGTCTACAGCTTCAAGGCCGGCAACGACGGCGCTGCTCCCTACGCGGGCCTGCTTTATGACAAAGGAAACTTTTACGGCACGACGGTCGAGGGCGGAACGAAGGGTTGGGGCACGATCTTCGAGACGTCGCCGACCGGGCACGAGCGCGTGCTCTACAGCTTCAAGGCCGGTACCAAGGACGGCGGCTATCCGTACGGCGACGTCATCGCCGTCAACGACACGTTCTACGGCACGACGAAAGAGGGCGGAAGCACCGGCTGGGGCACGATCTTTACCTGGAGCGCCGCCGGCGGCGAAAAAGTGTTTTACAATTTCAAGGCTGGGACCAAGGACGGCGGCTATCCCTTCGACGGCCTCACCAATATCAGCGGCAAGCTCTATGGCACTACCAAGGAGGGCGGCAGCACCGGCTGGGGCACCGTGTTCGTCATCGACCTCGCGCGCCACGAGCACCTCGTGCACTCGTTCAAGAGCGGTTCCGACGGAGGCTATCCCTACGCGCGCCTGACGGCGCAGAGCGGCGTGCTGTACGGCACGACGGTGGAAGGCAACAAGAACAACTGGGGGACGGTGTTTCGGGTCGGTCCGACCGGCGGCGAGCGCGTGCTGTACAGCTTCAAGGCCGGCCACGACGGCGCGTCGCCGTTCGGGCAGCTGACGTACTTCGACGGCAAGTTCTACGGCACGACGCAAGGCGGCGGCGTCAACGGCGGATGGGGGACCGCCTTTAGCATCGGACCATAGCCTTTGCGACTCTAGCGAATCTCGAGTCGAATCTCGTAACGCGAGCGCTGGCCGGATTCGCTCGTATTAGCTTTCCGACGTAGCTGGCGATGTCGAAGTAAAAGTCGCGCTCCGCATTGGTTGACGGGCAAACGACGTGAGGGCGATCGTACGCGTGGCCCGAGCATGAGGACTACAGCGATCACTTGCGACGAACTAGTCGCCGGTTTGCTCGAGTTTACCTGTCAGGAGTTGATAAACCATCACGAAGTCGCCGCAGAACGACAGCGCCGGGTGCTCCAGCGTCTTGGGCTGATTCCTTTCGAAAATCCAGTGCGACGCGAACGCCGGCAGATAGCCGAGTGCGAGACCGCCCAGCATCCGTGCGGGACGCCGCAGCGCAATGCCGGTCAGGCCGACGGTAAGGCCGCTTAGCAGTCCGGCGGCGTGCACGAGCTTCGTACGCCGGTCCTGATGCGCTGCGAGATACTCCGGATAAAACTGCGCGAACGTCATATTGCCTGCTAGCCTCCGTTCATGTCGAGAAAGAGCTCGGTCGCGAGCGCGATCAAGAAGCCCGCGCACATCGTCGCGGTGACGAACGCCGTGAGGCCGGTTCGCCGCAAGACGCTCCACAGTTCGCCGATGACGAAGACCAGCGCGCCGACGGCGATCGCGAGGAACAGCACCGAGAGCGTCGGCGAGTAGAAGCTGTAGCCGACGATCGTCCCGACGAACGTCGGGCCGCCGGCGATGAGGCCGGCCAGACCGATTTGCGCCCACGTCGGAACGACGCGGCCGACCAGCGGCGCCGCGACGCCGAAGCCTTCGGTCGCGTTGTGCAGACCGAAGCCGACGATCAGCGCGAGCGCGATGGCCGTCGCGCCGGCCGCGGCCGAGGCGCCGATCGCGAGGCCTTCGCCGAAGTTATGCGCGCCGATGCCGATCGCGATGATCGCGGCCAGCACGATCGGATTCTCGGCGTGCGTCGCCGCCTGCCGCGTGAAATGCGTCGCCGCGCTGCCGAGCCCAACCAACCCGATCAGCAGGCCGACAACGAAGACGGCGATGAGTCCCGACCGGGAAGGGCGCCGGCGAGGCGTGCCACGCGGTGAGCCCTTGCGAGATCGGCACGATCGCGTTCTGCGCGATCTCGACGACGAGATAGAGCAGAATGCCGATGGCGAGCGCGTTGAGCAGCGCGATCGTCTGCGGCGAGAGCCGCCGCGCTCGCGCGATCGGCAGGCCGAGGAAGATCGTGAAGCCCGCGATCGCGCCGAGCAGCACCGTCATGCCGAAAGCTCAGCGCGCGCGTCGTCGCGCCGGCCGCCGGCGTCATCGCGCGGTACATCGCGGTCAGCGTGTTCGGCGTGCCGGCGTAGTGAATCGCCGTGATCAGGCCGGCGGGCATGCCGCTCGCGTCTTCGATATGATCCAGGACGTGACAGTGAATCAGCCACGTTCCCGGCTTCGCGTTGGCGTCGACGACGACGTCGACGCGCTGGCCCGGCGCGACCAGCACGGTATCTTCGACGTCGCGGTAGTCGACGGGCGCCGCGTCGCGCGCGACGATCTGTTGATAGTGGCCGTGCGTGTGCATCGTGTGGAACTCTTCGCCCGAGATGTTGATCCAGCGAATGCGAAAACGCTCGCCGCGGCGCACGTCGAGCGCGCGCGTCGCCGGATACTCTTTGCCGTTGAGCGTGAATTGGTTTTCGGCGCGCGCTTTGGATCTGCCACGACGAAATCATCTCGAGAAAATCGTGCGCGAGATCGCGCTCGACCGGGCGCGGTGCGCGGCTCGACGATGATCGCGCCGTAGAGGCCCGAGTCGAGCATCGCCTCGTCGTCGTGCGTGTGGTAGATGAACGTGCCGGGCTGATCGGCGACGAAGCGATAGACGAAGTGTCCGCCCGGGCGGCACGAGCGGCTGCGAAATGCCGCCGACGCCGTCCATCGTCACGGGAATGTCGTGAATGCCGTGCAGATGAATCGAATCGGGCGTCGTGCCGTCGTTCGTGTAATCGATCACGACGCGTGTCGCCTTGGTTCACGACGAGCGCCGGTCCGGGAACGACGCCGTTGTAGGTGTTGGCCATCACCGTCATGCCGGGCTTGAGCGTCCACGGCGCGGCGCGCTCGACGATGTGAAACGTCTTGGTACGGCCCTGGACCGCGGGAATCGCCTGATACGCGCCGTCGGGGCGGTGGAAAACCGCGACTCCCCGGGCGCCGGCGTCGCCTGCGGGAGCGGCCCGCGGATCGGCTGCAGGCCGAGCGAGGTCGAGTTCGCCGATGCCGCCGCTTGGTCGGCATCGGCCAGAGCGACCGCCGGCGCCGCTGCGGCGAGCAACGCAAAGACAAGCGGGGCAGCGCACAGCGGCGGAGACGAGTTGCTTCATTTAGGTGCGCCTAAGATTGTCGCTAGGCGCGCCTTCCTCCCGCTGCGTCCGGGGTTGCCGCGACTTTGGACGGACCAGCCGAGCGGCGGTGACGCCTCAGGTCCTGATTCATAATGCGAAACACCGAGCTCAAAGCCAGAGGAGGCGGTCGTGGCTCAGGCCTCGGCCGCAAGGAGGAACTGTCGAATTGCTCCGCCGCGTTGAAGAAGGACGGTGCCGCCACCATCGACGCTCCGGGGCGTGACGTATGCCGATTCGACCCTGCTCTCGATCTCTTGCCGTCTTTGGCGCTAAAGCTTCGGAGACGCCGATCACCCTTTCGACCAGCTGTGCCGGATCGTGGACGACCGACGTTGGCAAAAAGGCGAACGCATGCACGCGACGCATGAGGGTTGCCTCCGAAAGGAGGATGACGTGCCGGACGTACGGCTCGAACGCACGTTGCGGGTTCCGGCGGACCCCGCGGCCGAGGCGCTCGGCGAACTGCTGAAGGCCATTGCCGACCAGGAGGGTCCCTGGCGCGGTTTCGCGCTGCACATCGGCTTCGGTGACCTGCGTCTTCCCGACGTCGGGTACGTCGCGGTGCCGATTCGTCTGACGGCGCGACAAGCGCGAGCGACGACGCGCGCGTCTTCGACATCACGCTTCACTCGGCGAATCTGCCCGCGGCGTTTCCCACGCTTCAAGCGGCAGTCGGTGTCGAGCCCGCGGGCCTCGGCGAATCGACGCTCTTTCTGCAGCGGCGGCTACGATCTGCCGATGCAGATCTTCGGAAAGTTCCTCGACACGGCGCTCACGCCGGACGTCGCTGAGACGCTCGCTCGAGAATTTCATCGACGAGATCGCCGCCGCGATGCAGGCGCGCGTCGACCAGCGCGAAGCCGAGTTCGCGCGCTACCGTTTCTACGCTCACAGCGCTTCGATGAATCGAATCGCAGCGCGGCTGCTGCATCGTCGGCGGCGGGCCGGCCGGAATGATGGCCGGCCTGCTGTTTGCGCGCGCCGGCGTCTCGACCGTGCTGCTGGAGAAGCATGGCGATTTCTTGCGCGATTTTCGCGGCGACACGATTCATCCGTCAACGCTCGAGGTGATGGCCGAGCTCGGAGTGCTCGAATCGTTCCTGCAGCGGCCGCATCAAGAGGTCACGACGCTTGGCCGGCAATCTCGGCGACACGCTCGTCAAGGTGGCCGACTTCACGCATCTGCCCACGCGCTGCAAGTTCGTGGCCTTCATGCCGCAGTGGGACTTCCTCAACTTTCTTGGCGGAAGCAGGCGCGGCGCTATCCAGCGTTCGATTTGCGCATGCAGACGCGCGCCGAGGAGCTGCTGTGGGAGGACGGCCGCGTCGTCGGCGTGCGCGCTCAGACGCCGGACGGCGCCGTCGAGATTCGCGCCGATCTCACGATGGCCGCCGACGGCCGCGAATCGGTATTGCGCCGGCGCGCGGGGCTCGATCCCGTCGAGCTCGGCGCGCCGATGGACGTGCTGTGGCTGCGGCTGACCAAACGCCCCGACGACCCGCACGAAACGTTCGGCTACATTCGCGACGGCCGCATCATGGCGCTGATCGATCGCGGCGCCTACTGGCAATGCGCGTACGTCATTCCGAAAGGGACGCTCGACGCAACTTCAGGGCGCGGGCTTGGAGGAGTTTCGCCGCAACGTCAGCGCGATCGTGCCCGTTTCTCGGCGATCGCGTCGACGAGCTCGCGAGCTGGGACGACGTTAAGCTGCTGACCGTGCGCGTGAATCGCTTGCGCGCAGTGGTATCGGCCGGGGTTGCTCTGCATCGGCGACGCCGCCCACGCGATGTCGCCGATCGGCGGCGTCGGCATCAATCTCGCGATTCAAGATGCGGTCGCGGCGGCGAACATGCTCGCCGCCAAACTCCTTCGGCGGCGGCGTCAGCGTGCGCGACCTTCGCGCCGTGCAGCGCCGCCGCGAAGGCGCCGCGCGACTCACGCAGGCGCTGCAGCTGTTCATCCAGAGCAAGATCATCGGCAACGTGCTCGCGAGCGGACGCGCGCCGATGCTGCATCGGCTCCCCACCCTGCTGCGCTGGTTGCCGTTCCTGCCGCGCATTCCGGGGCGACTCGTCGGGCTCGGCTTCCGCCCCGAGCACGTCGCTACCGTGAAGACGATGCCGGCTCTGCTGCACCTCTTGATACGGTAAGCAGCCAGACCAGCGACTCGTCGTGCAGGTCCACGACCTGAACGCGATTGCCGAACGGGTCGATGAAATCGCAGCGGAACGGCGGGATCAGCTCGATGCCGTACTTGCTCGGTCAGCTTCTCGCGCACTTCGTCGAGCTGCGCCTCGTCGCGCACGATCAAGCCGAAGTGTCGCGTGCGGTTCGGCTGCGGCCGTTACCGACTTCGAACATCGCGAGAAACTGATGCTCGCCGACCTTGAAGAACGCGTCGCCTTCGCCCTCGTCGAGCTTCTCCAGGTTGAAGACGTCCTGATAGAACGCGACGGCCTTCTCGACGTCGTCGACCTCGATCGCGATGTGATTGATGCCGTACACCTTGACGCTCATGCCGGTCTCTACCCGGAGGTGTTGCGGATTGGTTGCGCTGGGCTCGGGAACGACATCGTCACGCGCAGCGCGATGCGGTCGGGGCCGGCCAGCGGCGCGAGCGCGTCGGTCGCCCGAAGAGACATTGGCCTTCGCCGAAGCGACGGCGGCCGCATCGGCCGCGCTGGCGACGGCTGACAAGCAGTGGAGAGTCCGGCGCCAGCCGGTTAAGCGGATTAGCGTCGAAAGGGCGCGCTCGTGATGCGTGGAGTGGTGGTGGGAGCGATCGCGGCGCTCGTCGTGCTGGGACTCGTGCTCTATCTCGGAATCGAGGCCGGGCATGATGCCGGCCAACGCAGATGCGAAGCCGTCGAAGCTCGAACGCTGGGCGGCGCGCACCTCGCTGCACGCGACGCTCGCGCGCGAGGCGCCGGCGACGGCGCCGCCGATCGCGCTCAACGATACGAATCTGATCGCCGGCATTCGCCTCTACGCGGCCAACTGCGCCGTCTGCCACGGCGCCGCCGACGCCGAGCCGTCAGCCATCGCGCGAGGGCTCTATCAGCGTCCGCCGCAGCTCGCCCGAAACGGCGTGGAAGACGACCCGGAGAGCGTGATCTTTTGGAAGATCGATCACGGCATTCGCTTCACCGCAATGCCGTCGTTCGGCAAGACGCTGCGCGAGGAGCAGGTCTGGCAGGTGACGCTCTTCCTCAAACACATGGATGGCCTTCCGCCGGCGCCGCAGCGCGTCTGGAAGGCCGTTAAGAGCGTGGCGCACCGATCGTAATCTAGGGCGGCCCGCTCATCGTCGGCGTCGGCTCGTTGGTCGGCGTCGCCGCGAAGATGTACTGCTGGTTGGACGTCGCGGTCGGGTTGGGGAACGAGTTTTGCATCGAAGGACCCGAGAGGACCGCCGCGGTTTCCGGATAGACCTGGCCTCGGAAGGAGCCGTCGCTGCTCATCGTTCCGACGACGTGCAAGCTTGCCGTCGGGGCCGGCGCCGAGGCCGAGATCGACGGTCGACGGTCCGATGTCGAACCAGATGTAATCGCCGTCGCGTCCGCCGACGACCGGAATGTAGAGCTTGTAGTATGACGTGTGATAGTAACCCGCGCAAAGTTCCGGCCGGGAAGATCTGAATGTCCAGCTTCCCGGTGATCGGATACTGCGATCCGTAGACCTGGGTGATCGCCGTCGTGAAATGCATATCCGTCGTCGTCGTCTGGGCCGAAGCCGTGCTCGTCAGCGCCATGCCGCTGCCAGGCATACGAGCGCAGCGCTGCTGACGAACCGCGTAACCAGAGACCTTACCATGCTGACTCCTCTCGATTGACCTTTCTAAGGGAGTAGAGCGCTCGGCCTGGCGAGAACGTGACCGACGTGGTACAACCAGCCGAAATCGATCTGCGGGGTCTTCCCGTCGTGGGAGCGTCCGGATCTCGTCCGCAAAGCCCTCGACCGACTTCCATCCGGAGCCTCACTTACCCTCATTACCGAGCAAGAGCCGCGAGCGCTCTCGTCCCGCGTCACGCAGGACCGGCCGGACCGCTTCGTCGTCGAAACGCGGCGCGTCGCGAGCCGCGTCTGGCAGCTGCGCCTGACGCATCGTCCCGGCGAGGCCAGCGAGCGTAACTCGTCGGCGCAGCATTTGGGCCGTTGCCCGGCGTTTGCCGCGCTCGACGTCGGCGTACGCGACGAGCTCGCGGCGGCGGCGATATGGCAGACCGGACGGCGCGGGCAGACCCTCGTTGCGGAGAACGTCGATTGGCCGTTCATCGGCATGGTGACCGAAGGCATCGTCGCGCGCGCCAACGGCGGGGGCCGCGAACGCGAGCGGATTCTCTACGAAATCTTTCCGTACGAGCTCTTCGGCGTCGCCGAGTATTTCGATCGCGGCTTCAAGATGGCGCGCATCGCGGTCTTTTCGAAGACCGCGCACGTGCTCAAGGTGCCGTGGGACGTCGTTTCGCGCGTCGCGGCGCGCTATCCGGAGCTGACCAACGCGCTCGGAATCGTGATGGCGCAGCGCGTCCGTCTGCTCGCCGACGCGCTGAGCGTGCAAGGATCGCTGCCGATTCTCGGCCGCATCGCGCGCGTGTTGCTTCCGTACGCGATGCCCGAGCGCGGGCTCGTCCCGGCCGCGGCGTCGCTCTCGACGATCACGCAGTCGCAAATCGCGGCCGCCGGCGGGACCGTCAAAGAAGTCGCCGCGCGCGCAATCGCCGAGCTCGAATCGCGCAAGGCGTTGCGCCGCGAGCACGGCCACATCCGATATCTCGACCGCGAAGTGTTGCTGGAACTCATCCAAGACGTTTCGTAGAGCACGTACGAACTTCCGAAGCCGCGTGTAGTCTGGAACGCCGGCGGAAGCGATCGAGCCGTCGGCCTGCTGGTAGTTTTCCAGCAGCGCGATCAGCGTGCGGCCGATGGCGAGGCCCGAGCCGTTGAGCGTGTGCACGAGCTCGGGTTTGCCTGCCGGCCTCGCGCCGGAAGCGGATGGCGCGCGCGGCGCGCTTGGAAGTCGGTGCAGTTCGAGCACGAGCTGATTTCGCGATACGCGTTCGCTGCTCGGCATCCAGACTTCGAGATCGTAGGTTTTGGCCGCGTTGAAGCCGGTGTCGCCGGCGCAGAGCGTTACGACGCGATAGCGGAAGCTCCAGCTCTTCGCAGCAGCGATTCGGCGTCGCTCGCGTCAGCGTTTCGAGCGCGTCGAACGACGATTTCGGGTCGGCTCAGCCAAACGAGTTCGACTTTTTCGAATTGATGCTGGCGCATCAGGCCGCGCGTGTCTTTGCCGGCCGCGCCGGCTTCTTTGCGAAAGCACGGCGTGTGCGCGGCGTACTTGCAGCGGAAGCTCGCCGGCGTCGAGGATTTCGCCGCCGCGCAGCGCCGTCAGCGGCACTTCCGCGGTCGGAATCATGAAGAGGTCGGCGTCGCGCGTCCGAAAACATCGCGTCGGCAAACTTGCTCAGCTGTCCGGTCGACCACATCGTCTCGCGGGAGACCAGCAGCGGCGGCGCGATTTCGACGTAGCCGCGCGCGGCGGCGCGATCGAGAAAGAACGTCGCGAGCGCGCGCGACAAGCGCGCGCCCGCGTCCGCGTCAGCACCGCAAAGCGGCTTCCCGAGAGCTTCGCGGCGCGCGCGAAATCGAGAATGCCGAGCCGTTCGCCGAGTTCCCAATGCGGCTTCGGCGCGAAGTCGAAATCGGCGCGGCTCGCCCCAGCGCGCGCACGTCGACGTTTCGCGCTTCGTCGGCGCCGTCGGGAACGGAATCGTCGAGCAAGTTCGGCAGATTGTCGAGCAGCGCGCGCAACGGCGAACCGTTCGTCGGTCGGCGAGAGCGCGCGCGCGCGTTCTTCCGACTGCCGCGATGCGTCTGCGAGAGCTCCGTCGATCTGCGGGTCGCAGCTCGCGCGCGGCGGCCGCTTTGTCTGGCGCCTTGCCCGATCGCGGCCGAGAGCCGATTTTTCTCGGCTTTCGCTCGCTCGACGGCCGTCAGCGCGGAGCGGTACTCTTCGTCGAAGCGCAGAAGCTCGTCGACGAGCGACGGATCGAGCCCGCGGCGAACGAGAGAGTCGTCGCACGCGGTCGGGATCGCGCCGAATGAGAGCGATGTCGAGCATGGAGAAGCGCGCCATTATGCAGTCCGCAAATCCAGTCCTACCGGCGCGGGCATTTGCAGCCGAAACGCTGCTCCCGCCGCGTCAGGCGATCGTGGCGTACTTTGCGCGCGTTACGATCGCGCCGCCGCGGATCGAGCGCGTTGCGCTCGACGACGCGCTCGGCCGCGTGCTCGCCGAGCCGATCGCCGCCGACGACGATTATCCAAACGCGCCGCGCTCGGCTGATGGACGGCTTCGCCGTCTCCGCGCGCAGCAACGCCCGGCACTTTCGAATCGTCGGCGACGTGCGCATGGGCGCGGCGCCGCGACGCGGTCGTCGAGCGCCGCGTCGCGCCGTGCGAATCCCGACCGGCGGCGTGCTGCCGACGGGCGCGGACGCCGTCGTGCCGATCGAAGACGCGCGCGTCGCAGGCGACGACGCGTTGTCGTCGAAGCGCGGTTGAAGCCGGCGAGAACGTCGCGGAGCGCGGCGCCGACATGCGGCGCGGCGAGATCGGTGCTCGCGGCCGGACGCCGCATTCGCGCGCCGCGAGGTCGGCGTGCTCGCAACGCTCGGCGTCACCGCGGTCCCGGTCTATCGCCGTCCGGTCGTCGCGGTGCTTTCGAGCGGCGACGAGCTCGTCGAGCCCGAGCGCGACGCCCGCAGCCCGGGCGAGGTGCGCGATTCGAATCGCTACGCGATCGCCGCGTCGCTGCGCGCGATGGGCGCGCACGCCGCGGCACTATCCAACGCTGCGCGACGAAGCCGACGAGTTCGAAGCGGCGCTTGCGAAGCGCGCTCGCAGAATGCGACGCGGTCGTCGTCAGCGGCGGCTCGTCGGTCGGCGAACGCGACCGTTTGCCGCGACGCCGTCGCGGCGATCGCGCGACCCGGGCGTCGTCGTTCACGGCTTGCGCGTGAAGCCCGGAAAGCCGACGCTCTTCGGCGCCGACGGCGGCAAGCCGATTCTCGGACTGCCCGGAAATCCGACGTCGGCATTGATGATGCTCGAAGCCGTCGCGGCGCCGATCGTCGCCGCGCTGGTCGGCGCGCCGGTCGCAGCGCGCACGTCGCCGGCGCGTCTCGCCGAGCCGCTGCGCAGCCGCGCGGGTTGGACGTGGTACGTTCCGGTGCGCTTGCGGGATGACGGCGGGATCCCGTTGGCGCATCCGCTCGCGCTGCGCTCGTTTTCGGTGAGCCTGACGGCGCGAGCCGACGGATACATCGTCATGGAAGAGCGCGACGAGGAATGGCCCGCCGGTACGCTCGTCACGGTCCACCGCTTTTTGGGAGGCATAGAGAGCGTCTCGTGATTCGTCCGACCCCCGCCGTCGAAGCGATTCCCGCGACGACGCCTTTCGTCGGCCCCGAGCAGCTGATGCGCGAGACGGGCCGGCGCGAGCTCGTGCGTCTCGGCGCCAACGAAAGCCCGTTCGGCCCGTCGCCGCGCGCCGTCGCGGCGATGAGCGGCGAGCTGCCGCGGCTCTGCGTGGTACGGCGATCCGGAGTCGCTCGATCTGCGCGACGCGCTGGCGGCGAAGCACGTTGCCGCCCCGAGCAGATCGTCGTCGGCTCCGGCATCGACGACTGATGGGTCTGGCGGTGCGCGCGTTCGTCGCGCCCGGCGAGGCGGCGCTAGCGACGCGCGGGACCTATCCGACGTTCGCCTATCACGTCGTCGGATACGGCGGACGGCTGATCGCGTCCCATATCGCGACGACGGCACGCCCGACTGCGACGCGCTGCTGGCGATCGGCGCGGCGCGAGTCGCCGCGGATCGTCTATCTCGCGAATCCGGACAATCCGAGCGGCCGATTTCATCGCGCGCGACGACGATGGCGCGGTTCTACGAGGCGCTGCCGCACGACACGCTCTTGCTGCTCGACGAAGCGTACGCCGATTTCGTCGACGAGAGCGAACTGCTGCCGCCGGCATTCGAAGATCGGCTCGATCCGCCTGCGCACGTTCTCGAAGGCCTACGGCATGGCCGGCGCGCGCATCGGCTACGCGCTCGCCACCGAGCGCAACGTCGAGACCTTTCAGAAGATTCGGCTGCATTACGGCATCAACCGCAACGCGCAGGTCGGCGCGCTGGCCTCGTTGCAGCGACGACGAGTTTCGGCGCTACGTCGTCGCCGAGACGGCGCGCGCTCGCGACGAGTACTAGCGCTCGCGCGACGCTCGGTCGCGGCTACATCGAGTCGCGCACGAACTTCGTGTGCATCGACATCGAGGCGGCCGAGCGCGCGACGCGGGTGATGAACGAGCTGCTCGCGCGCGGCGTCTGGATTCGCAAGCCGGGTGCGCCGCCGCTCGACGCGTTACGTTCGCGTCAGCGCCGGCACGGAGCCGATGCGCCGCGCCTTCGCCGCGGCGCTGCGCGCCGTGCTCGCGGAGGTCGTTAGTCTGATCGATGCGCTACGCGATCGTCTCGGACGTCCACGGCAATCTCGAATCGCTCGAGCGCGCGCTCTCGATCGCTCGCGCCGACGACGTCGTCGTCTCGCTTGGCGACGTCGTCGGCTACGGCCCCAATCCGAACGAGTGCGTTGCCGTGCTGCGCGAGCGCGCGCGACACGCCGTCTTGGGCAATCACGACCTCGCGGCGGTGGAAAACTTCGGCGTCGAAAACTTCAACAGCGCCGCGCGCGCCGCGATCGGCTGGACGCAAAGCGTGCTCGACGAGGCGAGCCGCGCGTGGCTGAACTCGTCTGCCGTACGAGCTGCGCTTTCCCGATTTTCTGCTCGTGCACGGCGCGCCGGTGAGTTATTTCGAGTACATTCTCGACAAGGCACGGCGCGGCGCGCGCCTTCGACCGCACCGACGCGCCGATCGTCTTCGTCGGCCACACGCACATCGCCGAATATTGGGTGCGCGACGCAGACGGGACGATCGGGCACAAGCACATGCAGCACGGCGGCGAGCTGACACTCGAGGAGGGCAAGCGATACATCATCGACGTCGGCAGCGTCGGCCAGCCGCGCGACCTCAACCCGCAGGCGTGCTTCGTGCTCTACGAGCCGGAGCGGCGGCGGGTCGAGTGGATTCGCTACGAATATCCGATCGACGAGGTTCAGCGCAAGATGCGCGCGGCGCAGCTGCCCGCATATCTCATCGATCGTTTGAGTGCGGGGCGATGAGCGACGTTCCGTTCGACGACGGCAACTGTTTTGCGTGCGGACCGACCAATCCGATCGGCATGCACGTGCATTTCGATCGCGCCGACGACGCGGACGGCGTGCACGCGCGAGTCGAGCTCGCGCCGCAATATCAAGGCTGGCGCGGCATCGCGCACGGCGGCATCGTGATGGCGCTGCTCGACGAGGCGATGGCGCACGCCGCCGGCTTTGCCGGTCATCGCGGCGTCACCGCCAGCGTCAACGTGCGTTTTCGCAAGCCGGTGCCGCTCGAGCGGCCGATCGACGTGCGCGGACGCGTCACGTGGCAGCGGCGCAACGTGCTGGGCGTCGAGGCGAGCGTTCTCGACGAGGACGGCGACGTGCTGGCGCACGCCGAGGGCAGCTTCGTTTCGCGCGGCCGGCTCGAGCGCCGACGACCGCCGAAATCCACCTGCGAAGCGATGACCGAACGACGCAACCGCCGACGATCGACAATCGCCGCGCGCGCTACGAGTACCACATCCTCGAGTCGCTCGAGGCCGGTCTGGTGCTGACCGGAACGGAGGTGAAGTCGATTCGCGCCGGCGGCGCCAGCCTGAGCGAAGCGTACGCGCGCTTTCGCGACGGCGAGGCGTGGCTGCTGGGCATGCACGTGCCGCCTTACAGGCAGGGAAGCTTCTCGAACGCCGAACCGACGCGGCCGCGCAAGCTGCTGCTGCACAAGGAAGAGATCGTGCGCCTGCAGAGCCGCGTCGCGCGAGAAGGGCCTGACGATCGTGCCGCTGCGGCTCTACTTCACGCGCGGCATGGCAAAGGTGCAGCTCGGGCTCGCGCGCGGAAAGAAGCTCTGGGACAAACGCGCCGACGTCGCCAAGCGCGACGTCGAGCGCGAGATCGCCGCGCACGTCCGCCGATCGTGAGAGGCGCGCACCCCGAGCGCGAGGTCGAGCGCGCGATCGAGCGCGGCGGCGCAGTTGCGCGCGGCGAGCGCGTGCTGATCGCGTGCAGCGGCGGCCCCGATTCGGTCGCGCTCGCGGCGGCGCTGCACGCGCTCTCGAAGCGCCTGCGGCTGACGTTGTTCGCGGCATTCGTCAATCACGGCGTGCGCGAATCCGGCGTGGCAGGACGAATGCGTCGTGCTGCGAGCTCGCGGCGCGATTCGAGATCCCGCTCGAGACGATCGCGCTCGCCGCGTCCGCGCGCGCGACGAGCAGCGCCTGCGCGCCGCGCGCTATCGCGCGCTCTTCGCCGCGGCGAGCCGGCGAGGCTGCGCGGTCGTCGCGACCGCGCACCACGCCGAGGATCAGAGCGAAACGGTCGTTCTGGCGCTGCTGCGCGGCACCGGGCCGAACGGACTGCGCGGAATGCCGTGCCGCCGGCGCATCGCGCCGGGCATCGACCTCGTGCGTCCGCTGATCGGGGTCTCGTCGGAAACGCTGCGCGCGTACTGTCACGCGCAGGCGCTGCCGTACGCCGTCGATCCGACGAACTCGCAGCTCGAGTCTGCGGCGCAACGCCGTGCGCGAAGCCTTGGCGACGCTGCGGCCGCTCTTCCCGGACTCGATCGGGCCGTGGCGCGCGCCGCGGACCTCGTCGCGGACGAACGGGATGCGACGCCGCGCTCGAGCCTGCGGCGCTCGATCCGCGAGCGGCTGGCCGCGGAAGACGGTTTGCGCGACGTCGACTTCTCGCACGTCGAGGCGGCGGTGCGCGCGCTCGAACGGGGCGGCACCGGCACCTTTCATATGAAGCCTGGGATCGCTCTGAGAATCGAACGCGGCTCGATCCGGGGTATCCGACGAAAGTGACAGCGCTGGATCCGAGCGTGGGAATTGGGCGTCGCATCTGCAGCGCGGAGCAGATCGCGGCCGCGGTCGAGCGCCTCGCCGCGCAGATCGCCGCCGACTATCGGGGGCAACCGCTCGTGCTGCTCGGCGTGTTGAAAGGAGCGCTGTGCCTTACCGCCGACCTCGCGCGGGCGCTGGCCCGGCGACCCGACGGCCCTAGCGAAATCCTGGTGGACTACATCTTCGTTCAACGCTACGGCGCCTCCGGGGCGTCCGGAGGGCGGGCGCGGCTCGAGGCGGACGCCAGGCTGCCGCTGGGGGCTGCGAACGTGCTGATCGTGGACGATATCGTGGACGCCGGCCTCACGTTGGAGTATCTGCGAGCGTTACTAGAACAGCGCCGCCCGGCGACGTTGCGCAGCTGCGTGCTGTTCGATAACCCGGCGCGCCGCGAGGCGGGCGTACCCGTAGAATACCTGGGCCTCGCTATCCCCGACGCCTTCGCTATAGGTTACGGTTTGGACTATAAGGAATGGTACCGTAATCTTCCTTACCTGGCCGAGCTTCGAGAGGATCAACCGGTCTAACCACAACGTGAGCAAACATCTCCGGTCGATCATCCTGATCATCCTGGCCGTCGTGGCCGTCTTCATCATCGTCGAACGATTCGTTCAGCCCAGCGAAGGCGAGACGCGGCTCGATTACGGCGCCTTTTACCAGAAGCTCGAAGCCGGGCAAGTGCAGTCGTTCCACGCGACGGGTCTCAACGCCATCGGCGACCTCTCGAACGGCACGAAGTACACGGTCGCGGTTCCGAACGTGGACCAGACTTTCGTCGACGAGGTCTACCGGAAAGTCAAGAGCGGCGCGATCAGCTTCGATCAGCAGTCGAACACCGGACTGCTGTCCAGCCTGATGACGCTCGGTCCACTCGCGATCACCGTTCTGTTGCTCTTTTTCATCTTGCGCCAGGCGCAGAGCGGCGGAAGCCAGGCGCTGTCGTTCGGGCGCTCGCGCGCGAAGATGCTCTCCGAGAACCGCCCGAAGGTGACGTTTGCGGACGTCGCGGGCGTCGACGAGGCCAAGGAGGAGCTCGCCGAGATCGTCGACTTCCTCAAGTATCCGAAGAAGTACCAGTCGCTCGGCGCGCGCATTCCCAAGGGCGTGCTGCTGCTCGGGCCGCCGGGTACCGGCAAGACGCTGCTCGCGCGGGCGATCGCGGGTGAGGCGGGCGTGCCGTTCCTCTCGATCTCGGGCTCCGACTTCGTGGAGATGTTCGTCGGCGTCGGCGCGTCGCGCGTGCGCGACCTGTTCGATCAGGCCAAGAAGTCGGCGCCCTGCATCGTCTTCATCGACGAGATCGACGCGGTCGGCCGCCAGCGCGGCGCCGGTTTGGGCGGCGGTCACGACGAGCGCGAGCAGACGCTCAACCAGCTCCTCGTCGAGATGGACGGTTTCGATCAAAACACCGGCGTGATCCTGATCGCGGCGACGAACCGCGCCGACGTTCTCGATCCGGCGTTGCTGCGCCCCGGGCGCTTCGATCGCCAGATCGTCGTCGGACGCGCGGACTACAAGGGCCGCGAGAAGATCCTAGAGGTGCACGCGCGCAACAAGCCGCTCGGCAAAGAAGTCTCGCTCGAGACGCTCGCCAAGCGCACGCCGGGTTTTTCGGGCGCGGACCTGGAGAATCTATTAAACGAGGCGGCGCTGCTGGCGGCGCGCCGCAACAAGAACGTGATCGAGATGATCGATTGCGACGAGGCGATCGATCGCGTGATGGTCGGCCCGGAACGCAAGTCGGTGGTGATGTCGCAGAAAGAGAAGGAGACGACGGCCTATCACGAGTCCGGTCACGCCGTCATCGGGGGCCTGCTCGAAAAATCCGATCCGGTCCACAAGGTGACGATCATTCCGCGCGGCATGGCGCTCGGCATTACCTGGTCGCTGCCCGAAGACGACCGGCACAACCGCAGCAAGGAAGAGCTGCTCGCCATGATCACGCGCGCCATGGGCGGGCGGCTCGCCGAGGAGATCAAGTTCGGCGACGTCACGACCGGCGCAAGCAACGACTTCGAGCAGGCGACGGAGCTGGCGCGCCGGATGGTGACGCAGTACGGCATGAGCGATCTCGGCCCCATCCAATTCGGACGCGGCGCGCATCAGGTCTTCCTCGGCCGCGACATCAGCGAGGAGCGTAACTACTCCGAAGAAGTCGCGAGCAAGATCGACGGCGAGGTGCGCAAGATCATCGAATCGTCGTACGAAACCGGCAAGCGGATTCTCAAGGACAACTGGGACAAGGTCGAGCGCATGGTGGCGTCGCTGCTCGAATACGAGACGGTCGAGGCCGAGGAAGTGCGCGCGATCCTCGAGGGCCGCCCGTTCACGCGCAGCCGGGGGGTTGAGGTCGCCGAGTCCGGCGATGCACCGGCGGAGCGGCCCGCGGAGGAGCCGAAGCGCGCTGAAAAGCCTTCGCGCATTCCGCCGAAAATTTTCCCGGAACCGGCATGACCGCGCGAATCGCCTGCGCTGTGGCGATGCTCGTCTTGGCATCGTCGTCGCTGGCTGCCCCCGCGGGTGCCGCCATCGCGCGGCAGACCGGCGCCTTGCCGCGGGGCGGCTCGTACGTGCTGTATCCCGATCCGACCGTCGGCACCGCGGCGATCGGCCTATGGTTCCGCGCGCCGGCGGCAGGATACGACGACGCGACGCCGGGCATCGCGAACCTCGCGGCGACGGCTGCGGCGGTGGCGCCGCTCGCGAGCGGCAAGTCGCTGTACGCGCTCGTGCACACTGTCGGCGGCGAGCTCAATATCGAGGTATATCCGGATATCGTCGGCATCGGCGCCGTCGTTCCCGCGTATGCGTCGCGCCGGATCGTCGCGGCGATGACGGCCGCGTACTTCGCGCCGTCGGTCGACGACGCGGCCGTGAAGACGGCGCGCGCCAACGCCGCCGTGCTCGGCGTGCAGCAACGCTACGAATCCGACACGACGCTTCACGACCTGCTCTTCAAGCAAATCTTCGCGACGGGTCCCGCACACTATCCGCCGCTGCCGACCTCGGTGTCGCAGCTCACGAGCATCACGACGGCTCAGGTTGACACCTTCGCGAAGCGCGCATTCCGCGCGGAGAACTCCGTCCTCGCGCTGACGGGCAATATCGACGCGTCGAGCATCTCGGCGGTGACCGACGGGAAGGGCCCCGGCGCGATGGACACTCCCTACGACTCGAAGCTGGAGGGATCGCCGGCGTCGACGACCGCCGCCGGCGCCGTCGACGGCGTGGGGCTCGCATGGATCGGTCCGCCGATCGCGGATCAGAAGGCGGCGACGGCGCTGGATTTCGTCGCGGATTATCTCTTCCGGGAACAAACCGGCGTCGTCTCACGAGTGCTCGACCGCGCAGACAGCGACGCCCTCGTCGTCGGTCAGTTCATCACGCTGCACGATCCCGGCGTGATGGTCGTCACGATCGGGGGCGGCAACGAAAAGCAGACGGAAAAGAGCGTGCTCGCCGCACTCGAAGCGCTGCAGCGGCCATTGGACGCCGCGACGTTCAACGCCGCGCGCGAGGCGTTTCTCTATCACGTCGCAACCGACACGCAGACGCCGCAGCAACGCGCCGACAACCTCGGCTGGTACTCCACCGAAGGCAACCTCGACTATGCTCCCGGCATCGCCGACGGAGCCTACGAGCAATCGGCGCGCGCTCTCGATCCCCAATACGTCGCGGAGATGGTCCGCCGCTATCTACAGAATCCCGTAATCGTCGACTTGGTCGCAACCACGCCGCAGAAGGAGCCGTCCCGGTGAGACTTCTCTTCGCATCCTGTCTCGCCGCGGCTCTGGCGACCGCGTTGCCTGCGGCTGCGCGCGCCGCGTCCGTCGCCATTGTAGTTCCGAGCGTGGAAAACGTCGCCGGAACGGTAATCGTGCGCCAGTCCGACGGCGCGGCGTCGCTCGTCGGCGTCACGCTCATCGTCCGCGCCGGACTCGATCGCCAAACGATGCGACAGAACGGCGTGGCCGCACTCGTCGCCGAGACGATCGTGCGCACGCCGGTCAACGGCGTCGCGCTGGAAGACGCGATCGCGGCGCGCGGCGGATCCGTGCGCTTCACCATCGATCCGGGCGACGTGCGCTTCTACGTCGAGGCGCTGGCCCAGGATGCTCCGGCGGTTCTCGACCTGTTCCGTGCGGCGCTCGCGGCGCCGGACTTCTCGCCGGCAACCATCCGTGACGCTCGCGGCGTGCTCGTGCGTCAGATAGCGCAAGTGCAGCAGGTCGCGCTCCAAGTCGGAATAGACATGCTCAACGCGGCGTCGTCGCGACAGGCCAACGCGGGTCTGCCGGAGCTCGGAACCCCCGCGGCGCTCGCGCAGTTCTTTTCCGAAGACGCGCGCTCGTTTTACCGCGCTTACTATCGCCGCGGCGGCGCGGTAGTCAGCGCCGCGGGACGCCTCGACACCCTGGCACCGCAGTCGCTCGCCGCGCTCGCCGGCGCGTTGCCGGCCGGAACGACCTTGCCCGTCGCGGTGCGCGTCCCACAGCTCAGCGGAGCGACGCACGAAATCGTCGCGCATCGCGACATCGCGTCGCCCTGGCTCATCGCGCAGTATCCCGCTCCGAGCGTCAGCAGCCGCGACTTCGGGCCGATGCTCGTGCTGTCGGCGTTCGTTCGGCGAACGCTTTCGGACATCGCTCAGGTGCCCGGCGTCGTTTCGCCGACCTTCGCATCGCGTTCCGTCGGCACCGTCTACGCATACGATCGGGCGCCCGCGACGCTCGTGCTCTACGTCAACGGCGGCCTGATCGGCAACCCGAGCCGAGCCTTCGCGACCGCGCTCTCGGTCGTCAGCGTGCTGGCCGCCTCGCGTCTCCAGGGTTCGATCGACGAGTTCAAGGCCGAGGCGGCCGGCGACTTCGCCAACGACGCGACCACGCTGGAAACGCGCACGTGGCTGGCGGCGGTCTTCTCGACCGGCACCGCCTCTCCGGATTTCATCAATCGTGCACTCGCCGCAATCTCCTCGACGACCCCGGATGACGTGCAGCGCGTCGCCCGATTCTACCTGGGCAATCCGACGATCGCACTCGTCCTCCCCCGCGGCACCAACCTACAGGACTAACAAGGCCTTTATTGCGCCCGTGCCGTGGTTGCCGAAAGGCTCATGTGCAAAGCACACATCGCCTTTCGTCGCCTAGGCCTGGGCACAATCAAGACCTTGTTACACTATGAAGGTTGCGCTCGTTCATGATTACTTGAACCAGCGTGGCGGCGCGGAGCGAGTCTTCGTCTGGATAGCGCAGGCGTGGCCCGACGCGCCGATCTATACCGCGCTGTACGACGAGCGCGCCGTCGGCGATCTGTTCCCGGCCGCGCGCGTCCGCCGTTCGTACCTGGCCCGCATTCCCTTCGCGAACCGGTACTTTCGCGCGCTCGCGCCGCTCTATCCGCGCGCCTTCGAGGCCTTCGACTTCTCCGGCTTCGACGCGATCGTGAGCTCCACGACCGCGTGGGCGAAGGGCGTCGTCGTCCCTCCCGGCGCCGTCCACGTCTGCTACATCAACACCGTCAGCCGCTTCGCGTTCGCGTACGACGAGTACGTGCGCACGGGCCTCGCGCGCCCGCTGATCGACCGCCTCACAGCATGGGATCGCGCCGCCGCGGCGCGCCCCACCCGCTTCGTCGCGAACTCGCAGAACGTCGCGCGGCGCATCGCACGATATTACGGCCGCGACTGCGACGTGCTGCACTGCCCGGTCGACGTTGACCGTTTCAGCGTCGGCAGCGGCGGCGGCGACTACTTCGTTGCCGCCTCGCGGCTGCTGCCCTACAAGCGGATCGATCTCGCGATTCGCGCGGCGGCCCTTGCCGGCGTCAAGCTGTTCGTCGCCGGCACCGGTCCCGCGGAGAAGGCGCTGCGCGACCTCGCCCGCGGAACGACGACGACGATGCTCGGCTTCGTTCCCGACGCGCAGCTCAACGATCTGTTCGGCCACGCGCGCGCCGCGATCGTTCCGGGCGAAGAGGACTTCGGGCTCGTCCCGCTCGAGGCGGCCGCGACTGGACGCCCGACGATCGCCTTTCGCGGCGGCGGCGCGCTCGAGACGATCGTTGAAGACGAGACCGGCGCGTTCTTCGACGAGCCGTCGCCCGAATCGCTCGCGTCCGAGCTGCGCAGGTTCGATCCGACCCGCTTCGATCCGCAGCGCTTGCGCGCCCATGCCGAAAAATTCGCACCACAGCAATTCATCGAGCGGCTACGAGAAATCGTCTCTCGAGTGTACCGGGAGAAGCCGAACCCGTAGATGGCCTGGCGACATGGTCCTTCGGAGCCGCTAGTCGCCTCGTCGTCCGGGCTCGGCTCCTGCTGCCCCGCCGCCTCGCTCTCGCCCTCCAGCGGAGCCTGTCCTGAGCGAGCGCAGCGAGTCGAAGGGCTCGGCGGTCGGGAGCCTCCTGCGCACCACGTCGCCAGGCAATCTACGGATTCGCCTTTGGTGCGTAGATGAGAGCGCTATACATAGCCGTGGGTGTTTTCGCGGTGGTGTATATCGGCTTGGATCTGAACAAGCTCTACGCGCTGCGCTACGGTGCGGATCTCGGGACGTATCTGCAGACGCTGGTCAACCTGCGCCACGGCTCGTCGTGGAACTACGGCGAGTGGCGGCCGCACTTCGCGGTGCACGATTCGTGGGTGCTGACCGCGCTCGTTCCGCTGGTCGCGCTGTTTCCGCGCGCGGAGACGCTGATCGTCGTGCAGGTGCTGGCCGTGGCGCTCGCGGCGATCCCGCTGACGCTGTTCGCTCGCGAGATCGGAGTCGAGCCGCGGGCCGCGAACGTCGTCGGCATCGCGTACCTGCTCACGCCGTCTGCGCAGGGACTGAGCTACGACAACTTCTCGGAGAATGTGTTCGTGCCGCTGCTGGCGTTCGGCGCGGCGCTCTTCGTTCGGCGCCGCGCGTTTTGGCCCGCGCTCATACTGGCGCAGCTGCTGCTGGGGCTGAAGGAAGATCAGATTCTGTTCGTGCTCTGGTTTGCGGTCGCGTGCGCGCTGTGGTGGGACCGCCGCATCGGTATCCTGCTAGCCGCGCTCGCGGTCTGCAACGGAGTGGGGTTCGCTCTGGTCGAGCGAGCATCGGCGACCGCGCCCAACCTGCCGCAGTACTCGCTCGCGGTCCTCGACCCGGCAAGCAAAATCGGGATGCTGTTTCTGCTGCTCGCGCCGTTCGCGTTCGCGCCGGTCGGCGTCGGATGGTGGCTGCTGTTGGGAGCTCCGTTGCTCGCCGAGATCGTCTTGATGCGGCCGTGGAACTACGAGGCGAGCCGCGTCGGATCGCATTACACGGCGGCGCTTCTCGCCGCGACCGCGGTTGCGGCGGCGTTCGGCGTGCGGCGCTATCCTCGCTTCGCGCGCTACACGATCGCGGCTGCGGCGATCGTGCTGCTCGCGTTCAACGATACCGGGTTGCGCCCGGGCCGCTGGCCGTACGTCGTCGACTGGAACGCGTATGCGCACGCGCTAGCAGTCCGCGACGCCGCGCGGCCGGTACTGCTGCGCCGGGGTGAGGAGGGCGTCTGGGCCGTCGCGGCCGTCAACCCGAACATCCGGCTCGATCCTCGCTCCGACCCGCTCTTTCCGCACTGTCCGGCCTACGACACGAGCGCCGGGGCATTCTTCGGCAGCCTGGCGGGGCGCATGCCGGCGCATCTCTGCGGCGGCGTGCCGGTGCGGCGGTGAGCACGACGCTGCGCGTCCGCGCGATGCGCGAGGATCGGGGCCGGTTCGCGGCCATACGCGACACGCACGTCCTAATCTATTGGCCGCACGGTGTCGGCGACTGGGTGCATTTCGGCGCGGTCGTGCCGCTGCTCGAGCCGTCCAACGCGTACGCGATCACGCGCTTCGGCGACGACTATGTGAGCGTGATGGAGGGCAACGCACGGTTGCGGACGCTGCTCAGCGGGACACGCGCTCCCGGCGACGGCGGCGAACTCGGATCGCGTCATCTGGGACTGACTTTAAAGCGCTGCGACGGGCGCGTAGCGACGCTCGAAGCTCCGGCGCCGCTCGACGAACAGATAGCAGACTTCGCCCCCGGCGTCGTGCTGTGGACCGATTATCCCGAGACGGAGGGCCGCACGGCGTATCCGTTTCACACGAAGGCGCGCAATCTGGCGCGCCTGCTGGTGCGCCCCGCGCGGCTGGCCGCGTTCGACCTGTCGGTGCCGCTGCCGAACTCGATCGACTTCGGCGCTCCCGCCGCAACGCGCCGCCTCGTCGACGAGCGCCTGGCGCAGCTCGCGCCGCCCGGCACGCCGCTGTGCGTGATCTCGCGGACGGGCGTGACCGCGTCGCGCAAGAATTGGGGCGACGGCTCCGAGGCGCGCGAGTTCGTCGCGGCGCTGCGCGCGATGTCTCCGCGCTGGCGCTTCGTTTCGATGGACGACGAGCCTCTCGGCGAGGGCGTCGCCGGATTTCGCGCGCTGTTCGGCGGACTCACCGAGCCGTTCGCGCGGCTCTACAAGGCGCTTGCGGCGCGCACGAGCCTGTTCGTCGGGATTCCGGCCGGGCCGCTGCACCTCACGATGGCGCGCGGCGACGTTCCGACGATAGGCTTGTGGCTCGCGCACCATCCCGATTGGTACGACGAGCCCAACTCGCATGCGATTCACGTTGTCGGGCGCTACGTTTGCGAGCGCGGCTTCGATCGGCGGCCGGCGACGACGACGAAGCCGGCGTCGCTCGCGCATCGCCTCCGCTACGTCGAGACGCGCTCCATCGAGGCACGGACCGTCGCGGACGCCGCGCGCGAGCTCATTGGGTGAGCTTCGGCACGAAGAGCAGCGCCACGATGGAGAGGGAGTTGAAGAGCGCGTGCGAGATCATCGAGGCCCACGCGTTGCGCGTGCGATAGTAGACGCCGCACAGCACGATGCCGCCGAGCGCCAGCGGCAGCGCGGCATAAGCGTCGCCATGCGCGATCCCGAAGAGCACGCCGCTGAGAACGGCACCGCCCCAGAAGCCACTGTAGCGCAGGCCGAGGTTGAAGAAGAACACGCGGAAGAACGTCTCTTCCGCGAACGGCGCGAAGACAACCGCGAAGATCGCGAATATCGCGATCGTCGTCGTGTTGTGCAGCGCTTGAAAAATCTGCACGATGTCTTGCTGGTGCTGGCTATGTAGGAGATAGTCGATCAGCGATGCGCCGCCGTTCGCGACGACGATCATGCCGATCGCGCCGAGTATCGCGGTTCCCACGTTCGCGGCGGTCGGAACGCGGAACCCGAGCTCGCGGAGGCTGAACTTGGAGAGCGCCGGCAGCACGAGCAACAGCAAAAGCAGGATGGCGCCTTCAACAGCGAATTGCAGGAGCAGGAGCGCGTCGAACTCGAGCGGGCTCACCGCCGGGACGCGACTGGTCTTCAGCCCGGCGATGAATGCGGCAATGAAGAGAAACGCAATGAACCCGGCGATCAGCCAGGTCGAAACGCTCTTGAAACTATCCTTCGGCCAGCGCGTCGGCCAGTCGCGCGAAATCGCTGAGATCGAGTCGTTCACCGCGTAGCTCCGGAGAAACGTTGCTGAGCTCGAGCGCCCGCACGATCGTCGCGCGATCGAGGTCGAGCGAAAGCGCGAGGCTGTTGACGAGCGTTTTGCGCCGGTACGCGAACGCGCCCCGTACGACCTTCCAGAACGTCGCGGGATCGCGCACGCGTACTGCCGGATGCGCGCGTCGCAGGAGGCGTACGACGCTCGACTGCACCTTGGGCGGCGGGAAGAACGATCGCGGAGCCAGCGTGAACGCGAGCTCGACCGTCATCGCATACTGGATGGCTACCGAAAGGCTGCCGTAGGCGGCGGTCCCGGGCGATGCGATCAGCCTTTGCGCAACGTCCTTTTGCACCATGACCGTCAGCGCGTGCGGACCGCTCTCCATCTCGACGAGCCGCAGAATTAGCGGCGTCGCGACGTTGTAGGGGAGGTTTGCCGCGACGCGCCACGCGTCGCCGCGCGACCATGCGCGGTAGTCGAACGTCAGCGCGTCGGTCTCGACGATGCGGGCGCCGCATAATTCCGGACGAGAGCGCAGCAGCGCGACGAGCTTGGGATCGATCTCGAGCGCGGTGACGTCGGCGCCCTCCTCGAGGAGCGCGAGCGTGAGCGCACCCGTCCCGGCGCCGATCTCGAGCGTTTTCGTTCCGGCGGGCGCGCCGGCGAGGCTCAGCCGCGCGACGTGGCGCGCGGCTGAAGCGTTAACGAGAAAGTTTTGCCCGTAGCGCTTGCGCGGCCGGATATCCGCCTGTGCGAGGAGCTTACGGGGGCCGAGCACCCCGTCATTGTACGCTACTTGATGCGATAGACCGTGACGCCGCGCCGCCCGAAGAGCATGGCGTCGCGCACGGAGTCGAAGCCCAAGTCGATGCGATGGCCGACGATCGCGCCGCCGGTGTCGCCCGCGATCGCGGGGCCGTAACCGGGAATGTAGAGGCGGGTTCCGAGGGGGATGATGCGCGGATCGACCGCGACGATGCCGTGGCCGGCGCGCCGCCCGATCGCCGTCATCCCGTCGCACCCGCCGCAGCCGGCGGTATAGGCGGTCGCAATCATCGCGATCGCGTCTCGCGCGAGGAAGGCCATTCGCACGACGCCGTGCGCTTCAAAAGCCGCAAGCGGCGAGTAACCGATTCCCTCCGCGACAATGCGCGGACGCGCCGCTGCGATGACCGTGGACCAAACGACGACGCGACGAACCGGGCCGCCGTCGCGCTGAGCGTAGCGGGCTTGGACTTCGAGGCGGCCGGGAGTTCCGCGAGTGACGACCTTCGAGACTCCGGGGTACAACGCCGGCGTCAGGCGATGGACGGTCTGCGGCGCAATGGCGCGGTGCTCGACGCCTTCCCACGTGAGAACGCCGTCCTTATGCCAAGTGACCTTCGAGGGCGCGGTGCCGGCCGGCGGCGTCGCGGCATGGGCCGGAAAGCCGCATAACGCAGCCGCCGCAAAAGTGGCGCAAAGTACGCGTCCGATCAACCCTGTAGTCCTTTCATTCCGGCTCGTCGCCAAGGTTAGCTCCGCACACCACGCAGAGAGCGAACGATAACCGGCGAGTCGCGTTTGCTTGGAAGCGGCGCAAGGCGGCCGCAGGGTGATGGATCCTACGGAAACGCCAAGACACTCGAGAGCCTGCCTGGTATCCGTTTTGGCAGGCCTCAATCTGACCCGGGCAATATACCACATCCGGTTCGAAGCGGCGATATGCTCTAAGTCACAAGCTGCAAGGGAGGCCCTCCTCGCCGGGGCGCTCGCGTACTCCAGCGCGAAAGAGCCTACGATGGAATCGCTGCGCGTTGGCTTTTTCACCGAGATCTACCGCCCCGTGGTCAACGGTGTCGTGGCCTCGGTCGAAGGCCTGGCCGACGGCCTACGCGCGCGAGGGCACTCCGTCTATTGCTTCGCGCCTCGGATGCCGGGATACAAAGAGGCCGACGGCCCGGTGTTCAGGATGCCGTCGCTGCCACTGCCGACGAAGACGCCGTACCGGCTGACGCTTCCGGTCGTGAGCAGGCGCAACCGCAACGGCATCATCAAGCGGCTCTCCGTCGTGCACGTGCACTCGCCGTTCGTCACCGGCTGGATGGGCCTGCGCTACTCGCGCCGTTACGGCATGCCGCTCGTGTATACGTATCACACGCAGCTCGAGGCGTACGCTCACTACGTTCCGTTCGAACCGAATGCGACGCGATTTGCGGCGAAGCAGTTGACGCGCGTCTTTGCGAATATGGCCGATGCCGTCATCGTGCCGACACGAGCGATGGCACAGCGCCTGGTCGAAATGGGCGTGCGTGCGCGCGTCGAGATCGTGCCGAGCGGCATCGACGTCGCTCGCTTCGGCCGGGGACGACGCGACGAGGTGTTGCGCGCGCGGCTCGGGGCCCGTGCCGACGATCGCCTCGTGCTCTCGGTCGGGCGGCTCGCGAAGGAGAAGAATCTCGAGCTGCTGCTGCGCGCGCTCGCTGCGAGCGACCCGTCGCTGCGGCTAGCGATCGCGGGAGACGGCCCGATCCGCTCCGAGCTCGAAGAGCTCGCGCGAGGCCTCGGCGTCGGCGCGCGGACGAAGTTCCTCGGCGCGATCCCGCGCGAGCAGCTGCCCGATCTCTACGCTAGCGCGGATGCCTTCGTCATGCCCAGCACGACCGAGACTCAGGGGCTCGTTATGGTCGAGGCGCTCGCGGCCGGAGCCCGCGTCATCGCGTCCGACTCGGGGCAGAGCCGCGACGTGCTCGACGGTGCGGGAATCATCGCCGACCCGAGCGCAGCGGGCTTCGCGCGGGCCATGCGTGAGATTCCCGCGCAACCCGATCTAGGGGTCTCGACGGCTGCCCGACACGCCGCGGGACGGTTCTCGCTGGACGTGCAGGCGGATCGGGCTCTCGCACTCTACCGGAGCCTTCTCGAGCCTGCCAAGATCGCTTGACTACGAACATATGTTCGCTATAAACTTGGGTACAGGGGCAGATGGAAATGCGATCTCCGGAGGCAGAGGTGCAGGCAGCAATCGGCTACGCGGTCGGGTCGGGTGGGCTCGGCCTTGCCTACGCGCGCCTGACCGGCTCCGGCACGCACAAGCTGCTGCGCTCGACGTTTCGGGCAGCTTCCCGGGCGGGGGCGGATCGAGCCGGTGGGTACGCGGCGGTAACCGCTGTGGCTCGCGCGCTGCGCGATCGCGGTTTCGACAATCTGCGTTTTGTCTTAAACGACGCGGAGCTCGTTGAGGAGATCGCGCAACGGCGTGAACCACCCGAGACGCTCGCGCTCCCGTACGTCCGTCTGCGTTGCGTTCTGAACTCACTGGCCGGGTTCAGCGTCATTGCCGCAGCGACCGACGACCTCACGCAAAGGGCACGAGCCGAAGTAGCGCTGAACCTGGCGGCATGATCTTCGCCCGGCTCGCGCCGGCCCATCTGCCCGTCGAGACCGAGGCGCTTGCCGTAGCGCTGCTAGGTTGCGTTCTCGTACGCGAAAGCAGCGACGGCGTGGCCGCCGGCAAGATCGTCGAGACCGAAGGCTATCTGCCGGGCGATCCCGCGTGCCATGCATATCGCGGTAAGAGCGTGCGCAACGCGACGCTCTTCGGACCGCCGCATCGAGCATACGTGTACCAAATTTACGGAACGTCGTTCTGTTTCAACCTATCGAGCGAACCGGACGGACAGGGCGCGGGCGTGCTCGTGCGCGCGCTCGAGCCGCTCGAAGGGCTCGGCCTGATGCAAGCACGACGGGCGACGATGCGGGCCCGCGATCTGTGCCGCGGTCCCGGGCGGCTCTGCCATGCCCTCGCGATCGATCGCTCGTTTGAGGGCCTCGATCCGTTGACCCACCCCGAACTTTGGCTCGCGGAGGCCACGGACGCTCACACCCGCATCGGGCGCAGCCGCCGCATCGGCGTGACCAAAGCCGCGCATAGACGGCTGCGCTTCTACGAGGCAGGGAATCCCTACGTTAGCGGCCCCGCTCGCTTCAGCCCCGCTTGAAGGCTCGCTGCCCCTGTGCTATAGTGTGGTCGTCGCCGCGTCGCTTTTGCCGACGGTGCGACGAGCTTTGACATCCCCTCGTTCACGTCACCGGTCTGATTGCGCAGGCAGCCTCGCCTCGTCCTCGATCGCCCAAGTTCGACGTGTGCGGCTCTAAAAGCGAGATACTCTTCTGCAAACCGAACATCGTCCCAACACCGAACAACGCTTCAATAACGATATGCGCCAGCAGGGCGGCGGACGTCGCCGGCGTTCGCGGCGCCGGCATCAGTTTGCGCAACATCCGGCTGCATATCACGATCAGCTTCCGCAGGTCGAAATTCCGCCGATGCTCACGGCGGCTCAGCTCGGTGAGAAAACGAAGACCGAGCTGCTCGACATCGCAAAGGAGCTGGAAGTCGAGATTCCGACTCCCGCCAAAGTCAAGAAGGACGAGATCGTCACCCTCCTGGTGCAGGCGCAGAGCGCCCGCTCCGGGATCGAGGTCGGCAGCGGCATTCTCGACATCCTGCCGGAGGGATACGGGTTCTTGCGCCGCGCGGGCTACTACATCGGCAACGACGACATCTACGTCAGCCAGTCGCAGATCCGCCGCTTCGAACTTCGCCGCGGCGACATGGTGGAGGGCCAGGCTCGCCGGCCGAAGGAGAGCGAGAAGTATTACGGCCTTATCCGCGTCGACAAGGTCAACGGACTCGACCCGGAGGCCATCAAGGGAAGGCCGGTGTTCGAAAAGGGAACGCCGATCTTTCCGGAAGAGCGATTCAAGCTGGAGAACCGCTCGACGCAGCTCTCGACGCGCGTCATCGATCTGTTCTCGCCGATCGGCAAAGGCCAGCGCGCGCTGATCGTTTCGCCGCCGAAGGCCGGTAAGACGACCCTGCTCAAGAACATCGCGCAAGGCATCGCCATCAACCATCCCGACGCCCACATCATCGCGCTGCTCGTCGACGAGCGTCCCGAAGAAGTCACCGACATGCAGCGCACGATCGACGGCGAGGTCGTCGCCTCGACCTTCGACGAGCACCCCGAGAACCACACGACCGTCGCCGAGCTCACCATGGAGCGCGCCAAGCGCCTCGTCGAGCTCGGTAAGGACGTGGTGATCCTGCTCGACTCGATCACGCGCCTCGCCCGCGCCTACAACCAGGTCGTTGCGAGCTCGGGACGCACGCTCTCGGGCGGCCTCGACACCGCCTCGCTCCACAAGCCGAAGCGCTTCTTCGGCGCGGCGCGCAAAATCGAGAACGGCGGCTCGCTGACCATCGTGGGAACGGCCCTGATCGAGACCGGATCGAAGATGGACGACGTGATCTTCGAAGAGTTCAAGGGCACCGGCAACATGGAGCTCAATCTCACGCGCAAGCTGGCCGAGTCGCGCGTCTTTCCGGCGATCGACATCAAGCGCTCGGGCACGCGCCGCGAGGAGCTGCTGCTCTCGCCCGAAGAGATGCGCAAGATCTGGATGCTGCGGCGTGCGACCGCCGTCCTCAACACCGGCGACATCACCGAGATCATCCTCGACAAGATGGTGCAGACGCGCACGAACGAAGAGTTCTTGCAGTCGGTTACCAAAGAGGCGATGTCGATGTCGCGCGGCTACGAAGACAACGGGAAATACTAGTCGTTCCGGTGCGCACGTGTCGTCTGACATGATGCCTCGGAACCGCTCGTCGCGCGTGACGTGACGCTGAGGCGGCTCCCGACCGCCGCGCGGAGCCATGGAGGGCGGGAGCGAGGCGGCGGGGCAGCAGGAGCGGAGCCCGGATGGCGGAGCGACGAGCGGCTGCGAAGCGTCATGTCATGCGCGACGGGCAGTGCGGCTCAATAGGTTTCTAGCTCGGGCCGGGGTCGCCTCGCGGAGGCATGCCGACGAGCTCATCGCGAGCGGCCGCGTTGCCGTTAACGGCAAGCGTCGTGACCGAGTTCGGGCGCGTTGGTTGAGGACGGCGATCGGGTTGAGGTGGATGGCAAGGTCGTCGAGATTCCGGATGAGCGCACGTATGTGCTGCTTGAATAAGCCGGTCGGGGTCGTGACGACGATGCGCGACCCGCAGGGGCGTCGACCGTTTTGGATTTCGTGGGGCGTCCGGGAGTGTTTCCCGTCGGGCGCTTGGATTATGCGACGGGCGGCGCGTTGTTGCTCACCGACGATGGCGACCTCGCACACCGGCTGCTGCACCCGCGCTTCGGCGTCGAGAAGACCTATCGCGCGGCAATCGCCGGGCGGCTCTCCGCCGAAGACGTGCATCGCTTGAGCCGCGGCGTGACGCTTGCCGAGTTTCGGCGCGGCGTCTGCGAAGGTGCGCGTGGTGGCGGCGCGCCGGGACGGCGAGCGTCGTCGACGTGACGATTCACGAGGGCGCAACCGCGCAGGTGCGCCGGATGTTCGAAGCGCTCGGACATCGCGTTCTCGCGTTGACGCGGACGCGCTTTGGCCCCCTGAAACTCGGCGCGCTGCCGCCCGGTCGGTTCCGCGCGCTGACGCCCCGCGAGCGCGCCGCGCTCGAGCGGCACCGCAGGCCGCCGGCGTGACGGCCTCGTACCTCCTTCGCGTGAGGTATGCCATGAAACGTTTTGCACGATCGTCGCCCCGGCCGCCGCGGCGCTCGCCTTCTACCGGCGGAATCCCGGCACTCGCTCAATACGCGAACGAGTTCGTTCCGGCAAAGCTGATCCACCAGGGAACGACGAGCAACCGATTCGCCGGCAGCGGCAAGGTCATCGTGCAGGTCGAGGTCAATGCCGACGGCTCGCACAAGGCGATCAAGGTCATCAGGTCGACCAATCGCCGGCGACAACGCCGCCGCGATGGACATCGCGCAGAACTCGACCTATCGTCCGGCGCACCGCGGCACGACGCCGATCACGGCGTTTTACGACTTCACGTTGCAGATTCAACGGCAAGTCGGTCGCGACACGCCGCGAGCGGAGGCTCCGAGTCGGGCCCGTCCGTTCCGGCCGGCTCCTGAGTGCCGCCGCGAGCCAAGTCGCGGCGCTGATCCGGGCCAAGCAATACTCCGAAGCCAAGTCGAAGGCGCAGATGGAGCTACTCTCGTCACCGGGCGACGAGTCGCTGCGCCAGATGCTCGGCATCGCGGCGTTCGACAGCGGCGACTACCGACGGCCGCGGCCGCCTTCGACAAGGTCGCGACGATCGGCAAGCAGTTCCAGCCGACGCCGCGGCAGAGCTTTGCCGCGGCCGCCGTCGACGTTGCGGCGCACAGATCCGACCAAGGCGCTGGCCTACGCGCAGAAGGCCGTCGCGCTCGATCCGACACGAACTCCAAGTTCGCGCTCGGTCACGGCGCAGCTGGCCAACAAGCAATACGCGGACGCCATCGCGACGCTCAAGCGGTGCACGCCGCCGCCATTCGCCGACCCGAAGATGCCCACCAGCGCCAAGGTGGAGATCGACACTCGCGCTGATGAGCGCCTACCAGCAGACCAACGATACGCAGGCGTGCAGGCGATGGCGGCCGAGATCAAGCGGCTCGATCCGAGCAGCACGCTGCCGGGCCGCGTGCTGGGCAGCAGCTATCTGAAGGCCGGCGTCGACGCGGCCAACGCGCAGAACTACGACGAGGCCTTCAAAGACTTCGATCAGGCCGCGGCGCAGGGCGATCCGGAGGTCGCCGTCACAGCCAACACGCAGGCGGCGTTTGTGGTTGCAAAGATGGACAAGCCGGACTACAAGCAGATGCAAGCGTATGCCGACAAGGCGCTCGCGCTCAAGCCCAACGATGCCGCAGGCGAATTTCGCCGAAGGCATCGCGCTGACCGGGCCAATGGGCGTCCAAGCCACGACGATGCGCAAAAGAAAAAGGCCGCCGACGCGCTCAACAAGGCCGACCGCTGGCGAAGGCCGAGGGCAACGAAGCGCTCTCGCTGCAGATCGAAACGTTCATCAAAAAGAACCTCAATGCCGCACCCGGCGGGCAGTCGGGAAGCGGCAGTTAAGCGTTACCAGGACTTTAGCCGGGGTAGGCCAATGGGGCGCCCTCACGGGGCGCAAAGCCGCCGCGGAGACTCGTATAGTGGAGGGGTCGTAGAACACCGTGTTTTCCGGATTTATGGGTCTCATGCAGCAGGGCGGCTGGGACATGTGGCTGCTCCTGCTCATTTCGATCGTCGGTCTGGCCGTCGTCATCGAGCGGCTCTGGTGTTCTTCTGGAAGCAGCACGGCGACACCAAGGGGCTGCTGCGCCAGATCGGCACCAAGGTCTCCGCCGACGATCTCGACGGCGCGATCGAGATCTGCAACGAAGAACCGCGGCATGCTTCCGCGGATTCTCGAGTTCGGCCTGCGGCGCGGCGAAAAGAACCGCGCCGACATCACCGACGCGCTCTCGATCGCGCTGATGGAGCACCTCAACTCGCTCGAGCGCAATCTGGCGATCATCGGAACGATCGCCGTCATCGCGCCGTTCGTCGGACTGTTCGGAACCGTCTCGGCATCATCCGCGCGTTCCAAGACATCGCGCTCAAGGGCAACTCGACGCCGGCCGTCGTCGCGGCCGGCGTTTCGGAAGCGCTCATCACGACCGCCAGCGGTCTGATCATCGCGGTCATCGCGGTCGTGTTCTTCAACTACTTCAAGTCGCGCATCAAGAACTACAACCAAGAAATGATCGTCGCGGCCAACCAGCTCGCCGAGATGCTGCACTTCCACAACACCGGCTCGCCGATTCCGACGGAGCTCTATCAACCGCCGAGAGGACCGCCAAGTAGAGCCGGTAAGGCGCGAACCGTGGGACTGCTTTCGGCCAAGCAAGACGAAGAGGTGATGGCGGAGATCAACATCACGCCGTTCACCGACGTGCTGCTGGTGCTGCTCATCATCTTCATGATTCTGGCCGCGCTCGTCGCGCCGCCCGGCTTCGAAAAAGAGCTGCCGAACAAGAATACCAACAATCACGTCGACCAAAACAAGAACAAGAACGACATCGAAGTCGACGTCAACAACAAGGGCGTCATCTTCGTCGACGGCACGAAGACCGACGAGACGGGCATCTATCGCGTGATGTACGACGCTTCGAAGAAGAAGCCGCACCATCACGTCGCGATCGTCGCCGACGCCAAGGCGCCGTACGGCATCATCATCCGGATTCTGGACGCCGCCAAGAATGCCGGCCTCGAAGACGTCGGCTTCGTTACGTCGTAGTAGCGGAGGGTTAAGCGAACGTGGCCGTTTCCACAGGTGGCAGGCGAAGATGAGGTAATGTCGACGATCAACATCACGCCGTTTACGGACGTGCTGTTGGTGTTGCTCATCATCTTCATCATTTTGGCGTCGGTCACGAAAGAGCCGAAGCTGCCCGACGCCTACAACAAAGACAAGGTGCAGCCGTCGCAGATCGTCGTGCATCATCGACGACAAGGAACAACATTCAGATCGGCTCCAACCAGGTGACGATCTCCGACGCGAAGGCGGCCTTCGCACAGCTTCAAGACGCGACCGACCACAGGTTCAAGAGCGTGATCATCAAGGCCGATCCGCAAGGCCAGCTACGGCATCATCCTGCAAGTGATGGACGCGGCGAAATCGGTCGATCTCACGGATTTCGGGCTGGCGAACCACGTTCAGGGCACGCCCGCAGGGCAGAGACCAGTAGGCAGATGGCGGCAAGCGCGAGTCGCGCTACATCACGACCAGCGAGCGCGTCCGCAACTTCATCGGCTGGGCCATCGTCATTTCGTTCGTCGATCCACTTGGTCGATCGGCTCGTTCTTCCCGAACATCCTCAAGCACAGCACGAGCAGCAACGAAGACCGAAAAAGTCTCGGTCTCGAAGATTCACAAGGTCGATCGTGCACACGCCGCCGCCGCCGACGCCGACGCCGCCGCCGACGCCGACGCCGCCGCCGCAAGCGACGCCGCCGCCCAAGAAGCACAGCTCGCGCAGCCGAAGCTCAAGGTCAACCTCGTCAACACGACGAGCAAGCCGCGCCGGGCAGTCGACCGAGAACACCGTAGCCAGCCGAAGACGCGGCACCGAGAACGGCGCGCCGCAGGGCGAGGGCACCGGGCGCCGCCGGCGGCCGGCCGGCTGCGGCCGGAACGCCCAAGCCGGCCTGCGCCAATCCCAACGTCGAAGCGACGGTGACGAATCCGGTGCAGCCGGACTATCCCGAGTCGGCGCAACGATCTCGGGCTCGGCGCGGTGACGGTCGAGGTGCGAAGTCACCGTCGGACCGAGCGGCAATCTCGTCGGCGGCCAAGGTCTACAAGAGCGTCGGGCAATATGGCGATCGATCAGGCGGCGCTGCGCGCCGCGCGCCAGTCGACGTACTCGCCGAAGCTGGTGAACTGCTCGCCGACGACGGGCGACTATATCTTCCGCGCCGACTTCCAACCCGACTAACGTCGGCCCAGCGACCGTCGATGAGCCATGAAACGCGATCGCCGCGTTTGCTGGTGGTCGCGTTCGCGCTCTCGTTGCTGGTGCACTCTGATCGTCGCGTCGTGCTCATCGGCCGCCGGCGCCGACGCCGCAGAGCCAGGCTGAAGTCGTCTCGATCGAGCATCGCCCCGCGACGATCGCGGTGACGAAGACTGCCGACGCCTCCGCCGCCGCCGCCAACGACGCCCGCGCCGCGCACCGTCGAGCCGGCGCCGCCGCGCAGCGCAACGGGCTCGCGGGACCGCAGGCAGCCGCCGCGGCACGCCGTCACCGCGGCCCGCCGGCTCCGCGCCGCGCCGGCGCCCACGCCGGCCGCCGGCAACCGCGCGCGCCATGCGCGCGAGCCGAACGATCCGGCGCGGCGGTCGCCGCGCGACGCCGCCGCCGCCCGATATCTCCGCCCGACGCGCGCGCCGAAGGCACCAGCGGCGTCGCGCTCGTCGCGTGCGGCTCGACCCGAGCGGGCAGGTGACGCGGCGCCGGCGTCGCGCAGAGCACCGGGAATTCGTCGCTCGATCTCGTCGCGGTCGCGATGGCGCGCGACGCGCGCTATACGTCCGGCGCTGCACGATTGCAAGCCGTCGCGAGCGACGTATCACGTTCAGCGTGAAGTTCGTCGCATGGTACGCGACGCTGAAGGCCGCTGCCGCATGCGCGTAACGGAGCGCGTGACGTTCTGCGCAAGCGCTGGTTCTGGCACTGTTGCAGGGCGTCAGCGAACTGTTTCCGATTTCGAGCCTCGGGCACACGATTCTTGGTGCCGGCCGTGCTCGCATGGCACAACGTCGATCGTCGCAGCGCCGTCGTTCCTGGCCTTCGTCGTCGTGCTGCATCTTGGGAACGGCGCTGGCGCTGATCGTCTTTTACCGGCGCGCAATGGTACGGCGATCGTGCGCGCGTTGGTCGCAAGCGTCGTTCGCGGCCGGCTGAGCGACGATCGCGACGAGCGCATCGGATGGCGGCTCGTCGTCGGCCACGATTCCGGTCGGCATCCTCGGCGTCATCTTCGAGCGTCCGGTGCGGCGCTGTTCGGCTCGCCGGCGCCGGCAGCGTTCTTTCTTGTCCTCAACGGCCTGCGTGATGTTCGCGGGCGAGGCGCTGCGCCGGCGTCAACGCGGACGCCGGGCGGACCGACAAACCGATCGAGCGGCTGAGCTACGCGCGAAGCGTTCTCGGTGGGCGTCGCGCAGGCGCTCGCGCTCTTGCCGGGCATTTCGCGATCGGGAATCTCGATGGTCGCGGGACTTGCTCTGCGACCTCGACCACGAAGACGCGGCGCGCTTCTCGTTCTTGCTGGCGACGCCGGTGATTCTTGGCCGCGGCGCTGCTCGAAATCCCGAAACTGCTCGCGCCGGAAGCGCACGTCGTGCTCGTGCAGGCCGTCGTCGGCGGAATTGCGGCCGGCGTCGCCGCATACCTTTCGGTGGCCTTTCTTGACGCGCTATTTTCGCTCGAACGATCTGCGCCCGTTCGGCTGGTATTGCGTCATCGTCGGCGCAGTCTGCCTCGTTCTCGCACGCGTGGGAGTCATTTCGTACATGAGAGTCGTCGCGCTCGTCTTGGCCGTCGTCTTCTTCGTTCTCGGCATTCTCTACGGCATGGGGAAGATCAATTGCTTCACGCAGTCCGGCGCCGCAACACGCGCACCACATCACGCACTGATCGTTCTCTGGGTGCTGGCGCTGCTCTGCCTGATTTGGGCGCGCTTCCAGAGCGCGCCGCGCGCTGAAGCTTTCGCACGTCTCGCGCGCGACGCGAGCGTCGCGATGGTCGACGTTCCGCGAAAGACGTCACGTCTGCGATTCGCGCGTGCGGAGGCGGTGGTGCGCATGAATACCGCGGCGCGAGCCGCGCTGCGCGAGGCGACGCTTCCCAAAGGCGACGCACTCGTCGCCGCGCAGATCGCGGGCATCATGGCCGCAAAGCACACGGCCACACTGATTCCGCCTGGCCCATCCGTTGCCGCTGGACAAGGTCGACGTATCGCTTCGAGTGGACCGACGACGGCGCGCTGCGCATCGAGACGGAGGCCCGCACGTCGGCGCAGACCGGCGTCGAGATGGAGGCGCTGGTGGCGGCCTCAGTCGCCGCGCTGACGATCTACGACATGGCCAAGGCGCTCGACAAGGGCATCGCGATCGAATCGCTGCGGCTCTGCGCAAAACGCGGCGGCAAAGCCGGGCTCTTCGAGGCGAGCGATGATGTTTAAAGCGGCGCTGATCGTGCTTTCCGACCGCGCCGCCTCGGGCGAGCGCGCCGACGAATGCATCCCGGTCATGCGCGAGCGACTGGGCGATGCGTACGCGATCGTCCGCGAAAGCATCATCTCGCCGACGATCCGGCTGCGCTGCAGGCCGAACTCATCGACCTCGCCGATTCGCACGTCGCGGACTCGTGCTGACCAGCGGCGGCACGGGACTTTCACCGCGCGATCGCACGCCGCAGGCGACGGCCGCCGTTCTCGATTACGAGGTGCCCGGTATTGCCGAGGCGATTCGCGCCGCGTCGCTGCAGTACACGCGCACGGCGATGCTGTCGCGCGCGATCGCGGGCGTGCGCGATCGTACGCTCATCATCAACCTTCCCGGCAGTCCGAAGGCGGTGGCGGAGACGCTCGACGTCGTGCTGCCGGTGTTGCCGCACGCGCTCGAGCTGCTGGCCGACCGGTCGCCGACGGATGAGACGCATCTCGACCTACGCCGAAGCGGAAGCCTATCTGCTCGGCACGATCGACGAGACGGTTTCGCGCCGCACGTCTTATCAATCTCGACCGAATTCGCGCGCTGCTGCGCGAGCTCGGCGATCCGCACCGCGCGTATCCCACGATCCACGTCGGCGGAACCAGCGGCAAGGGTTCGACGTGCGACGATGATCGCGCGGCGCCTTGCAGGTGGCGGGAAAACGAACCGGGCTGCACACGAAACCGCACCTGCTCGCGATGACCGAACGCGCGCGCATCGACGGCGCCCCCGTCGCGCAGCAACGCTTCGCCGCGCTTCTCGACGAGATGCTTCCGGCGATCGTGCGCACCGCCGAGCAATACGGACGGCCGACATATTACGAGACGCTGCTGGCGTTGGCGTTCAAGCACTTCGCGGACGAGCGCGTGGACGTGGCGGTGATCGAGGTAGGTCTCGGCGGAAGGCTCGACGGCACCAACGTGATCCTGCCCGTCGTCGCGGCGATCACGTCGGTCGGCTTCGATCACACCGAAGTGCTGGGGACACGATCGAAGCGATCGCGCTCGAAAAGGCGGGCATCGCGAAGCCCGGCATTCCGCTCGTGCTCGCGGCGATGCCGGCCGCCGCGCGGGTCGTGATCGAACGTTACGCATCCGAAATCGGCGCGCCGCTCGTGCGCGTCGAGCAGGTCGTGCGCGTCGAACGCGAGCGAGCCGAGGAACGCGGCGCGCAGGTGCTCTCCGCGATCACGCCGCGCGGTTCGTATCGGCTGCATCTCGCCGCCGCGGGCGCCTTCCAGCGCACGAACGCGGCGACGGCGATCGCGGTTTTGGAGCAGCTCGCCGACGAGCTGCGTCCGGAACCGGAAGAGATCGTTGCGGCGCTGCGCGACGTCGCCATCCCGGGCCGCATGGAGCTCGTCCGGGCCAACCCGACCGTCGTTTTCGACATCGCACACAACGCGGAGAAGGCAGAGTCTCTCGTCGCGTCGCTGCGCGAATGGTTTCCCCACCGGCGCGTTCACTACGTCGTTGCAATCGGCGAGAGCAAGGACGCGCGGCGAATCATCGAGATTCTCGGCACGGTAAATCTCGACGTTCACGTTCACGTCGTTCGTCGCGACGGGACGAAGGGCGATTCGTCCGCAGCGCCTGGCGATGCTCGCGGAATCGCTCGGGGGGTGGGGCCGCTCGATAATGGATCCGGTCGAAGCGCTGACCGTCGCGCGCCGGATGGCGGCGATCGACGACGTCGTCGTCGTGACGGGATCGACGTTCGTCGTCGCGGGATTACGTGAATGGTACGTGCCGGCCGCGGTTCCCTGACCGTTCGCGATCGCAGCCTCAACGTGGGGCGAACGGACCTACGTGATGGCGATCGTCAACGTGACGCCGGACTCGTTTTCGGGTGACGGTCTCGCGGATCCGGACGCGGCGACCGCGCGCGCCGTCGCCCAGTGGAACGCCGGAGCCGATCTGTTGGACGTGGGCGGCGAATCGACGCGGCCGGGACATCGGCCGGTCGCGGACGACGTGGAAATCGCGCGGGCCGTTCCGGTCATCGCGGCGCTGCGCGAGCGTTTTCCGGGCGCGCCGATTTCGGTCGATACCTACAAGCCGGCCGTGGCGCGCGCCGCACGCGCGGCGGGGGCAGATATCGTGAACTCGGTCTGGGGCGCCCCCGACGCGTTGCTGGACGTCGCGTGCGAGCTCGGGATGCCGATCGTCGCGATGCACAACCAAAGCGGCACCGCATACGAAGGCAGCGTCGTGGATGCGGTGTTGCGCTATCTCGACGAGTGCGCGCGCAGGGCCGTCGCTCGCGGGATTGCGCGCGAGGCAATCGTCTTGGACCCGGGCATCGGATTCGGTAAGACCGCCGACCAAAATCTCGCCGTCCTGCGCGCGTTGGACCGCCTCGTAGCGCTGGGCTTCCCGACGATGCTCGGGGCGTCGCGCAAGTCGACGATCGGCAAGCTCACCGGGCGAGAGCCCGCCGATCGCGTGTACGGAACGGCCGCCGCGACGGCGCTCGCCGCGCAAGCCGGCATCGACATCGTGCGCGTGCACGACGTCGCCGCCGCTCGCGACGCCGTCTCGGTCGCGGACGCGGTCGTTCGTGATTGGAGGCCGGCGGGATGGACCGGATAAGGGTGCGACGGCATACGCGCGTACGGCAAGCACGGCGCCGATCCCGGCGAGCGTGAGGGCGCGCAACCCTTCGACATCACGATATCCGCGGAGCTCGACCTGCGCGACGCGGCGGCGAGCGACGATCTCGCCCGCACCATGGATTATGCCGCGCTGCACGCGCGGATCGTCGAGGATCGTGGCGAGCACGTCGTATTCGCTGCTCGAACGTCTCGCCGCGGATCTGCTCGCCGCAGTGTTGCAGGACGGACGCGTCGCGCGAGCGGAGGTTACGATCGCAAAGCCCAACGTTCTCGACGGCGCGACGCCGTCCGTCACGCTGAGCCGAGCGCGCTGACGCAGCACCGGGCGTATATCGGCATCGGCAGCAACCTGGGAGAACGCTGCGCGAACGTCGAGCGCGCGTTCGCGGCGATCGCCGAACTGGGAACGCTGGCCGCCAAATCGTCGATCTATCGTACCGCGCCCTGGGGCAAAACGGATCAGCCGTGGTTTGCCAACGCGGTGGCCCTGCTGCTGACGCCGCTGCCGCCGCGCGAACTCCTTGATGCGTTGCGGGGTGCGGAGCGGCGCCTGGGGCGCACCCCCGGCCGAACGCTGGGGACCGCGCGTCATCGATCTCGATCTGCTGCTCTACGACGAACTTGACATCGACGAAGCGGATCTGTCCGTGCCGCATCCGCGTCTGCGCGAACGCGCCTTCGTTTTGTTTCCTTTGGCGCAAATCGACGAGCGTTTCGTCGCGTTGCGCGACGCTTTGCCGGAGGCCGAAGCCAGGTCCGTTGCTCCTTTGGGCGAAAGCGTTCGCGACATGCCCGTGCAAGAAGCCCGTTCCCTCGCGGAGCGCGTGCGCGCGCTCGCGCGAATTTCTCGCCGGCAGCGACGCCGTGCGCGTCCGAATCGCGCGTCCGAACGACGAAATCGAAGTCGTTCGGCGAGCTCCGGAAGCGAGCGCGGCGGCGCGCGCATCGGATCGTGCGCCGGCCGACACGATTCCGCCGCGAGTCGACACGATCAAGGCAGATCTCGTGGGAATCTTTCACACCAGCCGTCCGACGCCGGCCGAAGGCGAAGTGCTCGACGGCGATCGCGAGCTCGGGTATATCGAGGCGCTAGGCATCCGAACGCCGATTCACAGCATGGGTCCCGGCCGGCTCGTATCGATCTCGGCCAGGGACGGGGCGCCGGTCGAATACGGCCAGCCGCTCTTCGCAATCGCGCGAGCTTTAGGGTCGACGGCGCGTGTTTCGTAAGGTCCTAATAGCCAATCGCGGCGAGATCGCGCTGCGCATCAATCGCGCGTGCCAAGAGCTGGGCGTCGCCACCGTCGCGATCTTCTCGGAGGCGGATCGCGATTCGCTGCACGTGCGCCAGGCGGACGAAGCGTTCTGCGTGGGTCCCGGGCCGGCGGGGCGCTCCTACCTCAATATTCCGAACATCATCTCGACGGCGCTCATTACGCGCTGCGATGCGATCCATCCGGGCTACGGATTCCTGGCTGAGAACGCGCGCTTCGCGGAGATTTGCGGCGACCACGGCCTGACGTTCATCGGGCCGAAGCCGAGCGTCATCGCCCTGATGGGCGACAAGGCGACCGCGAAACGCGTTGTGAGCGAGGCCTGCGTCGCTACGACGCCGGGCAGCGATGTGCTTGCCGATCCGGAGGAGGCGCAAGGCGTGGCCGCCGGCATCGGCTATCCCGTGCTGCTCAAGGCCACCGCGGGCGGCGGCGGCCGGGGCATGCGCGTCGTGCACGACGCCGCAGAGATGCCGCGCGCATTTGCAGGCGCCACGGCCGAGGCCGAGGCCAGCTTCAAAGACGGCCGCCTGTATATCGAGAAGCTGATCGTAGCGCCGCGGCACATCGAGGTGCAAGTGCTGGGCGACGAGTTCGGTAACCTCGTTCACCTTGGCGAGCGCGACTGCTCGGTGCAGAAGCCGTCGCACCAAAAAGTCATCGAAGAGACGCCCGCGCCGAACCTAGCCGCGCGCCTGAGAGGCGCGCTCCACGACATGGCGTTGCGCGCTTCACGATCCGTGGGATATAGCAACGCGGGGACGCTCGAGTTCCTCGTCGCCGACGACGACGTCTACTTCATGGAGATGAACACGCGCATTCAGGTCGAGCATCCGGTCACCGAGATGGTATACAATATCGATCTCGTCAAGGAGCAAATTCGGATCGCGGCGGGGGAGCCGCTGGGATACGCGCAGAGCGATCTGGCGGCACGCGGTCACGCCATCGAGTGCCGGATCAACGCCGAGGACCCGCAGAATCACTTCGCTCCTGCGGCGGGCACGGTCTCGAAGCTCGTTTTTCCCGGCGGTCCCGGCATCCGGGTCGACACGCACCTGTATGCAGGCGCCACGATTCCGCCGTACTACGATTCGATGATCGCCAAGGTCGTCGCATTCGGGGACAGCCGCGAGGTCGCGATCGCGCGGATGGAGCGCGCGTTGCACGAGACCTTGATCGATGGAGTGACCACGACGATCGACCTGTGTCTGGAAGTTCTCGGGACCGACGAGTTCCGGGAGGGGCGCTACGACATCGAGCTCTTGCTCAAGGAGCCGCTGCATCGATGACCTCGCGCCGCGTCGCCCGCGAGCAGGCGCTCAAGGTGCTCTATTCCATCGTCGTAGGCGACCGCGAACCCGGCGACGCCGTGCGCGAGGTCGTGGGCGAGAACGCGAACGGTCAGGAGCGGGCGTTCGTCGAGGAACTCGCTCTGGGCACCCTCGAATACGCTCCTAAAGCGGATCGCATCGTTAGCCCGCTCTTGGAAGGCTGGGCGATCGAACGCCTGCCGACGATCGACCGGCTGCTCTTAGAGATGGCTACATTCGAACTGCGCTGCCGCCCCGAAACGCCGACCGCGGTTGCGATCAACGAGGCGGTCGCCCTCGCCAAACGCTTCTCTACCGAAGATTCCGGCCGTTTCGTAAACGGCGTCCTGAGCGCCGTCGCCAATGCCAAAGAGACGTAGAAACCGCCGCGGCAGTCGCGTTTGGGCCGGAATCGGCGTGACCGCGTTGCTCCTCGCGCTGTTCGCGCTCGGCGCGGTCGCCGGGATGGTGGCGGCGTACGCACGTAACCTCCCCGACATCAGCCGCATGGCGGACTACCAGCCCGCGAGTGCGACGCGCATCTACGCGCGCGACGGAACGCAGCTCGCCGCGGTCTACAAAGAAAACCGCGTGTGGGTTCCGATCTCGCGCATCCCGGTCATGGTGCGCAACGCGTTCATCGCCAACGAAGATCACAACTTCTACTACCATCACGGCGTCGACTTCGGCGGCATCGTGCGCGCAACGTACGCGGACCTCACGCACCAGCAGCTGCAGGGCGCGTCAACGATCACGCAGCAGTTGGCCCGCCGGCTGTTCCTCACCGACCAAGTCTCTATCGCCCGCAAGGTGCAGGAGGCGTTGCTCGCCATCGAGATCGAGCGCTACTACACGAAGGACGAGATCCTCGAGCGCTATCTCAACATCATCTACCTGGGCGCCGGAGCGTACGGCGTCGACGCAGCCGCTCACACCTATTTCGGCCGTAGCGTCGACAAGCTGACGCTCGCGCAGGCAGCGATGCTGGCCGGCGTGGTGGCCGCGCCGTCCGTGTACTCGCCGTTTTCGAACCTCACGCTCGCGGCCGACCGGGAGCGCCACGTGCTGGATCGCATGGTCGAGAGCGGCTACGTCACCGCCGCCCAGGCCGACGCGGCTTTCTCCGCGCCGCTCGGGCTGATCGCGGAGCGGCCGCCCGGCTTGCAGGGATACCGCTACCCCTACTTTACGACGTATGCAATTGCGCAGCTGGATCGGCTCTTCGGAAAGGATGCGGTAAACGAAGGCGGCCTGCAGGTCTACACGACGGTCGATCCGCGCATTCAGCAGATCGGCCAGGAGGCAGTCACGTGGGGCGTGCGCCAGGCGCTCGCCGAAGGCATCGGCGCGCATCAGGCGGCGCTGGTCGCGCTGCGGCCCTCCACGGGCGAGATCGTCGCCATGATCGGCGGCACCGGATTCTCGCTGCGCAATCAGTTCAACCGCGCGTGGCAAGCGCGGCGCCAGCCGGGCTCGTCGTTTAAGATCTACGACTATACGGCGGCGATCGATTCGGGCATGCCGGCCTCGACGGTCATCGACGACTCGCCCGTCAGCTATCCGATGGGCGACGGAACGCAGTGGTATCCGATGGACGACGATCACATCTACATGGGCGCGATCACGCTGCGAGAGGCGCTCGTCATGTCGCGTAACGTCGTCGCCGTCAAGCTCGCGGAGCGCGTCGGATTGGATCGGGTGATCGACTACGCGCACCGGATGGGAGTCACGTCGCCGCTGGAGGCCAACCTCTCGCTGGCGCTGGGTTCGTCGGTACTCACGGTGCTCGATCAAGCCAGCGGCTATTCGACCCTTGCCAATCAAGGGCTGCACGTGGATCCCACGCCGTTTCGCCTCGTTAGGGATTCGCTCGGAAGCATCGTGCTCGACGATCGCTTTCCGCAGGCCAACGACGTCGTCAGCGCGGGAACGGCGTACATCATGACCTCGATCTTCGAAGACGTGATCAACCACGGCACGGGCTATCCAAACGCGATCATCGGGCGCCCGGCGGCCGGAAAGACGGGAACGACGTCCGACTTCCGCGACGCGTGGTTTGTCGGCTACACGCCGGACCTCGTCGCCGCGGTGTGGCTGGGCAACGACGACTACACGCCGATGAATGAATCCTACGGCGGCAACATTCCGGCGCGCATTTGGGCGCGCTTCATGAAGGCGGCGCTCGCCGCGACGCCGCCGCACGACGTTCCCGTTCCCGGCCGACGAGGTCGTAAAGGCCAGCGGGTGCGGCAGCGGCGGCGAGTACTATCTGAAGGGGACGGAGTCAACGTGCGGCGGCTACGGCGCGGGTTACGACGCGTCCGGCAGCGCGACAAACGCCTACGTCGCTCCGGCGATGCCGCAGCCCACGATGCCGTCCGAGTATGCGACGCCGCCGGCCGAGCTGCCGACGCTTGCACCGTCGCCGACGGAGTCACCGACGCTTCCGCCGTCACCGACGCCCGCGCCTTGACCACTCGTGAATAACGCCATCGTCCTCGAGCTCTCGGTGGGGGAGTTTTCGCGACGGTTTGCGACGTGGGTGGCGCGTCACAGCCAGCTGCAGCGCGTCGCGATCATCGGCGAGGTCACCGACATCAAGCGCTGGCCCGACGGCAACCTCAACCTCACGCTGAAGGAAGGCGAAGCGATCCTGGGGTGCTTCTCGTTCGCGAGCGAGGCGCGGCGCTTTCCAAAGATCCGCGAAGGCCTTATGGTCCGCGCGGAAGGCAGCGTGGAGATCCGGACGACACGCGCCATCTATCAGCTGCGGGCTGTGACATTGTCGCTCGTCGGCGAAGGCAGGCTCGCCGCGGAGATCGAGGAGTTGCGCGTGCGTCTGCGCGCGGAAGGCGCATTCGACGCGTCCAGGAAGCGCGAGATCCCCGCGTTTCCCGGCCGAGTCGCGTTGGTTACGAGCAACGACGACGCGCGCGCCGACTTCGAGGGACGGATGCGCGCGGACGCGCCCGTCGTTCAGGTTATATTCTTTCCGACGCGAGTGCAGGGCAAGGGCGCCGAGATCGAAATCGCGGACGCGGTCGACCGGGCGTCACGGGCGAAGGTGGATGTCATCGTCATCACGCGCGGAGGCGGCTCGACCGACGATCGGCTGACGTTCAACCGCGAAGCGGTTGTGCGGGCGATCATTCGTTCGACGTCACCCCGTCGTCACGGCGGTCGGTCATCTCAAGGACCGGCACCTCGCCGACGAGGTTGCCGACCTTTCGCTGGCCACGCCGACGGCCGCCGCCGTGCATCTCGCGCAGGAGTGGCGACGCTCGTTCGAACGTATGCGCATGCTGCGCGCCGCGCTCGAGCGCGGTTACCGCTCAATCGTCGCCGGAAAGAGCCAGGCCATGCGCTTCTCGGAAGTCGCGCTCGATCACGCGGCGGCGACCTGCATCGCTCGCCGGACCGAGCGGCTCCGCGCGCTCGAACGGCAGCTCGACCGGCGCAGCCCCGCCGCGCGCGTTGCGCAGTGGCAGATCGGTCTCGTGCGCGCTAACACGAGACTCGCGGCTTGGTCGTCGCGTGGTTTGGATCGGTACACTCGGCGGCTGGAGCTCGCGCGGGCGGCGCTCGACGCCGAGGATCCGACTCGGCCGCTGGCGCGCGGGTTTGCTATCGTCACCAAGGACGGCGTCGCGCTGCGCGACGTCGCGACGCTCGTCGTGGGCGACGCCGTGACCGCGCAGCTGGAGCGCGGGACGTTTGGAGCCCGCGTGGAATCGGTGGACGCAGAATGAGCAGCCGTCTGCCGCGAACGTTTGAAGAAAAGCTCGCGCGCATCGATGCGATCGTCAAAGAGCTCGAGGGCGGCGCGGTCGAGCTGCAGCGCGCCGCCGAGCTCTTCAAGGAGGGCAAAGTGCTGGCGCGTGACTGCGAAGCGTTGTTGAAGAGCGCGCAGCAGCAGATCGACGAGGCTACCTCAGATTCAAAGCCGAGCGAGCAGCGCAACGGCGCGCAAGAGCTCTCCGACGAGCTCCCCTTCTAGCAGGCGCCAGTCCCTCCAAAGGATCCGCCTCGATGCGGCGGTCGCCGCCCGCAACGGCATCACCCGCTCGCAGGCGCGCAGCCTGATCATGGAAGGCCGCGTGAGCGTCGAACGGGGTCGTCGCGAGCAAGGCGGGGCAGAACGTCGCGGCGGACGCGGACATCGTCGTCGCGCGGCCGCGGCGGTTCGTGAGCCGTGGCGGAGAGAAACTCGAGCGCGCGTTGCTTGCATTCGGCATCGAGGTGCGCGGCGCCGAGGCGCTCGACGTCGGCGCGTCGACCGGAGGCTTCACCGATTGCCTGTTGCAGCGCGGTGCGCCGGAGCGTTGCCGCCGTCGACGTCGGGTACGGGCAGCTGGACTGGCGACTGCGCAACGACCCGCGCGTTCGCGTGATGGAGCGCACGAACTTTCGGCTTCTGGCCGACGACGCGTTTCCGGGCGGTTTCGACGTCATTGCGATCGACGCGTCCTTCATCTCCCTCGCAACGATCTTGGCGCGAGCCGTCACCTACCTTCGCGAGAGCGGCGCGATCGTCGCGCTGGTCAAGCCGCAGTTCGAGGCCGGCCGGGAACGGGTCGGCTCGGGAGGCGTCGTGCGTGACCGTGCGACGCACGGCGCCGTGCTGCGCGACGTGCGGGCGGCCGCGCTCGCCCTCGGGCTGCGGGCGGTCGCCCTCGCCGCGTCGCCGCTCCTCGGCCCCGCCGGCAACCGCGAGTTCCTGATCGAGCTGCGCCGCGCGGGCACGCCGTTCGACGACGCACGAATCGAGGCCGTGCTCGACGAAGGTACTCCGCAATGACGACGCTGTTGGCCATCAAGGAGAAGGTCGTCGGCCTCTACGTCGATACGGCGCGGGAGCACGCGCGCTCGATCGCGAGCCGCGTCGCTTCGGATTTTCGCGACGGCGGATTCGAGGTCGTCGAGGGAACGGCCGCGAGAACCGTGTCGCTCCTCATCACGGTGGGCGGCGACGGAACGCTGCTGCGGGCGGCTCGGATCGCAGTCGACGGCGACATCCCGCTGCTCGGCATCAACACAGGACGCCTGGGTTTTCTCACGGAGCTCGACGAGGACGATCCGCGGCTGTCCGATCTCCCGGCGCTGGTCGAGCGCGGGCTCTTCATGGACGAGCGCACCGCGCTGCAGGCTGAGTACGGCGGCCAGCGTTTCTTCGCACTCAACGACGTCGTCGTGCGCAAAGGGGAGGTCTCGCGCATCGTGCCGTTCGGCCTGCGCTTCGAGAGCGGCGCGACGACGCGCATTGCCGCCGACGGAATCTGCGTCGCGACGCCGACCGGATCGACGGCGTATTTTCTGTCCGCCGGCGGATCGCTGATCGCGCCGAGCGTCGAAGCCTTCGGCGTCGTTCCGCTGCTTCCGCACACGCTGTTCTCGCGGCCGCTGATCGTGCCGATCACGTCGCGCATCGAGATTACGTCCGACGTCGAGAGCGCGCAGGCGCACCTCGAGTGCGACGGCGACGTGTTGACCGAGGTCGAGCCGAGCTCGAGCGTCGTCATCCGCTGCCATCCCAAACGCATCCACTTCGCGCGAACGATGCCGCTGCATTTCCTCGAGCGGCTCGAGGCGAAGATGCTCTGGGGCGTTTCGATCAAAGACCCGCGTCGGTAAAGGGCGCGGAGACTCCTACTGTGCTTCGGCGACTGCAGATCGAGAACTACGGTCTGATCGCTCGCGCCGACGTCGAATTCGCGGAAGGCGCGACGATCTTTACCGGCGAGACCGGATCCGGCAAGACGATGCTGTTCGGCGCTCTGGATTTCGTGCTCGGCGCCCGAGCCGGCGCCGACGCGGTCCGGCGCGGCGAGCGCCGCGCCGTCGTCACGCTTGCGTTCGATCCCGACGAGCCGCTGCGCGCGCGACTCGATGCCGACGGCTTCGAGCTCGATCGAGGAGAAGAGGGCAGCATCACGCGCGAGATGACCGGGACCGGCCGCTCGAGCGTGCGCGTCAACGGGCGGCCCGCTACCGCAGCGTACGTGCGCGAGATCGGCGAGGCCGTCGCGGAGATCGTCGGACAGCACGAGGCGCAGCGCCTGCTCTCGCCGGCGTATCACCTCGAGCTGCTCGACCGCTTCGGCGGCGACGCCTGCGCTGCGAGCGCTCGATGCCGTCGCGCGCGCCGCACGCTGCGCTGACGCGGGCGACCGAGGCGCTCGCCGCTCTCGCGCAGGACGAGCGCCGCGCGCGCGAACGCTACGACGACGCGTGCTTCACCGTACGCGAGATCGAAGACGCGCGTCTGCAGCCCGGCGAGGACGAGCGACTCGACGAGCGCGCGCCGTTACCTCGACAACGTCGAGCGGATCGCGACGGCTCTGCAGGCGGCGCGCCGGGCGCTGGCGGGCGACGAGGGCGGTGCGCTCGAAGCGCTAGGCGCCGCCGCGGCCGCGCTCGGCAGCGTCGAACGCTACGACTGCCGCTCTGGGCGAAATGGCCCAGCGCGGCGCTGGCGCTGCAAGCCGAAGCCGGCGATCTGGCCACGGAGCTCGCCCGCGCGCTCGACGCGGACCGAGTTCGATCCCGCCGAGCTCGAGACGATCAACGCGCGGCTCGCGCTGCTCGATCGGCTCAAGCGCAAGTACGGCTGCGGCTGCGACGAGCTCGTCGAGCTCGCGCAACGGCAGCGGCGAACGATCGACGAGTACGAAAACCGCGATCGCGCTCCTCGCGGAATCTCGAGCACAGGCAGAGGCGGCCGCAGCGCGAGCTCGATGGCGCCGCGGCCGCGCTCACCCGGCTGCGCAAGTCAGCCGCGTCCGCGCTGCGCAAGCGGGTGTTGGCGGAGTTCGCCGATATCGCGCTCGGATCGGGCTCGTTCGACGTGGCGTTCGAGCCGCTCGAGCGCGCCGGTGCGCAGGGCGCGGAGCGCGTCGAGTTTCTCTTCGCGGCCAACGCGGGCGAGCCGGCTCGGCCGCTCGCGCGGGTCGCTTCGGGCGGCGAGCTCTCGCGCGTGCTGCTCGCGCTCGTCGTCGTGCTGTCCGGCGCCCGGGACGCGGGAGGCGCGCTGGTCTTCGACGAGATCGACGCCGCTATCGGCGGCGCGACCGCGACGGCCGTCGGCGCGCGGATCGGCGACGCTCGCGCGGCGCGAACAGGTCGTCTGCGTGACGCATCTCGCGCAGCTCGCGACCTGGGCGCGAGCGTCACTACGTACTCGACAAGACAGAGCGCGCCGGAGTCACGACGATCGGCGTGCGCGAGCTTGACGGCACGAAAGAACGCGAGGCCGAGATCGCGCGCATGCTCTCGGGCGAGACCCACGAAGCGGCGTTGCGCCACGCGCGAGCGTCATTGAAACGTTAGGGAACCCCTGACTTCTTCAGGGGTTCCCCGGCGAATCTTGGCCCCCGGGCATTTCACGGAATCTGGTGGATCTTGAGCACGTTCGTGCCGCCCGAGCCGACCGGCATTCCGGTCGTAAACGCGATCAGATCGCCGGATCGCACGAGTCCCTCGTGCACCATCTGACGCTCGGTCATATAGAGCAGGACGTCGATCGAGGCGTAGGTATCGATCAGTAGCGCCTCGGTGCCCCATAGCAGCGCGAGCCGCCGCGCGACGCGTTGGTCGGGCGTGAGCGCGACGATGCGCGCCTGCGGCCGGAACGCGGCGATGTGGTGCGCCGTGTTGCCGGTCGTCGTTCCGGTGACGATGTAGGGGATCTTCAGCTCGGCGCTCGCGCGCGTCGCGGCCTCCGCGATCGACGAGGCGATCGTCGGTTCGAAGTTTTCCAAGCGCCGGTCGCGCAGCGAGGCGTGCGGATAGTGCTGCTCCACCTCGCGCGCGATCTGGGCCATCGTGCGCACCGCCTCGGTCGGATACGCCCCGAGCGCCGTCTCGCCCGAGAGCATCACGGCGTCGGTTCCGTCGAGGATCGCGTTGGCGACGTCGGTCGTCTCCGCGCGCGTCGGTCGCGGCGACGCGATCATCGATTCGAGCATCTGCGTCGCAGTGACGACCGGCTTGCTCGCGCGATTGCACTTCGCGATGATCTGTTTTTGAACGATCGGCACCGTCTCGATGGGAATCTCGATTCCCAGGTCGCCGCGCGCAACCATGATGCCGTCGGCCGCGGCGATGATCTCGTCAAGCCGCTCCAGCGCCTCGTGCTTCTCGATTTTCGCGATCACGGGCACGCGCTTGTTGCGCTCGGCGATGAAGGCCTTGACGCGCTCGACGTCCTCGGCGGAGCGCACGAACGAGACCGCGACGTAGTCGACGCCGCGCTCGAGGCCGAACTCCAGGAACTCGAAATCGCGTTTCGTCACCGACGCGATGTTGAGCGAGCCGTCGGGATAGTTGATGCCTTGCGCCGGCCGCAGGTCGCCGCCGAACTCGACGGTCGTCTCGATCTCGTTCGCGCTCTTGCCGACGATGAGCAGCGTGATCTGGCCGTCCTGCAGATAGAGGTGCTTGCCGATCGCGACGTCGGCCGGCAGATCGCGATACGTCGTGCTGACGCGTTCGCGCGTTCCCTCTACGGGCTCCGACGTGATGACGAAGCGCGCGCCGCGCTCGAGCCGAACGGACGCGCGCCGTCCGCCAGCGGCCCGGTGCGCACTTTCGGGCCCGGGCAGATCTTGCAGCAGCGCGGTGTGTATGCCGAGCTCGTCGGCGATGGCGCGCGCACGCTCGATGACTTGGCCGTGCTCCTCCGGCGTTCCGTGCGAGAAGTTCAGGCGGAGCACGTTGGCGCCCGAGACGAAGAGCGAGCGCAGGATTGCGGGGTCGCGCGAGGCGGGGCCGACCGTCGCGACGATCTTCGTGCGCTTCTGCAAAACCGATTCCATGAAAGGCGTTGGCGTTGTGCGGCCGGGCCGGCAGGCTCCTGCGCTCGATTAAGCGCACTTAAGCCCTCGCCGTGACGTTCGAGCGCGATCCGCGGGACCGGCGCTATCCGGAGCGACTCGCGGGGAGCTTCCTAGCCTCGCTGATTATTCACGCGCTTCTCGCCGCGTTGCTCTTCACGGTGCTCGTGAGCTCGTCGCAGCAAGGCGCCACGGAGAGCGTGCAGGGCGGCGAGGTCATCACGATCGCGCGCACCTCGCCGATCGCCGTCGCGAATCAACCGGCGGCCGTTCACGCCGTCGCGCCGGTTCCGCACGTCCGCGTGGTTGCGCCGCTGCAGCACGCGCCGATCGCGCAGCTGCAGTCGCAGCGTCATGCCCGTCAACCGCCACGAGCTCGCGAAGATCGCGCCGACCGCGCCGCCGAATCCGCGTCCCATCCCGCAGCAGACGCCGCAACCCAATCCGCAGCCGACGCAGAACATCTTCGAAACGCAGCCGCGCAACGAGCTGCCCGCCGCGCCCGTCAGCGTGCCGACCGTCGCGCCGGTCGCCGGTGACGCTGAAGCCGCCGCCGACGGCCGCGCCTTCACCCGTGCCGACGAGCGCGCCGTCCGCGCGTCCGTCACCAAAGGCCGGCGCCGCTCGTTCGCGCGACCGCCCGCGCGGCGACGCCGGCTCCGGCTCTGCCGCAAGCCTCACCGACCGCCGCGGCGCTCGCCCGCGCGAGCCCAGCGCCGAGCGCCGCGCCGGCGACTCGAGCGTCCGCGCTGCCGGCGCAGCGCGCCGGCGTTCCGAGCCCGAGTCCGACGAGCGCGGCCGCGGTCGCGACAGACCGCCGGAACCGCGCCGAGTCCGGGTCCGAGCGGCGGTGCGTCGCCCGGTCCGCGCACCGGCGCCGGCCCGAAGGCGCAGGCGGCCCCGGCGCGCCCGATCGCGGTGCCGCCGACGCCGCCGCCCGGTCCGCGCGCCACGGCGGCGCCGAAGACGCGGACCGCGCCGAACATCAACGCCAAGCTGCGTTCGCTGTTGCCGAACAACCCGGTCCATCCGACCAGCAAGAGCTACGCGCCGTCATACTCGCTGCGCGGACGTATGGAGCCGACGCCGCCGCCCGAGGTGCTCGCGAAAACAAAGTATATCTACGAGGTCAGGAATACGGGCAACGAAGCGCGTGTCAAGATGTGGGTGACCGCCGCGCGCAAGGACGGGCCGACGACGATCTGCACCGGCTGGCTGGTACGTTATCCACAGGCGATCCGCGGCGGCTATGCCGACGCGGCCGGCCCCGACCCGTCGATCGTGCACAGCGATCTGCATGGCGGGACCCGCCAACGGCACGCAGATCGCGATCGGCGGCGGAGGTTCGGCGAGCCGCGCGCCGCTCAGCCCGTTCGCCGCCGGGCTTGCGCCGATCGTCGACGGCATAGTGTCGCAGCCGTGCGACGGCCGCCTGCTGGTGCCGTACGCACCGTCGCCCGTTTCGTCGCCATGAACAGCAGCCGTTTCCCGCTTGAATTTGGACATTAGTCGCACTACAATTTTATCGTGCCGGAAAGGCCGGCACACTTCGTCAGTCAACGAAGGAGGGCGGTTGGAACCGCAAAATCCGCCGGGCCATCGGGCCCGCGATGCACGCGCCGAATAACGGGCGCCTTGTGCGCGCCCACGGCAGCCGGACGATTTTCCGGCGGCGCGCCGATCGCAAGATAGGAAAACAGAGCGAGGGGTCGCGCCCACTGCAGGGTTGCGGCCCGTCGCACTTTTCGGGTATTCTAGGATGGGTCTTATGAGAGGAGCGTGGGTGTCGTCCCGCGCTTCGCTGCTTGTAAAGGCCCGCGAGTAAGGGAACCAACACGATCATGGGCAAAGATGCGCCGAAAATCGCCGCAAACGTTCGAGCAGCAGCTCGAGGCGATCGTGCACGACCGGCAGTTCGACGGTCTCGAGATCGTGCAGCATCACGCGCGGCCCGTCCGCGGTGCGCTCGAGCTGAGCGTGACGATCGACCGTCCGGAGCGGAGTCGATTTGGCGCTGTGCGAGCGCGTTGCAGCGTACATCAACGCGAGTCTCGGCGCGCAGGATAGAGCGTACACGCTCGAGATCGAATCGGCCGGACTCGATCGCCCGCTGTATCGGGAGGCCGACTACGAGCGCTTCGCGGGGCAGCGAGCGCGCATCGTGACGACGCTCACGATCAACGGGGCCAAGACGCACCGCGGCGTGCTGCGCGGCCTGCGCGGCGAAGCGGCGGTCCTGGATACCGAGAACGGCGAGCTCCTGCTGCCGCTGGCGGCGATCAAGTCGGCTCGATTGGAATACGACCCCCGCCAAGACTTCCAGCGCGACAAGCTTCAACGGAAACAATTGCATGGCAACAGCAGAAAACACGGCAACTGAAGACAAACTGATCGACGTCCTGCACTCCATCGCGAAGGAGCGCAACATCTCGTTCGAGATGCTGCTGGAGGCGCTCGAGGCAGCATTGCTTACGGCCTATAAGCGCCACTTCGGGACCGAATCGAACGCGATCGTTACGGTCGACCGCCAAAGCGGCGCCTATCGCGTGTTCCACCGCCGCACCGTCGTGGACGAGGTGCAGGATCCCGAAGCTCGAGATTCCGGTGAAGGCAGCCGGTGCGCCGTATCAGGCCGGCGATTTCTACGACGAAGAGGTGACGCCGAAAGACTTCGGCCGAATCGCCGCGCAGACGGCCAAGCAAGTCATCGTGCAGCGCATTCGCGAAGCCGAGCGCGATACGGTCTACAACAAATACGTGCGCAAGCTAAACGATTTGGTCACCGGCACGATACAGCGCTACGAGCAGCGCAACATGTTCATCACCCTCGAGGGACGCGACGAGGCGGTCATGTACCTCGACGAGCAAGTTCCGGGCGAAGCCTATCGCATCAACGACTTCATTCGCGCCTACGTGCTAGACGTCAAGAAGTCGCCGAAGGGACCGCAGGTAATTCTGTCGCGTGCCGCCGAGGGCTTGGTGCAGCGCCTGCTCGAGCTCGAGGTGCCCGAGATTGCGGACGGGACGGTCGAGATCATGGCGATCGCGCGCGATCCGGGGAGCCGCTCGAAGGTCGCGGTGCGCAGCAATCGCGCCGAAGTGGATCCGATCGGAGCGTGCCTCGGTCCCGAAGTCGAGCCGGATCGCGAACGTCACGGACAATCTCCGCGGCGAGAAGGTCGACATCATCCGCTACGATCCGACGCCCGCGACGTTCATCATGAACGCGCTCGCCCCGGCCAAGGTGATCGGCGTCGAGCTCTTCGACGACGACGGCGTGGCGCTGGTCATCGTTCCGGATTACCAGCTCTCGCTCGCGATCGGACGCGACGGTCAGAACGTGCGACTCGCTGCGCGGTTGACGGGCTGGCGGGTGGACATCGCCAGCGAGAGCGAATCTGCTCAAGCGCGCGAGCGCTATCTCGCCGAGCGCGCAGAACGCGCTTCCGGCAGCGAGGCGTCGCGCCGAAGCCGCCGAGGCGCCGGAAGCGACCGGCGAGGACATCGACGCGGAGCTGATCCGCAAGCTCGAGGAGTTCCGCCGCGAGCGCTTGGGGAAGGACGGCGAGTAACCCGTCCGCAGCTGCGTCGGCTGCCGGCGGCGCTTCATGCAAACAGAACTGACGCGATTCGTCCGCACGGCGACGGGATGGCGCGCCGATCCGCCGGGTGCTCGGCGCAAACAAGCGGGCCGCGGCGCCTACCTTTGCTCGCTTCCGTGCGCGGAGCGCGCACGCAAAAACAAACGGTACCCGGGGCTTGGCGCCGCGGCGGCCGAATATGGTTTAATCATTCGAGAGCCTATGCAAGAAATGAACTCATGAAATCACGCGGCGACCGTTCCCTCCGATGAGGGCGACCCTTTGATCACCTAGCGGAGCCGAAACCATCGGTTGGGGCTCCGCGCACCAACTGATGGGACTCGAGCGCGACCGCGCTCGAGAGAGAATTTGGCCGGAAAAGTAAGGATCTTCGAGCTCGCAAAAGAGCTCGGCCTGACCTCGAAGGAGCTGACCGACGCTCTTCAACGAGCGCCTGGGCGGCGTATTCGAGGCAAAGAATCAGCTCAGCGTCGTTCCGGATCAGATCGCCGATCTGGTCCGCAGCGTGCTGCTCAAATCAAGCGAGAAGCCGCCGGCTCCCAAGCCGGCCCCGGCCGAAGCTGCCGCGAAGCCGGCCCAAGCGCGCCCCGAAGCCGCCCGCACCCAAGCCGGCCCCGCCGCCTGCGCCGCCGGTGCAGCGCCTGCGCCCGGTCATCGGGACAGGTCGTTCGTTGCCGTCGGCGCCGCCGGCCGCGCCGCCGGCTGCCGCCCCTGAACCCAAGCGCGCGCGCCCGGCGGCCGAGGCGATTCCGCAGTTGCGTCCCGTGCCGTCCGGCCAGCCCTCCGATCGCAAGGCGCCAGGCGCCGCCGCCGACTACAGCCGCGTCCGCCTCGCCGGGCCCGCAAACCGGTCTGCCGGGGCGGCCGGGCGTCGCACCCCGGCCGGGTGAGGCGATGCCCGGACAGGGCGGCAAGAGCGGCCCGGTGCCGGGCCGTCTCATCGCACCCGCGCGCGCGGTCCCGCCGCAGCAACGCCGTCCGGCCGGCAACGGCCCGTTCCGTCCGATGTCGCCGGGAGGCGGTCCCGCGCCGGGGCGGCCCGGCGCGCCCGGCGAGATGCCCGCGCCGTCGACGGGCGGCGCGCCCGGGCGATCGCCGCACTCACGAGGACAAGGCCGCGGCCAAGAAAGATCGCGAGAAGGAACTGCTTCTCGAGAAGGAGCGGCAGCGTAAGAAGAAGGGCGAGCCGGCCGTCGCGGCTCCGGCCCGCACGCTCGAGACGATCGAGATTCCCGATCTGCTCACCGTCCAGGAACTCGCGACGTCGATGATCGTTCCGGTGCGCGACGTGATCACCGAGCTGATCAAGATCGGGACGATGGCGACGATCAACCAGAACATTTCGAGCGACGTCGCGATTCAGGTCGCTAAGCGCTTCGGTTTCAACGCCGTCGTCAAGGAAGCCGGCGAAGAAGTGACCGTCGAGCAGGAAGAGGACAAGCCCGAGATGCTGACCCCGCGCCCGCCGGTCGTCACAGTGCTCGGTCACGTCGACCACGGCAAGACGTCCTTGCTCGACAAGATTCGGCAGGCAAACGTCGCGGCCGGCGAGGCGGGCGGCATCACGCAGAAGATCGGCGCGTACACGGTCGAGCGAAACGATCGCAAGATCACGTTCGTGGACACGCCGGGTCACGAAGCGTTCACTGCGATGCGCGCACGCGGCGCGAAGGTCACGGACGTTGCGATTCTCGTCGTCGCCGCGGACGACGGCGTCATGCCGCAGACGAAAGAGGCGATCGCGCACGTCAAGGCCGCGAACGTCCCAATCGTCGTCGCGATCAACAAGATCGACAGGCCCGACGCGCAGCCCGACCGCGTCAAGCAGCAACTGATGGAGGAGGGTCTTGCGCCGGTCGACTGGGCCGGCACAGTCGAGATGGTGCCCGTCTCCGCGAAGACCGGCGACGGCATCGACAGCCTCCTCGACACCGTGCTGCTCGAGGCCGACATCCGTGAGCTGCGCGCGAACAAGAACCGGCGCGCGAGCGGCGTCGTGATCGAATCGGCGCTGCACCGCGGCCGCGGCGCGGTCGCCACGGTGCTGGTGCAAAACGGCACGCTGCGCGTCGGCGACATCGTCGTCGCCGGCGGAACGTTCGGAAAAGTGCGCGCGCTGATCGACGACAAGGGCAAACAAGTCAAGAAGGCCGGTCCCTCGATTCCCGTCGAGGTGATGGGGCTCTCCGACGTTCCCGCCGCGGGCGACACGCTCTCCGTCGTGAGCGACGAGCGCGTTGCACGCGAAACCGCCGAGAAGCGAGCGACGCGCCGCCGCGACGTGCGCATTTCCGCCGACCGGATCGCAGCGCGTCTCGCTCGAGACCTTCATGGCGATGCCCGCCGAGGGCAAGAAGGTGCTCAACCTGATCATCAAGGCCGATGGCCAGGGCTCGCTGGAAGCTCTGCGCGCCCGAATGGAGTCGCTCTCGACCGACGACGTCGAGATCCGCGTCATTCACGGCGGCGTCGGCGCGATCTCGCCCAACGACGTCAATCTCGCCAGCGCTTCGAACGGCGTGCTGATCGGATTCAACATCCGGCCGGACGAAACAGCGCGCCGGCTCGCCGAGAACGAAGGCGTCGACCTGCGCTTCTATCAGGTCATCTACGAGATCGAAGACGACCTGAAGAAGGCGATGCGCGGCATGCTCTCGCCTGTCGAGCGCGAGGTCGTGCTCGGCCGCGCCGAGGTGCGCCAGGTCTTCAAGGTCAGCCGCGTCGGCACGATCGTCGGATGCTACGTGCAGAGCGGCAAGATCACGCGCAATGCCAAGGTGCGCGTGATTCGCGACGCCGCCGTCGTCTTCGACGGGGAGATCGAGAGCCTGCGCCGCTTCAAGGACGACGTGCGCGAGGTCGCTGAGGGCTTCGAGTGCGGCATCCAGGTCGCGAAGTTCCAGGACCTCAAAGAAGGCGACGTCATCGAAGCATTCGCCCTCGAACATGTCGCACCGGAGTTGGTCCGCGCTTGAGGGTGCAATTGAAGCCGGACCTGCTGCGCGAGGCGAGCGTCCGCCGGCGGGACGTGGCGCCGTCGAGGCTTGCTATCGCGCGAGGAGCGGCATGAAGGCACAGAGGATTGCGAAGATCGATCATGAGATTCAGCGCATTTTGGGCACGCTGATCTCGCAAGAGCTACAGGATCCGCGGCTGGCTTTCGTCACGGTGACGCACGCCGAGGTGAGCGACGATCTGCGGCACTGCAAAGTATTCGTGTCGGTGATCGGCGACCGGCATCAGGCGCGCCAGTCGCTGGACGCGCTGCGGCACGCCGGCCGATTTCTGCGCGGCGAGCTGGGGCGCAAGATCGACCTGCGGCACACGCCGGAGCTGGAATTCGTCGAGGATCGCTCCGCCGAACGAGCCATCGAGCTCGCGAAGATGCTTCGCGAGGCGACGGGGCGCGCCCCGGCGGAAGAGAGCGAATGATCGAAAGCACGCCGGGAGTCGCGACGACGCGAGAGGTCGTCGAGGAACTGCGCCGGCGCGGCTCGTTTGTGATGGTAAGCCACGTGAAGCCCGACGGCGATACGCTCGGGGCGGGGCTGGCGCTCGGCCTGGCGCTCAAGCGTATCGGCAAACGCGTCGCGTACTTTCAGCAGGACAGCGTGCCGCGCAATCTGCGTTTTTTGCCCGACTCGGAGCTGGTCTCGCGCGAGCTTCCGGCGGATCTGCCGGAGGACACGCTGTTCGTTTTTTGCGACATGAGCGACTGGCGCCGCGCCGGCGAGTATCTGCCGGCGGTCGAGCGCGCGAACATGCTCGACATCGACCATCACCTCGGCAACTCACTCTTCGGCAAACTCAACTTCGTTCTGGAGGACGAGTGCTCGACCGGCAGCGTCGTGATGCACATCCTGCGCGGGCTCGGCGTGCCGCTCGACCCTCGAATCGCGACGTGCATTCTCGCGACGATCATGACCGATACGGGCGGCTTCATGCACTCGAACACGACGCCGGAAGCTCTCGAGCTTTCGGCCGAGCTGATGCGGTTGGGCGCCGACAAGGAGCAAATCACTGAAGAGATTTTCCTGCGCAAGCGCGTCGCGGCGACGAAGCTCCTGGGGCGCATCGTCGAGCAGATGCGGTTCGAGCACGACGGCCGCTACTGCTATTCGTACGTGGACGATGCGATGCTCGAGCAGACCGGCGCCGACGGCGAAGACACGGAGGACATGGTCAACACGTTGCTCGGGCAGGAAGGCGTGGACGTCGCAGCGTTGTTCAAGGCGATCGAAGGCGAGATCCGCGTGAGCCTGCGTTCGGGCGGGCGCATCAACGTTCAGGCGGCGGCCGGGCGTCTCGGCGGCGGCGGACATTTCCGCGCCTCGGGCCTGACGTATCACGGTTCCCTGCCGGACGCGTTTGCATCGGTCGAAGCGGCGCTCGTCGCCGAAGGTTTGTAGCGCTTTTAAGTTGCGCTGCTAGGCCCGGCTCGTGATCGGTTTCGTCAATCTGTTCAAGCCCGCCGGCCCGAGCTCGGCGCAATCGGTGTCGCGCGTGCGCCGAATCTATGCGCTCTACGCCGGCGATCGTAAGCTCGCTGCGGGACATCTGGGCACGCTCGATCCGCAGGCTGCCGGCGTGCTGCCGGTGGCGATCGGCAAAGCGACGCGACTGATCCCGCTGCTCGCGGATCAGCGCAAGAGCTACGTCTGCACGCTCGTGCTCGGCCGGTCGACGACGACGCAAGACGCGCACGGCGACACGATCGAGAGCGCACCTCCTCCAAAAGATTGGCCGCGGCGGCTCGAGGCGCTGCTGCCGCAGTTCGTCGGGCGAATCATGCAGACGCCGCCGATGTACTCGGCCGCGCGCCACCACGGGCGGCGGCTGTACGAGCTCGCGCGCGAGGGCAAGAGCGTCGAGCGCCGGGCGCGCACCGTCACGATCTACGGGTTGACGATGCTCGGAACGGAGCCGCCTTCGACAAGCTCAGGGCAGGCTACGGCGCGGCTGCGCGTCGCGTGCAGCGAGGGAACCTACGTGCGGACGCTGTGCCACGATCTTGGGGCCGCGCTCGGCACGCCGGCACACATGGGCGCGCTCGTGCGCGAGGCCTCCGGTCCGTTCGTGCTCTACGAGGCGCGCACGCTCGACGAGATCGCGCGCGATCCCAACGGCGCGCTGATCGCGCCGGAGCACATCATTCCGTTTCCGACGATCGTGCTGGATCTGCGCGGATCGGCCGATTTTCGCGCGGGCCGCGTCGTCCCGTTGCCGGAGGGCGCGACCGGAAGCCACGTGTTCGTTCGCGACGAGTCGCGCGCGCTCGTCGGCGTCGGCGAGGCGCTCGGGGCGCTGCTCGCGCCGCGCAAGGTTTTTCTGTGAAAGTCCGTCACGAGTTCGCGCGTAAGACGGTGCGTCCGCTCGCGCTCGCGATCGGATTCTTCGACGGCTTTCATCGCGGCCACCGCGAGGTCGCGCGCCAGGCCCTGCGCCTGCGCAGGCCGGGTTGGCGCTCGGGCGGTGCTGACGTTTGCAAACCATCCGGCCACGCATCTGCGTCCCGGAACGGAGCCGCCGCTGATCTCTACGCCGGAGGAGCGGCTCGCGCTGCTCGCATCGGCCGGCTTCGAGGAGTGCTTCTTCGTTACGTTTGACGACCGCATTGCGACGCTGTCGCCGCAGGCGTTCCTCGACCTGCTCGTCGAGCGGCTGGGCGTTGGCGGCGTCGTCGTCGGATCGACGTTCCGGTTCGGCCATAAGCGTAGCGGTGACGTCGAGACGATGCGCGACTATTTTGCGCAGCGGGGCGTCGGCTTCGTCCCGGTCGCGCACGTCGCCGACGGCGGCGAGCGGATCTCGAGCACGCGCATTCGCGCGCTCATCGCGGACGGAGACCTAGCGCAGGCCGATCGCCTTTTGGGCGGCACCGGCTACGAGATTCGCGGCGCCGTCGACGTGGGCGCCGGCCGCGGGCACGCGCTAGGGTTTCCGACCGCGAACGTTCGCGTTCCGCTCAAGCTGCTGCCCAAGGACGGCGTGTATTCGGCGCGTGGCGCGCTACGACGGCCGCGACTATGCGGCACTGGTCTCGATCGGGACAAACCCGCAGTTCGGCGGGACGCGCGCACCGTCGAGGCGTGGCTGCGCGACTTTCAGCACACGATCTACGGCCGCGAGCTCGCGTTGCGCGAGCTGCGCTACGTACGCGAGCAGCGGCTTTTCGCGGGGGTCGGCGAACTCATCGAGCAAATGCTGCACGACCGTCGCGCGATCGGATATCCGAGCTATGGCTAAGCGCATCTTTAGCGTGGCCGTACTCGCAGCGTTCGCCCTGGCCGGCTGCGGCCGCGGCGGTAACGCCTCGTCGCCGTCGGAGGCCTCCGGCCCCGCTCGCGTTGGCCGGGCGGCGCCGGGCTGGAGCGAGCCGAGCCTGCCCGGCCCGTCGCTCACGCTTGCCTCGCTGCATGGCAAGGCGGTCTACCTCAACTTTTTTGCGACGTGGTGCCCGCCGTGCAACGAAGAGGCTCCGGCGATCGACGCGCTGCAGCGCGAGTACGGCGGCCGCGGCCTGCAGGTCGTCGGCGTGGACGTCCTCGAGAACGCCCGCAAGGCGTCGCTGTTTCGCAGCGAGCACCATCTCAGCTATCCGGTCGTCATCGATGCGGGGACGCTGCGCGATCAGTACGATGTCAACGGGCTGCCGGTGCACGTGTTCATCGATCGGGGCGGAGTCGTCCGAAAAATCGTCGTCGGCGAGCTCTCGCCCTCCGACATGCGCAGCAACGTCGAGCGGCTCTTGCGGTAGCGCGGTGACACGGCCAACGGTTGCGTTGCGTGCCGCCGCGGCTCTGACCGCGGCGGCGTGCGCAGTGGGATGCGCCGGCGGAGGCGAGTCAAGGCGGCGCGCTGATGCCGTCGGGCGCCGCGTTCGGCGGGGCGAGGGGCCGGAAACACGGTCGTGCGCATCTTCGTGCCGGCCGGCAGCCAGAATAATCCCGCGCTCTCCAGAGCTCCGTCGTTGCCGGCTCTGCCGTCGCCCGTCCCGCAGCAGCCCTTGGGCGGCGCGGTCCCGGTCACGACGGCGCCGCCGCCTCCGCCGATGAGCGGCGCGCCGGCCGGCAACGGCGCGCAGGTGCTGGCGATCAACGTGAGCGGCCCGACCAGCATCACGCAGAGCGTGACGGTTGGGCCGAACGCGACCGGCTGCTCGCCGGCGCCCGGCGGAACGAACTGCCAGCTCGCGCTGACGCTCCCCGCCGGGACGTATACGGGAACGATCGGGAGTGCGGCGGTCGCATTCAACGTCGCGTCGAGCGCGACGAACTCGCTCAATCTTACGCTGAGCGGCGTGCCCGCGCAGTTGCAGATCGTCCCCGCCTCATTCATGAGCGCGCCGAACGCGCAGGGCGGCATCGATCTCTACGGCGCCGGGAAGCACGCGCTGGTCGTCGAGATGCTCGACGCCAATCAAAACGTAATCGTCGGGAACGTCCGGTGCGACCTTCTCCCTCAGTCAGGCGGGCGGCTCGCTTCCGCTCGCCGTCACGCAGACGGGCGCGCTCGCGGCGAACCAGTTTTTACGTTTCCGGTCCTGCATCGGTCAATCCGAGCTCGAGCGTCCTGCGCGCGACGGCTACCTATCAGGGTCGTTGCGAATCCGTGCGCGCTACCTCACGCGGTCTGCAGCGGTACCGTGCGCGTCGACGTCCGTCAGCTGCTCGGCGTCGCGAACTCCAACGTCAACACCGTCACGCTCTACGTCAACGGCCAGACCACGCCGCTCGCCACGATCGCGAACGGCGTGACCAATCCGCAGGCGCTGATCTTCGACGCGGCCGGCAACCTGTTCGTCGCCGATCTGCCCGGCAGCATCACCGAGTACGCTCCGCCGTACAATCAGGTGCCGACCACGATCGGCAGCGGCGTGAATCATCCGCAGGCGCTCGCGCTCGATAGCCGCGGAGATCTCTTCGTGGCCAACGGCAACGGCAGCAACACGGTGACGATGTACTCGCCGCCCTACGTGGGCGGTCCTTCGCAGGTCATCACCGCGAGACGTGGACGATCCCGTGAGCCTCGCGCTCGACGGCAACGGCAACCTATTCGTGCTCAATGCCGCCGCCAACACGGTCAGCGAATACGCGCCGCCCTATTCCGGCGCACCGACGATCGTTTCGAAGGGCCTTAACACGCCGAATTCGCTCGCGCTCGATTCGCGCGGCAACCTCTTCGTCGCGAATCTCAACTCGACGCCGAACTCCGTCGTCGAATACTCGCCGCCGTTTTCGAGCTCGAGCGCGCCGGTCGCGACGATCACGCAACGGCATCAACGAACAGGGCACGATCGGCTTGAGCCCGTCGGCCAATCTCTTCGTGCCGAATCAAGGCGCGAACACGGTGACCGAATACGTCGCGCCGTACACGAGCCCGCCGGCGACGATCGCCGGCGGCCAGAGCCAGCCGATCGCGCTGGCGATCGACATGCTCGGCAATCTCTACGTCGCGAACTACGGGAACAACACGCGTGACGGAGTATCCTCCGCCGTATGCGGGCGCCGCCTGGACGACCGTCGCCGCGCGGGATCAGCGCGCCGCTGGCGCTCGCGCTCTCGCCCGCCACCAACGCGGCCACGGCCCTGGTTCCCTAAGAAGCTCCTCTGACTACGCTGCGCGGACGCGCAGCGCGTCGCCCTCGAGCGTCACGTCGGCGCCGGAGCCCTCGCGCAGCTCGCCTCGGAGCAGCGCCGTCGAAAGCGGCGTCGAGACGTAGTGCGAGACCGTGCGCTGCACGTACCGGGCCCCGCTGCCCGCGCCCATCGATACCCGGGCGAGATAGAGTTTCGCCTCGTCGGAAAGATTGAGCGCGACGTTGCGCGCGCCGAGTCGCTTCGCCAAGGCGTCGACGTGAATGGTGACGATCGCCTCGATCTGCGATAGCCCGAGCTCTTCGAACGGCACGACCTCGTCGATCCGGTCGAGCAGCTCGGAACGCAGCGCGATGGCGAGCTCGTCGTCCTGCAGGTTCGTCGTCAGGATGATGAGCGCGTGCCGGAAGTCGATCGTGCGCCCCTTCGAGTCGGTGACGCGCCCGTCGTCGAGAATCTGGAGCAGATATGGACGCGACGTCCGGGTGCGCCTTCTCGAGCTCGTCGAAGAGCACGACGCAATACGGCCGGCGGCGCACGGGCTCCGTGAGCTGGCCCGGCTCGTCGTGGCCGGCGTATCCCGGCGGCGCGCCGAGCAGCCGCGACACGGTGTGCGGTTCGGTGAACTCGGCGAGATCGATGCGCACCAATGCCGCCTCGCTGCCGAAGAGCACCTCGGCGAGCGTTTTCGCGAGCTCCGTCTTGCCGACGCCGCTCGGGCCGCGGAAGAGAAAGCTTCCGAGCGGTTTGCGCGGGTCGTGCAGGCCCGTGCGCGCGCGCCGGATGGCGTCTGAGACGGCGGCGATGGCGCGGTCTTGTCCGATGACGCGCTTGGACAGGAGCCGCTCGAGATCGAGCAGGCGGTTGGCTTGCGATTCGGTGAGCGAATCCTGCGGTATCGCCGGTCCAGCGCGTGACGACCGCCGCGACGTCGTCGCGACCGACGCGCGGCCGCTCCACGGCGCCTTTGTTGGCGAGCGCGACGGAGGCGGCGGCCTCGTCGACGAGATCGATCGCCTTGTCGGGCAAGAAACGATCGGCGATGAAGCGGGCCGAGAGCTGCGCGGCCGTCTCGATCGCCTCTTCGTCGATGACGACGTTGTGGTGACGCGCGTAGCGCTCGCGCAGGCCGCGCAGGATCTCGATCGTTTCGTCGATGCTCGGCTCTTCGACCATGACCGGCTGGAAGCGGCGCTCGAGCGCGGCGTCGGACTCGACGTACTTGCGATACTCGTCGAACGTCGTGGCGCCGATGCATTGCAGATCGCCGCGCGCCAGCTCCGGCTTGATCATCGTGCTCAGGTCGAGCGGTGCGCCCTCGGCGGCGCCGGCACCGACGAGCGTGTGCAGCTCGTCGATGAAGAGCACGACGTCGCGCGCGCTGCGCTTGACTTCGTCGAGGATGCGCTTGACGCGGCCCTCGAATTCGCCGCGGTACTTCGTGCCGGCGACGAGCGGGCCGAGCGAGAGCGCGAGAACGCGCTTCCCGCGCAGCGAGTCCGGCGCGTTGCCGGCGACGATGCGCGCGGCGAGACCCTCGACGATCGCCGTTTTGCCGACGCCCGGCTCGCCGACGAGACACGGATTGTTCTTGCTGCGCCGCGCGAGAATCGAGACGACGCGATCGATCTCGCGTTCGCGCCCGATGACGGGATCGAGCTTACCGTTCGCGCGCCAGCTCGGTGAGGTCGCGCGAGTATGCCGCCAGCGTCGGCGTGCCGCCGCGGAAGCGCTTGCCGAGCTCGTCCAGGGGCGACGCGGCGCCCTCCGCCTTGCAGTTTTTCGGCGAGAAGCGCGCTGCCGGCGATCAGGCCGGCCGCCGCGAGGGCGGCGCCGACGAAGGGCAGCGCGCTGGCGGCCGCGCGTTTCTGCGCGCAGAGACTGCAAAGGCGCCGCCCGCCATAGCGACGTACCGCGGGACGCGCGCCGCAGGATTCACACTCAGAGTGTCATCGCCTACTCTACCGACGCTGCGGCGCGCGGAGGTTTCGGCGGCCCTCACGGCTGCGGCGACGAACACGACGGTGACGGAGACCGTCACGTTGACGTTGGATTGGTCGAACTGCGTCGGCGGGTGCGGGCATCGCCGCGGCGCGCATCAGCGGCACCGGGCCCGACGGCGCGTCGCTCGAGCTCGATGCTTTTGATCCCGACGATTCGCAGCGCGGCCGCCCGGGCGATGCGCCTCGGCGTTGGCGCGAGCCTCCGCGACGGCCTTCGCCGTGGCCTGCTCGCGCGCCGCCGCGCGGATCCGACAGACCGAAGCTGACGCCGTTGATCGCGGTGGCCCCCGCAGCTGATGCACGCGTCGCTGACCCGGCCGGCATTCGCCGATTTGCCGCACCTTGACGGAAAAGTTTCGCGAGACGGTGTAGCCGTAGCGTTCGCCCGTCGAATTCGGCGGCATGACTTGCGGGCGGGGATTGTAGCTGACGTTGTAGTACGCGAGCGCGATGTCGTCGCGCGCGACGCCGGCGTCGCTCGAGCGCGGCAACGATGCGATCGTACGCGGCGTTGTTTTGCGAGATCGCGTCGTCGGCGTTGGCGGCGTTGGTTTCGATCGCGGCGCGTAACCGTCGCGATGTCGGGCGGCATCGAAACGCTGCCGGTTCCGGCGGCGGTGATTTCCGTTCCGGTCGCGGCGCGGCGGACGCGGCCGCGGTCGCGAACGCGCAAGCGCGCCAAGGAGGCAAAGGAGAGTACGCTTCATAATGTCGTATCGTCCACCGCGGGGGCGCCGTCTCCCTGTTGCTTCGGGTATGAGAGAAGGAGAAGACGCGATGGGGATTCTCTGGATGATCATGTTTGGGCTGATCGTCGGCTTGATCGCTCGTTGGGTCGTGCCCGGGGAAGCGCCCGGCGGCATCATCGCCGACATCATCGTCGGCATCGTCGGCGCGGTCATCGGCGGCTGGCTGTACCGCTTCTTCGGCCACGTCGGCGTAACCGGTTTCAATCTGCCGAGCTTCGCTCTGCGCGCTGATCGGGGCCGATCGTGCTGCTTTGGCTGCTGCGCGCGATCCGCGGCAGGCCGGCGGCCTGAAGGGCGCGACTCTCCTGCGAGGAAGCTGAAACGCCATGGCCTACGTCATCACCGAGCCGTGCATCGGAACCAAGGACAAGTCGTGCGTCGACGTGTGTCCCGGTCGATTGCATTCACGGCAAGGATGAAGACGAGATGCTCTACATCGATCCGGAAGTGTGCATCGACTGCGGCGCCTGCGTTTCGGCTTGCCCGGTCGAGGCGATCTTCGCCGATTCCGACGTGCCGGAGAAGTGGCAGAACTACACCGAAATTAACGCCGAGTATTTCAAGAAGTGATCGCCGAGATCTCCGGCAACGCGTTCGACCGCGTTCTTCGCGTGGGCGCCGTGGGTCGTCGGCGCGGCGATCTACCTCATCTTCTACGTCGCCAAGCGTCATGAGAGCGCGGCGCGTCCCGCCTCCGTCGGCCAAACGTATGCGTGTGCCGGCTGCGGTCGCCGCGGTCCGCGCGAGCAGATGGTGCCGCAGGATCACGGCGGTGCCGTCGGCTGGTATTGTGCGGACTGCGCCGCACAACGAGCCGTGCAGCGCGCCTAAACCTGTGACAACATAAGGTTATTGCTGCTGGCCGTAGTTCGCGAGGACCTCATGAATGCGCGAGGCCATCGAGAGCGCGTCGTCCCACTTGCGCTGCCACATGTTGCGCCCGAAAATCAGTCCGACGCAGCCGGCCGCCATCGCGAGTGCGCCTTGTGAACCGTCGCGTCGTCGCCCATCTTGCTCCCACCCGAGACGAGCACGAGGCTGCGGCCCGCCGACCTGACGACTTTGCGTAAGCCCTCGACGTCGTCGAATGCGAGCGTATCGTACGGTTTGGGCAGCTTCGCCTGCGTCGTCGGCCTTCCAGACCGGCTCGTTGAGCTTGATCGATGTCCGCGCCGATTTCGCACGCGACGCGCGCGGCGTAGTCGACCGCGTACAGCGAATCGATGCCGCCCTTGGCCTTCACGGCGGAGCCGCGCGGGTAGGCCCAGACGACCAGCGGCATGCCGTAGCGGTCGCACTCCCGGCGCACGTCGTTGCATTGCGCGATGTCGACCTCTTGCGACGGGCTGCCGACGTAGAGCGTGTAGCCGACGGCGTCGGCGCCGAGTCGAACGGCGTCCTCGACCGATGACGTCAGCGGGCTGAACGCCTCGTCGTCGGGCGGAATGTTCGTCTTGCCGTTGATCTTCAGCAGCAGCGGAACGCGGCCGGCGTAGCTTTTTCTGATACTTCTCGGCGAGGCCGACGTGCAGCGCGATGCCCGAGAAGTTTCCCTCGACGGCCAGGCGATAGATCCAATCCGTATCGATCGCGTCGGGATTATCGAAGAAGTCGACGGGACCGTGCTCCAGTCCCTGATCGATCGGCAGCATCATCAGCGTGCCGTTCGCGGGACCGTGCTCGTACATGAGCCGGTGCAGGCGCGTCCGCTTGCCGATGGAGAGGTTCATGTCGTCGAAGGTGGGACGAACGATCGGGGAGTTACGGTGGCGGTGGTCATGCGAGCGCCTTCGGCGGGCTCCGAAGGTTATCCTGAGGCAGCGCCCAAAGGGGCGGCTCGTGATTGCCCGCGTCGGGTTCGTCGGGCTGGGCGCGATGGGCGAGCCGATGGCCGCTCGTTGCGCCAAGCCGGATTCGAGTGGCTGCGAGCGCGCACCGGCGCCGGGACGCGCTCGAGCGCTTGCGCGCCGACGGCGTTCTCGAGGCGGCGGACCCCGCAGCGGCGCGCGACGCCGACGCCGTCGTGATCTGCGTTCCGGATGCTCCGCAGGTCGAAGACGTGCTCTTCGGCTCCGCGCGGCGTCGCCGCGGGCGCCGGCCGGGGTCGATGGTCGATCGACATGTCCACGATCTCGCCCGTCGCGTCGCGCCGCTTCGCGAGCGGCTGGCCGAGCACGGCGTCGAGTTCGTCGACGCTCCGGTCAGCGGCGGCCCGGCTCGCGCGCGCGACGGACGCTGACGATCATGGTCGGCGCGTCGCCGGCAGGCCTTCGCGCGCGCCGAGCCGATCCTCCGCGCGATGGGAACCCCGCATCACCTCGGGCCGGTCGGCATGGGCGAGACGGTCAAGCTGGTCAATCAAATCATCATCGCGAACGTCATGATCGCCAACGTCGAAGGCCTCGCGTTCGCGCGCGTGCCGGCGCCGACTCGGCGCGGTGCGCGAAGTCCTGGCGTCGGCGACGGCCTCGAACTATCTCCTCGCAGAATGGTTGCCCAAGACGTGGTTCGCCGGGACGTTCGACGGCGGGTTCGCGCTGGATCTGCTGCGCAAGGATCTCGCTGCGGCGCTCGACGCGGCGCGCGCCGCGAGCCTACCGATGCCGGCGACGGGGCTGGCCTATCAACTCTACACCACTCGCTCCGCAGAAGGGGACGGCGCGCTGGACTACAGCGCGATCGCGAAATCGTATGAACGGAACGTCGGAGATGCGAGCCGCCGCGAACGCCGTTGGTCAAGAGCCCGGACTTCAATAAGAAGATCCTCGTCGTCGACGACGAGTCGGCGATCTTGCAGACGCTGCGCTTCAATCTGGAGCGCAGCGGTTACGCCGTCGTGACCGCCAGCGACGGACGAAGCGCGATCGCCATGGCGCAACGCGAGCAGCCGGATCTGATCGTGCTCGACATCATGCTGCCGGTGCTCGACGGCATCGAGGCGTGCAAGGAAATCCGCAAGTTCAGCCCGGTGCCGATCATCATGCTGACGGCCAAGGATCAAGAGATCGACAAGGTCTTGGCGCTGGAGCTCGGGGCCGACGACTACGTCACCAAGCCGTTCGCGCTGCACGAATTTCTCGCGCGCGTCAAGGCGCGGCTGCGGCGGCAGAGCTCGATGCCATCCGGTCACGACGAGGCGATCGCGCTCGGCGACGATCGTGCTCGATCCGTCGCGCCAGCAGCTGACCGTTCGCGGCGAGGAGGTCGTCGCTGGCGCCCAAGGAGTTCGGCCTGTTGCGCGTGCTGATGGAGAACCACGGACGCGTCGTGACGCGCCAGACGCTGCTCGACAAAGTGTGGGGATACGACTTCGAGGGCGAGCAGCAGACGGTCAGCGTGCACATTCGCTGGCTGCGCGAGAAGATCGAAGAAGATTCGCGCGCGCCGCGGCACATCCTCACCGTGCGCAGCCGCGGCTACATGTTCAAGGCTTGACGCGGTCTCGAGTGGTCGCTGCCTGGCGCTGATCGCCGGGCTCGCGCGCCGGATTGCCCTCGGATGCGTTCCGGCGCCGCGCGGCGCGAGTCGGCCGCGAGCGGTCCGACGGCGGCGACCGGCGCCGCGAGCCGGCGCAGCTTCGAGCGACAGCGCCTTCGTGCGGCTCGTCGGTGCGCTGCCGATCGGCATCGTGTTGGTCGATCGCGAGCGCCGCGTCGAGTTCGCCAACGCGGCAGCCGGGGCGATTTTCGGATTCGACCCCGACCGCGCGATCGAGCTTGCACATCATCGAGGCGATTCCGAACGTCGAACTCGAGCGGCGCATCGGCGATGCGCTTGCGCGGCGAAGCCTCGGTCGCGCCGCTGCATCTCGCCGGAGCGCCAGGCGCGGCGCATGTATCGCGTCTCGGTGTACCCGCTCACACGAGGCGAGCGACGATCGCAGCGCGTCGTCGTCTTCGCCGACGATCAAACGGCGCTCGCTCCGGCTCGATCGCGCGCGCAAAGAGTTTCTTTCGAACGTTTCGCACGAGCTGCGCACGCCGCTTTCGTCGATCAAGCTGATGCTCGAGACGGTGCTCGAAGCGCCCGAGGAAGAGGCGCGCGATCTCTTCGTGCCGCAAGCGCTCGCGCAGGTCGACCGGCTTGACCGCGCTGGTCGGTCAACTGCTGGAGCAGGCGCGCGCCGAGTCGGGCCAGCTCAAGCTGCGATTTGCGCGACGTCGATCTCGAAGAGGTCGCGCGCCCGATCGTCGCGTCGTTCGAACAGCAGGCCTCGAACAAGGGCGTCTCGCCTGGAGCTCGCCGCGCTGCGCCCGGTGCGCGTCGAAGCCGATCCCGATCGCCTCGCGCAAGTCTTCGTCAATCTCATCGACAACGCGATGCGCCACACGCGCGGCGGCGGGCGCATCCGCGTCGAGCTCGATGCGCGCGACAGCGATGCGGTGGTCCGCGTGCGCGACACCGGCGAGGGGATCCCGTACCGCGATCTGCCGCACATCTTCGAGCGTTTCTACGTCGTCGATCGTTCGCGCACGCGCGGGCAGCGGCGGCGCCGGCCTCGGGCTCGCGATCGTCAAGGGCATCGTCGACGCGCACGGCGGCGCGATCTCGGCCGAGTCGATGCTCGGCCGGGGCACGGCGTTCACGATCCGCCTGCCGATCATGCGCATCAAACGTCCGAAGCCGTGCCGGCACTTCAAAGTTCTTAACGGCGAATACCGGCAGCGGCAGAATCGTGAGCGCACGAGGACGAGGTTCGGTTTCAGACCGATGTCGAAGATCAACGTCGAGAACCTCGACGTCTACTATGGCACCTTTCACGCCATCCGGAACGCGTCGCTCCAGGTGCCGGCGAACCGCGTGACGGCGCTGATCGGGCCGTCGGGGTGCGGAAAGTCGACGTTCATTCGCGCGCTCAATCGCATGCACGATCTGACGCCTGGCGCGCGCGTGGAAGGGCGCGTGCTGCTCGACGATCACGACATCTACGCGCCCGACGTCGACCCGGTGACGATCCGCCACCGCATCGGCATGGTCTTCCAGCGGCCGAATCCGTTTCCGAAGTCGATCTTCGACAACGTCGTGTACGGGCCGCGCATGCACGGCGAGCGCAATCGCCGCGACGCTGATGGAGATCTGCGAGCGCAGCCTGCGCCACGCCGCGCTGTGGGACGAGGTGAAGGATCGGCTCGACCGTTCCGCGCTGGCTCTCTCGGGCGGACAGCAGCAGCGGCTCTGCATCGCGCGCTGCTCGCCGTCGATCCCGAGGTGATCTTGATGGACGAGCCGGCCTCCGCGCTGGATCCGATCGCGACGAGCAAGATCGAAGACCTGATCGAGCGAGCTCAAGAAAGAGTACACCGTCGTCATCGTCACGCATTCGATGCAGCAGGCGGCGCGCATCAGCGACAACACCGCATTCTTTCTGCTGGGCGAGATGGTCGAGACCGGTACGCACGGCGGCGATCTTCACCAAGCCGCACGACAAGCGGACCGAAGACTACATCACCGGCCGCTACGGCTAGTCACCACTCTGCCTTAAGCTCGTTAAGAGCCCTTAATCGCCGGCGCTAGACTATTTGCATCGCTACTCGCCGCTGGCAATGAGCATGTTTGCACCTGCGTTTTCCAGCGCCCATTGCGACTGCCGCCCTAGCGCTCAAGGCGGTCAGACGAATATTGACCCAGGTTATTCCGTTGCCAAGAAATTGACGCCAGTTACTTCCGTCAAGAGGAGGCTCCTTCTCGTATCATGCTTTCGGCTTGTGCTCGCGAGGCGGCTCGCCGCAGCCTTGAGCGGGGCGGTTCTTTCGTGCTGCCGGCGCGAAGCGCGACGGCGCACCAGTGGCGCAGACCGGCTCGGCGCCGCCCACGATCTTCGGCTGCTCCGCCCTCAGGGCAAATTCCGATCCTGTACAACGACCGTCACGTCTACTCGCAAGCCCGACGTGCTCAAGCAGGGCCGCGTCTTGGCCGCGCTGGTGCGCGGCGGAACGATTCTGATTCCGCTGCGCTCGATGTTCGAGCAGATGGGTGCGACGGTTTCGTACGATCCGTGCCAGCAAGACGGCGACGGTCACGAAACCCGGCGCCGAAGTTCGCGTGACCGTCGGCAAGCCCGAGGTGATCATCAACGGCGAATCGCGGCCGCTCGACGTGCCGCCGATCGTCTATCAGGGCGACGTGCTCGTTCCGGTGCGCGTGATCTCCGAAGGCATGGGCGCCTACGTGCAGTGGGTGCCGGATCGCCGACTGGTCGTCGTGCGCTACGTTCCGGCGACGCCGCCGCCGACCGAAGCGCCGCCGCCGCCGCCCGCCGCCGCCGCGGTCGCGCCGCCGCCTCCGCCGCCGCCGACCCCCAATCCGCTTCACTCGACGGATTACTTCCGCTCGTATCTACTTCACCCGTCAGAATGCGTCGAACAATCCGGGCACACAGTTCAACTTCACGCCGGGCGCCAAGTACAGCTACACCGGCGTCAATCAGGCGAGTTGGAACAGCGCGATCGCGCTGCACGGCGAATACGACTTCCCGGCTGGGCGGCTGGTACGTCGGCGGCAACGTACCTCTATGCCAATCCGATCGACGGCCCGTGCTTCGTTCGCGGCCAATCACCTCAAGGGCAGCCGTCTGCGTCTCGCAAATGCCGCCGAACACCAACCCCGACGATACGCTGCCCGGCTTCGCCCTGAGCACGTTCTACGAAGCCTATCTTGGTTACAAGGCGCACGACTGGGACGGCAGCGTCGGGGAACATCTGTTCACCTCGCCCTGGGCCGACCCGGCCGACTCGCGCCTGAAGCCCGAAGCGTTCCAAGGCGCCGACGTCGGCTATACGAGCCCGGCGAACTGGACGTTCGAAGGCGCCGACATGATGCCGTTCGAGAACCGCACCAGCTCGACGTTTCAGCGCCAAACGCTGCTGACGAGCTATCCCGCCGGCAACTCCGGCCTGGCCGTCCAACATCTACGTGCCCGGCGGCTACGTTCATCCAAACCAACGGGTTCTTCTACGGGCAAGCCGGATACGCCAATCCCTCGGCCGGGTTCTCCGCCGACGGCTACTTCTACGGCGTGAGCGATCTGCTGAACATGTGGTGGTTCGACGGCAAGTACACGTTCCCGGGCAAGCTGACGCCGTTCATCGCGATGCAAGGCGGTGGGACCGAGCAAACGCGGGCCAGTCGTAATCGGCAAGATCAACAGCCAGGCATCGGCGCGCAGATCGGTGCGAACGTCACCAAGAACATCCTGCTGACCGTCGGCTACGACGCGATGCCCTGGAACACCGATACGATCTCCTTGCCGAAAGGCGTAACCTGCAACAACGCCGAACTATCAGATCGCGGCGAAGGGCGACGCTGGCGTACTTCCTGCCGCTCAACGCCGGCGCAGTGTTCCACCAACGCGAACGGAACGACCAAGGTCTACTACGGCGGCTGGGCCAGCCCGTACACCGACAACTACACAGCGATCCGTTCTTCACGACGAACGGCTCGCAAGGCATGGTCGACCGCCGCCGCCGGGCACTCAGGGAAGGTCGGGCTGCACGTACACGTCGAACAACAACGAAGTGGGTCTTCCTCGCGGCCGACGGCTGGTACAACTACGGCAACGCGCTCGCGCCGGAGAACACGAACGAGTGGGACCTCGACGGACGCTACCGCTTCAGCCACTACTCCGGCAACGGGCCGTACAAAGGCTTGATGCTGCGCGATCGCTACATTCGTGCGCACGCTGTCAAACACGTTCTGCGGCGCGGCCGGAACACGACTGCCCGCCGGGCGCGCCATCGGTCGTCGCAATCTCGGCGGCCTGCCGCTCTTTAAGTACAACCGCGCGCAACTGGAGTACGACTTCTAGCGCGGGTGGTGTCAGCTCGACGGGCTCGACTCGGAATGACCGCGACGGCCTCAAGTGCAATACTTGGGGCCGTCATGGCATCCATGAAAGCGCTTTCAAAGCCGGGTCCCGGGCCCGGCTTTACGCTTGACCGACGTGCCGATTCCGGCGATCGGGCCGACCGACGTGCTGATTCGCGTGGAAAAGGCCGGCGTCTGCGGCACCGACCTCACATCTACGGCTGGGACCGCTGGGCGCAGCACGCGTCCAACCGCCGCTCGTCGTCGGTCACGAGTTCATGGGAACGGTTGCCGCGGTCGGCGATGCGGTGCGCTCGGTACGCATCGGCGAGCGCGTTTCGGCCGAAGGCCACATCGCGGATCTGACGTGCCTGTTATGCCGCACGGGTCAAGCGCACATCTGCGAACGCGTCGAAATCATCGGCGTCGACCGCGACGGCGCGTTCGCCGAATACGTCGCGATGCCCGAATACAACGTGTGGAAACTCGATCCGGCGATCCCGGACGTATGCGCCGCGATTTTCGACCCGCTCGGCAACGCCGTGCACACCGTGATGGCGGCCGGCGTCAGCGTGAAGAGCGTGGTGATTACCGGCGTCGGATCGATCGGTTTGATGGCCATTCCGGTCGCTCGCGCGGCGGGCGCGGCGGCGGTCTACGCGATCGACGTCAATCCCGCCAAGCTCGAACTCGCGCAGCGGCTCGGTGCCGACGCGACGTTCTTGGCGACGCAGCCGGACCTCGTCGCGGAGATTCGCGACGGACCGACGGCGACGGCGCCGACGTGCTGCTCGAGATGTCGGGCAGCGGCGCGGCGATCGACGCCGGGCTTGCAGATGGTGCGCAACGGCGGGACGGCCGCGATGCTCGGGATTCCCGAGCGACGCGGTGAGCATCAACCTGGCCGAACGGATCATCTTCAAGGGCTTCACGGTGCTGGGCATCAACGGCCGGCGCATGTTCGAAACGTGGTATCAGACGCAGGCGCTGGTCAAGAGCGGCCGCATCGATCCGCGCGCGATCATCACGCACGTGCTGCCGTACGACGCAGTTCGACGCGCGCGTTCGAGCTGATGAGCAGCGGCGAAGCCGCAAAAATCGTACTGGACTTCAAAGGAGACGTTGCAAAGCCATGAATCAGGCGTTCGAAGCCAAGCTGCGAGGCGACCTCGACGCGCTCAAGCGAGGCCGGAACGTACAAGCATCTGCGTCACATCACGACGCCGATGGCGCCCGAAGTGCACATGGAAGAGGCCGGCGACGTCATCGTGCTGTCGAGCAACAACTATCTGGGACTCGCCGATCTGCCCGAGGTCGTCGAGGCCGGAAAGCGCGGGCTCGATCGAGTACGGCGCCGGCACGGCATCGGTGCGCTTCATCTGCGGCACGTTCGACATCCACCGCGTGCTCGAGGAGCGCATCGCCGACATTCTTGGGAACCGAGGCGGCGCTCTCGTACGTGTCGTGCTGGAACGCCAACACCGGGCTGTTCGCGACGATTTGCGACGAGGGTCGGCGATCGTTTCCGACGAGCTGAATCACGCCTCGATCATCGACGGCGTGCGGCTCGCCATCGAAAGCGCGCCGCGAGCGCTACAAGCACAGCGACATGGGCGCGCTGGAAGAGAAGCTGAAGAGCGTGCAGGGCTGCTTTCCGATCGTCATCGTCACCGACGGCGTCTTTTCGATGGAAGGCGACCTGGCGAAGCTGCCGGAGATCGTCGACGCTGGCCAAGAAGCTACGGCGCGATCAGCGTCGTCGACGATTCGCACGGCACCGGCGTCATGGGCAAGACCGGCCGCGGAACGATCGAACATTATGGCTTGACCGGTGAGGTGGACGTCATCACCGGAACGCTAGGAAAGGCGCTCGGCGGCGCGGCCGGCGGCTTCGTCGCCGGCAGCGCGGCGCTGATCGACACGCTGATCCAGCGCTCGCGACCGCAGCTGTTTTCGAACGCGCTTCCGGCGACCGTCGCGTGCAGCGCGCTGGCCGCAATCGACTATCTGGACGCTCATCCCGAGCTCGTGCGCAGCCTGCGGGAGAAAACGCGGTATTTTCGCGAGCGGCTCAAGCGAATCGGCTACAAGCCGCTCGAGGGCGAGAGCGCGATCGTGCCGATCATCGTCGGCGAGACGGCGTTCGCGATCGCGATGAGCGATAAGCTGCTGAAGGCCGGCGTATTCGTTACCGGTTTCGGATATCCGGTCGTGCCCGAGGGCACGGCGCGCATCCGCGTGCAGATCAGCGCCGCGTTGACGCAGGACGAGATGGACCGGGCGCTGCGCGCGTTCGAGAACGTCGGGAAGGAGACGGGGCTGCTCAAAGGTGCCGTTCGATAACCTGAGCTTCCGCCGAATCGGGATCCCGCTCAAGCCCGAGCCCGACGAGATGCCGTCCGATCGCCTCGGCGTTCTCAATCCGGCCTGCGCCCGGCTGCGGGACGGCACGCTCGTCCTGTATCCGCGCATGATTGCACCCGGAAACATCTCGCGCATCGGCTGCTATCGCGCGCGCGAGCGCGCCAACGGCTTGTTGGACGTTGAGTTTCACGGCTACGCGCTCGAGCCGCAGGCGCCGTACGAAGTGCGCGACGCGCCCGGCGGTTACGGCTGCGAAGATCCGCGCATAACGTTCATCGAGTGTCTCGACCGATACGTGATGGCCTACGTCGCCTTCGGTCCGCGCGGTCCCGAGGTTGCGGCGGCGGTCTCCGAAGATGGCCTGCAATGGGCGCGCCTCGGGCTGATGCAGATCGAGGGGAGCAGCGAGCAGCTGGCCGACAAGGATGCTGCGTTCTTTCCCGGGCCGGTGACCTCGCCGAGTGGGGTGGAAGCGCTCGCATTCTATCACCGCCCGACGCTGCAGCTGCTCGACAAGTCCGGCAAGGATGCGCTTGCGATTATCGAGTCGCTGCCGCCCGACCAGCGCGAGGGGATCGCTATCGGCTACGTTCCGCTCGATGCGGTACGTTCCGATCTGCGCGCGCTCAGCACCGTGACCGAAACGTGCCGGCTCAAGATGCCGCCCGCGAATTGGGGCAGCGTCAAGGTCGGCGCCGGTACGCCGCCGGTGCGCGTCGCGGAGGGCTGGCTCTCGGTAATTCACGGCGTCGACGAGCTACCTCACCCGCACGGATCGGAACTGCTGCGCTACTGCGCCGGCGTGCTGGTTCACGACGCGCAGCACCTGGACCAGATCGTCTTTCGATCGCCGGATCCGCTCTTCGTTCCGGAGCGACCCAGCGAGCTGCACGGGACCGTCGGCCACGTCGTGTTCCCGACCGGCATCGACCGCCGCGGCGATCGCGAGTTCGACATCTATTACGGAATGGCCGACTATGAGATCGGGCGTGGCAGGATGAGCTTGTGACACACGTGATGCTCGGTGACGGTCACGCTCTGTGCATATGAAGTGGGGTACGCGGCCGGCGCTCTCGATGCGCGAGCAGGCGGAGGTGGATGCGCATGTTGCCGAGTGTCCCGAGTGCCTGCGCCGGCTGGGCGAGGCGGAAAGAGACGGTGCTCGCGTTGGAACGCGTCAGCGTTGCGGCGTGGTGGCCGGCGGTTGCGGCAGCGGCGGCGTTATTCTGGGATTCGTCGTGCCGCACGCCGCGCGGCGCTCGAATATCGCCACGCTCGCGATGATCCACAGTCATTTCTCGCACGCGCAGTTTTCCGGCACGGGACCGGCGGCCAAGGCGCTCTACGCGCGCGACCGGTCGTGGTACTACGTGATCGTCACAGGAAGCAGTCGGTACGAAGTGTACGGAATTCGTAGCGGCCGCACGACGGATCTCGGAATAACCCAACCACAAGGCGCAACCAGCGAGCTGTTCGCGCGTGTCGCGAGCCGCTTCGATCAAATCCAGCTTCGCGTGGCGGGTAGGACTATGGAGAGCGCCGCAATTCGCTAATGGCGCTGTCGCGACCCAGCCTCCGAGAAAAACGAAGGCCCGGACATTGATGGCCGGACCCGGACTTGGTTGCGGGGGGTGGATTTGAACCACCGACCTTCGGGTTATGAGCCCGACGAGCTACCGGACTGCTCCACCCCGCGATGAGAACGACTAGTTTACGACGGCCTGGGTTGCGCCCCTGCCCGCCCGGACTCCGAGGCGCGGTGCTTCGCGGCCCGGCGCCGAAGGCAGGCGCATGGCCCCCGGAACGCTCGCGGAGCGCATTCCCAAGATCCATCTCCACTGTCACCTGGAAGGGTGCTTGCGCGCGTCCACCTTTCTCGAGCTGGCGGCGAAGCATGGCGTGCCACTGCGGTATCGGCGTGACCCTTCGGTCATCCTTAGCCCGTCGACTGCGCCGTTAGCGCGGCGCGCTCAAGTCATGGCTCAGGATGACAATGAGGTCTATGCATTTGTGGGGCTCGACGAGTTTTTGCTGCTCTTTGCCGCGGTAAGCCGCGCGCTGCGCGATGCAGAGGATTATGCGCTGTTGGCGCGCGAGTTCGTCGAGGACGCGCTCGCGCAGAACGTGATCTACGGCGAGCTCTTCGTTTCGCCGTCGGTGTGGACGTTCTTCAATCCGGAACTCGACGTCCGCGCGACGATGGAAGCGATCGTGACCGAGCTGCGCAAAGCGCGCCCTCGCGCGACGTTCAAACTATTGGCCGACGTGACGCGCAATTTCGGCGCGGAGGGCGCGCTGCGGACGGCGCGAGCGATGGCGGCGATGACGGACCTCGACGTGATCGGCATCGCGCTCGGCGGCGACGAGGTGCGTTTTCCCGCGAACCTGTTCTCGGACGCCTTCGCTTACGCGCGCGCGCAGGGGTTACACTGCGTGGCACACGCCGGCGAAGCGGACTGTCCTGCGAACGTGCGCGACGCAGTCGAGGTGCTGCGCGCCGAACGAATCGGCCACGGAATTCGCGCGCTCGAAGATCCCCCGACCGTCGAGCTGCTGGCGACACGGCGCATCCCGCTCGAGATCTGCCCGACGTCGAATCGCCTGACCGGCGCGGAGCTCGGCGGCCACCCGCATCCCTACGTCGATTTCGACGAGCTTGGCTGCGTCGTCACCATCGATTGCGATGACCCGGCGATCTTTTGCACCACGCTCCAGAACGAATACGAGATCGTCGAGCGAGCCGCTGGCCCGCAAGCGCTGGAGCGCTACGTCCGCAACGCGATCGACGCCGGCTTTGCCGGAGAAGACGAGAAGCGGGTCATGGAGGCGCAGCTGGCAGCGGCCGTTGCGGAACTCCACGCCGGCCCGCGAAGTTAGAACGAGAAGATGCCCGGACGCTCGCATTCGCACTTCGCCGAGTCCTTCGAGATGTATATGAAGGCGATCTATCGTCTCGAGCGCGAGGGCCCCGGCGTCACGACCTCCGCGCTGGCCAGCGAGCTAGGCGTCGCGCCGGCGTCGGTCTCCGGCATGCTGAAGAAGCTCGTCACCGATGGGTACGTCGAGCACGAGGTGCGCGGCGACATCCGGCTGACGCGCAAGGGCCTCGAGGTCGCCGTCGGCGTCGTGCGGCGCAACCGCCTGGCGGAGCGGCTGCTGACCGACGTTTTGGGCATGCCATGGGACGAGGTCTACGCCGAGGCCTGCATCCTCGAGCACGCGATCACCGATCGCGTCGAAGAACGGCTGGTAGCCGCGCTCGGAGACCCGCAGACGTGTCCGCACGGCCATCCGATCCCGCCCAAGGATCTTACCGAACCGGTGCGCGAGGGAATTCCGCTCGCGCAGGTCGAGCCCGGCGCGCGCGTAACGGTTTCGGGCGTCACCGAGCAGATGCCGGAGATCTTGCGCTACTTGGGCCAGGTGGGATTGCGTCCCGGCGCGCGTCTCGAGGTCGTCGAGAAGGCGCCGCTCGGAGGACCGGTCACGATCGACGTAGGCGGCGAGCGCCACGCCATCTCGCTCGAGCTGGCGCGCACGGTGATGATCGCGTGATCACTCGCTTTCTGATCGTTTGCAACGTCATCGCGTATCTCTGGGAGATCTCGGTCGGCGGACCTGGCATGCTCTCGGGCTTCGGAGGTGGCGGAATCCAACGCGTTCTGAGCGCCGGCGCCTTGATCCCGGCCGCAGTCCTGCAAGAAGGTCAGTGGTGGCGCATCGTTACCGGCGCGTTCCTTCACAGCGGCCTGATCCATATCGGCGTCAACATGATGTCGCTCTACTTCCTCGGCCGCTTCATCGAGTTCGCGCTCGGATCGTGGCGCATGCTCGTCGTCTACATGGTTTCCTTGGTCGCGGCCGGACTCGGCGTCATCTACTACAGCACCAACCCGGACGTCGCGACCGTCGGCGCGAGCGGCGCCATCTTCGGCCTGTTCGGCGCGCTCTTCGCGATTGGGTTCAAGCTCGGGAAGCCCGGCATGGATCTGGTGCGCGCCAACATCGGCATCCTCGTCCTCAACCTGATTATCACGTTCACCGTTCCGGCGATCTCGTGGCAGGCGCACGTCGCCGGACTGCTGGCGGGATTCGCGCTGACGTACGCGATCTATTTCCCACCGCGCTCCGTCGCGCCGGTCGTCGTCGACGCGAGGACCGGGCGCGAGCTCGAGTCGGAATATGAAACCCCCGGCGGCCCGCACGGCCCGTTGCAGTGACTGCATCGCTCGAGCACCTCTTCGGCGCTAACGGGCCGTTCGCAAGTACCCTTTCCGGCTACGAGCCGCGCGCCGGGCAGCTGCAGATGGCGCAGCTCGTCGAGCGGGGCATCCTCGAGGGGATGCACACGATCGCCGAGGCCGGCACCGGCGTCGGAAAATCGCTCGCATATCTCGTTCCGGCGATTCGCAGCGGCAAGAAGGTCGTGCTCTCGACCGGCACGATCGCCCTGCAAGAGCAGCTCGTGCACAAGGACATCCCGCTCGTGGAGGCCGCGCTCGGCGTGCCTGTGCGCGTCACGCTTCTCAAGGGACGCGGCCACTATCTGTGCCGGCAGAAGCTCGAGCTGATGCGCTCGGACCGACTCGTCGCGCCGTCAAGGTCGATGCAGCGGATGTGGGAATGGGGCGTGCGCACCGAGAGCGGCGACCGCGCCGAGCTGAGCTTTGGGCCACCCGCGAACGAGTGGGAACAGCTCGACGCCGACGCAGACGACTGCATCGGCGAATTCTGCTCGCACTTCCGCGACTGCTTTTTCTTTGCGAAGCGCGACGAGGCGAAGTACGCCGATCTCGTCGTCGTCAACCACGCGCTCTTTTTTTGGGACCTCGCGGGCGGCGGCGGGCTGCTGCCGGCGTACGACGTCGCGGTGCTGGACGAGGCGCATCAGTGCGAACGCTGGGCGACCGATGCGCTCACGGCCGTGCTCTCGGCGGCGACGGTAGGGCGGATGCTGCGCAAGCTGCACCGTGTCTACGACCTGCCGTCCACGTTCGACGCGGAGTTCGACGCGAGCATTCGCGGCCTCGTTTCGGTGCTGGCGCGCGTGCCCGGTGACCGTTATCCAATCGCGGCCAATGAGGCAGCGTGGCCGGCGCTGGAGTCGCTGCGCGAGACGCTGTACCGCTTGGAGAACTGGCTCTATGCCAACTGGCACGGCGCGCTGCGGCGGCACATCGAGAACGAAGCGGAGGGCGAGCGCCGGCGCGACCTGGCGTTGCGAACCGTGCTCGCGCACGAGGCGGTGATCGACCGCGTCGAGGCGGGGACGCCCGAGACGATCGCCTGGGTCGAGCGCACCGACGCCGAGGGCGGCTACTGCCTGAAATGCGCGCCGCACGAGGTCGCCGACTTCTTGCGCGCGGCCCTCTTCGCGCGCACGCACAGCGTCGTCATCACCAGCGCGACGCTCTCGACCGACGAATCGTTTGGCTTTACGCGCCGCACGCTCGGTATAGACGACGCACAGGAGCTGATCGCGCCGTCGCCGTTCGACTATGCGAGCCAGGCCCGGCTGTTCATCGCGCCGGTCGAGGTGAATCCGAAGTCGTCGGAGTTCGCGCGCCGGGCGGCGCCGCTCGTCGAGGAGTGTCTGGACCGCAGCAGGGGACGCGCCTTCGTCTTGTTCACGTCGTACGCGCGGCTGCGTGAAGTGTACGCGCTCGTTCGCGAGCGCCTCGCCTATCCCGTGCGGTTGCAGGGCGAGATGCCGCGTCCGTATCTACTCGAGTGGTTCCGGCAGACGCCCGGCGCCGTGCTGTTCGCCACGGCGACGTTCTGGGAGGGAATCGACGTCGTCGGCGACGCGCTGTCGTGCGTCATCATCGACCGGCTGCCGTTTCCGTCGCCGAGCGATCCGCTCGTCATGGCGCGCGTGCGCGCGCTCGAGGCGCGCGGGCTGGACGGCTTCGAGCACTACATGATCCCGGCGGCCACGGTGCGTCTCAAACAGGGCTTCGGGCGGCTGATCCGCAGCCGCAGCGATCGCGGTCTCGTCGCCCTGCTGGATGGTCGCGCCGCGTCGACGCGCTACGGCGCCACCATCCTTGCGACGCTGCCGCCCGCCACGCGGATCGACCACCTGGACGACCTGGAGCCGTTCTTCGCCCGCGCAAGCGGCTGCTAGTCCTCTTGCGTGACCTCGGTCTTTGCGCGCTCTTGCAACTCATTGACGATCGACGAGTCGGCGAGCGTCGTCGTATCGCCGAGCGTGCGTCCTTCAGCGATGTCGCGCAGCAGGCGCCGCATGATCTTGCCGCTGCGCGTCTTCGGCAGCTCCTGCGTGAACGTGATGTACTTCGGACGCGTGAACTTGCCCAGCCGCGCCGCGACGTGGTCGCGCAGTTCGTCCGCGAGCTCGGGCGAGTCGGCCCGGTCGCCCTTGAGCGATACAAACGCGTAGATCGCCTGGCCGGTCATCTCGTCGAGCTTGCCGCAGACGGCCGCCTCCGCGACCACGGGATGATCGACGAGCGCACTCTCGACCTCTGTCGTCGAGATGCGGTGCCCGCTCACGTTCATCACGTCGTCGATGCGGCCCATGAACCAGTAGTTGCCCGATCCGTCGCGACGCGCGCCGTCGCCGGCAAAGTACAAGTGCGGGAACTTCGACCAATACGTTTGCACGTAGCGCTCGTCGTCGCCCCAAATGCCGCGCAGCATCCCGGGCCACGGCCGCGTCAGCACGACGTATCCGCCGCCTCCCGGCGGAACGGATTCTCCGCGATCGTTGACGACGTCCGCGCCGATCCCGGGCAGCGGCCGTGTCGCGCTGCCGGGCAGCAGCGTCGTAACGCCGGGCAGCGGCGAGATGATGATGCCGCCGGTTTCCGTCTGCCACCACGTGTCGACGACGGGAGTGCGATTCCCGCCTATCCACTGCCGATACCACATCCACGCCTCGGGGTTGATCGGCTCGCCGACGGTTCCGATCAGCCGCAGCGACGACAGATCGTGGCGGGCCGGATACTCGGTTCCCCACTTCATGAAGGTGCGGATCGCGGTCGGCGCGGTGTAGAGGATGGTCACGCGATAGCGCTCGACGACCTCCCAGAACCGGTCTTTGTCGGGGAAATCCGGGGTGCCCTCGTACAGCACGCTGGTCGCGCAGTTGGCGAGCGGGCCATAGACGATGTACGAGTGACCCGTGACCCAGCCGATGTCGGCCGTGCACCAGTAGATGTCGCGCTCTTCCTTTAAGTCGAACACGAGCTTGTGGGTCATCGTGACGTGGGTTAGGAATCCGGCCGTCGTGTGCTTGATGCCCTTGGGCTTCGCCGTGGTGCCGCTGGTGTACAGGAGAAAGAGAAGATCTTCGGCGTTCATTGCGGCGGGCTCGCACTCGGCGGACTGCCCGGCGACGACCTCGCTCCACCAATAATCCCGTCCTTCGCGCATGAAGACGTCGTCGCCGATGCGCCGCGCGACGATGCAGTGCTTGATCGAAGGCGTCTTCTCCATCGCGACGTCGCAGTTGCGCTTCAGCGGCACCTTCCCGCCGCGGCGCCAGCCGAAGTCGGCGGTGATTAGGGCGACGCACTCCGCATCGTTGACACGGTCTACGATCGACTCCGGCGAGAAGCCGCCGAAGATCACCGAGTGCGCGGCGCCGATGCGCGCGCACGCGAGCATTGCCACGGGCAGCTCCGGAATCATCGGCATGTAGATCGCGACCCGGTCGCCCTTACGGATGCCGATGTCGCGCAGTCCGTTGGCGAACTTGTTGACGTCCTCGAGAAGTTCGCGGTACGTGATCGTACGCCGATCGCCCGGCTCGCCCTCGTAGTAAAAAGCGACCTTTTCGCCGCGCCCGTCGCGCACGTGCCGATCCAGGCAGTTGACGGAAACGTTGAGCTCGCCGTCGCCGAACCAGCGCGCGAACGGCTCATTCCATTCCAGCGTCGTGGTGAACGGTTTGATCCACTCGAGGCGGCGCGCCCACGCGGCCCAGAAGGCTTCGGGGTCGCCCTCGGCTTGCGCGTAGAGCTCCGGCGTCGCGTTTGCCTGGGCGGCAAACTCGGCGGACGGCGGGAAGCGGCGGCTCTCTTCGAAGAGCGCTTCGATCGCGGGCGTGCTCATTCGAGCGAGTTACCTAGGCCGCGCAGACATGCCTGCCGAATATTTCGGGCGACGGAAAAGATGTTACCTGCACTGCTTCTCGCCGCGTCGACCACGCCTGCAACGGGACTCGCCACGATCCGCTACGACGCACCGCCGCCGAACTTCGCGATGCCCGGCGCGCACGGGACGAGATACCTCTCCGATCTTCGCGGGAAAGTCGTCGTTATAAATTTTTGGGCCACGTGGTGTCACGCATGCACCGAGGAGCTCGATTACTTCGTGCGCGCGCAGGAGACGTTCGGCGAGCGCATCACGATCGTGACGATCTCGGAGGAGATGCCCAACGTCGCGGCCGGCTATCTCCGCGCGCGCAACATCGCGCTGCCGGTCGTCGAGGATAGCGGCGGCGCGATCTCGCGGGTCTACTCGGTCTCGAAATGGCCGATTACGCTGGTCCTCGATCCCGCCGGAGACGTGAGCTACGTCTCGGTCGGCGGTCTGAGCTGGCAGGAGCTCTCGGACGCAATCGAGCGAGCGGAAGCTCCCGGCCCGGCTAGCACTCCCGAGGCGGGAGTGCTACAGTAGGGCGGTGATAGATAGTACCGGGCTAGGCAAGCGTCGAGCCTACATCCTCGCCACCGTCGTCTATGAGTACATCGCCACCGCCGAGCCGGTCGGTTCGCACTCACTCACGCAAAAATACAACCTCGGCGTGAGCTCCGCCACGGTGCGTAACGAGATGGCCGAGCTGGAGGCGGGCGGCTACCTCGTTCAGCCGCACACCTCCGCCGGACGCATCCCCTCCGACGCGGGCTACCGGACCTACGTCGACCAGCTCATGCAGCCGGAGGAGCTGGCCGAGACCGAGCGCCGGCGGATCCACGACGAACTGTGCGACGCGACCCGTGAGCTCGACGATATCATCGACAGCACGACCCGGCTCCTCGGGCGCCTCTCGAACAACTTGGCCTTCGTGACGAAGCCGCAGCAAGAGGCGCAGCGCTTCAAACACATCCAACTCATCTGGCTGTCAGCGCACACCGGCGTCGCCGTCGTCGTGACGTCGCTCGGCGTCGCCGCCCAGAGCCTCTTCGAGCTCGGGGCCGAAGTGCAGCCCGACGATCTCACGCGTTTCTCGAACGCACTCAACGCGCGCCTCGCCAACCATTCGCTGCGCGACGCCACCGAGGCGGAAATCGGGCAGGCCGCGCGCGAATCGGGCGTTTCCGACGATCTGCGCGGCGCGGTCGTCGCGGCCTTCGGCACCGCGCGCTCGAGCGAAGCGCCGACGATCGCCGCGGCCGGCGCGCAGAACCTCCTGGACCAGCCCGAGTTTCAGGACCTGCGCAAGCTGCGTTCGATCCTGCGCATCATCGAGGAGCAGAAGACGCTCTATCAGATCGTGGCGGACGCCATGAACTCCGACGCCGCAAGCGTCAAGATCGGTCACGAGCTCGGAAGCGAAGAGCTGGCGGATCTCTCGGTCGTGACGGTGCCGTACCGCTTCGGCGCGCACGCACTGGGCATGCTGTCGATTCTGGGTCCGCGACGGATGCCGTACGGACGTCTGTTGGCGCTGGCCAGCGGCACCGCCGAAAGTTTGAGCCAGCGGCTCTCCGACGTGGAGTTCAACCCCGAGAGCTAGCGTGTCCACGACGAACTATTACGAGATTCTCGGCGTCGCCGCTGACGCATCGGGGGATGAGATCAAACGAGCTTATCGCAAGCTGGCGCGCGAGCATCATCCCGACGTCGCGCACGACAAGTCGAAGGCCGAGCATCGATTCAAGGAGATCAACGAGGCCTACGAGGTTCTATCCGATCCCAGCAAGCGCGCGCAGTACGATCGCTTCGGCGTCGTTGGCAACGGCTCGAGCGGCCCCGGCGGCTTCGGATTCGGAGCGGGCGCGTTCGGCGACATCTTCGACATGTTCTTCGGCAACATGCGCGGTGCTGCGGCGCGACGCGGCGGGACCCGAGCGCGGCGCCGACCTTCGCTACGACGTCGAAATTTCGCTGGAAGAGGCGTACGCCGGAACCAGCCGCGAGATCGTGTTCGACCGGCTCGCGCAGTGCGACGCCTGCAACGGCAGCGGCGCGCGCCCGGGGACCGTCGTCGTGGCGTGCGAGCGCTGCGGCGGAACCGGGATGGCGCAGACCGTGCGCCACACGCCCCTGGGGCAGATCGTTACGCAGTCCCCGTGCTCGCGCTGCAACGGCGAGGGTCACGTGATCCCGCACCCCTGCGATGCGTGCGGTGGCCGCGGCCGGCGCGCGACCGAGACGCGCTTGACCGTCAATATCCCGGCCGGCGTCGACGACGGATCGCGCATTCGCATCGCCGGCAACGGCGAGGCGGGAAGCCGCGGCGGACCGCCCGGCGATCTCTACGCCTATCTGAGCATCAGCGCGCATCGGCTGTTCCGGCGCGACGGACGCGATACTTTCGTGGACGTGCCGGTCAGTTTTCCGCAAGCGGCGCTCGGCACCACGATGGCGGTGCCGTCGCTCGGGGCCGACGTCGAGGTGACGCTGGCACCGGGCACGCAGTCCGGCACGCGGCTGCGGATGCGCGGCTACGGCATGCCGAGCGTGCGCGGCACGCAGCGCGGCGATCATCACGTGACGGTTCACGTCGCCGTCCCCACGAAGCTCAACAAACGGCAGCGCGACCTCTTAGAAGAGTACGCGCGCGCGGGTGGCGACGCAGTCGATGAGCGCACGTTTTTCGAGCGCGTGAAGGACGCGTTTCGCCCCGAGTAGTGGCCGCGGCCCGCCGGTTCTTCGTCGAGGGGCGTGGCGAGATTGGCGGCAGCGTCGAGATCGCCGGCGGCGACGCGCATAAGATTGCGCACGTGCTGCGCCTGCGCGCGGGCGATCGCCTCGAAGTCGATCGACTCCGCTGCGCGCGCATTCGCGGCCGTTATCGAGGAAGTCGGATCCGTCGCGCGCGCGACTCTCGTCGAGCGCATCGCCGAAAGCGTGGAGTGCGCCCGCGCGTTGGACGTCGAGTTGGCGCAGGCGGTGGCCAAGGGACGCCGCATGGACTTCGTGATCGAGAAGTGCACCGAGCTCGGCGCGGCGGGCTTTCTCCCGTTTTATAGCGAGCGTAGCGTCGGCCGAGACGTCGGCGCCGAGAAGCTCTCGCGCTGGCGCCGGTTGGCGCGCACCGCCGCGCAGCAGTGCGGGCGACGCGACGTTCCGCCGATCGAGGCACCGCTCGACTTCGGCGCGCTCGTGCAGCGCTTCGCGCAATACGCCAGCCGTGCTGTTCGCGTGGGAGACGGCGCGGCCCGTGCCGCTGCGCGAGAGGCTGCAGTCCGCGTTGCCGGCCGCGGGCCGCGTGCTCGTCGTCATCGGGCCGGAGGGCGGCTTCACGCACGCCGAAGCCGAGCTCGCCGAGCGCGGCGGGGCGGCGCTGCTGTGGCTCGGCACGCGTATCCTGCGCACGGATACGGCCGCGATGGTGCTGTTGGCGGTGATTGAAGCCTTAACGTCGTAGAAGCAGCGATTGCGCATGCCCCTACCCTTTTCGATCGTCATCCCGACCTACAACGAAGCTTCCGGTATCGGCAAGCTTCTGCGGGCGTTGAATGCGACGTTTCAAGCAAATGGGCTCGACGGCGAGATCATCGTCGTGGACGACAACTCGCCGGACGGCACCGGTGACATCGTCGAGCAGCTTTCCGCGCAACTGCCCGTGCGTTGCCTCCACCGCAGCGGCAAGCTCGGACTGTCCAGCGCGGTCATCGAAGGCTGGAAGATCGCCCGCCCGCAGTCGCTGGCGCTGGGTGCGATGGATGCGGACTTCAGTCACGACATCAACGCGCTGCCCCAGATGGTGCGGGCGTTGCAGTCGGGCGAGTACGGCCTGGCCGTCGGGAGCCGCTACGTTCCCGGCGGCGGCATCGTAAACTGGCCTAAGCGGCGCATCGTGACGTCGCTGGTCGCATGCTGGCTGGCGCGTCCGCTGACGCGGGTGCGGGACGTGACGAGCGGGTACTTTCTCGTGCGGCGCGACGCGATCGAGGGTGTGACGCTCGACCCGATCGGTTTCAAGATTGGTTTGGAAGTGATCGCCAAGGCGAAGTACGGCAAGGCGATCGAGGTGCCGTACGTCTTCACCGATCGCGTCGTCGGCGAATCCAAGCTCAACCAGCGCGAGATCTTCAACTACCTCAGACAGCTGGGGCGGTTGTATGCGGCCTGGCTGTTGCCGCCGGTCAAGGAGCGCAAGGCCTAATGCGAGAGTGGCGGCGCGTCATCGGCGGATCTGCGGAGGGGCGGCGCGATAGAGACGAGCGCAGCGACGCGGCGATGTGGAGCAAGTGCCCCAAGTGCGGCGAAGTGCTCTATCGCCGGGATCTGGCGGCCAATCTCGACGTCTGCACGCGCTGCGCCTATCACTTTCGCATGAGCGCCCACGATCGCATCCGAGGGATCGTCGACGGCGACTTCACCGCGATCGGAGAAGAGGTCGTTTCAAACGATCCGCTCGGATGGTCGGACAGAAAGCCGTATCCCGCGAAGCTGAGCGGAGATCGCGAGCGCAGCGGTCTCTCCGAATCCGTCCTCTGCGGCTTCGCGGCGGTCGGCGGACACCCGGTAGCGCTCGGCGTGATGGACTTTCACTTCCGCGGCGGCACGATGGGGCGCGTGGCCGGCGAACGCATCACGCTGCTGCTCGAAGAGGCCGAGCGAAGGAAGGTGCCGTGCATAATCTTCGCGGCCTCCGGCGGAGCCCGCATGGAAGAGGGAATGGTCGCGCTCATGCAGCTGGCGAAAACGACCGCCGCCGTGGCGCGCTTCATGGAGGCCGGCAACTTCTTCGTGACCGTGCTCACCGACCCGACGACCGGCGGCGTCTCGGCTTCCTTCGCGTTCCAAGCCGACGTCATCGTCGCGGAACCGAAGGCGATGATCGGTTTCGCTGGGCGGCGCGTCATCGAGCAGACGATTCGTCAGCGGCTCCCAGACCAATTCCAAACCGCCGAGTTCCTGCTGGAGAAGGGGGCGATCGACATGGTCGTCGATCGCCGAAGTCTCAAAGAGACACTGGTTCGGCTTCTCGAATATGCCAAGGCGCGATGAGCAACAACGTAATCGTCGAGCGCGAAAAGGGAATGGCCGAACTGGAGCGTCGGATCGCGGAGCTGCGCGCGGCTTCGGCGGCGCAGCCGCTCGATATGTCGAGCGAGGTCGCCGCGCTCGAACAGAAGTACCGCGAAATCCTCCAGGAGCTTTTCGGTACGCTCTCGCCGTGGGAGAAGGTGCACATGGCCCGTCACCCGGCACGCCCGACGTCACTGGATTACATCTCGCGTTTCGATCGATTCGACGAGCTGCACGGGGATCGTCACTTTCGCGACGACCCGTCGATCGTGGGCGGATTTGCCCTGCTGCATTCGCGACCGGTCGTCGTGCTCGGCCAGCAGCGCGGGCGAGACACCAAGGAAAATCTGCGCCGCAACTTCGGGATGCCCGCGCCGGAGGGCTATCGCAAGGCGAGCCGCCTGGCGCGCCTCGCGGGGCGGCTCGGGCTGCCGATCGTCACGTTCGTCGATACGAAGGGCGCCGATCCCGGCATCAGCTCCGAGGAACACGCGCAGTCCGAAGCGATCGCGACGTGCTTGCAAGTCTTCTCGACGGCGCGCGTTCCGATCGTGGCGACGATCGTCGGCGAGGGCGGCTCGGGCGGTGCGCTGGCGCTCGCGATCGCCGATCACGTGATGATGTTGGAGCACAGCACGTATTCGGTCGCGTCGCCCGAAGGCTGCGCCGCGATCCTGTGGTCCGACGCGAGCAAGGCGGAAGAAGCCGCCGCGCGGTTGAAGTTAACCGCCGATGACTTGTGCCGCTTCGGCATCGTCGACGAGGTCTTACCCGAACCGCTCGGCGGCGCCCACCGGAATGCCGCCGACGTCGTGACGCGTACGCTGCAGGCCGTCGATGCGGCGCTCTCACGTTTAGCGGCGCTCTCAGCGGAAAGACTCCTAGGGGAGCGCTATCGAAAGTACCGGTTGTTGGGAGAATGGCAGGTAGAGGGTCTAAAGCCCATAGGAAAACCGCACTGAGGTCGCGCGTGCGCCCGGTGCTCCGCCTCGCCGGCCGGATCACGGCCGCCGGGATCGCAGTCCTCGTCGTCGGATTGGTTGCGGTTCAATTCGCGCGGGCGATCGGCGAAAACATGTCGGCGGTGCGCCAGCTCTCGTCGATTCGTGCCGACATCGCGGCGCTGCAGAAGCGGCGCGACGAGCAGCAGCGCGAGCTGCGACGGCTGCGCGATCCCCAGGGTGCGATTCCCGAAATCCACGATCGCTTGCGTCTCGTGCGGCCGAACGAGGCCTTGATCTTCGTGTCGCCCCAGCCCGCGGCGCCGCCCTCGAATCCGTGAACGACACGCTTGGCGGAATCGTGATCAACCTCAACGCCTACGGTGCGACGGTTCGGCTCGACGACGGCGACCTTGCAACGGCCAGCGCGGCGGACGTCGAGTCACATCGCGATCAGTATCAGCGCTCGCTCGCGCGCCGCAAGCGGCTGGCGTTCGAGGTGCGGCGTGCGGGACGGCGTTGCGCGGTCTCGCTCGCGCCGCAGATTCGCGATGACGAGCTCGAGGAGCAGATCGCGGCATATCTGAAGAGCACCGAGGAATGGGAGCCGGCCGAAGGGCTGCCGGCGGCCGAACGGCACTTCTTGCGCAAAAAGCGTCGCGCCACGCTGTTCGAAGCGAAGCACTAGGAGATCGCGGGCTTGAGCAGGCGCTACGCGATCATATCGGTCGGCACCAACTCGACCCGTGCGCTGCTGGCGGACGTCGAGCTCGAAACGCCTCGCGTCGAGTTCGCCCGCTCGATCGGAACGCGCATCGGCGAGGGTTTGGGCGAGCGAGGCCGCCTCGGCGACGAGCCAATGCAGCGCACGCTCGACGCCGTCGCGCAGCTCGCGCGAGCGATGCGCGGTCACTACGTTCGCATGTTCGCGATCGCCACGAGCGCGCTGCGCCGTGCCGACAATGGTGAAGAGTTCATGGAGCGCGTGCACGAGGCGCTCGGCGTTCCACTGCGCGTCCTCTCCGGAGAGGAGGAAGCGGAGGCGTCATATCGGGGTGCGCTGACGGCGTTCGATGGGCGGCGCGGCGAACGCGTCGGCGTGATCGACGTTGGCGGCGGCAGCACCGAGTACGCGGCCGGCGAGTCGGTTACGCCCGAGAAGGTGATCGCGTGCGAGGTCGGGGCGGTGCGGCTGACGGAGGCCGTGCCCAAGCTCGCGGGGCGCGACGGGCCGGTGGGGGCCGGCGAGCTGACGCGCGCCGCGGACATCGCGCGCGACGCTCTGCGTCGGCTAGCGGCGTGCGCGACGGTGGACCGCGTGGCACTCGTCGGCGGCAGTGCCACGACGATGGCCGCAATCGTGCGCGGAAAGGCCGCGCCGATCGTGTCGTACAAGCTAACGCGCGCCGATCTGCAGCGCACGCTGGAGCGCCTGTGCAATATGGGCCTCGACGAGCGCAAGAAGGTGGTGGGCATGCGGCCGCAGCGCGCCGACATTTTACCGGCGGGGATCGTCGTGCTCGATGCGGCGTTGGAGACGCTCGGGCACAACGAAGCTCTCGCGACGACCTCCGATCTGCTGCTCGGCTTCTTGTTGCAGCAATGGGACGCGACGCGGCAACCCGAGCGCGGTCCCGCGGATTCCAGAGTCGCCAAGGGGATGAACTGATGAACGACACGCAGATACGGGAGCACATCGAAGAGCTCGTCGCCGACGAACACCGGCTGCTCGAGCACGGCGAGAACGGGAAGCTGTCGTCCGAGGATCTCAAGCGCCTCGACGAGATCACGATCAGGCTCGACCAGTACTGGGACCTGTTACGCCAGCGCCGCGCCCGTCGTGATGCCGGCCAAGACCCTGGCGTCGCGCAAATGCGCGGCGAAGACATCGTCGAACACTATCGCCAGTAGCCATGGACGATCGTATCGCCGACAACCTCGGCAATCGGTTCGCCGAGCTCCGTGAGTTTCGGGGCTGGAGACACGGTTCGACGGCTTGGAGTCGAGGTTCGTAGGTTTGGAGGCTGTCGAGACGCGAGTCACGTCGTTTGAAACCAAGCTCGGGATGGTGGTGGAATAGGCAGACACAGCAGACTTGACCAGGCCCCGGTTGAGCCGCAGGTAAGGGAAACCGTCTGCGGGATGCGCTCAAATTCGGTGAACTCTCTGTCGCGCGCGACGTGACGACGCCGAGCCAAGCTCCGAGCGGAGAAGGTGTAGAGACTGGACGGGCGCGGCCTACGTGAGCATTGAGCTCATAGGGTCAAGGCACAGTCCGGACCACAAACGCGAACGCGCGGTGGCGAAAGCCATAGTGGTGCGAAAATCTGCAGCCCGAAAGGGCGTCCGGGTTCGACTCCCGGCCATCCCATGAGTTTTATGGGCATTTTCCGGCGGTAATCGGCGACGGTTGCCATTCGGTTGCCGTGCCGCATCAGGAGATCTCAGACGCAACGCGGCCGAGGCGTTCGGCGATCGCCTCGACGGCCTTCGCTTCGGCTCCCGGCATGACGTGGGCATAAGTGTTCAAGGTCGTTACCGGCGTGCTATGGCCGAGGGCCGCGGCCACGGTCCGAACGTCGATACCGCCCTGAAGAAGCCACGTCGCTGCGCTATGCCGTACGTCGTGGAGCCGCGTCGTGGAGAGTTTTGCTTCGCGTGCCAGGCGATCGAAGGCGTTGCTGATCGAACCGGGATTCCACGGGCGGCCAAGCTGGTCGGCAAAGACGAGGTCGCGCACTTCGTACTTTTCACCCTTGAACAGGCGCTTCGAGTTTTGCGCGGCACGATGCGAGCGAAGAGCCGCAATCGCGAGGCCGTTGAGCGGAACGACGCGCACGCACCCGGTTTTGGTGCCCTTGAATTCTAGCCCGTTCTTCGTCCGCACGACGCTCTCACTGATCGTTACGGTGGCGCGTTCAAGGTCAACGTTCGACCACCGAAGCGCTGCGAGCTCGGCTCGACGCGCGCCTGTACAGAAGGCGAGCGTAAAGAACGCGTGCCAGGACGAACCAAGCGCCGCGTGGAGCAAGCTTCGCGCCTCCTCCTCGGTCAGCGCCTTTGCCGGCGATCGCTGCGCTTTCGGAAGATCGCGCTTGGCAACGTCGGCGACATTGCGGAAGCAAAGGTTCTGTTCTACGGCCCATTCCAATGCGGCATGCATAAGGCTATGCACGTGGCGAACGCTCTTCGGGCTTAGGCCCTTTTCCGCTGCCTTCGCGTAGACGTTGGCGACGTGCGTCGGCTTGAGCCGTGCGAGAGAGAGGCCACCGACGACCGGCAGAAGATGGCACCTTGCTAGCTCCTCGTACCGTTCCAGCGTCTTGGTTGCGAGGGCTTTGGTGCGGCACCGCTCGGCGTACTTTTCCAGGAGCTCGCGCACGGTGATGGTTTGCGGGTTCAAATCGCAACCGCGATCGCGCGCTTCAAGTGCTTTACGTTCGGCGGCCTCGGCGAGCTTGCGTGTGCGAAAGGTTCCGACGCTCTTTCGACGGCGGCCACCGAGCGCGGTTGTTTCGAGATCAACGAGGACCGCGTAGCGGCCGCTCTTACGTTTGTAAACGCTCATGTTTTCTTTCCTTTTCGGGAAGTCGACGCACCCCGCGATAGCTCCTTGACAATTGTGGCTAGGCAGTCTCCGTGACGCCCAGCATTGCTCGACAATATCGCGGAAAAAATCCCGTCAGTCACGCCTTGGAGCTTCCGGGCTAACCGCATCTTTTGTCTCGGCGGTACCGACACTTTTGCGAGTACTTGGTCAATTCTCGATCGCGTGCGCTCGCGAGCACGAAGGACATCTGTCGCAGCGTCGCGCTTAATCAGCGAGGCGAGGCCAGCCTTCTCAAATGTCGCGGCAACGGCATCAACATAAGATCCGGTTGACGCAGCACCTCCCAAGCGCGCTAAGATTTGTTGACCGCGGCCAAAGGCTAAAGTAAGGTATAGAGCAAGCCCTTTCACCAGATCGCTTTGAAGATAAACCGCCAACGCCTTATGGACATCTCCTTCAAAGAATTCTTCAACATCGCTCAGTAGCCGCGTCGCGGCTAGCAATATTCTCCCGACGTTGCTGGCGCCCAGATTGCCGACATCAAGGTCATGCCAGTCGAGGCTGCTCTCCATACCCGTTACGATCGCTGTCACCGCGAGATATGGCTCCACTTCCCAGGAATCTGTAAGGAACGCTACTGCCCTGTTGACTGCACGCACATTGACTGCTGTCGGCTTGACCGAGCCGTTCAGCCAGCGCGTCACATTTGAGCGGGGGCGCTTGATTTTCTCGGCCACTTCCGCCTGCGAAACTCCGGCCGCGCTGAGCAGCTCGGTAACGGTTTTTCGCCATGAAAGTTGCCGTGGTACCATTTTAGGCTTATATGGTACCATGCGGCTTTGCTATGGTCAAGCGGCCATGAAGTTGAATACGCAGCCACAGCCGGCCAACGCGCCGCCACACCTCCTGAACTATGACGCGACGCAGCATTACCTGGGAAACGTGTCGCGCAGCACAGTGAAGACGCTCGCAGGCAACGGCGAGATCACGCGGATTTGCATCGGATCGCGCACAATGTTTTTGCGCAGTTCCCTTGATGCCTATATTGCGCGAATCGCAGAGAGCGCTTTGGCGAAATGAAAGAGCGCGCCGCGGGCACGGCGCGCGCTGGAGTAACTCAGACGCTTCGCGTCACCGCACCCGTTCTCTTTCCAATGGTCTTCCCCCGATGAGGCCGTCGGTTCTGAAACACCTCGCGATCGCTCGCGTCTACGAGCTAGCCATGCCGGGGCAAGCGATTCGTAGATGGGGGCGCAGTGCCTTGGTGCGCTGTCCGAATCGCACACATCAAGATCGTCATCCCTCGACCTTGTTGGACGAAGCATCAGATCGCTGGCGCTGCCTGGCATGCGGCGCTAAAGGCGGCATGCTGGACCTTGTGATCGCGGCCGGTCATGCCGCCGATCGCGTCGGCGCCGCGCGCTGGCTGGAGGAGCGCGCACGATGAGCGTCGTCGCCTCGTTCGTCTATGCCGAGAATGGTATGGCGCTTGCGCGCGTCGATCGGATCGAGCCTGGTCAAAACGGCCGCGACAAAGACTTTCTACCATATCTCGCGCTGCCAGGAGGCGGCTTCGCAAAGAAGCCCAGCCTAAAGGGCATGAAACTTCCGCTCTACCGCGTGGATGAAGCCCGCGATGCGATCGATGCCGGCGAAACGATCTTTCTCCCCGAAGGCGAGGGTAAAGCCGACGCCCTGCGCGATGTGCTACGCAAGGCAAGGTCCGCCGCGGCGGTTACGACTATTCAAGGCGGAGCGACCGCGCCGATTCTGCCAAAGCACGTCGAATCGCTTGCGGGCGCTCGTACCGTGATCTTTCTCGCCGATAGCGACGACGCTGGTCGGACTACCGCACGTTCGCGATCTCAACGAATCGCGGACGCCTACCCGGCATGCGATGTGCGGGTAATCGACTTTTACCCGGAGCGCACCGATGGCAGCGACGTGGCTGATTGGCTTGCGGAGGGGCACACGTTCGCTGAGCTTCGCGCCCTCGCGGACGTCACGCCGCGATTTGAGCCACGACCTTCGCGCGAGGCGCAACCGAGTGAAGACGGCTCAGCCGAGCTCGTAACCATTTGCGCGAGCGACGTTCACGCGCAGCGCGTTACTTGGTTTTTGCCCGATCGCATTCCATTCGCTGCGCTGACCCTGTTTGACGGTCCCGGTGATATTGGCAAGACGACGACGCTCGCGGGAGTCATCGCAGCCGGCTCCGTAGGGCGATCGTTCGTTAACGGTGAGCCGATCGAGCCCATAACCTCGCTGATCGTCGTTGAGGAGGATAGCCTCTCGCTGCTCAAGATGAAGCTCCAAGCTGCTGGCGCCGACTTGGGCCGTGTGCATTTTGTTACGGGCGTTCGCCTCGGAGGCATGACAGAACCGTTCACGCTTCCGACGCACCTTCCCGAGCTCGAACGAAAGATCGAGGAAACCGGAGCACGCCTCGTTTACGTCGATGCTCTCTTTTCGCATCTCGACTTCGATGGCGAGGGTCGCATGCCGCAGCAAGTGCGACGCGCTCTCCGCCCCATCGTGGAGATGGCCGGCCGTACCGGTGTGGCCTTTACTGCCGTTCGGCATTGGACGAAGACTAACGGCCCGGCGTCGATGCGCGCACTCGGCTCGGTAGAGCTCGGCAACGTAGCCCGCAGCGTTCTCAGCTTCGGACGGCACCCCGACGACGAGGCTCGCGGCGTCATTGCGGTGACGAAGCACAACCTGTCGCCCCTCGCACCAACGCTCGCTTATCGGATCGAGGTCGTGGCCGCGATCGATGACGATGGGGAAGAATGCCAAGTTCCGCGGGTCGTACTCGACGGCGAGGTGCACGATGTCACCGCCGACGACCTCGCGATGCAGGCGCCGGGTGACCCTGATGAACGAAACGCCGCCGAAGATTGGCTCGCGGACCACCTTGGCGACGGCGAGTGGCATTACTCAGCCGACGTATACAAGGCAGCCCGTAAGGACGGAGCGGGTTCGCCTGCCACGATTCGGCGCGCAGCGAGGCGGCTTCGTGTCGAGAAGGACCGCTCGGGATTTCCTTCGCGCTCGAAATGGCGACTTCGCGCAGATCGCTCACAGTTTGCTCACTCTCAGAGTGTGAGCGAACTTGAGCAATCTTGTGAGCAAGCCGAATCGGCTGCGTCTGCGGAGACACCTAGGAACGTCAGCGAAAGTGCCAACGAGCTCTTCGGATACGCTCACGAAATCGGCCTCCTCCGCGACAGGCCGGCTCCGACCCAGGAACGGTTCAACCTATGAGGCAGCGCAAACCGGCAAGGCGCTCCAGCAAGGCGGGCCTTAGGAATTGCCTGCAGATAACCGCGCAAGAGCCCAACGCATACCGAACAGCCAGTGTCGGCTACAAAGGCGGCAGCCCCTCTTACTGCGACCTTTCAGGTTACGGAGGTGCTCCTAGAACCTAGCCTTCTATGCCACGAGGCTCTCGGGTCATCTGGTCGGATCAACGCTAACAGTAGCCGCAAGATTGCCATCACCACCCGTCTTGAAGGTTTTAATTGGCGAACCTCCAGCCGGGTAATTCCAAAAACCGAAATAGGCACCGCCACTTGAGCCACGCACGTTAAATGGAAGGATCATAGTGCCCCCCTGAATCCACGACTGAAAAACCCCATCCACCGTGCCAAAGGTGGTTTCGCCCACAACGCTTGCGGTCGAACCTGAAACCTTTATCCTGTAGAGCTTGGGACCGAGCCGATCCATAATCGTCATGTAGTTCCCGTCCCACTGAACTTGACCGGGGTAGCGGACGGTCAGATTTAGCGTGATCTTAGTCAACGCGCGCCCGCCGTTAGGAAGCTCAGCCAGCAGGAAAAGCGGATTACGATGGTGCTTGACGCTGGTGGCGCCATCGACGAAGAGGTTACCTGCGTCGTCGTAGCCGCAATACGCTAGCGTCGCCGAGTAGGTATAAACCGTCGGTGTGCCTTCAGCGTTTTGGTATACCTCAACATCCCCCGGAATGACGGTTGCGGCTAGGTTTCCGGTCGTCGGATCAACCGAAGAGCCGCCGTTGGCATTGTAGCCGGATGCCGATTTCAGGACGTTAATGGGGTACGTTCCGCCGTGTGCAAACTCAGTGACGTTTTCATTCGGAAGGAAGACGTCGCCGCTGCCGTCCGAGCAGATACCACGCGCGACGCCATACACTAGCCCTCCACGAAGGTGCCGCCTGGATATGTGTAAGAAGACGTGCGCCTGCCCGCAACATATAAAAGATCGCCGCCCGACGATGCCCCGCGTTTAAGGCCCCGTTCGAGCTGGGCCGGGGCCGCCGTTCCTACTTGCGCCTGCCAGCCGCCGCAGCCTGCGAGCGTCGCGACCGCGAGGCCGACGCCAAATCCGCAGTAGCCGAGAAGTGAAAACTTCATCGCCGTTCCTTTCCATCCGAGATCCGCAAAGCGCGTTTAGGACAGGGCATTCAGCGCGAGCGTCGGATCGTGCAGCAGTTTCTTTTGGGAGGGGTTAGCCCCCTCAAATTTGCCCTTTTCGCGGCTGCTTCGGCCGGTTCCCAGCCTAGGTCTTCGTCGAAGGGGTCATCCCAAATTTCGGATTGCTGCCGGCCTATTTGCGGCGATAAGGCGCGGGATTTGTGCCTCTGCGAAGTCGTCCCAACGATTGCGAGCAGGCGGGGGATTCAGCCTCGGTGCCCCCCGCTCGTCCTGGAGCTTCTTAATCGTCACCAGCGGAGGTGCGGGGCCCCTGCGGCGCTTCGGCATGGGCCGCCACGGCTTCGACAATCGGGGATTCGTTGGTCGCGATGCCTTAGAGTTTCGCGGTGATCCGTGCCCGGCGCGAGGCTGCCGACACTTCACCGCCCCGGCGGCCTAAAGCGTTGTAGTAGTCAGGTTGAGACGCGACGCGCTTCGTCGTCGCCGCGGCGCCGCGCTTGGCTGCAACTTGCCATTCCCAAACTAAGCGCGATTATCGCGAACCGCGACGATCTATTTGTCGGGGTTAGAGGTGGCGCCGCCCGGTTATTGACCATTTTCACTCGCGCGGTCGCCGACTTTGATCGCCTCTTTCTCGCAGGCATACGCGCCGTGCTTCGTGCGCCCGTACCAGCGCTCGCCTTTGTAGTGGTAGATGCCGCTCGGAATATTGAGCCACACGACAGCGTCCTTCGGGCAATGCGCCTGTGCGGCACTCTCTGTATCGAAGAGTGGCGGCAAAGATTGGGCGATGACTGCGGCCTGGGCAGCCGGCACTGGCGCCGCAGCGCCGTAACTTGGCAATAGGCCGGCGAACGCAAAGAGCGCCGCGGCGAATGCGAAGCGTTTAAACATAGCACAAACCTCCGAGGCCTCAAGGATGGGGCTCCAGGCTTATATTACAGCGCCGGGGCGCCGATCGACAATGCGCCGAGACCCATTTCGGCCCAGGCGGGTAGCTCGCCGGGCATGGAGCACGCCCGCGGCTTCGACCGGAGCCAAGCTACACAGCGGCGAGGGGCCGCCGTTTCGACGAGATCACCGGAGCCTTGGTCCCCAAAAGGCTTCCGAGATCAGGTGTGGGTTTGTGTCATTGAGCTGAGATGCCGATGCGCGATGTCGCGCAGGTTGGCGGATAGACCTACCCGGCCAGCGAAACGGGTGAGAATCCGGCCGATCCCCCGATCAGGCCGGCTTCTATGGTGTGCTAGAGAGGACCGATCATGTCACTTCGCATTCCATTGCTTGCATCAGTTCTTGCGTTCATGATTGCGTTCGTCGGCGTTTCAACGACGGTCGCCCAGGCAGGAACGTTCCGCATTGACAACAACGGCGATCACACGGTCGTCGGCGCGTGGGTTACTCCCGAGTGGGACAGGAACTGGGGCATCGAGTTGCTTGGCGAATCCGTCTTGGACCCCGGATACTACGTGACGGAATACGTTTCCGGTTGCTACGCGGACATTCGCCTTCTTTTCGATAACGGCCAAGTAAGTACTCGATATGATTTTGACACTTGCCGGTACGATCTAGAATCGTACTATTAAGTCTGGGAGACCAACAGATGCGTTTCAACAAGACCGCCCACCTCGTGGCCCTAACTGCCCTCATTGGGCTGACCTCATTACCCACTGTCGCTTACGCGGGACCGACGCTCAAGGCCGTGCCCAAGGGCGCAACTACGAAACATTTTATTCAAATGACGCCGGGCATGCAGCGCACGGCGTTTGAGTCAAAAAGCGGCGTAAGCAAGAAGCAGTTTATAGCATCGCTGAATTTATCGTCCAAAAAACAGCGCCCGCATTGATTTAGCACCAGCCTGTCCTGACGCGCACGGCAACTCTAAGTAAAGCAATGAGCAATCTTGGGCGCGCGGCACCGAGCCGCAAGTTACAGATAGCCGTTGCTCTAGGCTTCTACGCCTTATTGTCAGCAGGCTTTGCGGGCGCTGATGAGGATGCAGCAACAACCTTCGAGCACCTAAAACCAAGCCTGGCCATCGTCGAATCCGAAGCCGGCAGTGTGGTTTCCAAGGGCACCGCGTTCTGCGTTGCGTCCAACAGCGATCGGTCGTATTTCCTCACGAACAACCATGTTCTGATCGGTGACGAGGTTAGGCTGCGCCTGCAGATCGACCATTTGACATACTCTGCACGTATTCTTAAACGTGCAATACCGCCGATGGATGCTGCGTTGATAGAAGTTGACAGGGGAAATGTACCTGTAGTTACTCTGGCGTCGCAACTGCCTGAGCCTGGTACACTCATAGCTGTGGCCGGATATCCGTACTTCCACCTAAAATCCGATCTGGAACCCTCGATCCATTTGGGCTCAATCAACTCAGTGATGGAAGATGGAGTCGAGCTGGAGCATGATGCGCTTACAGATCATGGAAACAGCGGTGGCCCGCTATTCGACCGTGACAGCGGCATCGTTTATGGCATCAACAGCGAGCTTATACCATCGCGAACCGGCAGCAATATCGTAAACTTCATCGCATTCGCGATCCCGTACATTATGCCGTTTCTGGACAATGCTCGGATAGCATACACTCGAGCCGGGCAAACCCAGAGCGCTCCGCCGGACTTTGCGAGTAGCGTGATGCTCGCAGAAACACCGGGCGCATCCAGAATTGCATATCTCTGCGCCCGACGCGCAACAAGCTGGAGCGGTGTCCGTCAAGCAATCCGTAGATAACCACATCACCGGGGAGGCGGGAAGCTTACTGGGTGCGCAGCTAGTTTCGGTCCCAATGGCAGCGGTAGATTTTACATCTTTGAGCTTATCTGCGGGCCTAGCTCAACTTTGCCGCGCACAAAATGTCAACGCGATCCTGCTTGCCGTTTACTCGTGGTCCGGGAAGATGGTCGGGGCTTCCTCGGACCACGTCATTGCGGACGTCCAGATACTTCTCTCGGACTGCCATGCCCAGCTCATACTCTCTGAGAGGAAGCACCAGGAAGCTGATGTGCCAGTGACCAGCTTCTCCGATACCCAATCCGCATTTACCTCGGCCGTCAGTTCCGCTGCGGATGACATTTTCGCCGAATGGCGATCGGAAATCGCTAATAACCCCACCGCGATCGTAAATCTTGTGCGCTATGGCTTCGCCATCGGCACCGGCCAACGCACAGCCGGCGTTACCCTCGGGGCTGGCAAGAGCGGCGCTTCCGTTACGTCAATTACGACGTTCGGTACAGCCGAGATAGCTGGCCTTCGCCGCTTCGACCTTATAACCAAGCTCAACGGTGAGTCTCTCGTCGGCTCGTCGCAGCCACAGCTAGACGCTTTGCTCGCAAAAGCTGAAGCCAATGGAGGAAAGTATGACGTGGAGGTTGTCCGGGCAGATGGGAAGACCGTCAATATACATTACAAGTCGGAAACTATAGCGTGGTATTTAAGACAGCCGAGTATCTTAAACGCGAGTAGAAAGGGCGGAATCAAAGGAGTTCAAAACGCGGCATTTGTGGCGTCTATTGGCGGCACGTACGTGGGCCCAGTTCAGGACTCCAGTGCTGGCAATGGTACGCTTCAACTCTCGCTGATTCAGACCCACGGAGCGTTTTCTGGAACGTGGGGAGTTGCCTTCGGCAATGCTGCATTCGATAGCTCAGGAACGCTGTGGGGCTCGGTGAGCGGCGGCAGAATGGCTTTGACACTCAAGCCGCTCGCTGGTGGCAGCCCATGTGTTGTGTCGCTGAGCGGCATATCAGCAAAGGACCAAATCTCTGGAAGCTATCGCAGCGATTCTTGCCCTACGGAAATGACGGGTACTTTCCAGGTTCGTCAGCAGGCCTTAAGCGTTCCGAATATCGGCGGGCTCTACAGCGGTACGATCGCCGACAACGGGGCGGGCTCTGGAACGTTTACGGTTACCATTTCCCAGAATGGCACCAACTTGAGCGGCACTTGGGCAGCGAGCTTCCCAGATCGGCGCTTTAATAATTTCAGGGACAATTAGCGGCGTTTTGCTAAACGCTACTACGGCTCAATTCTACCTGGATCCATCTGTGCCAGGCAGTTGCGCATACTTAGCAACGGCCGTGGTGCAGGAAGGCGAGATGAAAGGCACCTACGCAACGCAAAATTGCGCGATCGCAAGCGGCGGCTCGTTTACAACGAGTCGCTAGCTAGACACGTGCGTTGTGTAACTCTAGCTGTTATTGCGGCTTTGCTATTCGTAAATGGATGCAGCGTTAAGAAGTCGGTATCGCAATGGGCAAAAAACGGGTCAGCTCTCAACACCCGTCCAATCCGGCATGCTTTTCACCAAAATGATAAGCCGCATACAAGTGCGTCGGTTCTACCAATATTCATTATTATTGTTAGGACTTACGAAGGCAATCTGGTGAGTGGAACATGTTTCTATCTCGCCCGCCCTCAGGGTCGATGGATAATCACTGCAAATCATGTTATCGAAGACGCTCAGGCCGATAGCATTGTAGCGCGGATTGGGAGTGCTTCGGTTAGATTGCGGATAGTGTCGCAAGATCTAGCCTCCGACTTAGCGGCTTTGCTTCCATCACAAGCGATCCCGAACACGCCGCTTCTCTTAGCAGCGACTAGCGCGCACAAGGGCGAAGTGGTAACTTTCACCGGCTTTCCAATACCCGACGTATTAGGCGCGTCGTCGCCCACAACCGTTCAAGGTTCAGTTACCGAGGATACGTCTACGGTGGGCGGCAAGCCAGATTTCAAGATAGCAGCACCAGCTACGGGCGGCGATAGTGGCGCACCCGTACTGGACGCAGAGAAGTCCGTGGTTGGTGTTGTCACCTATGCGACAAGCGACAAGCAGTTCGCATATGCAGTTGATGGATTCAACCTTCTAAAGTTGCTAGGGGAGATCCGACCGTGAACAGGACGGTAAGCGTTAAGACCTTTCTTGCAATACTTTTAGCGCTCGGTTTCGTCGCATCCTCGGCGTTCGCAGTCATGTATCATCAAAGGGCCACAGCGAGTGAACTGCGGGCCGAATCCTTGGCCGCTAGCCTGAGCAACGTAAAGATCCAGTTAGATAAGTCCCAGTCGCAGCTAAAGGATGCGCTTGCTCAGTTGAAACAGACGACAGGTCAGCTTTCACAAGCGCAGGCGGAAAGCCAGCATAGACTCTCGGTCATCTTCGCGCAAGAGGATAACGTCAACGTGCTTAAGTCTTGTTTAACCGGTGTTGCTGCAGACGACTTGTACTTCAGAAGAGGAACAGATGCGTTTTTCGCCTGGGAGGACAGTAGAAGCGACGCCGACTTAAGTTATGCACTTGACAATTTAAGGATGGGTAGCGCGGCTTTGAATTCGGTCGACGTGGATTGCAGCAAGGCGGCTGACTTACTCCAGTAGTTGGGAAGCTGACAGGCTGCGTGGCGACGGTGCTCCAAAGCCTTAGAGACGACTGCAGCGGAAGCCGCTTCAACGGCCGGCCCGCATGGGGCAGAAGCGCGCCTCGTTTTGAAAGGCCTTAGCGCCTTGTCGTCACCGTGCCATCGGAAAGCGGATGGCGCATCACCTCCCCTCGCGGCCGCGATCTAGAGTTCGCCATTTTTGAAATTTTCGGGGAAGGTCACACCTGAGAGAGTCGCTGCCGATCGCGCACCCCAAAAGGGTAAACGCGCCCCAGTTAAACGCGAGAAGCGGATGCGGGACTTTTGAAATTATAGCTTTGTCGATTGACAATTCGCCGTGGCCCATCTCTACGCGGCTCAGGGCGCTTGGCAAGGCATGGAGCACGCCTGCGGCTTCGACCGGAGCCAGGCGGTAGACGAGGTGCCGCCGATCGGCGCCCTTGGCCTTGCGTCGCAGCGCCTCGTCTCGGCTTTGCGCGGCTGGCTTTTGCGCTGGAATTGAGTTTGTTGCCCTGACGCGTTGACAAAGCCAGCAAGAAGGCGCACCGGGGCTGTGAGGGAGCTTGTCACGATGCGCAGCGGCTTTGGCTGCTCGTTCTTGTGGCTATTAAAATGCTAAGCTCCTTGTGCCAGCCCTGCGATCGTTGCTCCGGCTGCGATCACACCACTTACTTCAAGAAGATGCGTCGCAGTGCGCATCAAGACATTCCGAAGCGCGAGTACCACTTCGGACAAGATTGGACGACAAGATGAAGGCTTCAGATTTTAGCCGCTATGCTTTAGGCATCTGGGCGGCTGTTGCTATACTCGCCGGCTGTAACAGCGGAGGATCGCAGTTCGCTCCTTCAGGTTCGATGCAGCAGGCTGTTCGTTCGGATGCGAACACCAGCGTCGCAAGACCTGCCGCAGGCTGGGCGGCGCACCCCACAACCGCGGGCGCCAATCTCTATGTCGCAAACCTCAAGGATAACACGGTGACAGTCTACGCCGCGGGCAGCACGTCGGTGCTGCGGACGATCTCGCAGGGCGTGCACGAACCCGATGCGCTAGCGTTTGACCGCGCTGGAAACCTCTTTGTCGCAAATCGCGGCAATAACACCGTGACGGTCTACGCGCTGGGCACCAAGAAGAGGCTACGGAAGATCTCCCGGGGCTTGCATGAGCCCAACGCGCTGGCGCTTGACCGCTCGGGCAATCTCTATGTGGCGAACGCCGGCTATAATACGGTGACGGTCTATGCCCCGGGCAAGCGATCGGTACTGCGGACGATCTCCCAGGGGGTGCACTTAGTGAGTACGCTGGCGGTCGACGGTTCCGGGAACCTTTATGTCGCAAATGGCTGTCATGGCGTGTTCGGCTGTTGCGCACCGAGCGACGTTACCGTGTACGCTCCGGGCAGCAAAACAGTGCTGCGCACGATCTCCAAGGGCGTGTGCCACCCGGCGGCGCTGGCCTTTGACGGATCCGGCGATCTTTACGTAGGAAACGACAACTTTTGTTTTCGTAAACCGTGCCATTACCATGTAACAGTCTATGCGGCCGGAAAGACTTTTGTACGCGCGGTATCCCAGGGTGTGAACGTGCCGTTGGCCCTGACATTTGGCGACACCAACAATCTGTTTGTCGCAAACGCAGGCAATAGCACCGTGACGGTCTACGCCGCCGGCAGCAAGGACGTGGGGCGGACGATTTCCCACGGCGTGAGCACGCCGGAAGCGCTGGCGTTTGCTAGCAACGACGATCTCTTTGTCGCGAATTCAGGCAATAACACCGTAACAGTCTACGCCCCGCGCAGAGAAACGTTGCTGCGGACGATCTCCCAGGGCGTGAAGTTCCCGGTTGCGCTAGCGTTTGGGCCGTAAGTAACGCGGCGACCGGCACAATATCGCAACCACGCCCCGCCGCCCCGCCCCCCGGCTCCGCGCCTGCGAAGCATTGCTGATTTTGCTTCGCGGCGTCGAAGCCACGCGGAAAGAGCACCGATCGCATTGCGAACATGGCCTCGCTAAAACCTCGCCGCCCGGCGCCCGGCAGAGGGGGGCCTCGTTTTGAAGCGGTCTCGGCCGCATAGAGCAACGCGCTTTGATCGCCTCAGCCTAACGCCTCGCAGCCCGGCGAGGGGGCCTCGTTTTGAAGGCCTTGGCCCCTATCCCATCGTGGCCGTGCCCTGGGAGAGCGGATGGCGCATCACCTCGCCGCGCGGCGCGATCTAGAGCAGTGATTTTTGAAATTTTCGGGCTAGGGGTCACACCGAAGAGAGTCGCATGGGCCGCGGCACCGCAAAGGGGTGTATGGCTTTTTCGCGCGCGCACGCGCAGCCGCGAGAGAGGGGAAGGGTCGCCCTTAAATCAGCCCAGCAGCTCTGGCGGCGCCTGTTGCCCCAGCAGGTTCGTGACAACCGCCCCTACGTCGCCGCCTTGGGCCACAAACTTGGTGTAGCCAAGTCGTTTCATCAGCACCGTCCACGTGCGGGCGGTTTGGTCCGGGCCCCACGCCGTGGCCGGCCTGCTCGAGAACCCGTAGCCGGGTATCGCCGGAATTACGACGTGGAAAGCGTCGGATGCGCTCGCGCCATATGCCGTGGGATTGGTAAGCGGATCGATAATCTTCAGTTGCTCGATGGGCGAGCCGGGCCATCCGTGGGTGACGATGATCGGCAACGCGTTTTCATGCTTCGAACGAACATGAATAAAATAGATGTCGAGCCCATCGATCTCAGTCAGGAATTGCGGGAGGGCGTTCAGCTTCGCCTCGCACTTGCGCCAATCGTAGCTCGCGCTCCAATAGCTCGCAAGTGCCTGCATTGTCGCGAGCGGCACGCCTTGAGAGGTGTCCGCGACCGTTTCTCGCTCAGGCCATCTCATCGCGTTGATGCGCCGGCGCATATCGCTAAGGTCTGCTTCCGGAACATTAGCGCGAAACGGACGAATGGAGGTTTGGTCGCTACCCGTTTGTTGCGCAACTTCTGTTATGCTCGTGCCTTCGGCCCTTTCTGCGAGACTGCTAAGACCTAGGGAACGGCGGCAGCGGCTAGCGCTGCTGTCCCGCAAAAGCGGCGGCGATTGAGGCCTGGTGCGCTTGACATGCAGATTCCCCTATACCGTTTCCTTTGGTATTCTAGGTTCCGTTGCCGCGTAGCGACCGGAACGCGGCCGCAGTCCCTGTCCGAACTGCTCACTGCGCGATGAGGCCGACAGATTAGGTCTCCTTTTTGCTTTCCTCGTGCAACGCGTTCACGATTGCACGCGGAAGGTTCTGAAGCTCTTGCAGCATCAGCGCTTGCGTCTCTCGCATCGACTCTATGACGCCATTGCTTTGGCTCGACAGGGTGTCTAGCGCCGTCCCCACCCCATGCGCGAGAGCCAGCAACGCCTCCGATTCATCGGGGGCATACGCCTCGCCGTCGCGCTTGGGCCCACAGACGAGCGCGCCGACAAGGTCGCCGCGTGAGATCATGGGGAACGCAAACTCGCCGCGCAACTGCGAATCAGGAAACGACGTGCAGGTCGATTGGCTTGTTCCACGCGCGAAGCGCGACGATGCCCGGATCGTTTTCGCTGACCTCCGCCCGCTGGTCATCGGTGGCGAAAGCGTAAGCGGCCGCGCCGTCGCGAACAAGGATCGCCGCGCTCGTGCGCGCTCGTGTGCTCCTTAACCGTCTGCACGGCCCGATCCAGCAGCGTGGATCGGTCGGAAATATAGGACGCCTCGTGCGCGAAGCGGCGTAACGCCGACTCATCCTCGTGCCGCTTGCGGAAAAAGACGCGATCGACGAATCGCTCGACGTACCTATGGATGTATCGCAGCGAGATGCCAAGACCGAGCGCCACGACCATGCCGATGACGGCGCTGGTGGTGTGGGTGGTGCTGGCGAGCCAGGCACTGGCAGCCCATTCGGCCAGAACGAATCCGCCGATCACAATGGCCGAAACGATCGTGAAGACGGCGGCGCGGTTCAAGAAGAAGCCGACGTCGATCAGCCGACGACTTAGTGCCGCGTACGTCAGCGCAACCGGTGCGGTGAGAAACACTAGAGTGCTAACAAGGCCAACGACAATGGAGACGGCGTACGAGATGACGACGAGGTTGCGATCAAAGCTACGATGAAAAAGCAAAAAAAGGCCGCAAGAGGTACGAGCGTCCATACCGCTCGCTGACGCTCGACGCCGCGGGATGCGGCGATTGCCAGGAGGCCGCAGAGCACTGCCATGAGGACAGCGGCCGTAACCGAAACTAACCCCGCGATCCCCTCAACGAGAGGAACCGGATCGAACCGCAGCGTGATAACTCCGGCAATCCCAACTAAAGAGATCACAGCGAAGATCACGAGGAATGTGTAACATAGCCATTGTGCGATACGACGAGGCCGCGATAGCGGCTGGGCGAAGCCGCTTGCGAACGCCGCCAACAACGCCACCGACAACGGCGCAACTACGCTCAACGGAGATGTTCATGAGAACATCCAGCCAGGCCCAGGGCGACCGCGAAACCGATTAGGGCGCCCGTCAAGAACAAAGGCCGCGAGCCACAACGATAGCAGTCGCATCTGGGGCACATCGGCGCGCCGCCATGCAATCAGAGCTGCAAACAGCAAAAGCCAGAGAGCCGCGAACGAGCCGGGCCAGAAGACCCACGTAAGTTTTGGCGCCTGCGGTACGACCGTAAGCTTTTCTTGCAGCGAACCCCTGTGCACCAAAAGGGTGAGAGGGCGTCCATTGAGCGGCACTTGGAAAAGGGAATAACGCTCGGTAAGGGTGTTCGCGCGGATGTCAATGAGATCGCCTCGACGAAGGCCGGCGCGGGCAGCTGGCCCGCCCGGTTCGACGGACGTAACCGCGAGATTAAAGGGCTTCGAAGAGGCGCCGGTATTGGCTCCCACCCAGCCCAGCCACGGTGGAGCGCCGGCCATGCCGGTCGCGTCAAGCACACTCGCTACCTGGACGAGCGCCGCAAGAGCGCAAATCGCCAGGAGCACCGGGCGCCATGCAACCCGTCTCATGGTCGGATCTTAACCGATTTCCGGCCTTGAAGAAACGCCTGGCGCTTTGGGTGGCCGCGGTCACCGACGGTCTTCGGGATCAAGCGAATCGTGGGGTCGGGGGTTCGAGTCCCCCATCTCCACCATTGAAAAACGTCCGATTCCTTGAGGGATTTCGGCGATTTTGGTTTTTCGCGCAAGACGAGCAGAGCGCGCGCTTACGGAAGTTGGTCTTGCATAGCCGCGTTCCAGCGGCCGTCCACCAAGAAAACGCGCCCGTCAAAATGAATGGCTCTTAAACGCGCACCCTTAGACACGACCTCACCGCGCTACTGGGCTGTAAGACGAGAGCAGCGGCCGGTCCATACGGGGGGCCGGCATCAGAAGCCACCTGGACCGGGACGCGTCGAATAGGGTTGCGTTCCCGAGAAAGCCAACAGGCCAACAAAGTATGCAAAGCGTAAGATGCAACGCCACGGCACACATTCCGCAGTGCCCGGGAGACTAGCCCGGCCTTTATCCGTAGCGGTCCTGACTGCACTGGCAATCACGATCGTTGTCGCGCCCGTCATCCTGAACGCGATTGGTTGGGTCGGCACGTACGGATTGACGGTAGGTCACGACGACAGGGTTCACGATCTCGTTCCGGGAGGAGCCGCATCACGAGCCGGAATTAAGAACGGCGATCGAACGATCTTTGCTCCGACACCTTTTAATCGCTTCTTTTACTACAATGTCGCTTATATCGGCAGCGCCGGCCGTCAGTCGTGGACGCTTGAGACAGAGCGCAACGGCCGCCTCACGAGGTCGGAGCTTGTCTCCATTCCGAACAGTTACACCGGCACGGACGCGCTTTCGGCCATCACGGTCGTAGTGATCGGCATTGCCTTCATTACGCTGGGCGCATTTTTACTCTTACGCGCCCCGTCGATTGTCACGTGGGCCTTCTTTTGTGTCGCGCTTTCGGTGGCGACGCTAGACTACGATACGATGCCCTGGCTCGCCCTAATAGCCTATCGCATATGGTTTGCACTGATCAGCATGGCGGCACTGTGGGGCGCTGCGGTTTTGGCGACGCGGTTTCCGAATGCCGGACCGACCCGCGCCGGCGTCCGGTTCGAACGAGCCATGTTGATCATTGGGATCCTCTACGCGACGCTCTATGGCGTGGTCAGCTACGTTAACGTTGCCTACCCGGCTGCCGTAGCGAACGTATATCGGCCATATTGGTCCGCTTCCCTGCCTCTGATTTTTTTCGGCGCGCCGATAGTAAGCATAATCGTCTTACTCGTTCGTCTGCTGCGAAGCGGCGGAGAAACGCGCAAGCGCCTTCAGTGGGTGATTTTGGGCTTTGCCTGCCTCGGGCTGGCCCAGCTCGTCGACTATATCTCATACATGTGGCTTACGCGGGAGCAATATAATCTACTTACGCCGCTAGAATTGCTGAAGATTGCTCTCCCGGCCTCCGTCGTCTACGCGGTATTGCGTCACCGAGTCATCGATGCCCGGATCGTCGTTGGGAGGTCCATTGTCTACGGTGCCTTGGCATCCGTTCTGATACTGCTCTTTACGCTCGTCGAAACTGGACTCGACCGCTTGCTCGCGGCAACGCACCTCGTCTTCGTCGTCGAATTCGCCTTGGTGCTTGCAATTGCGTTGAGCGTTCGATTCCTACATCGGCGACTCGAGTTCGTGGCCACGCAACTGTTCTATAAGGACCGATTGGATGGGCAAGCCCGCTTGGCGAGAGCGACAACGGCGTTGCACCATGCCGAATCTCGCGACACGATCGCCGAACTACTCGTTGTCGAAGCGCTCGAAGCGCTTAAGCTTTCGTCCGCAGCGCTCTTCGTCCACAAGGGCGACCACTTCGAACGCGAGTCTAGCCTTGGCTGGACGGACGAAGACGCAAGTGAAATATCGGATTCCGATACGGTAGTCGGGCATCTGCGTACGCAGTGTGGAGCACTCGATCTAGCGAAAATTCATTGGATACACGCGAAACTACCCTTCAATAGCCTGAAACCGCTTATTGCTGAGCCCATTATCGCGCACGATCGCGTTATGGCTTTCGCGCTCTACGGCGGGCGGGTTGCCGGCGACGCCTTCGCATCCGAAGAACTACAGAGCCTCGATGCGTTGGCTGACGCTGCTGCAGCATCGTACGATCATATTCGCTCTAAGGAGCTTGAAGCGCAAAATGCAGCTTTGCTTACGCAGCAATTACGTCTGCGCCACGAACTTGCGCGCATCAAGGCGCCTAAGAGTCCATCGTAGTCAGCAACTCGGCGCACGACCGATGAGCGTCGCGCTCGCCTGGCTGCTGCGGCGCTCGGCGCTGTCAGCCGGTTATAGGGTCAGCAGCCGCCCTTTGCGCCGAACACCAGCACACCAGAGTCGATCTCTTCCCCGCCGTAGACCCCCTCGTAGAAGCCCTTGCCGATGTTGCCGTTGCCGGCGGAGGCCGCGAACACCAAGCCTTCGTTCTGACCACTTCCTCCCTGTGATTAGATAGTCGCTACGAGCTCCCCATCGATGAGCTGAAATGTACCGAAAGTGAAATTTTATGCCGCCAAAGGTGAGCGACGCCTGGCCGCTATGGCGCCAGCCGAGGCTGCCGTTGTCGGTCAACGTCAGACAGCCCCTGCCGTTGGCCCCGCGCGAATGCGACACGGTGACCGGCCAGTTTCCACTGTAGCTCTGCGCCGCGGCCGGGCTGAAGATTCGCGCCATGGCCGCGCTGTAGCCTCGCGCCATGGCGGCGTTGGCTGGGCTCTGGCAGAACGCCGGCCTCGGCGCCGAAGGCCGCTATTGGATCGAGCGTGCGCTTCCGCGCGTCAGCGAAGTCGAGCAGCCGGCAATCGCGGCGCGCATGCATTTGGCGCTGTGTTTTCTTTTGTCCGGAAAGAGTGGCTACGACGCGGCGCAGCGGGCCATGAGCCTCTGCGAATCCCTGGGCGATCGCCGCGGTGCGGCGCGTGCGCAGCAATCTCGTGGCTTCGCTCTTCTTCTGATGGGCCAGCTTGAAGAGGCGCGCGAGTCGATTGCCCAGGCACTGGTGGCGTTGCGCACGTGCGGGAACGCGCGAAACGTGGCGAGTTGTCTTAACGTGCTGGCGGGCATCGAGAAGGAACGGGGCGATTTCGGCGCCTCGCGCGAGTTGCACACGCAGGCACTCGCGGATTACAAGGCGCTTGGGAACGAGCTGGGGACTGCTAACGTGTTAACCAATATGGCGGAGTTGGAATTTGCGGCGGGCGATCCAGAGCAGGCGTTGCGTTTGGCAAACGAGGCGCTGGAGATCCACTTACGTGGGAAGAACGCAACGCACATCGCCGACGATTACATCAACATTGCCGCCTATCGCATCGCGCTCGACGACCTGGAGGGAGCCCGCGAGTCGGCGCGCGAGGGGTTGCGCTTTGCTCGACAGGTGCAACGCGAACTGCAAGCCTCCATCGCGCTCCAGCATCTCGCTCTGCTTGCGGCACTCGGCGGCAATCCGCGACGTGGTGCGCAGTTGCTGGGCTACGTTAACGCACAGTACGACCAGCTAGGAATGCAACGCGAATCTACAGAGCGATGGGGCTACGACAAGATCCTAACCGCGCTGCGCGAGTCACTGAGCGACGGTGCAATCAAACAGCTTGCAGCCGACGGCGCCGCGTGGTCGGAAGATCAAGCGATCGAGGAAGCGCTGAAGGTTTAGACGCGGCCGCTAAAACGGCTCGCAATGCCTGCCGCAGCTGCGGGGCCAAGCTCGCAGTCCGCAAGCGCTTATTCTGCAATCAATGCCTGCTCGGATCGGCGCGAGGAGGCGCTGCGAGCCGCGATCCCAAGCTTCAAGGCCGCGGGGCCGGCCAAGATCGCAGCGATGCGCGCAGCTGGCCACGATCCTACCGCTACGGTCGACGCCCTGCGCCGCCGGGCTGCAACGGCCTCGCAGCAGCGCAAAGCCGCGGTTGCGTGGCACGATGACGGGTCGCTCAATGGTGTGGATTTCCGGCGCGATATTCTGCCAAAGCTGCAAAGTCTGCCGGTGCGCGTCATCGCCGAGGCGATGGGCGCGTGCATCTCGCATGGATCGAAGGTGCGGAGCGGGAAGCTGGTTCCGCATAGGCGGCATTGGAAGGGTCTCATGGGGCTTCAAAGAGTCCGAGGATGACAAGGAGGGTCGTTTAGACCTCGATCCGATCGAGATAGTACGGGCGCAATTCTTCGGGATGATTTCTCAGATAACTCAGCACGTGTCGGCGTGTTTCCACGCCGCGGGCACCGTCGGTCATCAGTTCGGAAAGCAATGGCTCTTCCCACTCCGCGCTAACTACGCGGACCTTCTCGTAGATGCTGCGAAAGCGTTTCTTGATGGTCGTTAGAGAAGTATTCGTCAAACTAGCGATCGCGACATCCGTATGTCCGTCGAGCGCGAGAGTTAACAGCTGCTGCTCCGCGGCAACAAAGCAAAAATGTGGGCGCGAGAATGAACGGAAGAGCATTCCGAGGGCCAATCCGACGGGACCGGCCGCAACGTCTTGCCGAGTGGCCATCCACACGTATGGCCTCTTATCGAAGGGGATACCAGCCTCGCGTAGCTGCTCATCGGTATAATGGCCTACTCGAAACCCAAGGACCTCGCCCATCTCCTTTCCGTCGCGTTCCGGATTCGGAGCGAAAACCTCGTTAGTGTAGCTCCGGAGATTCCAACCGCGCAAGTTCCTCACCGCGTTCTCGTTGGCAGCAAAGCGAAGCTTTTCACGAAATTCGTCGTCGGGAGGCTCTCGATAGCCGTAATGTGCCACCACAAGGTTGAGACCGGTGCTTGCATTCGCCCTTGCGATTTCGCTTCTTGTTAGAAACGGTTTTCGCCCTGCGCCCCATTCTTCGAGGAGACGGTAGGCGATCTTCGCACTCATGCAACGGTGGTAGCGATCAGCGATTTCATCGCTTACAAAAACCGTGACGCCAAAATGGATCACGTGCGAGGGGTGACTCGCGTCGGCGATAACATTAAGCAATCCACTTTGTGATGTAATGAGATGCGACCACATGCGCCTCAATGCCGCGAGATGTGCGGCGTCGTATAAAAAGCGATCGGTGACCATATCCAAACATTGGTCTAAGTCGGATTCGATTGCATCTCTCAGTGCAAAATCCACGAGGTCTCCAATTGTGCACCATTAGATACCCCCGTAGACCCGACGATAGCGCTACTATTGTGGTACGACGCTTCGCAACAACGGCCTCGGGTCGAAACGAGCTGGATCCAACGGTGGAAAGCCTTGCTCACTCAAAGTTCAAGGCTTTCCGCAGCACCTGGCTAGTATACCTGGGTTAGAATGCTTTCGGCAAGAACGGATTGTACCTCAAAAAATCTCGCCGGCGCAGGCATATGGGGTAGTCGAGCGTTTAAAGCCACCTAATGAGTCCGCCTGGCTTGTTCCGCCGGCTAAGAAGGAGTTCCCATGCGACGAATAGCGTCTGTTCTTACACCTACTCTTTTTAGCGTGGTTTTGCTTTGCGGATGCGGCGGGGGCAGCGGCACCTCACCGATCGCGGGTATGCCTGGAGCTGAACGTGGCGCGCGCCAGCCACAGGTTGCCGCGGCGGTGCCGTCGCGCCCGGACAAAAAGAAAGCGCATATCTACGTGGCGGACACCTTCCCGCGCGACGTCTACATAGGCTTTGTGGACATTTTCCCCTTGGACGCGACCGGCAACGTCGCGCCCAAGCGTCGGATCCAAAACGGGCTGGACGCATCGTTTGGCATCGCCGTAGACGCCAGTCGCAAGATCTATGTGACGAACGATCCAGGGGGAAGCGACGCTCCCCCTCCGAGCGTAACGGTCTCTCCCGCGGACGCGGGACTCAACACTCCGCCCGTCCAGGACATTAGCGGTTCAAACACAGGGCTGGGCGGCCCTAATGGTATCGCTCTGGACGCCCGAAACAACATCTACGTCGGGAATTCCTACAACAACAGCGTGACCGTCTACGCTAAAGGGGCAAACGGCAATGTCGCGCCGATCCGAACCGTCAGCGGCGCGAGCACACTGTTAAACGGCCCTAGTGGGATCGCCCTGGACGCCCGAAACAACATCTACGTCGGAAATTCCGGCAACAACAGCGTGACCGTCTATGCCAAGGGCGCAAACGGCAACGTCGCGCCGATCCGAACCATCAGCGGTGCGAGCACGATGCTCAACGCCCCTGCTGGCATCGCCCTGGATGCCCGCAAGAACATCTACGTTGTGAATACAGGCAACGACAGCGTAACCGTCTACGCCAACGGGGCAAATGGGAACGTTGCGCCGATCCAGACCATCATAGGCGCGAGCACGATGCTGAGCTACCCGAGTGGCATCGCCGTGGATGCGGGTAGCAATATCTACGTTACGAACGCTTACGTCGAACCAAGCGTTACCGTCTACCCAGCTGGCGCGACGGGCAATGTCGCGCCGATTCAAACGATTAGCGGCGGCTTCACCTGGCTAACCCGACCTTTCGGCATCGCCGTTCGTTAAGGCGCTTGATCACTGTGGTGGCTGCCAAAGCTTTTCAGACGGAAATGAGTCAACAATGTGTTGCGCTCCTTTGTGTCGACCCTGTGATCGTTGCTCCGGCTGCGATGACACTACTTACTTCATGAGATGCGTCGAAGTGCGCATAAAGAGCTATCGCAAAACAGCTAGCCTCGACGCTACACGAGCTTGGGGCAGGCACGTTCTGGCGACTAACAAGGAGACAGTCATGCGGCGTTTACAGTGCTCTCTTACACCCGTCCTTTGCATGGTTTTGCTCGGCGGATGCGGCGGGGGCAGCCGCACTTCACCGATCGCGGGCGTGCCCGCCCTCTCATCGGTTGTTCGAACGCAGGCTCCCCCCGCGTCGTGCCTGACTCACCGCTGTATCTACACCTCAGGCGGCCTGCTCGGCCTCGGGAGTCAGCCCGTACCGTTGCTGCGTGTCTTCCGAGTGAGGGAAAACGGAAAAGTCGTCCGCGTTCAGGGGATTGGCGGTAACGAAACTAATCTGAACCTTCCCGGCGTCGCGGTGGACGCTACCCGCAACATCTACGCCGCGGGTGGTGGAACCGTCACGGTATACCCTCCCGGATCGAACGGCAACGTGGCACCGTCGCGTACGATCAGTGGCGCGAAGACTGGCCTTGACAATGCCAGTGGCATCGCCGTTGATGCGAGAGACAAAATCTACGTCGCAAACTCGACGAGCATCACCGAGTACGCCGCCGGATCGAACGGCAACGTAAAGCCTACACACACTATCAGTGGCCCACGTACTGGCCTTGCCTCCCCCAGTGGCGTTGCCATTGATGCCAAGCACAACATCTATGTCATGAACTCCCCCGGAAGCGGAACACCCTCGGTAACGGTTTATGCCCCGGGCTCGCACGGGAACGTCGCACCGATTCAGACTATCGCTGGCCCAAACACCGAATTTATAGAACCCTCCGGCATTGCCCTCGACGCCGCTGATGACATTTATGTCACTAGTTGCGGTCCGTCCGGATGCGGCATTATGAACACCAGTGGCGCGGTGCTCGTCTTCGCCTCTGGCGCCAACGGAAACGTAGCGCCGATGCGAGTCATCGAAGGGGGAAGCACCGATCTGGTCTCCCAGGGGAGCATCGCATTGGACACTAGCGGGAAGATATACGTCATGCAGTATTACAACAACGGCAACGGACCATGCCAGGCCGCTGCAGGGCGCATTTACGTATTTGTTTATTCGGCGGGCGCGAACGGGAACGCCACGCCGATCCAGCAGTTCCAGTCCGAGAACTGTCCTCCGGCCGGCGTTGCGGTCCGCTAGGTCGCCGGTTAACCGGACAGGCTCGCATCGCTGCACTTTGCGCTAACGCCTTGAAACCAAAGTGCGAGCCCCCGCACCCCCGCAGCTACGCCGCCCGGCAGAGGGGGGGCCTCGTTTTGGAAGGCTCTGTCTCCTATCCCGTCGTCACCGTGCCCTCGGAAAGCGGATGGCGCATCACCTCCCTCGCGGCCGCGATCTAGAGTTGCGCCATTTTTGAAATTTTCGGGGAAGGTCACACCGGAGAGAGTCGTATGGGCCGCGACGCCGCAAAGGGGTGTATGGCTTCTACGCGCGCGCACGCGCAGCCGCGAGAGAGGGGAGGGTCGCCCTTAAATCAGTCGTATGGGCCGCGACGCCGCAAAGGGGTGTATGGCTTCTACGCGCGCGCACGCGCAGCCGCGAGAGAGGGGAGGGTCGCCCTTAAATCAGTGCTTCGCACGAAGAGCAGCGTACGGCCTCAACTTTCACGCGCAGCGCTAGGTCGTCACTCATATTGCTCTCTTTCTCGCAACCGCGAACGCTTCGCCAACCGCATCGGCGGCGGCGTACTGCATATCTTCGAGCACGTGACAGTAGAGGTCGGCCGTAATCGCCGTCGTCGTATGTCCAAGAATATCGCTGACCACCTTCATCGGCACGTGAGCGCGCAAAGCAACGCTCGCGAACGAATGCCGCAAGCCGTGAAAGGTAATCGGGATGCCCAGCTTGTGCGCTCGATAACGGAACGCCGACGAAAACCTATCCGGGCCCCAAGCGAGCCCCGCAGGCTCTGGAAAGACGAGCCCTTCGGGATTGTACGAGGGTGACCGAAGCCGGACTTTGTTTTGCAGGGCGCGATGCTTTTTGAACACTTCGACGACTTCCGGCATCAAACGGTTCATCGGGTGGGCGCCGTGAAGCATAATGGAACACCTTGCGATTGACGTCGAGCCAGCGGCATACCGTTCGCTCCGAGGCTTCGAATCGTTCCTGTGCGGCCCCCGCATGTCTCCGCTGTACGGCCTTAGAAGTTTCCCTCGGCCACCATTTTCAGCACCTCGATGTTGAGCGCCTGATCGGCCATAATCTTTTTGAGGCGACGATTCTCATCTTCAAGCTCTTTGAGCCGCCGCAGGTCGCTGACTTCGAGGCCGCCGTACTTCGCGCGCCAGTTGTACAGCGTTGCGCCGAGATGCCATGCTTGCGGCAGATGGTCGCGGCTTTCAGGCCGCCCTTGAGCTCCTTGAGGATGCCGACGATTTGATTCGGTGAACCGGGACTTGCGCATGTGGAATTCCTTTCGAGGCCGAGCCTCGGATTCCACATATCTCTGGCGCTGTTTAGTGGGTACCCGTCATGTGCTCTCGGCCTCGAGTTGCTTGAGCCGTGTCAGATCGCTGGGTTTCCAAGCCGGCGTACTTATCGCGCCATTGCCGGATCGTGTTGGCATGAATGCCGTGTCGCCGCGCAAGCTCAGTCGCGGCTGTGCCGGCGTCGAGCTCCTTGAGGATGGCGACGATTTGCGCCTCGGTGAAGCGACTTTGCTTCACGTGAGTTCTCCTTGGGCCGTAGCCCGGAACTCACAGTTTCAACTTGAGCCGTTTTGCCACCTCAGGTCACCACAGAGCTGCCGGCGGCAGCCTTCTAAGGTGCTGGATCTGGCTGGAAAGACGGATGTAATTGCCTCACCCGGTTAGTAGACCGGCGCGATCTTTAGAAAATCGGCTTCTAGATTGATTCTGCAGCGCGGCGGCAAACTCTTTCGGCGTTTGTTAGCCAGCATTGAGTGCGGTCGGAATTCATTGTACTCCGTTCCAAAACCTTTGGCGAAGGATCCGGAAACCGCAGTTTGACGGCGTCAATCGTTCAAAGGGATAGGAGAGCGGGATGTTAGTGGCGCGCTTTCGCGTTTGTGTAGCAGTTAACAGTTTGGGGTTGACTTGAAGGCGCGATTTCGGGCAGACGACTACCAATTATGACGACAAATTGGGGGGGTCAATACGATGTCCCTTGAGGTCGACGATGGCGGATCGCTTTCCTTTGCGACGCGGACGTCGCTTTTGAACGTTCCAGCGTGCGAGGGAAGCGATGCCAAGCAAAATTCCATAAACTGCGACGCCAATCGCGACAACGACGTCGTTTGAGCCGCCTCCAGAAACACCATGCGGGGGGATAGGTGTCGGTGGATGAGACGGCCTCTGTGAAGGGGTCGTCATCGCGGAAGGCACCGGCTTCGGTGACGGCGTCGTCGAAGGAGGCGCTGGCTTCGGTGAAGGCGTCGTCGTGGAAGGCACCGGCTTCGGTGAAGGTGTCGTCGAGGGAGGCACTGGCTTCGGTAAAGACGTCGTCGCGGATGGCACCGGCTTCGATGAAGGAGCGTGCGAAGGCGCGGGCGGATCCGGCGTTCCTGTTTGACTTAATGGCCATCCGGTCACAAACTGCTGCAGACAGCGGCTCGGTACGTTCGTCGTCACGCATTTTGAGAGCCCGATGATTGCTTCTGAACCGTGGGCTCGTAGATTTGCCTGCGTTAGGCACGCCGCAGTTGTCTCTTCACTACGAGCTCGCGCGCCAATGCAAGCCGAGAAGATATTTGCACTGTGCGCCGCCGCTGCCGGAGTTAGCGACGCAGCTGCCGCGAGCGAGGGTTGAATCACCGCCGCAATGGCGACGGCCAACCCGCCAGCTTGGCGCGAGATCATTCGATAACGGTGAGCGTTCCGGTCACATTCATTGTCGTAATCTGGCCGAGTGACGACACTGCTGCGCTTTGAGTTCCAGTACCACCATCACCGAGATCGTGCAATGAACTCAGGTTCTCGCTGCCGCTGGCAACGACAAGACCGGTAAAAATGACGTCGGCCCAGTGCGGAATCCCGGGTATGCCGAGCGCTTGCAAAATTCCGTTGCCGAAACTCAGGCTGACGAATACGCCGACCGCAAAGGCAACAAATGTTTGCCAAAACGATTTTGACTTTAAGAGCTGAGATCTATCCAACGAAAATGCACGAAAACCGCTGTTGATAAGGAGCGTCGCTGTGAACAACATTACGAAAACTGACGCTGGGCTCGTCATCTTTATCCTCCACGTGGCGCCGAAAGATTAGCCCCACTTGAGCGATCCTTTCAGGTCCCAGAGCCAAGGCTCCTGGAAGTCGCGCGCGAGCACTGCAATCCCATCCGCGCGATTTCGCGAATGCTTTTGCCCTGCCGGGCGAGGACCCTGATTTCCACCTGAAGCTCCTTTGCAATCATGGACCCGAACGTCCGAGGGAGGCTCAGGTGGGTCCCTTTTAATCGGCGGGGTGGGTCATTTTTCAACCGGCGCTAACAGCGCTACCATTTTTTGAAATCACGTCTGGGAGCATCGACTGGTCGAACGTCAAATCGGCGACTAATGCGTTGACCGCGTGTTCTCTTCGCGCAGTTGGCGTTAGTAGCGGGCCTCGCGGGGACCGTCCGCATGACCATCTCTGACTGTTAACCTATTGGTTTCTTTATCTCTCCCGAGAATTTTAGCTGATTCTCCCCAGCATCAGGTCCTATCGGATGGAAAGCCGGTGGCGGAGCAGTCGAAGAACTCCCGACTCCGGAAGGGCCAGCAGGTCCGGGAGGGCCAGGAGGGCCAGGCGGCCCGGAGGGACCCGGGGGACCAGCAGGCCCAGGAGGACCAGCAGGCCCAGGCGGACCAGCAGGCCCAGGAGGACCGACGTTGGAGGAGGGCGTCGACCCTGATGGATCCCCCGGTGCCACGCCAATTGGCGGCGGCGCTATCAAACCGCTGATTACTAAAGTACACTTCGTGTCGGCTATTCCGAGAATTGGGCCCAAAAGCTTGAACAACGGCGACTTAATATTAGTAATGTTTCCCGAACCTGCTAAGGTGATCTTGCCGCTTGAAGTGATCGCGGAGCCGGGGGGAGTTGTGGTCGAGAGCGGGCACATCACCTGCCAACTGCCCACTTGACTATTGGAACTCGTGAAATCCAAGGTGACTTGAACGGAGACGCTCGAAGGCGAGACGCTTAGAGTCCCACTCACAGAAGGCCGATCTGATGCGACGGTGATCGTGTTTGCCCCAACCTCCGGAAAAGTGGCCGTCGTCGTAAATATTGGGAAGTTGCTCATCGTAATCGCACCTAATGATGTATCGAAAAGCACATCGAGCGCGACGCTCTGCGTGAATGGCCCAGGGAACCGAGCGTTCGTACTCATCAGCGTTGCCGTGCCTGTAAGCTTCGCGGACTGTGCAGCCATGTCGCTCCCCTTATGATCTTAGCAGTCATCGATATTTTGCGGTATCGGCCGCCAGCGCCTGCTTGGTCGCGCGGCGTGGAGAAAATATTATGCGTCTAGCGGTGGAAGGGCGGTGCGATTTCTAAAGCTCCGGAGCTTCCAGCCGTCGGCGATTATTCATAACGCGCACGCGCCAGAAGGCGCCGAATCGACGCCTACCATCGTACTGGATGCTGCGGTAAAAGGAAACTACACTTCAGAGGCGACACTTACTTACGATGATGCCTAGCGACGGAGCGTCGTTTGTCGAGCGGACTACTCAAAGTCCGTGCATGGCATGCTCCGCGCCGTGCTGCCGGATCGTCACGATCCCGTACAAAACGCCCACAACAATCGCCGAGATTGACTACATCAAGTACTTATTGAACTTTTCTCGTTTCGAAGTTGCCGTTCCACGTTCAGGCGCATGGCTGATAGTAGTGCACGACACCTGCCGCCATTTCCACGCACAAACCCATATGTGTGGAGTGCATGGGAGCGCCGAGAAGCCGCTCACTTGCAGGTACTACAATGAATATACTTGTTGGTACAAACCGCAGTTGACCAACGCAGATCCACCGCACGCTTACTTTCTCAATGCCGAGAATTTCCCGAGGTGGGTTGAGACGCTGCGCTTCGATGACGACGGCAATCTCACCAACATTCTGGACTTTGAAGCAGCCAAACAGCTACTAGGCGGCGGCCCCTCAAGGAACCCCGAGTGATCGCATTGTTCTCCTGCGAAGCGAGGTTCACGTCAAATCGCCGAGTCAGCCGCGACATTTTAATACGAGCGCGTTGCTTATTCTACTTTAGTGGCGTCACAAAAAGTCATCTGTCTGGAGAATGTCATTTCGTTCGAAGAGCTCACCGATAGTCGGATCGAATGTCGGCAGCATGAGGCGGAAATAGTGCGACGCCGCTCGCTTTTCTGAGATTTTCTAACGGAGCGTCGGGAATGGACGGGATCAGTAGCGTCGGGCCCGTCATGCAGCCACTGATTTCTGTGGAGGTTGGGTAGTTTTGTAGGTCGCGAGGAACTCCTCGGGCGTGCGATAGCCAAGCGCGCTGTGCGAGTGCGTCGTGTTGTAACGATGCAGCCACGCATAGGCCTTGAGTTGGCCTTCGGCAAGCGTGTGGAACCACTGCGCGTTGAGGAACTCAGAACGAACTCGGTTGTTGAAGGACTCGATGAAAGCGTTCTGCGTTGGCTTACCGGGCTGGATGAAGAGTAGCTCGACGTCGTGTTCCTCGGACCAGAGCTGCTCAGCTTCGACGTAAACTCCGTGCCGTTATCGATCCGCAGGTACTTCGGGTAGCCGTAGATCGCCGCAACGCTGTCTAGCACGGCGATCACTGATTGGCTCGGGAACGAGAACGATAGCTCGAGAGCGAGGCCGCTCCGGCTGAACTCGTCTTCCATCGACAACGTTCGAAATGCCCGGCCGCCGAAGAGTCGGTCGTGCATGAAGTCGAGCGTCCAGCCTTCGAACGGTCGAGTTGCATGCCGTAATGGTCGACCGCGAACGATTTTGGCTCGGCCCCGCCGGCGTCGACGGCCAATCTGTAGGTTTGCAAGGCGGTAGAGCCGGCGAAACCGCTTGTAGTTCATGTATTCGTCCTTGCCGGGATTCGCGTCGCGAAGGTAGTCGTCATAAAGCCGGCGGCAACCGTGCTTGGAGTGCTCGTGCGCGACTTCGGTCAGGCGGATTGCCCAGCACGCATCCTCAAACGCTTTCGTGCTGGGCTTCTCTGGTGGCGATCGGCGTCGAAGCGCGCACCACCGCGCAGGCTTGGCGTTGGCTTAAGCCGAGAGTTTGCAGCGCCTTCACGGCTTCGGCTCGCCGGGAAGGCTCCATGAGTTTTTTCGCATCAGCTCTTCCATGGCGTCGATCTTGACTGACTGCCGAGCGATGATGCGTTGCATCTGTGCGTTCTCGGCCTCCAGCTGCTTAAGCCAGGCGAGATCGCTGGCGTTCATGCCCGCGTATTTCGATCGCCAAAGACGAATCGTGTTGGCGTGAATGCCGTGGCGGCGCGCAAGCTCATCAGCCGGCGTTCCGGCATCGAACTCGCGCAAAATGGCGACGATCTGCGTCTCGGAGAAGCGACTCTTGCGCATCGGTGGATCTCCTTGGTGGCCCGGTTGGGCGGAAATCCACTTTATATGGTATCTTCGACCATGGTGTCCGCGTTGGCTCTGAAATCCACTGCCTTGATGGCTTGTAACTGACCCGCCAGCGGGCGCCTAATCTGGGCGAGCTTTGGCTGGAAAGACGGGCGCGATTTGCTCAATAAAGTATCGCCGGCTCTGCCCTGAAGCAAGGTTGGAGGGGCAAATTTGGACTACGTGGCTGGTGTTGACACCCATAAGGACGCGCACGTCATCGCCTTCGTAGATCGAGTAGGCAAAGCGGTAAAGGCGTTGTCGGTATCGGAGAACCCCAAGGGCTGTCAACGCGCGATTTCGGCCGCCGCGGCGCTTGGTGGCGTTGTTGTCTGGGGCATCGAGAGTACCGGTTGCTACGGCGCTTCGTTTGCACGGAAGCTGGTCGACGCAGGATTCGAAGTATTTGAGGTTCCTGGTGTCGTCACAAAACGCAACCGTCTTTCTTCGAGTCGTACCGGGAAGTCCGACGCACTCGATGCACAAGCGATTGCCGAGGCGGTCTTGCGTGAGCGTGACCGGCTCCCGCGGTATGCGCACTCGCCTGAGCGCGACGGTATTCGACTACGATTCGAACAGCGCGATCGATTTGTGCGCCACCGCACGGAAGCCATAAATCGCCTTAGAAGTACCGCGCTGCAGCTGGATCTTCGGGATCTCCCGCGGGACCTTGCAAGTGACGTCGGCCTGGCGATTGCGGAAAACCTTCTCGAAAAGGTCGAGAAGCGGCACAGTGCGATGACCGCACTGTTAGACGACGCATGGTTCGCGATCGAGGACATACGACGCGCGAATGGGCGCATCAAGCAGATTGAGCGATTGCTCCGCCCTTTGATGCGCCGCATAGCTCCTGAACTGCTGGAGCTGCGGGGCGTTTCTACCGTCGTTGCTGCCGGCCTGTACGGGCACGCTGGCGAGATCAAAAACTGTCGTGATGCCAGCGCATTCGCGATGCGGGCGGGGACGGCACCGGTGAGCTGCTCGAGCGGTAAGCATTCCGCAGTTCGTGTAAACACCGGCGGAAACCGTCAGCTCAATCGCATGCTGCACGTCATCGCACTTGTCCAGGCCCACTCTGAGAATCATGCTGGGAAAGCGTACTACGACCGAAAACGTGCCGAGGGGAGGACCCACCAGGCCGCAATAAGAGCGCTGAAACGAAGGCTATCTGTCCTAGTCTACTACAGATTGAAGCAGTCTTGCCCGACGATGGCCGGCGTCGGGCTGGAAGCGGCGTAACGTTGACAAAGACGGTCAGTTATCCCTGGCTCCCGATCCTGGGCCGACGCTAAAGGCCGAAGCTTCAAAGAAGATTTCGTCGCGCGCTTTCGCGTTGATATCGATGATGAAATGCTGAATAACAGTCACCAGATCGTAATCGTTGCATCACAGCTAGATCCAGGCCCCCGTGCGCGTGAGGGCGCAACTATTAGGAATCTAGTTGACAAAGCGACCTCATTGCCACAGACTCCTTTAGGTTTGTAATAGTTGGGAGAAATGCATGCCACGGAAGCAATCCCGCGTCCTCACTGACCATGAGCTCCGGCTTATGAACGTGTTATGGCGACAGGGTAAAGCAACCGTCGGCGATAGTCCGAGAAGAATCGTTTTGGCCCTTTGCTCTTGATCGCCGGACTAACAAACGCTTCAACAGTAGCGGCTTGACCCTGAGTCGGTTGCAATCTGCTAGGAGGAAAAGCGGCGCGATGATCAACGCGGGCACGCGTTCCTTGAGTTATCGCCTGGGCGCCCTGCTGTTGCGCAGACATCCAAACGCCGTATTGGAGCGGTTGAAACCCGGAACAAAGATACCGGATATTCCGGTGGACGGACTACGGTTCTATCAGGCTGCCCAATACAAGAAGGACGCGAAAAAGCCCGAGTGAGGAGCGAACGTCGTTCAGAAAACAGTCCGCTTGAAGTGACTGTTGCAGCAATTCATCGCGAGCTCGGGAAAGTAGCCGTTTCGGACCCGAAACTCGCGCCTCATGCGGGACGTCTTCTGGCGGAACTCGTGTCAGCGCGGCAGCTTCCCGGTAATTTCTCATGCAAGCGACCAATTGCGCCTCCACCTCTTTGCGCGCCCTCTCGTAATCGGCGGGTGACTTAAAGTCAGCCGATGACATGTTGGCGAGTTCATCACGAATCGGCTGGCACGGGTCGGGCGGAGAAGTAGGATTTAGCAGGAATCCAAGTTTCTTGCCGTTCAGAACGCCACTCCCGACAATCTGTCCGTTGTCATTGATGTCATTGGCATATTGCAGATTCCAGCCGGTCCCCGCTGGAATCAGCGTGTTCAGATCGGTGCTGACGCTGCCGGTGTAAATGAATGCGGTTTGGTCGCCACCCCAGTTGTCTTTGTGGGTCCAGGCGGTACCGACTACGTCTCCTTTATTGTTGATGGCACTTCCATCACTGCCGACGAATCCACCGGGAGGTAATGGAATCTTGGTGAAGCTCGGGCTCGGCAGTTTGGTATCACATATGATTGCTTGGGAAAACGACGGTCCGAAAGTCGAGCCAGTAGCAATTCCTGAATCGTTAATGCCCGTGACGGGAGACATGACCCCCAGATCGACGAGTCTGCCTCCGGCGAAGAGAATCCCGCGATTGTCGCTGATCCCGACCACCGCGCCGCTGCTATTAACTGCCCTCGCCAGCGACATATATTGGCCAGGCAGGGGAGGGATGACGACTGGCGCAGTCTTCGCGACGGAGTCGTAGACGAATCCCCGGTCGCCGGCTCCGGTGCCGAGCCAGCCGACCACGATCCCGTTATTGTTCAGACCGAGTGGAGAGGAGCCCACTGGTAAGGTAGGAACCAAATCGACAACCAAGCCACCCCTCAGAAGACATGGGTGTCGCGTTGGAAAGTCGCTGGGAGTAGAATACCCCACCGCGTCACCGCTATCGTTGATATCCAAAATCACGCCACAAGATGAGTCGAGGGGTTGCGGACTTGTGGGACGGGGCCATATTGTGCCCACGCTCGGGAATCCCCAGTCCGCAGTCCCGGATGCCCAGCCGCCAGCGGTTCCGCTTGCGTTAATGCACCATGTTTGGGTTTGTAAAGTGGGGTCGAAGGGTTGCATTTCAAAGACTGCATAGAAGGCCATTTTTAAATCCTTCCTTCGCCAGAGCGAGAACGCGAGTAACAGACACGCAACAAGGTCCTCGCTTTCAGGTCTCTTCCTCGCTGAATTGGAGTTGACCCGGTTCCGTGGACACTTTCGTTCTTACAGCGAAGGAGTCCATCATGCCAAGACGTCCGACATATCCGCCGGAGTTCCGGCGTAGAGTCATCGACCTGGCCCGAGCCGGTCGTAGTGTAAGCTCCCTCTCCGAAGTGGGCTCGGACCCGTCATGCGGCCACTGATTCCTGTGAAGGTTGGATATTCTCGTAGGTTCCGAGGAACTCCTCGGGCGTGAGATAGCCGAGTGCAGAATGCGGGTGCGTCGTGTTGTAACGATGCAGCCACGCATAGGCCTTGAGTTGGCCTTCGGCAAGCGTGTGGAACCACTGCGCGTTGAGGAACTCAGAACGAACTCGGTTGTTGAAGGGGTCTGAGCCCCAAAAACTAGGCCACGGATATTGTGGAACTCCGGCCAATGAAGGCCAGCAAGGAGATCCGCAATGCGCAAAAGTCGTTTCACCGAAGCGCAGATCGTCTCGATTCTCAAGGAGCTCGACGCCGGCCGACCAGCCGTTGAACTGGCTCGCAAGCACGGCGTTCACATCAACACGCTGCGCTTGTGGCGCAGCAAATACGGCGGCTTAGAAACCAGCGATCTCGTCCGGCTCAAAGAACTCGAAGCCGAAAACAGCGAGATGGAACGCATCATCGCGCGTCAGGCCCTCGAGTTACGGGCGATGTCGGAGGTGATCCGAAAAAACGGGTGGGGCCCTCAGCGCGCAAAGAAACGGTGAGGGCGCTCCAGTCCGAAGGGCTCAGCGAACGGCAGAGCTGCAAGCTGATCGGCTGCCCGCGAGGGACCATGCAATACGAAGCTCGTCGTCTCGGCGATGCGCACATTCGCGATCGGCTGCGAGAGCTTGCACAAAAACGGCTGCGTTTTGGTTGGCGCCGGCTGAGGATTCTGCTCAGGCGAGAGGGGATCGTCATGAACCACAAGCGTCTGCGCCGCATTTATCGAGAAGAATGCCTCCAGGTACGGCCGCGCAAGAAGCGTCGCGTTCGCCTGGTGCGCGGTAGCTGGTCGCCAGCTGCGACAAAGCTCAATGAAGAATGGGGACTTGATTTCATGGAAGACCGTCTGCTCACTCGTCGTAAGGTCCGGGTGTTGACGATTGAAGATCGGCTCAGTCGGGAGGGCCTCGCCCTCGATGCCGATTTCTCTCTGACAAGCCCGCGAGTCATCCGCACGCTCGACGAGATTGCTGAGGTCCGCGGTTATCCCGAGCGACTCCGAGTCGACAACGGGCCTGAAAACATCTCGATGGCGATGCTGCAATGGTCCGTTGATCACCAACTCGACTTGCACTTTATCGATCCAGGCAAGCCCGCTCAGAATGCCTGGATCGAGTCGTTCAACGCGCGCGTTCGCGATGAGTTCCTCAATGCCGAGGCGTTCTGGACCCTCCCTGAACTGCGCGCTTCAGCTGACGTCTGGCTCGTCGACTACAACGAGGTTCGGCCGCACTCGTCGCTCGGCTATCTCACACCGAAGGAGTTTGTCGAAAATCTTACAATTGAACCCATCCCACAATTACCGGCGGCCTAAAAAGTGGGCTCAGACCCGTTTTCATTTCGAGCCCTGCTTTTCTCAAAGTTGTTCTGCCGAGGTAAAAGCTACGCCTTCGGCGGGGCTGAACTTGGAGCACAGGCTATCGTTACGGTCCGAATGCCAAAGCGACCGGAGCCTTCACACCCTTCGAGATCGTCTGCTTAACCGTGCCACTGCCGGGGGCATAGACGGTGACCGAATTGCCCAACTCGTTCGCTACATAGAGGTTGCCAGTGGCATCAAACGCGAGCGCAAAAGGGTCATTTAGACCTTGAGAAATAGTCCTGAGTACCTTCTTGCTGTTCGGAGCGTACACTGTGATCGTGTTCACCGTCGGATTCGCAACGTAAAGGTTGCCCGACGGGTCAAACTTCATCGTTTGCGGAGAAGAAATGCCCTGAGAGATTATGCGCAACACCGTTTTGGTGCCCGCGGCATAGACAACCACGTCATTACCGGAATAGTTTAAGACATAGAGGTTGCCCGCCGAGTCAAACGCTAGTGCGTCGGGGCCATTCAGGTCCTTGGAAAGCGTTTGCTTCACGGACCCGCTGCCCGGGGGGTAGACGGTCACGGTACTCTTTGGGTAAGTAGCGTCTCCTACATACAGGTTGCCGGAGCTGTCAAACGCTAGACAGGTCGGGTTGGTCACCCCCGCGGAGATTGTGCGCAACAAAGATGTGCTGCCTGACGGATAGACGGTGACCGTATTACCTGTTTGGTTTCCAACATAGAGGTCGCCGGAAATGTCAAAAGCCAAAGATCGGGGGCCACTTAGACCCTGAGAGATCGTTAGCAAGAGAGAGCTGCTGCCCGCAGCGTAGGCGGTGACCGTGTTGGCGAAATAGTTCGAGGCGTAGACGTCGCCGGAGCTGTCAAAAGCGAGATCCGTGCGCTCATTTAGCGCCAGGGAGTTGGAGATAGTCCGCAGCTTCTTCCCGCTGGCATTATAGACGGTGATTGTGTTGTTGCCGTGATTTGCCACGTAGAGATCGGCCTTGGCCGGCGCCGCGATGGTTATAGGTCTCGACACTGCCCGCGCAACCGATTTCGGGACGGTCGCAAGGGAAGAGCCGTTAATACCGCTGCATGAGGTCAAGAAAGCCATGCTCAAGCATGCACCGATAAGATTGCGCATTGGGTTCACAAGTATTGCTCCTAAACTGCAATTTGCAACGTTGTAGGAAATGGAAGTCTTTGGCTCCCAATTGAACCGAGCCCAAAATGCAAACAGCATCGGGCTAACACATGCTTTCGGCATTTGCACTTCCGACACCCCCTTCTCCCCAGCGACCTCGAGCGTCTGAAGGCAGCATCGATCCGTCACGCGATGCAAGGTGCGCCTTGGTAAACGCATACTCCTTACGGCGGTAAGTTTGCCTGCGGTCCGCGAGCCCCAAGGGTTGGTCAAAGTCAACGCCAGCCGAAGTCGAGCGCTATCTCAGGAGTCTAAGCGTGAATCGCACGTAAATGCTTTATGGCGTTAGTTCAAAGACTGTGCCGCATCCGCCACCACCACAACCGGAGCCACCGCCGACCCATATTGTACCGTAGAACGCGCCCTCCAAGCTGGTGAGGCCGCTCTCGCGAACGCCCCATCAGCGCCGCCTTTGAAACCGATTTTCGAAATTTTCGGGCTAGGGGTCACACCCAAGAGAGTCGCATGGGCCGCGGCACCGCGGAGGGGTGTATGGCTTCTTCGCGCGCGCACGCGCAGCCGCGGGAGAGGGGGAGGGTCGCCCTTAAATCAGTCGCATGGGCCGCGGCACCGCGGAGGGGTGTATGGCTTCTTCGCGCGCGCCCGCAGCCGCGAGAGAGAGGGAGGGTCGCCCTTAAATCACTTTTGTCGGCAACCGCCCGCTTTTATGGGGCAAACGACACTGAATAGGCAAAGCCCCAGTAGGCTAAAAGCTGCACGCTGTTTGGGTCGCATGCCGAAGAGTAGATTAACGTGCTTGCGCTAGTGGTTCGGCATTCACTAGACGGTCCGCGAATCGCCGGTACGTTCTTTGCATATCCGACCGGTTCGTCGGATCTCGAGCACTTAGTGGCTATGTCTTGAGTTTGAAGACCACTCCGCAACCGAGATGGCTATGGCAGTCGAGATCGCCCCGCTGGGTCGCGGTTCCATAGAGATGACCCGCCGCGTCCATGACTAATCCGGCATTCGGATGCGCCCCATCCCCACCACCGGCGAAGCGGTACAGAACCGTCTCGTGACCGGTCGTGTCGAGCTTGAACACCGTTCCACAGTGGTAATAGCCGCAGGAACCACCGCCGCCAAGATATGTCGTTCCGTAAAGGTTGCCGGACGTGTCCTGAATCAGAGCGGCAGAAGGACCCTCACCGTCAGCCCCGCCGGTAAAATTGTACAGCACCGTTTCGTTGCCGGCAGAATCGAGTTTAAACACCGTCCCGCCCGACAGAACCATGCCGCCCGCGGTGGTCGTGCCGTACAGATTGCCGGCGGCGTCGCGAATCAAACCAGCGTAGGGAAGTTCGCCGTCAGGCGGCCCGGTGAACTGATGCACCACCGTCTCAATGCCCGCCTTGTCGAGCATAAAGACGTTTCCACACCCTTGACCACCCGCGCAGGCTAAGTCGCCGCCCACGGAAGTGGTGCCGTAGAGATTGCCGCCGGAGTCGCGAACCAAACCACCCGTCGGGAGTCCGCCGTCGGTTCCAGCGGCGAAGCTGTACAATACCGACTCATGCCCCGCGGCGTCCAGTTTGAACGCGGTTCCGGACCCGAACGCGCCGCCGAACTCCGTCGTTCCGTACAAGTTGCCAGCGGCATCACGAATAACGCCCGCGTATGGGCCTGCCCCGTCGGGCCCCGTAAAGCTATGCAGCGTCGTCACTTTGGCCGCCCCGTCTACCTTGAATACCGTACCACCTCGCAGCTTTCCACCTGAGTATGTCGTGCCATAGAAGTTTCCGGCCGCGTCTCGGATGAGTCCCGCTTCCGGATTGGCGCGATAGCCCGGAGGGGCTTTGCGGCCAAAGCGGTGAAGAACGTTCTCTTTGTCGCCCGATGTGATCTCAAAAATCGTTCCGGCGTCGTTACCGCTGCCGCCTTGATAGGTCGTCCCGTAAAGATTCCCGCCGTACAAAAGCAACATGCCATTAGGATTGTCGCCGTCGGTGTTGTCTGTGAACGTGTGGAGCACGGTGAACGAGGATCCATGCGTTCGCATGTTCGCGGCGATCTCTGAGCCCAGGGACGGCACCATTGAGCCACTGCGGCTGGAACAAGCGGCGATCGCTATTGCCGATCCGAAAGAAATCAGGCCACGTACGCACTGCGGCATCGAAAGCTGCCTTCTTAGCGCGGCCACTACTGCGGGGCCGCAGGACTGAGCGCGACGCCGTATGGACCGCCGAATCCTTCGATCGTGTTGCGGATTTTCGCGCTGGGATAGGTGATCGATTCAACATCTAAGGCTCCGGCATCGGCAACGTACAGGCGGCTCTGCTGTGCGTTGAACGCTAGCGAAATCGGGTTGAGGAATCCATTCGTAATGATGCGCGATGGCGTAGTTGACCCGGGTGGATACACGTTGATGCTTTGCGCTCCCCCGCTCTCGTCTTCGAGGAGGAGATTGCCGCGAGAATCGAAGGTGAGCCCACCGGCAAATCCGACTCTGATGCCGGTATCCGCAAAGCGGATTGAACCAGATCTAAATTCAAGCACCCCGGAGAACGCCGTATATGATTCATAGGCGACGAAGAGATTGTCGCTCTCGTCGAGCGCAAGTCCGGTAGGCCTTCCCGTGAGCGAGATAATGTGTGACGCTTTCGTGCGATGCGGTAGAAATTCGGCGAGCAAGCCGTCGGCGTAGTCGGAAATATACACCGCGCCATTCGCGCCGACCGCAACTGCGACTGGACCATAAAACCCGCCAGTGTATATTCTGGTCGGCGCGGCGGTGTACGGTGGCGCGTACACAACGACGGAGTTCGCAGAATAATTCGCGACATAGAGGTTGCCCGAGCCGTCGACGGCGAGGCCCGTGGGCGACGCAACACCGTTTGCGATCGTTCCGATGCGCCGCATCGGCTTCGTCTGGGGGTAGATGCCGATTTGGTTATTGAAGTTGTCGGCGACGAAGAGCAAGCCGCCCTTTTTCGCTGACGCGCGTACCGACGGCGAGATCCAATTGCGCGTTTGATTTACGCCGTGGATAACGGGGTTTTGCTGCAACTGCGGCGACGTGATGCCGGGTAGCGATGCGGGCACCATTCGGGCGCCCGCGCAGGCCCCTAACATCGAGCTGGCTGCCAGCACGCCGACCTTCACTATTTTGATCGACAGATTCATCATGCGTTTCCTATCTGTTAGGGCGACTCGGCCGGCGTCACGGCGACGCCCTCGGGCAGCCCGCCAACACTGAGTTGGAGGCTTGACGAGCCGCCCGTGGGGTAGGCGTATTTCTGAGCCTGCGAAACGCCGCCGTCAGCCGTCCACAAGTGCTTGCCGTCTGGAGTTAGGGCGAAGCCGATCGGCACCGCGGCGTTCAACAGCTGAGCCATGGAAAGCAAGGTGAGCTTGGATGAGTGCGTTACCGGCGCCGCATAGACGTCGATTTGTGCGACGCCGATTGCGGGGGAGTCCAGGACGGCGACGTTATCCTTGCGGTCGACCTGTATGTCGCTCGGGAAGAAGAGAGTGTTCGTCGTAAGCAGAGGTGTAATTGTCTTTGCCTTACAGCCGCCCCGGATCTCGGAGATTTGGGGGAAGCGACCGCTGTTGAGCGCGGCGACAAACAATGTCCCTTTGTCGTCGAAGGCGCCTCCGAGCGGGGTCGCAGCGACTCCCCCGTAAACGACGTCACACGGTAACATGGTCTTGCCCTTCGCATAGAAGGCGACGTTGCCAGGAAGACTGCAACTCGTTCCCGAGCAGATGTTCAAAGCCGCGACGATGCCTGCGGTCGAGACGGCGACCGCGGCGGGAGCGCCACTCTCGTCGGCAATGATTGTGGTGGGTGTGTTTGCGTAGGGCGGCGCAAACTCTTCGATGTTGCCGGCCGCGGTGTTCGCAACGTATAAGGTACCTCTTCGATCGGTCGTTAAGCCTTGAGGCTCGTTGAAACCTGTAAGTTGCTCCGTTTGTTGTGTTCCCGTGAAAATGTCGACTACATTTCCCGTACTTTCAGAGACGAAAACATGGTTGGCGCTGGTTGAGCCGGAATTCTTGGAACCGTGACTTACGACCGGGCGAGCAGTTCGGGGTGACAGATGCGACAGGACCGACTCGTTGCGCGCTTGCGATGAGTCGCTAGGGATCGTTGCGTTCGGCAACCGTGCGTCGGAACACCCTGCGAGAAGCACCAGCGCTCCGGAGGCAATGAGTCCGCGTTCGCATGACGGGAAGAGGCGCATAGCGTTTACCTTCCGTAAAAGTCGTTACGGGAATTCGACCGACGCGATGGCTACATTCTCAATCGCGCTCGACGCGCGCGTCCGGAAACTCAAGCGGGTTTCAAATTGCAGGATGCCATCGTTCCATTTGAGGATAGCAGATTAGCGAAGCCATGTCTTGCCCGAACAGGGCAGCTTTTTAGCCTGGGCGGTTGAAGAGAAAAAAGAAAGGAATGATGCGAATTTCGAAATCCATTGTCGCCGGGCGGCTGCTACCTTCGGTTCGTCGTGCGTATAAAGCTCGAGTTACGGCGTTATTGAAGCGCGGTATTGAAATCGGACGAGGTGGCGACCCTCTTCAATCGCGCGCCATCCTAAGCGACGCCTACGAACTGGCGCTAAGAAACCAGGATGCGATGTCAGGCGCGGCTGCCTTGGCTAATCTCTCTCAGCAAGCCCGGCTCGAAAACGATTTCCCGGCATCGCTGCTGTACGCGCAAAAGATCTTTAAGCTCACAGGCCCCCATAGTAGATCGGCAGCCTTCAAGGGGTATCTGACGGTTGCTCATCACTACGCTTCAATCGGCCAAGATGCAGATGTGATTTCTCTCATGCTGGCCGCCGAATCGAGTTTATCGGATGCCAACCTATCCGACGTCTGCGAATATTTCGAGCTACGTGGAACGGCGGAAGCTCGTCTTGGCAACCAGCTCGAATCGGTACGCGCATTCGATACCGTACTGGATCTTTCTGAGCGACACGATTCCGCGTGCGACCGCGCCATGCGCTTGTCCTCGGCTGCATTTAACGCCGTAAGCTTGGGGTTGATGGGGCGCGCTTTCAGCCTCCACGAGCGCGCGTTGTCGGTGGCAAAAAAGCGACGACACGCAATTGGGGTGGCCTATCTCGACGCTTTCGTACGCTTGGGATGCGCTGATCGCCGGCGACCTCAGCCGTTCCAAAGCTCTGGTCGAAGCCGCCGAACTCTGGCCGAACGGGCATCTGTACGTTAGGATACTCCGCACTGCAGTGGGCGTGCTCCTCGGGATGCTTGACCGGTGATGAGAAGTTGATCGTCAGGTGCCTCGACCTCGGTGTGCTCGAGCTCGCCCTAACCGACTCCAGCGCCTATCGAGCGGGGCCCGTCGCAGCTGCCGTACATGAGTATTATATCCGCGCTGGCGACGAGGAGGCTGCCTCGAGGCTTCGGTCACGGATTTTGAGTCGCATTACGACACCGCACGGCTGTTGGTGGCTTCTGTTACAGGTGGCAGTACATGGCACCAATGAGGATCTGGAACACGCGGCTGCAGCCCTTGCGCCCTACGACAACGCCCCATTGGCGCGGGCGCACCGGCTGGCCGTGCAATCCCGGCTACGAGGTTTGAGCGGACAGCGTCAGTCGCAGCTCGCTCACGCGTCAGAGGCGGCCGCCATATTCGCCAAACTTGGTTGGCAGTATCATCACGCGGTGTGCTTACGGTCTGCGCAGCGAACCACCGAGGCGCAACGGGTGTTTCGCGCAATGGGAGCGCATCATTGCTACGATGCGTCTCGACAGAGGAAGCCAGCTACGCGGCTTCCACGGCATTATCTAACCGCTACGGAGCGCGAAGTTGCGCAGCTCATTGCGCGCGGATCGACAAACCGCCAAATAGCCCAGCGCTTGAATATGCCGCAGCGGACCGTGAACTACCATCTTACCTTCATTTACAACCGTTTCGGTATACGCCGGCGATCCGAACTTGCCGAGCTGGTTAACCGCGACCCCTCCATACTGAGTCGATAGAGTCGGGGCAAACCTCTAGGTCGGCTTACATCGGAGGTTTCATCATCTTGGCGCCCATGGCATCGGCCTTCGACTTACACATCATCTTCATGTTGTTTTTGGTCATCATTGCCTGCTTTTGGGCCGGGGTCATCCCTGCCGTTTTGGCCTTCATTTGAGACATGTCATGTACATCTTCGTCGTCATGTTGACACCGACAACCGAGTCGCCCGATGCACACTTTGGCATCATCATCGAAGATGACGAGGACATGCTGCTCTGTGCCTGACTAGGTTGCATGCTCATGACGAACATGGCCATTGCCAACAACAGAACTGATGCTAGAGCTTTCATATTTTCTCCTGAGGAAGTTTGCGATCGCGTGGAACCTTTGTTCCCTGTGATACTGGCGACGCCTCTGAAGGCATCGCGACGGTCTTTTATTTAGCGTTGCCTACGATCGCCGGTTAGCCGCCACGGTCCTACGAACAATCGGACATGCTTGGAGCCTGTCCGGTGCTTTCGCGGGGGCACGCGCCTCCCTTGCCGAGTCGCCGCCGCCCGCGCATAGCGAAAAGGGGGAACGGTTTGCTGCTACGCGCGCGTGCGCAACCACGAGAGGGGAGGGGTGCGGGCAATTTTCAGTCGCATGCGCGCGGCTGTCGCGTTCGGGGAACGGCTCGCGCGCGTGCGCGCCCGCAGCCGCGAGAAGGGGGGAGGCAACCCTCAAATCAGTCACTGGCGGCCGCGCTGTACAAAGGGGGTAAAGGCTTCCGCGCCATCCGAGCGCTGCCGTTCGATCGCTCCGGCGCAACGAGAACGTCGGCGGCCTGTGAACCTACGCGCGCGCGCCCGTCCGCGAGAGGGGGAGGGTGTCCGCGATTTTGAGTATGTTGGAAATGTAAGCATCGTTAAAGTAACCGAGGAGGCAGGGATGCATCGGATTCCGCCGCGGTGGAACGTCGAGGTCGAGGGGATTTGCTGGCTCCCGCGGATGATCGAGAAAGCACGCATGCGCGAACGAGGCACTCTGGGTGCGTACCTCATTGGCCATTCACCCGTGGATGCGGCGCTATTGAAGCGGCTGAACATAACCACCGAAGCATTCGTGCAGCTCGTTTGCGAACAGCCCGACGATAGAAGCGTGCTCGTTGCTTTGCGCGCGCGGGGCTTCGATGAACCTGCAGTGCGCCGCTGGTCCGATACCTTTCCACGTCGCTATGCACTCTACATCACGCTCTGGGATCTCGACGAAGGCTACACGCCTCCAAAATTGTGGCAAGCCCCGCTGATCGCCGGTTTTCACCGCCTCGAGAAGCCACTGATGCAAGGCTTCCGGTGCATCCGGCGCGCGCCGTAGCACCTTCGCTGGTTCGGCGTAAACTATCGGCTGGTCGCTGCAGGTGCTCGGCGGAGGGCAACTCCCCTAGCACGAAACGCGCTTTTTAGGCCGATCGGTAGAATCCAGGAAGGCCGCGGTCTGCCAGCGTCACCACTGAGTACGGCACGCATCGCCATCTTAATGCATGCCGTGGTCGCCATCCTGGGATGGCACATTAGCGGCTCCCATTCATGGGGAAAGGCTTGGTCACGCATGCAAGACCGTCCGCTGCGATTAGTGTTTAAGACCGTCGCATTGCTCATTCCCAGCGACACGCCGCCGAATGCCCTCAGCCGCTGTTCCTTCAGCTATCGGGAGGCATTGCATATGAGGAGTTTGACTCGCTACGCGGTAAGCATCAGCGCCGCTGCGGCGCTGCTGTCAGGCTGCGGCGCATCGCAGACAGCCATTCCCGCACAAGCGCTCCTGCCGACGCAAACGCTTATGGATCGTGGGCCACAGTTTAAGGTGCTGTACCATTTCAACATCCATGGTGACGGGACGCACCCGATAGCGGGCCTGATCAACGTGAACGGGACGCTGTACGGCACCACTCTTGAGGGTGGTTCATCCAACCGAGGAACGGTTTACCGCGTCAGCACGAACGGCAGCGAGAAAGTGCTGCATAGTTTTGTAGGCGGCTCCGATGGGTCGCTTCCTGTCGCCGGCTTGGTCGATGTGCACGGCACGTTGTACGGTGCGACCGATTCGGGCGGCTCATTCGGGAACGGGACCGTTTACAGCATCAGCAAGACCGGCACGGAGAAGGTGCTGCGCAGTTTCCGTGGCGGAGCCGATGGGGCGAACCCGGATGCGACCCTGATCAACGTCAACGGCATGCTGTACGGTACAACAGCGCACGGGGGGTCGGGATGCGGCAGCGTCGGGTGCGGGACGTTGTATCGGGTAAGCACTACTGGCTCGCAGAGAGTCATATACCGTTTCAAAGGCGGTTCTGGCGGAGCGAATATGCCCCAATCGAGATTGCTGAACGTGAACGGGACGCTTTACGGCACCACTTACCTGGGCGGCAGTCGCGGATGCGACTACGATAACGGCTGCGGAACCGTTTTCAGCATAACCACGGGCGGAAAGGAGAATTGGCTGTACAGCTTTGCCGGTAGCCCCCATGGGTGGTATCCCCTAGCGGGCTTGGTCAATGTCGACGGCACGCTCTACGGGACGACGACTCAAGGCGGTGGTTCACTTTACTTTGGAATCTTTTACAGCGTAAGCACTGATGGTTCGGAAAAGATGCTGCACCGATTTAAGTGGGACTACGCGGACTACGGCGGCGGGTGGGATCCCCAGACGAGCTTGATCGACGTGAATGGTACGCTCTACGGTACGACGGCAGACGGGGGCTCATTTGGCGACTACGGGACGATTTACAGCATGAGCAGGACGGGGTCGGTGAACTTCCTTCACGATTTTCGCGGCGCGGACGGATCGTTGCCACAGGGCGATTTGATCTACGTGAACGGCACGCTGTACGGCACGACCTTCTACGGTGGTCGCCGCGGCAAGCGCAGCTGCTGCGGCACGGTGTTCGCGCTAACGCTCTAGCGCCCCGATCGGCGCCGTGGCTACGGAGCCGTGGGCCGAGGCGGCTTCCGAAATCGCGGCTTAGGTGCTAAGATTCAATGAGCCGCGTCGGAAAGCTCCGAGCCGCCGACGCATCTGCGAAAGGAGCAAAGCAGATGAACAGGCTTCGTGTAAGCCGCTATGCACTATGTTTTTGCGTGGCGGCGATAGTGCTTGTCGGTTGCGGCGGATCGCAGTCACAACTTAGAACCGTGCCGCCTCAGGGCGCATCGACGCGCTACAGCGTTGAGGCTTTAACCACGCCGCTCGGTGGCGGCGTCGCCGAAGGGATCAGCAATCGCGATTGGATCGTCGGTTCTACCAATGGGCAGCGAGGATGCTGCATCTCGCGCGCCGCCTTATGGCGGAACGAGAGCTTTACCGATCTTGGCACGCTCGGCGGACCGAATAGCTTCCGAGCAGTGGCCGGTCAAAGATAACCGCGGTCTGATCGCCGGCGTAGCCGAAACGTCGAAGCCCGATCCGCTAAAGAAAGATTTTTGTTCCTTCGGCACCGGCTTGATCTGTCTCGGCTTCCTCTGGCGCGACGGCGTGATGCCGCGCTGCCGACCCTGGGGGGGAACAACGGACAGGCCGTAGGCGTCGACAATCGCGGTCAAGTCGTTGGGTTCGCCGAAACAACGACGCACGACAAGTGCTTCGGTCAACATGTCCTCCGTTTCGAAGCTGTGGTTTGGGGCCCGAAGCCGGGCGAGATTCGGAAACTTGCACCGCTGGCCGGTGATACGGTCGGCGGAGCCTCGGGAATCAACGACCGCGAGCAGGTTGCCGGGGTGTCAGGATTATGTTCGGATCCCCCGCGTCACGCAGTGCTGTGGCACGACGGAAGGGTGACCGACCTGGGTAACCTCGGTGGTCACTTAAACAATTTCCCGTGGGCGATTAACGCCAACGGCGACGTCGTCGGACAGTCGGGCGTGCCGCATGACAATACGACGCACGCGTTTCTAGTCAACAAGCAGAAGGGCATGCAGGACCTCGGGACCGTTGTTGGCGATCACTCGAGCCTGGCATTCAGTTTGAACAACCGAGGGCAGGTCGTGGGCGGCTCATGCGTCTCCCTTGGCAGCAGCTTCCAGCACTGCCGCGCTTTTCTGTGGCAAAACGGAGCGATGGTGGACCTCAATGATCTCATATGTTCGCCGACATCGCTTCATCTATTCTTTGGCAACGATATCAACGATCACGGTACGATCGTCGGATACGCCTTCGATCGAAAAACGCGTCAATACCGACCGTTCGTCGCGTCTCCGAAAACCATCGCGAACGGCACAAAGGACTGTTGAACAATCGCCCGTTCGGCACATCGATCATCGCTCATCGTACAGACGCGAGCGCATGGGAGCTGAGCGGCGTCGTAACTCCGACCCGTCGACGCATCTGCGAAAGGAACAAAGCAAATGAACTGTTCGAATCTAAGCCGCTATGCGCTAAGTGTTTGCGCAGCGGCTATATTAATTGCAGGTTGTGACGGGCATCCAAGCGGCATTTCGCCGATGCAAACGTTAAACGTCGCAAACCCGACCAACTTTTCTCCCGAGCAGATCCTCTACCGTTTTCTCGGTGGCGCGGATGGTTCAAATCCATTTGATGGGCTGCTCGACGTGGCAGGTGACTTTTATGGAACGACTCGAGGTGGGGAGCCCGGGGGCTTCGGTACAGTCTTCAAGTTGACGCCGTCACTCGTGGGCTATGCGGAGACGGTCTTATACGCGTTTCGCGGCGGGAGCGCAGATGGTTCGGGGCCGCTCGGCGGGCTAATTGCGGACAAGACCGGCGCGTTTTATGGGCTTACGTATGGCGGTGGCAGCGGTTATTACGGCACCGCCTTCAAGCTGACCCCTTCCGGCGGTGGTTACAGCGAAAGCATCATTTACTTTTTTCATGGCACGGACGGTTCCAACCCTAATGGAACCTTGATCAGCGATGCGAGCGGCAGACTCTATGGAACCACGACAGCTGGAGGTGCAGACGGCTTCGGCACCGTTTTCCGTTTGGCACCCTCGGGCACAGGATATTCGGAAGCAGTTCTTTACAGCTTCAAGGGAGGCTCGGACGGCGCGACTCCACGTGCCCAGCTCTTAGCGGCAGGATCGAACCTGTTTTACGGTACGACGCTTAACGGTGGAGGAACTTCATGCAATTCCTCAGCTACGGCAGGCTGCGGCACGGTATTTCGTCTCAAACTTACGGCCAGCGGCGCCACTGAATCAATCGTCTATCGGTTTCAAGCCGGCAGCGACGGCGCGAATCCTTATGGCGACCTCATTGCGGACTCCAAAGGCGGGATCTACGGAACGACGGGCAGAGGCGGAAATCAGGGCTCTGCCTGTGGCACCGAGGGCTGTGGCGCAGTCTTCAGGCTAACCCCTGCGCGCAAACGACGCTTCACCGAGAGCATCATCTACCGTTTCAAAGGGGGCGGAGACGGTCTCGGACCCGTTGCGGGTCTTGTCGCGAGTGCGAACGGTACGTTCTACGGCACGACGCTCCTTGGTGGAGGAGCGGCAAATGCCGGCACAGTCTTCGCGTTGACGCCGGTCAAAAGCGGAGGGTACACGGAGCGTGTGTTATATAGATTCGGCGCGAATCAAGCCGACGGCGCGAGTCCATCTGCAGACCTCATTTTCGGCGGCGGTAATGCATTGTACAGCACAACTTCTTCTGGGGGCACTTCTAGTCACGGCACCGTGTTCAGCATAGTTCCGTAGCCAGCGGGTGAGCTTTGCTCAGGGGCGAACCCCCATTTCATGACCGCGAGCTCTAGGCCATTGTCGAGCGCCGATACCCACCCGTCGAGCCCCGCCCGCGAGGCCGCATCGCGCTAGGCCGTCGTGGCTTAGCGTAGCCTCGCAGCTGCGCGGCCCAGCGCCGATCGCGTAGCTAGCTAAGCCGAGCCGGGACGCCTTGCTCGCACGGCAGCTGCGAGCGCCTCGCACCGCGGCGGCCTGGCTCGCAGCGGCTCGCAGTTTAGAGCGGCGCTTAACGCGTTACCGCTTGGATCGCTAAGAGCCTAGCAGCTCGGCGCCGGGAGGGGGGCGCACAATTTTAGGGTTCCCCACTCCTTGTATGATGTCGCTAGGGCAGGTCACGCTGGTTGAACTCCTTGGGATGTAACCCGCGGGATAGATAGGCGGCCTGCCCGTTGGCGCCCACGGAGATCGGACGGTATCGTGAGCACCGCCTCGCCGGTTAGCTCGAATGCACAAGGTCGATCGAGAAAAGGCGCCGTTACGGAGGTAGGCTCGGTGGCATCATTCTTGGGAATCGACCTGTCGAAGGAAACATTTCATGCGTGTCTCTTAGGTGACCATGCCGAAGCAAAGAAAGCGTTTCCGAACACATCCAAAGGGTTCGAGCAGCTGACGGCGTGGCTGAAGAATCGTCACGCCGACGATGTGCACATCTGCATGGAGGCAACCGGCGCGTATTGGGAAGCGCTTGCATCGTATCTTCATGGTCTCGAGCAACGCGTCAGTGTCGTCAATCCGGCTCGGATCAAGGCGTTCGCGCAGAGCGAGCTGCTACGGACCAAGACCGATGAAATTGACGCTGCTTTGATCGCACGATTCTGCAAAAGTCCGAGTCCCGAGCCATGGCTCCCGCCACCAGCGGAAATCCGTATTCTACAAGCGCTTATGCGCCACTACGAGCATCTGAAGACGACCCGCGCGCAGCAATCGGTGTACGCGCAATCCTCGGAGGCAGCTATCGTCACGGCTTCCATTCGGGAGGTCATTGCCACGCTCGACGAGCAGATCGCGCAGGTCGAGCGCAAGATCCGCCAACACTTCGACGATCATCCCGATCTCAAGCGCCGGCGCGACCTTCTGACGTCGATTCCCGGCATCGGCGAGACAAACCGTGGGCTCCATTCTCTCGGAAATCCCGCATCTCGACCGATTCCAGTCTGCCAAAGCTGTCGCCGCATTTGCCGGACTATCGCCGCGAGAGCGCCGCTCTGGAACATCGATTCACGGTCGCACGCGGCTGTGCAAGACCGGCAACGCTCGCGTTCGCAAGGCGCTCTACATGCCGGCGATGGTTGCTGTTCGCTTCAACCCGATTCTCCGGATCTTCGCAGAACGGCTGCTGGCTGCTGGAAAACACAAGCGGCTCGTCATCGGCGCCGTCATGCGCAAACTTTTGGTTCTCGCCTATGGCATTCTGCGATCCGGAAAGCGTTTCGACGTCAATTATGCTTGACGTCGAATACGGTATCTATCCCGTCGTCACCGTGCCCTCGGAAAGCGGATGGCGCATTACCTCCCTCGCGGCCGCGATCTAGAGTTGCGCCATTTTTGAAATTTTCGGGGAAGGTCACACCGGAGAGAGTCGCATGGGCCGCGGCACCGCAAAGGGGTGTATGGCTTCTTCGCGCGCGCACGCGCAGCCGCGAGAGAGGGGGAGGGTCGCCCTTAAATCAGTCGCATGGGCCGCGGCACCGCAAAGGGGTGTATGGCTTCTTCGCGCGCGCACGCGCAGCCGCGAGAGAGGGGGAGGGTCGCCCTTAAATCAGTCGCATGGGCCGCGGCACCGCAAAGGGGTGTATGGCTTCTTCGCGCGCGCACGCGCAGCCGCGAGAGAGGGGGAGGGTCGCCCTTAAATCAGTCGCGTGGGCCGCAAAAGGCCGAAATGGGCCACGACTAGGCGCGGCAAAGGCGCGAGAGGGATCAGATTGGGGGGTGACTGAGGCAGCCTTGCGCTCTGGACGAAAAACCTACTTGCCCCGACAAGGCGCCATGGTAGGGAGAGAAAGGCTGAGGACTTGATGGAACGCTATTGTTGTCCGGCCAGACTTGCATTTGCGGAGCTACGACTACGCGATCGCATCGCGCTCCTCAATAGCCTATTGATGCAGCTAACGGCGGACCAAGTGAACCTGGCGGTAAATGACCCCGAGAGCCTTGGACTAGTGGTCGAGGCGAGGCTGATCGGACTCACGCGGTCAGAGGAGCTCGTGCGTTATCTGTCTACGTCAGCGGTGAGGCAGTTGGGCATGCTCGTCACGGACGCGCTTGTGGCTAGGCTACCGACGCCGTAGAGCGCGCCTGTTGCTAATGCCGATTCCTCGGCGTTGCGTGCCCGCTGAGCCTTGCCGCGCTCATTCGATGAGTCGAACATCGCGAAGCCGATGAGAACGCCTTACGCGCCTCGCATTCGCTTCTGCATTGGTGCGGTTGCCAAACGGTTGCCGTCCATTGCGACCAACGTCGCCCACGTGCGGCCACCGCTTAGAGGAAATGCCCTATGCTGCGCGGCGTTTTGACCAACGACACCCACGCACGACGATGCACGAAAGAATTCGACTCCCGGCCATCCCAAAATTTCGTGTTATCCTCAGCGTAGCGCCGCTTCGACTTCCTTCGCCCGCTCAGCAAGGGCTGCGATGCAAAATCGAAGGACTGACGGAAATTGATGCCGCTGTTCGATGGGAGGCACTTAGCCCCGTCGAGGGGTATCAATCGTCGTGCAACTACGCCGACGGCGCACCTTGATGCGCGAACCGCCTTGACGCGCTTAGACCGGCGTTGGCAAGTGGCGTTACTTGCACTCTGCGCGTTGTGCGGCTTCCTTTTCGCAATCGACGTCGCATCCGGAACGCTCACGGCCTCTGAGGGCCTTGACTTTCGCGTCGAGGCATCGGGGACGCCGCATGTCGGGCGAATCGAGGGCGTTGCGAAGGGATCCCGTGCCGAGAGTGCCGGCTTGCGTAATGGCGATCTCGTTCCTTTCGCAAAACTTGATCCAGAGGATCGATATCGTGTACTGAGCGGCGTCTATCCGCGCGAACACCTGACGATCGTCGTCATGCACGACGGAAGTGCTCACACGATTGCATACATTAGCGGTCCCGCCGTTCCGCAAACACGATGGGACCTTCTCTTTGGGGACGCTGCCTTCGTTTGGATGCTCTCCTTCGCGGTGCTGCTGGCGTGGCGCCGTCCGGAATCGCCCGAAGCTCGCGCATTGTGCGCGTTCCTCGTGTTGAACTCAACTTTTCGGCATTATCGGTCCGGGTAACTGGGCGAGCCCGTCGCTGTCCTTCGACATCGGATCTCGCCACGACAGGATACCTCGCACAAGCCGTGGCGCCTGCGCTATCGGCGTATTACGTCGGACTCTTCGCCTGCTCCGTTGTCGCTGATTGCGCCGCCTATTGATCGCAGCACGTACGTTACCGCCGGAACGGGCGTACTCGGTGCGGCTTATGTCTTATTCGGTAGTATTTATGGATTTGTCGATCCATTCGGGACGCACAATTGGGTGCGTTTGACGATGGCTGCATCGTGGTTGTTGCCATTCTTGGCGTTGATCGCGACTGTCGCGTCGCCCGCGGAGCGGAGCGCGGGCGGGTCGGCTGGACAACACTCAGCATGAGTCCGTTGTTGTTGACGAAGCGTGCCATACAGCTTTACCAGTCGCGGTTTTGGGTACGTCGACCTTGGGATACAGCGTTTGGATACAAGTCGTGAACGTCGCAAGCTTCTTGGCGCCGCTCGGCATGTCGTATGCGCTGTTGAATCGTCGGCTGCTCGATTTAGGTTTCGCGCTCAACCGCGCCGCGGTTTACACCGGCGTCTCCATCGTCGTCGTCGGCACCTTCATGCTGGTGGAATTTGCGCTTGAGCGAGTGGCTCGGCGCCGGCCGCAACGCTAACATTATCGTCGGGTCGATCCTTGCGCTCTGCTAGGGTTTTCGATGCGCTACATTCACTCGCGCGTCGACCAGCTGCTCGACAACGTCTTCTTCAAAAAGCGGCATGAAGATGAGCGGGCGATCCGCGATTTTGCGCACGAGGTTGCTTACATCAGCGACGAGTCCGTGATACTCGAACGAACGAGAAAACTGCTCGAAAGTCGTACCGATGCCGCCTGGGTCCACGTCGAGCTACCCGACCCTCGAGGGTACTACGGCAACGCAGATGAAAACGATCCGGCAATCGTTTCCCTACGAGCGTGGCACCGCCGGGTCGATCTTCATGCGAACCAAAGCGCACTACATGGGGAATTCGCCTATCCGATGGTCGCGCGCGGCCGCTTAGCCGGCGTACTCGTTCTCGGACCAAAACGGAGTGCCGAGCCGTACGCGCCCGACGAATCGGATGCTATCGCGCATCTTGCGCATGGCGCCGGTCTTGCGCTCGATACGCTCTCGCTTCGCTCGGCGCAGCGCAACGACATTTTCCAAGCGATCCGCGAATCAAACGATCGAGTGATCGCCGCTATTCACGAACTCAAAGCATCCATGGCGCGGCCTATTGGGCGCTGAGTATGTAGGAAATGCGCGGCGATCTGTGGGACGTAATCGAAAATACGACTGGGTAATGAACACGCGGAGAGTACGCTTCGTGCAAACTACGCCTTCGAGCTCGAGCTCGGTGATATCGTCTGCGCGTTGCGCGTCTTCCAAAAGAAGCCAAAAGATGGAATCGAGACGCCGAAGAGCTATCTCGCCCTTATCGGTCAACGTTTGCGGCAGGCGCGAGAAGATATGAGGAAAGCGGCAGCCGTTACGCATTTTGACCGCGGGAGCTTTATTGCGGCGCGCGGATTTGAGCGTATCACATTTTGTCACGGACGGGAGCGCCTGGAATCCCCGAGCGACTCCCGGCCATCCCAAACCATCCGTGTCATCCTGAGCGGAGCCGCGAAGCGCCGCAGTCGAAGGGGCGCCGCACTAGCAGCCTTCTCTGTCTCCGTTTGTGACGGGTTTGTCACAGAGGCGACGCGGCCTAAGCGCGAGCGGTTTTGTGGGAATCGGTAAACGCTTCACGAGAGCTCCTCGGCTAGCGCGACGATGATCCCGGCAGGGCCTCGCATGTAGCACAGTCTGTACAAGTCTTCGTACTGGGCCACCTCGCCGAGGAGTTCGGCGCCGTGGGGCCGCAGTCGAGCGACCGTGTCGTCGACGCTTTCGACCGTAAACATGACGCTCCGGAGGCCAAGTGCATTTGGCGGGGCAACCGCCGGTTCGATGCCGACGAGCTTTGGATTGCGAAACTTCGTTAGTTCGAGCCGCCCGTGCCCATCGGGCGTTCGCATCATAACGATGTCGACTTGGACCCTATCGAGACCGTTGACGCGGTCCACCCAGGGGCCCTCGATCGGCATCTCACCTTCGAGTGTCATGCCCAGCGCGGTGAAGAAGGCGGTAGCGGCTGAAAGGTCTTCGACGACGACGCTGACATGGTCCAATCTCTTGATCGCCATATCTCTAGGATAGCAGACGGAAGGAGTGGGCCGTTTAAGCGACTTGTCTCCGCTTGTCACATTTTGGTCACGGACGGGTCGGAAACGGTCGGTATTGCGAGGGATGGTTCGGGAACGAGTGCGGCGGAGAAGCCTGACAGGATAGTACTTTTCGGGAACAGACGGGATCGGCTGGAATCCCCGAGCTTGGGTTCGACTCCCGGCCATCCCAAAAAAAGGTCGATACCGGAAGAGTCCTTGCATGGGCGCCGAGCAGCCTGGCTTTTTTTGTTGAAGCTTCTAGCCCACTGATGGGTACACTCTGGTGAAAGAAGGATGGTACCCATGACGACATCTCGGAAAAACCGACGCGCACCACGCTGGAGCTTCGCGGGTGCCATGCTCTTTGCCGGCGTTGCACTGTTGTCTTCTCCGCCGATGAGCTCGGCGCAAAAGACCGTACCTGCAGCGCATGGCGTGCCGGCGCATCGCTTGCAGATCATCAACATCGACATTGACTTTCGGCCGCATACGCGCCCGGAGCAAGGAAAGCTCTCGGGATACGATCCCGTCGTCGCGGTCGTTCGGGTCGGCGACCGTGTTCAATTCGTCAACACCGACGATATCCAGCACACTGCGACGGGATACTCCATTGGCGGTGCGACGATCCCGGCGAACTATCGTTTCGAGGGCGATCCTACGGTGCCGCATGGCTCCGTCATCAGCACCAGCGAGTGGGGTACTGGAACCCTAGCACCGCACAGCCGCTCGAAGATTTTCAACACCGGGCCCACGGGCACGTTTTACTACGCGTGCGCCTATCACCAAGGAAAGGGCATGCGGGGAGCAATCGTCGTCAGGCGTTAATTTCTCCGTTTACGCCGGTAGGCTTCCCTTCGTTACGGGGCAAGCCGAGGACGCGCCGGCCATTCTTAGGCGGCGCGCCTCTATTGGGGCGCACGCCGCGACCGCTGACCTGGTGATGACGCGTTCGCGGTTGCCAGCAACGCCTCGGAGAAAGAGCGAGGCGAAGCCTCATGCGAATTATAGTTTCTGTTCGCTACACGTTCTTCGCGTTAATGGCCGCTGCCACGCGCTCGCCGGCTGTAGAGGGCCTCTTATCAGGTTTCGTTGATCGCAGGCAGTAGACTTCGAGGTATAACGTACTCGGCAACGCCGAGCACTGCGGCGAACCGCGCAACGCTCGCGGGCATCCGTTGGACGAAGGAGCTTGCCGTCTCGGGCGCGCGCAGAGACGTTGCGTGGATGTGAGCGTTCCCTTAAACGAATACTTGCCGCCCGTGCCGATCGATCGCGTACGAAAGAACCAGGAAAAGAACGCAAGCTCTTGCGGGTGATATGTGAAACCACCATGTTTCCCACTTGAAACTGAATACCGGCCAATGGATCGCCGACTTGAAGAAGTTGGAGCAGTTATAAGGGTGTTGGCCGATGTGGCCCCATGCGGGCGTGAAGTTTGGTGGGAATGGATCATTGAGAACCTCGCCGATTTCGTGCGCCAAAACGCTAATGTCCCGAGCCCTCGGAAAATAAGGGTCTGCGCCTGAATCGTCATAGGTACCGAAGGCAGAGGCTTGAATGCCCGACGGCCGTTTAAAGGCGCCATGGAATCCAGGGGAGCAGCATCTCGACAGTTCGAGCAGCGACGTATTGTATGCGAGAAGAATCGGCAGCTGTCGCGGACTTGAGTATTTTTCCATCAGACTACGCACGATGCTTGAAAACGCCGTTATCGGAATTCTCAGGACGCGGTGGTTTGCGCCAGGGCAAACACCTGCAAGTATGTGCGAACCGCTGGGCGCCTTCACATGCGCGACCACCGGATCGCGTGCGGCTTGAAGCACCGTGTGATAGCGCGCGCTTTTCAGAATCTTCCAAAACTCGGCCCGCTGAAACGCATCGCCAAGCTGGTCCAATGTTAACGCCGTTCGAAAGAAAGCCCGGAGGTGTAATTGACGTCGTCACAGGGAGAGAGCAAAGACGATTCCGCAGCCGCCCGGGAAGTAGCAACGCAAACCCCCGCCAGAGGTCGTGCCGTACAGCGCGCCGTTCACCTCAATCAAGCCGGCTGCAGGCTCCGATCCGTCAGCGCCTTCACGGAAGCTGTGCAGTACCTTTTCGTTGCCGGTCGTGCTTATGCTGTAGACGGTTCCGCAGTCATCGCGGCACCTCGAAATGCCGGCGCCCTCGGTCGTACCGTATAGCGTGCCTTTGATCTTGATCAAGCCCGCCTCCGGGTTCGCCCCGCTGGAGCCGCCGGCGAAGCGATAAACTACCTTCTCCACGCCGGTCGTGCTTATGCTGTAAACGGTTCCGCAGCCGTAACCGGAACATCCCGAACCGCCGCCGGCTGACGTCGTTCCGTACAGCGTACCGTTCACATTGACTAAACTGCTCTTCGGTGCAGCTCCGTCGGAGCCGCCGGCGAAGCGGTAAAGCACCTTCTCTACGCCGGTCGTGCTTATACTGTAAACGGTTCCGCAGCCGTAACCGGAACATCCCGAGCCGCCGCCGTAAAAGGTCGTGCCATACAGCGTGCCCTTTACGTTGACCAAGTCGTTCGGAGTATCCCCGTCCGAGCCTCCGGCAAAGCGGTAAAGCACCTTCTCGACGCCGGTCGTGCTTATTCTGTAAACGGTTCCGCACCCAGTAGAGCATCCCGAATTGCCTCCAAACGCGGTCGTGCCGTACAGCATACCGCCCACATCGACCAAGCCGCCCGGCACTGACCCGTCGGAGCCTTCACCGAAGCTGTGAAGCACCTTTTCGTTGCCGGTCGTGCGTATGCGGTAGACGGTTCCGCAGCCGCCAGTGGGGCAGGGCGCGCCGCCCCCAAACGCGGTGGTGCCATACAGCGTGCCGTTCACATCGACCAAATTGCTCTCCGGTGTAGCGCCGTCGGGCCCGCCGGCGAAGCGGTAAAGCACCTTCTCTGCGCCGGTCGTGCTCATGCTGTAAACGGTTCCGCAGCTACCGGGGCAGTCCAAGAGGCCGCCGAAACTTGTCGTCCCATATAGCGTGCCGTTTACATCGATCAAACTCGCGACCGGAAGCGCACCATTGCGGCCGCCGGGGAACCGGTACAACACCTTGAACGACCTTGGAGATATGACGCGACGCATAATCGTGCGGGCTGGCGCGACCACCGGGGTTTGCGGGTTCGCGAGCGACACATCGATTGGCGCGTGCGTTGGTGGAGGAGAGGGCGAGGGCCCGGGCACCATGCCGCCATTGGTGTTGCAGGCGGAGAGGCCGGCGGCAATGATACCAGGGAGTGCTAATGCGGAGAAACGTACGGTCAACTTCTTCATAGCTCAAAAGGGCCATTTCTGGGCTCATAGGGGCTAGCCCTGCTCGAACCGAACTCTCAGTGAAAGTGACAGAAAAAGGCCTTGCGCCTGCCAGGCTGCTCGATTCGGCGGTCGACGCGTTTCATGCCGCGCGTTTTGACGAAGCTGCACGCATTTTATCCGCGCTTGACGGAGCGCCGGCCAGACTGATGCTGGCACGCGTGGAGCTCAAGCGTGGCAATCCCGGTGCCGTCCTACCGCTGCTCGCACGGACTTCGGGAGCCGAAGCAGCGATTCTCAAAGGCATGGCGTTCGCGCGCCTTGGCGATCCGAAGTCTGCTCGCGCTCAGTTCTGCATCGCACAGCCGCTCGTGCGCGGTGATGACTCACTTGCCGCGGAGCTGCTCTACGCAAAAGCGGGCGCCGAATGGATAGAACGTAAGCTCGACGCCGCGGGCCGCACGTTGGCAAAACTTCCAGCGAACATGGATATCGATCTCGACGTGCAAGCGCGTGTGCTACGCGGCGCGGTAGCGGCGTCGCGCGAGCAGCTCGCCGAGCAGGGCGCGATCTTACTCGATGCGTTGCAACGCGTTCGCGTCGCAGGGTGCAGCGTGCAGCCGCGCGCCGTGCTGGTGGCGCAGATCGCCTCGCTGGCAAACGAACTGCCGAGTGCGGAGTTGCGCGATGCTGCCCTCGAAGAGATTCCGAACGTGCGATGGACGCGCGAGGTCGGCGATTGGCACTTTCATGCCCTACGCGCTTTAGCGTGGCGTCATGCGCTCGACGGCGACGAATTCAACGCGTTCCGACGGCTCAAAGAGGCAGTGACAGTTACGCCGTCGGCGGCCTGGCGCGTCGCGGCGGTGGCGGACCGGGCATATCTGGCCTGGGCATTGGGTGAACAGCGCTGGGCCGCGCAGGAACTGCGAGACGCGCACGAACTGGCAGCCAGGGTCGATTGGCCGTCGTGTGACGGTGAGGAAAAGTTCGCCTTGCCGGTGCTCGCAGAGATGTTTGCGCGGCGTGACCCGGCGGTCGCGATGAGCTACGTTGCCACTTTCAAGCGCGTCGGCAAGAGTTATGCGAGCGTGCTCGCGTCGCAGCGCGACCGCCGTGTCGAAGCGCTCGAAGCCTACTGTTTCGGGCGCGTCCAGTTTTATCTCGGCGAGCACGCGGAAGCCCGGCGCCTACTGGAAAGCGCATGGAGCATTTACGACAAGTTCGGCATTCGCTGGCGGGCGGCGCAAGCAGCATTAGCGCTGTCGCAGATCGACGACACGCCGGGGTGGAAGGCCCGCGCGTCATTTGCCGCGGAGCCTTATCCGCGCAGCTGGCTCGTGCGCGCGATCGCAGGGCCGAGCACACGAGTTCGGGTTGCGCCATCGCCGCGAGCGAATGGCTTGACGCCGGCACAGCGCGCCGTCTTCGATTTATTGATGGAAGGACGCAAGACTGCCGAAATCGCCAAGATGCTCGGCCGCAGCGCGTACACGGTTCGCAATCACATCAAGGTGATCTTCAAAATCTTTGACGTCAGCTCGCGGCCAGCGCTCATCGTGCGCGCGCTAGAGTCGAGAGACGATTGACCAGGGCGCCTCTACGGAAGACGAAGCCGGACGATCCTGTATTCGCGGTACAGCGGGTCGATAGCGATCGCGCTCCTTACCCCCGGCCATGCCAAGAAATACTGTTACGAACGAGCCTTGCCAGCCATGAACCCGGCGCGTGGCGAGTTCGGCGGCCCCACTCCGATATCGGTCTTAGCGGTGCGGGGCAATACTCACGGTAACGCCTACCAAACTGGACCCCTTGATTTGAATGCCTTTGGACTGCTCACCCCCGAGCGGATAGGTCCAAAAACCGATTTCAGCGTTCCCGTTTTCGGGCTGCACGATCGCGTCGCCTTCAATCCAGAACTGAAACGGTGTTGATGCGTTGGGCGCTGCGATGAGTGTCGTGGTGCTAACAATTTTCGCGATCGAGCCGGAAACGCGGATGCGGTCGAGGATGAACCCGTTCGACCCTTGCGTGCCTCCGATGGCAACATGGCGCCCGTCCCATTGAAGCGCAAACCCTGGTTCGACTGTCCCAACAACCGTAATTTCGCGTAGCGCAGTTCCGCCCTTGGGCAGTTCGGCCAGCGCGAAACTGTCGTCGCTGTGTTTACCGTCCACAAAGAGGTTGCCGTGACCGTCGAACGTGCAGAAGAAGTACTCGGAAATATCGCCTAACGAATAGATTTGTGGAGAACCCGACGCGTCCTTGTAGATCGCCACGTTACCGGTGGTACTGGCTACGCCGAGATTTCCAGACTTTGGATCAACAGAACAGCCGAGCGGCAAAAGCGAATCGTCCTGGAGTTGGGAAATCGGCTCAGTTCCGCCGTGTGCGAACTCAAAGATGGAAAAGCCCGCGCCCATCGCCATGAAGACGTCGCCGCTCTTATCGGTACAGAGCCCGAAGGCCGGACCGAATCCAAGCCCGCAGGCGTTTAGCGTCTGGAAGAGCTTTCCACGAGGATAGGTGAAGACGTACACGTCGCAATTGTAGATGCTCGATGCATAGAGGAGATCTTTGCCCCGCGCCTCCGGATCGGTCCACGAACTTCCGTGTAGTGGGGACGGCGCTTGCAGCGCAAGAACGCCTGATTGCGCACCCTCCTGCAGTGATCCACCGCACGCCGTCAGCAATGTCAGGACCAGGCTCACGCTCAGTGCCCGAAAACGAGGATCCAGCATGCGGCGTGCTCCTTTAGCGATACACTCTTAAGCCGACATTCACCCGCGGCGAGCATTTCGGAGGGCGGCTGCCTGTTTCCCTTCCAGCGGGAAAGTCGTAACTATCGCTCTACTCAGTGCAAATGTGCTCATTGGACTTTTGCGCGATTCCGTCGGGTCGTGCAAAGCGTTCCCAACTGTTTGCGCATTGGCGAGTTGGCTTCGCGTTTGCGGCCCGATGACGAGAGCCGGATGAGCAGAGAGGCTCACGTCCGGTTCTGCGAGAGCTCGGGAGGCGCGACTCCTCCGGGCCACTCACCCATAGACCCGATCTGTTCTGCGTAAAGTCCTCAGTCGGCGGTTCGCCAACAGCCTGACGACTGACTTCTGCATCGATGCGGTCGAGGCGGCCGCGACGTACGGCTGCCCGGAGATCTTCAACTCGGACCAGGGGTGCCGGCTCACCGTTGTCGACTTCACGGAAGTCCTCAAATCGCACGGCATCACGATCAGCAAGGATGGCAAGGGTGCCTGGCGCGACAACGTGTTCATCGAGCGATTTTGGAAGTCCCTGAAGTACGAAGAGGTCTATCTGCGCGCATACTTCATCGGGCGCTACGTGGGCTTCTACAACGGACAGCGGCCACACTCGGCCCATCGCGGGCAAACGCCGGACGCGGTATACTTCAACCAGCCGCTGGCGGAGGCGGCATAACTTTAGCGGTCATCACACAAGGACGGCGGCCCAAAAACGCACACGAGCAGTTGTATGAGAATGAGAGGTTTCGCACGCGTCCCAATTTTTTGTGGATAGGCCGACAAATGTCGGGCGATTTAAAGGTAAAAAAGCGATGCTTCGTTCGGCAGAACCGCGCAACCTCATACAATTTGTAGCGGTTTCGCGGGCCTTTGGGCGTTTCGTTCGGCGGACGCTTTTTCCGAAACTACGAGCGCTGCTTTCGTGTATGGACTAGTATGACAATGATAACGAAAGCCGCGCCTTCGATGCTGGCTCCCGACGAGGTAAGCGACGCCGCCGTCACGCAAAGCGGTGTCGACCGCAGCGCTTGCGACTACCAGATCTTTGGAACCTCGAAAAGAAGAGACTTTATTTTCAGCGTTCGGTAGCAAGCAAGGGCGGTCGAGTCCAAGGTCCTTTTTACGTGTATGCCGAATGTGAGGACCAGTGCCTTCAATCCTGAACGGCACGCGGCTCCCAGCACGGGAGCGAGATGAGTTGAAGCCATCGAACCCGCAGCAACCACGAAGCGCCGTCCGAAGATCGCTAAAGTGTACCCACCACACGAGCATTTCGGAAGCCCGCTAAACATTTGCCGCGTATGCGGCGAAAAGTATTCCTACCTCGAGAAACCTCAGAGTCCGTTCGCGGTGGGCAAGAAGTAGATTAATCGAGACGTCGCTCCTGCATCGTCTCGCTGCGAATCGTCTGCCACCACGTCAGGTCGGACTCGAACCAGTTCATTAGAAGATCGGTCATTCCCCGGTGATGGCGCAGCGCAACGGGGTGAATGTCTTCTGCGCGCGCGCAGGCGGAACCCAGAAGAGACTGGAGATGTCGCCGATTTTGAGAGCATGGGCTGCGGCACCGCAAATAGCGAAAGGGGTTGCCGCCCGCGCGTAGCGGGGAGGGATGTCACCAATTTTGAGCCCCGGCTCGGCGCGCGAACTATAAGGAGCTAAGAGGCCTGGACTTGCTGATTCCAGTGCGCCCTGGCCCACGTATGTCGTTTCCCAGGCTGTTATAAGCGTTACAGCCTTCCGATCATCCGCCTCAAAAACGCGGCCTTCCAAGAAGCCTTCAAGTCCGACAACGACATTTTCGAGTAGAGCGGTGACTCGATCCGCGAATTCTGAACTCTTGCGCGGATCGAGCATGGCAGACAGGATATGAAAAACGGTACGGGCTTCGCCTTCTCTTTCATCATCTGGAAACTGTTTAGTCATAACAGCGATATACGCCGAATAATCGGACTTTACCCAGCCTTCCCGACACCGAGGGTACGGCGCGCCGAACGAAGGGGCCGTGCTAGGCTATGGCTATGCCACTTTTTGACTGGCCGAGCTGAGTCGTGCTACGCTAGCATCCTCAACGCAGTACGCTTTGACCGAAGGTCCCGCGCCGGCCAATCCGCGTTTCCTGAGAGAAGGGCAGCCGCCGTTGGACACACTGCACCGAATTCAAACGCGCCGCATCGAACTTGTTGGACAATACGACCACAGCCAGAAGCCGGAACTAGCGACCTTGTTCGAGGCCCTAGCGCCCGGTGCTCCAGCGACGATCGACATGACCAAGGTCACAGACATAGACTCGAGCGTCTTGAAAGAACTCGTGAAGCTTCGCAAGCGCCTGACCCCACACAAAATGACGCTGCTGGTGCGCAGCGACAACATCCGGCTGCTGCGGCTCGTGAGGTTCGACCTATTGTTCGAGATTCAGGCTTTGTGATGGAGTATAGGTGCCTCATGGAACGGCGGGCTACGGAACAGATCGCCGATCTGCTGCGCCGGTCGAAAGACGGGGTCGCAGCGGCGCAAGAACTTCGTGACCAGATAGAAGTCACGGCTACGGCGCGGTTTCTCGCGGCCCGTGACCGCCGGCGTCGTCCCTAAACCGCTGGTTAACGGGACGATTCGGCGACATCGCTCGCATCGATCGTTTCAGGTCCCTAAAGGTGTCCCGACCCTCGCTTCCGACGAGCGCTGGCGCTTCTCGCAGCGATTAGTAGCCTCTGGAAAGCTGTCAAAGATCGCCACTAGCTGCTTTCGATGGTCCACGTTGATCGTGACCGCTTCGTCGCCGCCAATCCTACGGCTCGCATCATACGTCTCGAGCGCCGCTCTCGTGCGATCTACCGCCTGCAACGCGAGCCTTGAATCATTTTCCCTCTGCGCTTGCGCTGCGATCGTCTCGGATATCAAGAGGATGCGCCAGCGATCCGGTACAGCGATTTCGGCCGCCTAGCCGGCGTCACGCTCCATCACGACGTGGAACTGTAAGTGGTCGTCGCCCATCGCCCGGGACGTGAATAGTCGACCCACATCGGCCATGCCGTCGCATCGCGAGCCGAGGCAAAGCGAACGATCAACCCGCGGCCCCAAGGAGTACTGCCGCACGAGCTCTGGAGAGCCCGTCGGCATCGCGGGCTGGCTGCGGCACACTCGTGCCTATGCTGCCATGCTGAACCGTGCTATGCTGCCACGCTGAACCGTGCTATGCTGCCACGCTGAACCGTGCTATGCTGAGAACCTCACCTTAGTACGCTTTGACCGCGGGCTCCGTGGCGGCCAATCCGCATTTTTTTCGAGAGAAAGGCCAGCCATGACCACTCCGATGGAGCGCGTCTGGACGCGCATCAAAACCACCGCAGCCAAAGTCGCCAAGCGAAAGACTTTCATCAGCGTCGCAGAGGCGAAAAGAGCCATACTTACGATGTGCCAACTTGAGCGGACGGCATCCCCACCGCCCGATGCACTCGAGTATTTAGCCTCAGAACTGGTCCGCATGAGCCAGGCTGAATCAGCCAACTTCGCTACGCGCGTTAGCGCGTGAGCGCTGACATAAGCGGAGGGAACATCGATGCCTGGAATCGCTGAATTTTACTCGATCCACGAATCCGAGAAACCCGTAGAAAAGCGCGTCCACCACAACAACAGCATCTGCCTAACGGGGCGTGCCGTTCTCCATCATGAACGCCGCTCGGGTACTGCCGGCCACCGCCTTTGCGATGACTGCAGAATGCTAGGCGCTGCGGTGAGGTAGCCGCAGGACGTCGACAAGACCGAAGCGATGGGGAAAGGGGCTTCGGCCGAATCAGGCGATCGGGAAGCGCTGCTATCATTGCAACTATTTGCTCGCGCCGGCAGAGACCGCGGCGTCCCTGCTCGAGCAGCGCACTCGGTGGACGGAAACCGGCCCTAGAACGCCTCTGCGAACCCAGGTACGACCCTACCCCAATATAGTTGCCCCCGAGTCATCGCTTGCCAATCCTTGCGTATCGCCCTCGTGGAGCTGCGTCGATCTGCTGGATTTCACGTCGTATACGGCAACGGTGACGTTCCCATGCCGCCGTATCTTCGCTGCGATCAATGTGCCTTCCGGATTTACCGAAGGCACGGGGCACGTAGTTACCGACATTCTTGAACCAGGTCTGCTGGGTGGAGCGCAGACGATATCTGGCCAACGCATCGGAAAGCAACCCCTGCTATCCAAACCAGAGCGAGCCCGGGCAACAGGAATTGTTAGCGGGATAAAGGGGTTCCTTGATCTCGAGAAACTCGATGCATAGATGCCCTCGCCTATCGAATGTCAGCGAGTTGGCGCTATTGTACGAAACTTCTTGGGCAGACTTGTCGCTATGCGGCGGAAAGATCAAGATTCGATGGTCGTTGCTGTCGATCACGGCCAGCGTCCCGCGACCGGCGGCGCGGGAGTCTTCGGCTGCGACGGGATCGTTACACAGGATGTCTACGACTTCGTGCAGGTGGTTTTGGCGACGACCTTCCACGCTCCGCCGACCTCCGCTTCGCTGAGATCGACTTGCTTCGTCATCGAAAGCATGGTAAACGTGTCGCGAATCGGCGTCACCGTGCCGTCCGTGTCATAAAACGTGCTAAGCCAATGGATTGTTTTACCGGTTTCCTGCGTCGACTCGGTTCCGTATTTTCCGCCGGAATCCGCGAATGGCGCGTACCAGGTCTTCGTTTTCGCAAGATACGCATTGTAGCTGGTAACGTCGCCGTTCGGGCTTGCAGTCCTGATCAGGATGTTGCCGTCTTTGAGCTTGGTCGCCGTAATCGTAGTGGATGCTAACGCGCCCAGCTCCGAGGGGTGCATCGGGTTCATGCACAACCACGCACCGACCATATAGTCGTATCCATGCGGACCCGCACCGACCGCCGACATGGACATCGGTGTGCCGAGCGCCGGTCCGGCAAGGCCGGGCGCGACCACCGCTGCGTAAGCAACAATCGCAACAACGAACCGTTTCATAGGATCACCTCCGTGGCCGGCAAAGCAAACAACTCTGCCTTTGGCGAAAACGCGGAGATCCCTAGCGCTCGCGTGGCGAAAACCTCCAGAAACGGGCCAGTGATCGGGGTGCTCAATGCGGATATGTATCTTAAGTCTTTGCGGCGTTCTGATCGCGAGCTGCGCACGCGTAACCGGTGCATCACCACTTCCAGTCGGGTCGGACTCTTGGTCGACCAGAAGAAGCTCGGAGACATCGGCGATCCGGGGTTCGAGCTGTACCACGCAGGGGACGCGTTCTTGGCCGTAGCGGGACCGCGCATCAACGGCTACGCCTTTGGCGATGTCGGCTCGCTGACTCAGTCATTCGCAGGGTGCAAAGCGAAGAGACGTCCGTGCGGCGTCGCGTTCGTGGCCAAGCAACAGTGGCGGAGCATCAATGCGCAGCTCAACTCCGGGTTGGGAAAACTGGCCGGTCAGCTACCGCGACAGAAGGACCAGATCGCGCAGCAGCGTCTGCAGAACGGGACGCAAGCGCGCTTTTCTCACTTGAGCAGCAAACGGTTTCCGGCGGCCTCTAGGCGTCGGCTCGTGCTCGAAGGTCGATCGCGACGGCACTGCAGAGCTAGGGCGAGCTCCAGATCGCGCGGCACGCGGCGGCGCCGGCGATTATCCCGTCGGCGATCGCATCCGAGTTGTTCGGCGTGTGCGTGCGCGACTCGAAGCCGCTGTCGTCCCACGCGTACCATCCGACGTAGCGCGCGCCGAACGCGCAGAACGCCGAGGCTTGAGCGACAACCTCCGGTCGCGTGAGGCCGGGCTGATAGTAGCGATTTTCGTACGAGCCTCCCCAGCCTTGACCGATTCCGTACAGCGGCGTCCGCCGCATGCGCCAGCCGTACTTCTCGAGGCTGCGACGCATCGCCGGCAGCAGCGCCTTCATCGTCCAGTCGAGCTTCTTGCCCAACGACGGATGGTGGCGCCCGAACGGCGAGTAGTTGTACCACCCGACCACGTCGCAACCCGAGTTCGAATAATTCTCGGCCGTGCCCGGATCCCAAAAGACCTTTCCGGGGCCGCCGACGCCGGCGCCGAAGCCGCAGATCGCCGGGCGTCCCGGCGTGCGCGCCGCGATGAGCGCGTGAACCTTCTGCAGAAGCCGCCGCCCGCTGCCCGGATCCCACCACGCCCAGTCGTCGAGCACCCAGTAGCCCACGACGTACGGCCTCGCCGCGTCGTGCTCGAGGATCTCCGCCAACCGGCGCAGCACGGCCGCCTCGGTTCCGAACCGCGGATCCTCGTCGGTGCGGCAATACGGGTTGTACCCGTAGCTCTTCGGGGGCGGTTTGATCGTGTGCGTGCGATGGCACTCCCAGTAGAACATCAGCCCGGACACGCTGCCGTCCACGACTGCGATGCCGCGCGCTTTCAACGCTTGCCCGAGCGCGCTGCGCGGCGCCGGCGATCCGTTGTAGAGAATCGTCGTGTTGATGCCCTCGCGTGCCGCGGTAGCCGCACGATAGGGCGTATCAACGCTGAAGCCGATGATCGCGTGGTCCTGAAGCCTTTGCGCGGGCGCCGCGTCGAAGAGCGTGCCGTCGTGAGGAGGAATCGACGAAGAAACGCCCGCGCACGCGCTCAGCGCAAGGCTAGCGGCGAGCAGAGTGGCCGGCGCGCGCACGGCGATCTACTTATGAAGCAGGGTTGTCGTGTCTGGGCCGATGCCGCTTATCTCTAGGATGGTGGGCCCCTTCGCCATCGCGTAGTGGTGAACGCCGGCAGGGATGGAAACGACGCTGCCCGGGCCGAGCGGTTTCATTTTGGAAGTGTCCAGCTTGTCGCCGAGTCCGACCAGCAGGACGCCGCTTAGGACCGTGACGTTCTCCGTCATACCGTGAAAGTGGGGCGGTGCGACTCCCCCGGGCGGGATCTTGAGAAGGTACGCGTAGTACTCGCCGGCCTTCGAGGGATCGCCGACCACGACCGCCATCTCCATTCCCTTGAACTGCGGTACCGGCTGCCACTTCGCGGTGTCGGGCGTCACGATGACCGGCGCCGAGGCCGCTGCCGCCGTGGTGAGCGCCGCGGCAAGCAGCAGTGACGTGAAAATCGATCGAGTCAGAAGCATAGGGAACACCTCCGGCTACCTCGATTCGACGATTGGCCGCCCGGCTACTTTGCGTGGGGGGCGACGATCTCGGCCAGCATGTCCGGAGTACCGGCGACGCGCTCGAGATGCGGGTAGCGGATCCCTTCGTGGTAGTCCAGCGAGAGGGTCTGATACCAGCCGTTCTGTGTCGTGATCAGCGAGATCGGCGCGTTGGAGTGCTGCGCGCGGCGCAGCGCATAGGCAAGCACGTCGTCCGAGAACTGCTGGCCGTCGATCGCGAGGATGTGCATGCCCGGTGCGAGCCCGGCCCGCCACGCGGCCGAGTTCTCGCGCACGTCGCGCACGCGGCCTTCCGCGTTGAGATCTGCTCCGTACGCGTACCAGCCCGTGATCCCGTGGTCGTCGGCCTGCCCCGCCGTGATGAACGCGTTGGCCTTCTGAGTGTAGACGATGCGCCAGCCGGCGCGAGCGAGCTCGTCGTTCGGCGGATGCGTGCTCGGGTGGTAAACGTAACGCTCGAAGAAGTCGTGCCAGTCGTACGGCTCGACCTCGTTCAGGAGGCTCTCGACCGGTGCGCGAGTGTACGTCACAACGATCGGTCCCGTGACCGCCGGCTCGGTGAATCGGTGCAGGAAAGTGTCGAGCGAGCGCGCGCCGTGCGAGCGCCCGCGGATGATCGTGTCCACGTCGAGCCAGACCAGCTCGCCCTCGGTGTAGAAGTCGTTGGCGTTACGGCGTATCGCCGCATAATCGCCGCGCGCCTCGTAGTAGTGGGGAGCGCCGGTCGTGAGATCGATCAATGGCGTCGTAGCGCGGCCGGTTTCGTAGTCCATCTGGGCGTACACTGTCGCGAGGTATTCCGGATACGTCTTCGGCTCGCGAATTCCGCAGCGGAATGAGAGCACGTCACCCAGATACTGGTTCATCCCCTCGTACACCCAGAGCAGGTCGGTGAGCTGCGGCACCTGGAAGTTCGGCGTCGTCAGGTCGGCCGGCCGGCGATACTTGCCGTTCCACGAATGCGAAAACTCGTGCGGGATCAGGTCGCCGGCGGAGAGCGACTGGTCGGGATCCGTCAAGAAATTGTCGCCCGCGCGATTGTCGCTCGACTGATGATGCTCGATCCCTTGAAAGCCCGCGGACTCGCTCAGCGTCAGCAGCGCGTGGTAGTCGGCGAAGTGGCGCGAGCCGTACATCGCAAAGGCTTCCGCCGGCAAGCGCTGATAGGCGTGCAGCAGCTCGGAGCCGATGTCAAGATCTTGCGGGTAATCCGCAAACGCGTCGAGCTGCACGAAGGCCGCGCCGCCTTGCCAAAGGTTCCATTTTTTGACGTAGCGCCCCATGTCGAGCGGCGAGTCCACCAGCATGTTGAGCGGCGTAAGCGCAAAGTCGATCCGATTGCCGTCGCGTCCCGACTCGCGCAGTGCGGTCGCAAAGTCCCAGCCGCTCGGCAGCACGATCGAGGACCGCACGAAGTAGCGATGCGAGTCGACGCCGTCCTGATAAAGCAGAACCCGGTTCCACTGCAGGATCGCGAGCGAATGCGTTGCGGTGACGTCCTCCGGAGCGTTCATGAGAACGTCGAAGTCCACGTCCAGCTCTTGTGCGCTCGCCGGAACGTTCACGTGAAAGGCGTACATGTCGACGGAATCTCGCCGCCAGTCCAGGGGAGCCCCGGCGGCAGAGACGCGCAAGGCGGCGAGGTCGTTCAGCGGCCCCGACGGCTCGTGTTCGCCGGGAATCCACTTCGGGTAGACCAGCGTGAAGGAACCGGCGGCCGCTGGTATGCGCTCGTGCACCCGCACGATGCCGTCGGCCGCATGGGAAGCGTCGACGATCAGCGTTGCGGGCCGTTCTTGCGTCGCCAGCGAAGGCTCCGCGATGAACCCGCTGCTCGATGCGGCACAGGGCGCGAGCAGCGCGAAGCAAATCAGGGGCACGCTCAGTCGAGGCATATGCGACGGGTTCTCAGGCTCGGTAGCGCGCCCTTCCAACCGCGCGCGGCAGGTCCGCAGGCGGGAGACAACCAAAAGCAGGGAGATTTTTTCATCCCCCGTTTTCTGACGGAGGTCAAGCGACCACGTGAAGATCGTGGTGACGGTTAAGCTCGTTCCGGAGCCCAACGCCGAAAAGAAGATCGACCCCGCAACGAAGCGGCTCGTGCGCACCGGCGTCGAGACGGTCCTCAACCCGTACGACGAGTACGCGCTCGAGGCCGGCTTACAGTTGAAGGAGCGCGCGGGCGGGGACTCGCGCGTCACGATCTTCTCGATGGGTCCCGAGACGCTCAAAGAGACGCTGCGCCGCGCGCTCGCGATGGGCGCCGACGACGCGCTGGTGCTCAGCGACGCGGCGCTCGAGGGCAGCGACGTGTGGGCTACGGCATACGCCATGGCCAAGGCGCTGCGCACGCTCGAGTTCGATCTGCTCGTCGTCGGCGGGCTCACCGACGACAGCAGCACCGGCGCGGTGCCGGGCGCGCTGGCCGAGCATTTGGGCCTGCCGTGCATCACGAACGCGCGCAAGGTCGACATCACCGACGCAAAGCTGGAGGTCGAGCGCGAGACCGACGCGGGCTATCAGATAGTGCGCGGGCCGCTGCCGGCGCTGATCACGACCGCACTGACGTTCGGCGAGCCGCGCTATGCCTCGCTCAAAGGCATCATGGGCGCCAAGAAAAAGACGATCGCCACGATCGGCGTCGCGGATCTCTCGCTCGATCTGCCGGTCGGCGCGCGCGGATCGAAAGCCGAGCTGCGCAGCTTCGCGCCGCCGCCGGCCCGCGGAAAGGGAAAAACGGTCGAGGCCGCCGACGGGGCAGCCGGCGCGACCGCGATCTTCGAGTTTCTCCGTGAGAAGAAGCTGGTGTAGCCGTGAGGCACGTGATCGTATACGCCGAACATCGCCAGGGCCAGACCCGCAAGGTGACCTTCGAGCTCGCGAGCGAGGCGCGGCGAATCGCCGACGCGCTCGGCGGGAAGGCCTATGTCGTCGTGCTCGGCTCGGGCGCGGCACGGCTCGCCGAGCAACTGAAAGCGTATCCCGTCGACGCGATCTACGTCGACGAAGACCGGGACGTCGACGCTTTCCTGCTCGATCCCGTCGTCGACCACCTCGAGGCGGTCGCGAAGAAGGTCGGTTCCTCGCTCATCCTCATTCCGAACACGCTGTCGGGCCGCGACATCGCCGGCAAGCTCATGGTCCGGCTCGGCGCCGGTATCGTCGCCGACGTCGTCGATCTGCAGGTGGAGGGCGACGCCCTGGTCTGCGTATCCCCAAAGCTGGGCGGCGCCATCGTCACGCACTGCGCGCTGCTACCGGCCGACTACGGCATCGTGACCGTCCGGCCGAACGCGTTCGCGGCCGCTCCCGGCGGCAGCGGCGCGCAAGTCGAGCGGCTCGAGAAGCCGCCCTCCGGCGGCTACCCGGCGGCCGTCGAAAGCGACGTCGAGGAGGGGACCGGCGAGCTGGCGCTCGAGGAGGCGCCGGTCGTGGTCGCGGGCGGGCGAGGGCTCGGCGGACCGGAACCATTCGACACGCTGTTGAAGCCACTAGCCCGTGCGCTGGGTGGAGCGGTCGGCGCTTCGCGCGCGGCGGCCGACGCGGGTTGGGTGCCGTACAATCTGCAAATCGGGCAGACCGGGAAGACGGTGACCCCGAATCTCTACATCGCGGTCGGCATCTCCGGTGCGATTCAACACAAGGTCGGCATGCGCGCGTCCGGGACGATCGTCGCGATCAACAAAGACGGGGCCGCGCCGATCGCCGAGTTCTCCGACTTGCTCGTGGTGGGCGATGCGTTTCGCATCGTCCCCGAACTGACGAATATGATAGAAACTGCTAAAGGACACGTCTCTTGAAACAATTTGGACTCATCCTACTGATTGCCGCAGGGTGTGCGGTCGGCATCGGGGCGACCACGCCCAGCGCGCAAGCCGGCCTATTCGGCAGCGGCAAGAAATCGACGCCGACCCCCTCGCCGTCGCCCTCCGCCTTGCCGACGGCCAGTCCCGAGCCGCCGAGCATCGCGATCCCGCGCTTGGTCGCGAAGCTCAAGGCCAACCCCACCGATCAGGTCGCGATGGCGCAGCTCGCCTCGGAGTACTTGCAGGTGGATCGGCCCGACATCACCCTGCAGTACACCCAGCACCTGTTGCAGATGGGCGACAAAACCGCGCAGGTCTACTACTACGACGGGTTCGCCGAAGAACAGCTCGGCAATGCGGTGGCCGCCACGTACGACCTCGAACAAGCGTCGAACCTCGACCCCACCAATTTCGGAGTGCTGGCACAGCTGGCAGACGTGTACATCCGCACGAACCGCCCGAACGACGCGGAGCGGATCGCGAAGCGCGCGGTAACATTCAACAAGACCGAGCCGCAGGCGTACATGACGCTGGGCAGCGTTTATGCCGCCGAGCAGCACTTCGACGACGCGCGCGCGCAGTTCGAGATCGCCTACGACATGAACAAGAAGGATACGACGGCGCTTTTCCAGATCGCGACGACGTACGCGCAGCAAAACAACATTCCGATGGCGCTGCAGACGATCGCGCGCGCCCTGGCGATCGATCCCCGCAACATTCAAGCGCTGGTGTTCAAGGCCGACCTGTATGCGAAGCAGCACGACGACGCGCACGCGACCGAGGCATACGACGACGCGGTCGTCGCCGCTCCTACGGACGACGAGAAGGTCGCGATCATGGTGCGTAAGGCCGGCTACTTCGTGCAGGAGAAGAAGGACGCGCAGGGCGTCGCGATCTTCCAGCAGATGGTCGACGCAGTTCCCGAAGGTGCCCGCCGGGCTTCGTCGCCTACGGCAACTACTCGCGGCACAGCAACAGTACGCGCAGGCGGTCGCGCAGTGGCAAGCCGCGCTGGCCCTCGATCCCAACAACTCCGGCGCGCTGCTCGGCATGGGCGAGGTGGCGATGCAGGCGGGCCGGCTGAACGACAGCATCAGCTATTTCAAGCACTACACGCAGGTCTCGCCCGACGCGCAGGGCTTCGCGCTCCTCGGGCAGGCGTATTCGCGCGTGCACGACTATTCGGGAGCGCGCGACGCGTGCGGCAAGAGCTTCGAGATTCAGCGCTACTCCGGAGACGCTGGGCTGCGTCGCGGGGGCAGACTTCGAGCTGCGCAATTACAAAGAAGCGGCGCAAATCTTCGACGCGCTCGACAAGGCGCGCGCAGGGCTTCCTCGACCAGAACCCGCAGCTGCTCTACATCGCCGCCAAGTCGTATGCGGGCTCGAATCAGTGCTCGAAGGCGGCCGCGGCGTATAAGCGGCTGCTGCCGATGATGAAGAAGGGCACGAAGGACTACGACACCGTCCGCAAGGGCGCGTCGAACGGCGTGCTCACTCGACGGCAAAGCACTCGGCTAAAGCGGCTGAAGTTCGTCACCGACCCGCTCTACGGCGAGCACCTTCGCGGCGTCGCTCATCCCGAGCGGCCCGATCGCGTCGAGGTGGTCGGCGCGCGGCTCGCGGCGCGCGGCGTGCTCGCGGACGCGTTGCCGCGCGCGACGCAACCGACGCGGAGATCGAGCGCGTGCACGCTCGCGGTTACGTCGAGCTCGTCGAGCGCGAAACTGCGTCTGCGCGACGGCGCACGCTATCTCTCGACCGGCGACACGGTGGTCGATGCAACGTCGTATCGCGCGGCGCGCCGCGCCGCCGGCGGCGCGATCGCCGCGGTCGAGGCCTGCCGTCGCGCGGCGAGGCCGTCTTCGCGCTCGTGCGTCCGCCGGGGCATCACGCCGAGCCCGATCGCGGCATGGGTTTCTGCCTGTTCAACAACGTCGCGATCGCGGCGCGCGCCTACCAGGCGGCGGCCGGAGATGCGCGGCGCGTTCTTGATCGTCGACTTCGACTATCACCACGGGAATGGCACCGAGGCGGTCGCCGGCAACGGGCTCTCGTACCTTTCGACGCACGCTTATCCCGCATACCCGGGCACGGGCGCGCGAAGCTATCGCCGCGGCAGACGACCTCGTGCGTCAACGTTCCGCTGCCGGCTGCGCGGCATCGCAACCGAGGCGTTCGTCGCGCTCTGGGAGCAGCTGCTTCCGGCCGTCGCGCGCGCCGTTCGTCCCGACGCTGATTGATCGTCAGCGCCGGCTTCGACTACGTGGCCGGCGAATCGGTCGGCGATCTCGGCGTCGGCGTCGAGGCGGCGGCGCCGGTCGCTGCCGCCATCCGGCGCGCCGCCGAGGAATATTGCGGCGGCTCGGTCGCGTACGTGCTCGAAGGCGGATACGACATCGACGCGCTTGACCCGCTCGATCGCGTCGATTGCGGCGACGAACGACGCGCCGCAGGCGCCGAACGCGGTCGCCGATCCGAACGCGCTGCCGCAGAAAGTGCGCGAACGGCTGCAAGCGTCATCAGCGATTTCTCAAGGAGGCCCTTAAGGAGAATACGAACTAGCCTGCTTAGACGCTTCGTCAGCTTCTTAAATAGGAGGTCCGAATGACTCGGAGATCGCTCCGGCATCTCGGGACCGCGTTGCTTCTGCTCGTCGCATGTTGTTTCGGCCAGGCAACATGGACACTGGCCAGCGTGACGGGCGGTCTCACCGGTACCGTCGTCGATGCCGACACGTCTGCTCCCATCGCGGGAGCGCAAGTTACCGCTACGAGTCCTTCACAATCGGCCACCGTCTACGACCGACGCGGCGGGGCACTTTTCGTTTCTGACCCTCGGACCCGATACGTACACAGTTACCGTGTCGAAGAGCGGTTATCAGCCGACCAGCGTGCCCGGGCAGATCGTCTTCGCCGAACCGTGCAGACCGTTACGGTGCGGATGCCCAAGACCCTCAAGACGATCGCGCGCGTTACCGCTCGGCCGCCGGGCGCACTCGTAAAATCGGGCACGACCGCGGACGTCTACTCGATCAACGCCGCCGCGCAGGCCGGCTACGGCCGCGCTCGGCGGCGGCGGCCTGATCAATCAGGCGTACTCGGCGATCTCGACCGTTCCCGGCGCCTACGTGATTCCAAACCAGACCGGGTTACTACGCCACGATCAACATCCGCGGCGGCGACTACGACCAGGTGGGCTACGAGTTCGACGGCGTTCCGGTAAACCGGTCGTTCGACAACTACGCGTCGAGCTCGGCATCGTCGCTCGGCAACGCCGAAGTCCAAGTCTATACCGGCGCGAACCCGGCGACCTCCGAAGGCCAAGGACTTTCGGGCTTCGTCAACCAGGTCATCAAGAGCGGAACGTTTCCCGGTTACGCTACCGGCTCGCTCGGCATCGGAACGCCGTCGTTCTACCACCGCGCGGCGATGGAGGTCGGCGGCTCGACGCCCGATCGTATGTTTTCGTACTACGTCGGCGTCGCAGGCTTGAACCAATCGTTCAGTTACATCAACAACAACAACGGCTCGGAATACGACAACTGGCTCGGTCCCGTGAGGGCATCGTCAGGCGGTCCGTACGGGAAGCCGTTCGCTCCCGGCTGGTCGCTCTTTTACGGCAACGTGGGCAACGCGTACTTTCCGCTCGGACCGGTGAGCTGGCGCGAACAACGATGCATCAGGTCGGACTGGCGACGATCTACGGCCGCGATACCGTCGTTAACTTCCACATCGGGATTCCGCATCATAACGACGCGGGCCGCGACGATATCCAGCTGCTCTATGACGACGAAGCTCTGAAAAACCAGGAGTTCTACTACTCCGGCAGACTTCGCCTCGCCGTTCTGCACCGGAGCGGCCGCGCAATCGGGAGCGGCCTGCATGTATCTCGTCAACGGCGAGACGCTCTCCACGCTGACCGGCGGCGGCGTCCCGTTCGGTACATCCGTCCCGGTGACGTTTACGAACACCTACACGTGGGGCTGCGCGCCGACCGTCGGCAAGACGTTCAGCTCTTCGGCGCTCAACGCCCTCGGGGGCTGCGTGCGGAACTACGGCTTCCCCAACGGCGTCAACATCGGCTCGCCGACGAATCCGGCGGTGATACCGCCCGGCGCGCCCGACAATTCATATAACGACACGGCCATCACGAAGATCCAATACACGAAGAACTTCGGATCATCGGCCTTCCTGCGTCTCTACGGCTTCACGTTTTACAGCGACTGGTTTCTCAACGCGCCGTACAACACTAGCTTCTGCTATTTCTACTGCAATCTCGCACCCGACTACGAGCTGAGCACGCACACGCGCGGCCTCAGCCTGGAGTTCCAGGATCAGCTCAACGAGCAGAATCTGCTCAGCATCGCGGGCTCGTACACGACGGCCCACATCGTCCGCGACAACAACGGATTCTACAACCTTGGCGCTGAGGGCAATTTTGCCAACGTCGTCAACGCAGCCGCCCCGTATAGCGGATATTGCTACAATCCGAGCGTCAGCGGGACGACGGTCGTCAACTGTAACGGCAACAAGACTCCCTTAGGGCCTGGTTTCAGCGTCCCGTCGGTCGGTAATTCGTGCCCGATACCGGGCAAGCCGCAAGACGGCAGGGCCTGCACGTACATGGTTTCGGAGAACGGCCTCAACGGAACGTATAGCGGCACGATCCCGAACTTCTACGGAGCCTCCATCACCGATCAGTACCGCCCGACCGATAGGTGGCTCCTGAACGTCGGCGTCCGGCTCGACAGCTTCGGCTTCGTCGGCCAAAACACGCTGGTTCCGCCGCTTGGCGGCAGCGCGCAGGCGCGCGCGTTCTGGTTCAACGCCTATAATCTCGACAATTGCGTCAACAACATCACGGGCGCGCCGGTCGCAAATCCGGCGCCTGGGAAGACGTGCCCGACGGGTTCGCATACCGCCAACGTGCAGAACGTTCCGGCCAACTTCACGTACAATATCTGGCAGCCGCGCATCGCGGGAACATACACGGCGAATCCGGACGACGTGTTTCGCTTCTCCTACGGCCGCTACACGGAAGCGCCGAACACCGCGTTCGAGCAGTACAACACGCGCCAAGAGGACCTGGCGGACTACATCGGATCGCACTTCCTGCAGTTCGGCCGCAACAGCCCGGGATATCCGATCCAGCCGCCGACCTCGATCAACTACGACATCTCGTGGGAACACCGGTTCAAGGGCACGGACTGGTCGTTCAAGCTGACGCCGTTCCTGCGGCAAACGCAAGACCAGATCCAGCAGTTCTTCCTGATCCCGCAAAACGGGTTCGTCTCCGGCCTCAACGTCGGCAGCCAGCGCAGCGAAGGCCTCGAGTTCCAACTGCAGAAGGGCGACTTCTCGCGCGACGGAATCTCGGGGTTGCTCTCGTTCGCGTACACGAACTCGTACGTCCACTACGGCCCGATCGCCGCGGGTTCGTCCGGCACGACCGTGCTCGCGCCGATCAACAACTCCATCGCCCAGTACAACGCCTACACCAAGTTCTGCGCGACGCATCCGAGCGGTCTGAACACGATGTGCGGCGGAAGCACCTCGAACGGCATGACGGCCAACGCATGTTACACGGGGACGGGGACGCCGGTCGCGGGCTTGCCCGGGGGCGGCTGCCCGAAGGGCGACATCGCAAATCCCTACTGGCTCGCCGCGCCGCAATCGCTCGTGAACACGGCGCAGAACTTCCCGACCTACGACACGTTCCCGGGCTCGCTCGGGTTAGCCGCGCAGGGCTTCGGCTCACCTTACGTCGGGACGCTGTTGCTGAACTACAAGCACCAGAAGTTCGCGATCACGCCGTCGCTGCAGTTCCAAGGCGGCGGCAAGTACGGCATCCCGATCACCTCGGCCGGCATCGATCCGGCCAGCGGTTGCGGCAAGCCGCTCTTCGGCGACCGCTACAACGCGTCGACCTGTCCGGGCGTCGTCGACATTCCGAACCCGTTCACCGGCGCGTTCGATCCGATCGGCGCCTTTACCGAACCCAACGAGCTGATCGCCAACCTGCAGCTCTCGTACGACGTGAGCCCGCGGATTCAGCTCGTCGGCCAGCTCACCAACATCGTGAACTACTGTTGGGGCGGTACGAAGGAGCCGTGGACGTTTGCCGACGGCAACATCTGCTCGTACAGCAACCTGGAGGGAACGGTCTATCCCGTCGCACCGTACGGAACGCCGGGCGCCATCGTGAATCCGCCCGGCTTCTCGGGCTCGCAGATCCAGCCGTTCCGGCGGTTCCCCTACGAGCCGCAGCTGGGGCCGGCGATCATCACGGCCTTGAACGGCTCGTATAAGACGCCCATCCAGTTCTACTTCACGGCAAACGTCAAGATCTAGCTAGCGACTCCGGAGCCTACAGCCGCGTCGGTCGCACTTTACGGTGCGATCGACGCGGCGATCTTTTGCAGCTCGCCCAGCCCGAGCTCGCCGACGAGCGCGTAGTGCAGCGTGGCGTCGCTCCACGCGAGCAGCGCCATCGCGCCGTCCTCGGCAAATTGAGCGCCGCGTCCGCCGACCCGCGTTTGCTGGGTCTGCAGTCCCGTCATGTCCAGGGTTGACGCCGACGCGTTTTCGAACAGCGAGAACGTTCGTATGCCGTCGGAGTAGAGCACGTGGACGGTGCGGACTCCCTTGAGCTCGACGAGGCTCCCCTCTACCGGCGCGAAGCCCTCCGGCAGCGCCTTCGGCGCGCGGGCAGGGAAGCCGGCGCCGCGGACGACGCCGGCGGGGCTCTGCGGCGGCTCGCCGAACGTCGGCCCCTGCACGAGCTGATACTGCTTGGGAAGCGCGAAGTCGGCGGTAGAGATCGCCGCCGTGTAGCGTACGCTCTGGAATCGAACCTCGCCGACGAGCGAGCCGCTCTGCGCGAACTCCTGTTTATCCAAAACGACCTTCGTCTCGCGATCGATGCGCACGAGCATCGCGGGGCGCCGGTTGTATTTGTTGATCAACGCGATTGCGACCACGCTCCGGCCGTCGAAGGTCTCGTCGTCCTCGCGGACGATCTGATAGTTCGCGCGCAGCAGCGCGTAGTTGTCGTTGATCGCGATGCGGTCGTCGAGCGCGGCGTTGCGCGTCTCGACGATGCGATGCCGGCCGGCGTCGACGGAGAAGCTCAGGTCGCCCTTCGAAATCACCGAGTCGCCGGAGAGCGCCGACGGCGCGCTGTACACGCGGAGCGTGAGATCGGGCGCGCGGTGCTCGATGCGATAGACCGACGCCTCCGCGGCGCGGCTGCCGAAGCGTACGACTTCGACGATGCCGGTATATGAGACGCTCGACGGCGCGGCGATCGCCGCGAAGAGCAACGCGGCCGGCCCGGGCGGCACGGATCCCGCCGCCGACAGCGAGACACTCCCCGCCAGCACGGCGAGCGCCGTGATCGCGCTACCGCGTCTGATCATCCGAGGTCAGCGTGGCCGGTACCGGTGCGTCTTCGGAAAAAGGCGTCGTGGCCGTGAGCGCGGCGTGGTTGGTCACGTAGTACGCTGCGTTGATCGAGGTCGAGCCGCCCGAATGACGCCCGCTCATCCCGAAGTACAGCGCGACGGCGAGCGCCGCGGCGGCGGGGACGAGGACAACGGGACGCAGCGCCGAGCGGATACGCTCCCACGCCGGCGGCGCCGTCGCGCCGGCGGCGGCGTCGCGAACGGCCGCGACCACGCGATAGGGAAGCTCGCGCTCCTCGGAGCGTGCGTGAGTGCGGAGCAGCTCGGTGAGCGCCGCCTCGGCCTCGTACGCTTGCCCGCACCCCGAACACTGCGCCAGGTGCGCGTGCACGGCGGCGTCTTGCGGCGGCGGCAGCTCACCGTGAAGGTATTCGACGAGTTGTTCCGGCGTCGGATGCGTTTGATTCATGGCGACGATTTCATATGACGGGTGACGAGTTTGCGAAGTCTTCCCCGCGCGCGATGCAGCCGCGAGCGAACGGTTCCGACGGAACAGCCGATGATCTCGCCGATTTCCTGGTAGCTGAAATCTTCGACGTCGGCGAGCAGCACGATCTCGCGCTGTTCCGCGGTGAGATCGGAGAGCGCTTTCGAGACCGGTTCGCTGAGATAGCCGTCGATATATTCCTCGATGGGTTGAACCGCGAGCGGGCGGCCGCTGCCGAATTGCTGGGGCTCATTCGCTTCCGGGATCTCTTCTTGATAACGTCCTTTGCGGCGCCGAAGTTCGTCACGATGGAGATTCGTGACGATCCGATAGATCCAGGAGAGGAAGGAGGTCCCTGGTTTGAAGCTGCGCCAGGCGCGAAAGACGCGGATGAAGGCTTCCTGGGTCAGGTCGCTCGCGTCGGATTCGTTGCGAGTCAGGCGGTAGGCGAAGTTGTACGTCGCCTTGCCATATCGTTCCATGGCATGCTCTAAAAACGCCCTCTGCTCCATAGCCGCGCCAGTACGCTTCCTTGCCTTCCTGCGTGCGCCTGCGGCCTCGCGGGTTCCCTAGGATGAGACGGGCGGCCAGAGCACGCGCGCGACGACCCACAGGCCGGCCAACGCGATCGCCGTCAGGATCACGAACAACGACAACTCGAGCAGGGCGATACCCGCGAACTGGCTGCCACCACAGATCGCGACGACGTCGGCAATTAGCGCGAGCCTCAAGCGCTCGAACGGATTGCCTCCGGCGCCCGCGATGGCCATCGCCTCCGAGATCACGGCGCGCGGATCCCAGTCGGCGGTGCGGACTATGTAGGCGACGCGCCCCGAGGGGGCGACGACGAACAGCTTATCGTCGTGGAGAAAGTTGCTGGTGCTCAAGCGCATCGAGCTTATCTCGAACGCATCGAGCAGCCGCTGGATCGTGGATCCGGTCGAGGTGAGCAGTGCCCAGCTTTTGCGCCTGGCGCCGTACGCATCGGCGTACCGGCGCAGCACGGCCGGCGAGTCGTATTGCGGATCGAGGGTGATCTCGGCGAGCGCGAAACGCGCGGGTTCGAGGTGAGCCTGAAGGTACGCGAACTTCGTGCTGATCGCCGGACAGAGCGTCCGGTCCGGGCAGCGCGTAAAGACGAATGAGAGCAGCAGCGTCTTGTTTCGAAAGGCGCGGTCGAGCTGAACCGGCCGGCCGTTTTGATCGACCAGCACGGCCGGCGGGAGCGTGCCCCCGAGCACGACGGGAGCCGCTTTCCCCGAGTCCGGCAGGCCGGGAGCAAACGGCGCCGCCGCGATGGGATCGAGCAACGCCGGCGGACGCGCTGCGGCGGCCAGGAATGCGTCGACATTCGTACCCGGCACGAACGCGGGGTTCGGCCGCATGACGTAACGCCGTATGCGCCCGGGCAGCATCTGCGTCACGGGCTCAGTGCGAACGATCGCCGATCCATCGCGCAGCGTGTCGAGCACGACGCCGTGAACCGGGACGAGCGAGATCGCGGCAAGCGCCAGCGCAGCTATCATACAGGTTTTATTGTACGCCCAGGGGTTCGGCCGCTACTAGGGCAACGAACGCAGCCATGAACGCTGCGGTCTTTATCGTCCGCGTGCTCTTGGGCGCGGTGCTCTTGGCCGCCGGGGCGCTCAAGGTTGGGCACGCTCCGGATCTCGCGGCGAGCATCGCCGGCTTTCGGCTGCTTCCGGCGGCGATCACCGGGCCGCTCGCTCTCGCGCTGCCGTACGTCGAGCTGCTCCTCGGCCTCTACCTGGTAGCCGGCCTGTTTACCCGGGTCGTCGCCGCGATTGCCGCGGCGCAGTTCGTGCTCTACAGCGGCGCGATCGCGTCCGCCGTGCTGCGCCACATCCCCGCCAACTGCGGTTGCTTCGGGCCGGGCGACGCGACCGTCGCCGACTGGCCCCACGTCGCTTTCGACCTGCTGCTCGCGGCCGCGAGCGTTTTCGTCGCGTGGGGAGCTCCCGGCGCGCTGGCGTTCGATCGAAGGCTGCGCAACGCATGACGAACCGCACGTGGGCGTTCGCGACGATCGCCGTCGTGGCGCTCATCGCGATCGCGGCGGTCGATTTTCTACTACTTCGGTCCGGGACATCGCAGCGTTCAGACTGCGTCGCAGTCGCCGATCGTCGGTAAGGCGCAGCCCGGTCAGCCGGCGCCCGAGTTCGAAGTAGCGACGACCGGCGGCCTGTTCGACCTCGCAACCGTCACCAAGCCGGTATTTCTCGAGGTATTCGCGACGTGGTGCCCGCACTGCCAGCGCGAGACCGTCGTTGTGGACAGGCTCTACAGGAAGTATCGCTCGCGCGTCGCGTTCGTCGGGGTCTCGGGAAGCGACACCGCGATGGACGGTACTTCGGCGTCGTCGGAGCTCGACGTCTTGGATTGGGCGAAGCGCTTCAACGTGCAATATCCGGTCGCGTACGATCCGCTGCTCAACGTCGCCAACCTCTATCTCCAGGGCGGCTTCCCGACCTTCGTGCTGATCGGCACGGATAAGAAGGTCGCCTATCTCAACAGCGGCGAGATCGCTTTCGGCGAGCTCGACGGCGCGCTGCAAAAACTGCGCTAAAGGGTTAGTCGTTGGGCGGGAACGCGTAGTTCGGCGGCGGAACTGGCCGGCCGATCATCAGAACGATCTGCTGATGCGCGCCGAGCGGTATCGCGCTCAAATCTCCGTCGTACTTGGTGCCGTTGACGTAGGCGGTGACGGGGCCGACGAAGCCGGCGACGTCCTGCCGCTGCAGCGGCTGGCCCCAGATGTCGAACAGCATGCCGAGCGTGTACACGCCGCCCTGCGGTGGGGCGATATCCGGCGCCTCGAGATGGATGATGCCGCTGCCGTCATGCGTGTGGATCCAGTAGAGGCACCCGCCGGCGAGGCTCGGCGCGAAACCGATCCATCGCGGCACCTGGATCTGCTTGCCGTTATCGAAGATCGCGAGGTGGGTGTGCACGTGGAGCGTCGCGTACTCCTGCGTGCCGCAGCCGATGCCGTCGACGGTCTGACCGCGACCGCCCTGCGCAGTATCCGGATACTTTTGTTTGAAGAATCTCGCGCCGAGCGCCTGACCGTCGGCGAGCTGAATCGGCTTGGCCGATGCGTTCGGCCCGGGCGTCGGCGTGGCGTAAGCCTGCTGCACCTTGCGGTTCTGCCACCAGTTGAGGCCCGCGAAGATCGCGATCAGAGCGACGATCGCGATGCCGATGCCGATGTACACGGCGCGCATCGGGTCGCGGCGCGGCGGCGGGGCGGCGCCTCCGCGGGCGTGGCGGCGGCGTTCGGCACGGCTAGGTTGTGACATGTATTCCTTCTAATGAGGCATGGCCCGCAGCGGCGCGGCGACGGGCGGGTCGGAAAGGTGGAGCGGCCGCGCTGGCACCAGGTACTTCGTGACGTAATCGGTGACGGCGTCGGCGAGCGGCGTCATCGGGCGGTCGTAACCGGTCGCCCGCAGCCGCTCCATGCGCGCGCACGTGTAGTACTGATACTTGCCGCGCAGATGCAGCGGCATCTCGATGAACTCGATGCGTTCGGGTATCTCGAGGGCGTGGAAGATCGGCCGAACGAGCTCGAGCCAGGTATGCGGCGTCCCCGAGCCGACGTTGAATAAGCCCGCGGCCCCGGATTGCGCGAGGTGCAGCGTCATCTCCACCGCGTCCTTCACGTAGATAAAATCGCGCTGCTGCTCGCCGTCGCGAAATTCCGGCCGGTAGCTCTTGAACAGCCGCACGCAGCCGGATTCGTGGATCTGCTCGTACGCCTTCTGCACGATGCTGCGCATCTCGCCCTTGTGGTCTTCGTTCGGCCCGAACACGTTGAAGTATTTTAGGCCGCAGACGCGCCGGTCGAGTCCCGTGCGGGCGGAGTACAGGTCGAAGAGCTGCTTCGAGTACGCGTACGCGTTGAGCGGACGCAGCTCGTGCAAATCGATCTCATCGGAGAGGTCGGCCTCCAGGCCGCCGTACGTCGCGGCCGAAGACGCATAGACGAACCGCGCCTCCTGATTGACGGCCCAGTGCGCCAGGCTCTTCGTGTACTCGTAGTTATTGCGCAGGAGATAATCGGCGTCGTTCTCGGTCGTTGAGGAGCAGGCGCCCAGATGGAAGACGGTCGGACGTCGCCGAACGTCGCGCCCTGCGCGCGCCGGTCCTCGAAGTCGTCGGCGTCGAGGTAGTCGGCGAAGCGCAGCGGAACGAGATGCTTCCACTTCTCGGAGCGGTCCAAACGGTCGACGACGAGGATGTCGTCGACTCCCCGCCGATTGAGCGCCCAGATCACGGCGCTGCCCACGAGGCCGGCGCCGCCCGTAACGACGATTCTTCCGCGTTCTAAGTCGTGCATTGCTCCAACGCAGGATAATCCCGCAGATCAAAGGTGGAGTCCTTCTTGTACGCCCAGCGTGAAGATGCGGCCCGGCGCGAAGTGATTGCCCTGCGCGTTGAGCAGCGTCACGTAGTAGCGATCGTTGAGCAGGTTTTGTGATGCCGAGCGTAAGCGCCGTTTGCGGCGCGATCGGGATGCCCTTGGCGACGTTGAAAATCGTGTGCGGCGTCACCTTGCAGAAGCCGGGGGTTCCGGGCGGGCAGATCGCCGACGAGAGGCCGCTGCCGTACTCGCCGTCGGCGGAGAACCAGCCGCCGTGGGAATCGTTGAGGAGGATTCCGCCCGCGGCGCTGTAGGCCTGATCGTGATCGGCCGGCGTGAAGGCGGTGGGCGAACCGAAGCACGGGGCGAGCAGCTGCGTCTCGCAGCCTTTGTTCAGCGAGACGGTGTGCGCGACCGACAGATACGCGCGGCCGTTGCGCGACAGCGGCTCGACGTAGTTGAGCGCTTCCTGCGAGAGGCGGCCCAGCACGTAGTTGATGTCTTGATGCAGCAGCGTCACGCCGACCTGCGTGTCGTCGATCAGGTCGTTGGCATTCTTCTGCCAGACGCGAAAGCCAAGCTCGCCCGGACCGAGCGGGATGTGGCCGCCGAGCTCGAGCTGCGTGTCGCGCTCGGGCTTGAGGTCGAACTGCGCGAGCGCGCGCTGCAGCGGCAGATTGAGCAGCTGCGCGGCGGCCGGCGATACGTTCTCGAACGAGAACGGCTCGAAGAATCGGCCGACGTAGGCGTAGACGTTGCGCGCTTGTCCGAAGTAGCGCGTCAGCTTGAGACGCGGGCTAAAGGCGCCGAAGCCTTGGGCGAACTCGGTCGACTTGATCGTGAAGAAGTCGTAGCGAAGCCCGTAGTCGGCCTCCCAGCGATCGGTCGATGCGCCAGCTGTCTTGGACGTAGGATCTGGTACGTGTTGCCGAGGTTGGGCGCGTCGTCGACGACGGTCGTCGCCGCTTCGGGCGTGCGCGGCGTCAGAATCGGCGCCAGAAAGTTGTTTGGCTGCAGCGTGATCGCGTAGTTCTTGTCGATGCGCGCGAGGTCGTAGGAAACGCCCGCGCGCAGTTCGTGGCGCCCGAACGCGCTGCGAGTAGTCGGCCTGCAGGATGTAGTCGATCGCGGTGCGGCTGTCGGCCAGCGAATACGCGCACGTGGTCGGCGCGAATACGCCCGTCTTGTAGCGCGTTTGCGCAGTCGGTCGGCGTTCCGCCGTTGCCGAACGGCGGCGGCGTGACGTTGAGCGCCTCGCCGTAGATCCAGTCGTTGGCGGGATCGCCGAAGTCGGCGATCGCCGAGACCTTGACGGCGGGGCCGAACGTGATGCCGCCGGTGTCGCCGAGCGCGTGGCGAAACTGAGAGCTCGAAGAACGAGTCCTCCTGCGTTTCGTTGTCGTCGGTGGTGGCCGGCTCGCCATGGTTGACGTCGTTGGGAATCTGGTACGTGCCGTAGCTGTGGACGAACGTCACGTTCGGTAAAGTCGTTGCCGCCGGCCGGGATCGCGACGTCCGCGTATTGGTTGACGTCGCTGGCGTCGTTGTGCGGCGAGTCGAAGTCGGGCGGATCGAGTCCGCGCGTCGTCTGCATCCCGCCGACGCGAGACTGAGTAGCCACCGCCGCCCGCGAGCGGCGCGTGGTAGCCCAGCGTGGTGTTGAGCGTCGTGTACGAGCCGACGGTCGACTCGTTCGTCGAACCCGGCGGGCCCGATGCCGCTCTTCGTCGTGAGGTTGAGGATCGACCCGAACTTCAGGCCGTATTGCGCCGGATACGCGCCTTCGATCACGTCGACGTAGGACAGGTCGTTCAGGTTGATCTCGCTGCCGATGTCGCGGTTCAGTCCCTGCGGAAGCGCGACGCCGTTGATCTGATAGTTGATCACGCCGTGGTCGCCGTTGATGTGCACGACGCCGTTGGCGCCGCGCACGGCGCCCGGCAGCTGGATCAGCATCGCCGGGAAGCTGTTATTGAACGGAAGGCGCGTGAGGTCGGTGCTGTTGAGCGTGACGTCGCTGCCGCTGCCGCGGACCGGAAGCGACCGCGATACAACGACCTGCCCGATCTGCTTCAAGGGCTGCAGCGAAAGTGTCACCGCCGCGCCGTCGCTTCCTAGGTCGACGCGCAGCCGGGCGCGTCAGGTCGCCGTGGCGCGCCTCGATCTCGTACGTGCCGAACGCGAGCGGCGGAAAGCTGAAGTGGCCGCGCGCGTCGCTGGCCGTCTTGAGCGTTAGGTTGTTCCCCGAGGCCGTGACTGCGACGTTCCCGGCGGGAGTCCCGTTGATGACGACGGTGCCGCTCAGAAAGGCGCTCGCACTCGTCGCGCGCGCCGGCGCCGCCGGCAGGCCGAGCGCTAAGAGAAGAGCCGAACACAGGGCCGCTCGTGCCATTACTATTGATAATAGCTTATCATTATCAAAAAGGTCAAGGGTCCGGGCGACGAACAAGACAACTGCGGTGAGCGGACAGAGCCGGAAAACGAAACAGCGAGACGCGCTCTCGGAAATCTTGGAGCGCGCCGAGCCGCCGCTGAGCGTGACCGAGCTCCTCGATGCCGCGTCTAAGCAGATCGAAGGTTTAGGCGTAGCTACCGTCTACCGCACGATCGGATCGCTGCTGGAAGCCGGGCTCATCGAGGCCGTCGAGATCCCGGGCGAGCCGACGCGCTACGAGCGGTCGGACAAGGGCCATCACCATCACTTCCGATGCGAACGCTGCAGCCGCGTCTTCGACATCCACGGATGCCTCGACAACCTGCGCCGCCTGTTGCCGCCGAAGTTCAAGCTGAGCGGACACGCCGTGACGCTCTACGGGATCTGCGCCGCCTGCGCGCGCTAAGCGGACACAGGCTTGTCTAAAACGGCGCCGAAAGGCGCAGCAGGACGCTACGGCCGTTCGCGATCTGCGTCGTGTTGAAGCCGTTGGCGACTTTGATGACGTATTGATGGTTGAGCGTGTTGAGGATTGCAGGCTCAGCCCCAGGCCGTGATCTTCTCCGTTACGGCCGGGCGTGAGGGTTCGCCCGAGCGAGAAGTCGAGGGTCGTGTGCGCTGGGAGCGTTCCGTGCAGACTCACGTTGGCGTCCTCAAACGCGACCGGAAAACCGCTGCCGTAGTTCCCTTGTAGCGTGGCGTACCAGAGCCTTGGTGCCGGCCCGAAGCGATGGGTGTACCCGGCAGTCGCGTCGACCGTCTGACTGTGATCCTCGAGCGAGAGCTGTGCCTGGCATGATATGCCGGTTGGATTCGGCGGAAAGAGAAACTTCGAACCCGAGATGCAGGCGGCGTACGATGCGGAGACCGTTCCGCTCAAGAACCACTGGTCGCCGCCGGGCTCCTGTTCCTGCAAGCGTACCTCCGCCCCGTGGTTGATGCCGATCGAGTTGTTGTAGACTGCGAAGATCGGCGTGTTCAAGAGCTGCGACGTATCGAGAACGTTGACGACACTTTTTGCGAAGATGTTCAGAGAACCGGTGAAGCGCGGATTAAATGAGTGCGTGACGCCCGTTTCATAATAAGCGTCGCTCTCCGGTTTGAGGTCGTAAACGGGATGCGACGTCGTACATGGCGACTGCGCCGAAAGCGCCACGCAAGCTTGGCGAACGTCTTCCAGGAAGGGCGCCGCGTAGAACCGGCCATAAAAAAGATGCGCAACGTTCTTCCCGCCGTCCCATATGCTGACGCCGATGCGCGGGCTAAGCTGCCACCCCCCAGTGTAGCCGGTCGAATGATCGTAACGCAAGCCATAGTTCCAAACGACGTAAGGCGACATCTGCCACTTGTCTTCACCGTAAATGCCGACTTGCGATCCGGCTTGGCCCTGCGGTACCGCAAACGTCGAGTAGTACGGCGCCGCGATCGTACCGGTCGCTGCGCATTTCACGTAGTAACACGCAAACTGCTGCGACGCGGTGGCGAACTCGCGATCGATGTCGATGCCGATCTTCCACGCATGGTTTTGCGTGGCACGGAAGTCGGAAGCGCGCAAACCAAGGTAGCTGGCGTACTGATTCTGAATCAAGCCAATCGTGTGAATCGTCTTAGCGCAGGTCGGCGGACAGATACTAAAATTCGGCTCGACCGCCAATACGTCGAGCGGAAGATCGCCGAAGTAATCGATGCGCGTCGAGCGCCACCACGGAGTGACTTGCAAGACTCCGTTGCCGTCTTGCGAAGTCCGCGTCCAGTTGAGATTCGAAAAGCGGTCGTATTCCAGCTGCGTATCCAGCGTGCCGGGCGCGCTCACGACCGGGTCGAACGGATTGGTCGGATCCGTGTTGATCGGGATTTGGTACTGCGAGAACTGATTTGAATAGTCGAAAGCCAACGAGTCGCGCGATCCGAGCTGGGTGACGGCGCGAAGGAATTGATCGCTGCTCGAGCTCGCGTCGTTGATCGGGACGTAGGTCGGCGCGTCGAGTCCGCGGTTCGTCACGGAGTTGTTTGCGCTCAAGAAAACCTCGCTCGACCCAACGCGTGACTCGAGATCGAACGTGCCTAAGCCCTGACCTTGATTGCCGATGCCGCCGGTTATCAAACCGTAAGTTCCCGCGGGAATGTCGGTTGGGCGGTTGCTGATGATGTTGACGACGCCACCCATGCGGTCGCCGCCGTACTCGGCAGGAATCGCGCCCGTCAGCACTTCGATCGAGTTGATGAGCTTTGGGTCGATGATTTCCGCGAAGTTCGAGGTCGTCGCGAGAGGCAGCGGCGCGCCATCGATGTTGTACGTGACGCCGTGAAAGCCGTTGATCACCGGCTCGTTGTAAGAGAACTGCACGACGCCCGGCAGCGTTTCGATCAGACGATCGAGGCTGTTGTTGACCGGGGACGACGCAATGGTGCTGCGGCTGAGCTGGTTGACCGAAGGTGGATTCGCCTGGGCGCCGGCGCGAGCCGTGACTGTCGTTTGCGCGATCTGCTTGAGGGTCAAGAGGGGCATGTCGACCCTCGCGACGCCGCCGCTCGTGACCGTCACGAGGACGTCGAGCGCGGCGGCGCCTTTGGCCGACGCCACGATGTGATACGTGCCGAAGGGCACTTGGGAGAAGACGAACTCGCCGTTAGCCGCGCTGACGGCGGTGAACTTCGAGCCCTCGCCTTGGAGCGTCACGGTGACCCCGGGCGTGGGCTTACCGTCGACCGTGAGGGTTCCGCGGACCAATCCGGTGACGGCCGCGACCGATGGGGCTGCGAATGAAAACGCCAAGAACGCGGCGACGAGCGCCGCAAGAACACGGGACATGCGATCCTCCGATCGGAGAGAGTGCGATTAGCGCGCGACTACGCGCAATGCAACGATGCGGTCGGAGGAGGACGAGCGAAGCGGCGCCGAGCGCCGAAGAAAAAACGACGAAGCGCCGGAGTTCTCGGACGGCGCGCCCAGCGCGGCGTCCGAGCTGAGAATGCGAGGCGCGCGACCGCGAAGACGACGCTTGCGAGAACCGCGACCGCGAGAATCGCGATCCGCCGCACGATCCACGCGATGGCCGCGAGTGCGAGCAGGATTGCGAGCGGCGCGACGCCGGCATGATGCGGCTCGATGGCCTCGGCGATGCCGAACCAGAGCGTTGCGGCCGCGCCGAGTGCGGCAAGGCCCGGAAGCCGTTCGTGCAAGCGCGCTGCAAGGACGGTGCCGTCGGGGGTACCCCCCGCGGCGCTCCAACCCACTGCGCCCAAGCCGACGACGAGGCTCAGCGCGCCGACGATCGCGGCTTGTACCAGCAAGCCGTGATAGCCGCCGCCCATGGCATGCTCGTTCCCGTAGAGCGCCGCGTGGGCGCCTAGCGAGGTGAGCAAGCCCAGGGCCAGCGCGCCCGGAACCTTCCGCAGGATCACCCGGGTCATTTCTAGGCCGGGCCAAGGGAAGACCTGGGGGCCGCGTCGTACTGACCCTGCCCCTTGGCGCACGCCGGCCCAGTGGGATTGGAAACGGGGAAGAGAGCCTTTTACAGCCATGAGCACGCGAATCGTCGAGAACGCCGATACCGTCAGTCTGGTGTGCGCCCTTTTGGTGCGCTTTCCGGAACTGGCGTCGATCCGTTCCGGACCGACGGATCGCACGTTGCGCCTGACCTTCGCCGTGCGCCAGCGTTTGGACCGGGCCGCTCAGACGGCGCTTAGCGAGGACCTCGAAGAGCACGTGCGCAGCTTCCTAGCGCTGGCAAAGGAAGAGGCGACGGTGCTGCGCGTCGAGTGCGAAGGGGATCGGACGATGACCTTCGTGCACGTTACGCGCGACCTGGAGACCTTCACCAAGGAAGAGCTCGAGCTGCAAGTCGGGTTCTTCAACAACCGCTGCGGTGAGACGCTTGTGCGCAACCCGCATCCGGATGATCATTTCGAGGCCGACCCGGCTGCCGACGACGAGGCCGCGCTCTATGCGATCGAAGCGCTGCGCGATCCCGAGCAGTCTAAGAGTCTGGTCGGGTTCAGAGAAGAAAAGCGCGTGCTCGTCTACTTCTTGAAGTCGCAGAAGAAAGCCAAGGCGTCGGCTCGCCGATAGAACGCGCCGCCCTCAACGTGCTCCTCGTGGGGGACGTGGTCGGATCTCCCGGCCGCGATGTGTTGAAACGCTGCGTCGCGTTGCTGCGGGAACAGTACCACGTCGACGCCTGCATCGCTAACGGCGAGAACGCCGCGGGCGGCTTCGGCCTGACCGCGCAGACCGCCGAGGAAATGTTCGAAAGCGGCGTGGACTTCATTACCGGCGGCAATCACATCTTCGACAAGCGCGACTTCGCGGAATACTTGGAAACCAGCGGCCGCGTCCTCCGTCCCGCCAACTATCCGCCCACTGCGCCCGGGCGCGGCGCCGGGACGTTCACAGTCAACGGCGCCACGTTCGCCGTGCTGAATCTGATGGGGCGGACCTTCATGCCGCCCTCGGACGACCCGTTCCGCTGCGCCGACGCCTACCTGCCCGAACTCCGGGCGCAAACTCCGGTCGTCATCGTCGATGTCCACGCCGAGGCGACCTCGGAGAAGATCGCCCTCGGGCGCTACCTCGACGGTCGCGTCTCGTGCGTCGTGGGGACGCACACGCACGTCCAGACAGCCGACGAGCAGATTCTGCCGGGAGGAACCGCCTACCTGAGCGACCTGGGCATGACCGGTCCGACGGAAGGCATTATCGGAATGGAAGCCAAGGCCGTACTCGACCGCTTTCTGACCGGTCTCTCAGAACGCTTCAGCGTGCAGCGAAATGGATCGCGCCAGTTTTGCGGTGCGGTCGTCACGATCGATCCAAGCTCAGGAAAGGCGAGCGAAATAAAACGCATTTTTCTTAAGGGTATCGCATGAATTCCGGCGTGACCCTAAAGGTTTCGGCGAAGAGCAATCCCAACGCGGTGGCGGGCGCGCTGGCGGCGGCGCTTCGGGAGCGCGCGAGCGTCGAGCTGCAGGCCGTTGGCGCGGGGGCAATCAATCAAGCCATCAAAGCGGTGGCGATCGCGCGCAGCTATTTGAAGGGCGCCCAGTTCGACGCGGTCTGCGCGCCGTCGTTCGTGATCGTCGCCATCGGCGAGAGCGAGCGCACCGCGATCTCGCTGCTCGTCGAACGCCGCAAGGTAGAGGAGAAGGTTTCCAAGGGTGAAGATTGACCTGCATTCGCACACGCGAATGAGCGACGGCACGCTGTCGCCGCAAGAGCTGTCGGATTTCATGGGAGAGCGCGGCGTCGAGCTCTTTTCAATTTCGGACCACGATACGCTGGCCGCATACGGCATGTTCGAGCCTCCGCCGGGAACCCGTGTGATCGCAAGCATCGAGATCAACACGACGTGGCGCGAGAACGAGGTCCACGTGCTCGGCTACGGCGTTCCGCTTGGTCCGTCGCCGATTAACGAGCTGCTCGAATACAATCAGGCCCAACGCCGTCTGCGCGCGGAGACGATGGTGGAGCGGCTGCGTCAGGCCGGCTATCCCGTTACGCTCGAAGACGTGCTGCGCGAAGCCGGCGATGCCCTCGCGATCGGCCGTCCGCACGTGGCGAAGGCGCTCGTGCGGCTCGGTATCGTGGATAGCGTTGACGCCGCATTCAAACAGGCACTGGGACGCGGCAAGCCAGGCTATGTGCCGCAGCATTACACGACGCCCGAGCGCGCCATCGAAAAGATCGCGGAAGCGGGCGGTATCCCCGTGCTGGCGCATCCCGGACGCCTAAGGGACCGCGTGCTGATCGGCGAGCTGGCCGAGCGCGGCTTACGTGGGCTCGAGGTGTTCTATCCGCTGCACGATGCGGCCGACACTGCCGAGTTTCGAGAGAAGGCAAAGCAATTCGGGCTCGTTATGACCGGCGGCATGGACTTCCATGACATACGCTATCACAGTCAGGGCGTCGGCATGGAGGTCGATGCGGCGGACATCGCGCCGTTCCTCGAGCTCGTCGAAGTCTTTGCTTAGCGGCACGAAATGTTGAGCGCGGCGGCGTTGGCGGCCGCGATCAACGCGCCCGCGCGCACGCCGCGGCTCGCCCACACCGTCGTCGCGGGAGAGGTTTACGATCTGGACACCCATCGCGTGCTCTACGCGCGCAACGGCGATCTGCTCATGGTCGCGGCGTCTACGACGAAGCTGCTGACCGAGGGAACGAGCCTCGCCGTACTGGGGCCGAACTTCCGTTGGACGACGCCGGTCTATCGCACCGGGCCGATCGACGCGCAGGGCGTGCTGCACGGCGATCTCATGCTCGTCGCGAGCGGCGATCCGAACCTCTCGCAGCGCATTCAACCCGACAACACGCTCGCGTTCGAGAACGAGGACCACGCCTACGACGGCTCCACGGACACCAAGGCCGTGCCCGGCGATCCGCTCGCCGTGCTGCGCGATCTTGCTGCGCAGGTCGCAAAGGCCGGCATCAAGCGCATCGAGGGTGGCGTCGGCGTCGATACGTCGCTCTTTCCGGATCAGGGCGCGGAAGGCGGAACGGGCGTGATCGTTTCGCCGATCGTCGTGAACGACAACATCGTCGACGTCACCGTGACGCCCGCGGCGCATCCTGGCGATCCCGTAAGCATCAACGTTTCGCCTCAGACGCCGTATGTCGAATTTCTCAATCGAGCGAAGACCGGCTCAGCCAAGAGCGACGCAACGATCGACCTGAGCGCCGACGCTCGCGATGCAAGGGGAAACCACGTCGTCACGATCACCGGCTCGCAGCCGGTCGGTCCGAGCGTTCTCTACGCCTATCGCGTTCCCGAGCCCAAGCTCTTCGCGCAAGCGGCGTTCACCGTCGCGCTCGAGGGCGCGGGCGTAACGGTAGCCGGCACGCCCGACGGCGCCCAGCATAGCTACCCGGCGGAGAATCTCGTCGCGAAGCACGTCTCGCCGCCGCTTTCGGAAGACGTCTACATCACGTTGAAAGTTAGCGACAATCTCCATGCGGTGCTGATGCCGTACATGTGGGCTGTGTATCGCGGACACGCGACGAGCGACTACTTAAAAAACGGCTTCGCACTCGAGGCAAGACTATTGACCGGCGCGGGGCTCGACGTCGACCAGGCGGCGCAGCAAGACGGCGAGGGCGGCAGCGCCTACTTCACGCCCGATTTCATGGTGCATTATCTCGCATGGGCGCGCGCACAAGCCTGGTATCCGCAGCTGCTGCGCGGCCTGCCGATCCTCGGCGTCGACGGTACGCTGGTCGACATCCAGCGCTCGTCGCCCGCGCGCGGCAAGGTCTTTGCGAAGACCGGAACCGACGGCGGCGACAATGACTTGAGCGGCGGCTCGACGATCGAGAAGGGTCTCGCCGGATACACGACGACGCGCTCTGGGCGGCACGTCGCGTTCGCGTTCTACATCGGTGCGATGAACGGCCCGCACGGCGAGGACACGGGCCACGTCGAGGGCGAGATACTCGGCGGGATGGCGGCGGCGACTTACGAGTCGCTGTAGCGCGCTCGTACTTCTTGCAACAGCCTTGCGGCCGCGTTCTCGTGCGAGCGTAGCTCCTCGGCCTGACGCGCGATAATCTCGGCGTCGCGCATGTACTTGTGGTTGACGCGCACGTTGTACGCGCATCCCGCCAGCGCGGCGTGCGCGAACTCCGCCGCGCAGCCGACGTCGCTGGCGAGCGCCTTCGTCTTCGCCTCGCTCAAGCGCCGCGCGAGCTCGAGCACGCGCAGCGCGAGGCCGGCCGCGCGCAGCGGCTCCTCGGCCGCGCGCCGCAGCGTTTCGTCGAGGGCTCGCCGGCGTGCCTGTGCTTTCGCTTCGTCCTCCTTCGGTAGGGCCTGCGCGGCCACGACCGCAGAAAAGGCGGCTTCGTCGCGCAGCCGTGCGGCGCTCAGTTCCTCGCGCAGCCGATCGGCCTCGGCGACAACGTCATCGAGCGGCGCCGACGCGATCCGTCCGACCATCGCGGCCAACGCGGCGGCAATGGCTCCGATCAACGCCGCGGCGCTGCCGCCCCCGGGAACGGGATCGCCAGAGGCGAGGCGCCGGAGGTAATCGTCGAGCGTTTCCACGCCCGGCAGAGTTGGCGGATGGGTTCGGCGAGCCTGCGGCGAAAGGGCGGCGTGCCATTTACCCCAAGCCCCTAGGAGATCATCTTGCCAGTTTTGGACCAAGCCCAAGGCGACGTCAAGGATCGAAGCCTCGCGGAGGCGGGCCGCTCGCGCATCGCCTGGTCGGCGGCGTACATGCCCGTGCTCGCCCAGATTCGCGACCGCTTCGAGATCGAGAAGCCGCTGCGCGGCGTGCGCATCGGCGCGTGCCTGCACGTCACGACCGAGACCGCCAACCTCATGCTCGCACTGCAGGCCGGCGGCGCCGAGCTCGCGCTTTGCGCCAGCAATCCCCTCTCGACCCAGGACGACGTCGCGGCCGCGCTGTGCGACTACGGCATCGCGACTTACTCGATCAAGGGAGAAGATCACACGACGTACTACTCGCACATCGAGTCGGTGATCGCGACGCATCCGCAGATCTCCATGGACGACGGTTGCGACCTGGTGACGACGATCTTCACCAAGCACCGCGGGCTTCTCGCCAAGATGATCGGAGGCTGCGAGGAGACGACGACGGGCGTGATCCGCCTCCGCGCGATGCAGCGCGACGGCGTGCTGCCGTATCCGGTCATCGCCGTGAACAACGCGCTGACCAAGCACATGTTCGACAACCGCTACGGCACCGGACAGTCGACGCTCGACGGGATCATCCGCGCCACGAACGTGCTGCTCGCCGGCCGCGCGCTGGTCGTGATCGGCTACGGCTGGTGCGGACGCGGCATCGCCGCGCGCGCAGCCGGCATGGGCGCGCACGTGGTGGTAACCGAAGTGGATCCGCGCAAGGCGATCGAGGCCACCATGGACGGCTACCGCGTGATGCCGATGCGCGACGCGGCAAAGATCGGCGACATTTTCGTCACCGTCACCGGCAACTATCATGTAATTCGCGAGGAACACTTCAAATTGATGAAAGACGGGGCGATCGTCGCGAACTCCGGCCACTTCAACGACGAGCTGGACCTCGAGTCGATCGCGCGCATGGCGCGCGGTAAGACGGAGCCGCGGGCGTTCGTCGAGCAGTACGAGCTGCACGACGGCCGCAAGATCTGCATTCTCGCGGACGGGCGTCTGGTCAATCTCGCCGCGGCCGAAGGCCATCCGGCGGCAGTGATGGACATGTCGTTCGCCAATCAGGCGCTGGCGACGGCCTATCTGGTGACGCACCACGAGGCGCTGGAGAAAAAGGTCTACGACGTACCGCTCGATATCGACGAGGAGGTCGCGCGGCTCAAGTTGTCTTCGATGGGCATCGAAATCGATACGCTGACGCCCGAACAGGTCAAATACATTTCATCTTGGAGCGAGGGGACGTAGGTGGCGTACGCGCGGCTCTTCACCAGCGAGTCGGTGACCGAGGGCCATCCCGACAAGCTCGCCGATCAGATCTCCGACGCGGTGCTCGACGCGCTGCTGCGCGACGATCCGTATAGCCGCGTGGCGGTCGAAACGTTCGCGATCACCGGCCAGATCCACATCGCCGGCGAGGTGACGACGAAGACCTACGTGGACATCCCAAAGCTCGCGCGCGAGGTGGTCCGCGACGTCGGCTACACGCGCTCGGCGATCGGTTTCGACGCCGAGACGTGCGGCGTCAGCGTCTCGATCGACGAGCAGTCGCCGGACATCGCACTGGGCGTCGATCGATCGCTCGAAGCGAAGGCGGGCGACGACGAGGAGTTCGAGCTGGTCGGCGCGGGCGACCAGGGGATGATGTTCGGCTACGCGTGCCGCGAGACCGAGGAGCTGATGCCGCTCCCGATCGTGCTGGCGCACAACCTCACACGTCACCTCGCCGCCGTGCGTAAGAGCGGCGCCATCCCCTACTTACGTCCCGACGGCAAATCGCAAGTGACGGTGGAGTACGACGGCGACCGGCCGCTGCGCGTCGAGGCCGTCGTCGTCTCGACGCAGCACGATCCCGAGATACCGCTGGAAGAGATCCGTCGCGAGATCACCGAGAAGGTGATCGACCACGTGATTCCGGCCGCGATGCACGACGGCCGGACACGCGTCTACGTCAATCCGACGGGCCGCTTCGTCATCGGCGGCCCGAAGGGCGACGCCGGCCTCACCGGGAGAAAGATCATCGCCGACACCTACGGCGGCATGGCGCGCCACGGCGGCGGCGCGTTCTCCGGAAAGGACCCGACCAAGGTCGATCGCTCGGGTGCCTACGCGGCACGCTGGGTCGCGAAGAACGTCGTGGGCGCGGGCCTGGCGGACCGCTGCGAGGTGCAGGTCGCGTACGCGATCGGCGTCGCGCACCCGATGAGCGTCTCGATCGAGACGTTCGGAACCGGCCGGCTCACCGAAGAGCGCATCGCGAGCGCCGTCACGTCGGTGTTCGATCTTCGTCCGGCGGCGATCATCCACTATTTGCAGCTGCGCCGCCCGATCTACCGGCAGACGGCTTCGTACGGACACTTCGGCCGTCCGGATCTGGATCTGCCTTGGGAGCGGCTCGATCGGACCGACGCATTGCGCAAAGCAACGGCTTTTAATGGAGAACAGCTTCGTGTACCGAACTTTGCCGGTTAGACTCGCTGCCGTCGTCGCAGCGTTCGCAGCATGCTCCGCGCTTGCGCAAGCGACGACGTTCGTGCCGTCGCAGACGTTGCGGTCCGGGACGCGCATCCAGTGCACGCTCGAGGAGCACCTCGACTCGTCGAAGCTGGCGTACGGCGATAAGTTCAAGTTGCTGATCGTCGATACGTCCTTCCCGGCGCTGCACGGAGGGTACATCGTCGGCTGGATCACCGACGTGCGCCAGCCGACGGGATCGGAGCGGGCGCGCGTCGGCTTCTTTCTGACGACGATCCACCTTCCCAACGGAAAGAAGAAGAGCATCACCGCCTACGTCGTCAACAAGGGCGTCGTGCAGATCAACCCCACGGCGCAGTACAAGCAGCGCCAGCAGCTTTCGCCGATGACCGGCGTCCCGAACGGCACCGTCACGCCGGGGCCGATCGCGTGGGAGATGCGGCTCGGCAGCGGCTCTTCCACGGTCAAGCGCGAGCAATCGGGGACGCTGGGCGGCTACGTCTACAGCACGAAGGCGAACGAACCGATCGTCGTCAACGCCGGCACGTCGGTCACGGTGGAGCTCGCCGAAAACCTGACTATCCCGTAGCCCTATCGGACGGGTGCAGTAACTGGTCCATCGTGCACTGCCGCGGCGGCTTTTCCGGGCGCCAGCGCAGCAGCCGCGCGGCGTGGCGAAAGCGATGTCCGGTGACGTGATCGAACGCTACCTCGACCACGACTTGCGGACGGACCGGAAACCATTCCGATGCCTCGCCGCGCCGCCAGCGGCTGGGGCCGCCCGGCGCGACGCCCGTGAAACCGGGCGGCTCGACGATCGGGCGCAGCCGTTCGGCGGCGCGCTTGCGTTCGGCGGCGCTCATCGATCCGACGAAGCCCACGTGATGAAGCTTCCCCTCGTCATCGTAAAGCCCAAGCAGCAGCGACGCGACGCCCCCGCTCCCAGCGCGAAAGCCGCCCACGACGCAGTCCGCCGTGTAGTTGCGCTTGATCTTGACGGCTGCGTCGCGGCTTCCGAACGCATAGACGACGTCGCGTTTGGCGACGACGCCGTCGAGCCGCGCCAGGCTTCCGCCCAGCCAGAGCTTCGCCAGCGCGTCGTCCTGCGTGGCGGGCGAGAGCCGGACGGCCGGAATTTCCGCGAAGTTTCGCGTGACGAAAAGCTCGAGGCGTTCGCGGCGAGCGTGCAGCGCGCGCTCGTAGAACGCGCTGCGACCCTCGACCAGCAAGTCGAAGATCACGTACGATGCCGGCGTCTCCTGCGCGAGCCGCTGCACGCGGCTCGCAGCCGGATGGATGCGCTGGAGGAGGGCGTCGAAATCGGAGCCGTCGTCGGTCGCGACGAGGAGCTCGCCGTCGACGACGAACTGCTGCGCGCCGGCTTTCAACAGGGACTCGACAATCTCGGGAAAGTAGCGCGTCAGCGTCTCGCCGGACTTCGATTGCAGCTCCACGTCGCCGCCGTCGCGAAAGGCGATGCAGCGAAAGCCGTCCCACTTGGGCTCGTAGCTCCAGCCGTCGCCTTCCGGGATGCGCGCGACGGCGCGAGTTTCCATGGGCTCGATCGGCGGTCGCAGGGGCAGCGCTTCAAATCGCGGCACGGGCGCTCGTGTCCGCAAACTTCGCGAGATTGAAGCGCCCGCGGGGGCTCAGCAGCGGCTGCCACAGATCGCCGATTTTGGCGAGACGCTGGGGGACGTTGAAGATCGTGAAGTCGCCCTGCTCGCAGCCCGCCTCGATTTCGTCCCACGTCACCGGCGTGGAAACGCTCGCGGACTCGTTCGGCCGCACGGAATAGATCGACGCGAGCGTCTTGCCGAACGCGTTCTGGTTGTAATCGACGAGGACGTGGTTCGGCGGACGATTTGCGACGCGATAGATCGCGGTGAGGACGTCGGGGTGCGCTTTGGCCATGTGGTGGCCGATCTGTTTGGCGATGGCCCAGACCTCGTGCTGCGTCAGGTCGCGGCCTATCGCAACGTAGATGTGCGCGCCCTTGCTGCCCGACGTCTTGGCGAACGGCGTCATGCCGAGTCCCTGGAGTACGTCGCGGACGATCAGCGCCGCCTCGCGCACGACTGCGAAGGTCGCGCCTGGCGTCGGATCCAGGTCGAAGTGCAGGTAGAGCGGACGATCCGGATCCTCGCAGAGCGAGTACCACGGATTGAGATCGATGCAGCCGAGATTGATCAGCCAGAGCAGCGCCGCGCGCCCGTCGACTAGCGGAAAGTCGATGACGTTGCCGGAGCTGTGCTCGATCGAGCACGTCTTGATCCAGGGCGGCCGCGGCGACGGCGTGCGCTTCATGTAAAAGAAATCGCCGGTAACGCCGTGCGGGTAGCGCTTCATCACCATCGGCCGGTCCGCGATATGCGGGATTAGGACGTCGGAGATGCTCAGGTAGTAGCGCAGCAGATCGCCCTTAGTGAGCTTGAGCTTCGGAAAGTAAACTTTCCGCAGGTTGGTCAGCGCGACGCGGCGCCCGTCGACGTCGAGCGTCGCATCGTCGACATCGTTCGGAATCGCCACGGCATCGCGGTCGCGCCTGGGACGCTCGGCCATCCCCGCTTATACCCGCAAGGCAGGGTGGCGTTCCTGGCCGTGGAACCAGGGACCGCCGGCGCCGAGCCGCCGCACCGTTCCGGATTAGCTCAGTTGGTAGAGCAGCTGACTGTTAATCAGCGGGTCGTTGGTTCGAGTCCAACATCCGGAGCAATTGAGAAACCCTCGCCAGAGCAACACTCTTGCGAGGGTTTTTGCTTTTGTGGTTAAGCCATGTCGAGCGCCTTTTGTAGCCTATCTGTAGCCTATCTCTCAATTTGGGGTTTTAGGACGCTCCGAAGGTATCGTCTAGCTCGCTCACGGCGCCTTTGGCTAAAGAAGGCATCAAGTGGGCGTAGGTACTAGCGTCACGCTGACCTTGGAATGATCTAATTGTGCTTGAATGACTTTCGCATCAGCTCCGGTAGTCAGGAGCTCGGTGGCATACGTGTGCCGTCGGTCGTGAAAACGCAGGGTCGCGGGAAGACCTGCGCGTTCAATACGGACTGGTCAACGCTGCCGATTACGGCACTGCTCAGGTTCGACATAGGTTGATAATTCTCGGCAGTCGCGACACGAGTTCGCGGCGGGCGATCTCGAATGCCGCGGCGTGGGCGTGGAGCGAAAAAATTGACGATGGTGCAGGATTTGGCGGAGTTAAGCGCAAGGACACACCTCCCTAGGCCCGTCAATGAATTGTGTGCGATGTTAGGACCCCGTTTGAGCACATCTTCGGTTTAACTACCGGGCGCCCGCTTAACCGCCGCGGCGGAAATCTCAGAGCGACCTAGCACTTCCCGGACTACAAAATAAGGAGACATCTCCCTATGCGTTTCTTATCAGCAGCGGTCTGTACCACGGTCGCTGCAGCACTTCTCGCCGCCTGCTCGAGCAATGGATCCTCGCCGAGTGGTTCGGCAATCCCGGGCGGCGCCGGTGGCGCGTCCAAGATCAGTCAAGCCGGGCGCCACGGTATCCCGTTGATGACCGTCGACAAGAAGTTTCTCGTAGCGGATCGCAGCGGCTTCCATGGACGCCACGCTCCGGCGTCGGCCATAAAAGGGCTCTATGGACAACAGTTCCTATGCTTGGTGGGCTCAACCGCCTGTGGCGGGTGGGGCTACCCGAAGAACAATAGCGCCAACGGCCCATTCATTTGCACGATAGGCCCGCTTGGCGCCGAAGGCGTCAACGGATTTGGCGTCGACAAAGCGGGCAACACCATGATTCCAGACGCCTTTAATGGCATCTATGTGTTCACCGGCGGTCTTACCACGACCCCGTTCTGCGGAACACAGATCGCGGATATTCCCGACGCATTCGGCCAGGCGGCCGATGGCGCATCCAACGATGCGATGAACGGAACGATCGTCATCGGTCACGCCAATGGCGACGTCGCGACCTGCACGGTCGCGTCCAACAGCTGCACGTTGCTCTCGCCGACCCTGTCGGGCTTCTCCGGAGTCGCGATGGACAGCAGCGGCAACTGCTACGCGACCAGCGCAGCGTCAGGGCTCTACTACTGGGCCGGATGCACCGGAACCGGAATCTTGCAGAGTGGCGCCAGCGGCGCTACCGCCCTCGACATAGACAATAAAGGCAACGTCCTCGCTCTTAGCCAAGGCGCGCCGAGCACGCTTGTCGTCTATCACTGCGCCTCGAACAGCTGCAGCACCGTTACCTCAACCTCCCTCAACGGCGCGGGCAGCAATGACTGCGTGTACGGTCGCCTCGGCAAACATAACGAGCGCTATGCCTGCGGCGATGCCACGTTGGGTCAGGTTGACGTCTACACCTACCTCCCGTCGCGCACACCTACCTATCTGTACAGCTTCAACAACGGCATGACTCAAGCCGACGACGTAGAAGCCGCGGCGTACAGCCCGAGCTCCAAAGGAAACTAGATCCTAATCTAGCGCTTCCTATTAGGGACAACCACAAACGGAATGGCCGGCTCACGCCGGCCATTCCTCGTTTTGTCGCCGTCGCGCTCGGATTAGTCGTCGCCGATGAAGCTAACGGGCTTGCCGTGTTGGCGCGACGCTCGATCACGCCAATGCTCTTGGGTTTTGCCTTCGGTATATGGGGGTGGCGTTGGCGGATATTTCGCTACTGGCTCATTGTTGTGCCGGATCTGAGCGATTGCTGGACTGGCACTATAAGATCAGTCCAAGAGCGCCCGGAAGAAGAGATTCCGACAGTAGTCAACGTACGGCAATCCCTTCTTCAAACGTCGGTTAGCACTTGCACCGCAAGCTTGAAGAGTACGAGTTTTTCGGCAGAGCTCTATTGCGATGATGGTAGCGGAGAGGAGAGACTAACCTACAGTTATACGGCATGGCCCTACCTATCGAATCGCGATAAGAATCCAGCCCATGAAGGCACGGCGCTTCTCACGCTTGCTGCCGATGTAACGCGTATGACGGGAAATTATTGGACCGATCGCCGTACCCGTGGCGAAATCGAGCTCCGGAAGTACGCCCAACGCGAACGTAAGGACCCGGGAGCATTCCTCGCGCCTGGCCAACGCGAAACGAGCGGCGCATAAATGGCGTGGCCTGGGCTGAAATGAGAAGGGCGGGATGCCGGAGCTCCTACTGCAGCCATTCTGTGGCCGGGCCCTTACCGTATGGTGCATCTCTATGCATTGTATTGCCTATGGAAATAATCCGCGGGTCGTTGGTTAGAGTCCAACATCCGGAGCCATTGAACGAGGGTCCATTGATGCAACGGACCTTTCGTCTATCGATGGGCAGGCCTACGCCGCTCTCGGTTGCAGGACGGGAAAGACGCGGTCGAGCCCGGTGACCGAAAGCGTGCGAAGCGCGTTGGTCCGAGTTGAACGAAGTGCGAGATCTCCGCCACTGGAACGCGCGAGCCGCAATAGCTTGATCAACTCTCGCAGCGCGGCCGAGTCGAGGCCGGCGACGGAGTCGAGATCGAGAACGACTCGCTCCGCGCCGTCGCGCAGTGCCTCGAGAATTGCGGCTTCGATGGCAGGAAGGTTCTGAGGGCGATACTCGATCGTGACGGGGTCCATGCGAAACTGTGACACGTTCCGGCCACGTGGGGATGCGATCATCGGCGATCTCCCCTGAAGGTCGCGGCAATAGGGATACTGTAGCCTACCCGAGGCGGCGCACCAAAGCTCACGGGAGCCGGGCAGCAGGCTCGTTCCCGCCGCGACCGGCAGCGGACAGACCCCGGCTCAGCGAACCCTAGAGCGTGATGAACGACGCAAAACGACTCGCCTACGCCCTCAACGCACTAACGAGTTTACCGCAGTTCTCGAATAGCAAAGCGCGCGCTGCGGCGCGTCAAGAACCGTCGGTCAATTGGCCCGCGACCAAAATGCTCAACGCCGAGTTCAACCCCGAAGTAGACGGCTTCGAGTCCTTCGCCATGAACGATGGAAGCACGTGCGCGTGGGCGCCCGGGCAATTCCGATACGTCGCGAAGCGAACGGAACATTGAGCAAAGTCGCTTTCCGTTCGTAAGTCCCGATCTCAGCTTTTCCAGGGGAACGTCTGCCATGCTAGGAGCGTTACTCGACTGCGAAGGGAACGGAAAACGGTGCGTTTCGCGATCATTGCCGCCTTGGGCGCGGTTGCCACATTAACGGCCTGCACCCAGAGAGGGTCGCTGCTGCCCGCAGCGACCAGCGCGTCGTGCCGGTCGCACGCGCAGCAAGCGCTTTCAAGCGCGTTTCAAGTCGTGGGCCGCGTGTCGCAAAGTGCAACGAACGCAGCGACCCGTGCTACGGCGGCGCAGTTAGGACGCTGGCCGCGCGAGGGACCGTCGATCCGCGTCTGCGGCGACGTCGGGAAGGGTTTTGCGCGCTGCCAAGCCTGGCTGCGCACCGACATTCGAGGGGAGATCGCGCCGGATACGCCCGGCGGCTACGCTCCCAGCGATCTGCAGACGGCGTACGGACTAACGTCCGTCAGCAAGGCTGCCGGCGGCGGTCAGCAGGTCGCGATCGTCGACGCGTACGACGACCCCAACGTCGCCTCGGATCTCAATGCCTACCGCTCGCGGTTCGGTCTGCCGGCGTGCACGGTCTCCAATGGATGCTTGCGCGAGCAGAAGTACGCGGCGCAAACGAACATCGGGTGGGCCGGGGAAGAGTCGGTCGACGTCGACATGGTCTCCGCGATCTGTCCCAACTGTAAGATTCTTCTCGTAGAAGCCGCTTCGGCGAGCATGGGCGATCTCAGCGCCGCCGAGCGATATGCAACCGCTCATGCCGACTACGTCAGCGACAGCTGGAGCGGAAACGAGGGCACGAAAACCTACGACGGCGACTATAACGTCGTCTGCGGCGCGGTCGTGGCCGCGACCGGCGACGCCGGCCACAACGCCACCGCCCAATGGCCCGCGATACTTCCGAATGTCGTCGGCGTCGGCGGCACGGCGTTGACGTCGATCAGTCCGCGCGCGGAAACCGCATGGTTGCGTGCGGGCAGTGGTTGCAGCAAAGTTTACGGCAAGCCCACTTTCCAGGCGAGTCTAAATACGGGTTGCTCGATGCGCGCGGAGTCGGACATCTCCGCCGATGCCGAGCCTCGCACGGGAGTCGCGGTTTACGACACGTTCCATCAGAGCGGATGGCTCGTCTTTGGCGGGACGTCCGTCGCCACGCCTATCGTTGCTTCGGTCTTCGCACTTGCCGGAAACGGTGGCTCGGATGCCGTGGCAAACCTGTACTCACATACATCGAGCATAAATGACGTCACCTCAGGCAGCGACGGCGCGTGCGGCGCACCGCTGTGCGTCGCCGGTCCTGGGTGGGACGGTCCAACCGGGCTCGGCAGCCCCGAAGGCGCCGGGGCGTTCTAATCGGGGCTTTCGAGCTAGGCACAGAAGGAGGCGAGCCGCAGCTCCCTAGGAGGCCTATTATGAAGAGGTTGCTCTGCCTTTTTGGCGCGATACTGGCGTGCCTCGCGCCCTCCGTGGCTCGTCCTGCGGCAATGTCGTCCGCGATGTACGGCGCCGGCCCGCGCGGTTACGACTTTCTGATCGGCACGTGGACGTGCAAGAACAGCGTCCCCTCGACGATGGGAGGTCCCGCGCAGACCACGCTGGTCATCGCAAACTCGGTAAACGGCGCGCTCTCGGTGCACGTTACCGGTTCCAGCTTCGAGGCGCTGGGCTTCGTGGTCTACGCTCCAAAGACGAAGACGTGGTGGAACCCGTCCACGTCGGCGGACGGCGGATACGGCACCGAGTCAACGCGGCAAACCGGGAAGAAGACGACGTGGTCCGGGCCTTTCACCGATCCCTCGTCGGGAAAGACGATGCAGGTGCGCGATACGTATACCTTCACGAACCCGACGACTTACACCGATCTCTTTCAGGTCGAGGCGAACGGCACGTGGAAGACCGAGGGCAACACCACCTGCACGAAAGGCTGAATCCTAACGTATTCGGATCCGCACGGAGCGCTGCCCGGCTGCGGTGCGCACTGACGCTCGGCACCGTCTTCAAAATCTACCTGACGATGCGGGCGCTCTTGATGTAATCCAGGTGCGGAAACGCGCTCTGCAGATAGGCGTTGCCCTGCGCGCCGATCAGCCCCTGATCCGGCTTTTCGCCGTACCCGCTGTAGATGTGTTCGACCGCTGCCATGCCGCTGCTGACGTGGCCGATCGGAGCGAACCCCATCGCGTCGAGTCGCGCGTTGTCGCCCAGGTTGATGAACATGTGCGTCGTGCGACTGTTGGGCTGACCCGTCGCCGCGAACGTCACCGTCCCGGGCGTGTTCGACTCCTTGACCGGGTCGTCGGGGATCGTGACGTCCCACTTCTTGGTCACGGCGGGATCGGCCGCCGCACCCCACTGGACGACGAATCCCGGCACGACGCGGTAGAACCGCGCGCCCTCGAAATATCCCGCCTTGACAAGGTCGTAAAAACGCTGCGCGCCGTTCGGCGCGAGATTCCGGTCCACCACGATGATGACGGGCCCCTTCGTGGTGTCGAGCTCGACGCGATAGGTCGAGGCCGGGGAGCTCTGCGACGCCGCCTGCTTCGAGCCGCCGCCGCAGCCGGCTGCAGCGAGCGCAAAGAGGCTAAAGATAGTAAACTTCTTCATGTATGACTCCATCCTCGCGCACATTCGTCAGCAAGCCGCTCCTGCCCGCCGGGAACGGCTTCGTGACGCCCGCCGACGGAATTCGGCCGCCCGTCCCCCGCACGTTTGCGTGGAAGGACCGGACGCTCGTCATAACCGCCGTTGTGCGCAGCTGGCGGTCGACGAAAGCCGATCGCGGCGACACGTATCTCAAGCGGCATTGGTTCGAGCTCGAGACGGAATGCGGGCTCAAGATCGAAGTCTACTACGACCGCGAAACGCGGCGCGGCGCGTCGCCGTGGCGGCTCTACACGGTCGCCGACCTAGGCTCGATGGAACGAGTGCGCTCATGATCGGATTGCGTTACCCGACGGTACGCTAGGCGTTCTCGCGGCCATTCTAAATGGCAACGCCACGCACGCCGCAACGATCGCGGATCACCGGCGATCTCGCCGCCGCCGTAGCAAACAGCGGCGTTGCGATCTGTCGTCCGGGTCGCGCTACCCATGACACTTGCCGCGAGTGTTCAGCATTCGCGCCTTGAGAACGTCACCCTGAATAGGCCACTGCCGGCCAAGCCCGGCAACATCGAGTGGGACGGCCGCTATCTCGCGATCGGTAACGGGCAGAACCTGGAGATACCCGCACGGCGGGTTCGCGTACAAATCAATTTCGGAGACATTCGCCTACGGTGCGACCGTAAGCGTCGCGAAGTAGACCGCGCAGACGAGCAAAGGATGATGGGGCTGACCGTTGTCGTAAAACGGAGCGAAGGGGGTAGAGCGTATGAGTTCAGCACGACGGCTTGCCATGCCCGCGCTCGTGGCCTTAGGTCTCGCGATCGGCGCCACGCCGGCACCGACTTTGGCGCCGCTCGACGCCGCGACGATCTTGCAGCGCAGCGAGGCCAAGTGGAATGGTTTGAGCTCGTATCAGGTGCCGGTCACGATCGGCGGCAGCGTACGCGTGGCGTTCATCTCGGTGCCGGTGCACATGACAGGCACGCAGTACTACAAGGCGCCGGATCAGCAAGCGCTGCACCTCGACAACCCCCCGAGCTACGCGCGCGGTCTCGGCGACACGATCTCCACAATGGGCACGCCGCAGACCTGGCTGCGCGACTATGCAATCGCGGCGCCGGCCTCACAGCCGCACGCGCACCATACCGCCTACGTCTTGGTCGGCACGCCTAAGAAATCCGGCAGCCGCGTGAAGAGCATGACGATGTCGGTCAGCGCCACCACGTACGTGATCGAGTCGGTCACGTTCGCGTACACCAACGGGGCATCGCTCGTCGTGACGTTCATCCACCACGCGGGGATCTCGCAATACCGCCTGGCGCGAAGCGCCACGGTGGCCGCGCACTTCCCCTCCTATAGCGGCAGCGCGACGATTACGTATGGAAACTACGAGCTGAATCAGCCAATTCCGACGTCCGTGTTCCAGACGCACTGATCGTCGCCGCGTACGGCTCGAGAAACGCGCGCATCGTCTTGCTCGGCGCGCCGGCAGAACGTCCCACTGCACGCCGCCCGCATTCTTGACCATCCGCGTGAGGCAATGAGCGTGAAACCCGTGTCCGCCTTCGGCAGCTCCAAGAGGACGAACTGCCCCGTAACATTCGAGCCGTCGATGAACAGAAGGTTAGTACTCCGCGCACATCCCGGAGGGCAAGCGTTATCGCGATCATGACGAACAATCTCGGCCAACGTGCCGTCATTTGAAATTCGCGCGGCGGACGCATCTGACGCCGAGGCCTGGGCGTTTGAGAAGCGCCGGCCGCAGGTGACGCGGCTGCTGCTTGCCGCGATCGTCACGGCGGGCATATTAATCCGAATCCCGGGCCTGCTGCACGACGGCCTCTGGCGTGACGAGGCGTACGTCTACGTCGACGCGATCGCCCCGACATTTCGCGAGTTCCTCCACCGCGTCATCGAAACGGAGTATCATCCGCCGCTGTATTTCCTCGTCAGCTACGTCTGGCTAAGGCTTGTGGGCACGAGTGAGCTCGCGCTCAAGGCGATCCCGTTTGTCTGCGGCGTTCTCACCATTCCGGCCGTCTATCGGCTCGGCACGATCGCCGGCTCGACCGGCATCGGGCTTGTGGCGGCTGCGATGTACGCCGTGAGCCCGATGGCGATCCTGGAGTCCGGCGACTATCTCTATCCGCTGATGGCCTTGCTCTGCACGGTGTTGGCGGCGCTCGTCATGACGGCGCGGCGCGAACCTCTGCGGCCGGGGCGTTTCGCCGCCATCGCAGTCGTGGCGGCGCTGACCATGTACACGCACTACGCGGCGCTGTTTTACGTGCCGATGCTCGTCGTCTGGGCGCTAACTTCGCCCCGCGGCGTGCGCCACGGCGCGGCGGTCGCCGGTGCGCTCGTGCTGGGCGCGCTGCCGTTTCTCTTCTGGCTGCCGGTGCTTGCGCACCAGCCCGACCCCTACCTGATAAAGCCACCGGTGGGTCCCGGAAACCCGTTGTTCGCACAGCCGCCTACCGCGCTCGCGAAGATCGGCTTCTTTGTATGGACGTTCGTGCGATCGATGCCGCTCTGGCCGGAGAAGCTGGCGATCGTGCTCTGCGCGTTTCTCGCCGTGGCGTTCGCGAAGCTGGTGACGTCGCGCAGCGTTAACGCCGACGCGACCGCGATGGGAGTGATGTACGCCACCGCGCTGGCGCTCATCTCCGCGGCGGGCCGACTGAACGTCAGATACACCGTCATCTTCGAAGGCTTCTTATGCGTCTTCCTCGCGTGGCTCGTCGCGGCGTGGTTCGAACGCATCACGCTTGACTACGAGGCGCGGTGGGTGCGCTGGGGAGCCGCGGTCACCGCGGTGATCGGCCTCTTCATCGTGACGGAGGACGTCATCTTTGCCGCGCACACCGCGAGCATGCCCAAGTCCGGCATTCGAACGTTCGTCGAGTCGCAGCCGCTCGATCCCGCGACGCTCTACGTGATGGTGCCCGGCGATATCACGGCGACCTTCGCGTTCTACGCGCGCCGCGCGCACGTCGCGTTCACCGCGTTTCCTCAGAGCGATCACCCCGAGATATTCAAGTTCGGAAACGACGCAAACGGGTACGCAGCAGATGCAGTTCCCGATGCCGTCACAAGCGTTGCGGGAAGGGCGCACACCCACGATCACATCGCTTTGATCGTCGACGATACCGCCGACTTGCAGAAAGTTTCGCGCGCAGTCGTCTATCGCTCGCCCACGCGCGCTTTTTTAGATGCGATGAAGGCCCGTTATCCGCTCGTCGCCGCGACGCGCTATCCGGGGCGGATGGAGTCGGTCACCGTCTATCAGCTTCGTACGGGTCCGGCGAGGCGAGACAGCGTAAGGTAGCGGAGGTGCTGAACGGACAGAAAGTCGTCGTCGTCATGCCGGCCTACAACGCGGCGCAGACGCTGCGGCGGACGTACGCGGAGTTGCCGGAGACCGTCGACGCGGTCGTCGTAGTGGACGATGCCAGCGGGGATGGGACCGCTGCGCTGGCGCGACGGCTCGGGGCGCATGTCGTAACGCACGAGCGCAACCTGGGCTACGGCGGCAACCAAAAGACCTGCTACCGCGCGGCGCTCGAGCTTAGCGCCGACGTCGTCGTGATGCTTCACCCCGATTACCAGTACTCGCCCCGGCTTGTTACCGCCCTCGCCGCAATGGTGGCGTACGGCGAGTACGAGGTCGCGCTGGGTTCGCGTATGCTGTGCGGCGGCGCCCGCGCCGGAGGCATGCCGCTCTATAAATACGTGTCTAATCGGGCACTTACCGCGTTCGAGAATCTGCTGGTCGGAGCTCGGCTGTCGGAGTATCATACCGGTCTGCGCGCATACTCTCGCCGCGTTCTGGAAACGCTTCCGCTCGCGGTGAATTCCGACGACTTCGTCTTCGACAATCAAGTCCTCGCGCAGGCCATCTACTTTGGCTTGAAGATCGGCGAGATATCCTGTCCGACCCGCTATTTTGCGGAGGCGTCCTCGATCGGATTCGCGCCATAGCGTGCGCTACGGGTTAGACGTCGTTGCAACGGCTCTGGCCTTTCGGCTGCAACGCTGGAAAATGGCGCGGTTCACGATCTTCGATCCCGCCGGCACGAAGGTCGGCGCCGCGGCGCCCGCCTCGGCGACGACGGAGGCTTAAGCGATGATCCAAAAAAGCGGGCGCGCCGCTGTCGCGACGCGCCCGAGTTCTCCGTCCGGCTTGCGCCGGTCGACGAGGGTCTAGTAAACGGCGTTGAGCGAGAAGACGGCTGCCGCCGGATCGCTCAGCCCGTTGCTGCTGCCCAGCGTGATGATGTTCGAGCAGCTGGGATAGTCCAGAACCTGCACGTTGGCGTTACCGAGGTCGGCCACGAGGACCTTGTTGTTGCGCTTGTTGATTCTCACGTGGAACGGATCAGAGTAGCCGCTGCCGCACGTGCTGGTGACGCTGGTGTACGGCGGGTCGATGATGTCGACCGCGGCGCCCGTCTGGTCGTTCGCGATCAGGTTGTTGTTCTTGTCGATCGACAAGCCGCCGGCGAACCCGAGCGTTACCCCCAGCACGGTCTCGTTGCAACCGGAGAGGCCGCCGACGTATTCGGCGATTTGGCCTAAGCCGGTCGTGCTGCTGTTGTAGCTCACGAACACGTCACCGGCACTGTCGATGGCGACGTCTTCGGCAGCCCCACCTGGATTGCAGGTGTTCATGACCGTGTTGGTCTGCTGAGCGTACTCGTTGACGAAACCGTTTCCGCCGAGGTTATAGTCGGCTTCGTAAACGTTGCCGCTGCTGTCGACGTTCACGCTGACCGGATCGAGCATCCCCGAGTTGTAGGTGAACGCCGCAGCGGTCGAAGGCCACGGCTTGGCGTACTGGTTGATGTAGATCCCACCGAAGTTCGCGACGTAGAGGTTGACCTTGCTATCCAGTGAAACGCCGTCCGGCCCGTTCATGCCGGCGGTGATCGTGCCCAAGAGCGTCCATAGCGGCTGTTGGTTCAGCACTTCAACGGCGCCGGTACCGAAGTCGCTCACGAAGACCTTCCGGGGCAGACCCGGCGGGAATTTCCCGTGTCCGTGCTTATGGCCGATGCGCAACATCCCAAAGAACTTGGGCGCCACGCCGGTGCGCATCAAACTCGCGTCAGATACGACATGGTGGGATTGGGACTGCATCGCCGAGCCCGGGAGCGTCGAGGTAGAGCTCGGCGAACCCGAGCATGCCGCGAGCAACGCGACCGCTCCGGCGGCGGCTGCCGCAGTCACGAGTGATCTTAATTCGCATGAAAGTTGTTCCTCCGAGTGATTGACAATCTGCTTGGGGGATTTATCGGCCAGTCGCAGGGCAAGGGATGCAAAATCACCGGCCCGATAGCGTGGTCGAGCTCGGTCTGTTCGCGGTATCGGCGGCCGCCCCCTTGCCCTGGCGGCAATACGATTTTCGGGAACCGGCGGCGCCGCCCCGGGCGGTCGTTCGGCTGCTTCTACGTGGACGGCGCGGCGGTGTGCGCGGCAGCATCTAGCTCTGCCAGGTACTGACGGCGAAGCGACTCGTCGATAAACGACGCCTCGAACGAGTTGCGTGCCAGCGACACGAGCTCTTGGTCGGTGAGCGCCAGCGCGGCCGCGGTTTGGACGAAATTGTCGCCGACATAACCGCCGAAGTACGCCGGGTCGTCGGAGTTGCACGTGCACATCAGGCCCGCGTCCATCATGCGCCGCAACGGATGCGCTGCCAGGTTCGGGACCACGCGCAGCCGCACGTTGGAGAGCGGGCAGACGGTCAGCGGCACGCGCCGTTCAACCAGGTGCGCGACGAGCTTCGGATCGTCCAGGCTGCGCACGCCGTGATCGACGCGCGAGACCCGCAGCAGATTCAAGGCTTCCCAGACGTAGTCGGGGCCGGCCTCCTCGCCGGCATGCGCGACCGTGAGAAAACCTTCGGCGCGCGCGCGATCGAACACGGCCGTAAACTTCGACGGCGGGTTTCCGATCTCGGCCGAGTCCAGGCCGACGCCGATGATCTTTTCCTTGTACGGCAGTGCGCTGACCAGCGTTGCGATCGCCGATTCGGCGGTCATGTCGCGCAAGAAGCATAAGATCAGGCGCGACGTGATCCCGAAATTCTTCCGGCCGTCCGCGAGTGCGCTCGAGATGCCCTCGACCACCACGGCGAACTTCACGCCCCGCTTCGTGTGCGCTTGCGGGTCGAAGAAGATCTCGGCGTGGCGCACGCCCTGCGCCCTCACGCGCTTTAAATACGCGGTCGTGAGGTCGTAGTAGTCCTGCTCGACGCGCAGCGCCTCCATGCCGTGATAGTAGACGTTCAAAAACGACTGCAAGTCTTTGAAGTTGTACGCCTCGCGCAGCGCCTCGACGTTGGGGTAGTCGAGTTTGACGCCGTTGCGCTTGGCGATCGTGAAGATCAGCTCGGGCTCGAAGGTGCCCTCGATGTGCAGGTGAAGCTCCGCCTTCGGCAGTTTGAGCGCATCGAAAGTCGCCGCCGGCTGAGGCGAAGGCGATGTCGCGGCCGCGGCCGCCAGCGGGGCGCCGGCCATCGCGGCCATTATAAAATCAGCGCGTCGCACTTTGCGGCGAAGATGAAGTCGCTCTCCGTCAGTCCGCCGATCTTATGCGTCCACACTTCGACGCCGAGTCGTCCCCAGGCGACCTGCAGGTCGGGGTGATGCTGCTGCTGCTCGGCCAACGCCCCGACGCGCTGCGCCGCCTGCATGGCCTCGTTGAAGTTCGCGAAGACGTACGTGCGAGCCAGCAGCTGTATCGTTCCGTGTTTTTTGTCGGCGCGCTCGGCCACGTGCCACGCCGGATCCAGCTGCGCCTGCAGGGGCGCGATCTGCTCGCCGGTTAGCGGCGGCACGCCGCCGCGGCACGGCACGCATTGGCGTTGTGCGAGCTCACTCATTTCGGTCACCGTCCTGACAGCGTGGCCACGAAGTCGTTGATGCGGGATGCGATCGCGCAGGGCCTTTCGAGGATCGCATAGTGCGCAGCGGCGGGAACGACGACGAAGCTCGCGTTGGGCAAGAGCGCGGCGACTTTGCTCTCGGCGGCCTCGGGGACGTCGAGCGCCGACGCGATGACGAGCGCGGGCACCGTGACGCTCTTCGCCTGTTCCGCGAGATCCGTGCAGATCCACGATTCGAGACTCTCGAGCACCGCCTCCGGCGGGCTCTGTGCGGCGACCGCGCACAGCCGGTCGAGTGCGGCGTCGTCCGGCGGATCGGCGATCGTCTTGGTGAGCCACGCGCGAAGGCGCACCGGATCCCCGGCGGTCGAGCGGAGATATGCCTCGCCTTTTTCCGAGAAGCCCGCAGGACCGATGGGAACCGGCGCGACGAGCACGAGGCCCCGCACGAGCTCGGGCGCCTCGATCGCGAGACGCAGCGCGACCTTGGCGCCCATCGAGTGTCCGACGGCGATCACCGGACCGGTCCCCAGCGATTCGAGCAGCGCGCGAAGATTGGCCGCAAATCGGTCGAGATTGTACGGTCCGGCGAGTATATTTGAGGCCCCGAAGCCGGGCAGGTCCGCGGCGATCGTCCGCACGCCGGGGCCGAGCTCGGCCACCACGCCGTCCCACACCGACCGATCGCCCTGCCAGCCGTGAACGAGCAGGAAGGTGACGGCGCCGCTTCCGCGGTCCTCGTGCGCGATCAGATCAGCACATCTTCAAGCCGCCGGCCTCTGGTCGCACGTCCGCGGGGCCGGCAGGCTTATAAATGCACTTATGCTTCAGTAAGTACGTCCCATTAGTGCTCGCGGAGCACCCGTGCACGGGGCTGAACTTTCCATTCAATACGTGCTTCGTCGAATCGTACGTCGCCGTCGTTGCGAAGATGCACGCTCCGCCGGTGGTCACGATCGTTCCGGCGAGTTTGCTTCCGTTGAGCGTCCAGACGGCGTCGTCGACAATCGGCGGCGTGCCGAAATGGAGCGTCAGGCGCCCGCCAATCGCCATCCGATACTGGCCGACGTCGAGCGTCGATTTGACATTCGAAACCTGACTGGTGCTGACGGTGCCCTTATATTGACCGCTTAGATTTAGGGTGACCGCATCGCTGTTGCCGGACCATCCACCCGCCTGCGGCACGCCGTCGCGCGCCGGCACGCCACCGCCGTTCCCGGCGCACGCGCTCAACAGTGCAAGGCCGACGATCATGCCGACGACCTTTCGTAAAAAGGCGCTTTGCATTCTAGCCTCCGATCAGTAGTAGCGTTGGGGATATGCGCAATGAGCGCGAGAGCACCTGCTTAACTAATACGACGGGTGATCTTGGCAGCGCTCGACCGAAGGATCGTCGCTCGGGAAGATCGCGAAGATCGCGCCGCGCGGCACGACGATGTTCTTGCCCTTGCGGAAGTAGTTGAAAAGACCGATCGCGGCGCCGACGCCCGGAATCGGGATCGCGCCGAGATAGCCGGGGATGCCGTCGTTCGGCCCGGCCTTATCCAGCGCGTCCGTGTTGTGGTTGAGCACGACTCCGAGGTGCCGGCCGTCCGGCAACGTCAGATAGCGAGGCTCCAGGACGAGCACGCCCGGGCGCGCGTCGTGGTGGCCGGCCGGCGACGCGACGGCGACGACGCCGTAGCCCATCGTCCGCTGGGGAATCACGACCTCCGCGCCGCTCGGTCACCGCGTTGACGTTTCGAAGCGGAAGAAATCGCCGGGCCGCGCGTCGGAGGAATCGACGCTGTCCATCATCTGCACCGCGACGACCGTGCAGCGATCGAGCGTCATGGCGCCGCGCCGTTCGTTCCGGCCGAGATGGAGACGATGAAGACGGCGAGTCCGCGGAGGCGGCGAAGCGCGGACGCCGTCATCGGCTAACCCTCGCCTCGGGACGAGGCGCAGCTCGCCCGCCGCGTAGTCGAGTTGGACGACGAAACTGATCCAAAAAAGCGGCGCCGAGGTGGCCGAAGGCGGTGCCGTGCAGCGTCTGCGTCGTTCCGATGCGCTGCGGGCCCGTGCGGTAATCGCCGATTCGCACCTCCGGTATCTCGCCGATCATCTCGACGCTGCTGCCGCCGATTCCACCGACGGATCGGCGCTGCGGTGACGCTGAAGAGTCCCGGATGCTTGGCATAGAAGTCGTACGCGAGATTGACATTCGACTCGTCGCCGGTATCTACTGCAAGCTGAGCCTGAACTCGCCGAGTCCGACCGTTGACGATCGGGACGAAGTGCTCGAACGTCAGCGGCACGGTGATCGCGTTTCGCAGCGGCGGAGCCTGCAGGCGCACGACGTGCGCGGCGCTGTCGATCTCGATGCCCGAAGCGCCGAGGAGATCGGCGCCGAGCACGGCGTCGTAACCGTAGCGGCGCAGATCGCTGAGCACGACGTAGTACGCTTCCGGGTAGGCGGCGTTGCCGATACGCAGCGGACCGGCGCGCACGACCTGCGTCGAGTATCCGCCCAATCCGCGCACCTGATACGTCCCGACGACCGGCGCGCCGAGCCGGCTCGCGAGCTCGGCGCTCATGGAGAGGCCGGAGTTGCCGGTGTCGATCAGGCAGCGAACGGCGATCCCGCCGATGCTGCAGTCGACGATCGGCGTCACCGCCTTGGGATCGGTGGGGATCGCATCGGCGAGCGCCGTTGAACGACGGCACCGGCCCGTGCGGCGGATGAAATGCCGACGACACCGCCGCGCGATCGTCGTAGCGTTCGAAGACGCGGCCGTCGTGCAGCACTTCGAACGGCAGCATAAAGGCGCCGACGCGCCGGTAGCCGCGATACTCGAACGTATCCGCGCCCATCCAGCGAGCGCGCGTAGCGCACGAGGCCGCTCTGCGGATCGACGAAGAGCCGCAACGGCACCGCGCTCGAGTCGCCGACGACGATCGTGCGGTAGGGCTTGCCGTCGAAGGTGGCGGTGCCGGCGCCGCCGACTCGGCCGCCGCGCGCGATGAAGGACGGCGTCAGAGAATCGAGCGAGGCGACGATGCGCAGCGAGCGCAGAAACGGTTCGGGCTCGTGTGAGTCGCGCCACCGTCGTGCCGTTCATGTTGAACGAGTAGATCCGCTCGCCGTCGAAGTACGTGCCGTCGCAGACTTCGCCGATGCAGTGCCGCACCGAGACGCGCAGGCCTTCGCTCTCGCTCGAGACGACGGCTCTGCTCGCTCCGTTGAAAGTCAACCGAGCGACGGAGACGATGTGCGCCTGCCAGACGGGGCCGCTCGCGCCGCGCATCTGCTCGAGCAGGCGCACGACGCCGTTGTCGTTCCGGCTTGCCCCGAGCGTGCTCCGAGCAGCGCGAAGAGCAAACCGGTCCGAGCGGCGAACCCCATGCCGATGGAGTTCGAGTCGCTCGACGGCTATCTTCTCGACGGTGCGCCGTCGAAAGCGGAGGTCGTGCGCGAGCTGCTCCGAGCGCCGGCCGGAAGCTCCCGGAGCTGCGCCCTTTTACGAGGGAATGCAGCGGCTCGGCGCGCGCACGCCCGACCTCTCGCTAATCGCCTTGCGCCTGGTTCTCGCCGGGAAGAAGGCGGACGACGCGGCCGTCGTCGCGGCTGCGCGACGTCGTCGCGCGCGCGCGCTCCGGGGACACCGCGGCGCGTGAGGAGTACGCCGCGCTCGATCGCGCGTAGGGCCGATGGCGCTCGCGACGCAAGGCGCTCGTCGTCGGTTACGCGGCGCACGGCGCGCCGCGCGCTCGACGCGTCTCGCTCGACGTCGCCTGGCGGAACGACGCTCGCGGTCGTCGGTCCGTCCGGGGCCGGCAAGACGACGCTGCTGCGCGCAATCGCGGGGCTTGTGCCCGTGCGCGGCGGCGACGTGCTGCTCGGCGGCGAATCGGTCGCGGCGCTGCCGCCGCAAGAGCGCCGCATCGCGCTCGTCGTTTCAAGACGACGCGCTCTTCGCCAACATGACGCGTGCGGCAGAATCTGCGCTTCGCGCAGCGCCGCGCGCGGCGAAGACGCGCGTCGTGGCGACCGCGACGGCGCTGCACGTCGACAAACACCTCGACCGGCGTCCGCGGCAGCTCTCCGGCGGCGAGCGCCAGCGCGCGTCGATCGCGCGCGCGCTGCTCTCGGATCCTCTCGCGCTGCTGCTGGACGAGCCGCTCGCGCACCTCGATCCGTCGCTGCGCCGCTCCGTCCGCGACGAGGTGATCGGCGTCCGCCAGCGCTTCGCCGGTCCGATCCTGTACGTCACGCACGATCACGTCGAAGCGATGAGCGTCGGCGACGCGCTCGCCGTGCTCGTCGAGGGGCGCATCGAGGACGTCGGCGAACCGCAGCGCGTCTATGACTCTCCCGCGTACGATCGCCGTCGCGCGATTTCTCGGCGAGCGGCCGATGAATCTGCTCTCCGACGGCGACGCGATCATCGGCATCCGGCCGGAGCACGTGCGGCTCGACGGCGACGGCGCTTTGCGCGGGCGGATCGTGCGCCGCGAGACCACCGGCGCCGACGCGTACTCGAGGTCGAGACGCCGCGCGGCACGCTCGTCGTCCGCGTCGCGGCGTCGCGCGCGTGCGCGAGCCGGCGAGCTCGTCGGGCTCGACCTGCCGCCGCAGCACGTGCGACGGTTCGATCCGTGCGACCGGGATCGCGATCGCGTGACGGCTACGGCGTTGCTCGCGCGCGGCGTGGTCATGGCCGGCATCGCGGGCGCGCGCCTCGACAACGACTTTCCGCGCTTTGGCGGCTATCTGCTGTTCGCGCGCGGCGCGACGCTCGCGCAGGTTCGCGCGCTGACCGATGCGCTGCGCGCGCGCGACGCGGCGACTCGCTGATCGCGATCGACCAAGAGGGCGGCCGTGTCGTGCGCTTGCGACGACGGCGTCGAGCCGATGCCGCCGATGATGGCGCTCGGCGCCGCGGACGATCTCGAGCTGGCGCGTCGCGCCGGCCGAGCAGACGGCGTTCGACCTGCGCCGCGCGGGCTGCACGCTGGATTTCGCGCCGGTGCTCGATCTCGCGCTCGATCCGCGCAATACGGTCATCGGGACGCGCTCGTTCGGCTCCGATCCACACGAAGTCGCAGCGCTCGGCGCGGCGTTCGGCCGCGGGCTGCGCGACGGCGGCGTCCTGCCGTGTTACAAGCACTTTCCCGGGCCACGGCGCGACGGCGGTCGATTCGCACGAGGCGTTGCCGGTAATCGAGGCCGACCGAAGCGACGCTGCGCGCGCGCGATCTCGTTCCGTTTGCGGCGGTGGCCCGCGAAGCGCCGGCGATAATGAGCGCGCACGTCGTGCTGCGCGGGTTTCGACGCGCAACATCCGGCGACGTTGTCGCGCCGCATCGCGACCGCTCTGCTGCGCGACGAGCTCGGATTTCGCGGCGCGCTCGTCACCGATTGCCTGGAGATGAACGCGGTCGCGCGGCGCGGAGCGGCTGCGAACGCAGTCGATGCGCTGGCGGCGGGCGCGGATCTCTTGATCTTCAGCCACGATCTCGATGCGGCTAATGAGGGGGTCGAGGCAATCGCAGTGGCGGCCGAAGCGGGGCGCTTAGCGGCGGCGCGATTGGAAGAGGCCTACACGCGCGTGCAGGCGCTGCGGCAGGCCGGCGCGGCGCCGTTGCCGCTCGACGAGTTTGCCCCGCATCCGGGCGTCGGGCCGCGAGATCGCGCGGCGCGCCGTCACGCTGCTGCGCGGCATCGCGCACGCCGATCCGCTCGCGTCGATCGTCGTCTCGTTCGGCGGGACTGCGGCGATGCTCGATCGCGAGGCGCCGGCAATGGAAATGCTCGACGCGCCGATCGCGCCGAACGAGGCCGACGTGCGCCAATTACTCGACGCACTCGCGCGCTCGCAACGACGCCCCATCCTGCTCGCGCGGCGCGCCCACTTCCATCTGAACAAGCCGCGGCAATCGATGCAGTGCTGCAAGGCTATCCCGACGCGCTCGTCATCGCGTTGCTCGAACCATTCGACGTGGGATTGTTCCCGAGCGCGCGCCACCTCGTCGCGGCATACGGCGACGACGAGGCCTCTATCGGCGGCCTCGCCGACGTGATCTTCGGCGGCAGCCTCCCGTCGGGTCGGTTGCCGGTGGCGCCTTGAAATTGTCATCCCGAAATAGGTACGCGGCGCTCACGAGGAGGCAGTACGACGTGGCCCCGGTGTATTTGGATTGTCGCGCAGCTTTGAGGGCCGCATCGTCCAGCGGCGGGTAACCGGAGCTAGCCCAAACCCAGGCGGTCGATGAGTTTCCCTTGCCCATCGAGAGCGAGGCTACTACTGAGACGGCGACGCTGTTGATCGCCAAGGTCTTGGAGGATCGCTTGACGCGGTGTAGGTTTGCCGGACAGAACTTCGTCGTCGCGCTTGCCGTCGCACTCCACACCACAACGATTGCAAAAATGCAGAAAGCGAAGGCCACGAAGCCCTTGGGGGCGTCGAGCGCTCCACAGGACTCAGATTGGCTCGCGCGGAGCACGCGCCCTGGTCCTGCAACGGCAGGTCTCGTTTTGCCGGCCGCCGATAATTCGCGCGATGGTGTGGCCACACTGAGCTTGTCGGAAAGCGTCGATCGCATCCTGCGCAACGCGTATGGCACCGAATTCACCGGCGCGGTCGCGCGCGTCGAGCATCGCGGAGCGCTGATCTTCGAGCACGCGTACGGCGTCACGCGCGCGGACCACTCGGGCCGCCCCGTTTACGCCGACACGCTGTTCGATCTCGCTTCGCTCACCAAGCTTTTCGTCGCGACGCTGGCGCTGCAGGCGGTCGCCGCACGAATGCTCGACCTCGACGAGCCGTTGTCGCACATCATCCCCGAGTGGAGCAAACGGCCCCACGCGGCGATCACTCTTCGCATGCTGCTCGCGCACAAGTCCGGCATGAACTCGGGCGCAGATTATCGCGCGATCCTGGATAGAAACGTCGAAGCGTTCGCGCTCAGCGCGGACCTCATCGCGAAGCCGGGCGAACGCGTGATCTACAGCGACCTGGGCTTCATCGCGCTCGGCGTCGTGCTCGAGCGCACGTACGGCCGATCCCTCGCCGCGCTGGCACGCATGCCGTTTGTCCCCACGCCGATCTTTCGCCCGCCGGCCTCGCGACGGTTGGATATTCCCGCGACCGAAGACGACGGCTGGCGCGGCCGCGTCCAGGGCTTGGTGCACGACGAGAAAGCCTACCTCATGGGCGGCACCGCCGGCCACGCCGGCCTGTTCGGCACTGCGGCCGACGTCGCCGCCCTGACCGAGAGCTATCTCGGCCCGCTGCGCGGACGCCGCGCGACGCTGCTGCCGCGCGAGCTCGCGCGCGAGGCGACGTCGCTGCAGGCCGACGATTCCGTGCTGCGCCGCGGCCTAGGCTGGGCGCTGAAGACGACCGACGAAAACTCCTGCGGCCGCTGGATGGACTTCTCGTCGTTCGGCCATACCGGCTTCGTCGGCACGTGCGTCTGGGCTGATCCGGTGCGGGATCTCCAGGGCGTGCTGCTCACCAACGGCGTCTACTTCGGTCGCGCCGGCGATGCCCGCGACCTTCGCGCCTCCTTCTACGAAGCGATCGTACAGTGCGTGCAATCGGATTGATGAGCGGCACGTCGCTCGACGGCATCGACGCGGCGCTTGTGGGCGTCGTGCCGAGCGGCCAAAGCTACCGGATACGACTCCAGCGCTTCGAAACGTACCCGTTCGAGCCGAAGCTGCGCGACGAGCTGTTCGCCGTTGTGCCGCCCAACGACGGAAGCGTCGCGGCCGTGGCGCGGCTGCATCGCGCGCTCGGTGACGCGTACGCGAGCGCCGCCCGCTCGATCGCAGGCTCGGACGCGATCGATTACGTTGCATCGCATGGCCAGACGGTCTGGCACGACGGACTGGCGCGCGTTACGCTGCAGATCGGCGACCCCTTCGCGATCCGCGAGGCGGTAAGCGCCACGGTGTGTTACGACTTCCGCAACGCGGACTGCGCGGCGGGCGGTCAGGGCGCGCCGCTGGTCGCGCGCGTCGACGCGCTGCTCCTCTCGAGCGCCGAGGAGGATCGCGTCGTGTTGAATCTCGGTGGCATTGCCAACGCGACGCTGCTGCGCAAGGGCGCGACGCCGGATGACGCGATTGCGTTCGACACCGGTCCCTCCAACATGCTGCTCGATGCGTTCGTCCGCGTGCGAACGCAGGGCGCGCAGCAGTTCGATCGCGACGGCGCGCTCGCGGCCGGCGGCCGCGTCGACTCCGCGCTGCTATCCGCGATGCTCGCCGACGAATACTTCGCCTTGCCGCCGCCCAAGACGAGCGGGCGCGAGCGCTTCGGTGCGCAATTTCTCGCGCGCCACGAGCGCAGGCTGGCAAAACTGTCGATCGAAGACGGCGCCGCGACGCTGACCGAGCTCACCGCCGCCACCGTCGCCGACGCGATCGAGCGCCAAGGCTTGCGCGCCGCGCGGGTCATCGCCGCGGGCGGCGGCGCGAACAATTCCAGGCTGCTCGCGCGCCTGGCCGCACGGCTGAAGCGCGGGCGCGTCGAACGTTCGGATGCGATGGGAATTCCCGCCGACGCCAAAGAGGCGATCGCGTTCGCGGTACTCGGCTACGAAACGCTGCGCGGCCGCGCAGGCAACGTCCCCGCGGCGACCGGCGCGCGCCGCTCGGTCGTGCTCGGAGCGATCGCGCCGTGGCGGCTGAGCGAGCTGCTGGCGCGCATCGAGGCGGAGTGCCGCGCGAGGTGATCGCATGAGCGCCGGTCTGCCGCCGACCGAGGCGGTCAACCCTCAAACGGCCGGCCTCGATGAGCTCGAAACGTGCGCGCTCGTCGAGACGATCGTTGCCGATCAGCATGCCGCAGTCGAAGCGGTGTTCGCGCAGAGCGCGATGCTCGCGCGTGTGGTGGACGCGATTGAGCGGCGGCTGGAGGGCGGCAGGTTGTATTACGTCGGCGCCGGCAGCAGTGGGCGCATCGGGGTGCTCGATGCCGCAGAGATTCCACCGACGTTCGGCCTGTCACCCGAACTCGTTCGCGCCTGTATGGCGGGGGGTGACGCCGCATTATTGCGCGCGGTCGAAGGCGCTGAAGACGACGCCGAGGCCGGTGCGGCGCTCGCAGACGGGTTCGCGAATGGAGATGTCGTGCTCGGCCTGTCCGCGAGTGGCTCCGCTGCGTTCGTCGTGGCCGCCATAGAGAGGGCCAAGGAGAAGGGCGCCTTGACGATCGCCATCACTAGCAGCGCGGACTCGGCGCTCGCACGGGCCGCGGAGATGGCAATCATCCTCGACACCGGAGCGGAAGTGCTCGCCGGAAGCACGCGCCTGAAGGCCGGTACCGCACAAAAGATCGCGCTCAACGCCATCTCCACAGCGGTCATGGTGCGCATGCACAAGGTCTACGACAATCTGATGGTCGACGTCGTCGCCACCAACCGGAAGCTGCGCGCGCGCGCGATTCGCCTCATCGCAAAGCTCGCACGAGTCGACGAAAGCCGCGCGTCCGACCTGCTTCGGATGGCAGGCGGCCGGGTGAAGACGGCCGTCGTGATGGAGCGCCTCGGAGTCAATCGGAAACAGGCGGAGTCTCTTCTCGATTGTGCCGAGGGGTCGCTGCGCGCCGTGGTGGAATGAATCTCCTCGCGCTGCTTTTCGCTACGATCGCGTTCGTGCCGATCGACGACCGTCCGGTGACGGCGCAGCTTCCCGTCATGCTCGGACGCATCGCCGGCGTGACGGTCGAGGCGCCGCCGCGCGACCTGCAAGGGCGTTTCCTGACGGCGGGCCGCTCTGACGCGATCATTGCGTGGCTGAATCACGAGGCCGGGAAACGCGAGGCGAACGCGTTCGTCGTCTCGACCGACATGCTGGCCTATGGCGGGCTCACGGCGTCGCGCGTCCCCGGCCCGACGTATGCCGACGGGCAGTTCCGGCTGCGCGAGCTTTCGCATCTGCGCACGCGGCGCCCGCGCGCATGGATCGGCGCGTTCGGTACGATCATGCGCCTCGCGCCGACGGGCATTCCCGCCGGCACGCCGTTCTTCGCACCGTATCCGGTCTGGTCGTACCTGCAGGACTATGCGAACCTGCACGATCCGCCGCTGCCGAGTGAGACCGTGCGCGCGCAGCATCTGCGCGAGCTCATCGGCGAGCCGATCTTCGACGAGTACATGGCGACGCGCGGACGCAATCTCGCCGTCGATCGGCTACTGCTGAAACTCACGGCGGACGGCACAATCGACCGGCTCGTGCTCGGCCAAGACGACGCCGGCCCGGTGGGATTGCACGTGCGCGACGTACAGCTGTTGCAGCAGGACCTGGCGGCGGCGAATCTCGCGGGCCGCGCGTCGATCGAGCCCGGCGCAGACGAGCTCGGCTCCGCGCTGGTGGCCAACGCGATCGCGCGCGCCGCCAACTGGACGCCGCGCATCGCGGTTCGCTACTCGACCCCTGACGGTGCCGGGTATCAGGATCCGATCGAGTATGCCCCGATCTCGACCGCGATCGGCGCATTGATCGGCGTGTGCGGCGGAGTGCGCGACGAGAATCGTCCCGACATCGCGCTCTACGTGCGCGTACCCGGAACGACCTCGACGCAGGACGCGCAGCTCATCGGCGACATGGCCGCCTCAGTCGCGCAGGGCCGCTCGGTGGCGGTCGCCGACCTAACCTATCTGAAGTCGTACCCCGATCAGGCGGCGTTCGCTGCGCTGCTGCTCGGTTCGGACGTGTCGCGCCGGATCGACGCCTACTCGTCGTGGAATACCAATGCCAACACCGTCGGCACCGCGCTGGCCGAGGCGATCGCCGCCGGCGCCGGCCGGCGGATGCGCACCTACGACGATCTCGCGCACCGCACGTACACCTTCACGATGTTCCTCGACGATTATGCGTACCACGACTTCGTGCGCCCCGACCTCAATGCGACGCTGGCCGCCCAAGGCATCACGGACCACACGCTGTTGACGGCCGATGTCGCAGCGAGCATGTCGCAGCGCGATCGCGCGCTGCTCTGGGGCTACGCGGTTAAGCTTCTCGCGCAGCTCGACCCCGGCTACCACATCGCCGCGATGCGGCTCGGCCTGCCCTGGAGCCGCACCTTCGAAACCTCCATCGACGTCGGCCTCGCTCCTAACCTCTAAGCGCGACGACGGCAGCATCAACATCAAACGGCAGGGGGGTGGCACCGTCCGCGATGCACGCAACGTTGCCGCTCCACTGCGCCAAGCTCTCCGCACCGGCGGGCGGCGTGACCGCATAACGCGGCTTGCCGAGCTCGCGAGCGAACTCCAAAGTGTGCATGGCGCCGCCGCCGACCTCGCTGCACACGAGCACGACCGCGCGCGAATGCTCCGCCTGAAGGCGATCGCGCTCGATCAAAGCCTTCTCCGAGACCGGCGTCCCCGGCGGAAAAAGTGTCGCGATGGCGCCGCCGCCGCGCACGATCTCCTCTTCGAGCTCCGCATGCTCTGGCGGATAGGTGCGCCCGAATCCGTTGCCGACGAAGGCGACGGTAGGAACGCCCGCGGCGAGCGCGCCGCGATGCGCGGCGGCGTCGATGCCCAGAGCCAGCCCGGCGACGACCGGCTCGCCCAACCGAAACGCGAGGTCGTAGGCAAAGGCGGCACCCTCGGGCGGCGGCGTGCGGCTCCCGACGATTGCGACGCCGCCCTTCGGCAGCGTGCCGCGCACGAACACGCTAGAACTCGACGTACGAACGATCGAGCGCGGTGACGTCGAGACATCCCAGCAGGCGCAGCGTGCGAACGATGTCGCTGCGCAGGATCTCGATGGCGCGCGCGACTCCCGTGCCGCCGCGGGCGCCGAGGCCGTAGGCGTAGGCGCGCCCGATCAGAACGGCGCGCGCGCCCAAACACAGCGCCTTGACCACGTCGCTGCCGCGGCGGATGCCGCCGTCGAGCAGCACCTCGGCGCGCCCGCCGACCGCGTCGACCACCTCGGGCAGCGCTCGCAGCGTGGACGACACATAGTCGAGCTGCCGTCCACCGTGATTGGAAACGACGATCGCCTCCGCGCCGGCGTCGAGCGCGCGCCTCGCGTCCTCGCCGCTCAGAGCGCCCTTGATCACGATCGGGCCCTGCCACGCGTCGCGGATCCATCCGATGTCGTCCCACGACACGGTCGAGCGCTCCAGCGCGGCGGCAATGTCTGCGTATGCCATCACGCCCTCGCCGGGAACGACGACGTTGGGAAATTCCATCATGCCGCCGTCGCGCCAGAAGTCGAGCAGCCAGCGCGGGCGCGCGAAAAGCTGCGGCAGGTGCGGCAGCATGCGCCACAGGTTGCCGCTCACGAGCTCGGAGCCGCCGTTGCGCAGATCGCGTTCGCGCTGCCCGGCCACGGCGGTGTCGATCGTGACGACCAGCGCGCGATACCCCGCGGCGCGCGCGCGAGTGATCGCGCCGATGGCCGCCTCACGCCCGCCAAGCAGATAGAGCTGATACCATACCGGTCGCGTCGCGGCCGCCTTCACGTCTTCGAGCTTGCAGCCCGAGAGCGTCGAGAGCGTGTAGATCGTCCCGGCCTTTCCCGCCTCCGCCGCCGCGACGCACTCGCCGCGGGGAAAGAACATGCGACTGCTGCCGACCGGCGCGAGCAGAAAGGGCAGCTCGACCGGGGTTCCCAGCACGGTCGTCTGCAGGCGGCATTCCATGCGCGTGACGGCATTGCGCGCCCGGAACGTCACCGTCTCGAACACCCGGCAGTTTTCGCGCATCGTGACCTCGGCGCCGCTTCCGCCGTCGATGTAGTCGAACACGACGCGCGGTAGTCGGCGCTTCGCGAGCCGGCGCAAATCCTCTATGTTCACGGCCGACGCGATGGAATTCACAGCGGAGCCTTGACGTTTGCCTTCACTAAAGGATACCCTGTCGTCGCAGCATGGACTTTCGCTTTATTGCAACCGCGTTCGCGACCGCGTTCACGATCATCGATCCAATCGGAATGATTCCGATGACGCTGGGTTCGACCGCGCGCATGTCGCCGCAGCGGCGCAATCAAGTCATCGACCAGGCCGTCATCGTCGCGGCCGGCGTGATCCTGTTCATGGGCGTCGTCGGCCGGATCATCCTCGACTATCTCGGCATCACGTTGCCGGCGTTCACGATCGCGGGCGGGATCCTGCTGTTTCTGATCGCGATCGACATGCTGTTCGCGCGCCCGACCGGCGCGAAGCGCACGGAGGCCGAGGAACGGGAGGCTGCGGAGGGCGAGAACCCGGCGGTTTTCCCGCTCGCCGTGCCGATGATCGCCGGACCGGGAACGATCGCGACGGTGCTGTTGCTGGTCAATCTTTCACACGGCGACCGGGCTGACGTGCTGGTTGTCACCGCGGCCTACGCGGTCGCGCTCGTCGTCACGTGGCTGTGCATGCGCGGTTCTTCGCTGCTGCTGCGGGTGATCGGCAAGACCGGCATCCACGTTATCAGCCGTATCCTCGGCATAATCCTCGCGGCGCTCGCGGTGCAGTTCGTGCTGAACGGGATCGCACAGACGCCGCTGTTACGGCGCTGACGGCGCGCCCGTCTCGCTCGCCCACTGCTGATACACGGATTTCTCGATCGGCGGCAGCTGCTCGTCGGACGAAAGCTTGAATCCGACCGGCGGCAAGCGGGAACGGGAATCGGGTGCGGCGGCTCCTTGAACGGATCGGACAGCGGATCGTAGCAGAACGGCCACACGATGTCGCCGCTCTCCATCGCGCCATCCGGATACGTGAACTCGTAGCGCCCGTAGTAGCAGTCGCGCCCGTTCTCGTGCCAGGCCCGCGTCGGCGTGATGATTCCGTTGCCCTCGTCCGAGCCGCGTAACGACGATGGAATGTTGAACGCATAGCTCTTCGTCGTCGAACCGCGCGTGGCGGGATCGATGGTTGGGATCGCGTGTGGATCGTCTAGCGCGTTGAGCTTGGCGACCTCCTTGGCGTAGCCCGCCGTGTCGCGCTCGATGTTCGAAGGTGCGCTGAACCGCCGCGGCGGCTCAGGCGAAGTGGCGGTCTTGGCCACGCGCGCGAGCTCGTGCGGCTCGATCTTCGCCGGCGCCGATTATTGCCGCGCAACCGTCCGGTGCCGCTGCGGCGTGACGGTCGCCTTCTTCGGATGGGCGAGCCGCGCGACCGTCGTGATGCTGGTTTGCGAGACGATCTCTCTAGAGCCGTGCGTAATCAAGACACGCGCCGACGGCATAGAAGAGCAGCGTCAAGACGATGAGGTGAATTACGGTCGACGCAAGCGCCGACCAGAACAGCGCGCGCCGGCGCCGATCCAGGGTTCCCGAAATCAAGCAGTCGTTAGGCTTTCCCGCTTAGGGGCGAGTACGTACCGGATGCGGCTGACACAGTTCGATGAGCACGCCCCCGGTCGCCTTCGGATGGAGAAACGCAATCATGCTGCCGTTGGCCCCTTTGCGCGGCCGCTCGTCGATCAGCGCAACGCCTTTGGCCCGCAGCTCCGCGAGGGCTTGCTCGATGTCGGCGACGCGATATGCCGTGTGATGCAGCTTCGTTTCGGCGTCGCCGCGGTAGCGCGCGATCGGCGATGTTTCGTCCAAGGGAAGCAACAGCTCGACGTGCGATTCGCCGGCCTCCAACCCGACCGCCTCGACGCCCTGATCGTAAATGACCTCGCGATAGATTTCTTTGAAGCCGAGCGTCTGCGTGTACAGCCGCAGCGTCGCGTCGAGATCCTTCACAACGATGGCAACGTGATCGATTTCCATAGTTCAGTTACGCGACGACCTCTTTGGAGCGATAGGTCCCGAACGCCTCGCGCAGCACGTCGCAGATCTCGCCCAGCGTCGCGCCGGCGTCGACGGCGTCGACGAAACGCGGCATGAGGTTCTCGCTGCCGCCGCGGCGGCGCGCACCGCGCCGAGGTGTCGCTTCGACCGCTCCGGCGTCGCGTGCGGCGCGGAAGGCTTTGAGCCGCTGCGACCTGCTCGCGTTCGACGCGCTCGTCGATACGCTGCAGCGGCATCTTCGCTCCGCCGGTACGCTTCGGCGAAGCGGTTGACGCCCGACCACGACCGTTCGCCGCGTTCGATGGCTTGCTGCGCGCGATACGGCGGACTCGGCGATGCGCCGCTGCATCCAGCCGCTCTCGATCGCCGCGACGCTGCCGCCAATCGCGTCCACCTCGCCGATCAGATGCGCGGCGCGCTCGATCAGCTCGTTGGTGAGCGTCTCGACGATAGTACGATCCGGCCAGCGGGTCGACGACGTCGGCGACGCCGGACTCGTACGCGATGATCTGCTGCGTCCGCAGCGCCGTCTTCGCGCTCTCGGCGGTCGGCAGCGCGAGAGCCTCGTCCTTGCCGTTGGTGTGCAGCGACTGCGTTCCGCCCAAGCACCGCGGCGAGCGCCTGCAGCGTGACGCGCACGACGTTGTTTTCCGGCTCCTGCGCGGTCAGCGTCGAGCCGCCCGTCTGCGCGTGGAAGCGCAGCATCTGCGAGCGCGGGTCCGCGCAGCCGAACTCGTCGCGCGTGATGTGCGCCCAGAGATAGCGCGCCGCGCGGAACTTGGCGATCTCTTCGAAGAAATCGTTGTGCGCGTTCCAGAAGAACGAGATGCGCGGCGCGACCTCGTCGAGTGCGAGGCCGGCCTCGCGCGCGGCGCGCAAGTACGCCTTGGCGTTGGCAAGCGTGAAGGCGATCTCTTCGACCGCGGTCGAGCCCGCCTCGCGGATGTGGTAGCCGGAGACCGAGATCGTGTTCCACTGCGGCACCTCGCGCGCGCAATACGCCATCACATCGGTCACCAGCCGCATCGAGGGCGCGGGCGGATAGATGTAGGTGCCGCGCGCGACGTATTCTTTGAGCACGTCGTTCTGCACCGTGCCGCCCAGCTCGTCGAAAGGGATTCCGCGCCGCCGCGCGACGGCTAGAAGGAGCGCCAGCAGGATCGCGGCGGGCGCGTTGATCGTCATCGACACGGTCACCCGGTCGAGCGGAACGCCTCGAAGCAGCGTCTCCATGTCGTCGATCGAGTCGATCGCGACGCCGACCTTGCCGACCTCGCCGCGCGCTTGCGGTGCGTCCGAATCGAAGCCGAGCTGCGTCGGCAGATCGAACGCGACCGAGAGTCCCGTCTGGCCGCGTTCGAGCAGGTAGCGGTAGCGCGCGTTCGACTCCGCCGCGGTCCCGAAGCCGGCGTACTGGCGCATCGTCCAGAGGCGCCCGCGATACATGTCGGGGCGAATGCCGCGGCCATACGGAAACACGCCGGGCTCCCCGAGCTCGTGCGGCTTGCCTTCGACCTCGTCGTAGACCGGCTGGAGCGGAATGCCGGAAGCATTGATATCGCGCGCCATCGTCGACGTACTACGCCGCGCTCGGGCAGGGCGCCCGCCGCCGGGGCGCCAAGGCGCACGCATGCTTGCATTTGTCGCGCCGCTTCTCGCGGCGCTGTCGCTTCAGGCCGCGCTCGACGCGCGCGCCGCGGCCGTGCCCGGCACCGGTATCGCCGTCGGCGTGATCGACCACCGCGTCACGCGCGTCTATCGTCGCCGGGCAGCGCCGGAAACGGCCGCACCGTCGACGCGCACACGCTCTTCGAGATCGGCTCGGTGACGAAGACTTTCACCGCGACGACGCTCGCCGCGATGGTGCTCCCAAACAAGTCCGCCTGAGCGACCCGATCTCGGCGTATCTCCCAACGGGCGTCCGCGCACCAAGCAAAGGACGGCAAGACGATCACACTGCTCGATTTGGCGGAGCAGCGCTCGGGGCTTCCGCGCCTGCCGGCGAACATGAACGACGTCGCCAGTGACGATCCCTATGCGGACTACACCGTCGCCGACATGTACGCGTTTCTCAACGGCTACGCGCTGACGCGCGATCCGGGCGCCAAGTACGAGTATTCGAACTACGGAGTCGGTCTGCTCGGGCAGCTGCTCGCCGATCGGGCGAAGGTCTCGTACACGACGCTCGTGCGCGACACGGTGCTCGACCCGCTCGGGATGAACGAAACGACGCTTCGCCGTATGGCCGGCGCAGGATCCGGTGCTGCTGGCCGCGGGTCACGAGGTCGGCGGCGATGCCGGTGCCCACTTGGCACTTCCAGTCCGTGCTCCCGGCCGGAGGCATAATCTCGAGCGTGAGCGACATGCTGAAGTACCTGCGCTGCAACATGGGGCAGGGACCGCTCGCGCGCGTCTGTCTCTTCGCGCAGCGGCCGCGCGCCCAAGGCGAGTTGGGGCACCAGATCGGGCTCGTGTGGAACATCAACTCCAAAACCGGGGTGATCGGTCACAACGGCGACACGCTCGGCTTTCACGCCGACTTCGCGATCTCGCGCGACCGGCAAAATGGGCGTGGTCGTGCTCAGCAACGGCCCGCGGTCGACCGACATCGCCGCGCACGTGCTGGGGCCGAGCTATCCGATCGCCGAGTGCCCGTCGTCGGTGCCGGCGTCGGAAACCGATCCCAAATCCTACGCCGGCGTGTACTGCAACGCGAGCGGCGGCTTCGAGTTTCGGGTCGCGAACCACGCGGAAGCCGAACGAGCTAGCCATCGCGGTGCTGCCGCAACTCGGCGCGGCGTACCAGCAGGTCGGCCCGGACACGTACTATTCGCAAGCGTTTGGCGCGACGTTCAAATTCGTCCGCGCCGGTGACGCGATCGTCGGGTTGAGCGTAATCCAGGCGGCGGCAGACCATACCGGCCGTTCGCCTCGACGCGTACGGCAGCCGGCGGTCGCGCAGCTGCCGCCGGCGTTTCCGCCCGCGCTCGGGCTCGATCGCGCGACCTTGCAGCAATACGTCGGGACGTATCCGTCGACGGTGGGACATTCACCGTGACACTGCGCGGCGACGCGCTCTACGTCCAGCTCACGGGACAGCCGGCCGTTCACGTCTACGCGTCGGGCAAGGACGAGTTCTATTTACAAGGTCGTCGAGGCACGAATCACGTTCGGCCGCAACGCATCCGGCGCGATCAATGGCCTCACGCTATACCAAAACGGCCAAACGATCCACGCCACCCGCTCCGGATCAACGACCGAATCGCCCTAAAGTCCCTTCGCTACCTCACCCAAGACGACTCGATTAAATCGGCTAGAGCGGCGGCAATCATAGAGAAGCGTTTAACGCATGCCGAGCCCGGGTTCGTCAGTGTTGTGGCGATGGCGAAACGGTGTGGGTTCTCGAACGCAGCTACCGTCTAACGCAAAAGCAGGTTGCCGCAGCGGTCGAACGCATTCTTTCAGATCATAAAGAGTCGCTCGGCTCATTCGCCGACGCGGTCATCGCGGCGCTGGGCGCAAACGCGGGCTGCTCGAATACGTTGAATCTCGATCGTTCGGCGCTACGAATCCCCGGTTTCGCTCCCGCCTGAGCTCTCGTCACCCGCGATCGTAATCAACGGCGTCCCGCTCTCGACGCTCGAGCCGGGGCCGGTATGGATCGCGGTTACGGTTCCCGCGCGGTGGGCGCGGATCTCGTTCATCATTTTCATCGCCTCGATAACCGCGAGCACCTGACCCTCGGCGACGGCATCGCCGGCGACGACGTCGAGCTCGACGATAATGCCGTGCATCGGCGAAAGCACGTCGTTGCCGCCGGCCGAGGCGCTGCGCTTGCGGATGGCGCCCAGACGCGGGGCCAGCCGGCGAGCCGCAGACCCAGAGGGGACAGACGCTAGGCTGCGCTTGCGTGCTGAAGGCGCGAGTCCGTTCGCGACCGCCTCGCTCCACGTCTGCGCGTACGCCTCGAGCGTCGCGGTGCCGTACGTCGCATCGGCGACCGGCGCGTAGTCGCAGAGCGCGCGCAGCAGCGGCAGCGTCGTCGGGACGCCCTCGATCGCGTACTCGTCGATCGCGCGGCGCAGCCGCGCGATCGCCTGCGTCGCGATGCGGCGCCCAAACGACGAGCTTGGCAATCAGCGAGTCGTACTCTGCCGGGATCGTCCAGCCCGGATAGGCCGCGGAATCGACGCGAACGCCCAGGCCGGCCGGCTCGCGATAGGCGGTGATCGGTTCCGGGGGCGGGCCGAAAGTTCTGCGCGGGGTCTTCCGCGTTGACGCGCGCCTCGATCGCAAATCCGCGGAAGTGCACGTCGCTCTGGCCGTAGCCGAGCGGCTCGCCGGCCGCGACGCGAATCTGCTCGCGGACGAGGTCGAGGCCGGAGATCATCTCGCTGACGGTGTGCTCGACCTGGATGCGCGTGTTCATCTCCAAGAAGTAGAACGCGTCGCCCGAGACGAGACACTCGATCGTGCCGACGCGAGTCGTAGCCGATCGCCTTCGCGGCGCGCACGCCGGCCTCGCGCATCGCCTCGCGCACCTCGTGCGGCAATCGTGCGCGGGCGCCTCTTCCCAAAGTTTCTGATGGCGGCGCTGCAGCGAGCAGTCGCGCTCGCCGACGTGCACGACGTTGCCGTGCTTGTCGGCGAGGATCTGCAGCTCGACGTGCTTGGGATTCTCGAGATAGCGCTCGGCGTAGATCGTGCCGTTCTTGAAGTACGCCTCGGCCTCGCGCCGCGCGGTCTCGAACGCCGGACTCGATCTCGTCGAGCGAGCGCGCGACCTTCAGTCCCTTTCCGCCGCCGCCGGCCGCGGCCTTGAGCGCGAGCGGGCAAGCCGTACGCCTCCGCCGCGGCCCGCGCGGCGCGCGCGTCGGCGAACGCTGCTCGGTCGCGCCCGGCACGAACGGCACGCGCGCTTCGTGCATGCGCCGGCGCGCGCGCAGCTTGTCGCCCATGGCGTCGATCGCGTCGGCGTGCGGCCCGATCCAGACAAACCGGCCGCGACGACGCGGCGCGCGAAAGCCGCGTTCTCGGCGAGAAAACCGTAGCCGGGATGAATCGCATCCGCGCCCGAGCGGCGCGCGCAGTCGATCAGCTTCTCGGCGTTGAGATAGCTCTGCGACGGCGCCGCGGTGCCGAGCGCGCAGGCCTCGTCGGCGAGCTCGACGTGCAAAGCGCGGCGGTCGGCGTCGGAGTAGACCGCGACTGTCGCGATTCCCATCTCCCGCGCCGTGCGAATGATGCGGACCGCGATCTCGCCGCGGTTGGCGATCAGGAGTTTCCCGAACATCGAAAGGGCGAACAGGCCCATCGCGTGGTAGCCGGCGTCGACGAAGTGCACGTCGGCCGTTACGGCGCTCGAGAGATCGGAGGCGAGAAAGACGGCCATGTTGCCGACGTCTTCGGGCGTGACGTTTCGGTGCAGCGGCGCGACCTTCGGCACGACGTCGAGGATGCGCGAGAAGCCGCCGACTTGGCGCGAGCTGGCGGTCTTGATCGGGCCTGCGGAGATCGCGTTGACGCGAATGCCACGATCGCCGAGGTCGAACGCGAGATAGCGCACCGGCGGCCTCGAGCGCCGCCTTTGCGATTCCCATCAGGTTGTAGTTCGGAACGATCTGCGTCGCGCCGAGATACGTCAGCGCCATGATCGAGGCTCCGTCGTTGAACGACTCGCGCAGCGCCTGGACCAGGGCGATCAGCGAATACGACGAGACGTCGAGCGCGAGCGAGAAGCCGCCGCGCGACGTCTCGAACACCTTGCCCGCGAGATCTTCTTTGTTTGCATACGCGATCGAGTGGACGAGCGCGTCGAGCTTGCCGAGCCGGGCGGCGACGCCTCGCGCATCGCCGCAAGCGAATCGTCGTTCGAAACGTCGCACTCGAAGGCAGGCGCGCCGCCGAGCTCGGCTGCAAGCTTCTCGACCTCGTCCCTGACGCGTTCGCCTTGATAGGTGAGTGCGATCGGCGCGCCGTGCTCGTGCAGCTTGCGCGCGATGCCGGTCGCGATCGACCAGCGGTTGGCGACGCCCGTCACGAGCGCGCGCTTTCCATCGAATAGTTTCACAACACGAATCCCCTGAACGAAGAAGATGACGCCGACACGCCCGCGACCAAGCTGACGTACCAGGCGGGCTTCGAGCGCGCGAGCGCCGCCGACGGCGCCCAAGGCGATCGCCACCTGCAGCAGCGCGACGGCATATTCGAAGGCCTGGTGGTGCGCGATCTGCGCAACGGATTCCTCCTCCAGCTTGCGCGCCTCGGTCTGCGAGCGTCTTTTCCTTCGAGGCCTCGTTTGCGATCTCGTGCGATAGTCGCGAAGCCGAGCTGCGTTCTTCGATCCGCTGTCGTCGAGGTTGTCGAGCGCGATCGAGTATATGTGCTCTTTCGGCGCGACGGCCTGGTACTCGCCCCACGTGTCGGACGCCTTGATCTGATTGATCGTCGCCTCGTTGATCAGGTCGCCGGCGCGGAGCGCCGAGACCGCGGCGAAGACCGCGAAGAACGCGGCGCCCAGGCCGACGTAGCGAATCCACGACGCGGCCGCTCGCGCGAGCTCCTCGCGCGCCTCGTCGATCTGCTCCTGCAGCTTGTCGGTCTCGACTTCGATGTCTTCGGGCATCGCTATCCTCCTCGCTTTAACTATAAGGGAATATTGCCGTGCTTGCGCTCCGGCCGCGGCACGCGCTTGTCGCGCAGCATCTCCAGCGCGTCGCGATCGCGCCGCGCGTGCGGCGCGCCTCGATGACGTCGTCCACGTAGCCGCGCTGCGCGGCGATGTACGGGTTGGCGAAGCGCTCCGTGTACTCGTCGATCGAGCTCTTGCATCTTCGCGTCCTTGTCGCTCGCGGCCGCGAATCTCGCGGCGGAAGATCGTCTTGACGGCGCCTTCCGCGCCCATGACCGCGATCTCGGCGGTCGGCCACGCGAGGTTGACGTCGGCGCGGATATGCTTGCTGGCCATGACGTCGTATGCGCCGCCATACGCCTTGCGCGTGATGACCGTGATCTTCGGCACCGTCGCCTCCGCGAACGCGTAGAGCAGCTTCGCGCCGTGCAGGATGATGCCGCCGTACTCCTGATCGGTTCCCGGCAAAAAGCCCGGGACGTCGACGAAGGTCACGAGCGGGATGTTGAAGGCGTCGCAGAAGCGGACGAAGCGCGCCGCCTTGACCGACGAGCGCGTGTCGAGCACGCCGGCCAGCACGTTGGGCTGATTGCCGACGATGCCGACCGTCGCGCCGTTCACGCGGCCAAAGCCGCAGATGATGTTTTGCGCGTAGAGCGGCTGGATCTCGAAGAAGTCGCCGTAGTCGACGACGCCCTCGACTGCCTCGTGCATATCGTACGGTTTGTTCGGCGAGTCGGGAACGAGCGTCGTCGAGCTGCGCCGCGACGCGCTGCGGGTCGTCGTCGCAATCGAAGCGCGGCGGCTCCTCGCGATTGTTCTGCGGAAAGAAGGAAAAGAGCGCGCGCGTCAGCTCGACGAGATGCTCTTCGTCGGCTCGCGACCAGATGCGCGACGCCGCTGCGCGTGGCGTGCGTCGTCGCGCCGCCGAGCTCTTCGAAGGATACGTCCTCGCCGGTGACCGTCTTGATGATCTCCGGGCCGGTGATGAACATCTGCGAGATCTTTTCGGTCATCAGGATGAAGTCGGTGATGGCCGGCGAGTACACGGCGCCGCCGGCGCACGGACCGGCGATCAGGCTGATTTGCGGGATGACGCCGCTGGCCTGCACGTTGCGCCAAAAGATCTCGGCGTAGCCGCCCAGCGAGACGACGCCTTCCTGAATGCGCGCGCCGCCCGAGTCGTTGATGCCGATCAGCGGCGATCCCGTGCGCAGCGCCAGATCCATCACCTTGCAGATCTTCTCGGCGAACGCCTCGCCGAGCGAGCCGCCGAGCACCGTGAAGTCTTGCGAGAAGAGGAAGATCTGCCGTCCGTCGATGCGTCGCGCGCCCGGTGATGACGCCGTCGCCCAGAAACTCCTTTTCGTCCAGTCCGAACGCGTTCGTGCGGTGGACGACGAAGCGGTCGAACTCGACGAAGGAGCCCTCGTCGACCAGCGCCTCGACGCGCTCGCGCGCGGAGCGTTTGCCGCGCTCGTGCTGCTTCGCGACGGCCTCGCGCCCGGCGGCGGAAGCCGCTTGCTCGCTCTTCGCGCGCAGCTCTGCATATTTCTCGGCGCGGCTCTTCACGCGCTCATCTTGCACGCCACTCGGCATTGTCATCCTGAGGAGCGCGCGTCTCGAAGGCACGAAGGACGCGAACCGGCGGAGCCCAGCAAAATACGCCGTCCATGTTACGTTGCCTTCGTTTCATTTTTGTCTTCGCCCTCGCGCTCACCGCGGCCGGCGCATTCCACGCCGCGCCGGCGGCCCAGACGTTCCCGACCCCGCCGCCGGTGCCGCCGACGCAGCCCGTCGCCGAGACGAAGTACGGCACGTCCGTCACCGATCCATACCGGTACTTCGAAAACATGAAGGATCCGGTGGTCGTCGACTTTTTCAAAGAGCAAAACGCCTACGCGCGCGCCGTGCTCGGCCGGCTCGGGTCGGCCGCGTCAGCGCTCTTCGATCGAATCAAGGTGCTCGACAACGCTGGCGCGATCGGTCGCGGGCGTGACGCTCGACGGCCCCTACTACTTCTACGAGAAGCTCAAGCCGGGCGACAACTCGCCGAAGCTGTACGTGCGCAGTGTCGTCGGGCGGCGCCGAACGCGTGCTGGTGGATCCGCAGAGCCTGGCGACGGCGGGCAAGCACTATACGATCAACTACTTTCTTCCGTCGCTCGACGGCAAGCACGTCGCGTACGGCATCTCGGAAGGCGGCTCCGAAGCGGCGGTCATCCACGTCGTCGAGACGGCGACGGGCAACGTGCTGCCCGATGCGATCGACCGCGCATACTACTTCGGCGTGACGAGCTGGCTTCCCGACGGCAATCGTTTTACTACGTTCGCTTTCCGAAGCTCACACCGGGCGAGTCGGAGACCGACAAAGAGACGCGGCCGTCGCGTACTTGCACGTGCTCGGCCGCGATCCGGACGGCGATCCTGCCGTTTTCGGCTACGGCGTCGAATCCGAAGATACCGTTCGCCATCACGGACTTTCCGATCATCGTGTACTCGCCCGCTTCGGAGTACACGCTCGGCGTCATTGCGCACGGCGTGCAAAACGAGCAGACGATCTACGCGGCGCACGTCGCCACGGCCGACGCCGCGACCCCTGGGAACCGGTCGCGACGACGGACGACGACGTCACGGGCTACGATCTCAAGGGTTCGACGATCTACCTGCTGTCGCATAAGGACGCGCCGACCTTCAAGGTCGTCGCGACGTCGCTCGCGGCGCCCAACGTCGCCGCGGCGCAGGTGGTCATTCCGGCCGGCCGCTCCGTCGTCGAGCAGTTCGGCGTCGCCTCGGACGGCCTCTACGTGTTGTCGCGCGACGGCGGTTTCGGACGCATCACGCGCGTCTCGCTCTCCGCCGACGGCGCGCCCGGGGCATCGACAACCGTCAAACTTCCCTTCCAAGGACGCCGGACCGCCGCGGCCTCGCGCTCGGCGTGTGGTCGGGGATCAGCGGGATCGCCGTCGCGCTCGGGCCGCTGGTCGGCGGCGCGGTGATCCAGCTCAGCTCGTGGCACTGGATCTTCTGGATCAACGTCCCGATCGGCGCGCTGCTCGTTCCCCTGGCCGGCGCGCGGCTGAGCGAGAGCCATGGCCCCAACAGCACGCTGGACCTGCGCGGCCTGCTCCTCTCCGCCACCGGCCTGTTCGGGATCGTCTACGGCCTGGTGCGCTCGCAGACCCTCGGGTGGGGCGCGACAGAGGTCGTCATCTCGCTCGTCGCCGGCGTGGTCCTGGTCGTCCTGTTCCTGCTCTCCCAGCGCCGTGCCGCCGAGCCGATGCTGCCGCTGGCGTTCTTCGCGCGGCGCTCGTTCGCGGTGACCAACGTCGTTTCGCTGGCGATGTACTTCGGGATGTTCGGCTCGATCTTCTTCCTCAGCCAGTACCTCCAGAACGTGCACCACAACAGCCCGCTTCAGGCCGGCGTCAAGCTGCTGGTGTGGACCGGCTCGACGATGCTCGTCGCGCCACTGGCCGGGGTGTTCTCGGAGAAGATCGGGAGCCGGCTGTTCATGGCCGCGGGCCTGGGTCTGCAGGCGCTGGGTCTCGGGTGGCTGGCCGCACTGGCGTCGCCGACGCAGAGCTACGCCAGCATGGTGATCCCGTTCGTGCTGGCCGGCGCGGGCATGGCGCTGGTGTTCGCGCCCTCGGCCAACGCCGTGCTGGCCTCGGTTCGCAGCGATCAGGCCGGGCAGGCGTCGGGTGCGACCAACGCGATCCGTGAGCTCGGCGGCGTACTCGGGATCTCGGTGCTCGGCACCGTGTTCACAAGCCGCGGCAGCTACACCACGGCCCACGCCTTCGTGGCCGGCCTGACGCCCGCCCTGTGGGTCGGAACGGCCGTGCTGGTCCTCGGAGCGCTGACCGCGCTGGCACTGCCGTTCAGCAGCCGAGACGAGGCCGAGGAGCACGCCCGGGCCGAGCGGATGGAGGCCGGCGGTTCGGATCGCGTGCCGGCATTCGCCTGAAGGTCGGACTAGGATCGAGCTGGCGATGAGCGTCACCCCCGCCCCATCCCGCCGCCGCCGGGTGCCGGCGCAGCAGCGCAGGACGGAGCTGATCGATGCCGCGATCCACGAGTTCGCACACGGCGGTCTGCACGGGACGCCGGTCGACCGGATCGCGCGTCGCGTCGGGGTCGCTCAGCCCTACGTGTTCAGCCTGTTCGGTGGTAAGCGGGACCTGTTCCTCGCCGCCGTCGAGCGGGCTTTCGGCCTCGTCGGCGAGTGCTTCGAGCGTGGTGCAGCGCAGTACGACCCAGCACTGGCGCTGCCCGAGAAGGACATGCTGAGCGCGATCGGCGACGCCTACGTCCAGCTCCTGGAGGAGGACCGCGACGTGTTGATGCTCCAGCACCACGCGTACGCGGCGTGCGACGACCCGGAGATCCGCGTGCGGGTACGGGCGCTGTTCGCCGACTTGGTGGCGCACGCCGAGCGGCTGTCAGGCGCCGAGCCCGAGCGGCTGGACGAGTTCATCCGCTATGGAATGTGGCTGAACGTCGCCGCGGCGATGGACGTCGAGGACCTGTCGGCCGGCTGCGAGTGGATGCGCAAGGAGGCGTCGGGCCCCCACGCAGGCCCCGCTCAGCCGGACCTGGCCTCCGGATAGCGAGGCAGGCCGTCGTCGGGGATCGGCTCCCACGGCGCGGCGTAGGCGACGAACTGGTGCCACTGCGGCCGGACGCCCGGGTCTCCGTCGATCGCGCCCATCCGCACCCCGACCTTGTCGTGGTCCTCGGGATCGCGGCTGAACAGCGCTGAGCCGCAATCTCCGCAGAACCACTTCTCCCAGCCGTCATCCGGCTTCCAGGCCCGGATCCGCTCCTCGCCCTGCACGAGCCGGAACGAGCCGGGCGTGGGCGGCGCGCTGGCCCCCGCGGCCACCCCCGTCCGGTGCTGGCAGCGGGTGCAGTGGCAGTAGCCGGCCGACCGGAGTGGCTGGTCGATCTCGAACCGCACAGCGCCACAGCCGCAGCCACCGGTGATCGGCAATGCCGGAGCCGGCACGGCGCCGCCGGCGCTCATGCCGCCTGGACGAGATCGCGGCCGGGCTCGATCCGCCAGCGCTCGGCGACCTCCAGCAGGCGCTCGTCGAGCGACCAGCGGTCAGGGCGCTCGGCGCCGTCGTGCTCGGGGTTTGCGCCTTTGAGCGCCATGGAGCCCGAGTTGTCGCCGATCCGGCGCAGCTCGGCGACGTCGTCGGCTGCTCAGCCGCGGATCGCCGGGGATCGCCGCCAGCTCGCGCCCGCTTGTCCTCGACCGGGCGGGCGTCGGCGCCGGCCTCCTGGATCAGGGTGGGCACGACCAGCGCACGGCGGGATGCGCGAGGTTCCACTGGCAGGCGAGCTCGATCATGCGTGAGGTCGTGCCGCTCGGCGATCGGGCGCATCCGCTCCAGCCGGGCGCGGCCGGCCTCGATCCAGCCGGCGGGGCGGAAGCCGCGATGGTCGTGTGGGGCCAGCTCCTGTCCGGGCAGGACGTCGTCGTAGAACAGCCCGCCGTAGTCGACGACGCGCGTGATCACCTCGACGCCGGCGCGCGCGGCGGCATCGAGGCACAGCTCGCCCGGCCACGGCTCGAGCGGGTTGAGGATCACCATCGCCCAGTCGATCAGGTCGCCGAAACGCTCGAAGCAGTCGATCAGGTCGAGCGTGAAGCCGTTGGCCGGGCCGGGGGCGACGCCGATCATCCGCGCCAGGCCACGCTCGCGCAGCGCCGCCATCCCGCTCCACACGGCCTCCAGGTGTAGCCGGTGCGGTCGGGGTTGTGCAGCAGCAGCAGGTCGAAGTGGTCGATCCCGCAGCGCTCGAGGCTGCGCTCGGTCGCCATCCGCAGGTAGTCGCCGTACCGGGACTCCGCCCGCAGACGCGGGTCGGTGAAGCGCGGAAAGCCCTTGGCCCCGTCGCGCTCGCCGCCGTAGAAGTCGTGGCCGACGGCGCCGACGACGCAGATCTCCGTCGCGTGGCGGCCGCTCGCGGCCAGCGCGCGGCCGAGCATCCGGTCGGCCTCGCCCTGCCGTAGACATCGGCGGTGAGCACCGTGTCGGATCTGCGCGTCGGGGGTGATCAGCGCGAGGAAGCGCTCGTCGTCGCAGCGGCTCGCCGAAGTGCATGAAGCGCCCGCCGCTCCAGGTGCCGACGGCGAGGTGCCGGGATCGGTGTGGATCCGTGGATCGGTCACGCAACGTTCAGTGCTAGAGTCGATCGTCCGCTCAGCGCTGGCGCCACCACCTCCCTCCCGATCAGGTCGCGGAACACGACCTCATTGCGACCGCAGACCGTGACCACCTCCCAGTAGCGGCGGCGCAGCGGTCGCTCGGTCCACCAGCGGTCCTCGACCAGCCATGACTCGCGGATGGCGTCGACCTCCTGGCCGTCGACGCTGCGGGCATGCCGTCCCGTCGGCGGCGGTACCGCGACCCGCCGCGGGATGGCGAGCCGGCAGCCGTCGTGGACGCGCTCATCGCTCGAACGGCGCCAGCACCGACCGGCGCTCGGGGAAGCGGGAATCCGGGTCGACCTCCAGCACCCGCAGGGCGGCATCCGGACCGGCGCCGTCCGCGCCTGGCGGATCGCCTCACGCAGCCGCGCCGGCGCGCCTCAGCCGGATCCTGGAGCAACGTGCGCTGATCTCCGGTCGGCGGGCCGAAGCGCTCCACGGCCAGCCCCAGCGTCGTGCGGGCGCCGGCAGCAGCGGCAGGCGCGGCAGTGAGGGCCAGCCGCATCCGCAGCGGATCCGCCAGCGCCTCGCGGAAGCTGACCTGCTGGCGCCAGGTCCCCCGCGCTCGACCAGGACCGCCGAGATCACGACCGACCGCAGGGTTCGACCACGGCGCTCGCGCCGCGCCAGCAGCCGATCGATGAGCAGCCCCAGTGCCCGCTCGAGCTGGTCGCCGGAGCTCGCTCGGGCAGCTCGAGTGCCTCCCGAGGACCTCGCCGGCGGCCGAGGACGAGCTCGCCGTCGCCGCCGAGGGCGAGCTTCCGGGCGTGCAGGCCCGAGCGCCCGAAGCGGTCGGCGAGCGCGGCGGCGGGCAGCCCGCGAGCTCGCCGAGCGTGCTCGATCCCGAGCCGCTCGAGCGCCTCAGGCAGCGCCGCGAGCGCCGGGCCTCGAGCGGAGAAAGGGCACGACGGGCATCGTGGGGCCAGGTACGCGTCGCGCTGACGCCGCCGGTGCGCGCACGATCTCCGGCTGTCGTGCCCGCGCCCGGGTGGCGGCGGCGACCGCCGCGAAACGCGACGGCGCGACGCCCAACCGGGCCGGCATCCGCAGTGCCCGGCGACCCGCCGCCAGCACTCCCTCGATGCCGCCGTGCAGCCGCAGCAGCCCGCTGGCGTCGAAGCAGGCCAGGCCGGGTCGTTAAGGCTCGACCGCCGCCCCGATCGACTCCAGGCGGACCAGCAGCCGCTCCCAGGGATCGGCCACACCTGCCGGATCGGGGGCACCAGCACCAGCCGTGGACAGCGGGAGAGCGCCTCACCAAGACGCATGCCGGCGAAGACGCCGAACGCCTCCGCGGCGAGCGAGACCTCGCCCACCTGCTGTAGACCGCCGGGCTCGGGCGCCAACGCCGCCGGCACGCAAGAGCTCGGTGCGATCACCCGGCGGCGACGATCAGCTCGAAGCGCGGGAGCAGGACGCAGACGACGGTGGCCATGAGCGAACATATGTTCGCATATGCCACGGACGTCTCCCGGCGACTGATCTCTCCGTGCCCGTGGTAGGTTGGCCCCGTGGCGCCCGAACCTCGCCGACCTCGCGGTCCGCAGCGCGCAGACGATTCGGGCGTTCGGGCAGCGGATCCCCGCTGCCGGCGGGGTCCTGGCCCAGTCGCTGGGCTCCGTGGTCGCCGACGCCAGACCATGATCACCGGCGCCTCGCAGGGAATCGGCCGCTCGGCGGCGCTGCAGATCGGACGGGCTGGCGGGACGGTGATGCTCGTGGCGCGCACGCAGGAGAAGCTCGAGGAGGTCGCGCGGAGATTCAGGCGCTCGGCGGCACCGCATACGTCCACCCCTGCGACCTCTCGGACACCGACGACGTCGATCGGATGGCCCAGGAGGTGCTCGATGAGCACGGCCTCGTCGACATCCTGGTCAACAACGCCGGCCGCTCGATCCGCCGGTCCGTCCACCGCTCATACGACCGCTTCCACGACTACCAGCGGACGATGCAGCTCAACTACTTCGCTCCCGTCAAGCTGATCCTCAAGCTGCTGCCCGCGATGCGCGCCGAGCAGACCGGGCACATCATCAACATCTCGACGATCGGGCTGCAGACGAATACGCCGCGGTTCAGCGCGTACCTCGCCTCGAAGGCCGCGCTGGATGCGTTCAGCCGCTCGATCGGACCCGAGGTGATCGGCGACGGCGTGCACTTCACCACCGTGTACATGCCGCTGGTCCGCACGCCGATGATCGCGCCGACCAAGATCTACGACCGGTTCCCGACGATGAGCCCGGAGGAGGCCGGGGACATGATCTGCGACGCGATCCGCAAGCGCCCCAAGCGCGTGGCCACGACGCTCGGGAACATTGGCCAGCTCACCTACGCGATCGCCCCCGGCGCTCAGGACCTGGTCGTCCACCGGGCGTACAAGCTGTTCCCGGAGGGCGGAGACGGAAAGCCGCGGGATCAGATCACGGAGCCGGAGCCGGAACCGGCGTCGACCGCGGAGCAGCGGGCCTTCGCCCGGGCAACCCGCGGCGTCCACTGGTAGCGGGCTCGGGCGGCGTCTCGGCGGCCGTGGCTTTGTCCTCGGTCACTCGCGTGCGTTTGCACGCGTCGCTCCCTGCGTCCGCGCCACAGCTCGCCGAGCCATCCGCCCGGTCTTGGTGAGACCGTGGTCGATTATCATGCAAATAAGCGGACAATCGACCACGACTCGGCACGTGATCGCGCCCGGGACCCGGCGAAGCGGCTCAGTGTTTCTGGCCAGGACGCACCGAGCGACGTGTGCGGACGCACACGCCGAAGGAGGACGCCGCCAGGGGCGCTGAGCCGCCGTCGGCTAAGCCGAGGTGCCGGCGTCGGCCATCGGCTGCCCAACCGGGACCCCGGCCAGGTGCTGCTGATCGAGCTGCTCGTGCAGCTTCTCCAGCAACGGCACGGCGTCCGAGAGGCTGCTGGCCGTGACCTCGACGACCTCGCCAGGG
>CAVVYX010000004.1:0-163084 GCA_963752625.1 Vulcanimicrobiota bacterium
GGTTTTCTCGCCTCGACCGATACAGACGGCTCCGGGCGAGGCTCCGCATCATCGCCTTACGCTCCGCCGAATGCCACGGCATTGGGGGAGACCTGGAGTTTGCCGGCCAGCATAGATGACCTGGTCCCATTCGGCGGCTTCGCTGGTTTCGACCGAGCTCCTATGCGGTGGCTGCCTTCGGCGGTGTCAGCACGAATCATGGCGTCCGCGGAGGAGAATGACGGCGTCGCTTGGGAGGGGCTCACGGGAACCCGTACGGTCCCGAACCTCGTGACAGGGCACGCGGGATAAACATCCGCCGGGCGTGAATTATGGATGCTCGGGCAATCTCAATCCTGTCGGCTGCCATGTCGTCCGAGGTCGCGGATTAGCGTAACCGTTATCGGAATATGAGTCCGGCAACCCTTGCTCGGGGCACTGGGCCGCCTCTGTTTTCGATAACGGTTATCGGGAATGGCGCGTGAGGGGGCGCGACCCCAATGGGCGAGACGGCTTCGGTCCGTGCGCTCTGCGCATAGCACCGGCCCGCAGGGACACGTCAAAATTCTTGAATTCTGCATAGGGGCGGTCAGTCGCGACGGCAGAGCGCTTAGCGAGCGATGCGGAGGGCGGGCATTGTTGAGCCTAGGCAAGGGTCAGGGCCTTGCAATAGTGTGCGCCACCTGCGGTCTTAGCTGCAACGCATAGTGGGGGTCCTCCCGACCTCCCTAGCTATCATGGAGAAGCGCTATTAGACACAACTATTCAAGGCGGACGGTCTCTGCCCTCGTCGGAGCAGCGCCGCTGCTGTTCCTAAGAGGGGGTTCAGCGTCGGGTCAGGTATCCGGCCTGCCGCCGACGCCAAAATCGGAAGCGGAGCAGATCGCCCTCGATGCTTACGTCTATGGCTACTCGCTGATCACAACCGAGGTCACGCAAGTCCAAATGTCCAACGTTGATAAGACGGAAGGCGCGCACGCGCCGACTGGACAGTTCGCCAATATCAAGCGCTACCCACCGGCTGACTACCGGGGAGTATCGGCACCCAATGCCGATACGCTCTATTCCTTGGCGTGGCTCGACCTGACCGAGCCGCAGGTGTTCAGCCATCCCGATATGGGCAACGCTTCTACCTGTTCGAGATGACCGATCTTTGGATGACGGACTTCGAGACGCCTGGCACCCGAACCGCTGGCGGACAGGCGGCCAAATATTGATCACCGGGCCAGGCTGGAGGGGCGACGTGCCGCCCGGGATGAAGCAGAAGAAGTACGCCGCACGTTACATGGTAATCCTAGGGCGCACCTACGCCGACGGCACGGACCAGGACTATGCGGTCGTCAATGCGTTGCAAGACCAATACAAAATAGTGCCACTCAGCGCATACGGGAAACCCTACAAGTACAAGCACCACCGGTGATACCAATCCTGGCTTCAGCATGACCGACGGTCCGCAGTCGGTGATCCTCAACATGGATACCTCGACCTATTTTAACATGATGGCGCGCCTGATGGGCGGCGCGGCCCCTCCGGCCCTCGAAGACGCGCCAATGCTGGCCCGAATGACCAAGATCGGTCTCATTCCCGGGCAGACGTTCGACATAGCAAAGCTTGACCCAAGCACGCAGGCCGCGCTCAAGGACCTTGGCAAGGCCGCCCTGCAGCGGATAGAGGCCAACAAGGATAGCCTGGGCGCAAAGGTGAACGGCTGGGTCGTGACCAAGGTCTTGGCGTCTACGGGACCGACTACATGAAGCGGGCCGTGGTCGGGCCTTCGGCTGGCCAGCCAACCTGCCGCAGGATGCCGTCTACCCTTACACCGAAATCGACAGCGAGGGCCGCACGCTTTCGGGTGAGAACAAATACAGGCTGATCTTCGCAAAGGGCGAAACGCCGCCCGTCAACGGCTTCTGGTCGATCACTATGTATGAAATCGACAAGGGATGGTGGTTCGTTCCCAATCCGCTGAACAAGTTTACGGTCAGCCTGCGCGACAACCCGATATACAACCCGGACGGCTCGCTAACGTTGTTTTTTCAGAACGGGTCGCCCGGCAAGGATAAGGAAGCGAACTGGCTTCCTGCGCCGAAGGGCGATTTCGTTGCAATGTTGCGCATGTATCGGCCAACGAGAATGCGCCCTCCGTCCTCAGCGGCACCTGGAAGCCGCCAGCAGTGGAGAAGGCTTAACCCACAGGCGCTTCCGCGTTGCGGTCTAAGCCACATCAGTCAATTTCTTACGGGATAGGGCGCTACCCCCATTATGGTAACGCCGCCCCATCGCTCTTGGGGCGGCGAATCGCTGCACTCCCATTACCGTCATATCTTTCGGAACATTCGGAAGTCTTAAGTTTCGCACGCCAAGGTCCGCAACGGTGAAACCGGACCTTCAACGGGTCGCCACACGGTTTGCTCAAGATCGCACGCTAACGACTTTTCAGACCGGCATCCGCATCCTATGGTGGATCGGGCCGGCCGTCGGCGACCTGTCGCCGGACGGGCGGGCCTATCTAAAGCGATGCGTGGCCGAGGCCAGAACAGCCGCGGCCCAAGAATCAAAGGCGTCCGACCGGAACGGCTAGCTCTTAATCAGCGGCGGAGGACAACCGGCCCATAGCCGATGCACGCCGTTGGCCTGCGAAAGAGGCCAATGATTTCAATCATCTTCCTTGATCATAGAACAAGGAATATCGGACCTGCAAGCAGGCACACGGCAGCCGGGCCGCGGCGGGAGAGAGAGGGGATGCAAGGGATAGCCGGGGAAGGGACAGCCGGCGCCGAGCGCGTGGCAGTGGCGCGGAAGCTGCCGCACCGTCCGGTCGGGCGCGAGACGGTGCAGGACCGGGTCTATCGCGAGATCCGGCAGATGATCCTGAACGGCGAGATCGAACCCGGGCAGACCCTCACCATCCAGGGTCTCTCGGAGGCGTTCCGGGTGAGTGCGATGCCGGTCAGGGAGGCGCTGCGCCGGCTGATGGCCGAGCAGGCATTGATGGTCGTCTCCGGCCGTTCGGTCGGCATTCCGGCGCGACGCGCGCGCGGCTCGCCGATCTGCGGCGCGTGCGGGGGGATGTCGAGGGACTGGCGGTGAGCTGGGCGGCGGCGCGCATCGGCGCCGCCGAGCTGCGCCGGATGGCCGATCTGGTCGAGCGAATGCAGCTCGCCGCGGATGCACGTGACGGCCGGCGCTACGTTCCCGCCAACCACGATTTCCACTTCATCATCTACCGCGCGGCGATTCGCCCACTCTGCTCAGCATCATAGAATCGCTATGGCTGCAGATCGGTCCCTATTTCCACGTGCTGCGCGCGTCGGACAATTGGACAGCGCCAACTCGACGCACCGCGCGATGCATGAGGCGCTTGGCCGGCATGATGGTCGCGCGGCGGCGGAGGCGCTCGCCGCGACATCGCCGGGGCCGCGGAGGCGCTGGAGAGGTTGCTCGGCTGACCGGGCAACCTCGTCCCGACGCTCAGGCCGGCGCCATCGCTGGCGTCAGGCCGTAGGACTCAGCAGGCGAACGCTGAGCCGTGTCGGCTCCGGCGGCGCCTCGCAGCGCGCGACCACGTCCTTCGCATAGGCCTTGAAGCTGGGCAGCTCCGTGACCGGGCTGAAATCGTCTGCCTCGGTGTTGATGAACAGGTGGACGAACTCCACGCCGTTTCGGAAGAGCGCATAGGCCACATGGTCCGGCGCCTCGGCCCGAGTTCTGCGAACACCGCCCGGGCCAGGGTCTCGTTCTCCGCGGCGCGGTCCGGCTTGGTCGCGTAGCACACCAATGTCACTCTTTGCATCGTGTTGGTCCTTTCCTCGGCCGGCGCGCACCATGTGCGCCGATCGAGGCCAAGGACGCCGGGACGGCGGGAAGGATTTCCGGCGAGAAAATTTTCGACGCGGAAATCCTTTGCCCGGCGCCGGGCGTCTTGAGGGTTCGGCGGCGGTCGAGCGGAAAGGAACGTGCATGGCGGACGGGGCTCGAGCGGAGGCTCTGGGCCGGCTGATGGCGGAGATGCGCCCGCGCCTGCACCGCTACTGCGCGCGCATGGTCGGCTCGGCGTTCGACGGCGAGGACGTGGTCCAGGAGGCGCTGGCCAAGGCGGCGGAGGCGTTCCCGGCCCCGGCGCGATCGAACGGCCGGAGAGCTGGCTGTTCGCATCACCCACAACACGGCGCTGGACGCCTTGCGCCGCCGCAAGCGCCAAGCGGCCGTCCGATCCGACATCGACCTGACTGGTCTGGCGGACGCCAGCGCTACTGCCGATGCGCGGGTGGCCGCGGCTGCGAGCCTGGCTGCCTTCCTGTGCCTCCCCGCGAAGCAACGGTCGAGCGTGGTGCTGATGGACGCTCTCGGCCATTCGCTCGCGGAGACTGCCGAGATCCTCGGCGTCAGCCTTGCCGCGGTGAAAGCCGCCCTGCACCGCGCCCGCGCGCGACTGCGGGAACTTGCCGACGCCCCCGAAGAGCCGGCGCCACGCCTGGCCGCGACGGAGCGCGACCGGCTGCACGCCTATGCGGACCGGTTCAACGACCGCGACTTCGACGCCTTGCGCGACCTTCTGGCCGAGGACGTGCGGCTCGACCTGGTGAACCGGACCCGGCTGGCCGGGCGCAAGGACGTCGCGGTCTATTTCAGCCGCTACGACGCGGTGTCCGACTGGCGGCTCTCGCCTGGTCTGGCGGAAGGCCGCCCGGCGCTCCTGGTCAGCGACCCGGCCGCGGCGGCGGGGACCATCGGCTATGTGGTGCTGCTCGAATGGCTGGACGGACGAATCGCGGCGATCCGCGACTTCCGATATGCGACCTATGTCACCGGGAGCCTGGCGATCTCGCGTCTTTAGAGCGCGCATTTCTGTTGTGGGCAAAGGGGGCGAAGGCCTGACTGAACGGGATTTCAACCCGAAACCGCGAACCGGCTTTCAAAACAAGGTCGAGGGCTGACGCTCGGCTGCACTTTCAGCTGAATCAGCACCTTTGTAGGCGGAGCGCGCGGGGGAATTTGCCGCGCGTCGCAGAGGTTACAATAGTCGAAGTCGTCTGCGTTGGGTAATTTACCAACCGGCATCCCAGAAGGATCACGGGCGGCATGGCGCACGGCATGGATGATGATCTCGGTTTCGGTCGCCTCGTAGAAAATGAGATGGGGATAAGGCAATGCCGTCATGCGCCGGATGGTCGGGTCGTCTGTGCGGGTGCCAATATGGGGATACATCAAAAGAAGGTCGATGATCGCCTGAATGCGCGCCTGAACACGGGGGCACCTTGAGGAGAATGGGCCGCGATGTAGTCAAGGATGGCATTGAGGTCGGCAAGGGCCGGAAGGGTGTAGCGAAGTCTCACAGGCTGCGTTTAGCCCAAGCGGCGCGCACCTGCTCGTGGGTTGCAAATTCGCCTTGCGCGGCTGCGGCTTTCGAGGCGGCAACGGCGGCGCGTTCTTCGGGCGCGAGCGTCACAGGAGCGGCCTCCTTATCCGTCCCGGCAAGCCGGAGAACGACGCGGGCGATGTCGTCTTGTGCGGCTGGCGGAAGGAGGCGCGCCGCTTCAAGCGCCTGGTCGAGAAGTTCGTCATCGTTTAATGATAGCACGCCGCAGCTAGAAAACAATCGCGTGACGGCGCCACGTTTTATGCCGCGAGCCGCGAAGTCGTCGCGGCGACGCTCTGCGGCTTGCTGCGGGTCCTCATTTATGCAACCAAGCATCCAGACTCGGCCATCATCCGTCCATGTTCGCCCCCACCCGCCCCGCCTGACAATCAGCGCATCGACTGCAACCGCCCCCTCCGAGCCACAGATCAGCGGGTTGGCATCCAACTCCGCGATCGCGTCGGCCTGATCCGCCACCAGCTCCGAGATGCGCACAACCGCATCCGCCGCCGCATCCGATCAGCACCCGCCGCCCCTCGGAATCCCGCCAGCAACGGCGCGCCACGCAGCCGGCGCAGCCCCGCTGCCACTTGCGCACGCGTTGCCGGCGCCGGCAGCATTGCGGTGTCGCGCAGCAGTTCCGTCAGCACCCCGCCCAGGCCGAACACCATCAGCGGGCAGAATTGCGTCAGCAGACTCGGCGAGGTGATCGAGCTCGACCGGCAGAGCATGCTTGCGCTGGTGCAGGCCGACGCCGAGCTCAACGAGATCGTCATGCGCGCGTTCATCAGCCGGCGTCTGGCGCTCGTCGGCGCGAACCTCGGCGACGTCGTGCTGGTCGGATCCGCGCACTCGCGGGACACGCTGCGTCTCAAGGAGTTTCTCACGCGCAACGGCCATCCGTACCAATACGTCGACCTCGACGGCCACGAAGACGTGCAGCACCTCATGGACGCGTTCAACGTCAACGTCGGCGAGATCCCGGTGCTGATCTGTCAGGGGCGCGACGTGCTTCGCAATCCGCCCAATCGCAAGGTCGCCGAGTGCCTTGGCTTCAACGAGGCGGTGGATCCCGCCAAGGTGCACGACCTCGTCATCATCGGCGCGGGCCCATCGGGTTTGGCGGCGGCCGTGTACGGCGCGTCGGAAGGCCTCAACACGCTGATGATCGAGACGACCGCACCCGGCGGCCAAGCCGGCAACAGTTCGCGCATCGAAAACTACCTCGGTTTCCCCACCGGCGTTTCGGGTCAAGAACTCGCCGGGCGCGCCTTCGCGCAGGCGGAGAAGTTTGGCGCGCAGATGCTGCTTGCCGCCGGCGTGCGGTTACATTGCGACGAGCACCCGTACACGGTGGAGATCGACGACGGCCGGCGCGTTCCCACCCGGAGCATCGTGATCGCCAGCGGCGTCGAGTATCGCAAGCTGCCGTTGGCGGAGCTGCCGCGCTTCGAGGGTGCCGGTTGTTATTATGCGGCCACGAAGATCGAAGCCGATTATTGCGGCGGGGAGGACGTGATCGTTGTCGGCGGCGCCAACTCCGCCGGCCAAGCCGCCGTGTTTCTCTCCGAGCGCGCGCGGCGCGTGTACATGCTGATTCGCGGCGACGGCCTTTCCGCGACAATGTCGCGCTATCTCGTTGCGCGCATCGAGGAGACGCCCAACATCGAGGTGCGGCCGCACACCGAGATCGTCGCGCTCGACGGCGACGAGCACCTCGAAGCCGTGCACTGGCGTAACAACCGAACCGGTGAGACCGAAGAGCACCCGATCCGCCACGTCTTTCTGATGACGGGCGGCGCGCCGAATACGGCGTGGCTCGACGGCTGCGTCGTCCTCGATGAGAAGGGCTTTATCAAAACCGGCCCCGCGCTTATGCCGCGGGAGCTGCAACAGGCGAACTGGCCGTTGGCCCGCCCGCCCTTTTTGCTCGAAACGACGCTTCCCCGCGTCTTCGCAGTCGGCGACGTGCGCAGCGGCAGCGTCAAGCGAGTCGCCTCCGGAGTCGGCGAAGGCTCGATCTCGATCTCACTCCTGCACGAAGCACTCAAGGACTAGCTTCAGGCGGGTGAAGAGCCCGGACGCGGACACGGAGGTCCCGAAGTCGCATTCGCAGGCTTTCCGGTAGCATAAGCCTAGGCGCGGAGGCACCGGTACGTGAAACGCCGCCCGATTCGTGCGGTAGCAACAGGACCGCGCGCTCTACACCCTGTGTGTCGACGGTTGCTCCGACGATTTCGCCGCGATCATTGATGTTGCCGCCAAATAGCACATTTACGTCCTTGTTCGGCGGGATGAGCGTATTGAGATCGGTCATTGACCCACCCTGCCAGAGGTAGCCCCGGCAGTTTCCGCTCGCGTCGCACGATTCGCCGACGACCTGCCCTTCATTGTTGATCCCACCGGTAAAGCTAGCGACGTCGCCGCGTAGCGTGCCGAGATCGCTCATAGTGCCATTTTGCCAGAGAAAGCTACGAGTCGTCGCGTTTCCGGAAAGGTCCGAGTTGCCGACGACTTGACCGCGCTCGTTGACGTCCAAGGCCACGTTGACCGTGCCTCCGAGGCTGCCGAGGTTGATCGGCGATGAGGCGTTTTGCCAGAGCAGCGCGTGAGTCGATGGAGCGGCGCACGAGCCTGAATTCCCCACAGCAGTGTGCCCGGACTGATTCAGCGTGTAGGCATATGAGACGGTATCGCCGGAGTATGGCGGCAAGGTCGTAATCTTGCCGTTGGGCTGCCAGATAACGCCGAGGTAATCAAGGACGTGCGGCGGGGTGCAGCTCGGGTCTTGGGTACTGGTCTCGGCGGCACCGGCGATCTGGCCGCGATGGTTCACGTCGTTGGCGTTGTCGTTATTCCCGCCAAGCGTCGGGAGTGACCGCAGCTTGCCGCGTTGCCAGCTAAACCCGAGGCAAACATGTGAAGTACCGAAACCGCAGAAGTTTTCGCCATACGGGTCGGTTCCCGTGGTCTCGGACCACCCCACGAACTGCCCCTCCCTACCATGGCTATACTGGAAAACCGCACTGTTCGGACCGCCCAGCGTGCCGAGATCGATCGTGTGCGGTGGATCTTCCCAGATCTGGGCATGCTCGACCGTATTCCCTGGTAAAAGCGATGTGCCGCTGATCTGGCCGCTGTCGTTGACGTTGATGGCGAAGCTAACGCTTCCACCAAGCGAGTCGAGCGTAACGAGATCGTAGCGTGTTTCGTCTCTCTTTGTTCGCACGCTCGACCCTGATCGTGCAACGCTTTGCTGCGTCGATGCTGAGGGCGCAAAGCTCGATGATGAAGCGCCGCCGCCACACCCCGAGAGGACGGCGGCGGCCGCGAATGCGACTGGCGCATAAACGGCGGTGACGGAAATTCTGATTGACATTTTGCTCCTCTCCACCCAAAGAAGGTGCGATGGCGAGTTGCCTAATGCCAAGCCTAACGTCTATGTCGCCGGGAATGTGATGGACGACGTGAAAGAAGTTCGCGGCGTAAACGGTTACCGAGCAGCCGCCACCACGCCAAGGGGAGTGTCAAAGCCGCCCGTAAACACCGCAATCGGTGAACCGCCGGCCGGGTATTTGAAAACCTCGCCGTTGTCATTACCCGCATCCCCGCAATAGACAAGGCCTTCGACGATCCAGGACTGCGCGCAGTCGCCGGAACCCGTGAGTGACCGTGCCCTTCAACGTCGCCTTTGTTCCACTGACGGTGTACCGATAGATCGCGTCCACGTTCTGATCGAGGACGGTCAGGTACGTGCCGTCCCACTGCACGGACCCTGGAAACCGCACGGTGTTGCTCGTTGTGATCGTGCAGAACTTATTGCCGCCATTCGGGAGCTCGACAAGCGCGAAGCCCGCACGGTTGCTGTTAAAGCCGTCGGCAAAGAGATTTCCGCTGGTTGTCATAGCCGTCGAAAAACTCTTCGCTCAACGGCGTGGTCATAAGCTGTTGCCCGAGCCGGTCGCGTTCTTGAAGATGACGACGTCGCCTCCACCCGGGCCCGAATAATACAAGATCCCGACTGCGAGGTCGCCGTTGGTATCCATGGCGCAGCTGGATGGAAAAGCATAGGGCGACGGAGAGCGTCTTGATCGGCGTCGCGGGGACCTTGTACTCCGTGATCTGGGACTGGCCCCGACGTTCCAGAAGGTCTTCTTTCCATAGCCATAGAGGACGTTCGTGCACCCTTGGCCACCGGCGCTATAGATCAACCGATCTGCTTGATCGCTCTTCGGATAGTCAAAATGCTGGCGTAGCTATTGTAGATGTTGAAGATATACTCAAAGTTCTTCGCGCGCGCCGGTCAGGAAGGGACGGTCGCGAAAGGCGGCGGCGGGCTCAGATTCACGCGTGCCGCCGTTACCGGCCTGCCGTTCACGAAGAGCATCCTGCCGACGTATGTAATATTGGCGCAGCGTTTGACGGCGCGACCGGCCGAGCCGCCGCCGCACGCCGAGCAGATCGCGAGTGCAACCAGAGCGCTGGCATATTTTACCAAACCAGTCGTAGTCATACGGTTACTCCAAGAAGGAAGACATTTTCCAGGCCCCGATTGCCTTTTGCGTAGCATTCGTGGATGCCTGGGCGACCGGAGCGTGCGGCCGCTCGCTCTTGCAGGCAACGAAAGAGGCACTTCGAAGCCCGCTTCGTCATTACTGCGTTAGGACAGGTCATAGGATGCCAACTTTCAACAATCGCGTGCTTTTGCTGACCGCGGGAGCACTTTTTGCAACGTCGGCGTGTGGGGGAACACCACAGTTCCCCTACCCGTCGCAAGTCTCCGGTCGGGCGCAAGATTCCATCGTCCCGGACGACACGACTTCGATTCTGAAAAGCTTACTAAGGACGTGGAAATCGGCTCGACAATCGATCCGAAAAACGGCGACATGGGCCCGCGCGCAATATCGCTGGCCCGATCGACCTTCGGGCTCAAGAAAGGGCAGCTGCTCGTTTGCAACTTCGATGATGCGGCGGGTGCTGCCGGAAAAGGCACTACGATCGAGGTATTCGATCCAGCCCCACACTCCAAGCTGAGGACCTTTGCGCAAAGCACTAAGCTCGAGGGCTGTGACGGCGATGCAGTCACCGAGACAAATTAAGTCTACGGCGCCGGGCTGGTCAGCGGTCTCGTTTCGAAGTTCACTCCAGCCGGCACGCTCCAAAAGAGCTTACCGTCACTCTCCCATTGCGGTTCCGTTCGCGGACGCCGATGCATTCTGCGGTCTGGCCTTATGCGCCTGAGGACGTCTACGTCGCAGATTCCAAGACCGGATCATTATCAAGTTGTCATTCATCGCGGTCAGTCGACCGGAAAACCCAAACTGACCGAAGTGATAACGGGTTTCTGCGATCAATAAGGGCTCCGGTTGGAGCGTCTTGGGCCCATCCGGAATTCAATACAATAGCACCAGGACCGGTAATCTTTGCAACGACACACTCTATATCGTGGATGGGGTCGATAACACGATCGTCGCCGTTTCGAACGCCAGCAGCTTTACTCGAGAAGGACGAGATCGTCGTGCAACCCGGCGGAAAGAAATTCAAATGCGCTCATCCAAAAGACACCTGCGCGAGGCTCGTATATAGTGGCGCTCCGCTCGATGCGCCGGTGGCTTCCGCTCTTCTACCGAACGGAAACCTGATCATTGCGAATACCCAAGGGCGGAAACAAGCTCGTGGAGCTGACGCCAAGCGGGAAGGTGCTTGGCACCAAGACAATCGACCCGAGCAAGACCGCTCACGTCTTCGGGCTTCTTGCGACCGGCACGAGCGATAGCAATACGGCGCTATTCTATACCGATACCGAAACTAACACGCTGCAAGAACTCAAGCAATAGGAAGGGCTCATTTGTCTGCTACCACTACGCCGAGCGGCACGTCGAAGCTGCCCGTGAAGGTCGCAATGGCTTTACCGCCGGCCGGGTACTTGAAAACCTCGCCATCGCTGTTTCCCGCATCCGCGCAATAGACGAGGCCCTTGACGATCCACGCCTGCGCGCAGTCGCCGGCACCGTTGAGCGATACGGTGCCCCTCAACGTCGCCTTCGTGCCGCTAACGGAGTACCGATAGATCGCGTTCACGTTCTGATCTAGAACGGTGAGGTACGTGCCGTCCCACTGCACGGAGCCAGGGAACTCCACTTTGTTACTCGTCGTGATCTTTTGGAATTTACCGCTGCCCTTCGGGAGCTCGACGAGTCCGAAGTCAGTGATGTTGGTAAAGCCGTCGGCGAAGAGATTCCCGTTGTCGTCGTAGCCGTCGAAATACTCGCGGAGTAGGGGCGTGGTGACAACGGTGCCCGGGCCGCTCGCGTTCTTATAGATCACGACGTCGCCCGCACCCGACCCACCCAAGATCCCGACCGCAAGATCGCCGCTGCCATTCATGGCGCAGCTCGACGGCATACCGACCGAGTCGGAAAGCGTCTTGATCGGTCTCTTGGGGACCGCGTACTCCGTGATCTGGTTATAGGCCGCCACTATCCAGAAGGTCTTCTTCCCATAGCCGTAGAGGACGTGCGTGCAGCCCTGGCCGCCGACGTTAGTGATCTTACCGATTTCTTTAGTGCTCTTCGGATAGTCGAAAATGCCGGCGTAGGTGCCGTAGTTGTTGATGATGTACTCAAACTTCGATTTCGCAGCGCGGTCAGGAACCATCGTCGCGTAACGGCGCAGCGGATCCAGATTTACGCGCGCCGCGGTTACCGGCATTCCGTTCACAAAGAGCGTAGTGCCGACGTATCGTGCATCGACCGCACCGGTCGACGGCGCGACCATCGAGCCGGCACCGCACGCCGAACATATCGCGAGCGCGACCAAGGCAGCGCCATATTTCACGAACCCAGCCGTATTCACCACGGCGCTCCAGATTCATCAATACAAGGGGCCGAGCCTCCGCCGTGCTCCGGCTCGGCCGTGATCTCGGAACCCAAAGAGGACGAAAAGTCCGTCGCACCGTAGGCTGCGCGCATGTCGATCGTCACGCGCGATGCGCTCCTCCACTTCGCCCATTTCGTCTGCATCTTCGCGCTGGCCAGTCTCTTGGCCGGCGAGGTGTTACTGTTGAAGAAGTCGCTCTCGCCCGATGGCGTGGCCCAGCTGCGGAGCGTCGACCGATACTACGGGATGGTGGCGGGCCTCGTCATCGTGACGGGGTTACTGCTGGTTTTCTTCGGCGAGAAGGGCGCCTCATATTACGCCCACAACGCGATCTTTTGGGTAAAGATGGCGATTTTCGTGACAATCGCGCTCATCTCGATCGCACCGACCATGGCGTATTTGCGCTGGGACCAGCGCCTCGGTGCCGACGGATCGATCGTGCTGGACGACGGGGAATACCGCCGGCTGCGGACGATATTGTGGATCCAGGTCGGACTGTTCGTGTTCCTCCCACTGTGCGCGGCGCTGATGGCAAACGGCATATCAGGATGACAATAGCGGGGTGAACCTCGCCGCTTCCGCGATGTAGGGGACGTAGCGGAAGTCCCGGATCTCCGAAATCTGCTCGTTTTCCGATTTGAGGAGGACGAAGTATGACGGGATGTCGCTGGTCGCCGGGCGGAACATCGCGATGGCGGCAACGCCGTCGACGTAACCTGCCTGCGCGCGAATGCCTTCGGTCCGCAGGACCTCGGCGTAGCGATCGAAGTACCGGGCGTCGGCCACCTTGCGCTGCACGAGCGACACCTGATCGAGTCGCGCCTCCGCTGCCAGCAGCGCACGAAGCGCGTCCCAATCGCGGTCGTTGAAGAGGTCGACGTACCGGCGCAACGTCGCCTGCTCTTGCGCCGACGCTTGGCGCACCGGCTGCGCGAGCGGAATGCGCGGCGCACGCGCGATGTTGGCGCGGCCCCTCGAGAGCGCGGCCTTGACCGCGCCGACGGTCGTTTCCATCGTCGTCGCGGCCTCCTCGAGCGAATGTCCGAGGACGTCCTTGAGGATGAGCGCGCTGCGCTGGGCCGGCGGGAGCTGCACGAAAACCGTCAGCGCCGCTTCCACGAGCTCCGGATCGACGCCGGCCTTCTCGGTTTCGGCGCGGTCGGGAACGTCGGAGACGAGCTCCACATTCTTGCGTTCGTAGCGTTTGAGAAAATCCATAGCGGTGTTGTGTGCGATCCGGAAGAGCCAGGGCCGCAGGTTGGGCGGCTCTCGCATCTGGCCCAGTGCGTAATAGGCTTTTGCCAGCGTCTCCTGGACGATGTCTTCGCCGTCGAAAACCGAGCCCGTCATGCGGGCACAGTACCGATGGAGCTCAGGCCGAATCTCGTCGACGAGCTCCATGAACCGGTCGCGCGCCTCGGCCATCGCGGGCAGCAAGGCGCGCGTTTCGTCCGGAGTGGTCACCGCACCAGCCGCGCGAGTGTGGCCGCGATGGTGAGGAGCATTCCGGCGGTCATTCCCGTTCCGATTTGGCTCACCGGTACGAGCATCTCCTCGAGCGGGAGGCCCATGACGTGAGCGATGAGCATCATGTCGCGTCACCGCGTCGCGATGGCCGCGTCGCTGATCTGCTTCCACTTCGGGTCCACCGGCGCAGCACTGTAGTTGTCGTGCCAGTTCCACCACTCGTAGGGGGGCGTTTGCGGATAACCCGCGGGCGAGTCTTCCCAGTTTTCCTGGCGCCCGAGCGGCGTGATGTCGAGGTAGGCCCACGTGCTGCCCATCGCCTCGTCGCCGCGGCTGTTGACGAAGTACGTGCGGTAGATGCGGTCGCCGTCGCGAAAGAACACGTTGGTACCGTGCCACTCGTCTACGCCGAAATCTTTGTCGAAGTCGTCCGTGATCGTATACCACGGCAACTCCCAGCCCATCCGCGTTTTGAGGCGGGCGATGTCGGCCTGCGGTGCGCGCGAGGCGTATGCAAGCGTCGTGTCGCGAGCGTTGAGGTGCGCGAGGTGCGCGACCTGATCGGCCCCAAACGAGCAGCCCCGGCAGGCGTGGTCGGGCCAGCCGAACACGCCGGGCTCGAAGAACGCGCGATAGACGATCAGCTGCTTGCGGCCCTCGAACAGGTCGAGCAGGCTGACGCGGCCGGTCGGGCCCTCGAAATTGGTAGTTTTTGTTCGCCTCGACCCACGGCATGCGGCGGCGCTCGGCCGCCAGCGCGTCGCGGGCGCGGGTCATGGCCTTCTCTTTTACCAGCAGCGCTTGGTGTGCCGCCTCCCACTCCTGTGGGGTCACGATCGGAGGGGCGTTGGTCGGACGGTCGCTCATTGTATCAACTCCTGTTAAGCGGATCGGTTCGGCTGTCATGAAGACGATCGGCACCCGCGAAAGGATACGCCCTGGCAAGGCAGATCAGGATGATAATGCGAGGCCGATCGCGAAGCAGGGAGAGCGGCCTCTAGGCTGCTTACATTTCCTTCCCCCAGGAGATTTCTGATGCGAATATTCTCGCTTCTCGGTTTATCGCTGGCGGCGATTCTCTTTGCGGCCTGCGCTTCAGGCGGCGGATTGACCGCAGCGAATTCGACAATGCCGGGGCAGATCCAAAACTCGGCGCGCGGCATCGGCCCGAACGGTGTGCCGCCGCATATCTCCACGATTCGCGGCTGGATGGTCTCGCCGGACCGGCACCACCATAAAAAGAAGCTGCTCTACGTTTCCGACGAGGGCGACGGCGTGATCGACGTCTTTAAGCTGCCCTCATTGTCGCTCATCGGGCAGATCACGACCGGCCTCAGTCAACCCGAAGGCATCGCCACGGACAAGCATGGCAACTTGTACGTCTCCAACCTCAGCGGCAACACGGTCACGGTCTACCATCAAGGCCAGACAAGCCCGTATCTCACGCTGACTGAATCTAACGGCCCCGACGACGTCGCCGTCGCCAAGAACGGCTACGTGCTCGCCGGTGACGTCGGAGGCGGCGTTGACGTGTACCCGCCCGGCGCGACCTCTCCGAGCACGCGGCTGACTAATCCGGCGATCTTCGACGTCTATGGCGTCGGCGTAGATTCGAACAACAACGTGTATGCCGCGGGAACGGGCAGCTCGGCGGTGGTGATCGAGTATGCGAACATGTCCGGATCCGGCACGAATCTGGGCCTCACGGGGTTGACGGGTCCGACGGGTGCGCTGGTCGATAACCACGGCAATCTCGTCATCTCCGATTTCTCGGCGAGTCTCATCGACATTTACCCGCCCGGACACACCTCGCCGTCGGGCACGATATCGGTGACCTCCCCCGATCGCACGTCCATCAACAATCTGGAGAACACCCTCTACGTTCCCCAGGGAGCGAACGACTCGGTCGATATCCTCAGCTATCCAGCCGGTTCGCCGCTTGGAACGATCGGCCTGAGTGGCTTCGTTTCGGGAACCGCAACCGCGCCGGCTCCAGCGCCTTAACGGCGTTCGGTTCTAAAATCCGAGGGCCTCGAACCGGATTCCGGCTTGGGGCCCTTTCTATTCGAGCACGCCCCAGCCGTACTCGAGCACCGGTTTGGCTTTCTTGACCAGCGCGACGCTTTTATCGATCAAGCCTCTGCCGGCGACGTCACGGTCGGAGAGCTTCTCGCTCACCATGAACGTGGCGATCTTGAAATAGCGTGCGATCGGGCTTTCGGCGAACGCTTCGAAGCCGCGCGGCATGCGTTTGAGGGCCTCGTGCTCTTCCGACAGCGACAGTCCGTTGCGTTCCAGGGCACGCAATACTGCTTGCAACCGTTTTGGATCCGAAGCCATCGCCCCGCGCCAGCGCTGCAGCGGCTCCTTGTCGAGCTGGTAAAAGCCCGCGACCGCAAACGATTCCTTCGGGGCCACGTGGATATACAGGCCCCCGGGCGCGCCGCGGACGCCGCGGTGCGGTAGGTACGTGCCGAGGTTGGTCTTGTAGGGGCTCTTGTCGCGCGTAAAGCGCACGTCGCGATAGATGCGGAACCCGACGCGCGAGGGGTCGGCGTCGATCGGGATCCGCGCTCTACGCAATGCGCTCGCGAGGTCGACGGTCAAGGCTCGCAGCGGCACCAGGCACTCGCGCTCGTAAAGCTCCTTGCGCGGAGCGAACCACGCCCGGTCGTTGTTCTTTTTGAGGTCGCGAAGAAACTTGAGCGCCTGCGGCGAGAAACCGGTAAACTTATCGACTGTCGCCTTTGACATCGCGGTTGATTGAGGGTCGTCGCTGCGTCGCTATAGCGTTTCGCCGATGCCGGGGGTCACGACTTCGATGCGCGCGTTGCGCGAATCGTAGCGAGCGCGCACGTTGAGCGCGCGAGACACCGCGTCGAGCGAGATCATCACGCGGCCGCGCACGCGGAAGGGCGCATGCTTGAACGTCAGCGGCATGCCGTTGAGCGTCGCATGCGTGTCGCCCACGCGCAAGCGCAGCGAAGTATTGCCTAACACGACCGCGATGTTGCCGGTCTTGCCGTCAACTTGCGTCTCGGCGCCGAGCGCATCCGCCAGCGTACGCAGCGGCACGTAAGCGCGCTTGCTCGCCGTCGTCACGGGCTGCACGTCGCTGTCGACGTGCTGGCCGTTGACGAGCATCTCGGTGGGCCGCGAGAACGCGAGCGCCGCCGACGTGACGAACGCGAGCACGGCGATAATCAGCAGCACCTGCCAGCGAATGCCCGAGTAGAGGAACTTAGTCCGCGCGATCATACAGCGCGCTCCACCGGCCGGCCGATCTCGTCGGCAAACGCCGGATACTTCTCAGCGATCACCTTCTCGATCTCGAGGCGCAGCATGCCCAGCAGCTCGCTCTCGGGATACGTCCCAACGAGCTCGCCGGCGCGGTAGATCGCGCCCTTGCCCTTGCCGCCGGCGACGCCGACATCGGCCATCTTCGACTCGCCCGGCCCGTTCACGACGCAGCCCATCACCGCGACCTTGACCGGCGCACTGTATGACTTGGCGATCGCCTCGACCGCGCGGCCCAGCTCGAGCACCGAGATCTCCGCGCGGCCGCACGACGGACAGGCCGTGATCTCAAAGCCTTTTTCGCGCAGGCCGAGCGACTTGAGGATGCTCCAACACACGGGCACCTCCTCGATCGGATCGTCGGCCAGCGAAACGCGGATCGTGTCGCCGATGCCCTCCCAGAGCAGAATTCCCAGACCGATGGACGACTTGATCGTACCGTCGCGCAACAGTCCCGCCTCGGTGATCCCGAGGTGCAGCGCATACGGGGTGCCGCGCTCGCATAGCCGCTGATCCATTAGGCGATACGCGTGCACCGTGGTCGCAACGTCATGCGCCTTGAGCGAGATCGCGATGTCGGTGTGCCCGTGCTCCTCCAAAATCTCGACGTGCCGCAACGCCGAGAGCACCATCGCCTCCGGCGTGTGGCCGAGCGACTTCTCCAGGTCGGGCGCGAGCGAGCCCATATTCACGCCGACGCGAATCGGAATGCCGCGCGCCTTGGCGGCCGTCACGACCTCGATGACCTTCTTGGGGTCGCGGATGTTGCCGGGATTAAGGCGCAGCTTGGCCACGCCGGCCTCGATCGCCGCGAGCGCCATCTTGTGATCGAAATGGATGTCCGCCACGATCGGCACCGGCGAGCGATACACGATCGCCGGCAGCCCGGCGGCATCGGGCGGATCCTTCACCGTCACGCGGACGACCTCGCAGCCTTCCATCGCGAGGCCGTAGACCTGCTCCAGCGTTTTGTCGGCGTCCGCCGTGTCGGTCGTCGTCATCGACTGCACGACGACCGGATGGTCGCCGCCGATCCACACGCTCTTCGCGTCGGATTTGCCGGTCTTGTTCTGGAGGAAGATCGGCTTGCTCTTGCGCCGCACGCGCAGCACTACATTACTCCCTGTCCGCTGACGATGCGCGAAATATCGTGGAACGCGACGAGCATGATCAACGCCATCAGCGCTGCGAAACCGGCGATGTGCACCATCGCCTCCTTCTCCGGATCTACCGGCCGGCCGCGGATCAGCTCCGCGATGATGAACGCGGCGCGGCCCCCGTCGAGCGCGGGAATCGGCAGCAGGTTGAATAGTCCCAGGGCGAACGAGATCGTCGCCGCCAGTGAAAAGTACGGTCCCCAGCCCCAATCCTGGACGGTCGCTGCCACTTGGCCCATGCCGATCGGCCCAGCGATCTGCGGGGCGTACTTCGCGAACTGCGTCACGAGCAGGCCGAGGCCGCCGAACGTCTGATTCGCGATGGCGACGAACTCGCTGCCGCTCTCACGCACCGCTTGCATCACGCCGACGCGCTCGTACGCCGGCACCGGCGAGAATCCGATGCAGCCGAGGTTCTTTCCGACCTGCGCCGGGCACGGGCGCGGAACGACGTACACCTCGGTGCGCATGCCGTTGCGCTCGTAGACGAGGTCGAACCGCTTTCCGAGCGCGTCGTGGATGGTGTCGACGAGACTCTTTCCGTTCGCAATCGCGACGTTATCGATCGCGACGATGCGATCGCCCGGTGCGATCCCCGCGATCGCCGCCGGCGATCCGGGCAGCACCTCACCGACGACCGGCTGATTGGCCTTGTCGCTGGCGACGCCGAAGGCGAGCGCAGCCGTCAACAAGATGAGGTAGCAGAGCAAAAAGTTCGCCAGCGGCCCGGCTAGGATGATCGCGAGCCGGCGCCATGGGGACTTCGCCTGGAAATTGTTCTGCGCGACCTCACCTTGCGAGCGAAACTCCCGCTGCTGCTCGGCCTCGGAGACGCGATTGTCCTCGCCCTCCATGGCGCAAAAACCGCCGATGGGCAGGACCCGCAGCGAGTACAGCGTGCCGTTGCGCGGGCTGGTCCAGCTCGCCAGCTTCGGACCGAAGCCCAGCGCGAACTCGTTGATACGCACCCCGTTGCGCCGCGCCAGCACGAAATGACCGAGCTCGTGCAGCACGATCAGTACCGAAAGCATCACGAGGAAGGTAAGAACCTTCTCGAATCCGACCAGGGTGACGACGGCTAACAGAATCACTGATTTACTGACCCTTCGATGGCCGCGACGATCTCTCCGGCGGTCCGGCGAGCCCGGCGATCCGCCGCCCGAATCCCCTGCAGGGTCGCCTCCTCGGGCAGCGCTTGGCTCATTGCGCCCTCGATGACCTCGGAAATACGCCCGAATCCGATCTTTCCCGCAACGAACGCGTCCACCGCGATTTCGTTTGCGGCCGAGAGGACGGCCGGCAGCGTGCCGCCGCCGGCGAGCGCTTCGTAGGCGAGGCGCACGCACGGAAAGCGCTGCGGATCCGGCGCCTCGAAATCGTAACGCAGGGCCACATCTCCCTGCTTGCCGCCCAGCGCCTGCAGCACGTCGCCGGCGGCGCCGCGCAATGCCAGGCGCTTAGGATAGCTCAGCGCATAGGCGATCGGCAGGCGCATGTCGGGCGCAGCCAGCTGCGACTTGACGTTACCGTCGTTGAACACGACGAACCCGTGCGCGACCGATTGTGGGTGCACGACGATCTTGATGCGCTCGCCCGGCATCCCAAACAGACGGCTGGCCTCGATGACCTCGAGACCCTTGTTCATCATCGTGGCCGAATCGATCGTGTTCTTCGTGCCCATGCGCCACGTCGGGTGCGCGAGCGCCGACGCGACCTCCGCACGTTCCATCGCCTCGCGCGACATGCGCCAGAACGGGCCGCCCGACGCGGTGAGCACGATCGCCGCAACGCTCGACGGCTCCTCGCCCACGAGGCATTGAAAGATCGCGCTATGCTCGCTGTCGACGGGCAGGATCCGGGAACCGCTCGAGCGTCCGCGCGCCACGAGCAGCGCACCGGCCGCGACGATCAGCTCCTTGTTGGCGATGGCGACGTCGATGCCGCGGTCCACGGCCGCGAAGACCGTCTCGAACGCGACGGAGCCGTCGGTCGCGGCGAGCACGATCTCGGGATCGCTCTCCACGGCCACGCGCAGCAGCCCCGCCGGTCCCTCCTCAGCCGTCGTCGCGACCTCAACGCCGAAGCGCGCGGCCTGTTCGCGCAACAGCGCGACGTTGCGGCCCGCGGCCAGTCCGACGACTTCGAACTCGTCGGAATGACGCGCGATCACGTCGAGCGCCTGCGTGCCGATCGAGCCCGTCGAACCCAAGATCGCGACGCGCTTGCGAGTACTCACGCGAGCGGCAGAATGCCGATCAGGTGCAGCGTCGCGAAGAACGTGACGCCGCCCAAGAAATATGAGTCGAAACGATCGAGCACGCCGCCGTGGCCCGCGATCGCGGCGCCCGCGTCCTTCACGCCGGCGTCTCGCTTGAACGCCGATTCGACGAGATCGCCGACTTGCGCCGCGACGCTCGTGAAGAGGCCCAGCACGCCGCCCTGCCACCACTGCAGGTGCAGCTGCGGGATCCACGTCGCGCCGATCGCGACCAGCACGACGATCACGAGCGATCCCGCCGACCCCTCCACCGTCTTGCTCGGCGAGATCTTCGTCAGGCTATGGCGCCCGATGCTCGTGCCCACGATCATGCCGAACACGTCCGTGAGCGCGATCAGCACGATCACGTAGAAGGTCAGCCAGAGGCCTGTCCCCGCGATCTGCCGGATGAAGACGAAGTACGTCAATAGCTTGCCGATGTAGAGGACCGCGAGCAGCGTGTAGGCGGTGCGCGCGAAGTAGCCCTTCTGCTCGCCGTACATGCCGATCCAGAACGCGACGATCACGATCGCCGCGAGCAATACGCCCTCCCACTTGTGCAGGACGCCGAACACCGCCATTGCGACGTAGGCGCACACGCCGAGCACTGCGACCGGATACTCGAGCGGCTGTCCCTTGATCGAGCACATGTAGTTGAACTCGTAGATGCTGGCGAGGCCGATCGCCAGAAGCAGGACGTAGAGCGTCCAGGGGACGAGCACGCACGAGAGCCCAATCGCCGCGACGATCAGGCCCACGATGACGCGGCGCTCGGTCAAGTCCCGCCGAAGCGCCGTTCCCGCCGTTGAAACTCGATCAGCGCCCGTATCAGATCATCCTTCGAGAAGTCCGGCCAATAGACGTCGGTCATGACGAGCTCGGCGTACGCGGCCTGGTAGAGCAGGAAGTTCGAGAGCCGCTGCTCGCCGCCTGGCCGAATTAGCAGATCGAGCTCCGGCAGGTCCGCGGTGTAGAGGTAGCGTCCGATCAGCGCTTCGTCGACGGCCTCGGGCGCGACGGCCCCGCGGGCCACGTCGCGGGCGATGGCGCGTACGGCACGCTCCAGCTCGGCGCGCGAGCTATAGTTGACGGCGAGGTTCAGCAGCAGCCCGGTGCTCGCGGCGGTCTGCGCCTGCAGATCCGCCAGCGCCCGCCGCGCCGACTCGGGAAGCGACTCCCATTCGCCGATGACTCGAACGCGCACGTTGTTTCGGCGCAGCTCGACCAGCTCGCCCCGCGCGAAGTGCACGCAGAGCTCGAACAGCAGCGAGATCTCGCGCGCTTCGCGATTCCAATTCTCGGTGGAGAAACCGTAGACCGTGAGCGCACTAATGCCGAGGTCGCTCGCGCCGCGCGTGACGCGGCGCAAGGCGATCATGCCGCGCCGGTGCCCCTCGATCGCCGGGACGCCGTGGTCCTTGGCCCACCGCCGGTTCCCGTCCATGATGATCGCCACGTGGCGCGGCATCGCGTTCGGATCGAGCCGGATTCGCTCGCGGGACGCCAGCGAGACGCTCATGCTTTTTTATACGACTCGTAGCCGGCGGTGACGTCGGCGCAGCCGTCTTCCTCGATTTTCAAGCGAAGCACGCGCAGAGCGCCGCACCCGATCCACGAGCCGTAAGGGACCAGCATGTGCAGACGAATCGGGCGACCCGCGAGGGCGCGCCGAGCCTGAACCTCCGGCATGAGTATCAGGTCGTCGCTCACACCTCCATGATCTCTTTCTCTTTGGCGGCGACCAGCGCGTCGATCTCCTTGACGTACTTGTCGGTCAGCCGCTGCAACGACTCTTGCATGCGCTTGTTGTCGTCTTCGGTGATGTCGTGCGACTTCAGTTGCGTACGCAGCTCGTCGTGCGACTTGTGCCGGACGTTGCGCACGGCGATGCGGCCGTCTTCGGCCTTCTTTTTGACGAGCTTGACGAGGTCTTTGCGCCGCTCTTCGTTCAGCGGCGGGATGACCAGCCGAATCGCCGAGCCGTCGACCTCGGGAGTCAGCCCGAGCTCGCTCTTCTCAATCGCCTTTTTGATCGCCGGAACGACGCCCTTGTCCCACGCCGTGATGAGCAGCGTGCGCGAGTCCGGCGTGGAGACGCCCGCGACTTGCTTCACCGGCACCGGCTGGCCGTACGCCTCGACGACGAGGCGATCGAGCAGCGCCGGAGCGGCGCGGCCGGTGCGAATCGACGCGAACTCATGGCGCGTCGCCTCGACGCACTTGTGCATGCGCGACTCGATCTCTTTGAAGTATGCGTCGGTCATACGTTACGCTTTCGCTCCCGACCGGCGCCGGATCGCGGCGGCCGACGTACGTGCCGATCGGCTCGCCCCAAATCACGCGCCGGATGTTTCCCGCAACCGCCATGTCGAAGACGATGACCGGCAGCGCGTTGTCCATGCAGAGCGCCATCGAGGTCGAGTCCATGACCTCGAGTCCGCGCTGCAGCACGTCCATGTATTCCAGGCGCTCGAACCGCGTCGCCGCGGGATCCTTCTTCGGATCGGCCGAGTAGATGCCGTCGACCTTCGTCGCCTTCAAGATCGCCTCGGCGTTGACTTCGACGGCGCGCAGCGCCGCCGTCGTGTCGGTCGTGAAGTACGGATTGCCCGTCCCGGCCGCGAAGATGACGACGCGGCCCTTTTCGAGATGGCGAATCGCGCGGCGCCGGATGTAGGGCTCCGCGATCTGGTGCATCGCGATCGCGGTTTGCACGCGCGAGGCGACGCCCATGCGCTCGAGCGCGTCCTGCAGCGCCAGCGCGTTGATCACCGTCGCAAGCATTCCCATGTAGTCGGCCGTCGCGCGATCCATTCCGGCCTCTTCGTGGACTTTGCCGCGCCAGATGTTGCCGCCGCCGACGACGATGGCGACGGAGACTCCGGCCCGGCTGACTTCGGCGATCTGCTCCGCCATGGCGCGGGTCGTGTTGACGTCGACGCCGGTTCCGTTTCCGGCGAATGCCTCGCCCGATATCTTCAGTAGGACTCGCGAGAATCGCGGCCGCGCCGGTGTCAGATCACTCACCAAGGGCGTACCGCGTAAAGCGCCGCACGCGAATCCGCTCGCCGAGCGCGCCGGTCGCGCGATTCACCACGTCGCCGACGCTCATGGCGTCGTCCTTGACGAAGGCCTGATCGAGCAGACAGTGCTCCTCGAACCACTTGTTCAGCTTCCCCTCGACGATCTTTTCGGCGACCTCGGGCGGCTTTCCCGACGGTACGCCGGCCCGGAACTCCGCGCGCAGACCATCGACGACGTCGCTCGGGACGCTCTCGCGATCGAGATACCGCGGCGACATCGCGGCGACGTGCATCGCCAGGTCGCGCGAAAGCTCGGCAAACTTTGGGTTGCGCGCCACGAAGTCGGTCTCGCTGTTGACCTCGACCAGCACGCCGATCTTGCCGCCGGCGTGGATGTAGCTGCTGACGAGCCCCTCGTCGGCGGAGCGCTCGGCTTTCTTTGCCGCCTGGGCGGCGCCGCGCTCGAGCAGCAGCGCCTTCGCGCGCTCGACGTCGCCGCCCGCGTCGAGCAACGCCTTCCGGCAATCCATCATCGGCGCGCTGGTCTCTTCGCGCAGCGCCTTGATCTCTTCGGCTCTCGGTTGGTAGGAAATCAACGCCCCGCCTCCGCCATCGTCGTCGGGGCCTCTTCCTCGACGTATTCCTGGGGCGCCGCTTCGTAGAGCGACTGATCGTACGAGCTCTCGCTCTCCGTGCGCCCCTCGATGATCGCGTCGGCGATCTTGCCGACCATCAGCTTGACCGCGCGAATCGCGTCGTCGTTGCCGGGGATCGGATAGTCGATCTCGTCGGGGTCGCAGTTCGTGTCGATCACGGCGATGATCGGAATCTTGAGCTTGCGCGCCTCGAAGACCGCGATGCGCTCCTTCTTGGGATCGACGACGAAGAGCGCGTCGGGCAGGCGGTGCATGTCCTTGATGCCGCCGAGAAAGCGCTCGAGGCGGTTCATCTCGTCCTGCAGCTTGGCGACCTCTTTCTTTGGAAGCCGCTCGAAGTCGCCCTGGAGCTTCATGTTCTCGAGCTCGCGCAGGCGCGCGATACGCTTCTGGATCGTCGCGAAGTTCGTCAGCGTGCCGCCGAGCCAGCGCTGGTTGATGTAGAACGTGCCGGCGCGCTCGGCCTCCTCGCGGACGACGTCCTGCGCCTGCTTCTTGGTGCCGACGAACAGGATGACGCGCCCCTCCCGCGCGAGCTGCTTGACGACCTCGTAGGTCTCGCGCAACCGCTGCACGGTGAGCGCCAAGTCGATGATGTAGATGCCGTTGCGCTCTTGGAAGATGAAGGGCTTCATCTTCGGGTTCCATCGGCGCGTCTGATGGCCGAAATGGACGCCCGCCTCCAAGAGCTCTCGCATGGTAACGACGGTCATAGGAGTATACCTTTCTGGCTCCCGGCCGCCGCCCATCCTTGGCATCGCGGCCGCGTCGCGGAGCCATCGCCACCCCGCCTCCATGCGGGGTGAAGTGATAGACAGCCGCGCGATTATATCACGCGGCCGTCAACGCTCCAAGGGCGCCGAGGCGAGCAGAGGGGCGGCCGGTTAGGGCCTGCGCTTCGTACACGATGTTGAACGGGGTCTCCGCGGCGCGCCGGAAGTGCGAGAAGCCCGCCTGGCGCACGACCTCGCGCATCCGTGCCTCGCCCGCCTGCGCCCCGAGCGCCAGCCCCACCTCTTGCGCGAGCGACGAAGGCGTGCAGAGCATCGTCGAGGCTGCGTAGAAGATGCGGCCGACCGGGGTCAGGTTCGCTTCGAGCGTATCGCCGGCAAACGGCTCGACGATCATGAGCGTGCCGTTCGGTTTGAGCGCCGCGCGCACGCGCCGCGAGTACGCCGACGGGATCGCCCATGTCGTGCACGCAATCGAAGCAGCAGACGAGATCGAACGCCAGATTCGGCGTCGATTCGCCCGACGCGATCTCGAAGCGGACGCGGTCCTCGACGCCTGCCTCGCGCGCCGCTTCTGCGCGCCGCCGCGATCGACGGCTCGTGATAGTCGTAGCCGACGAACTGCGACATCGGATAGGCCTTCGCCATGAGTATCGTGGAGCTGCCGTATCCGCAGCCGATATCGGCGACCAACGCGCCCGTCCGCAGCTTCGCCTCGACGCCGTCGAGCGCCGGAATCCAATCGCGATACCAGGTGCGCGGCGTAACCGTTTCGGAAGATGCGATCGGTGATCGCGTAGAGTCGCGGATCGTGCTCGTGCCAGCCAACGCCTTTGCCGGTCTTGAATGCCTGCGCGATCTTCGGCTCGTCGGCGAAGAGCGGTTGTCCCATGCCGAAGAGTCCGCACATGTTCAGCTCGCTTCGCATCGTCCGCCAGTAGCGGAACGTGCTCGGCGGGCAGCGTCGAATCGCTCGCGTCGCCGGATCGTAGGTCAGATATCCGGCCGCGGCCTGATTCGCGAGCCACTCACGGACGTAACGTTCGTGCGTCTTGGTTCGGTCGGCGAGCTCGCGCGAGGTCGGCGGTCCGTCGCTGGCCAGCGCCTTGTAGAGTCCGAGCCGGTCGCCGATCAACACCGACGATGCCGTCATGACGGCGCCGACGTCGTTCAGGAAGCGTCCGACCGCGGCTTCGAGCTTCGCGGGGTCGATAGGGAAGTGCGCTGTTAGTCAAGGTGTCGTCCTCCGTAGCAGAAAAAGCTCTGGACCCACCATAGCAACGCGAGGTGCGTCTTGCATCGGGAGCTGTACGGAGGAGCGCCGCGGGGTATCTCGGAGCCCGCTGATCGGCCGCGCGACCCAGCTGGAGCAGCTCGAACGACTCTACGGCCGCGCCGCCGGCAGGCGAGGGCGCCGCGGCATTCCTTTGGGGCGAGGCCGGTGTCGGAAAGACCCGCTTGCTCGACGAGTTCGCCTCGCGAGCGCTCTCGCCGTGGGCGCCAGGATCGGCCGCGCGGCGTGTTTCGAGTCGCTGTGTCCGCCCTTCGCGCCGCTGCACGAGCCTTCGCCGCGTTCGGCATCGCCGGAGCCTTCGAGGACGCGCGAGCCGACGGCGCGCAGCTCACTCCGAGACGCGCGCGGCATCGCGCCTTCATGCGCGCGACCGACTGCGCTCGCTGCAGCCGCAACGAGGCCGATCGTGCTCATCGTCGACGATCTGCAGTGGGCCGACTACGCCACGCTCGAGTTTCTCGCGTTTCTCGGCGCGCGGCCGTGGCGGCTCGCCGTGGCTTTTTCTCGGAGCGGTTCGCTCGGAGCAGCTCGAGCTCGATCACGCGCGCCGCGAAGCATTGGACCGATTCGAGCGCCAAGGCGCCGTCAGCGATCGGTGCCGCCGCTCGACGCGCGACGAGATGCGACGTCTGGTCGCGAGCATCTGGCCGAACGATCCGCGCGGTCGCGAAGCGCGCCATCGAGCGCGTCTGCGACCTGGCCGAGGGCAAGCCATACTTCGCCGAAGAGCTGGTCAACAGCGCGGTGATGGCGCCGCGAAGGCCCGTTCGTTCGAGCACCGCTGAGCATTCGCGCCGGCGTTCTCGCTCGATTCGAGCGGCTCGACGCCCGAGGAACGCCGCGTGTCTGCTCTACGCGTCGGTCATCGGGCGCAGCTTCGACGTGCCGCTCCTCGCGCAAATCGCCGCGCGTCTCGGACGCCGACAGCGGCGGCCGTCCTTTCGCGCGCTCGCGACCTGCAGCTCGTGCGCGAGATCCCGCGAGTCGCCCGGCGCGCTCACGTTTCGCCACGCGATCACGCGAGAGATCCTCTACCGCGAGCTCCTCGCATTTCAGACGCAAACGATTCATCGCGAAATCGCGGAATGTTTGGCGCAAGCAGCGCGACACCGATCCCCTCGACCTCGCTTACCACTGGAACGCCGCCGGCGATCGCGAACGGGCGAGCGCGGCATACGAGCTCGCGGGCGACAGCAGCGCTCGTCGCGCAACGCGCATCGCGACGCGGAGGCGGCCTACCGCGGCGCCGCCGCGTCGAGAGTCGCGGACGACGCAACGTACGCCCTCATTTGCGAGAAGTTCTCGCGCGCGCTCTCGATCAACGGCAACGTGGAGGAGGCGTGCGCCGTCGCCGAGCAGGCCGTGAACGCTTACGAGGCCGCCGGCGACGCGGACGCGCGCCGCCGCAGTGGCGATTCGGCTCGCGCGGCGCATCTACGAGAGCGGTAGGCCGGAGGCTGCGGCGGCGACGGCGCAGCGCGCGCTGCGCCTGAGCGGCGACCGAGGGCCGGTCGCCTACGACGCCTACGTGACGCTCGCGCATTTCGAGGCGTTGCAGGGCAGAGAACGAAGCGGCCGCCGCCTACCTCGCGCTCGGCGGAGACGACGCCCGGCGAACACTCCGTGCTGGATCGGCGCAACGCGTGCATGGTCCGGGCGCTCATCGCGGCTACGTCGGCCGGTTGAGCGACGCGTTCGAAGAGTACGAGCGCGCCGCCGCGATCGCGCGCGAATCGCAACGATCCCGAGCAGCTTAGCATGGACGCTCAACAACTACGCTAGCCGCGCGATGGCAACGGGCTGGATGGATCGCGCGTTCGCCGCGTATCGCGAGGCGGCCGGCCTGCGTGCGCAGCAAGGACTTCGGGAAGGTGGGGGCGGCGACGATTCAAGGGTCTGGCGTTCGCGGCAGCTGCTCGCCGGCGATCTTTCGGAGCGTGCGCGCTCGCCAACAGGAAGACGCGCAGCTGCCGCCCGGCATCGCGATGACGCAGACGGCGCGCACCGCGCTCGCGAGTTCGGCTCGCCTACTACGGCGGCGACGACGTCGAGGCGGCGCGCTTCGTCACTCCCGCAGCGCTCGAGCTTGCCTTCGGCTCGGGCGAGGCACAGCGGATCGGCCTGCTGGCAGGTTGCGTCGCGGCGTACTACGATGCGACGAAACGGCGCGCCGAAGCCGCGGCGTTGCGCTGCGCGCGCTTGCGAAGCTGCATTCCGTCGATTTCTCGTTCTGGCTCCTCGCCCAGCTCGCCGGCAGTCGCGAACTCCGGACGAACGAGCGCAGCGCGCGAACTTGCTCGCCGAAGCCGCGAGCGATCCGGCCAACCTCGCCGCGCGAGCGTACTTGACGCTCTTCGACGCTCGCGTCGCGCAGTCGGCGGCGCGACGCGGCCGCCAAGGCGCTCGCGGCCGAAGCGGCGGCACAATTCGAGCGGATCGGTTGGCCGTGGGAACGCGCCCAGGCACTGGAACTCGCCGGGCGCTACGCCGACGCGATCGAGCTCTATCGCCATCACGGTTTCGTTCGGCACGCACGCGAACTGGAGCGCGACGAGACAGCGCAGTCCGCCATCGAGCCGGCACGCGTCAGCTGACCGCGCGCGAGCTCGAGGTCGCGCGCCTCGCCGCGCAGGGCAAGAGTAATCGCGAGATCGCGGCGGAGCTCTTCATCGGAGAGCGGACGGTAGAAACGCACATCGCGGCGATCTTCGATCGCTTCGATCTCACGTCGCGACGGCAGCTCGGCGACGCTCGTCGAGGATTCGCCCGAGCAGGGCGGCGCGAAAGCATCTCCGTAGAGCGAGACGATGCGCTGGCTGGTCACCGGAGGGCTGGGATTCATCGGCTCGCATTTCATTCGGCTCGTCCTGCGCGAGCGCTCCGAGCGTCGAAATCGTCAACCTCGACGCGATGACCTACGCCGGCAATCCGGAGAACCTCCGCGACGTCGAACCGGAAACGACCGATACCGATTCGTCAAAGGCGACATCTGCGACGCCGGCGCCGTGCGCGAGGCGCTGGCCGGCGGCGCCGACGCGATCGTGAACTTCGCGGCGGAGACGCACGTCGATCGTTCCATCGTCGATCCCGCACGCAGTTCTTGCGCACCGATGCGCTCGGAACGCACGTGCTGCTTGAGGCGCTCGCGAGCTCGCGCGTCCCGCGCTTCCTGCAGGTTTCGACCGACGAGGTCTACGGCGACGTGGCGCACGGCGAATCGGTCGAAGACCGATCCGCTGCGCCCGCGCAGCCCCTACGCGGCCAGCAAGGCCGCCGGCGACCTGCTCGCGCTCGCCTATCACACGACGTACGGCGCTGCCGGTCTTGATCACGCGCGGCAGCAACACGTACGGCCCGAATCAGTATCCCGAGAAGATCGTCCCGCTCTTCGTCACGAATTTGATCGACGACCGGCCGGTGCCGCTCTACGGCGACGGCCTGCAGATCCGCGACTGGCTGCACGTCGAGGACCACGCGCGTGCGATCCTCACGTCCTCGAACGCGGCGAGCTCGGAAACGTCTACAACGTGTCGGGTAGCGAGCCGCATACGAATCTCGAGCTGACGCAGCTAGTTGACGGGACAATGCGGGCGCTCGATGCAGACGCACGTCGAACACGTGGCCGATCGTCCCGGACACGATCGCCGCTACGCGCTCGACACCACACGTTTGCGCGCGCTGGGCTGGCAACCGCACGATGCCGTTTCGCGAAGGAATCGCGCAGACCGATCGCATGGTACCGCGAAAACGAAGACTTGGTGGAGGCCGCTGAAACGCGATGCAGATTAGTTGGAACCGGGCCGAGCAGGCAGTTGCAAGGCGTCCCGTGAAGGGGGTTATTCTGGCCGGCGGGCTGGGGACGCGCCTGCGTCCGCTCACGAAAGTCACCAACAAGCATCTGCTTCCGGTCTACGACCGGCCGATGATCTACTATCCGCTCGAGACGCTGTGCGACGCGGGAATTCGCGAGATCATGCTCGTCACCGGCGGCAACTCGGCGGGCGATTTCCTTCGCCTGCTTGGGCAACGGCGCCGAGTTCGGTCTCGACGACATCTACTACACCTATCAGGAGGGCGAGCGCGGCATCGCCGACGCGCTGCGGCTCTGCGAGCATTTCGCCGAGGGCCAGCCGCATCGTCGTCATACTCGGCGACAACATCCTCGAAGCACAGACATCGCTCCCTACGTGCGCAAGTTTCGAGGAGCAGGCGTCCGGCGCCCGGATACTGCTGAAGGAGGTCGACGATCCGCAGCGCTTCGGCGTGCCCGTCTTCGAAGGCGAGCGCATCGTCGCCATCGAGGAGAAGCCGGCGCAGCCGAAGAGCCGCTACGCCGTCACCGGCGTCTATATGTTCGATGCGCGCGTCTTCGATTTCATTCGGACGCTCAAGCCGTCGGCGCGCGGCGAGCTCGAGATCGCCGACGTGCAACAACCGCTACATCCGCGACGGCGAGCTCGAATACGACGTTCTCGACGGATGGTGGAGCGACGCGGGCACGTTCGAGAGCCTCTTTCGCGCCGGCGGAGCTAATGGCGCGCGAGCGCCGACGAGGCGCTAGCCTTTCGCGTGAGGCAGTATCGGCAGCAACGCGAGCGCGACGACGACGAGCACGCCGGCCAGCGCGCCGCGGAACCAGCGCTCGGGCAGCTTCGTCACGAAGTACGATCCGACGAAGACGCCGGGAATCGAACCCGGCGAGCAGCGACCCGGCGATTGACGCGTTGACGTCGCCGATCTGCCAGTGACCGAGCAGCGACGGCACGAGCACGACGACCGCAAAGGCGAGATCCGTTCCCACCAGCCGCCGCAGGGCGACCGCCGGCGCCGCAAGCAGCAGCAGCGGCAGCGTCAGCGAGCCGGCGCCGATCGACGTGATGCTCACGGTCAGGCCGACGAAGAAGCCGATGAGCGCCAAGCGCAGCGTCGGGAGATCGTTCGAACCGCGCGCGAGCGTCGCTCGCCGAGGCGGCGATTGAAGATGATGCCCGCCGCCGAGACGAGCAATGCCGCGGCGACGGCGATGCGGAGCACGTGCTCGAGCTGATGAACGTTGAGCGAACGGTGCAGATCGCGCGCTGACGACGACGCCGATGATCGCGCCGGGCAGTCCGCCGATCGAGAGCCGCCACAGCACCGAGCCCTGCACGGTGCGCTTCTGAATGTGCGCGAACATCGCGACGACGCGCGTCCGAGCGCGAAGAGCAGGTCGGAGCCGATCGCGGTGTCTGTGCCGTACGCCGAGGAAGATGAGCAGCGGCGTCGTGATCGCGCCGGCGCCGACGCCGCTGTACGCGGTGCAGCATGCCGACGATGAAACCCGACGAGAACGTATTCCCAGTTCAAGTTCACGGCACAAAACGACCTACGTCAACATTCAATGCTCTTTCGGACTTCTCCCTGCGGGCATGGTGCCGGCCACGAGGTAGCTTGCAGACGCTTGCTAACTCGCTACGACTCAGGCGCATCGCTCTTGTCCGCTCGAGTCCGCTCGGCATCGCCGGATATATCGGCCTCCGACTGTCACTTTTCCTACCCCGTTGCGCTTGCCCGCAGCGACGGCAACTTCGTCATCGCGTGGATCTCCGCGAAGACCTCCAACCGATGAACGGGCACGTGGCGCGGCGCCTCGATTCCGAGCTTCACTTGATCGCGGTCAAACCACGACCAGAATACGAATGTCGTTTCCGATCATGATCGACTGATTCGCCTTGCGGCTGAGCACGAGCATCAGACGCCCTCCTTGGCCGGCCTGCAACGCGTTAGCGGACACTTGCTCATTTCGCGCATCAGGCTTCGAGGTTGCCTCTCGCACGCCAATGAAGCCAGCGACGGCTCTAGGAGGATCGCCCGATGGTCAAAGACATCGCGTTCTTCGCCTACTCGGTCCGCGACGTGCCGCGAGCGCGCGCTTTTTACGGCGACACGCTGGGTCTGCAGCCCGGCGATTCGTTCGGCGATCATTGGGTCGAGTTCAACGTCGGCACACACGACGTTTGGAATCGGCAACGGCGAAGCGCTCGGCTTCGAGCCGGGAGCTTCGACCGGCGCGGCCTTCGAGGTCGACGACCTCCAGGCGATGCGCGAGCGCCTAAAGGCCGGCGGCGTCGAAGTCGGCGAGAGCGCACGAGTTCCCCGCGTGCGTCAGTCTGTTTCGCGCGCGACCCCGACGGCAACCGGTTTGCCCTTCCACCAACGCCGCCCGCCTGCGCCCGAAAACGCCGCCTAGCCTTAAGCCGAAGCGGTCTCCCGCGAGGCCTCGATCAGGATCTGCGCGACCTCCGGCCGCGAGAACTCCGGCGGCGGCAGCTGGCCCGCGCGCAGCATCTCGCGCACCTGCGTGCCGCTCGAGCGTGACGTGGTTCTCCGGATCGTGGCTGCAGGTCTTCCGCGAGGCCATCGACTGGCAGCGCCGGCAGTAGAAGCTGTTCTCGAACTTCAGCGGCGTGATGCCCAGCTCTGCCGGGCGTGAACTCGTCGAACAGTCTTCTGCGCGTCGTACGTTCCGTAGTAGCTGCCGACGCCCGCGTGATCGCGACCGACGATGAAGTGCGTGCAGCCGTAGTTCTTGCGCATCATCGCGTGGAAGATCGCCTCGCGCGGACCGGCGTAGCGCATCGCCGCCGGCAGCGTGCTCAGCAGCACGCGGTCGGCCGGATAGTAGTTCTCGAGCAGCGCCCGGTAGCAGCGCATCCGAACGTCGGCGGGGATGTCGTCGCTCTTGGTCTCGCCGACGAGCGGATGCAGCAGCAAGCCGTCGACGGTCTCGAGCGCGCACTTCTGAATGTACTCGTGCGCGCGGTGCACCGGATTGCGCGTTTGAAAGCCGACGATCGTCTTCCAGCCGCGGCGCTCGAACTCGGCGCGCGTCTGCGCGGGCGATAGGCTCTCCGGATCGCGCTCGCGCCGGCAGCACCGAGACGGGGCCGCCGACCAGCACGTCCTTGCGCGCCAGCAGCGCGGCGACGCCCGGATGCTTTTCTTCTTCGGTGCGGTAGACGTTGCGCGCCTCGTGCGTCTTGTCGTACTCGAAGACGTCTTCGACGTCGATGACGCCGCGCAGCGTCGCCGTCGCCGTCGTAGAGCGCCGCGCGCGTGCCGGCGGTCGGGCGCCTCATCGCGATCGACCGCGAGAACGACCGGAATGCTCCACGGCAGACCGTTCGCCAAGCCGCATCGACGGTAACGACGGGATCGTAGTCCTTGCGCGTCATGAACCCGTCAGCGGGCTCAGCGCGCCGTTGGCGATCAGCGCCAGGTCGTTGAGCTCGCGACCGGTGAGCGTGAAGCTGGCGAAGCGCCATTGGCGCTTTCGCGCAGCTCGCGACTGTGCCTCCGGCGAATCGGCGGTTCGATTGATCAGTTTTCCGCCGTGAGGAGCGATCATAGCGCTCCTTCTTTGCTGCGGGCGGCGGCCGTCAGTATAGCCGCGCTTCGATGAGCTCGGCTAAGGATTTTCGAGACGCTCTCTTCGACCGTCTCGACCTCGCTGTCGACGACGACGTCCGGGTTCTCGGGAGCTTCGTACGGATCCGAGACGCCCGTGAAGTGCTGCATCTCGCCCGCGAGCGCCTTGGATAAAGTCCTTTGACGTCGCGGCGCACGAGCTCGTCCAGCGAGCAGCGCACGTAGACTTCGACGAAACGCTCGTTCCGATGCGCTTGCGCGCCTCGGCGCGCGCCTGCGCGTACGGCGAAATTGCAGCGGTGATCACGGCCGCGCCGTGCCGCACGAGCAGCGACGCGACGAACGAGATGCGTCCGATGTTGATGTCGCGGTCCTCGCGGCTGAATCCCAAGCCCTTTGAGAGATGGGTGCGGACCTCGTCGCCGTCGAGCACCTCGACGCTGCAGCCGCGCGCGCTCAGCTCCGGGGCAAGCCGTTCCGCAATCGTGCTTTTGCCCGCGCCGGACAGACCGGTGAGCCACACGGTGAATCCCTGGTTCAACTGGAGTTCCTTTCTGGGAGGCTGGATTGCGGAGGCACCCATCACTTGAATAGGGGGAACTTCAAGGAGGACGACCCCTGGATGAGCGGCCTCTTCGCCCCGAGCGCGTCGATTCCCGGCCTGGGCGCCCTTTAAGGGGCCTTAAACGAAACTGCGCGGCGTGCAGTCGCGCGTAGGCACCGCCCTTCGCGAGCAGCTCGTCGTGCGTGCCGATCTCGATGACGCGCCCGGCCTCGATGAAGAGCACCTTGTGCGCGCGCCGGATGGTCGAGAGGCGGTGCGCGATGATCAGCGTCGTGCGCCCGGCAATAGCCGGTCGAGAGCTTCCTCGATCATAGCTTCCGAATGGCTGTCCAGCGCGCTCGTCGCTTCGTCGAGAATCAAGATGCGCGGATCGCGCAGCACGGCGCGCGCGATCGCGATGCGTTGGCGCTCTCCGCCGGAGAGGCGAACGCCGCGCTCGCCGACTTCGGTCGCATAGCCTTCGGGAAACGTCTGCACGTACTCGTCGACGTTTGCGTCGCGCGCCGCGGCGCGCACCTCGTCGTCGGTCGCGCCGATCCGGCCGTAGCGAATGTTTTCGAGGATCGACGTCCGGAACAGCTGCACGTCTTGCGGCACGATGGCGATCGCCGCGCGCAGGTCCGCCAGCTGATCTTCGCGATGTCGACGCCGTCGAGCAGCAGCCGCCCTTCTTGCGGCTCGTAGAAGCGCGGCACGAGGTTCACGAGCGTGGTCTTGCCGGCGCCCGACGGGCCGACGAGCGCGACGATCTCGCCTGCGTCGATCGTCGCGTTGACGTGCCGCAGCGCCGGCGGCTCCGTCGGCTTGTAGCGGAACGTCACGTCGGCGTACTCGATGCGGCCGCGCACCAGCCGGTAGCGCGATCGCGCCGGGAGGGTCTCGCACTTCGACCGGAAGATCGAGCAGCTCGAACACGCGCCCCGCGCCGACGATCGCCTTGCTGATGTCGCCGAAGAACGCCGCGACGCGATTCATCGGATTCATCAGGTTCACCAGCAGTCCCCAGTACATGAAGACTTTGCCGGTATCGAGCCGGCCGACCAGAACCTCGCGCACCGAAAGCCACATGATCGCCACGACGGCCGCGACCATGATCGTCGAGATGACGAGCGGCTGCGTCTGAATGAACTGCGTCAGCTTCATGTACGCGCCGAAAAAGTCGTCGTTGCGGCCGCGGAACCGCCGCACTTCGAACTCTTCGCGCCCGAACGATTTGACGACGCGCTGGCCATGGAGTATCTCGGAGAGGTTTGCGGTGAGATCCGCGATGCGTTGCTGCGCGCGATGCGTGCTGGCGGAAATCAGGCGCTGGAAATTCGACACGGCGAACGAGACGATGGGCGCGACGAGCACGAGCGAGAGCGTCAACAGCCAATCGAGATAGATCATCGTCGCAAACGACGAGATGAACGTCGCCAGCGCGACGACGAGCTGCGGCACCGACACGCTCACCGCATCGATCATGATCTGCAGGTCCGTCGCAAAACGCGCGATCAGCTCGCCCGGCCGCCACTTGTCGAACTCGCCGAGCGGCAAGTTGAGCATGCGCTCGAACAGCCGCACCCGCAGCCGCGCGACGAGATGCTGACCGCTCCACGCCGTCAGGTATGTCTGCCCGTAGATTGCGGCGTTGGCCAGGACCAGCGCGACCGACGTGAGCCCCAGGGCCATGTAGAGCGCGTTCAGGTCCGGCGGATGGCCCGACGGCGGAACGAGTACTTGGTTGATGATGATCCGGAACGCCAGCGGGGGGACGATGGAGAGCACGCCCGCGAGCACGCCCATCCCCATCGCCAGCGCGATGCGCGGATAGTACGGACGCGCCTCGCGCGCCAGACGGAGCAGAATCGAGCGACGGCTCATCCGCCGCACGCTCTTGCCGCCCACCGGCGGTGAAACCTGCCCTAGCGCGACCCGGTACGTGAGTGCATAGCGGAGGATTGCACGAACTACAATGGACTGCTATTTTCACTCGAACGTACCGTCGGTCGCGCCCTGCATCGAATGCGGTAAGCCGATCTGCGCCACGTGCCGCGACGAGCGCGGCGGTTGTCCCAGCTGCCGGCTCGCGGCCAAGGTCGAGGCCGCGACGGCGACGCGTCAGCAGATCCCGGGGCGGTGCCGCCGCGCCCCGCGCCCGCGAGCGTTCGCGGAACGGCCACGGTCGCGACCGCGCCCGATCCGGTCGAAAGTCGCGCGCCTCGTCGCGCTCGGTTATCCGCTGTGGCCGCTGGCGCTGATCTCGCTGCTCGATCGCAAGCAGTCGCGCGCTTTGCGCCGCCAAGCGTTTCAGGCGCTCGGCTTCAACGTCGGGTTCTTCGGCTTCTGGTGCGCTGCTGTCGCTGATCGCGCAGGTTCCGTTCCTCGGAATATCTGCGGCATGGGTGCTCGTGCCGCTGCTGGCGCCGCTCTTTCTGGTCGCGAGCGTCTACTACGGCATCAAGACCTGGAACGGCGACGACGTGCGCGTACCCATCGTCAGCAGCTGGCTCGACGAACGATTCCCTCGCCAAACTTAGGGAACCTCTGAAGAAGTCGCTGCACCGATCGCAGCGAGCAGTTTCGCCAAGGGCGCAACAAAGAGATGCGGCAAAACTGCCGCTGCCCCCAGGGTTTGGCCGCAAAGCGGCTCAAACGATCGGTACATGGACTTCTCCAGAGGTTCCCCTAGGCGGATACGAACTCGCGGTAGCGGCGCAGAAACGCTCGCGCCGCGACCGCGTGATCGACCGCGGGCGGCGGATAGTCGCCCGCGGAAAAGAGCGATAGTCTCAGCTGCGCCGAGGACCGCGTGCGCGGCTGCCACGCGTCGAACGGCACGCTCCGCAGCTCGTCGATCCAGCGCCGAACGTACAGCCCCGCGGGATCGTAGCGCCGCCGCTGCCGCTCGGGGTTGTAGATCCGAGGATACTGCGCCATGTCGGCGCCGACGCCGGCGATCCACTGCCAGTTTCCGGTCGCCAGCGCCGGGTCGTCTTCGATCAGGCAGCGATCCCACTCCGCGCGGCCAACGCGCCAATCAACCCCGAGATCGAAACACAGCAACGAAGCCGCTACCGCGCGCACGTGCGGATGCATCCATCCGGTAGCGTGCAGCTGCCGGATTCCGGCGTCGACCAGCGGATAGCCGGTGATGCCGCTGCGCCACGCCTCAAGCGCGGGATGCGAACTCTCCCACCGAAAGCCTTGCATCTTCTCCTGCAGCGGCTCGTCCTGCGTCTGCGGATTGAACCACGACAGCTGAAGGAAAAAATCGCGATGCGCGAGCGCGCGCAAAAAGAGCCGAAGCGAGAGCCGCTGTTCGCCGGTCGCAAACGGATCGGCGAGACGCTCGCGCACCGCCAGCGCAACCGCCCGCGCCGAGATCGTGCCGAACGATAAGTGCGCCGACAGCCCCGACGTCCCGTCTTCGGCCGGAACGTTGGCATCGATAGCGTACTGCGCAGCGCGCTCGCGCGCAAACGTCTGGAAGAGACGCCGCGCGACCGCGGAACTGCCGGGGGTCTGCGCGCCGGCGGCGCCAAACTCGCGCGGCTCCGGCAACGCTTCGCCGTCGAGCTCGCCGCCGGCAAACCGCAACAGCAGCGGATACTCGTGCGACGCGATCGGCAGCTCGCGCCAGACCTCGAAGTACGGCGCGAAAGCGCGATAGCCAGGGCCTTCCGCGCTGCGCGCTTCGGAGGTCTCCTCCGGCGCGACGGCCGGCGCGTCGTGCACGACCAGTGCACGCAGTCCCGCCTCTTCGAGCGCGCTGCGCAACGACGAGTCGCGCCGCATCCCGGAATCGTCGTATGACGCGCTCCAAGCCGCGCCGGTGGCACCCGCCTCGCGCGCCACGCGCACAACCGCCTCGTCCGCCGGCGCGCGGCGAACGACGAGCCGGCTCCCGCGTTCGCGCAGCTCCGCGTCGAGGCCGCGCACCGCAGCGCAAAAGAACGCGGCTCTCCGTGGAGAGGCCCGCAGCCGATCGTTGTGTTCCGCATCGAGGACGAGCAGCGGCAGCACTGGGCCGTGTGTCGCGGCGGCCGCTAATCCCGCGTGATCGTCGAGGCGTAAGTCCTTACCGAAGCGATAGATGAACGGGCCGTCCGCCATGGCGGGGCCGTTCGGTCGTTTGTCGGAGTTCTCCCTAGTGCCGCGTCGAGATGGTGCGCAGCGCCGCTGCGCACACCGCCTCGTCGAGCGTGCGGCTACCGGAGCTTTTGATCACGACGCACCGGCTCGGGACGGCGCGCTCGTCGAGTCGCAGCTTGAACTCCATCGTGCCCGAGCCCGTCGGAGCGAACGCCAGGGACTCCGCCTCGTGCTCGCGTCGCGGCGCCGTCTGAGTGCTGAGCGCCGCAACGGCGCGCGCCGCCGCCCGTTCGGTCGACGCCCCGCTCTGCGCCACGACCGTGGTGCTCACAGGCCTCTCGATTGCGCGCAGGCCGGCAATCAGCGCGGCCGCGGCGGCTAGCGCGGCGACCCAGCGCCACGCTCCATACTTTTCGCGCGGCCGCATGCGGGCGGCGCGAAGATCGGGCTCCCACTGCTCGGATTCGCTTGCCGCGCCAACGGTCGCCATCACTCGCTCGATCTCGCGCTCGCCGCCCAGCTCGACGCGGCAGCGCTGGCACGTGGCGACATGCGATCGGTAAACCTCGCGTTGCGCCTCGTCGGCCTCGCCGAGCGCGATCGCGCCGGCAAGCGTTTCGGCGCATGCGCAATCGCATCGCGTCATCATCTCGTGGTCTCCTCACTCATAACGTTTCGCAACACGCGCATCGCCCGGCAGACCCGCTGCCGTATCGCGTCGGATGTCGTTCCCAACAACTCGGCGGCCTCCGCCGACGAGTATCCGGCGTAGCTGGTCAGGAGCAGCGCCGCGGACTGTTGCGGCGGGAGCTGCGCCAGCGCCGTCTGCAAGTCCACCGACGCCGCGCTGCGCTCGTCGACGCGCCAAGCGCTGCGATCGACGTCGCGATCGAGCGGAAGCATGCGAAGCACCTTCTTCCGCCGCAGGAACGAGATCGCGGCGTTAGTGGCGGCGCGGTAGAGCCAGCCCGCCGTCAGCTCGCGCTGCGGATCGGCCTGCAGCATGCGATATGCCGAGAAGAAGACGTCCTGGGTCAGGTCCAGCGCGACCTCGGCGTCGCCTACCATCCGGCGCAGATACCGGGCCAGCTTCGTCTGATATTCGAGCACCAGCGACTCGGCGCGCGCTCGCGCGAGGGCCGCCGGCGCCGCGCCCGGATACACGTCCTCCATCGGCTTGACAACGGCCGGCGGCCGCATACTGTGACGCTTCCCGCCTAGCCGCCGATCTCGGAGAAGGCCCGCATCCGCGAGGCCGGCTCGCCGAGCCGCAGATGGTGGCGCTCGGGCTTGATCAGCATCGCCGAGCGCAGGATTTCCGCGAGTCGATCGACGCCGGCGCCGGCGCGCAACGGCGCGCGCAGGTCGATGGCATGGTCGCCGAAGAGGCAGAGCCGCAGCCGGCCGTCCGCCGTGAGGCGCACGCGATTGCAGCGCTCGCAGTAGTCGTGCGAAAGCGGGCTGATCACGCCGACCGCTCCGGCGGCCCCGGAGAATGCAAAGTAGCGCGCCGGGCCGTTGCCGGACGGGCCCGGCACCGGCCGCAGCTCGCCGATTGCGGCGATGCGCTCCAGGATCTCGTCGGACGAAACGTAGGTGTCGCGCTGCAGCCCGACGTTCTCGTGCACCGGCATGACCTCGATGAAGCGCACGAAGATCGGGCGATCGCGCGTGAGCGCCGCGAAGTCGGCGAGCTCGTCGTCGTTGTGCCCGCGCATCACGACGCAGTTGAGCTTGAGCGGCGCCAGGCCGGCGGCGATCGCGGCATCGATCGCGCGCAGCACGCGATCCAGACCCGGCCGTCGCGCGATCGCCTCGAACCGATCGGCGCGCAAGCGTATCGAGCGAAAGATTGATGCGGCGCAGGCCCGCGGCGACGAGCTCGGCGAGTTGTTCCTCCAAGAGCAGCCCGTTCGTCGAGAGCGCGAGATCTTCGATCCCGGGAATTGCCGCGATCGGCGCCGGCCAGGCGGCTCAGGTTGCGGCGCACGAGCGGTTCGCCGCCGGTCAGGCGGACTGCGCGAACGCCGACCGAGGCGGCGGCGCGCACGATCGCCGCGATCTCTTCGTACGTGAGGATCTCGTCGCGGCGCAGCCACGGCAGTCCGCCCTCCGGCATGCAATAGACGCAGCGCAGGTTGCACTTGTCCGTTACCGAAACGCGCAGATAGGTGATCGGGCGGCTGAAGCCGTCGATCAGCGAACCCTCGATCAGCGAGATGGCGGCCATTACTGCGTAAAGACGCTGTCCGGCAGCGGCGGGTTGATCTTGTAGTCGTCGATCGTCGAGGCTATGTCGGCGACGTATCCGGGCTCTCCACGTGGCCGGTCTGAGACATCGACGACACGTAGCCCTGCACGCGGCCGTAGCGTATTCGCCATCTCGGCATAGCCGCCGTTGGCGTAGTTCCAGCGCATCGACGTCACGGTCGCGCTCTTGTCGTCGACCGTCGCGTCGATGTGCTCGACGTTGCCGTGCTTGCGCGGACCAGCTTGAAAGCGCCGTCTTGCCGTCGTCGGAAACGAGCGCGACGTCGTAGACGTGCTTCCACCGCGACGGATCCTCGATATGCGCGTAGAGCTTATCGAACTGCTGCGCGACCCCGGATCGGGAACGCCGCTCGTGAAGGCGACCTTCGTCTTGTCCGGCTCCTTGTAATAGTAGGTGCCGACAGATCGGCGGTCAGGAACGGAAACGACTTCATCGCGACGTGCGCGTGCAGCGTCGCGGTGAACGCGTGCAGATTCGGATTCAGCGCGGCCATCCGCGCCAGCAGGTCGTCGCGGGCGCCGCGCGCAGCGGAAGCGCGAGCGTAGCAACGAGCGCCAGGGGCGCGAGAACTCTCATCATCACCTCGTTGTAAACGGTTCCAGCGCCGAGCGAATCTCCTCGCGTACCGCCGCATCGCCTTCGACGCCCTGCTGTCGCCGCAATGCCGCGAGCGCGACCGGCGAGCCGATTCTGCCGAGCGCCCACGCGGCGTGGCCGCGCACCATCGGGTGCGGATCCACGCGCATGCTCTCGACCAGCGCGCCGACCGCCGAGCGGTCCAGCGCGTTACCCAGCGCGACGGCCGCGTTGCGGCGCAGAACGGCGGCGCCGCGCCAGCCCATCGCCGTGCTCTTGATAGCGCCGCTTGAAATCGCCGCTGCGCAGGCGCAGCAGCTCGACCAGCGACGGCCGCGCGGTCTCGACGTCGCGCGGCGCCCACTCGCGACGACGCCGTACTCCGCGCCGACTGCGGTCGGCGGACAGACGAGCTGGCAGAGGTCGCATCCCCAGACCCAGTCGCCGATCAGCGGCCGCATCGTCGCCGGAATCGCATCGGTGCGCTGCGTGAGATCGGAGATGCAGCGGTTCGCATCGATCGTGTAATCGCCGCGCAGCGCCTGCGTCGGGCACGCGTCCACGCAGCGCGCGCACGCGCCGCAGCTCTTGCGCAACGGAGCGTCCGGCGGCAGCTCGAGCGTCGTTACGATCTCGCCCAGGAACACGAACGATCCCAGCGACGGCGCGATCAGGTTCGTATGCTTTCCGATCCAGCCCAGCCCGGAGCGCGCGGCAAAAGCGCGCTCCGCCAGCGGTCGCGTGTCGCAGGCGATCGCGGTCGCGTTCGCTCCCGCCGCCGCGTCGATCTCGCGCGCGACGGCCGCGCAGCAGCTCGCGCAATCGGCGGTGATAATCCGATGACCACGCGTAGTTGGAGACGCGGCCGCGCAGGCGCGACGGCGTGCTCGGCGCGACGGTCGCGTACGGCACCGCGACGCAGACGACGCTGCGCGCTCGTGGCAGCAGCGTGGCCGGATCGGTCGCGCACGCGCGCGTACTCGCCGTCGTAGCCCCACGTCGCCAGATCGCCGCGCGCGAACGCCGCCTCCATGCGCCGTCGCGACTCTTCGTCGGCTCGTGCCGCGGCAACGCGCACGTCGCCCGCTCCCAGCTCGACGGCTCGCCGGAAGGCGCGTCGTTTGATGGCGATGAGCTCGTCCGTATTCATGTCACAGCGTCGCCAGCGGCCCGGCGCGGCCGCGCGGAAAGGCGGCGTCGATCGCCGCGACGTCGGCCGGCTCGAGCTCGAGCGCTCCCGCAGCGGCGTTCTCTTCGACGTGTGCCATACGCGCGGCTTTCGGAATCGCGAAGACGTGCGCCTCGCGCGTCAAGAATGCGAGCGCTACCTGGTGGACCGTCGCGCCGTGCTTGCGCGCGACGCGCTCGAGCGCTTCTCGCGCCGGCCGGCCCGAGCGCAGGAACCTGCCTCGCCCGAACGGCGTGTACGCCACGATGGCGATGCCGCGCTCGCGCGCGGCCGGGATGAGCCGGTGCTCGATGCCGCGCTCGTCGAGGTGGTAGAGCACCTGATTGCACGCCAGCGGCGCCCGCAGATGGGACTGCGCCTGCAGCATCTCGTCGGGCTCGAAGTTGCTCACGCCCACGAAGCGGACGTTACCCTGCTCGACGAGCTCGTCGAACGCGCGCATCGTCTCCTGCAGCGGATGCGAGCCCGGCCAGTGCAAGAGTAGCAGATCGAGATACTCGCATCCCAGCCGGGCGAGGCTGCGCTCCGCCGCCGCAAGCGTGCCGCGATAGCTCGCGTTCGCCGGCAGAACCTTCGTCGCAATGAAGTAGCGATCGCGCGGGATGCCCCGCATCGCTTCGCCGATCAGCTCCTCGACTCGGCCCGATCCGTACATCTCGGCCGTGTCGATGTGCGTCATGCCGAGCTCGATTCCGCGCCGAAGCGCGCGCTGCGCTTCGAGCGCGCGCGGGCCGCTCTCCGGCATGTTCCACGTGCCCTGCCCGATCGTCGGCAGATCGATCCCGGTGCGGCCGAACGGGCGCGCCTTCTAAAAGAATGCGAACTCCGCGTGCCGCGCCGCGTACGCGAGCAGGCCGCCGCGCAGATGCGCCAGACGCGTGAAGCCGGCGTCGCGCAAGCGCCGCACCGCCCACAGCGATTTCGCGCCGACGCGGCATGCGACGACGTAGTGCGTGGCGCTGTCGAGCTCGGACATGCGCGCCTCGAGCTGCGACGCGGGAATACGCAGCGCGCCGTCGATCGAACCCAGCACCGCCTCGTGCGGCTCGCGCACGTCGAGCAAGATCGCGTCGCGGAGGCGTCTCGTCGAGGCGGTCGGCCTCGATCTCCGCGACTAAGCGTGGGCGGCGGACGGCTCTTCGTAGGACTGCGCCTCGGTCGAGACGATCGTCGGACGCTCGCCGCACAGCGCGCAGCCGGATCGCGCTCGAAGCGGACCTCGCGAACGCGCGCGAGCAGGCTATCCACGAGCAACGAGCCGGCCCACCAGCGGCTCGCCGATGCCGAGCAGCACCTTCAGCGCCTCGCCCGCCTGCCACGCGCCGACGATGCCGGCGAGCGCGCCGAGCACGCCGCCCTCGGCGCACGTCGGCGTGGCTCTCGCGCGGCGGCGGCTCGGGATAGAGGCAGCGATAGCACGGGCCGCCGAGCGCGCCGAAGACGCTCACCTGTCCGTCGAAGCGAAAGATCGAGCCGTACACGTCGGCGCGTCCTCGAAGAAGCACGCGTCGTTGATCAGATAGCGCGTCGCGAAGCGATCGGTGCAATCGAGCACGACGTCGTAAAGGCGCACGAGCTCGCGCGCGTTGCTGGCGTCGAAGCGCAGCGCGATCGGGTCGACGCGACGAGCGGATTGAGTCCGCGCAGCCGCTCCGCGGCCACCTCGGCCTTCTTGCGCCCGACGTCGGCGGTCGAGAAGATCGTCTGACGCTGCAGGTTCGTCTCGTCGACGACGTCGTCGTCGACGATGCCGATGCGGCCGACTCCGGCGGCCGCGAGATACTGCAGCGCCGGCGAACCCAGTCCGCCCGCGCCGATGACGAGCACGCGCGCCGACTGCAGCCGTTCTTGTCCCGCGAGGCCGACCTCGGGAATCAGCAGATGGCGGCTGTAGCGGCGCAGGGCGCGCGCGCTCAGTGACGCTCGCGAAGCCAGTCGAGCACGTCGCCTTGGCGTTCTCGGCTGCGTAGGTGTGGTCGCTGTCGATCGTCGCGAAGGCTTTCGGCTCGGGCGCGCGCTCGAAGAGCTCGCGCACGCTGCGCGGACTGACCATCCCGTCGCGCGCGGCCGAGACGTACAGCGCCGGCCGTCCGGCGAGCCGCGGCAGCAGCTCGGCGTAGCGCGCGTCGACGTTCGCAACGAGCTCCGGCAGCGTGACGCCGACGACGTACGACGCGCGAAAATCGGTGGCTCCGACCTTCTGCAGGGCCTCGAGCGACGTCGGGACGTCCGTAACCCGTCGCGATCGCGACCGTTCCGAGGATTCGCACGTCGAGCGCGGCCGTGAAGATCGCCGTCATTCCGCCCATGCTGTGGCCGAGCGTGTAGGCATCGTCATCGCCGCGCTCGCGCGCAAAGGCGACGACGCGCTGCATCGCCTCGATGCAATCGTCGACGCCGCGAAGCTCGCCGCCGCTCGCGCCCAGCTTATGGCCCGGAAAGTCGAGGCTGTAGACGCCGAAACCGTGGCTGGCCAAGAACGAGCACAAGAAGTCGAGATTCTGCTTGCTCGACGAATAGCCGTGGCCGGCGACGAGCGAAACGCCGCGCGGCCGGCGCGGCTCGTACCAGAGCACGGCGAGGGGGTTGCGCTCGGCCGGCAGATGGAACAGCTCGACTGTTGCCATCTACGAGACGGCCTCGTTCTCGCGCCACCGCGCGGCGCCGTCGGCATAGCGCTCCTTCTTCCAAATCGGCGCGCGGCGCTTCAGCTCGTCGATCGCATAGCGGCACGCGTCGAAGGCGGCGTCGCGATGCGCCGCGGCCGCCACGACCGCGACCGAGATTTCGCCGACGCCGAGCTCTCCGACGCGGTGAACGATCGCGAGCGCGACGTCGCCGAATCGCTCGCGCGCTTCGCCGGCGATTCTTTCGAACTCGGCGATCGCCAGCGGCTCGAACGCCTCGTACGAGAGCCCGTGACCGCCCGGCCGTCGTCGGAACGGCGCGCACGATGCCGAGAAACATCACCACGCCGCCGTCGCCCGGACGAATCGTGTCGTCGAAGCGTTCGCGGATCGATCGGCTCGCGAACGATGCGAAACACCGCGCCCGTCCTTTAGCCGCCGCCGACCGGCGGCAGCAGAGCGACCTCGTCGCCGTCGTGCAGTGCGTGGTCGAACGCGACGAGCTTGCCGTTGCACGCGATGCGCGTCGAGGCTCCGTGCTCTTCGAGCGCCGGGTCAGCTCGCGCCAGCGCCGCCCACGCATCGCCGACGCGCGCATCGTCGCGCAGCTCGAGAGTCGTCTCGGCGGCCTTCAGGATCTCGCGCAAGCGGGCGAAGGCGAGCACGCGAATTCTCATCGAGCCGCACCCTTCGACGGGTACGGAGCCGATGCGTACCGAATTTGCTCGAGAATAGCCAGATGATCGCACGAACGCTGACGATCTTCATCGTCCTGGCGGCCGGCACCGCACGAGCGGCAGTTTCCGCGCTGCCGTGCAGCCAGGAGACGCTGACGGTGCAGGGGACGCCCGTAACGATCGGCTACTGCATCACCGGCGCGCTGCGCGCGAACGGCGCCGCGGAGGTCATCGTCCCCGTCACGCTCACCTACTCGGCCCCGAGCGGCTCGGTGCGCCGCTCCGTCGAGCTGCATTTCTCTCGGGCGAGGGCGTTCGCGCGTGATTCAGAGCCTCGATCTCACGCGCTCGGGCTTACCGGGACCCTGCACCTGACGCTGGATTATTCGCGCGGCCTCGTGCAGGTGGAGGGGGCGCTTCTAACCCCCGGGGCCATTACGATCAAGTGACGCTTGCCTCGCTGCAACCCAATTGCCGCGCCAAGGGCTCTAGAGGGTCGTATGCGACGGCGCTATATCGCGTTCAACAGTTCCAAGATTCCCGACGGCTGTCGATAGAGGAGCACGTCTTCTCTATGCCTTGTACGGCGACGATCCCGAATCTCACGGCTCGCGAGCAAGCGCACCACCTCTACGAAGCGATACCCCCCGGACTCTTCCGGGTTCAAGACGAAAACGAACGTATCGCCTGGCGCGTCAGCCCCGAGCCGTTTGCATTGTCCCCAGAACAGGCCGCCGACATCGAACGGCTCGGACCACGGCTCCTCGCCTTCTACCGCGCGCTCAACAACCTTTACAATCGCAGCGCGCGAGGAACCGCACCGGCGTTCATCGCGGAATATCTCGATCAGGGCAAGCCGGAACAGATCGTCAAGCTCGCGCGGCAGAACCGCTTCAAACAGGAACTTCCCGGCGTCATTCGTCCCGATCTCATTCTGACCGCCGACGGCTTCGTCGCGACCGAGCTCGACAGCATTCCCGGCGGCATGGGATTCGTCGGCGCGATGACCGAGGCGTACTGTCAGCTCGGCATCGAGAGCTTCGGCGGCGTCGACGGCATTCCGCTGGGCTTCGCCGCGATGCTGCGCCACGCTACCGGCATCGACTTCCGACCGTCGCCATCGTCGTCTCCGACGAGTCGGCGGATTATCGCAAGGAAATGGCTTGGCTCGCGGCGGCGCTGCGCCGCCTGAATGTCGCCGACGCGTGGCTGCGCCGTCCCGAAGAGGTGACGTTCACCGAGGACGGCCTCTTCATTCGTCACGACGACGGGCGCGAGACGAGGCTCGACGCGCTCTATCGCAACTTCGAGCTCTTCGATCTCTTCAACGTTCCCAAGCAGGAGCTGATGCTCTACGCCGCGCGGCACAATCGCGTCAAGATGACGCCGCCGCCGAAGGCCACGCTCGAAGAGAAGTCTGCCTTCGCGCTGCTCCACCATCACGCGCTGGCGACGCTCTGGCGAGCCGAGCTCGGCAACGAGACCTTCGAGCGGCTGCGCGGCCTTTTTCCGCAGACGTGGGTCATCGATCCGCGGCCGCTGCCGCCGCAGGGCGTCATCGCGGGCCTTGCAGGCCGGCGGGGCTCCGGTCTCCGACTTTCGGCAGCTCATCGCGTTGCCCAAGAGCGAGCGCGCCTACGTCGTCAAGCCGTCGGGATTCTCGGAGCTCGCGTGGGGCTCGCGCGGCGTCAAGATCGGCGACGATCTCACGCGCGAAGAGTGGAAGGCGACGATCGACACCGCGCTGGCGTCATACGAGCGCACGCCCTGGATCCTGCAGCGCTTCCACAAGGGCAAGCTCGTGCGACAGAGCTACTTCGACCGCGAGCGCGACGAGATCCGCGAGTACGACGGGCGCGTGCGGCTCTGTCCCTACTACTTCGTCACCGGCGAAGAGAGCGTCACGCTCGGCGGCGTGCTCGCGACGATCGCTCCGGCCGACAAGAAATTGATTCACGGCATGACCGACGCCGTCATGACTTCTTCTATCTTATCGATTCCTTCCGATGAAAACTCGACCGCGTGACATAGCGTCACGTGGCCGAGTCTCAGCGAACGCGCGTTAGTACGGCGTTCTGCGACGGCACCGAGATCTCGTCGGGAACGAACGTCGCGGGATCGTACCAGATCGTTACGGCGATCGGACGCTCGATCGAGAGCACCGCCTCTTGCGCCGGAACGTCCGCCGGGCGCGGCGCCGAGGAGCTCGGGTTCGCGTCAAAGGCTGGGCCTGCGCCGTCGCCGGCGTGATCCACGTCACCGCCGGATCCTTCCACGCCGCCATCTGCGCCGGTAGCGCGAAGAGACCCGCGAGCAGGCCCGGCTCGATGACGACGAAGTGCTGCGTGTTCGCGGCGAGCGTCAGCTGCTGCGGCGCGGGCATCAAGGCGCCGACGGCCGTGGCCGAGCTTCGGCGTCAGCGTGACGCTGACGCTCGGGGTCTGATTCGGCGTTCGATATTGTCCGCCGTAGTTCAGCGGCGCGAGATCGGGGCCGAGCACGAGCGATGCGGTCGCGGCAAGCTGCATGCCCATGACCTTCGCGTTCGAGGATTCGTCGATCGTGGTCTCCGCTGCGTCTCGTGGTGACGGTCACGGACCAAGCGCCGACAGGCTGACCGCTCATCGACGCGGTGTACCGGTACGTGCCCGGCGCGGGGAAGGGCGTTGCGCTCAGCGCAGCGAGGAGCATCGCGGAGAGCATCGCGGTCACGCTCGAACGGAGTGCGAATCTGCCGTTCCAGCGCTTCCAGCGTCGCGTCGATCTCGTCCGCAGTGTTATAGCCGTGCGGCGAGACGCGGACTCCGCCGGTGCGATAGGTCGTGACGATACCCTCCTTCTCCAACGCGCGGCCGACCGCAATGCTGTCGTGGCCGGGAAGGCTGAACGTGACGATCCCCGACGAGATGCCTTCGCCGCGAGCCGATCGAATCTGCGCTCCGAGGCCGCGCAGTCCGTCGCAGAGCCGGTCGGTCAGCTCGAGGATGTGCTTTGCGATCGCGTCGGCCCGCTGCGTTCGAAAAGGCCGATCGACGACACCAGCGACAGCGCGCCGATGAGGTTCGGCGTGCCGGCCTCGAACCGCATCGCGTCGCTCGAAAACGGCTGCTCGTAGTTGTGAAAGTCCCACATGTCTTGCAGCGAGCGCCATCCGGGCATCGTCAAGCGCAATCGTTCCCCGAACCGCCGGCGCACGTAGAGCAATCCGACGCCGTGCAAGCCCGAGCATCCATTTCGCGGCGCCGGCGTAGAGCGCGTCGACGTCCGCCGCGCGCACGTCGAGCGGAAAGGCGCCGAGCCCTTGCATCGCGTCGACGCACAAGAACGCACCGGCTCCGTGCGCGACCTCCGCAAGCCCGGCGAGATCGTGCCGATAACCGTCGGCGTACGAAACCCACGAAACCGCGACGAGGCGCGTGCGCGGCGAGAGCTCGCGCCGCAGCGTTTCCGGGGTCAGGCGCTCCGCGTTCGGTCGCGAGCATGCGCACGGTCGACGCCGCGGCGCGCAGCGCGATCCACGGAACCGCGTTGGCGGGAAACTCGTTGTCGCAGAGCAGCACCTCGTCGCCCGGCTGCCAATCGAGCGCCGAGCGCGATGATGTTCGCGGCCGAGCTCGTGTTCGGCACGAGCGCGATCTCGGCTCCGCGCGGCGCCGATGAAATCGTCCGATCTTCTCGCGATACTCCGGCAGCGCGGCGTCGTAGGGGTAGGTGCCGAGCACGCCCGCGTCGGCATGCGTCGCGCACGAAGGCCTCGATCGCGTACGGTCGAGCACAGCGGCAAGACTCCCGCGGCGGCGTGATTGAGATAGACGTAGCGTTGGGTTACGGCAAATTCCGAACGCGGAAGCGGCGGCGTCACTGCGCGCCGATCATGTCCTTCGTGTGCCAGGCGATGTTGCCCGCCCGGTCGCCGACGCGCTCGAGCGAAGCGAGCACGAACAGATAGCGCGTGCCGGGCCGGATGATCTCCGGATCGGCCCGCATCTCCTCTTGGAGCAGCTTGATGCTGCGCTTGTACAGCTTGTCGACCTCGTCGTCGCGATCGATCACGTCGCTCGCGAGGCGCGCGTCGCGCTCGGTATAGGCCCGCATCGCATCGAGCAGCATCGCGTGCGCGACGCGCGGCGATTCGGTCGATCTCGACGCGCTGCGGCCGCATCGGCTGGTCGGAAAGCTTGATGGCGTTCTTCGAGATGTCGACGGCATAATCGCCGACGCGCTCGAGGTCGGTCGCGATTTCCAGCATCGCCGCGATTTCGCGCAGCTCGCCCGCGACCGGCTGCTGCCGCCAGATCAGCTCGATGCAGTGCGCCTCGATGCGGCGGCGCAGATCGTCGATGACGTCGTCGCCCGCCACCACGCGCGCTCCGGCCGACGCGTCGCGATTGTTGAGCGCGTCGACGGCAACGCGAATCGCATCGCCCACGAGCGCGCCGAGTCGCACGACGTCCAGCCGCGTCGCCTCCAGTGCCTCGTGATATGCCGTCCGAACCGCCACTCTCACCTCCCGCACTTCCTTCTAGTATAGGTCAAAGGGCACTTCCCTGCAACGCAACGAAGGAACCTTCATCCTTTATCGAATCATAAGGTTAACGCATGTCATTTGAAGATATCCTGGCCGTCGTCGAAGCGCCGATCGCAATCATCACGTTCAATCGGCCCAACGTGCTCAACGCTTTGCGCGAGCCGGCTTCTGAGGGAAGTGTCCGAGGCGCTGCGCGACATGGAGAGCAACGAGAGCGTGCGCGCGATCGTCATCACCGGCGCGGGCGAAAAAGCTTTCGCCGCCGGCGCCGACATCTCCGAGCTCAACGCGCTGGCTTCGGCCGGTTCCGGGGCAGAGCAGGCGCGCAGCGGTCAGGCCCTCACGCGGCAGATCGAGCGCCTGCGCAAGCCCGTCATCATGGCGATCAACGGGTTCGCGCTCGGCGGCGGGTGCGAGATCGCGATGGCCGGCGACATCCTCATCGCGAGCGAAAACGCGAAGTTCGGCCAGCCCGAAGTCAATCTCGGCCTGATTCCGGGATACGGCGGCTCGCAGCGGACGACGCGTCTCGTCGGCAAGGGCATGGCGTCGTACCTCTGCCTCACGGGCGAGATCATCGACGCGCACGAGGCGCTGCGCATCGGCCTGGTGGTGCGGGTCGTTCCGCCGGCGGAGCTGATGACCGAGGCAAAGCGCATCGCCAACGTGATCGCGTCGAAGGCGCCGCTCGCCATCGCCGCCTGTAAACGCGTGATCAACAACGGCGCGCATCTCGCCGATCGACGATGCGCTCGAGCTCGAGGCGCTCGAGTTCGGAACGCTGGTGGATACCGAGGACATCCGAGAAGGCACCGGCGCATTTCTCGAAAAGCGCAAGCCGGTCTGGAAGGGTAGATAGGCGTCCTAGAGCGTTCTTTAGCGCGTTGCTCATCGCCGGCCGATCGCGGGATTGAGGCCTCCCACTTCGCGCGAATGTAGCCCTCGCGGATCGATCACGACGATCGTCGGAAAGCCCTCGCACGCCGAAGAGTGCCCGTGCGCGTCGCGCGCGGATCGAGCGCGACATCGCGAAGCGCGTAGACGGCGCGCGAAGTCGCGCGCGACCGAACGCGGTTCGCCGACGTCGACCGGCACGACGACGGCGTCGGGATGCCGCTGCGACCACGCTCGACGAGCGGCAGCTCGATCTTGCACGGCTCGCACCAGGTGGCATAGAAGTCCAGAAAGACGACGCGGCCGCGTGCTCCGGCGACGCGAAACGTCCGCCGTCGAGCCGATCGTAGACCGCGTGCGGCGCCGGAAAGCTGCGCGGCGGCGCTAAACGAGCGCGGCGCGACGAAGATCTTCCACAGCGCGAACGCGACGAGCAGGAGCGCAGACGTCCCAGATTCGCCGAGCGGCAGCGGTCGCCGCGTGGACTCCTACTCTGCACTAAGGACCGCCGCGATTCCCTGCCCGCCGCCGATGCAGGCCGACGCGACGCCATAATCCGCCGCCGCGCTCGCGCAGCTCGTGCAGCGCCGTGATGCGCGAGACGCGCGCCCGAGGCGCCGAGCGGATGCCCGAGCGCGATCGCGCCGCCGTGCGGATTGAGCGGTACTGCCGCCGAAGATTGCCCATTCCCGAGCTCGCGCAAGACACGCGATGACTTGCGGCGCAAATGCCTCGTTGATCTCGACACGGCGACGTCGTTCAAGCCGCGATGTCCGCCGCGCTCTAATGCTTTCGGAATGGAAAACGCCGGGCCGATGCCCATGATCGCCGGATCGACGCCGACGACTGCGCCGGACGAACGATGCGGCCGATCCAGGTAAGGCCGTCGGCCTCGCGCTGCTTGCGCGTCGTGAGCACGACCGCGGCCGCACCGTCGGTGATGCCGCTCGCATTGCCCGGCGTCACGACGCCGTCTTGCACGAAACGCGCCGGCAACTTTCCGAGCTTCTCCATCGTCAGACCTTGGCGCGGTCCTTCGTCCTTTTCGATGCGTCACGCTCGTGCCTTTCGGTCCGGGAACGTCGACGGCACGATCTCTTCGGCGAAGTAGCCGTCTGCCTTGCGCGGCGAGCGCGCGTTCTTGACTCGCCAGCGCGAACTCGTCGCACTCCTCGCGCGAAACGCCGTACTTCTTTGCGAGATTCTCCGCGGTGATCGCCATCGGCGTGTTGCCGTACGAGTCGATCAGCGCGGTCCAAAGCGAATCTTCGAACGCGACGTTCTGCCCGAGGTGAAATCCCTTGCGCGCGCCGCGCACGACGTGCGGCGCTTGGCTCATGTTCTCCGTGCCGCCGGCGAGCGCGTACGCGCGCTGCCGAGCGCGAGCGATTGCGCCGCGGAGAGAATCGCCTGAAGCCCCGAGCCGCAGAGCCGGTTGACCGTCAGCGCCGGAACGCCGACCGGCAACCCCGCGCGCAAGCCGACGTGGCGCGCGAGATAGATCGCGTCGGCGCTCGTCTGAATGACGTTGCCGAAGACGACTTCGTCGATCGGCTCACTCGGTACGCCGCTGCGCGTCGATCGCGGCGTCGGCGGCAGCGACGGCCAGATCGGTCGCGGTGAGGCTCGGATAGCGCGCCGCCCAGATTCCCGAACGGGGTACGGGCTCCGGCGAGAATGACGATGTCGCTATGTTTGAAATGCGAATGCTCATATCGCGCCGAGTATTCTCGCCGCGCTCGCGGCGTCCCGGCAGGCGCCGTCGCGCGGCGGTCCCTAAGACGGGCAGGCTATGCCGATGAATCGACCCGCCGCGGTCACGCTCGACGCCCGGTCGCTTCTGCCGGCGACGAAGACCGGTCAAATCCTCGAAACGTTCGACAAGCTGCAGATCGGCGCGGCTCTCGAGATCAACGAAGAGACCGATCCGCGCGCCCTGCGCAACGAGATGACGCAGCTGCGCCCCGGCCGCTTCTCCTGGGACGCGCGCAATCTGGGCGGCAATCGCTGGACGGTTCGCCTCGAGCGCATCGACGAGAACGCCGACGGCGAGACGTTCCTCACGCACGTTCCGGCATTCACATCCGCCAAGGCGGGCACGATCAAGGAGCTCGCCGCGCAGATGAGCGAGCGCAGCTATCGAGCGGGCGACACGATCTTCGACGAGGGCGAGGTCTGGCCGTACCTCGGCATCGTCAAGAGCGGCAAGATCATCTACACGCTGCTCTCTCCCGACGGCAAGACGCACACGATCGGCGAGCGGCTGACGCACGACACGCTCAACGAAAGCGGCACGTTCGACACGCGGCGGCGCCACGACGCGCGCCGAGGCGCTGACCGACGCGACGATCCTGACGCTGCCGAGCGAGGCGGTCATTCACGCCGCGCGCAACGACGCCGAGCTCGCGCTGGGATTTCTCGATCGCGTCGTCGCAAGCGCGCCGCCGGTCGATCGACACGATCGCCGATCTCGCATTCGCGCACGTGCTGCAGCGCGTCGCGAAGTTCTTACTCGGTTACGCGCGCACGTCGGTCGGCATGGCGCGCGGTCTTCCCGGCGTCGAAAACCTTTCGCAGGCGCAAATCGCCGCGGCCGCCGGCACCGTGCGCGACATGGCGGCGCGCGCGCTGCTGCGGCTCAAGAATGCGGGAGCGCTCGAACTGGACCGCGGACGGGTGCGGGCGATCGATCGCGCGCGCCTCGAGGCCTTCGCCCACAACGTCCCGGCCCCGCCAGTTTAAAGTCTCGACCTTTTCCGTACTTTAGATTCGATAGACGCTCGCGGTGGCGTTCGGATCGACGAGCGCCGGATGAATGTGCGGTCCGCTGCACATGATAGCGTCGTGTCCGATCTCGATCTTCATGCGCGCGACCTCGCCGCCCATGACGTCGTCGACTGCGCAGCCTTCGACTTTACCTGGGAAGCGCGCCATCACGACGTAGCGCCCGGCTCGAGCGTGATGTCGCTGAAGAAGCCGCGGCTGTTCGTCTCGAGCGCCTTGATCTCGTTGGGGCCCTGGTCGCGATACGGCGAGCGATAGTAGTAGAGCGGCGCGTGCGCCATCGGTTGGCCGGTATTCGCATCGACGACGTAGCCGGATATCCCGCCGAGTTGATCGGCGAGCGCGGGCGACGGCAAGCGACCCGGCGAGCGCGAGGACGATTGCTATCTGTTTCATGGCGCGCGTTCTTACCCCATCCAACGGGCGGGATCTAGACCGATTCTAGGGTCGGCGGTCTCCTCGGCGGCTGCTGCGAGTCGAACGCCGCCCGCTTGCTCTTGGCGGCCGCGTCGGCCAGCGGCTGATCCGGCGCTTGGCGCTGGCGCTCCAGCATGTCGCGCCCCTTGCGAACCGCGCCGAGCGCTCCGGAGAGCCGGTTCTCCATCTCGGCGAGCACGTCGGCCGGCGTAGCGATCGGCTCCCTCGCGAACGCGCCGGCTCTGCTCCTCGGCTTCGCGCACGACCATGTCGGCCGTCGTGCGGGCGCGCTGCACGATCTCGTTCTGGTCGAGCAGCTCCTCGTGCTTGCTGGCCGCCTCGTCGACGATCGCCTGGGCCTTCTCCTGCGCGGCGCGCAGCATGCGCTCGTGATCCTTGGCGATCACCTTCGCCCGCCCGACCTCTTCGGGCAGCGACGCGCGAATTTTCTCGACCAGCTCGAGCAGCCGCTCCTCGGAAAGGATGCGGTAACCGGCGGGCAGCCACGTTCCCTCGTGAACGTAGGCTTCGAGTTTGTCCAACACGCGATAGACCGACATTGCTACCTCCGTTGCAAGTTTGTGCGTTTCTCCGTCATCAGGCGGAGCACCGGTTCGGGGACGAGCGCGGCGACGTCGCCGCCGAGAAAGAAGACCTCTTTGACGAGGCTGGAGCTGACGAACGAGTACTTCTGATCCGACATCAAAAACAGCGTGTCGACGTCGGAGAGCGAGCGATTCATCAACGCCGCCGACATCTCGCTCTCGAAATCGGAGACGACGCGCAGGCCCTTGACGATGACGTCGGCCCGCGCCGCCCGCACGTAGTCGGCGAGCAGTCCCGTGAAGTGTTCGACGCGGACGTTGGCCATCTCCGCGACGCACGCCTTGAGCATGTCTTCGCGCTGCTGCAGGGAGAACATCGGCGCGCGCTTCTGCGGATTGACGACGATGGCGACGAGCAGCTCGCCGAAGCATCGCGCCGCGCGCTCGATGACGTCCAGATGACCGTTCGTGGGCGGATCGAACGATCCGGGATACACGGCGCGCGTAGCGCGTCAGCTTACCGTTCGTCAAGATTCCGGCGACAGAAAGGCGAGCGCGACATCGCCGTAGACTTCTTCCCGCACCGAGCGATACCCGGGTATCTGCGGCAAGATTCGCTTGGCCGCGTGTTCGTAGACGACGAGAGCGTCCGGCGCGAGCAGCTCTGCGCTCGCGCATGAGGCGAAGCAGCTGCAGCGGCACCGGGTCGGCGTACGGCGGGTCGAGATAGACGATATCGAACGGACCCTCCAGGCGATAGAGCGCGCGCTCGGCGGGAGCCTGAAAGACCGTCACGACGTCGTCCACGCCGAGGTTCTTGGCGGCTTCTTCGATCGCGTGCGCGACGTCGCGCTGCCCTTCCACCGAGACGACCCGCGACGCTCCGCGCGAGGCGGCCTCAAAACCGATCGCGCCCGTGCCGGCGAAGAGATCCAACACGCGCGCGCCTTCGAGCCGGTGCATCAGAATCGAAAAGAGCGACTCCTTGACCCGGCCCGGGGTCGGACGCACGTTCGTGCCCTTCGGCGAGCGCAGCTTTCGGCTGCCGAGCGATCCTCCGGTAATCTTCGGCATCGTTAGAACGCCAGCGGCGCGAGCGGCGTCAGCGCCGGGCGCAGCCAGCCGTCGTCGCCCAGCCACTCGTAGCGGATCGTCGAGTACGGCACGGTACCGTAGGACAGGAGACGATCGTGGAAGCTGCGCAGCGTGAAGGCGTCGCCCTCGCGATCGCGGACAAGTCGCGAGCAGCGTCTCGATCTGCGTCTTGCCGACGAGATAGTCGATCGCCTGACCCGGTCCCATCGCAAAGCGCGTCGCCTCGCCGCGCGCCGTATCGTAGTCGATCCCGGCGTTTTTCTGAAAGTACGCGATAGCCTGCGGCAGCGTCATCTCGCCCGTCGCGAGCCCGACGTCGACGCCGATGCGCGTCGCGCGGTGACGCATCAGGTGAATTACCTGCTTGCGCGCCCCGGGGTCGTCCTCGTACAGCCCCTCGCGCATCAACATCTCTTCGCCGTAAAATGCCCAGCCCTCGGCGAAGACGCCGTCGCCCTGCACGTGGCGCACGAAGTCGGGGTTATGATACGCAGAGGTGAACTGCATGAAGTGTCCGGGAATGCCCTCGTGCCCGAGCAGCGGCAGCACCGACTGACGCGCCTGCTCGACGAAGAAGCTCTGGTTGCTGGGGCTGAAGTCCGGAACGAAATAGAAACCCTGCGGATCGCTGGAAAACATCGGGGGAGGATTCATGAAGCCTCCCGGATACGTCGCGGCGAGCGCCTTCGGCACCTCGACGATGTGGAACGGCCCGATGTACGACGGGATCGTGACGATCTGATGCGAGTTGAGGAACGCGATGAGCTTCTGCAAGCTGCTTTCGTAATAGGCCAGGAACGCCGCCTTGGAGGCGAACGACGGCGCCGGCGAGGCCGCCGGCGAGTGCGCGTCGCGTGACTGCTCCCACAGCTCCAACGCGCGGTCGCGAGCCAGCTCGAGGCGCCCGATCCGGGCCACCTCGGACGAATCGAACGGCAACATCAAGACGCGCCGGAGATACCAGTCGTACTGCTTGCGACCGACAGCGAAGCCGCCGGCGCGGAAGCTGCTCATGTGCGCATCGAGCCACGCGCGGTATCCGTGCAGCGCGTCGAGGGCCGCGCGCTGCGCCGCCGGTAACTCGGCGCGCACCGCCGGCGAAGCGCCTTTGGCCACCTCGTCGAGCGTCGTCGTGTAGAGCGAGTCGCCGTCGCGGATGTCTTCCGAGGCGATCTGCGCGAACTCGCGCACGACCTGCGTCAGGTTGCCGCGGCCCTGCGCGAGCACGCGCGGGCACGCCCGCAGACGCGCGATCGCGGCGCGCAGCCGCGTGTCGTCGCCGGCGTAGCGGCGCTTCACGATCGAGAAGATCCCGTTACTGCATTCGCCTTCATAAATCGACGGATTGCGCTGCAGGCCGCGCAGGACGACCCGGTCCCACCAGTCGGCCTCCAGGTTCGAACGAATCAGCAGATAGTCGACGCGTTCGTGCAGGCTCGCGCCGGGCGCTGGCTGCAGCGCGGAAAGCTCGCTGCGGTAGTTCCGCAGCTGCGTCATTTGTGCCGACTGCGTCGCCGCAGAATAGTCGGCGAGTTGGGCGTCGTAGTCGTGAATGCCGGCGTCGGTCGCCGACGTCGGGTTCTGCGAGAATCCCCAAAACGTGTAGCGGCGCGAGAGATCGACCAGCCGGCTCTGGTAGCCCGCCGGCGCCGGCGTTGCCGCGCCGAGCAGCATGCAGGCGGCGAACGCGAACAACGCCCGGCGCATCATGAGATCCGCGCCGGGGCGGGCAGGAGCGCCAGCAGCTGCTCGAAACGCGCGATCGTGTGGCCCGGCGGCGACACGTCGGCCGGATAGGCCGTTCCTTCCCAATCGATCCACACGGTGCGCAGGCCCGCCGCCGCAGCGCCCGCCACGTCGCCGCGCGGGTCGTCGCCCACGTACCACGTCTCGCCGGGCGGCGTCTCGAGCGCATCCAAGAGGATCTCGAACGCGCGCGCCGCGGGTTTTTGCACGCCTATCTCGCTGCTCACCAGCACCGCTTCGCGGAAACCGGCTCGCTCGGCCTTGCGCCGCTGCATCGGGTTCCACCCGTTCGTCAGAATCGCCATGGCGACGCCGCGCTCGCGCAGCGCCTCGAGCGTCTCGGCCACGCCCGGCAGCGGCACGACCAAATCGTCCACCATCGCGACGGCGGTGCTGCGAAACCACTCGACGTGCGAATCCGCGGGCGCGACTCCATGAGCAGCGACGAAGCGGCGCACGGCCTCGTCGATCGAAAACTCGGCGCTGCGCTGCCGCTTGAGCAGCTCGTCGATGCCGTCGATTTCGTTGGTCAGCGTGCCTTCGTAGCAGCCTCCCTCGGCCAGGATGCGCTCCAGCAGGCGCAGGAACACGACCCGTTCGAGCCGGTTGTCGATCGCAAGCGTATGGTCGAGATCGAAACCGATCCCGCGAACGGCGTCCATCTTCGGCGCGTTCGACGCCGGAGTCGGGCTGGTCCTAGGGCGGCGCCGGACCCGTCACGACCCGCACGAACGCATCCGGACGCACGTAGCGGGCCAGCGCGGCCTGCACGCTCGCGCTGCTCGCGCCGAGCTCCGCTTGCGCGTCGCGCAGGTTTTGATCCAGCGGCAGCCCGAGCGTTGCGTATTGGATCAACTGCGAGGTGACGCCGCCATAGCTCGATTCACGGACCGGGATCCCGCCGATCAGCAAAGCCTTCGAGCGCAGCAGCCTCTGCGGATCGATCGGTTCGCGCTGAAGTCGAGCCAAGATGGCCTTCACCTGCCCTTCCGCAGGGACGATGTTGCGCGCGTCGCACGCATAGTTGACGTTGAAGGTCGCGCGAACGCGGCCGGCGCGCACGTGGCTTCCGACGGAATACGCGTAGCCGTGGATCTCGCGCAAGTCGTGTAACAACAGCGACGAATAAAAGCCGCCGGTCAGCACGGCATTGGCCAACTGCAGCTGCGCCCAGGCAGGATCGGCGCGTACGATCGGGAGCGTCTCCTCCAGCTGCACGGAGGATTGGACGCGCCCGGCTGCGGGCACGTTCGTCGCACCGGGCGCGTTCGGTGGAACCGGCGGCGGCTCGATCGTCGGCCGCGGCCCAGTCGCGCGCCATCCGCCGAAATATTTTTCGACCTCGGCGCGAGCGGCTTGCGGCGTGACGTCGCCGATCACGACGATCGTCGTGAGATCGGGGCGATATGCAGCCGCGTACCAGGCATTCACGTCGGCCGGAGTCACGGCGCGGGCGCTCTCCGGAGTGGCGAAGCGCTGCTCGGGATCTCCGGGAGGATAGAGCGCCTTATTCAGCGCCACCTCCGCAAGATGGTCGGGAGAGGTCATCTCGCCGACCAGCTCGCCCGCAACCTGATCGCGGACGATCGCGAAATCGCCTGGTTTAAATGCCGGATGGAGCTCTTTGTCGGCGAGCAGCTGCATGCCGCGGTCGAAATGCGGGCTCAGCACGTCGAGACCGAACTCCGTGCCGCCCTGCACGCTCGCGGCGATGTCGTCGGTCTGTTGCGCGAAGGCGAGGCGGTCGTACGTCGTCGTTCCGTAGTCGAAGAGCCCGGCAGTGACGTCGTCGACGCCGTCCTTCCCCGGGGGAACCTGCATGTTCGGATCGTTGTCGATGGATCCGTCCACGACGACGGTGTGGCTGATGGTTTCGGGCTGAACGATCAAACGAATTCCGTTGGGGAGACGCATGTCGACGGGGTTGAGCGTCTGTTCCGGGACGGCGAGCCGATCGAGGACGCGCTGAGCCCAGCTCGGCAGCGGCGGGTGCGTCGTCGGAGGAACCGATACGTCCTCCTTTGCCATCGGGCCGCCGGCGCTCGCAGCCCCCGCGTTCTTGGGTACGGCGTACGCGACCACGGCCCGGTTGTTGTCGACGTACGTTCGCAGCACGCGATTCACGTCCGCAGTCGTGACTTTCTCGAACCGCGCGATCATGTCGTCGGGCGAGCTCAGCCCCTGCACCGCGACGGCGTCGCTCCACTCCTGCGCCAGGCCCTGGATCGAATTTGCATTGAACTCGAGCTGGGAAACCTCGCGCAGCTTGGCCGCCTCGACGAGGTCCGCGGGCACGCCGGCGCTCTTATACTGATCGAGCAGGTCGCGCATTTCGCGGTCGATCGTCTCGGGCGGCGTCGCAACCGGCACGACGCCCGCCGCGATCGCGATCCCGACGTTCGGGTACTCTTGGACGACGAACTCCGTTGCGAGCGCTTTGCCCGTGAACGGCAGCCCGCCGAACGTGCTCCGCTCACTCGACAACACGTCGCCGAGAATCTGACCCGCGGCGTAATCGGGGCTGTCGTAACCCGGGAAGCGATACCCCAGCGCGGCCACCGTGAACGGCTGGTCGGACGTATCGTGATACGTTGCGGCTCGCAGCGGACCGAGGCGAACGGGTGAGCGCGCCGGAAGCCGCGCGCGCGGAACGCCGCCGAACAGCGCGCGAACCTGCGCGATCGTCGTCGCGGGATCGACGTCGCCCGCAATCACGTAGACGGCGTTGTTGGGGTGGTACCAGCGCTCGTAGAAGCGGCGTATCTGCGTTGCGGTCACCGTGTGGGCGAAGTCGGCGACGGTGCCGAGCCCATTTTTGGCGTACGGCGTTCCGCCGATCAGCCGGTCCTGCATCCTGACGAACAGCCGGTAAAACGCGTTGCTGTTGTCTTGCTGCACCTCTTGCGTGATGGCGCCGCGTTCCTGACTCCATTGGTCCGGCGCAACCAGCAATCCGGTTGCGCGCGAGCGCTCGGCGCGCAGCGCGATGTCCAAGTCGGCCGACGGAACCGTGAAGAAGTAGCGCGTAATCGTCGCTTGAGTCTGAGCGTCGAAGTCGCCGCCCGTGATGCTGACCGCGTCCATGAGCTGCGCGGACGAGAGCGTCGCGCTTCCACGAAACATCATGTGTTCGGTTGCGTGCGCGAGGCCCGGCAGCCACTGTTCGTCGGAGCCGACCCGGTAGTTGAGCATCGCGGTCGCGACCGGCGCGAGCGTGTCGCGCACGACGATGACGCGCAGGCCGTTGGGGAGCGTCGCGCGGGCGACATCGTCGGCGGCGCCGGCGCCGGCCGGAGCGGCGCAAATGGTCAGAGCGATAAGCGCCGCGACGACGTCGGCTCGCCGCGTCACGACGAGATCACCAGCGCTCGCGTGCTGGGCTGCGACTCGAGCGCTGCGCGCAGCCCCGCGTGCTCGGGACGCTCCAAAACGGAATCGCGCGCCACGATCGCCTCCGCGGCGCTACGCGCCGCGCGGTAGACGTCGATGTCGCGAACGAGGTCGCCGAAGCGCAGATCCGCCGCGCCGGATTGAACCGTCCCGGCCAGATGGCCCGGGCCGCGCAGGCGCAGATCCTCGTCGGCGATCGCGAAGCCGTCGGTGGTCCCCGTCAAAATCTCGAGCCGCTCGCGGTCGCCCGCATCGTCCGGATAGACGAGAATGCAGTACGACTTCGCGGCGCCGCGGCCTACGCGCCCGCGCAGCTGATGCAGCTGCGCGAGGCCGTAGCGATGAGCGTCGAGCACGACCATCGTCGTCGCGTTCGGCGACGTCGACGCCGACCTCGACGACCGTCGTCGAGACGAGAACGTCGAGCTCTCCGCGCACGAAGCGCCCCATCGTGTCCTCTTTTTCACGCGATGCGAGACGGCCGTGCAGCAAGCCCAACCGAAGATCGCCGAACACATTCGCCTTGAGCCGTCTCGGCTTCCGCCACCGCGCTGGTGAGCGTCCCCTCTTCGTTCTCGTCGATCGCGGGGGCGACGACATACGCTTGGTGTCCCTTGGCCACGTTCGCGCGCACGAAGTCGTAGACGTCGCTCCAGGCGGCTCGTGCGCACGGCGAAGGTCTCGATCGGCGTGCGGCCCGGCGGCAGCTCGTCGATGATCGAGAGATCGAGGTCCGCGTAGACCGACTGCGCGAGCGTTCGTGGGATCGGCGTCGCCGTCATGTGCAGCGTGTGCGGCGAGATCGCCTTTGGCGCGCAGCCGCGCGCGCTGCTCGACGCCGAAGCGGTGCTGCTCGTCGATGATCGCCAGCCCCAGCCGATCGAAGTCGACGCCTTCCTCGATGCAGCGCGTGCGTTCCGACGGCGACGCGCGGCCTCGCCGCTTGCCAGCTTCTCGAGCACCGCGGCGCGCGATCGCGCGCTCTGGCTGCCGAAGAGCGCCTCGACGCGCGATCCCGAACGGCAAGCAGCAGGGGCGCGAGCTTGCCGGCGTGCTGCCACGCCAGGAGTTCGGTGGGCGCCATCAGCGCCGACTGCAATCCGTTGCCGCCGCCAGCAGCACGGCGGCCGCGGCGACCAGCGTCTTGCCGCTGCCGACGTCGCCTTGCAACAGGCGGTTCATCGGCACGTCGCGGCTCATGTCGGCCCAAATCTCCAGGATGACTCGGCGCTGCGCGCCGGTCAGCGCGAAGGACAGCGTCGCTTCAAGACGCTCGCAGCAGGTCGGGCGGCACGCGCAGTGCGCGCGCATCGTGGTCGCGCTCGCGCTCGCTGCGACGCAGCTGCGCCGCGGTCGCCAGCGCGAGGAACTCCGCGAAGACGAAGCGCTCGCGGCGCGCTCTGCGCTTCCGCGGGCTCCTGCGGCGCGTGCACCGCGCGATACGCGCTCGCGCAGCGAGCGGATAGCCGCGCGCGGCAGCGAGCGCGGCGGCAGCGGATCGGCCGGCGACGTGCTCGAGCAATCGCGTCAGATTCTTCTTCACGACGGCGGCGATCTTGCGGCTCGCCAGATCTTTGCTGGCACGATAGATCGGAACCAGCTCGCCGCGATACTCTTGCCCTTGCGCCAACACGCCGTAGTGCGTGACGTTGACGATCGGCCGGAGAAGTTGCGCTCGATACGGCCGCGCACGAAGAGCCGCATCCCCTCGCGAAAGCGTCCGTAGACGTAACGATTGCGGCCGATCCATTTCGCGACGAACCGGTCGCCGGCGTCGTCCGTCAGCTCGCACCTCGACGATCTCGAGCCCGCGAACGCGCCGCTCTTTGACCGCGACGACGCGGCCGACCGCGTTCTCCTCGCCGCCCGCCTCTCCGAGCCGGCCGCCGGCGTCGGAAAGCGCAGATCGTCGTAACGAAACGGAAGGTAGTCGAGCAACGCGCGTGCCGTATCGATGCCCAGCTCGCGAAACAGCGGCGCCGTCTTGGCTCCGACTCCGCTCAGCTCGCCGACGTCAAGGCCGGCAGGCGACGGTGCGATCACCGTGCGAAGCAGCCGTTTCCGCCTGCCGCAGCGCCGCGTACGCCTCGCGCAGGTTCGGCACCGCGACGCCGTAGCGTTCCGCGAGCTCGATGACCGCGCCGACGATCGGCTCGAGTTCGAGCTGCGCCCGCGTTCGAAATCTTGCAGCATCGACGTCTTCACGTCGTCCAGACGAGCCGCGTACTCGATGCGCGCGTCGACGTCGACATCGTCGACGACGCCCATCGCCTGACCGACGTGCAGCGCTTCGATCATCAGCTTGCGGACGTGTGCGCGCGCGTCGGGGTCGGCGAGCATCGGCTTGATCGGTCAGCGCGGCGAAGGACGCTGACCGGGTTGAGGCCGGCGTTGTTCACTAGCTTCAGCCAAACCGTCGCGCGAACGTTCGGATCGAGCTCGGCCGCGAGGCCCGCGCTTCGCATGAGGCGGCCGATCGACTCGGCGCGCGCGTCGTCTCCCGCGTTCGGATCGCCGAGCACGTAGCGCAGGCCGCCGCTCTGCCGGACGAAGCCCGGCGCCGGCAGCTCGCCCGAAACGTGCACGACGCCGCCGACGACGCGATCGTCCGAAAAGAGGCCGCCGATGATGCCGCCCGGATCGACGCTGTGCAGCGGGGGTTCGCGAACGTACCAAAACGGCACGCCGTTTTGCAGCGTCACGACCGTCGCCGGCGTGGCTGAAAAGGGACGCAGCTGCGGTAAGAACTCGGGCCACTGATGCGCCTTAAACGTCAGCAGCAGGACATCGAAGGCGCCGAGCTCGCGCAGATCGTCGCCGGCTTGTACCGCTAGCGTGAAGGTGCCGAGGTCGCTTTCGACGCGCAGGCCGTCGCGCCGGATCGCCGCGAGGTGCGGACCGCGCGCCACGATCGCCACCGGCGCCCCGGCCCTCGTTAGCGCCGCGGCGATGAACCCGCCGATGGCGCCGGCGCCGACGACCGCGACCCGCATCACGGTGAAAATCTTGAGGCGACGGGCAGATTCGAACTGCCGAATGGGGCTTTTGCAGAGCCCTGCCTTACCACTTGGCTACGTCGCCACGCCCCAATGCGCTTCGCGCATCGGGGACCCCGAAGTTTTACAAGCACTACGGCGCAAGCGCCTACGTGCCCCACGCTGCAGAGCAGCGCGGTTCCCCTGCGCTTCGCGCATCGGGGACCCCGACGTTTTACAAGCACTACGGCGCAAGCGCCTACGTGCCCCACGCTGCAGAGCAGCGCGGTTCCCCGCGCTTCGCGCATCGGGGACCCCGAAGTTTTACAAGCACTACGGCGCAAGCGCCTACGTGCCCCACGCTGCAGAGCAGCGCGGTTCCCCGCGCTTCGCGCATCGGGGACCCCGAAGTTTTACAAGCACTACGGCGCAAGCGCCTACGTGCCCCACGCTGCAGAGCAGCGCGGGTCCCCAGCGGGTAGTGGGAATCGAACCCACGCATCAACCTTGGGAAGGTCGCAGGCTGCCATTACATCATACCCGCGCACGGCGACCCTTCCGGTTCTAGCCGCTCCATACTCCGTCCTACAACCCCCAACACTCAGGCTACAGTTCCTAGGAGATGGCGTTGATCGAGCGCGCCACGACGATCGCAATGGTGATCAGCGAGATCAGGGCCTCGACCGTCATCAGGATCTTGGCCCAGCGGCTCAGCGGCATCATGTCCGTCGGGCTGAACGCGGTCGAGTTGGTAAACGCAAGATAGAGATAGTCGATGAACTGGGGCTTCCAGTTGGGATCGATGCACTTCATGCCTTCGCCGCCGGCTAGCGGCAATCTGCATCTGCGGGAAGAGGAAGTCGGCGTCCTCGATCTCGGTGGCGGAGCTGGCATGGGCGCGAGCGTCGGGCCCGTCGCCATCGAGCTCCCAAAACCACAGAGCGAAGACGAGGATGTTCGTTGCCCAAATCTGCGCGCCGGTGCGCAGCAAAATGGCGGCCGAATGCAGGGTCGCCTTCTCCGGACGGAACAGGCCGCCTACCAGCAAGAGCACCGAGACGACATTGAAGAAGTTCACGATCGCGATGAGCAGGATGCTCCAGAATCGCGTGCGTCGCGTCTCGCGGTGGCGCCGGGGCACCAGAATCGACAGCGGAATGAGGAGTACCAGCACGATCGCCGGTGCGACCCACACCGGACCGATCGTCAGCCGCGGCGGAAGCGTGATGTACAGCAGCATCGCCGCCACGACGGCCAGCGAGGCGTGCCAACGCGGTTCGTGCGCGGCGGCGCCTTACGTTTTGCATTCCGTACGACCGTTCGCTTGGCCGCGCTGCGCAACCCGCTGCAGTCGTCGCGCATTATGAGCCGCATGCCTACCGATTTTCGTGATGGAAAGACTTTTCCGCGCCGCGGCCGCGAGAGCATCGGCGAAGCGCTTTGGCTGCTTCGCGTGGCCGATAAAGGCCGCGCCGCTGCCGCGGGAACGATCCACGATTACATCTATCCGTGTCCGATGGACCAGGGCATGATGGAACGCTGGGGAATCACGCCGGCGAGTTCGACAAAGCCCTGCGCGACAACCCGACCGACGAGTCGCTGTACGCCTGGTTCGTCGCACGCGTGCGTCCGGAACAGATAACGGCGGCCAACGAGTGGCTCTTGGCAGAACGCATGGAGAATCTCGATCGCCAGGACGCCGAAGAGGTCGCGCCCGCGGCAACGGCGTTGATGGGAGCCGCCGTCGAGTTCGCGCGCCCCGACGGCAAGACGGCTCCCGGATATCTCGCGCCAGCACCGATCCCGAACGCGCCGCGGCATCGTGATGTTCGAGGAGTGGTGGGGCCTCGACGACCGCATCAAGGCGACGGCGGACCGGCTCGCCGTCGCACGGCTTCAGCGTGCTCGTCCCGGATCTGTTTCGCGGCCGCAACGCCGCGACCGGCGACGAGGCGAACCATTTGATGGAGGGCCTGGACTTCGGCGATGCCGCGACGCAAGACGGCGCCGGCGCAGCGCGGTATCTTGCGCGAACGCGGTGCGCCGCGCGTCGGCGTGATGGGGTTCTGCATGGGCGGCGCGCTGGCGATGCTAGCCGTCATGCACGGCGTGACGTTCGATGCGGCCAGCATCTGGTACGGATATCCGCCGCCGGAGGCCGGCGACCCGAGCAACGATCCGCGTTCCGCTGCAGGGGCATTGGGCGCTGCGCGACGAGTTCTTCCAATCGAGGGCGTCGACGCGATCGAGCGCAAGCTCAAAGCGGCCGGCGCGCCCGCACGAGTTTCATCGCTACGACGCCAAGCACGGCTTCTACAATACCGGGGAGCCGGGTGAGGGCGGCCTCGGACACTACCATCGCGAGCACGCCGAGACCGCGTGGCGCCGCACGCGTCGAGTTTTTCGACCGCACGCTCGCGCTAGCCGAAGACGCGAGGTCTCGGCGCGAGACCTCGCTATGGTGCCAAGGGCGCGAATCGAACGCGCGACACCGCGCTTTTCAGGCGCGTGCTCTACCGACTGAGCTACCTTGGCACGCGATTTCGAGCGCATCGCATGGTGCTCTGCGATGCGATGCGCTCGTGACGATGGCGACGCTGATGGGGCTCGAACCCACGACCTTCGCCGTGACAGGGCGACGCTCTAACCAACTGAGCTACAGCGCCAAGACCGGTCGCCGGCTCGGCGTGGTGGGCACGGCTGGGTTCGAACCAGCGACCCCCCGCGTGTGAAGCGGATGCTCTCCCGCTGAGCTACGCGCCCGTACCGGTAACGGCTCCTTGGACAAAACGAAATCTTACCCTACCGTCGCGCGCGCTGTCCAGCACGAAGCGCGGCGGCGCGCGTGGAAGACTTTGCCGTGAGCCTCATCGCCGTCGTTCTCGCGGCCGTAGTGCCGGTTGCCGCCTCGGTTCACTTCCCGGTTTCGACCGCTAACCCGCCGGCGCAGGCCGCGTTCGATCGCGGCCTCTTCCTCTACTATGCCTACGATGGCGACGACGCCGCGCGCTCGTTCGAGCGGGCCGCGACCCTCGATCCAGGTCTGGCGATGGCCTTCTGGGGCGTCGCGCTCGCGAGCGGCCCGGATCTGAACACGCCGATGACCGCGCAGCGCTTCGAGCGCGGCTCGCAGGCGATCCGGCAAGCGAGCTCACTCGCCGTGGGCGCAACATCCCGCGAACGCCGGTTCATCACGATCATGGCCGGCCGCTACCGCGGGAGCTTCGCCGATTGGCAGACCGACGATGCCGCATACGGCCAAGCTATGCTGCAGTTCGCGCGCGAGGCGCGAGACGAGAACGCGCGGCTGATCGCGGCCGAGGCGCTGCTCGAGGAAGGCGGCCTCGCGTGGCGCGGCGGCGCGCTCGCTGCGGAGACCTCGCGCGAAGCGCTCGAGCTCGTTACGAGCGTGTTGCGCGCCGATCCGCGAAGCGCGATGGCCAACCATCTCTGCATCCACCTCCACGATCTGGCGCCGGACCGCGCTCCCGCGCGCGTCTGTGCGCAGCGGCTGGACGCCACGACGTTTGGGCCCAACGCCGAGCACCTCGCGCACATGCCGGCGCATTACTGGATCGAAACCGGAGACTATAAGGCGGCCCTCGCCTCGAGCGATCGCGCGTTCGCGCTGCTTAGCCGGCTCCCCGGCGGTCTGGACGGCGAGCACGCGCGCCGCTATGCCAGGCACGACGTGGCCGTCGGCTACTCGGCCGCGATGATGCTGGGCAACTACGCCGTCGCGCGTCTCTGGGCGCAGCGCATGGCCGGCGTCTTCGATCAGGATTTCGATGCGCTGACGGCGTTGCGCTTCGGACGCTTCACCGCCGCCTACGGCGCGTCCACGGGCGACTTCGGCTACCCGGCGGTGCGTGGCTGGGCGGCGCTGCGCCTAGGACGCACTGCCTACGCACGCGCGATCGCCAAACAAGTCGCCCCCGGAAGCAGGTCGCAGGATTATTTGTCGCAGCTCTTCCTGGCCGAGGCTGCCGCCGCCGATGGAAAGGCGGACGACGCTGCGCGCTGGATCGAGCGCGCTCGCGATAATCAGCAGCGCGATTTCACCAGCGAGCAGATCCCGTCGTTCCCGGCGGACGAAGTCCTCGGCGGAATTGCGCTGCGGCAGGGGGATTTTGCCGGAGCGGTCTCCGCCTTTACGAGAGCGCTCGCGGACTATCCGAAGGATCCGCGCGCGCTGTACGGATTAGCGACGGCACTGGCGGCACAGGGACAGGCCGCGCAAGCCGCGGCGACTCGCGCGCGATTTCAAGCGGAATGGAAGGGCGCCGACACCGGCATCGGCGACGCCCTTCCGTGAATAGTCATGCGGTCTCGCCGTCGCGCAGGCTGCGCGCGAGCGCAGCCAGCGCGTCGCTCATCGCCTGTGCGCCGGCGGCGATGCGCGTGCGAACCCTCGTACTTCGTCCGCGCGCGGCCAGGCTCGCGAGCCTGCCGCGGCGGGCGTTTTCCAAGGCGTCCTCACGGCGTTTCCGAATTTCGGCATGAAGCCAAGAGTCCATGATTCGCCTCGTGTTTAAGCGTAAGTAATGAAATGAAAAGGCCCCCGGTCGATCGCGGAGGCCTTCGTGAGGTCGAGATGCCGACAGACGCTTACGCCGGCCGATCCTCCGAAGGTCCAAGGCACGTCGACCCGCCGACGACTTGCGTCGCGGGGATGCACAGCTGCATATTATTGTCCATCGTGCCTCCTACAACCGGGATGAGTAATACGCGAAACTCTATCACGCACACAATCGCTTGTCAAACCAAGAGGAATTCGATCCGAGCAGGGCCGGCGCGCCGAAATTCGAAGTCTGGGCCGTTCGCGCGCTAGGAATCGAGGGCGGTTAGCTCAGTGGGAGAGCGCTTCCTTGACACGGAAGAGGTCACATGTTCAATCCATGTACCGCCCAAGTTTGAAAAAGCTCGTCAAATAAAGGAGAAACGAGCTTTTTTCTTTTCCGGCGGAAGAGATCGATTTTCAGGTAGCTAGCAACGCAGGTAGCAACGCCGTAGCCACAGGGCGCCGTGCCGGGAGCGGCGCCGCGGCCCACGACGCCGTCAGGAGTCGCATTGTGACGCTCCCAGGGCGCCCGTTGTGTGCTAGGGGCAGTGCTTGTCAATAACTCCAAATAGGCGAAGCCGACGCGGCGCTATCGGATCACGATGCGGAGCGGCTTATGGAGGAGCCGCGAAGCCGTATCGAAGGGCGAAGCGCGAAGGGCTTTATCGAATCCCGATGACCAGTGGAAAGGCGAGCTTGGTAAGATTGTCCTTGATCATACGAAGTGGCTTGACGTTTCCGTCAGAGCCGGGAGCGGAGACGGTTATCGCGTTAGGGCAAGGCCGTCGCCCGCAAATGCCCCCTTTGACTGCGGAAGCGGGTCTGGCCGTTTGTTCAATAGGCGGAGGAGCGGGTTACATACCAAGCGGCGGTCTCTCGTGACAAAATCAGAAGGAAACACATAAGCGCTGCACTCTTAGGCGCGTATCACGCCCCCCCGCATTCGTGCTCGCTATTGATGCCCGAATACGACGCGCGCTGACGGTAGTCGTAAACGCTGAACTTCCATCCCCGACGGTCTGTCTCTGGGTTGCAGGCCCTATCCGCCTCAGGTCCGCCAAGAAAGCAGACCCGAACGTGATCGCCAATGCCCTCGCCCATCATGATGCTGTTGCCGGCCTCTCCCTGATAATGCACGACTTCTGCCCATTGCATGCCGCTTGTGAGGCCCAGTTTTGTGTTGAACGTGACGGCGACTCCGCTCTGGATGAAGTCTTGACGCGTAAAATGCTCCTTCGCTGGGTCGAGCCCAGTTAAGCGCGGCGCCACCAACCGAACGGTCGTATTCACGCAAGATGCTGAGTATGGCGAGGCTTGCGTTTGCCCAGTCAACGGCAGAGACGATGCGATCACTAGTACAATCGATAAAGGCACAATTCGCATAGCTCCCTCCTTAGCCTCCGAAGTCTTCATAAATTTCGATGACGCGTCCGTCGTTGATAGTGAACTGCAGCGAAGTCGGTTCGCTTAGCTGATTTCTCAAATAAACGAAGCGCTGAAGGCCGCAGCCATTTACAATCTTCGGCGCGCCGAGCAAACTTACGACGGTAGCTGCACTGCTGCCGAGTTTGATGCCTGACAGCGGTCTGCAGTTTGCTCAGATCGTGCCCCGGAACACCTGGTGGTGGCGGCCCGCTCAGTCGCAGCGTAAACGTCCCTCCAGAGTCCGTTTCGGGGTAGTGCAGCGCGGAGCGGCTTCTTGGATCGTAGAAGTACCCGCGAGTCGTTGCGGTGACATGATCTTGAATCACACCGTCCGAGCCACGTTTGACCAGCGGGGGCGGGTGCGCGTCGGTCCACAGCATTTCATTAAACGCTGCGCATCGGCCGACGTTGAACCAGCGAGTAACTGGATCGGTCTCACTGTCGGCAACCGCAAACGGCGAACGTGTCAACGCCGTAAGGTCTCCGGTCGCCGCGTCGATGCGGTATGCGAAGATCGTGGGCGCGGCGACGCGGCTGTCGCGATTGAGCACATACACGTACTTGCCCGTCGGATCGATTGTAACACCGTAAGGTTCGGTGCCGGCGCGAACGGCGAACTTTCCACCTCCTGTAGCTTTCAGTGTCCCGGTTGTGTCAATCTTGTAAGCGTAAAGGCTATTGCCGACGACCGCGTATGCGAACGCGCTCTTAGGATCAATGGAAAATCCGGTTGGGCCTGGATCGCCGGGGTTGTTTAATCTTAAGTGAGCGCGGATCGCCAGCGCGCCCGCTTCTAGCGCCGATCGCGTAGACGTAGAGGCAGCACGAGCCAGTCACGTACAGAAACTTGCGGTTAGGTTCGACGGTCGCGCTCGTAAACGCACCTATGTCATTGCTATTCTGACCTGCATCTAGCGGTGAGCCCATGAGTTTGAGTGCTCCGGAATCGCCGATCGAATAAGCCGAGATTGTGTTATCGAAGTAATTGAGGACGTAGGCAAAACGGCCCAAGGGTTCGACTGCAATGGCAGAGGTCCCGAAGTGCGCGCGGCCGGCAGCAAAGGGCGACCCCGACAGACGTGACAGTGCCCCGGTGGCGCGGTTGATCGAGAGCACCGTGACGCCCGCGTCGGAGGTTACGTACGCGTACTTGCCTGTAGGGTCGACCACAATCCCGTTGGGACCGGAAGAACTGTAGTCCACTGCAAAGGGCGAATCGGCCAGCGGTGTCAACGCACCCGTCGTCGGGCTAATTTTGTAGGCCGAAACGTTGTTAGAGCCTTTGTTGACCACATATGCAAAGCGTCCCCCGAGAGCGAAAGCGTTAGCAGTTGGATCTTTTCCGGCTGAGAACGGTGAACCAGGCGCGAGTGCAAGGGCACCGGTTGCCGGGTCGACTTTATAGACGGAGACGCTATTTGAGCCGCGGATGTCGCCGACTACCGTGAAATAAGGGACAATCAGCAGGAACGGCGTGTCACGCGCGATCGGCGCGGCACTTCCGTTACCGGTGCAGCCGACCAGTACGATCGCGAGGCCCCCGAGCGTTGCCGGGAGATTCCTCATGGCAGATTTCTCCCTCTGATAAAATCGCGGGTGAGCTACCAGTTCTTTGGGTCCACCGCGCGAAACCTGCACCACCCTGACTCGACACCAGTTAGCCGGAACTGACCTCACTCTTGCTCGGGACGACTGGATCGCCGCCGCGCGCGTCTTGGCTTAAGTCAGTAGCTACGTGATCGCCATCCCAACTCAGTTTTGAGGCGTTGGCGTGAAAGCCGTAACGCGCATCGCCGCATCCATTAGATAAGTCGGACGGCAACCGAATACCGCATTAGGTGCGCCGCTAGGAGTTCTCGGATGCTGTTAGGCGGTGTCAGCTGCGGCACTCATAGGGGCTTTGGAGACGAATAAATCGCCACGCCTTTAGCGACGCGGCAATGACGTTCACTGCTCCTGATGAGGGCCGCCCCGAAGGAGCATGGCCACCCAGCCGGACGATGCCAGAACCGCTCTGGAGGGGATCTACTCATGGTCGGGGCCCGGGAAATTATCCAAACATCGAGCAGATCAACCTCGAGATGGAGTCATACAACGGACGTGTCGGCGGAATGGGAACCGGTCTTCGAAGAGCAGGTGCACGGAGGGGCAGGGCCGATGCTCCCTTCTTCAGCGCCCATTCGCCTCGCCACGTTATTGCGTTTGCCGCCTTCCGTGTTCTGTACGCGCCCGACATCAACGCCGGCGCGCAGTTTTGCCGCCGGCTTCCTTCCGATTCCCCTTACGGTGGACACCATTGCGGTTGGCTAGTGGTTGCCACGACTAGGCCCCATAGGAGGACTCACCTCCAAGTCGGCGCCCATGCCGGGCGCACTAAAAGAGGAGGGCACCCGATTGGGCACCCTCCTTGTCCTTAACCCGAGGAATTAGATTGAGTTGGTAATGGAGAGGTCTGCGGTCCCGTCCACATGAGAGTCAGTGACGTAAATGAAGATAGCCGTGCAGGAGCCGGTCTTCGGGCCGGCAGTGACGGTCCACTTCGCTCCTGAACCTCGCGCAAGGGTTGCAACGCCGGAGTGACCGCCGCAGTTGTCGGACTCCTCGAGGGGGTGGCTCTTGAGTTTGGGAGCGCTTGCGGTCACCTTATCGGGTCCCGGCTTCGAAGCGGTGAAGATGACAGAGCAGGGATCCACGTCAATGAGTACCTTGCCATAATGCTTGCAACTCGCTGGGTCGACCAACGGCGCATGCACGGCGCTGGCTGGGCCCTGCCGGGTCCCCATCGGGGTCACTTGCGAAGAGCCGCTACAACCGGCTAAAACGGCGGCGGCGAGCGCAGCGAAAACGCTAAAAAAGTGTCGAGCAGGACGGGAAAGTATAGCCATCTCGTTGTTCTCCTTGAGTGACACTTTGGCGGGAGACAAGACTGCACCCGTTACCGGTCTAAAGATTTAACGCGTTATGTCCAGTGCCCTCCGGTAGCTGATTTATCGCCCTGTCACCCGGGCCGCAAGGGAAACGCAGTCCTCTAGTGATCGACCACCCAAAACAGGTAAGCGGCCACCGACGCAACCGCCCCGAACCAGACCGCGCTGACGATCAGGAACCTTTGGTCCACAACCGGACCGATCGCCTAAGGTTTTCTTAGTCCGCCGCCCGATGCGGCATTTTGCACCCGCCCAGTTCGATCTCTAGCCCATGATTCGAGGCACGCGAGCATTCGTCGCCGTACAGGTGATTGGCGCGCTGTGTTCTGCGTTCTTGCTCGTTTACTGGGCCGTTATCGCGCCAAGCCAGGAGCTGTTTGCGCGTTCATTTACAACGTATACTTGCAGCTGAGTGGCCGCCCCGTGCCGGTCGCAGGATGGGCGCGGGGCAAGACCGGCCGACAACGCTGGCTCATCAACTATCGCGGTCATGGTAGCTCCGCGCCTACCCCTAACCGTGCCAAGCGCCGGCTGCAACCGCGTTCAGCAGCCCTTTTTCGAGCCGAACGTTAAGTCGCCGGCGTCGAAGCTGGATCCGCCTCTGTTATCTTCGAAGACGCCCGCGCCGATGTGGCCACGGCTGGCCGGTGCGATGAAAAACAAGGAGCCGTTCTGCCCATAAAGGGGCTCGGTGATGTTTACCACGATGATGCCGTTGATAATGAGGAATGAGCCGTAAGGATACTTTGTGCTGCCGGCGACCAGCGACGCTTGGCCGCCGTTGCCGGAACCACTCAGGGTCAAGCAGTCCGTGCCGTTATCGAACTGCGAGTGGGTGATCGTCACCGGATAGCTGCCGCTGTAATTGTGCGACGCCGGGAACATCATACTTGCGGGGGCGCCGTAGTAGCCGTGCGCCATAGCGGCACCAGCCGAGGCGGCCATCGCCGCGGCGGCGACGGCAGCGATGAGAATCGGTCGCGAGAAGCGCATTGGCTATTCTCCTTTGAAAGCATACAGGAAAGCTGCCGCAGAGCCTAAACAGCGGTGATGAAAAAACTCTGAAGCAGTGAGACTCTGCCTCGCTATCGTGGGAAGTGGGAGCCGCGCGCTTCTCGTAGAACTTACCGGCCGGGAGGTAGTTTTGATGATGCTATCGGGATTGGCCGTCTCTCCGTAACGGCCGGGCTGATCGTTCTTTTGACCGCGTGCGGCGGACGATCGTTGACACAGGGCTCTTTGCCCGCCGTTTCTTCCGGCGCGGAACCGAGCGCGGTCGGTTTGGTCCACAAAGGTTCCAAGCTCGACCTCCTGTACATCTCCAGCATCGAAAACTCCAATCCCAACGTCCTCATCTATACGTATCCCAGGGGCCGCTTTAAGACAAAGGTCGACAAGTCCGCACTGACGTTTCCGCGCGGCGAGTGCGCGGATAAAAGCGGGCACGTCTACGTCACCAATGAGTCATCCAATCCTTCGAGCACCGCGATACTCGAATACGCGCACGACGGCCTCGAGCCGATCCGAACGCTTACCGTAAACGACTCTGCAGATCAGTGTTCGGTCGATCCGAGCACCGGTAACCTGGCGGTGATCTCAACGCAGCTGGCGATCTTCCGAGCGGCCAGAGGAAAGCCCACGTACCAGGCCTTCCCGGGCGGCTTCTTGCGCGCGTCCTGCGACTACGACGGCAAGGGCAATCTCTTCGTCAACGGCGTCACGCGGCGGGATCCGTCGCGCGCAGCGCTCATCGAGCTCCCGGCGGGCAGCAGCAGGTTTGTCAGGATCAAGATGCCGACGATCTCCGATTCGGGCTCGCGCGGTGAAATCCGATGGGACGGCAAGGATCTGGCGCTCGGCGACGGCGTCAATTCGATCTTTCGCTTAGCGATCAAGGGGACTCAGGCCAAGGACGTCGGCATCGTCCAGCTCTACGGCGGCGCCGAGGTCGAGTCGCTGTGGATACAAAACGGCGACATCGTCGGCGCAAACTTCGGCAGTCGGTCCGTCATGATCTGGGCCTATCCCGCCGGCGGGCAGCCCCTCAAGGTGCTCAACAGCGTCGGCCGCGGCGACGGCGTCGCCGTGTCGCTCGCGCGCAAGTAGGCAAGCGGGCACGATTTTAACTCAACGTCGAGGTCGCGTTAACGCCTTAGCGCGCTAAGGCCGTGTAATAATCGTTGCACTGCAGCGGGCGTCTACCAGCGTCCGTCCCCGATTCTATCCCAGGCGAGGCATCGTACGGACGATGAGTGACACGGCTTCCAATCCTCTGGTGCGCGCTCGCAACGGCGAGCGCGGCGCAATCTTGCCGCTCACAGCGCACCCGCTATTACGTCAAAGTCCAGGTCACCGGCGTCTTCGCGACGCTATTGAACTACCCGGGGATTCCGAACAACCTCCCAATCAGCGGCAGTTCGATGATGCGCGTCATCACCCAGTGAGATCGCCGATCCGAACGGGGTGTTCGAACTGTTCAAGGAACACGCGGCTGAAGTGGTCGTGTCCGATCACGGCGCGCAAGCGTCCCTCTTGGTGATTGGCAAAATAGAACAGCGGCTTGTCTTTGAAGTCTTCGCACGTTGATCGGCTGCGGTCTTGCGTGCCGACGACGGAGCCCTCAACGGTCTTCGTGCGCGATTTTAACTTAAACTGTTCCTGAAACTGCCATTCGTAGGGTCCGACCCTCCACGAACCGTATGCCTGGAACGTCCCCTTGATCGGTCCGATCGCGCGACCGTACGCCACGAACTCGAACTTCGAGTGCGCGCAGATCCCGGTATACGTGCCCGAGAGGGTCTCGTTGTGCAGGCTGATGTTCGCTTTCAGCGACGCGGCCGGCCGCGTCGCTGACTCAAGTCCCGCCGGCGTGGGCAGCGTCCCGATCTGGGCGGCGCACCCCGCCAAGAACAAAGTGCTCAAGCCCACGTTCAATACGCGGTCTAAACGTACGGTAATCATATTGCTCCCCGCTCTTTAAGAGCGAACTCTCTCTCTCCGGCGCTGGCTGTTCGACCGAGCGGCGCTCGACTCAGCCAGCTTGCCTGCCCTAAGGCGAACGAGATCCCCAGGCCGCGGCCGCCGCGGCGAGAATCGCGGGATGGCTCCGGACCTCGGGATTGAGCACCTGGCACGACACGTCGGCAAACATTCGCGGAGGCCCCGCTGTCGAAGCTCGGCTTAGGCTCACGTACATCTTGACGTAACACGTGCAGCAGGCAGCGGCGCCGATAGCCCGCGCCGCCGGCTCGGATAGTGGGTATTATCGGTCATGCCGCTGATCGAAGTCGTCGTCGTCCTGATCGTAGTGGGCGTCCTCCTGTGGCTCATCAACCGCTACATCCCGATGGCCTCGGCCATAAAATCACTCCTGAACGCCGTCGTCGTCATCGCACTGATCGTTTGGATCCTCAAGCTCTTCGGGCTTTGGTCGTATATTGCGAACCTACGAGTGGGCAAATAGGCTGGGCTGCGTCTCCTAAGCTGCGGGAGGAGCGACGCGTTCGAGCGCCGCGTATTCGTCGTCCGTCAACTTTAAGCCCGCGGCCGCGACGTTCTCGGCGAGGTGCTCGAGGGAGGAGGTGCCCGGAATGGGCAGCATCGCCGGCGAGCGGTGCAGCAGCCACGCGAGCGCGACTTGGTACACCGTCGCGGCATGCGCCGCCGCGATCGGCCGCAGCGCGTCGACGGCGTGTATGTCGCCGGCGTCGAGCGGAAAATACGGGATGAACGCCATGCCGTTGTCCTCGCAGTGCTCGAGAACCGGCTCGCTCGCGCGGTTGCCGACGTTATAGTTGTTTTGCACGGACGCGATCTCGACGATGCGCTCGGCGTGCCGCAGTTGCTCGAGGTTGACGTTGGAGAGGCCGACGCAGCGAATCTTGCCGGCGTCGCGCAGCCGGCGCAGCGCGCCGATTTGCTCCTCGAGCGGGATTGTCGGATCCACGGCGTGCAGCTGATACAGATCGATGCATTCGAGCCGCAGCCGCCGCAGGCTGCCTTCGCAAGCCGCGATCAGGTGCTCCGGCCGGCCGTCGCGCCCCCACTCGGTCGGGCCGGGTCGCGTCGAGCCGCCCTTGGTCGCGATCACCAGGCCGGCGGGATACGGATAGAGCGCCTCCGCGATCTGCTCTTCGTTTACGTGCGGGCCGTACGCGTCGGCGGTATCGATGAAGTTGACGCCGAGCTCGACCGCGCGCCGCAGCACGCGCAGTGCGTTCTCGCGATCCCCGGGCCAACCCCAGACGTGCTTGCCGCACAGGCGCATCGCTCCGAAGCCAATGCGGTTGACGGTCAGGGTGTCCCCGATCGTAATCGTGCTCGCGGCGTTCATCGCGGCGTGTTTCTTTGCGACATGAAAAAGACCGCTCGCGTTACGCGAGCGGTCTGACTCCTAAAGGTTACTGCGAGTTTACTTGCCGGCGGGGCGGTTCGCATCGGCGTCGCGGCCTTGAAGGTCGCTTCGGCCTGCTTCTGGGTGTCGACGATCATCTCGGCGATCTTCAGCGTGAACGCCTTGCGCAGCTCGAGCAGCTGGCTGGCGAAGCCGAACGACAGCTCGACGAGCTGCGTCGGCGTCGGGATGTTCTCGAGCGTCGGCATGGTGCCGGGCTTCTCGGTCAACTCCTTGGTGAACTCGCGGAACGACTTCATGGCGTTGAGGCTGGCGTCTTGCGTCTGCTTGAGCGCGGCCAGGCCCTCTTCCTGAAACTTGGTCATGTACTCGGAAACGTTGACGGACATGTGTGAACGGTTCTCCTCTCGGTGCTGGTGCTTGTGCTAAGTATACCAAGCACGTGCTGTGTCTGTCAAGCCCTCGAGCCGCTGGGTGCGGCAAGCTAGCTTACTCGCGGCCGATGAAGCTCCGGTAGATCCGGATGAGCGCTTCCTTTTGATCGACGCTGAGCTGCGGGTCGAGCTTCACGGCGTGCTCGACGCCGTGGTGGCTTTCGTCGCGGTCGGGCGAGTCGTCCAGCAGGCCGGCCTGGGCGTACATCGTCTCGGCCGAAATGTGCAGCGCGTTGGCGATGTTCTTGAGCACGTCGGCCGACGGCTTGTAGAGCCCGCGCTCGACCTGGCTCAGATACGGGTTGGAGATCTTCGCGATCTCGGCCAGCTGGCGCATCGAGAGGTTGGCCAGCTCGCGCTGGCCGCGGATGAAGTCTCCGAGGCTGCGCCAGGCCGCGCCCGGCGCCGCCCTTCTCCTCGTCGCTCATGATCGCGCTATGCTTCGACTCCCCGGCGCCCGAGCACTATCGAACGGCTCGCCCGTTTCGTTGCGGACGTAGCGTCCCGGCGCGGGCTCGCCCTGCGGTAGCGGATACGGCGCGCGCATCGGCCCGCCGTGCGCCTGCGCCCAATCCGCCCAGTCTTCCCACCACGATCCGTTGTGGCGGTCGGCCGTCTCGAGCCACTCGTCCGGCGCTCTCGCCGCGCTGCGCGCGCGGCTTCGTATAATGCCACGTCTTCTTCCCGCCGGGCGGATTGACGATGCCCGCGATGTGCCCGGAGTTCGTCAGCACGTACTTCGACTCGCCGCCGACGTGCTGCGTCGTCAGATAGGTCGCGTGCCACGGCGCGATGTGGTCGTTCTCGGCGCCGAGCACGTAGAGCGGCGTCGGATCTTTCCGAGATCGATCGGCGTGTCGTCGATCGTGAACGCGCCCGGCTTCACGATCGCGTTGTGCAGATAGCACGCGCGCAGATATTGCGAATGCATCGCGACCGGCATGCGCGTCGAATCGTCGTTCCACGCCAGAATGTCGAACGCCGGCGGCTGCTTGCCCTTGAACCAGTTGTTGACGACGTAGCTCCAGATCAAATCGCTCGAACGCATCCAATCGAACGTGTTCGCCATTTCGGCCGGATCCAGATAGCCGCGCTCGCGCATGCGCTGCTCGAGCCGCGCGATCGTGTCTTCGTCGGTGAAGATGCCCAGATCGCCCGGAATGCTGAAGTCGATCAGCGTGTTGGTCAGCGTCGCCGACGCGATCCGGTCGCCTTGACCGTGCGCGGCGAGATACGCCAGCGCGATCAGCGCCAGCGTGCCGCCCAGGCACAGCGCCGCGACGTTCACCCGCGTGGCGCCGGTGATTTCCTGCAACGGCGTCGAGCGCCGCCAGCACGCCCTGGCGCAGATAGTCGTCCATCGTGTAGTGCGACATGGACTCGTCCGGATTGCGGTAGGAGATCATGAACGTCTGGTGGCCGTGCTGCACCGCCCACTCGACGAACGAGCGTCCCGGCGCCAGGTCCATGATGTAGTACTTGTTGATCCACGGCGGGCTGCACAGCAGCGGCAACTCGTGCACGTGCGGCGTCTGCGGCTCGTACGCGATCAGCTCGATGAGCTCGTTGCGCATCACGACGCGTCCGGGCGTCGCGGCGATGTTCTCGCCGAGCTCGAAGCCGGAGCGATCGACTTGACGCGGATAGCCGCCGTTGTTGGCAACGTCGTCGAGGAAGTTCTGCAGGCCCTGCACCAGGCTCGACCGCCCGTCTCCGTCGCCTCTTTCACGACGCCGGGATTGAGCCACGGCACGTTGCTCGGCGCAAACGCGTCGCACATGAGCTGCATCGCAAAACGCGCTTTGCGCCGCGTCGCCTCGGGAAGACGCGCGGCGTCGACGAGCTGCAGCGCCGCCTGCGTGCGCGCCTGATAATCTTCGACGATGCCCGCCAGGAGCGGATTGGTGCGCCACTCCGGCTCGGCAAAGCGTTTGTCGGCGGGCGCCGTAGCGCTCGCGTCGTCGAGTTGGCCGCCCAAACGGCGCAGCATGTTCAGCCCGACGTTTTGCTCGGCCAGCGCCAACCCGGTAAGCCACGTGCTCATGCGCAACGGATCCATCATCGCGTCGGCTACGACGGCGCGCAGCGCGTCGCTGAGCGACGCCGGATCGAGGCCGGTGACGTCGATGCCGTAGCGGAGCTCTTCAGGTGCGATGTTCACTCACATGTACCAGCCGCCGTTGACGTTGTAGACCGCGCCGGTGATGTAGCCGGCTTTCTCGTCGAGCAGGAAGCGCACGAGCCGTGCGACCTCGTCGGGCTGGCCGAGGCGGCGCTTGGGCGTCTGCGCGATCGCGTTCTCGATCGCCTCCGACGGCATCGCCTTGGTCATGTCGGTCTCGATGAAGCCCGGCGCGACCGCGTTGACGGTGATGCCTTTCTTGGCGACCTCGAGCGCGACGGTCTTGGTCAGCCCGATCAGCCCGGCTTTCGCGGCGGCGTAGTTGGCCTGCCCGAAGTTGCCGCTTTCGCCGACGACCGAGCTGATGTTGACGATGCGTCCGAAGCCGTGCTCGAGCATCGCGTCGAGCACGGCCTTGATCATAAAAAACGGTCCTGAAAGATTGACCTGCAGGACCGCTTCCCATTCGTCGACCGTCATCTTGCGGACCGTGTGGTCGCGCGTGATCCCCGCATTGTTGACGAGATAATCGATGCGGCCGTGCTGTCGAGCACGTCGGCGACGGCCTCCCGACAGCGATCGTAGACGCTGACGTCCGTCTCGTAAAAATCGATCCGCGAGGCGGCTCCGTTGAGGTGCGCGGCGAGCCGGTGGGTCCTGGCTTCGTCCTCGGGCAGGCCGAGCACGGCGACGGTCGCGCCGTCCTCGGCCAGCAGCGTGCTGATCGCGCCGCCGATGCCGCGCGAGCCGCCGGTCACGATGCCGACCCGTTCCTCGAGAGGTAAACTATTCACGCGCTAGATTTACCCAGCGTTGCGCTCTCTCCCTTGTCTACCTTTCTCGCAGCCGGAGGTCGCCGGGGTACCTCGTTTTGCCGATGCGCGCCGTGGGTATCCTAACGCGAAGTAATTAGGAGACATGATGAGCAAAGATTCGTTAGACAAAGCTGCAGACGCAATCAAGAAGACCACGGACAACGTGCGGGATTCGGTGCATGAAGCGGGCCATCGGTCTGCGGCGGAAGCCGAACGTGCGAAACGCGACGTGGCCGGCAAAGAGATGACGCCCGGCGAAAAGGCCGGCTCGGCCCTCAACGAGGCGAAGCACCGCACCCAGGCTGAGATCGACGCAGCGAAGCAGCACGCACGCAACAAGACGTAGCGCCGCGGCGCTACATATCGAGGCCGCCGTTGACCGAATAGACCGCTCCGGTGATGTAGCTCGACTCGTCTTCCAGCAGGAAGCGCACGACGCGGGCTACCTCTTCGGGGTTGCCGAGCCGCCGTTGCGGGATTTTCTCGACGACCTTCGCCAGCGCGGCCTCCGGGATCGCGGCTACCATTTCGGTCTCGATGAAGCCCGGCGCCACGCAGTTCACGGTGATTCCGCGCTGCGCCATCTCGAGCGCCAGGCTCTTGGTGAATCCGAACAGGCCGGCTTTCGATGCGGCGTAGTTGGCCTGGCCGATGTTGCCGGTTTCGCCGATCACCGAGCTGATGTTGACGATGCGTCCGGATCCGCGCTCGATCATGTGTTCGAGCACGGCCTTGGTCATCTGAAACGCGCCGGAGAGGTTGACGTCGAGCACTTGATGCCAATCGTCGACGGTCATCTTCCGAACCGTCTTGTCGATCGTGATGCCGGCGTTGTTCACGAGATAATCGACGCGGCCGAAGCTATCCATCACTTCTTTCGCGACGCGGTTGCAGTCGTCGGCGTCGTCGACTCGCCCCTGATGGATCGAAACCTTCGCGCCCTTGCCCGTCATTTGCTGAGCAAATCTTTCGGCGCTTTCCTTTCCGCGGTTGTAGCCGGCAGCGACCGCCGCGCCGCTGGCGGCCAGCATCTCCGTGATGGCCGCGCCGATCCCGCGCGTGCCGCCCGTCACCAAAGCCACTCGACCTTCAAACACGACAGCCTCCTCCACTTTAGACAGCGTCGCTGCGCGCCGCGTAACCGGTCTTTACTCGGTGACTCTTGTCGAGCCCTCGCATGTAACACGAGCCCCATCGCAATCGTTACTATGAAACCGTGTCATCCGGCATTTGGAATCCGCACGCAGGACGCCGCGCCGCGGCGGTGCTGCTCGCGGGCGCGCTTCTTTTGGCGCTGCCGGCGTGCGGCAGTCGCGCGGGCGGCGGCATGGTACCCGCGCTCGACGCCGGCAAACGCTCGGCTAACGCGAGCCGGATGTTCGACTATACCGGGAAGAGCCAGGAGTTCGTCGTTCCACCATCGGTCACGCGCATCACGGTCGATGCGCGCGGCGCCGCCGGTGCCGGCCTTTCCGGGGGACGCGGCGGCCGAGTCGTAGCCGTCATCCCGGTAACGGCCGGAGAAAAGCTGATCGTGAACGTCGGCGGCGCCGGCCGGCGCCAGGCCGGCGGCTTCAACGGCGGCGCACACGGCGGCACGGGGGCTGCCTGTCACGGCTTCTGCCCGGGATACGGCGGAGGCGGGGCCTCGGACGTGCACCGGCGCGGCGGCTCGCTGCTCGAGAAGCTCGTCGTCGCGGGCGGAGGCGGCGGGGAGGGCGGGGCGTACGCTCACCGGTTCGGCTCGGGCGGCAGCGGCGGCGGGGTCGATGCCGGCGACGGCGGCGACGGCAACGGACCGCGCGGTTCGGGCTACGGCTGCGGCGGCGGCGGCGGCGGCGGCGGCACACAACGCTCCGGAGGTTACGGCGGCGCTCCCGGATCTTGCGAAGAAACCAGCGGCCACCCGGGCGAGCGCGGCAGGGCCGGCGTCGGCGGACTCGGCGGGGGCGCGCAGGCGCCCGCTCCCGGCGGCGGGGGAGCCGGCGGCGGCTACTTCGGCGGCGGCGGTGGGGGCGGCGGTACGGTGGTGCAGCCGTTCGGCGGGGGCGGCGGCGGAGGTGGAGGCGGATCGTCGCACGTCGTGCCGAGCGGAAAGATCCTGCGCATGGTCCGCGGATGGAAAGACGCCACCGGCAACGGCCTCGTCATTCTGAAGTGGTAGAGAGTCGGCGGTCGAGGACTAGCGAGTTGGATACTCCTCTCGGTTGTCGTACTCGCCCGCGATGGAGGTCGGCTGCAAGTCGTAGGCACCGTACCGGTCCCTGACGATTCGAACAGGAATCTTCGGCTCAATCGGCACCTTCTCGACATAATCCTTACGGGTGATCAAGACCATCGGATAGGTGCGCGGCGGCACGACTACGAGGTAGTCTTCTTCCGCCGAGCTGTGCGCAGGTAAGAAGAACGAAGTCTTTGGATTGCCCCCGACCGCCCCGCTGCGCAGCTTCGCAATCGAAAAGAGCAGGGCGATGGGCGTTCGCGGCACATCCTCGCTCACTTGCATGAGCGTGGGCGTCTCGAAGCGCCGCACGCGCCGCACACTCGTGAACCGCTCCCCGTACACGCTGAGCGACTCCGCGGCGATGTCGATGCTCACATCGCCGGTATTCTCCAGTCGTTTGTGAATCGTCAAGAAAACCGCGCCGTTCGGCGCGCGTTGCTGGTCGACTAAGGTCGGCAAGGAAAACGACGGCGCCTGTGCGAGCGGCTTGATGCGCTGCTCGTACACGAACGTGTAGAGCGCCCAGATGCCGGCGGCCACGATTGCGACGATCTCGACGGCGGTACGCAGCTGTTCCCCTCGAGTCGGGACCGAATGCACGCGTAGCTCTCGACGCATATTCAAGCAACCCATTCGCAACGATGACCCGGCATGCCCCTCGGCGAAGGCGTCGCGGATGCGGATATTCTCGGCCGGCCACGGCGCGTTGGGAGCGTTCGCCGCAGCGATCGCGCTCGCCGCTTGCAACGCCGGCGGCTCCTCGTCTTCGCTTCCTCACGCACCGGAGCTCGCACCGAAGTCGGGATCGCCAAGCTCGCCGATAAAGCACGTCGTGCTGATGATCCAGGAGAACCGTACTTTCAATGACTTCTTCGCCACGTATCCCGGCGCCGACGGCACGACGACGGGCACAATTGCCAAGGACCTCGCGTGCCACATTCAGCGCGACGAAGCGATCCCGCTGCGCAAGAGTGACCTCATCATCCCGCACGACATCAACCATACGTACAAGGCATATAGCATCGCGTACGACCGCGGCAGGATGGACGCGTTCGACAAGGTGGTCGCCGAGACGACCGGACATCCGGAGTGCAAGTTTCCGTATCAATACACGAATCCGTCGCAGATTCAGCCGTACTGGGATATCGCCGCACAATACGCGCTGGCGGAGCACATGTTCACGACGCAGGGCAGCAGCAGCTTCGTCGCGCATCAAGACCTCATTCGGGGCGGAGCACAGATCGACGCCGCGCACGCTCTCGTCAACGATCCGACGGGGACGCCGTGGGGCTGCGACGCGCCGCACGGTACGAAAACGTCGCTGATCACCAGAGACGACCGAGTCGAGCCTTTCCAAGGCCCATTCCCGTGCTCGAAGTACTTCCCGTCGTCGTATCTCACGCTCCGCGACCTGCTCGACGCCAAAGGCGTCTCGTGGAAATATTACGTCCTGCCGCTCGACAAGAATTTCGGTGGGCTGATGACCGCGTTCGACGTCATCGCACCCGTGCGCTACGGCTCGGAGTGGCGGACCAACGTCGTCACGCCGCAGACGCGGATCTTCCGCGACATCGCCAAGGGTAAACTCGCATCCGTCTCGTGGGTGATACCCGACGAGCCGGACTCCGATCACCCCGCCGACCCAGTGGACGACGGACCGTCGTGGGTTGCGAGCGTCGTGAACGCGATCGGAACGAGCACGTACTGGAATTCGACGGCGATCGTCGTCGTCTGGGACGACTGGGGCGGACTCTTCGACAATCTGCCGCCGCGTCAGGTCGGATTCGGCGGCCTCGGCTTCCGCGTGCCGGCGCTCATCGTCTCGCCCTACGCGAAGGCCGGTTACATTTCGAAGACCGAGTATCAATTCGGCAGCATTCTGCGCTACATCGAAGACAACTGGGATCTCGGGCGGCTGGGGACGTCCGACGCACACTCGAAGAGCATTGCCGACTGCTTCGACTACTCGCAGCAGCCGATAAAATTCAAGCGAATCCGCTCGTCGCGCTCCGAAGAGTACTTCATCCACCGGCCTCCATCGGGTTTACCGGTCGACGACGACCTGTGATGGCGACCAAGCGCGGGCAGCGCCTCGCTGCGGGCCGGACGCTTCGGACCACCTATCCGCGTTCCGGTCAGGCAAAATGGCATCGCGCCGACTCCGTCGATGCGCTCGCGCTGATCGAGGAGTCGAACGCGGGCAGAGTTCCCGGGCTGGTGCCCGTGCGCTACGGCCGCATGGCGCGGTCCCCCTTCGCGTTCTTCCGCGGCTGCGCGATCGTTCAGGCACGCGATCTGCTCGCCACGCCGTCTACCGGCGTGAAGGTTCAGCTGTGCGGCGACTGTCACGTCATGAATTTCGGCGGCTTCGCTACCCCGGAGCGAAACCTAATCTTCGACATCAATGACTTCGACGAAACGTATCCCGGCCCGTGGGAGTGGGACGTCAAGCGCCTCGCGGTCAGCCTCGTTCTCGCCGGGCGCGACCGCGGCTTCTCAAAGGAGGTCGCACGCGACGCGGTCCGCGGCGCCGTCGCTTCCTATCGTGAGAAGCTCTTCGAGTACGCACAGCTCTCCCCGCTCGAGGTGTGGTATGCGCGGATCGGATTTGCGGACCTGAGCGGCTTCTTTCGCAGGAATGCCGACGTGATCGGCAGCCTCGAGAGCGTCGAACGCTACGCCGGCGGCCGCACGTCCGAGGCCATCTTCCCGAAGCTCACCGCGATCGCCGACGGTCACGCGACGATTCTCGACGATCCGCCGCTCGTCTATCACTTCCATCAATACGTGGAGGAGTGGGACGCGATGATCCATGCGTTCTTCGAGCGCTATCGCCGGACGCTCATCGCCGACCGGCAGCGTCTGTTCGAACACTACGCTTTCCAAGACATCGCCGTGAAGGTGGTGGGCGTCGGAAGCGTCGGCACGCGCTGCGCGGTCGCGCTGTTCCTCGCCGACGGGATCGACCCGCTCTTCCTCCAGATCAAAGAGGCGCGCCGCTCGGTGCTGGAGTCGCCGAGCAGCCCGCCCCTGTTTGCGCATCAGGGCGAGCGCGTCGTGACCGGGCAGCGCGTCATGCAGGCCGCCAGCGATATCTTTCTCGGCTGGACCGAGGTTCCGGGATCGCAAGACTATTACGTCCGGCAGCTGCGCGACATGAAGGTCTCCGTCGACGTCGACGCGTTCCGCGCACGCACGCTGATCGACTACGGCGCCGTCTGCGGCTGGGCTCTAGCTCGCGCGCACGCTAAGGCGGGCGACGCCGCGACGGTCGCCGGCTACCTGGGGCGCGCGGATCGCTTCGATCGCGCCGTCGCGCGCTACGCCGGCGCGTACGCCGATCGGGTCGAACGAGACTTCGCCGAATTCAAGTCGGCAATTCGATCCGGCCGCTTCCCCGTCGAGACCGGTGACTTCAAGGACGTCGACTTTTTGCCCTGAATCATTCCGTTATCCATGAGACTCGCATCCAGGCCGCGCCTAGCGCTAGGCCTCTGCGCCGGCATCGCGCTGGCGGGCTGCGCGCTGGGGTCGCGATCGCCGCTACCGTACATGCAGAACGGCACTGTGTTGCAGACGCTCAACTCGACCGGTGCCGGCAAGATCCGGCACGTCGTCTACATCGTGCAGGAGAACCGCAGCTTCGATAACCTGTTCCAGGGCTATCCGGGGGCGGATACGCGCGCCTACGGCCGGGACTCGCGCGGGCATCAGGTCAAGCTCGTGCCGTGGAGTATGGCGAAACAGTATCAGCTCGATCACTCCGACTACGCGATGTTCGTCGATTGCAACGGAACGGGCTCGATTCCCGGGACGGACTGCCGCATGAACGGCTTCGACAAGGAGTTCGGCTACGGCGGGCCACGCAACGATCCGGAATACGCCTTCGTGCCGCATCAAGAGTCGCGGCCGTACTTCGAGATGGCGCGCGAGTGGGTGCTGGCCGATCGGATGTTTCAGTCGCAGCTCGACGAGAGCTTCGTCGCGCATCAGTACATCATCGCGGCGCAGGCCGCGTGGGCCGTCAATCTTCCGTTGAGCTGGTGGGGCTGCGAGGGTGGCCCGAGCGATACCGTTGCGACGATCGCGCTCAACCGGATGCCCGGTAAGTTCGAACCGGCGTGCTTCGACTATCAGACGCTCGGCGACGAGCTCGACAAGGCCAAGCTCTCGTGGCGCTTCTACGCGAGCAAGTACGGCAGCAGGTCGAGCGGCAGCGGCGGGTTGTGGTCCAGCTATCAGGCGGTCCGCCACATTTACTACGGACCGGACTGGAAGAAAGACGTCATCTCGCCGAACTGGAAGTTCATCACCGACGTGCGCGCCGGCAAACTCGCGGCCTTCACGTGGGTCACGCCGGTCTGCGACGATTCGGATCACGTCAACTGTCCCGGCGGCTACGGGCCGTCGTGGGTGGCCGCGCTGGTCAACACGGTCGGCAAGAGCGAGTTCTGGGATTCGACGGCGATCTTCGTCCAATGGGACGACTGGGGCGGCCTTTACGACCACGTCAAACCTCCGTACTTGGGCCGGGACAGCCTGGGCTTTCGCGTCCCGCTGCTGGTTATCTCGCCGTACGCGAAGAAAAACTTTGTTTCGCACGTGCAGTACGAGACGGCCAGCGTCTTACGCTTCGCCGAGGATCTGTGGGGCCTCGATCACCTGGCGGCGGCCGACCGCCGAGCGGCTTCGCCGGCGGCCGACTGCTTGGACTTCTCTAAACCGCCGCGACGCTTCGTCGAAATCAAGGCGCCGCTCCCTCCGAAGTTCTTCATGCGACAGTTGCCTAACGACTACTTCGCGCCAGACTATGAATAGCGGCGACCTATTCGTCGACGGGATCGCGCCGGGCGGCCAGACCATCAACCAGCCCGGTCAGGTGCAGTGGGACGGAACGGATCTCGCCATCGCGGACCAGACGACGGCAAACATCTACCGGTTCGCGATCTCGGGATCGTCCGGTAGCTGCAGGGCACGACCAGCCTCAAGGGAACGACGAGGGTGGACGATTTCACGATTCACGCACCCGACATCATCGTCGCCAACAACTACACGGTTGGGGCGGTCGGGTGGACCGAAGTTCTGTTTTATCACTACCCCGCCGGCGGGAAGATCCGCAAGGTCGCCGGCAACGCCAAGTACACTATCGAAGGGTTAGGAGTCAGCCTCCACAGTCAATAGCATCGCTCACTATCTCGGAGGAAAATCATGCTCGAATTTCTATCACGCCGCGCGCTCGTCGGAGCCGTGGCGCTCATTTTCGCAGCCGGATGCTCCAACAATCCGAGTTCCCTTGCGCCCGGCTCGTCGTCGTCACTCCGCTCGCAATCGGTCCACGTGCCACCGGGAATGCGACTAGTGCCGGGACCCGCGGTAGTCGGACCGGTCTTCGTGCCGCTCCATCCGCAGCCGCGCAACCTCCCGCACCTGTGGCCCGCCAATCCCCGGCAGGTCTTGTTCTCGTCGGACACGAGCACCAATGAGGTGCTGATGTACAGTCCAAGACAGGTAAACCCATCGCCCACGGGCTCGATCACGTCGGGCATCGACGATCCCTTTGGGCTCGCCGTCGACAAGAGCTCGACGCTCTACGTCGCCAACATCAGCGGCAATACCGTAACGGTCTACCCGAGGGGCCAGACCTCCCCCAGCCTTACCATCAGCACGGGCATCAGCGGGCCGTATGGGGTCGCCGTCGACTCCTCGGGCAACGTTTTCGTGTCGAACCTCAACAACAACACGATCACCGCATACGCGGCGGGTCAGACCTCGCCGTACGAGACGATCAGTTTCAATAGCGAAGGTCAAGCGGTCGGCGTCGGCGTCGACGGCAACGACAACGTCTGGGTTGCCTGCGATTCCACGAACGCGGTGTACGAGATTCCCAAGGGTTCCTCGACGCCGCAGAACGCGAACCTGAGCGGCCTAGGCGGACCGATCAGTGTTCAGTTCGGTAAGCAAGACGTGATGTACGTCTCGAACTTCAGTCTCTCGAACGTCACGGTTTATCCGTACGGCTCGACGAGCCCGTCGACCACGATCACGAGCGGAATCGAGAAATACGGGCCCACGCTCGGTGGGTTCACGTATCGCGGACGTTACTTCCAGTCGAATCAGGGCGACAACGTCGTAGGCTACAAGCGGCATGGGACATCGCCCTTCTCCACTCTCGCCGGCAACTCGGGTCCGACCGGTGAGGTCGGCATCCCGCCAGTCAAAAAGTAGCTCACCGACCCGAAGCGCAGGAGCGCGCGGCTTGCGAGTCGCGCGCTCTCTCCTTTTTCGCGACGGCTAACCGAAGCGGCCGGTGATGTAGTCTTCCGTTCGCCGATCGCTCGGCGTGGTGAAGAGCTTGGCCGTGTCGTCGACCTCGATCAGGCGGCCGGTGCCGCTTTCGTCGGCGAGCATGAACGCGGTCACGTCCGAAACGCGTGCCGCCTGCTGCATGTTGTGCGTCACCGCGACGATGGTGAAGCGCTCGGCGAGCGATGCCATCAGCTCCTCGATCACGGCGCTGGCGATCGGATCGAGCGACGCGGTCGGTTCGTCCATCAGCAGCACCTCGGGCTCCGCCGCCACGGCGCGCGCGATGCAGAGCCGCTGCTGCTGGCCGCCGGAAAGCCGCAGCGGGCTGGTCTTGAGTTTGTCCTTCACCTCGTCCCAGAGCGCCGCCGCGCGTAACGCGCGCTCCGCCGTGTCGACGCGCCGGCGCGCGGAGAGCCCGCGCAGCCCGCACACGGTGTTGTCCAAGATCGACAGCGTCGGGAACGGATTCGGCCGCTGAAACACCATCCCGATGCGGCGGCGAATCGCCATGGGGTCGACGTCGCTCGAGTAGATGTCCTCGCCCTCGAGCAAAACCCGCCCCTCCACCGCGCATCGAACGTCAGCTCGTGGATGCGATTGAAACAGCGCAGCAGCGTCGTCTTTCCGCAGCCCGACGGCCCGATCAGCGCCGTCACGGCCCTGCGCCGAAACGCGATCGAGACGTTGCCGACCGCCTTGCGTTCGCCGTAATAGGCGCTCAGGTCGTCGGCCGCGAGCAGCTCGTCGGTCAGCGTTGCGGAGCTTGTCCGCAGCCGAGTCGAAGGGCTCACGCGTCCAGCCCTCGCATCGCGCGGCGCAGCATGAAGCGCGCGCCCAGGCTCAACACGAAAGACCGCGACGATCAGTACCAGCGCGCCGCCCCATGCTTGTTGTTGCCAGTTCGGGTAAGGCGAGATGGCGTAGGTGAAGACCTGCAGCGACAGCACTGCCATCGGATTGTTCGGATTCATCTCCCAGAACTGCGTGCCGAAGGCTGTGAAGAGCAGCGGCGCCGTCTCCCCGGTGACGCGCGCGATAGCGAGCAGCAGCGCCGTGATGATCGCGGGCCGCGCCGTCGGCAGCACGATGCGTACAGTGGCGCGGAAGTTCGACATGCCGAGCGCGAGCGCTCCCTCCCGCACGGTCGGCGGGCACCGAGCGAATCGCCTGCTCCGACGTCCGTACGAGCAGCGGCAGCATCAGCATCATGAACGCGAACGACGCGGAGAACCCCGAGAAGTGCTTGAGCGGCGCGACCAGGACGGCGTACGCGAAGAGCCCGATCGCGATGCTGGGCACGCCCGAGAGGACGTCTGAGAGAAACCGCAGCGCTTCGGGGATCGCTCCGCGCCCGAACAGGGCCAGATAGATGCCGGTCAACAGTCCGACCGGCACCGCCATCGCCGTCGCAATTCCGATGACGATGACCATCCCGGCGATTCCGTTTCCGACGCCCCCGCCCGGAACGCCGACGGGATGGGGCAGCTGCGTGAGAAACGCCCAGTTGATCGCGCCGATGCCTTGCACTGTGACGTAGGCGAGAATTGCGAGCAGCGCCGCCGCCGCCAGCGCCGCGCAGAACAGCGTCAGGCCGGTGCCGAGCGACGCGTAGACTCGCCGGCGCCCTAGCCGCCGATAGCGCAGCGACAAAACGCTAGACGCCTGAGCCACGAACGCTCCAGATCATGAGCCTCGCGAGCGCGTTGACGACGATGCTTACCAAGAACAGAATCAGCCCGAGCTCGATCAACGCGCTGATGTAGATGCTCGTCGTCGCCTCCGTGAACTCGTTGGCGATCACGCTGGCCAACGTGTAGGACGGCGCAAACAGCGAGGCGGAAATCTCCGGCCGGTTGCCGATGACCATCGTCACGGCGATCGTCTCGCCGAGGGCGCGGCCCAGCGCGAGCACGCACGCGCCAAAGATGCCCACCCGGGCCGCCGGCAGGACCACGCGCGTCGCCGTCTCCCACTTCGTCGTGCCGAGCGAAGCCGACGCTTCGCGCAGGTCACCCGGTATCGCCGCGATGACGTCGCGCGAGATCGCCGTCACCGTTGGAACGATCATCAGGGCCAGAATGATTCCGCCGGTCAGCAGCCCGACGCCGTAGATCGGGCCCTGGAAGAGCGGCAGCCATCCGAGCACGTGCTGCAGCGCGGGACCGATGCGTCGTGCGCACGAACGGCGCGAGCACGAACAGACCCCACAGGCCGTACACGACGCTGGGCACCGCGGCCAGCAGCTCGATCAAAAACGACAGCGGCGTCGCGAGCCAGCGCGGAGCGAAGTCCGCCAAGAAGACGGCGGCCATGATGCCGACGAATCCCGCGAGCACGATCGCGATGAGCGACGTCACGACCGTGCCGTAGATCATCGGCAATGCGCCGAACTTGTTGGTGATCGGATCCCACGCGCTCTTGCCAAATGAACGACGGTCCGAAGGCCTTGATCGACGGCCATGAGCCGAGCACCAGCTCGACGAAGAGCCCGACGATCAGCAGCTGCAAAGAGCGTGCTCCCGCCGTAAACGACCGCGGCAAAGCCGCGATCGGCCGGGCTTACGAAGCGCGCGAGGCGCCGGAATCGAGGCTCAGCGTTGCAGCAATCAGTCGCTGCATTTGTTTGAGCGTCCCCAACGCCGCCGCCTGCACGTTCTTCGGAAGAGGAACGTAGTCGACGGACTTCGCGTTGGATTGGCCCTGCGGGCCCAACGAGCCACGAGAGCACGTTGTACAGCATCTTGGCTCGACCCGCATCCGGCGGCTTCTTGTAGAGCACGACCCACGAGTACCCGGAGATCGGGTACGAGTTCGCGCCGGCGGCGTCGACAATCGAGAAGTTCGTCGCGCTTACCTCGGGCTTGGTTGCGGCGGCGGCGGCGACGGTGTCTGCGCGCAGGCGACCCACTTGCCGGCCTTATTTTGAATCAGCGCCGCCGGCATCTTGTTCTCGACGACGTACGCCAGCTCGACGTAGCCGATCGCTCCCGGCGTGCTGCGTACCTGACCGGCGACGCCCTCGTTGCCCTTCGCGCCGACGGCGCCCGGGGCGGGCCACGAGACGCTCTTGCCGGTACCGACTTTGCTCTTCCACTCCGGCGAAACGTGGCTCAGGAAATCTGTGAAGATGTAGCTCGTGCCCGAGCCGTCGGAGCGGTGTACGACCACGATGGCCGTGTCGGGCAGGTTCACGCCCTTATTGAGCCGCGCGATCGCTGGATCGTTCCACTTCAGAATCTTGCCGAGATAAATGTCCGCGACGACCTTGCGGCTGAGCCGAAGGTTCGTGTTCACGCCCGGCAGGTTGTAGGCGATCGCCGCACCCCCGAGCGTCACCGGAACCTGGAGGACGGGTTGGCCCGCGCGCGCCAGCTCGTCGGCGTTCATCGGAACGTCCGTGGCGCCGAAGTCCACGTTCTTTGCCGTGAACTGCTGCAATGCCGCCGCCGCTGCCGATTGACTGGTAGTTGACCGTTACGTCGGGATTTTTCTGATTGTAAATGTAGAAGGCTTTGGAAAAGAACGGGTAGTCGAAGCTCGACCCGGCTCCGGTAAGCTGCGTTGCGGCTGCCGCCGGCGCGGACAGGGCCGCGGCCACGGCCAGCGCCCCGAAACGGCGAATCCAGGATCCTGTCACTGAAAAAGCTCCTTTGGAAAAGGGGTAGTCTTAGTTGTAATCCAGCTCGATTAACCCCATGTTAAGGCCGGCAGGGCCCCGATTTAGGCCGGGGTCCCCAGGCCCGTCCTAGGCTGGCTTGTCATCCTAAGCCAAAACCAAGCCCGCCCGATTTCGAAGGATGACCGAGCTACTTACTCCGAAGCCGCGCCCGATGATCGCGGAAGGCAGTCCGATGACCACGCGCCGTCCCTGGCCGAGTTGCGCCACACGGCCGCGCACGTGCTGGCCTATGCCGTGCAGGACCTCTTTCCCGAGGCCAAGCCCACGATCGGGCCGGCCATCGAGAACGGATTCTACTACGATTTCGACCGGCCGACGCCGTTCACGCCCGGAGGATCTCGAGCGGCTCGAGGCCCGCATGCGCGAGATCGTGGCCGCGGACTATCCCATGACCGGCCGCGCCGTCACGCGCGACGAGGCCATCGCGACGTTCGCCGGCAACCCCTACAAGGTCGAGATCGCCCGCGAGATCCCCGCCGATCGAGCCCATCACGCTCTACACGATCGGCGAGTTCACGGACCTCTGCCGCGGCGGCCATGCCGACTCGACCGGCCGGATCGGCGCGTTCAAGCTCACCAGCGTCGCGGGCGCATATTGGCGCGGCGACGAGCACAACCCGATGCTGCAGCGCATCTACGGCACGGCGTGGCGCGACCCGGCCGAGCTCGACGACTATCTCGCGCGGCTCGAGGAAGCGCAGCGCCGCGATCATCGCAGGCTGGGCGCCGAGCTCGATCTCTTTTCGATCGAGGAGGAGGCCGGCGGCGGACTCGTCTTCTGGCATCCCAAGGGCGCGATCGTCCGTAACATCATCGAGAACTTCATTCGCGAAGGCTTACGCGAGCGCGGTTATCAGCCGGTCGTAACGCCGCACGTCGTCAGCGAACGGCTCTACGAGATCTCCGGTCACCTCGAAAACTTCGCGGAGAACATGTTCGGGCCGATCGAGGTCGAGAACCAACGCTTCCGTCTCAAGCCGATGAACTGTCCCGGTCACATTCTCATCTACCGGAGCCGGTTGCGCAGTTATCGCGATCTTCCGCTACGGTTCTCGGAGTTCGGAACCGTGTATCGCTTCGAGCGCTCCGGCGTATTGCACGGCCTTACGCGCGTTCGCGGCTTCACGCAGGACGACGCGCATCTCTTCTGCACGCCGGAACAGCTGCAGTGCGAGTTCGAACAGACGCTCGACGAAGCGCTGCGCCTGATGCGCGCCTTCGGCTTCAGCACGTTTGCGTACGTGCTTTCGCGACGCGCGGAGGCAGACCGCACCGAGACCGACGCGATCGCCGAAGAAGCGATTCGCAACGCGCTCGAGCGCTACGAGCTGCCCTTCGAAGTTGACGAGGGCGGCGGCGCGTTCTACGGACCGAAGCTCGACATCAACGTGCGCGATGCGCTGGGCCGGCCGTGGCAGCTCGGTACGGTCCAGGTCGACTTCATTCTGCCTGCTCGCTTCGAGCTCAAGTACCGCGCGGCCGACGGCCAAGATCAAGGCCGGTGATGATCCATCGGGCACTCGCCGGCTCGCTGGAACGTTTCTTTGGTATTTTGGTCGAGCATTATGGCGGGCGCGTTTCCCGCCTGGCTGGCGCCGGTGCAAGTCGTCGTCACGCCGATTTCCGAGCAGCAAGCGGCCTATGCCGGGAGGTCGCGGCGCGGCTCAAGCGGCGGGCTTTCGGGCCGAGGTCGACGAAACCAATGAGAAGCTCGGGTACAAGATTCGGCACTGGAAGACCCAGAAAGTGCCGTACATCTTAGTGGCGGGCAAACAAGAGGTTGCAGACGGCACCGTGAACGTGAATCAGCGCGGCGTCGACGAGAAACGCACTATATCGGTGGAGTCCTTCGTCGAGGAGTTGCGTACAATCGTCGAGGCGAAAGAATAAGATGATGAGGTTTGATGCTCGCGCCGTTTTCGCGGCGCTCGCACTCGTGTTGGCTTCGTGCCAAGGATGCGGGCTTCGATAGCGGCATGGGCGACATGGAGCCGCCCGTCTCGCAACCCGGTTCGATCGGCGGCATGAACGGCGGTGGACTATCGGCAGCATGAACGGCGGCAACATTGCCGGCCCGAACGTCGGTCCGAACGGTCAAGAAGAGCTTGCCAATCCCGGCGCAACGCTCGCGCCCAACGAGGCGCAGTATCCGATCGCGCAAGGCCCGAGCGGGATGAAGTGCCCGACGGTGCTGCAGTTCAATCAGCAGTACACTTGCACGCTCGCCTTCAACATGCCGACGCCCTCGCCGTCGGCATCGCCCAGCGGCAAGGGCACGGCCAAGCCGACGGCCAGCCCGACGCCGACGCCCACCGCCTCTTCGGACGACGAACGGCCGACGACAACAGTAACGACTCGCCGACGCCGACGCCCACGCCCCGCGGAACGATGACGATGCAGATCGAGCCGCTTCCGCACGACGTGCCCAACATGACCAATCCGAACCCGATCTTCATGCACATCACGCCGCTCGTCGCGATCCGGCTGCAGAGCAACATGGACTTCGACTTAACGGCGCCGCCTCGGTGCAATACACGCTTCCGGCGATGCAGTACAACGGGCGCGTTTTCGCACTGCAGCTCTACAACGAGAGCTACGTCCGCGGCAAGCGCATCGATCAGCTGCTCGCGAACTACTCGAAGTACACGACGCCGCAAAGCCAGACGGTCGGCTTCTCCTTCACCGTGCCGCAAGGTAACGGTCCGGCATACCCAGATCTGGCTGCTCGCGATGTACGGCGCGCAGGTCCCGCCCGGCACGACGCCGACGCCCTCGCCCACGCCGTCACCGTCGACGTCTCCGAGCAGCTCGCCCTAGACGCTCGCGCTAGACGCTTGGGTAACCCCGGCATCATCTTCTTCGGCGCCGAGTCCGCCTGCCAGTACGGAATGGGGGCGGACGACATGCTGCTCGGCTTCGACTTTCTCAAACACTTCGATTTCGTGTTCGATTATCCGCACGGCCGCATGTTTCTTCACCCCAACAAGAATTGAACTCGGCGGCCCGGCGGACGTTCATCGCAAGCTTCCTGGGATGGACGCTCGACGCGTTCGATTTTCTCCTACTCACGTTCGTCGTCTCGCGCATTGCGACGACGTTCGGCCGAAGCGTCGCCGAGGTCACCGGGGCGATCACGCTCACGCTGATGTGCCGTCCGATCGGAGCGCTGATCTTCGGGTGGCTGGGCGATCGTTACGGGCGCCGCACGCCGCTGATGATCGACATCGCGTTCTACTCCGTAATCCAGCTGCTCACGGCCTTCTCGCCTAACTTCATCGTATTTCTCGTGCTGCGGGCGCTCTACGGAGTCGCAATGGGTGGCGAGTGGGGCCTGGGTGCGGCGCTGACGATGGAGTCGCTTCCGCCGAGCCGCCGCGGCCTCTACAGCGGCTTACTCCAGCAGGGATATATGGTGGGCTATCTCCTGGCCGCCCTCACCTTCTACCTCGTTTTTACCTTCACGCACTGGGAATGGCGCGCACTCTTCATCATCGGAGCGCTGCCGGCCGGACTGATTCTCTACATCCGCACCAGCGTACCGGAATCCCAAGCTTGGCTCGCACATCGCTCGCAGCGCCTCGCGCTTCCGTCGAACTCTCTCCTGAAGATCGTCGCGGCGCACTGGCCGCTCTTTCTGTACGCGATCGCGTTCATGGCCACGCTGAACGCCATGTCGCACGGGACGCAGGACCTCTACGCGACGTTCCTGCAAAAGCAGCACGGTTTCCCGACGAGCCTGACCTCGACGCTCTCGATCGTCGCCGCGGTTGGCGCGATGATCGGCAGCGTCACCGGCGGCATGCTCTCCGAGCGCCTGGGCAGGCGCGCCGTCATCATGCTCTGCGCCGCGTTCGCGCTCGTCATGCTGCCGGTGTGGGCCTTCAGCTCCGCCGCCGTCGCGCTGGCCGCCGGCGCGTTTTTCATGCAGTTCGGCGTCCAAGGCGCGTGGGGCGTGATTCCCGCCCACCTCAACGAGCTCTCGCCCGCCGAGGCGCGCGGCACGTTTCCGGGCTTTACCTATCAGTTCGGGAATCTGCTGGCCGCCGGCGTCGCGCAGATCGAGGCAACGCTCGCGCAAAGAATGCCGCTGCCGAGCGGGGTACTCAACTACGGCGGAGCGATGGCGCTCGTGACGGCCTTCGTGCTCGTTTCGGTCGTTGCGCTCGCGGCGCTGGGCCATCTCGTGAAAAAAGAGAACCGCGCGGCGAGTTTCCTCACCGCGCCGACTTAAGCGAACTCGCTATTCGGGGTCGCCGCGCTGCATCGCCGCCGGACGGCTCTCGAAGTATCGTAACGAATACCGCGATCGTATCCGCTTGAATTGACGCGGGCCCTGCGTGTAGTCGAACACGTCGCCGATGCTGTTGGCGCGCACGTCGGTCGTGCCGAGGTTTCCGAGGCCGAAGTTATCTTCGACGTACCGGAGGATGCTGCCGAACTCGTATTGCGTGGGCGAGATATATCCACCTTGGCTCGATGAGCCCGGTACGGCGTACGGCGAGATCACCAAACACGGAACGCGGAAGCCCAGTCCACCGAGGTTGTTGTGGAACTGCTGCGGGACCGCATGGTCGTAAAAGCCGCCCCAGTCGTCCCAAACTACGAAGACCGCCGACGATCCCCACAGGGCGCTCCCGCCGATCGCGTCGACGACACTGGCCACCCACGACGGGCCCTTATCGACCTTTTCTCCGGGGTGGTCGTCCTCATCGTCCTCCGGAATCACCCACGACACCGCCGGCAGCGTACCGTTGCTTATGTCGCTGAAGATGTTGGTCTCGGGCATCGAGACGTTGGAGCTCCACTCGGGACCGTAGCGCACGGACGCGATCACGTCGAACGCGTTCAGCGTATCGCCCGCGCAGAGCGGACACTTCTTGTCGGGCACGCACCCATCCGCCGTGCTGAAACAGGGCGCGTAGTACTTCCAGGATACGCCCTTGGCGTCGAGCAGGTCGCGCAGCGTCGCGTGTAGGCCGACGACGAAAATTTGTTCGTGCATGGAAACGGCCCTTGCCCGTCGAGGTATTTGCCGGCGGACGTGATCAGCGACGTCCTCGCTTTCGGCGGCGCGTCGCAGCCCCATGGCTGACCATGCGGATCGTCGATCAGGCTTTCGTACGAATTGATGCTGGTAGCGCCGCGGATCAGGTCCTGATGGGCGGTGAAGCTTCCGCTGCCCTGGGTCTGAAACATGTGCTCCGCCAGCACCCACTGTTCGGCGATGTCCCAGTACGGCTGAATCTGATCTTGCTCGACGTACTGATAGACGGCCGTACCGACGAGCTTGCCCGGATGCCGGCAAACGCCGAATTGCACGAGATTGAATCCATCCATCTTGCCCTGTCGTACGACGTCTCGAAGGCGGCGTGACAGTGCTGAACGTCGGTCGGCATCACCAGCGGATGCGACTGCAGCCGCGTCCACTCGTCCACCCAGCGGCCGCCGCGCTTCACGCGCATCTTGCCCTGCGTCGCCCCGTCGGCGCCCGGAAACAAGGCGAACAGATTATCGAAGCTCCGGTTCTCCTGGACGATGATGACGATGTGCTGGATCGGCGAGCTGCCCGAATCTGCGCGCACCGGCGCCATCGACGGCTCGCCCCCAACCTGCTGCAGCTGCCCACAAGCGACCAGCGCCGTTACGGTGACGCATGCGCAGAGAATGTCGAGCCGGCGGCCCCGCATGCTGCGCGTTACTTCGCCGAGCTGACCACCGCGCCCCAGGGAGTGTCTAAGCCGGCGATGCTCTTCGTGCTCGCTCCGCCGCCCGGATAGTTCCAAAACATGACGCTCGCGCTGTCGTCGTTCGGCCCGATCACCGTCGAACCGTCAATCCAAAAACCGATCGCGAAATTGGAGCCGTTGAGTCGAGTCTCTCCGACCTTCGTCCCCGTTGCACCGTCGATCTCAAACCGATAGATGGCGTTGGACTCGTAATCGCCGACCGCCACGTGGCGCCCGTCCCACTGAACGGCGCCGCCGTAGCGGAACTGCTCGTCCAACGTGATGTCGACGAATTTCCTTTTTCCCTTGGGAAGCTCCGCGAACTTGAAACTGCCGCTGCTCATGCCGTCTAAGTAGAGGTTGCCCTTATCGTCGTATCCGCAGAACGTATAGTAGCGGATCTGCGGGTCGCTTAATGCCGTCCGCTTGCCGCGCGCGTAGATGACGATGTCGCCCGGTCCGGAGTAGGGCGTGCTGACGTTGGCCACCGCGAGATCGCCGCTCTTCGGATCGACCGCGCAATCGCCCGGATCCTCACCCGGGTCGTGCAGCGTGGCCTTGGGCTTCTTGCCCCCGTGCGGGTATTCATAAATCTTGAATGTTTGCAAGTCGGGGATGAAAACGTCGCCCGCCTTGTCGACGCACATCGCCTGTGGCCGTTTGAACCCCGCCAACGCTCCCATCAGCTTCCCCTGGGGATACGAATAAATGTTGACCTTGCGGGTGCCCAGGTCGGACACGTATAGCAGCTTCGCAGACGCGGCACCAGGCGCGATCCAAGAGGCGTCCGGTGCCCCCGCCGCGCTCGCCGCGCCGGACGATTGGCCGGGCACGACGCCCGGAGCGCCGCATCCCGCAAGCATCGCGAGCCCTGCGCACAAAAGAATCACGCGGCGACCAAGATCGCTGTTTCGCATCCAAGGCGGATACCGCGTCAGCCCTGGTCCGCCCTCTTAGCCGCGCAAGCGCTCTCGCAGCCGGCGGACGGCTTGGGCGTGGATCTGCGACACCCGAGACTCAGAGACGCCGAGCGCCTTCTTGATCTCCTTGAGGGTTTCGCCGCCGAAGTAGTAACCTCGAATCACCACTCGCTCTTGGGGCAGCAGTGCGTCGACCGCCCGCGCAAGCTCGGCGCGCAGCTCCGCGCGCTCCAGCGCCGCGGCCACGTCGCTCTCGTCGTCCAGCACGGCGTTCGCGGCTTCGAGCGGCACGATGGAACGCGCATGCACGCGCTGGAGGAGCCGGTCGAGATCGCCGGGCGTAAGGTCTAACCCGCGCGCCAACTCGCCGCGGCTCGGCGAGCGCCCGAGCTCGCGCTCGAGCCGCTCGTACGCGCGATCTACCTCTCGCGCTCGCCGTCGAATCGTTCGCGGCACCCAATCCATGGAACGCAGGGCGTCGATGATCGCGCCGTGGATGCGCGTGATGGCATAGGTCTCGAATTTCGACGGTCCGCGAGCTGTCATACTTCTCGACCGCATCCATCAGGCCGAATACCCCATCGCTGATCAGGTCGTTGACGTCGACGCTCGGGGAAGATTCACCAAGAGTCGCCCGGCGACGTACTTGACCAGATGGAGGTATTTTCCAATGGCCTCTTCGCGCGAAAGCTTCGAGTCAATCACGGCACGCGAAGGTGCGAAGACCAAATCGCAGTGCTTCACGGTAAAGATGCAGACGCTCGCTCATCGTTCGTTCGCAATCCTCTTTGAGCAATACCTCGCCCAATCCCGGAGTCCTAGCGAGCTGCTGGAACAGCACTGCGTAGCGGCGCGGACGCCTTCGAGATAGCGCATTAGCCGCACCCGATGCGCCAGGCGGCGCGCGAAGCGGTGCCCAGAAACCGGGCCGTAAACCCGCGGCGCAGACGCTTTGCCCCGATGACGGCATCGCGCTCGAGGGCGAGCGTTTTAACGCCCGCTCGAGCGGCCTCCCGGGCCGCCGTCGCCCCCGCCGGACCACAACCCAGTACTAGGAGTTCCGAGTTTTCGCAGGCGAGCGGTCGGTTAATTACGGCAGGGTTTCCCTCGTTTGGTTTATTATGCAAACGGGAATTCTCTTGCTACCCAAGCGTGCTAACAAGGAGTAACTATCATGCAGTACCATCCAAAAACGCAACGCTTAAGGTTGGTTACCGGAATGGCCGTCCTTTCGCTGATTCTGGCTGCGTGCCACGGCGGATCTTCCGGGACCGCGCCATACCTCCCGGCGGGCGGCACGTCGACCCTGCAAACCGTGGATCGAGGCATCACGCCGGGCGAGGAGCACGGTGAACTCTTCTCGAGCTGCGGCCTCCACATCCACATCGTGTTGGCGGGAATCGTCAACTGCCACTTCCATGAGAGGGAGATCGGAGCGACCGCGTCACCGTGAAGAACAACACCCAGGGCCTGATCCTCATCTCGCCGACGAGCGGAAACGGGCACACGAAGTTCAGCATCACCGGCCTCGTCGTCGGAAGCGGGCATTTTACGGTCCAAGACGGCAGAAAGAACCGTCTGGTCGTCGCGGTGAAGGTCACCCTGTAGCGGAAAACGGTGCCAGAGTTAAGAGGGCCCGCCGAACGGCGGGCCCTCTTGGCGCCCTATAATCGCGCGGATAGGACTTGCGCGACCCGCCGGAGTAGGCAAGCCGGTCGGCCCTCCGGGGCCGGTATTTTTACCTCGACCGTCAAGGGATAGAATGACCGCACAGACAGCCATTGCAAGCGGGCTCATCGGGGGCGCCCTCGCGGTGCTCTACGGGATCGTGCTGACGTTCTGGGTGCTGGCCCAACCCGCCGGCAACGAGCGAATGCGCCAGATCGCTGCCGCAATTCAGGAAGGCGCGATGGCGTTCTTGCAGCGCCAGTATCGTACGGTCGCGATCGTCGCGGTCGTACTCGCCATCGTGATCCTGTTCGCGCCCACGCTGGGCAAGGAGGCCGCGATCGGATTCTTGATCGGGGCGATCCTGTCGGGAGCGGCTGGATTCATCGGCATGATTGTATCGGTTCGAGCCAACGTCCGCACGGCCGAGGCCGCGCGCGGGGGCCTGACTCCAGCGCTCAAGGTCGCATTCCGAGGCGGTTCGGTCACCGGAATGCTCGTCGTGGGCCTGGGGTTGCTGGCCGTCTCGGGATACTACGCGATCCTGCTGAGCGTGAACAACGGCGACGCCGCGAGCTCGCTCAACGCGATGGTGGGCCTCGCGTTCGGGTGCTCGCTGATCTCGGTCTTCGCGCGTCTCGGCGGCGGCATTTATACGAAGGCCGCCGACATCGGAGCCGACCTCGTCGGCAAGGTCGAAGCCGGGATCCCCGAAGACGATCCGCGCAATCCGGCCGTCATCGCCGATAACGTTGGCGACAACGTGGGCGACTGCGCCGGCATGGCCGCGGACCTGTTCGAAACGTATTGCGTCACGACCGTGGCCGCGATGCTGCTCGGGAACCTGCTCTTCGGATCGAAGCTGCCGGGGGCCACGACCTTCCCGCTCTTGCTGGGCGCCGTCTCGATCGTCGCATCGATCGTCGGCGCGATGTTCGTGGGCGTCGGACAGGTTCGGCGCGCGAAGATCATGGCCGCGCTCTATCGCGGTATGACGGTCGCCGGTGTCCTCGCGCTGATCGGCTTCTACTTCGTTTCGCAGCGCGTCTTCGCGGGCACGGACCTCATCGGCGCCACGAATATTTTCATCTGCGCGGTCGTCGGCGTGGTCATTACCGGTTTGATCACGTTCATCACGGAATACTACACGGGGTCGCAGTTCTCGCCGGTTCAGCGCATCGCGAAGGCGTCGATCACGGGACATGCGACGAACATCATCGCGGGTCTCGCCGTCTCGATGCAGGCGACGGCGCTGCCCGCGATCGTCATCGTCATCGGCATCCTCGTGAGCTACGCACTAGCGGGCGTCTACGGCGTCGGCATCGCGGTCATGGCCATGCTCTCGATGGCCGGCATCGTGGTCGCAATTGACTCGTTCGGACCGATCACCGACAACGCCGGCGGCATCGCGGAGATGGCCGACATGCCGCACGACGTGCGCGACGTCACCGACCCGCTGGATGCCGTGGGCAACACGACGAAGGCCGTCACCAAGGGCTACGCGATCGGATCGGCGGCGCTGGCCGCCCTCGTTCTGTTCGCGTCGTTCCTACAGCAGTTGACCAACCACAAGTGTCCCACCGCCGAGGCGACGTGCGTCGCGGCGGTGCGCGATCTCTTCGCGATCGGCAACCCGTTCGTGCTGACGGGTCTCTTTATTGGCGGTCTGCTGCCGTATCTCTTCGCCTCGCTCTCGATGGAGGCGGTCGGGCGCGCCGGCGGTGCGGTGGTCGAGGAAGTGCGCCGCCAGTTTCGCGAGATCCCCGGCATCATGGAAGGCACCGCGCGCCCGGATTACGGGACCACGGTCGACATCGTCACACGCTCGGCGCTGCGCGAGATGATCGTTCCCGCGCTGATTCCGGTCGGCGTTCCCGTCCTGGTCGTTCTTTTGTCGTATTTTCACGTACTCTCGGGCGACACTGGCGCGCAGATGATGGGCGGCATTCTCGTCGGCTCGATCGTCACCGGGTTCTTCGTGGCCATCTCGTTTACGTCGGGCGGCGGCGCGTGGGACAACGCCAAAAAATACATCGAAGACGGAAACTACGGTGGCAAGGGTTCGACCGCGCATCAGGCCGCCGTCACCGGCGATACCGTGGGCGATCCCTACAAAGACACCGCCGGCCCCGCGATCAACCCGATGATCAAGGTGCTCAACATCGTCGCGTTGCTCCTAGTCGCGTACTTGGTGCACTAAAGCTGCTGCCGACGGCGAACCCTCCGTTGGCAAAAAACGCCAAGGCTGCTAGACTCGGCAGCATGGGCACCAAGAACGTTTCGTTACCCGAGAAGCTCGAGGCCTACATCGACGCAAAAGTCGCATCGGGTGAGTACGCGCATGCCGGCGAGGTCGCACGCGACGGGGTGCGCGCCCTCATGCGCGAAGAGGCCGAAAAGCTCGACTGGCTACGAAACGCGGTCCAGCAAGCGATCGCGGGCGCCGATGCCGGCGACCTACTGCCCGAGGACGCAGCCATGGCGGACGTCAAACGGCGTGGCAGGCTTCTGCTGGCGCACAAGCGCAGGCGGCAAGCGTCCAAAGCTACGCGACGATGAGGCCGCCCTATCAGAAGCTTGCCCGGCGCGACCTCGTCCAGATCTGGCTAACTTGCGTCGAAAACTCTGGCCTCGCGACAGCCGATAAGTTGATCGATCGAATCAAAGGCACCCTGGCCCGCACGCTGCCGCAGTCCCCGAATCCGGATGACGACGCACTGAGCTCGACGCGAACGTGCGTTCCGCTGTGGTTTTGCCTTACGTGGTGTTCTACCGCGTTGCTCGGTCTCCAGTGGAAGTGCTTCGAATAGTCCACGGCCATCGCGACATAAAGCCTCCGGTTGTCTCCCTGTTGCTATCCGGCTAGCGCGTATCCTTAGCGCAGGCGAGAGCGGCGCGTCGGTATCAATCTAAGCGTTACCGTACGCTCCAATTCCGCCGGCGGAATCGCCGCTAAGCACGCATCAGCGTGCGCTGCGTCCGGGAACACCGCGAACCAAAACACTACGTTTTCGCCTTCGCGAACCGGCAGCCGCGGGAATGAGTTTGGACTCCGCTCGCTTACGTACCACGCGAGGACCGAGCCCCCGCGGGTGCTGACTACCGGCACGATGGCTGCCTTGGCTCGCGCGAGATCTGCTTCTCGCGGCGTCTCTAGCAGCGAATGCACTCCGGCAACGTACGCCCTGCCGGACGGCGCTTCTGAACCGATCGGCAATGGCCCAGACACCGAAAACCCCAAATCCGCGCCGGCATGCCGCAGCAATAAGACGTTGTCCGAATCGATCATCGTCGCGTTGGCCTCGGCGCGGTGCGCCGCCCAGACCGGCCCATCGTAGAAGGCCGTCAATGATGCGGCGCGGGACTGCATGTCCTCAAAGCCGCGCAGCCAAACGAAGCGATCGTCCCTACCCCGCATGCGAAACTGCCCGATCAAGGTCATCCCGGCAGCCTCTTGGGTCTCCAGGAACTCCCGTTCGAAGAGCTCGATCAGCTCGTCGCGCCGGCCGGGATGCAGAGTGTATTGCCGAAGCTCGACGATAGCGCAATGCACCCCGACCGCTTCGCGCGCTACTCGTTCGGCACCGCTAGGAACGTGACGAACGTCGCGCCCGTTGCCGGGCACTGGCCGCTCACGAGTTGGCACGCCTGGCCGGCGATCTCGCCGCGATCGTTGATCCCACCGACGCTGACGAGCTCGAGCTGCGGATAGGACTGCAGAACCAGCTTCGTTAGATCGGTCAGCGTACCGTTCTGCCAAAGGTAGACGTGCGAGCTCGGGAAGGAAACGCCGAGCACCACGCCCTCGTTGTTAATGGACGTTGGCTCGCTCAGCTTATCGCCGGGCAGCGTGCCGATCTTGGTCGGCGGCGACGATGGATCGGTCCAGATCACCGAGATGAAGTTCGGATTGCCAGTGCGGTCCCTGAGATCCCTATTCAGGAATCCGACGATTTGATCTGAGTCGTTGATCGCCGTGGGCGTGTTCCATGACGTTCCGCCGATCGTCTGGAGCTCGATCGGCTTGTCGTTCTTCCACAGCACGGCGTGACGCGCCGTGAAACGCCCCACGGCCTGATCGCAGATGCCCGAGATGCCCACGACGTCGCCCGACTCGTTGACCGCCGTCGCGGCGCCGTCCGGCTCCGTCCTGCCGTGCAGCGTCAGCGTTGGAAGCGCGCGCACCTTGCGCGTTACCGCGTTCCAAACGGCAGGGAGGAACTGCAGCACCTGCGGCGCCTTGCACGTCGGGTCGTGTTTCTTCGTCTCTGCCCAGCCGACGATCTCGTCCTCGTTCATGCCCGCGCCATATCCGTTGTTCCCACCCAGCGTCCGCAGCTTGTGCATGTGCCCGGCGTGCCACACGAACGCGAGGCACGTGTCGCCCGAGCTGCCGTTGTCGGGCAGAAACGCGTGACAGCTCCAGCTCGTGCTCTCGCCGAGTGGATCCTTGTGTGAGGTCTCCGATATACCCGAGACGTATCCGTGGTCGTTCTCGACCGGCCACTCGACGGCGCTGTTCGGGCCGCCCAGCGTGCCGAGGTCCGTCACGTTGCCGTCGCGCCACAGCGCGGCGTGCATGATCGTGTTGCCGGAAAGGAACGACGTCCCCATCGGCCAGCCGCGCCCGTTGATCGAATTGGCGGCGCTGTTCGTTCCGCCGAGCGAAGGCAAGACGGTGACGGTGTAGCCGGCGCTAGTACTCGGGGACAGCGCGCGATTCGGAACGGCGCCTGAATTCCCGGGATTCGATGACGAGCAGCCGCCGGCGACGAGCACGGCGACGATGCAGAACGCAAAACGATCTCTCACGCAAACCTCCAACCTCGACGGGTATTTACGTCCAGCCTAGCGGCTAGCGCGCGCGCCGTCTGTCACGTTCGGACGGTTTGCGGTACAATCGGTCACAACGGATGCGGCTGTCGCGTTAAGCTTAATTCGACATGTGGGAAGAGCGCGCGTGGCGGCGGCACGAGGATCGCGAGATGGTCTTCCGCGTGCGGAAAGGCAGCGCGGAGCGTCATTGGGACGGCTTCGACGCCTTCCTATACGAAGCGTCCGCCGGCTTCTCCGAGCAGCAGTTCGTACGCCACAACGTCAGCATGCAAATCGGGCGGCCGGTGCTCGTCACGAGTCGCTGCCATGGCGAAACGCTGCGGCGCCTTCAGGTGCCGGGCGACCTCAAGATCGTTCCGCCGGGCGTGCCTCGCATATGGGAGACCGAATCCGCCACGATCAAGCTCTCGATGTATCTTAGCCCCGCGCTGATATTCTCGACGGCCGAAGCAATGGGCGTCGATCCGGACCGCGTAGCCATCGCTCCGCAGCTCCACGTCCGCGACCCGCGCATCGAGCACATCGGTTGGGCCGTCAAGGCCGAACTCGAAGCCGCCGAGCCGCTTGGCCGGCTGTATGGCGACAGCCTCGGGATCGCGTTGGCGTCGCATTTGCTGCGCGGCTACTCTCGCACCGCGACGATGAACGGCGACGCAAGGCTACCGCAACGGCGCCTCGCGCGCGTGCTCGACTTCATTCGGGCGAACATCGCGAGCGATCTGTCGCTAGCGGAGCTCGCGAAGCTCGCCGGCGTCAGCCCCTCGCACTTCAAGGCGCTGTTCAAGCAGAGTGTCGGCGTGCCCGTTCACCGGTACGTGATCCGCCGGCGAGTCGAGTACGCCGCGGAACTGCTTCAGGGCGGCGCCGCGCCGCTCGCCGACGTCGCGTTGCAGGCCGGCTTTGCGAATCAGAGCCACATGGCGCGCAGCATGCGCCAAGCGCTGGGCGTCACGCCGGCGCAGCTCCGCTCCGGATTTGGGGTATGACTCGTGCATGAACCAACCCGCCGAGGGCATGAGCCCCGAACGCATCAGTAGGATGATTGCCGAGGGGATCGCGTCCGAAATCATGCGAACGGTCGATTGCAAGCTGCACCACGGCAAGCCAATCGTGACGATCGTCCAGGCGGAGGCCGACGGATTGGAGTATGCGATCTCCGGCTGCTGCGACGATTTACGGAAACGAACGCGCAGGGCGATTGACGACCTGCTCGGGTGCGGGCTGGCAGCGTCGGCCTAGCTGCCGGCCGCGATGAGCCTCTCGTACTTTCTAAAGATAACGAGATAGCTCGTCGCGATAAACGCGATCGCGAAGGCGAGGAGCGCGTCGCCGATCGTCGCGGCGAGGCTGCCGCGATGCGGCATCAGCGTGCGGACGCCGTAGCGCAGGACGAACGCGCCGGCGAAGATCGCCACGGTGATCCAGGACGAGCCGAGATACATGACCCCGCGCCGATCGGTCGGGCGCACGTCGGTATGCATGCCGCGCAGGACGCCGAATGGGATTCCCGCTGCGGCGCCCACGATCAAGCCGAGCGCGATCTCCACCGGCGGAGCCGGGTTGAGGAGCTCGTTGGCGTAGATCGCCCACGCCGTGAGCACGCAGAGAAGGATCGGCGTGATCCACATTCGCGTCACGCTGATGCGCTGCGGGCGGATCAAGCGTATCGCTAGGACCGCGACCACGACGACCAGCGGGAGCAGTTGGAGCCACGCCGGTCCGCTCGTGCCGGACTGCGTTACTTGATCTCCACTTTGGCGCCGGCTTCCTCGAGCTTCTTTTTCACCTGCTCGGCCTCGTCTTTATTTACGCCTTCCTTGACCGCCTTGGGCGCGCTCTCGACGAAGGCCTTGGCCTCGGTGAGCCCGAGGCTGGTGAGCTCGCGGACCGCCTTGATGACCTTGATCTTCTCGGGTCCGATCTCCGAGAGTAACGACGTCGAATTCGGTCTTCTCGGCGGCCGGCGCCGCGGCGGCGCCCGGAGCGGCGGCCATCATCGCGACCGGTGCGGCGGCGGAGACGCCGTATTTTTCCTCGAGCTGCTTGACGAGATCCGCGAGCTCGAGAACGGTGAGCTTGTCGATTTGTTCGATTAGTTCGGCAACTGCCATGGTGTGTCCGTTTTCCTTCTAAGCGTTGGGTGCTGCGCTGGCTTTTTGTTCGCGAATGGCGTCGAGGACGCGCACGAGGCCGCTCTGATTCCCGGAAAGCACGGTGACGAGCCCGCGAATCGGATTGGCGAGCGTTCCGACGAGGCTGGCGATCAGCTGCAGCTTCGGCGGTATCTTTGCGAGCGTGTCGACCTGCGCTGCATCGACGACCTTTCCGTCGATGTAGGCGGCCTTGACCGCGACCTTCTTGACCGTATCGCTGAACGTTTTGAGTGCCTTGGCCGGCGCCACGGGATCGGCTCCCGCGAAGACGATTCCGGTCGGGCCGACGAGAAACGCCTCGAGCTGCCCGGCCAGATCGCCGGCCGCAATGCGAAAGAGCGTGTTCTTCACGACCGCGTACGTGTCGCCGCCCTTGCGAAGCTCGCCGCGAAGCTTGGTGATATCGGCCACGCTCAGCCCGGCGTAGTCCGTGAGGAACAAGTTCTTCGACGCGGCGAGTTTCTCGCTGAGCTCTGCGATGGCGGCTTCTTTTCGAGCGGTCGGCATGCGTGCTGCTTTCACTTCTGGTAGACGTGTTGCGAAATCAAAAAGCGCCCCTCGCGAGGGCGCCCATCTCGATCTGCATCGCCGACCGGCGAAGCGGAATCTCCTGGCGCATCCTCGGTAGCCATGAATTAAGGCCTTGCGGCCGGCTACGGTCTCTGGAGCCGTCGGTTAGACTACCACACGGGCGGCCGGGAAGGCAAGGCTTTTGACAAGAAAGCGTCCGCATGGCGGAACTGAAACCGGCGGACGCGCTCGAGCGGCTCAAGGCCGGCAACGCGCGGTTCGTGGGCGGCACGCCGCGCTGGGAAGGCTTCGGCGCGCGCTTCGCGGCTCTGGCGGACGGCCAGAGCCCGTTCGGCGTCGTGCTGGGATGCTCCGATTCGCGCGTTCCGGTCGAGACGGTCTTCGATCAGCAGCCGGGAAACCTGTTCGTCGTTCGCGTCGCGGGAAATTTCCTGAACTCGCACGGGCTCGGCTCGATCGAGTTCGCAGTCGAGGCGCTGAAGTCAACGCTCATCGTGGTGCTCGGGCACGAGGGATGCGGCGCCGTCGGAGCCGCTCTGAAGTACGTTCGGGACGGCGTCGAGCAGCCGGGATACATCCAAGAGCTCGTCAACGCGCTGGTTCCGGCGGTCCTGGCGACGCGCAGCGGCGCGAGCGATTGGCACGCAAGCGCCGTCGCCGAGAACGTCGAACTCGCGGTAAAGGCCATGCCGGCCCGCTCGCGCATCATCGCCGACGCGGCTGAGCGCGGCGACGTACAGGTAGTCGGTGGAATCTATAGCATTCGCACGGGAAACGTCACGTTCGCGTAGCGGGCCTCTGAAGTCCGCCATCGATTTCGCATGCGACCGGCTCTCGCTGGCGGTCGTCGCGATAGGCACGGTGCTGATGGTGCTCGTGTTCGTTGTCGTCGAGAACAACGCCACGCATATCGGCTACTACCCGATCATCTTTCTAGGCAACACCAACCAAATCGCGGTCGAGGCGGGCACGCGGAATGCCGGCGAGTTACAGACCGGCGACCGCATCGACCTGCAGAGCCTGACGCCGCCGCAACGCTTCGCGCTGCTGCGCGGCGCTCCGGCGAATGCGCACATGAGCGTTCGGGCATTGCGCGATGGCCGCTTCTACCCGGAGCGCCTCACCGCCGGCGGCTTTGACAATTCGCCGAGGGCGAAGCTGACCCGCGACGTCGGAATCCCGTTGAGTTTCTTCCTGTCGCTGGCACTCGCGAGCGCACTGTTCTTGTTGCGACCGCGCCCGATTACGCTCGCCTTCTACTTCTACACGATGCTCGTGCTCCTGAAGACCAATCAGACGGCGCTCGACTTGGCGAGCTGGCCCATCAGCGTGGCGAGCGACATGGCAATCCAAGTCGTCTACCCACTGGCCCAGCTGATGGTCTTGATTTTCGCGCAACGGCTCTACGGTCGCCCGAGCCGCACCTGGCCGTGGTTCTTCGGTCCCGCCCTGGTGCTATCGCTCGTGGTGTTTTTGGTCTGGCTCGACCCGATCGTCTGGATGGTATTCCAGCGATACGGCATCCCCGGCCCGACGCAGCTGTTCATGAGCCTGTCCGACGTGCTGCTTCTCGTCGTCGTCCTCTGTGGACTCGCGTACATCGCGTCGGGCGCAACGGGGCTCGAGCGCCGGCGCGTCTCGTGGGTAATCGCGGGCATCGCCCTCTCGCCGATCCTCGATCTCACCTGGGCGGTCGCAAACGTGCTTTATACGGTCTTTGGAAACGCGTCTGCCGTGCTGCTCAATTTGGAACACTGGACCGATGCGCTAGGGCCGTGGTTCGGCCTCGTCGGCTGCGCCTTCGTCGTCTACGGCTTCCTCTCCGAGCGCGTGATCGACTTCCGCTTCGTCATCGGCCGCGCGGCGATCTACGGATCGATCACGGCCGTACTGCTGCTGCTCTTCGGCATCCTCGAGTGGTGGGCGGAACAGCTCTTCGAGAGCACGCGCCCTGCGATCTACCTTAGCCTGTTCGCGGCCCTCCTCATCGGCTTCTCGTTCAACGCAATACATGGGCGTGTTGAGGACTTCCTCAACACGTTCTTCTTACGCGATCAGCGTCGCGCCGAGGAAGCGCTGCGCACCGCGTCGCGGGCGCTCGCGAACACGTCGTCCGAGAAGACGCTGATCGACTTCCTCGTGGACGAGCCAGTGCGCATTCTCGGGCTGAGCTCGTCGGCACTGTTCCTCGCGAGCAACGCGGGCGGCGCGTTCGAGCGCACCGCCGATCGTGGATGGAACAGTCGCGAAGCGGAGACTATCGACGCCGAGAATCCGCTGATCGTCGAGCTGCGCGCGCAGCTCGGGACGATCGTGCTGGACGGACGCCCACGCGCGGAGACGATCCTACCCGGCGGCGAGAAGGCACCGTCGCTGGTCGTGCCGCTAGTCATGCGCGGCGCGGTCTTCGGTTTCGTCCTCTACGGTGCGCGCAGCAACGGGTTGCCGCTGACGGCCGACGAGCGCCGGCTGCTCGAAGCGATCGCGGCCAGCGCGGCGGCGGCATACGATCACATCGACGCCGACAAGTCGCGCGCTCGCATCGTCGAACTCGAGGCGAAGCTGCGCGCTATGTCGCCCTGAGCCTGTCGAAGGGTGGGCCTAGGCGGTCGCCTTCACCCGATTGGGATCGACTTTCACGCCGGGGCCCATCGTGCTCGCAAGCGTGACGCTGCGCAGGTAAGTGCCCTTCGCTGCGGATGGCTTCGCGCGGACGATCGCGTCGAGCAGAGTCGTGATGTTCTCGACCAGATGCGCTTCGTCGAAGCTCGCCTTTCCGATAATCGTGTGGATGATGGCCGTCTTGTCGAGGCGGAACTCGACCTTGCCGGCCTTGATGTCGCGGATCGCCGCGCCGATGTTCGGCGTTACGGTGCCGGCCTTCGGGTTCGGCATCTTCTGAGCGAGGATGCGTCCCAGCTCCTTCCCGACCTGCGCCATCATGTCCGGCGTGGCGACCGCCACGTCGAACTCCATGAAGCCGCCCTTCACGCGATCGATTAGATCCTGATCGCCGACGATATCGGCGCCGGCCTCCTGCGCAGCTTTTGCGTTGTCGCCCTTGGCGAACGCGACGACCCGCACCGTGCGCCCCGTGCCGTGCGGTAGCAAGACGGTGCCGCGCACGTTCTGATCGCTCTTCTTCGGATCCACGCCCAGCCGGACGTGCGCCTCGACCGTCTCGTTGAACTTTGCGTTCGCGTTGCGCTTTACGATAGCGATCGCCTCGGGGGTCGAGAAGAGGCGCTTGCCGTCGAAGCTCTCCGCGACCGTCTTGAAGCGTTTTCCGTGGTGCTGCGGCATGCTATCCCTCCACCTCGACGCCCATCGAGCGAGCCGTGCCCGCGACGATCTTCTTCGCCGCGTCGACGTCGTTGGCGTTGATGTCGGGCATCTTCACCTTGGCGATCTCCTCTAGCTGGCTCTGCGTGAGCTTCCCGACCTTGTTGCGGTTGGGCTCCTTGCTGCCCGACTCGATCTTCAAGGCCTGTTTGATGAGGAACGACGCCGGCGGCGTCTTCGTGATGAACGTAAACGTACGGTCCTCGAAGACCGTGATCTCGACCGGAATGATCATGCCCGCCTGCGAGGCGGTACGCTCGTTGTACTGCTTGCAGAAGTCCATGATGTTGAGCGAGTAGGGTCCGAGTGCCGGACCGATCGGCGGCGCGGGCGTTGCCTTGCCGGCCGGAATCTGTAGGCCGATCTTGCCTACAACCTTCTTAGCCACTTATCTCTCCTTACGAACCGCTTTCGACGGTTCTCCTCCACTCGGATTTTGCTCCACGTGTCACCCTGACTTGTCATGCTGAGCGGAGTCGAAGCACAAAGGGCGACCCAGAGGTAACTTAGACTTTTTCTACCTGGAAGAACTCCAGCTCGACCGGCGTCTCGCGGCCGAAGATCGAGATCAGCGCCCGCAGGCGTTCCTTTTCCGGCGCGATCTCGTCGACGACGCCGGTGAAATCGAAGAATGGACCCGAGGTGACCTTGACGCGGTCGCCCTTCTTGAAGTCGATCTTGAGCTTGGGGGCCTCGATGCCCATCTGCTTCAGGATCGTCTTGACCTCTTTGTCCTGCAGCGGAACCGGCTTCTCACCCGGCCCCGGGCTGCCGACGAAGCCGGTCACGCCCTGCGTGTTGCGCACGACGTACCAGGACTGGTCGTCCATGATCATCTCGACCAAGACGTAACCGGGGAAGACCTTCTTGGGCGTGATCTTGCGCTTGCCGTCTTTGAACTCGACCTCGTCCTCCATGGGGACGAGCACGCGGAAGATCTTGTCCTGCATGCCCATCGAGTGGATGCGCCGTTCGAGGTTGGCCTTGACCTTGTTCTCATAGCCGGAATAGGTATGCACGACGAACCAGCTGCGGTTGTCCTTGGGCTTGGCCGGTGCTTCCTCAGACTCGAGCTCGGTGTCGACGAGCTCGGCTTCGGCCGAGGGTTCCTCGGTCACGCCTGCGATGTCGCCCATCTGGGTGTCGTCGATGATCGGCTCGTTGGCCGCGGGCTCCGCGGCCTCGATGTCTTGGCGTTCGATGTCGTACATGGGTCTGACTATCCCGTCGTTGGACGGATCACGGTGAAGAGCCAGCCGAACAGCTGGTCGAGGACGAACGTGAAGAGGCCGATGCCGACGACCAGCGCGATGGTCAGGATCGTGGCGGAGATCCACTCGTCGCGCGTCGGCCAGGTGACGCGACGCAGCTCCGCGATCACGCCGCGAATGAAATCGCCGCCTGCGAGGGTCTGAGCCGTTTTCTTCTGCTGTTCGTTCACCAAAGTTTCACTTCCGAAGACTGGCAGGGCGGACAGGACTCGAACCTGCAACAACTGGTTTTGGAGACCAGGACTCTACCAATTGAGCTACCGCCCTATCTGGTCTCTCGATGCGGGTTGTGCGAGCGGCAGAAGCGGCAGTATTTCTTGAGCTCCAGCCGATCGGTCGTCTTCGATTTATTCTTTTGCGTGTTGTAGTTGCGGCGCTTGCACACCGTGCAGGCCATGACCACCATTACACGCGTCTCTTTCTTTGCCATCAGTAGTCTACCACAACATGAATAAAACGGACCGCCGGTCCGTTCCAGAGACTCATGCTAGCATACCCGCGAGCTAGCGTGCAACCGGCGCGCCATGGCCAGGGGAGCAAGCGGCCAGGCTTCACAGGCTGACGGTAATGCCGGCCAGCGTGCCCGGGCCGAGCTACCTCCTGATGGCCTTGGTGGGCGAGCCTCCGGCGGGATGCTTCCAGTACCCAAGGTCGGCATCGAGCCGCTCGGGCGGCACGGCACGATAAGGTGGCGCCCTGGATCCAGGATTGCCCCGTCCAGTTGCCCCGTGCCTCCGGCGGTCGATGCGCTAGCTAACGGAAATCGGAGAAAGGGCGCTGCCGCCGGCCGGCAGCTCGAGCACGCGCAAGGCTCCCCACCACCCTGCCCCTGGGGTACGACAGTACGCTCGTTCCTCCGTACCCTCCCGTGGCGTTAGAGTTGACGCACACAGGCGCGCGACACGTCTTACCATCTTCGTCTCTGCATCTTTTTATAACGTCTACGGGAAGCTTGGTGCGCCCGGCCAGAATCGAACTGGCAACCTTGGGCTTAGGAGTCCCCTGCTCTATCCAGTTTGAGCTACGGGCGCACGCTGGAGCGTTTTCATTTTACAAAGCATAGCCATCGCGCGCTAGGGCTGGAGGCTTGAAAATGGTACAAACGTATCAGGGGGAGCGTCGTTCGCGTTTCGAAGTGCGAAAATGCTCCTGTTCCGCACGCTTGGGAAACGGGGCAAGGATCGCTCGCGTACGGGGCGATCCTTTCTATTTGTCGCGGCGGAATACCGCCGCGCTCGCGATGGCGAGCCCGGCAAGGCAGGCAGTCAGGGCTACGATCTTCTGATCGCGCGGCGCGACTGCTTCCGCGACACCGATAAAGGCCGCCGTGAAAACCGTCGTGGTAACGAGCGGCACGAGCTGCTGAGTGTTTATGGGAAGCAGCGATAACGGAAGGCCGATCGCGTAACCGGCAAGTAGCGACAACACGAACGCCGCCGGGATGAACGCGAGCCAGCGAAGGGCGCCCGGCATCCAACCGAATATTTCGTTCCCCGACTCCGAAGCGCCGCCGCGTGCAGCAGCGTACGCGGGCCGCGCTGCGGCACCTTCGACCGAAGCAATCACTACGTAGTAGACAGCCGCCGTGAGAACGCCGGTGGTAAGCGTGTATCTCACGGATCGGCGAAAGCGCGGCGCTAGGCCGACCAGCTCCGAGAATACGCCTGCTGATACCGATAGACGGCGCCGTAGATCAGAGCGCAAACGGGCAACGGGCAGCACCGAAAGCGGCCCGCCAAGCACCATCGCAGCCACGCCGGCATAGCGACCAAGTTGAATCCAAGCGAGCAGGCGTTCCTGCATCCCTCTTGTCGCTCGACGCGCGGTCCTTATGACGTCCTAACGGATCCCAACAACACGTTCCACGGCTCGATGCTGGCCGTTTCGAGCAACCCCATCGCCGTCCACGGATCTTCCGCCAGCTTTGCTTCAACCGCAGCTTTATCGCGCGCACTGACGACGTGAAGTACGCGCCGCGCGTCGTCCTCGCCGCCGAGCGGGCCGCCGGCCAAAATGAATTCGGCATCGGCGAGTGCGTCCATGAACTGCGCGTGCGCTTCCCATTCCGCCTGCCGTCGCATCGGATGCGACCAATCCCAGCCCGCGCCGCGATCTCGAATCACAACAAAGATGGGCGTGGCTTTACGTCTTCTTCTTTACCACAAAAATGCGCGAGCTCGAGCTCGTACTTATGCTCGGGCTCACGCTGATGCTCGTGCTCGTGCTGTGCGCCGGCATCGCGCAATTTACGCGGCTTTGAATCACGCGGCATGCCTGCTGCGTGATTCGATCGACGCGCCACACGACTCCGTTATCGACGATGTATTGATATCTGGCGAAAACTTGAAATGCGAGTGCGCAGACGGCCGCGAACCCCAGGAGGCCGACGCCCAGAGCTAGCTTGGCAGCGCTGCGTTTCAACCAGGAGTTCGAATGCAAGCCGTCGCCTTCGGTGATCTGGTTCATCAACGATTGCTCCGTCGAAGTTCACTTGGTGGGGGTGCTTCAGAGCGTCATATATGCAAACCGAAGCGCGGTTACCTGCAACACACATTCGGCCGGGGTACGGGGGAATGCCAAGATTGATCTTAAGGCACGTTAATGACCCAGATGGCTAAGGATTTCCTGCGCTTTCCCGCTCCGTTCATACTAATTCGCACCTTTTCATGCGACCGCGCTATGTGCAGCGAGCCTACTTTCGAATGATCCTTCCGGTCTTCACGACCTCGAAGGCCGTGTTGGGCACGTTCTTGAGCTGATTGAGGTCGTTGTCGTTCCAGCAGCTCGACGCGCGGCCGCCCTCGCCCTGGAAATACCAGTTCGAGCCGTTATCCGCGACGAACATGCCGTACGTCTTCATCGCCACGGCGACGACGTGCGCCTGACCGGTGATGTGCGAGATGTCGTACGACGCTTTCATGCGGATGCGCAGTCCCATTGGCGGCAGCGTCTTGGCGCGGCTGTCGCTCGCGTAATGGGTCGCCGGGTGGATGTAACCTTCTTGCGTCTGGCTGAACGTAACGCGCAAGGCGTGCTCGATCGTGCCGGCCTGCACCTCGGCACACTTGACCAGCGCGGGCAGGATCGGGAGCCCGGCAGCGTCGGCCGATGTCCAGCCGTCGGGGCGCAGTTTGTTCGTATTGAGGCGGAAGATCGCGCCCGAGCCGGCGCGCCAGCGCTTGCCGTCGTGGATCGGATACGCCGCCCACATCTCGTAGAGCTTGCACTTCACCCGCTGCAAGATGAGCACGTGGCGATCGCCGGTCGAGTGTTTGCCGCCCTCGATCTGCACGTTCTCCGGAATCGGATAGGGCCCGGGGTTGCTCTGCGAGCCGTATATGAACTTGACCGGCACCCGCTTCTGGGTGCTGGAAACGATGTTGAACGGGATGCCATAGTGCGGATCCTGTCCGAAATCCGGGTGCAGGTTTCCGGGCAGCGCCTTGATGTACGCGTCTGACCGCGGATCGAGCGGATACTGCGAGATGTCCGTATTCCACGGATTGTTGGATGGAAAGATCTGACAGCCACCGACAATCGGAATCGCGGGCGAAACGCGCGCGGCGCCGCTCGCACCCGGCGGCTGCATCGCGCTCGGCACGTTCGCGCTCCCGCACGCGGCGAGGATGAAAACCGCGAGGATCGACGTAACAGTGCGCATGATACTGAGCGTTCTTTTGGGCGCATCCCTGACCTGCTCCGTGACGGTTTTTCCGCGTTACGGGAGTTACGTCACAACGGCACGGCTGCACGGGCCGGGCCTGCTGCTCGACGGCAGCGGCGCGCTCGATGCGCCGAGCGCGTCGCTGCGCTGGATGCACCGGCGCCTTATCGGCGACGCGACGGCGCGGGGCGGGAACGTCGTCGTGCTCCGCGCCTCGGATCGCGACATCTACGATCGGCCCCTCTATCGCGACGGTAACTTCGCATCGGTGCAGACTATCCTCATTCCGCCGTGCGCGCCGCGCGACGCGGTCGACGCCGTCGCGCCATTCGTCGATGGCGCCGACGCGGTCTACTTCGCGGGCGGCGACCAGGCGCATTACGTCGCGTGGAAAGGCAGCGCGCTCGTTGCGGCGATTCGCCGCCTCTACGCGCGCGGCGGAGTCGTCGGCGGCGGCAGCGCGGGTCTGGCCATCCAGGGCGCGGTCGTATACGACAGCGTGGCCGGCGATCGGCTCAACGTCAACACGCACACGAGCGACGCCGTCGCGAACCCGCTCGAGCGGCGCATCAGCTTCACGAGCGGGCTCTTCGGATGGCCGGCGCTCGCCGATACGATCACCGATACGCACTTCGTCGCGCGAGATCGCTTCGGCCGCACGGTCGCATTCCTGGCGCGCATCTTGTGGGATCGGCTGCTCCCGAACGCGAGCGCCGTCTACGCGCTCGGCGTCGATCAGGCGAGTTCGGTCGTCGTCGATCCGGACGGCACGGCGACGCTGTTCAACGCCCCGGGCGGCCGGGGCGCGTATCTCGTTCGCGCCGCAGATGCGCCGCGCCTGACCGCCGGCAAACCGCTACGCTATACCGTGACCGTCTCACACATTCGCCGCGATGGCGAGCGCTTCGATCTACTGCATAAACGCACCGCCGATCCGTGGTACGCGGTCACCGTAGACGGTGCGGCGTCACCGATATATAGCCGCGGTCCGTACGCGCCATGAAGAGTCGGCCGGACTACGCACTGCTCGAACGCGAGGTCCGCGAGCTGCTCGCGGGCGAGAGCGATTTCGTCGCCAACGCCGGCAACTTTGCCGCGCTCGTCTACCACGAACTTCCCGCCGTCAACTGGGCGGGCTTCTATCTCGCGGCGCCCTCCGGCGAGCTCGTGCTGGGACCCTTCGCCGGCCGTCCGGCCTGCACGCGGCTGCCCGCCGGACGAGGCGTCTGCGGCACGGCGGCGACGAAGCGCGCGACGGTCGTCGTCGACGACGTCGGAGCGTTCGCCGATCACATCGTGTGCGACACGGCGTCGCGATCGGAAATCGTGGTGCCGCTCCTGCACGCCGAGCGCCTGTGGGGCGTCTTCGATTGCGACAGCCCGATGCTCGCGCGCTTCGACGCGCAGGACCGCGCGGGCATCGAGCGCCTCGTTCGGGCGTTCAGCGAATCGGTTCACCCTCCATGTGCATCATGAATCCGCCGTGCTCGCCCATTCCCATCATGTGCGGATGAACCGAGAGCGCCGCCAGCAGCACCGTGCCGGCGTCGAGCCGCATGTTCGTCATCGCGTGCTCTTTGTCGCGGTCCATCGAAGGCGGATGGGCACCGGCAGGCAGCTCGCTGTTGAGCTCGTTGCGCATCTGATCGTGGAGCTGCCGGCTCTGCTGGAAGAAAGACGAAAGCGATGCGAGGACGCGTTGCCGCTCGCCGGGGGAGAGGATCATGTCGATCCGCTTCGCCGCGGCCGCGGGATCGGGATTAGGCGCGATCGCGAGGTCGCCGATGGTCGCTCCGACGGCGCGCAGATGCACCGGCGTGAGCGAGCTCAGAATCTGGCCCCGCATCTGCAGGTGGAGCTGCTCTTCTTGGCTGGCAAACCGTTCGAACGTCTGATGGATGGCCTGCCGCTGCGCGGGGGTGAGCTGAGGCGGCGCGTTGTCGTCGTCGGCCACCGCCGCGATGGGAATTACGCTGAGCGCAAGCGCCAGCGCTAGAAATTTCTTATTCATGCCGTATTTTACCGTCGCGTCGCGTAAAGGTTACTGAGAGCCGCCCCGGCCGCGCAACTCGCCACGCCATTTTCCGGTCCATTGGCGGGTGACGCACCGCACCGCGTTGGCCTGGATCTCGCTCGCGATCGTGTACCTCGTCTGGGGCTCGACATATCTGGGCATTCGCGTGGCGGTCACGACGCTTCCGCCCTACCTCATGACGGGCACGCGATTCCTGATCGCCGGCGCGCTGTTGTTCGGACTGCAATGGCTGGCGGCCAAGGAGAAGCCGGCGCTTCCGAGCCGTGCGGAGTTGCTCCGCATCGCGATCGTCGCGGTGTCGCTGATCGTTGTGGGCAACGGCCTGTTGTGCGTCGCAGAGACGCGCGTCGAATCCGGCACATCCGCGCTCCTGCTCGCGAGTACGCCGATCTGGATGCTGCTGCTCGATGCGATGCTCGCACGCAAGGCGCCCGCGGCACCGGCGGTCGGCGGCGTGCTGCTCGGCACCGCCGGTATCGCGCTACTCGTGGGCAAAGGCGCCGGTCACGCCGACCTGCTGTTCGCCGGCATCATTCTGGTCGCATCGATTTTCTGGGCCGCGGGGTCGATCTACGCGCGGGGCAGCGAGCACCGCGCGATCACGGCCTCGCTCGAGATGACGATCGGCGGCGCCATCTCCATCGTCGTGGGCTTGCTGCTCGGCGAGGGATCGCATCTCAGGATAGCGGCAATCTCCGGTCCGTCGCTCTGGGGAATGGCCTGGCTGATCACCGCCGGCGCGATGCTCGGCTACAGCGCGTACGCCTATGCCGTACGCACTCTTCCGACAACGACGGTCGCGACGTACGGCTACGTGAACCCCGTCGTCGCGGTGATCCTCGGAGCGTTGATCCTGCGCGAACCCGTGACGTGGAACATCGTCGCCGGCGGCGCGGCGGTGATAGCTTCGGTCGTCCTGATTCTCCTCGGAGGCAGTCCCCTCACCCGACGAGATCGTGCCAGCTCGTCGCCTTCAGCGTGACGCCGAAATAGCCGGCGGCGGCCTTGATGTTCGCGAAGGCCTGAGCGCGCTCGGCCTCGCCGACGCCGCGCACCTCGCCGAAGCGCGCGATGGCGCTGCGCACGTGCGCCGCATCGGTTAGCGGCTCTTTACGTTCCTTTGGGAAGGCGAAGACGCTGTCGGGAAGCTTCGCGCGCGGCGCGTCGGCGCCGTCGCGCACCGGTTTCCAAGTGATCTGCATCTCACGAGCTTACCAGCCGTTTGTGAACGGAGTGTTGCTGGGACTCGGCGTGTCGTCGGGCTGGACCATGTCCTTCGGCAACGGCTGCGCCGGTGCGCCGGCCGGCTGTGCGCATATGCTCTTGTGGCCACGGTCGGTCTGCGCCGCGAGCACGAGGCCCTTGTCGAACACCGCGTCATGCGCGTGAACGCCGAACGAGAGAAAGCCGCTGCGCACGCCGCCGACGAATGTCCGCTCGAAGTTCAGGTGAAGCGTGTCGCCGCAAAAATTGATCGCGTCGTCGAGGTCGAGCGTCACCTCTTGGGAGGTGGTCGTCTCGAACGTCCTGTGCGTCACGTTTTGCTGGTTCGTGTAGTGCCCTTCGACTAAGTCGCCGGCCTTCGCGATGACGTAACCGTCGACGACGACGTCCTGCGTCACGGCGAAACGAACCGTTCGCTGTTGCACGTTCGTTCCGAATGCGCCGACCCGAACGTCTTTCGTTACCGTCACGGGAATCACGACTCCGCGCGGGACGAAGACCGACGGATAGGGCGGCGCGGTCGGCGGCGGCGCGGGCAGCGCCTGCGCCAGGATCAGAGCGGCGATCATTGAGGTTGGCGCTTTTGCGGAGCCGACGCGACTCTTTCTGACCCGGCGCTCGCCAGCCTATCGCGCAGGATAGCGCGGGCCGCGCGTTTTCCCGGGAATCCGCTGACGCAGCCGCCCGGATGCGCGCCCGAGCCGCACAGATACAGGTTGCGCACCGGAGTGCGCGTCGCGAAGCGCTCCTCGTAGATCTGTCCCGGCAGCAGCTCGCCGTGAAAGATGTGGCCACCGACGAGCCCGAAGCGCGATTCAAGATCGGGCGGTGCCAGCACCTGGCGGTGCTCGATCGCGCCCGGCAGGTTCGGCGCGTAACGCGCCAGGATCGCGACGATCGTCTCAGCGGCCGCCTCGCGCTTCTTCTCCGACCATCCGTCGCTTCGATCGTACGGAAAATACTGCGCGAAGATCGAGAGGATGTGTTTGCCGGCCGGAGCCAGCGACGGATCCGTCGGCGTCTGCAAGAAACACTCGATCAGCGGCTCCCCGCTAGCGCCGTGCCGGCGCGCGTCGTCGTAAGCCTTCTGCAGATAGTCGATCGACGGCGCGACGTGGATCGTCGCGTGATGGTGCGGCCGCGGATCGCTTCCCGGGCGGCACGTGAAGTTCGGAAGCTCGCCGAGCGCGAGATTCAGCTTGAGCGAGGGCCCCACGCTCCGCCACGCCTCGAGCTTGTCGAGCAGCGGACGGCCGACGACGCTCGCGTCGAGCAGATCCCGGAAGGTCGTGCGCGGATGCGCGTTCGACACGACGGCGCCCGCACGCACTCTACCAGCGGCGGTCTCGATTCCGCAGGCGACTCCGGCGCCGTTTGTGACGATTCGCGCGACGGTCGCGTCCGGGAACACGTCGGCGCCGTGCGCGATCGCGGCGGAGGCGAGCGCGTGTGAAACGGATCCCATGCCGCCGCGCACGAAGGCCCACGCGCCTTGGACGCCGAGCACGCGGCCCGCGAGATGATGCGCGAGTACGTACGCCGTTCCCGAATCGCGCGGGCCGAGATAGGTTCCGATCAGGCCGTCGTTGACCAGCTCCGCCTGCAGCACGGGCGTCGACACGTAGCCTTCGACCAGCTCCGCCGCGGAGCCGTGTAAGATCCGCTGCGTGTCGGGATCGAATCGGTCGAACCGCGGATCGTCGTCCGAAAACGAATCGAAGAGCGCCCTCCCTAGCCGACCGGTGCGTTCGACGTACGCCTCGAATCCGGCGACGTCGCGTGGATCGAACGCGGCGATCTCGCGGGCGTTGCGCTCGCGATCGGTCCCGAGCAGCAGGGAGCGCCCGTCGAGCAGCGGCGTGAACGCATACGGATCCTTGCGATAGCACGACAACCCGTGCGAGCGCAGATCGAGCTCGTCGACCAGCCACGGATCGAGCAGGCTGCAGACGTACGACGCGGTCGAGACCGTGTACCCCGGCCAGACGTCCGTCTCGCTGATCGCGGCGCCGCCGATCGCGGCGCGCCGCTCGAACACCGCAACGCTGAGGCCCGCGCGCGCCAACAGCGCGGCACACGCCAGGCCGTTGTGGCCGGCGCCGATGATGACGGCGTCGTACGAGGGCTTAGGGCTTGCGGATGTGCGCTGGTTCAGTGATACGAGGGCCGCGAGGCGAAGCAATCCCGGCAATAGACCGGCTTGTCGCCGCGCGGGTTGAACGGAACCTCGGCAACGCCGCCACACTGGCTGCACGTGGCCGTGAACATCTCGCGCGGGCGTCCCGTGCGGTCGCCGGCCCCGCCGCTAGAGCGCATCTGCTTGCGCGCCTGGCGGCAGTCCGGGCAGCGGTTCGGCTTGTTCTGGAAGCCCTTTTGCTCGTAGAACCGCTGTTCGCCCGAACTGAAGACAAATTGGCGTCCGCAGTCCACACAGTTGAGCATTTCATCGACGTACACGAAACCAGAAACTCCTTAGACTCTGCCTACCGTGCGGACTTCGCACCCGAAATCTCCGAGAATCCTACCGGGGGACCAGAGCAGCATTTGTGTCCGGCGTTCTGCGACCTCAGCCCTGGCCGTCCCTGCCGCCCCCAGCACCGGACTCCGAGTGGGAAGGGCGAAGCCCGTCGGCGTGGCCGAGACGATTCCGGACGTGATCGAGCCCCGCTCGTTGGCCGACTATTTCGAGGTGATGACGCGGGCCGTTTTCCAAGCCGGCGTCAGCTGGAAACAGATCGCCCGGCATTGGGACGCTTACCGCGTGGCGTTCGCGGGATTCGATCCCGCGACGGTGGCCGCGTACGACGACGTCGACGTCGAGCGCGTCATCGCGACATTCGGCATCTTGCGCATGCCGAGCAAGATACGCGCGACGATCCGCAATGCGGGCGCGCTGCTGGAGGCCGATCGCGAGCACGGCGGCTTCACGAACTATCTGTGCTCGTTCGACTCATACGCGGCGCTCGCGAAGGATTTCAAGCGGCGCTTCGCGCTGATGGGAGACATGAACGTGTGGTACTTTCTGTTCCGCACCGGCCAGGGCGTGCCGCGCTTCGAGCCCTGGGTGGCGAGGATCCGCGGCGAGCATCCGCGCATGCGCGAGATGGTCGACCGCGCTAGGACGCAGGGCCGCTCGCCGGAACGCTGACCAACCCGATCCGATTCGCGTACGACTCGAGGCGCGCGCCGTCGTCGTCGGGCAGCGCGAGCGCGACGTAGCCGTCGGGCCGCACCAGATACGCCGCGTTTCGCGCCAGCCCAGCGTTGCGCGCACCGGCGCCCCAAGCGAACGCGTGTACTTTGACGCCGCTCCGTTCCGCGGCCGCCGTGATGTGCGGTCCCGCGTCGCCGTACACGTGCACTTGCCAACCCAGCGACCGCAGAGGCGCGAAGTTGTCGAGGTCCGCAACCCACGGCAGCCGATCGCCGCCGCGAATCCCGCCCGCCTTGCCCTCGCTCAGGGTCGAATCGGGGTAGCGGATCTGCGTCTGCGAGACGACGCGGAAGAACAGATGCCGCACCGACGCAAGTCGTGTACTCGCGGCCAAAAGCAGCGGCGCGAGGACGCGCCGCGTCAGCGCGCCGCGTGTCCCAGGCGCAACGATCGCCGTGAACGCGCGGTCCGTCGTCGCCACCAAGGCGCGCGCGAAGCCGATGCGTTCCTCTTCGAACGAGTCGAGGACGCGCTCCGAGCCGCGGCCGGTCACCACGTCCGCCAGTTTCCATCCGAGGTTCGTCGCGTCGCCGATGCCGGTGTTCATGCCTTGTCCGCCGGCCGGGCTGTGGATGTGCGCCGCGTCGCCGAGGATGAAGACGCGTCCGCAGCGGAATCGCTCCGCGACCCGGTGATGCACGCGGTAGATCGCAAACGAGTTCACGTCGGTCACGTGCGCGCCCAAGAGCGGCTCGACATATCCGCGAATGCTCTCGAACGTCGCGGCGTCGCTCTCCGAGCGCCCGCTCGGAGCCAGGCCGATCAGTCGCCGCATGCCGGTCGAGCGCACGGCGAACATCAACATCAAGGCGTATTCACCGAGCGTCACGTACAGATCGTGATCGAACGGCGCGTCGACCTTCGCGTCGCACACGAAGAAGAGCTGGTCGTAGGTCTTGCCCGCGAAGCCGAGTCCCAGCGTCTCGCGCACGGCCGAGTGCGCGCCGTCGCAGCCGCACAGGTACTCGACCTCGACTTGTTCGTTTCCCCGCGGACCCACCAAAGTGACGGCCACGCTTCCCTTGTCATCCTGAGCGCGGCTCGAAGCGCCGCTATCGAAGGAGGTCAGCCTGGTGTTCCACTCGACCTCGATGCCGGCGGCGGCCAGCTGCTTGATGAGGAAGCGCTCGTGGTCGTCTTGCGGGTATGTGAGCGCGAACGGATACGGGCTGATGCCGTAGCCCAAGTCCGTGAAGTTCAGCCTGACCATCTCGTGCAAGCGGCCGCCGCCGGCCGCCTCGCGCAAATGCAGATCCGGCACGACGATGCCTTCGGCGATCAGCGCCTCCGCGAACCCTAGCTGGCGGTAGAACTCCAGCGTGCGGGCCTGCACGACCATCGCGCGCGATTCCTCGCCCGGGCCGCCGGCATCGGCGACGATCCGGAAAGGCACGCCGCGCCGCGCCAGGTTCAGTGCCAGCACGAGGCCCGTTGGCCCGGCCCCGACGATCAGGACGCGCGGTGAACTCAATGGGTCGATCGATTGCACGCGCTGCTGTTCGGCCTCGCGAAGCGCGGTCCCACTCGGCGCGGGCACGATGAAACCGCGCGGTCGCAGCCGAAGCGAGGCGGATGACGTTTTTGTTCTCCTACCGTCTCGCGATCGCGCTGATCGGCGCCGCTCCGATAGTGTCGGGTTGCTCTTACGGTGGATCGCCACCGAACCCCGCGGCACCTCAGGCCGAAACGCCGGCGCAACAATCTCCACCAAGGGTAGCGCCGATGGGCATCTACGTCGATCTGCAAACGAGCCCGTCGAATGCGAAGATCCTCGGCTATCGCAGCAAGAACGGTCATCCGAGGCCGTATTGCAAGGTCAACGGAGTTAGCTTCGCCGACAGGGTTGCCGTGGACGCCCGCGGCGACCTAATGGTCCCCGACAGCTTCACGAGCTCGGTCACCGTCTTCCGCGGACCGCGCATGTGCGGGAGGAAGCTCGGCTCGGTCAAGGACCGGTTCGGTCAGCCGGTGGACGCGGCGAGCAACGACGCGGCTACCGGAAGGATCGTAATTGCGAACATCTTCGACAACAGCGGCAACGGCAGCATCTCGGTCTGCACGATCGCCCACGGCTGCACGAGGAACCTCACGAGCAACAACATGGTCGAAGTTGCCGGCGTCGCGATGGCCAACAACGGCGATTGCTGGGCGTCGGCGGTCAACTCCCAGTTCGTCTCAACCTTGACCTTCTTCAAGCACTGCGGAGGCACGGGAGTGCTGACGGGCGGTTATAAGAACAAGGCGTATGGCGGCCTCGACATCGACACGCAGGGCAACATCCTCTCGATCAGCTGGTCGGGATACGGCAGCGACCTCTACGTCTACTCGGGGTGCAATCCGCAGTGTAAGCTCATCGGCGGTCCGTTCAAGCTCAAACTGCAGACGATGACGGGGCACTTGAACCGGGACGGCACGACGTTCGCGACCGCGGTCTATCAGCGCGGGCGCGTCGACATCTACAAGTACACGCCGACCAGCGTCACCTATCAATACAGCTTCACCGACGGCCTCAGCGGCGGCACGGCGGGCGGCGTCGCCTTCACGCCGCGATCTAAGGAGTAGGCCGATTGTTCGGGCGGATGAGATAGAGACCGAGACTCGGCGCGTAGTTGAGCTCGGGGACGGCCTTGCCGTCGAGGCCGCGCGCGCCGAGTTCATCGCTCGTCGTCGCGGCGATGCGCCCGCAGACGACGAGCGCCGGCAGGACGGTCGGATCGCCGGGATCGAGCTCGTACCAGGTGCCGCCCTTGGCGGCGTGCGCCGTGATCGTCCAGCTCGGGGTTGCGGCCGCATTCGTGAAATGGTTCCGTAGCTCGAGTAACGACTGCGTCGCGAGATTCTTCACGTCGCCGGTACACGATTGCGACGTGCGCAGTTGGAACGGATCCTTCGGCGGCGTCGTGGGAAGCTTGTAGACGCGGAACATCTCTTGACCCGAACGCGGCTGCCGCGCCACGACGTACAGCCCGACGGCGGGCATGAAGTTCAGCTGCGGCACGAAGAACAGCGGACTCGACGGCGCAAAGAGTTTGCGCTGGGTCACGTCATCGGTACGCGCGATGTGCAGCGACAGACAACTTGCGACGCTACGCAGCATCCCGCTGCCCTTCGGCGTAATCGCGAGCGCGTACGTCATGCCGAGGCCGTGGTAGGTGATCGTCGCGTCCGTCAGTGCGGGCGCCGGCATCGTCGCGGGATAGCCGGCGTCCGTGCGGGCGCCTTCCACTTGCGCCGCAAATGCCTTGAGCTCGGCGGCTAACTTACGCGCCTTGGCGGCCCCGTCCGCGCTGCACGTTGCAGGGTTTGCGACCACGGCGAACGGATCGGCCGGCGGCGTCTGGGGTAACGGCGAGAACAGCGACTGCAGTCCGCGGCCTCCGCCGCCCGGGCCACCCGGAGCACCCGGCGGACCAGGCTCGCCGGGAGTGCCCGCCCCGCCACCGCCACCCGTGCTGCGCGCGCGGAACGCGGTGGCGGTCTGCGACGTTACGCCCTGGCCGAGCTTCGCCGAATACGTCACCGAGATCGTGCGCGGCACGAGCGGCCGAGCGATGTTGGGAATCACGATTCCGCCCGCGGTCGTGAACGGCACGGCATTGGCGGGGGTGGCGAAGACGCCCGCATACGTGTTGGTGATGTTGCTCGCCGCGAGCGTCAGCGTCCCGCGCGTCAGCTGTGCGGTCACGCCTGCGTCAAACGTCGTGTACGGTGGAAGGTTGTTAGGATTGTTCGCGCCGACGTGCTGCATGTCGGCCAGCCACTCGAAGATCGAACGTGGCGGCTTGTAGTCGAGCACCAGCCCGGACTTGATGAGCGGAACGTTCGGAAGCTGCTGACCCGAAATCGTGATCGACCACGGATTCGCGAAGAGGTAGCTATTCGAATCGGCCTGCGCACCCGTGACGTTGTAGTATCCCTGGACGACGAGATCGCCGAACGTGAAGTAGCCGGTGAGCTCCGCGCCCTGATAGAGCCGCTGCACGCCGGCAACCGGCGTCGTGAAATACAGTTGCTGCGCCGCAAACGGGGTGCCGGCCGGCGCATTGCATCCGGCCGGAGAGTTGTAGATGGCCGCGACCTGCTCGAGATAGCCGGGCGGCAGCTGCCCGAGCTGATTGAGGATGACGCCGTTGACGTCCACCGGCAGCAGCGCGCCGTTTTGCTGCTGGCGGTACAGCGTGAGCGAGACGTTGCCGCCGTGTAGCTGGTGCGTGTAGGTGAGACGCGCCGACGTCGACTGGCTGTTCTGCGGCTGTTGGCCCGGCGCGTTGCCGTATGCGACTTTTCCGTTGCAGTCGAAGCGCAGCGATGCCGGATCGCTCAGAATCTGCAGGCGCCCTTGCGTGGCCGCGGCGCCGCCGAGTGCGAACGAGGCGCTGTAGCTGTCGCGCGACGTCGGCCGCCAGGATGCGGCCACGCTCGCGAGCTCGGAGACGCCGCTGTTGCCGGTCGCGGTGCTGAGTCCGGCGGAGCCCGACATCGTCAGCTTATCGTTGGAGTGGATCGTGTCGGTGGCTTGCAGCACCGAGTAGTTAGTGGACTGCGAGCCGCTGTAGAACGGCTCCGCCTGCGGGACGAGCGGCGTGGTCGCAAACTGCGAGGACGTCCCATACGCCTGGATCGAGATCGTATGACGCTCTTGCGCCGGGAGCGTCGCATTTACCATATAGCCACTCGACTTGGCCGTCGTGGAGTAGCCGGTCGGCGACGGGAGCCCATTTACGTAGCGCGCCAGCTGGTTCATGATGCCGCTGGAATCGAAGGAAAAGAGCGAGCTCTGGATCTGCGTCGCTCCGACCAGGGCGTTATCGCTGAGCGAGTAGAGTTGGAGGTTGGTCGTATCGGTGTTGTTCGGGCCATATCCGCAGGGCAGCGTCGTGACCGGATCGCCGGGATAGCGGAGGCACACGACGTTGGTGCTACGGTTGGAATTCATGAACATGCCCGTCAGGAAATCGGAATCGCCGAACTCGTAGCGCGCGCTGATGAGGTTGCCGGAGATCGTGCTGTCGCCGTCGTGCGAGTAGCTCAGCCCGCTGGCATCCTCGTAGAAATCCCCGTCCACGAGGCTCGGGTACAGGCGGTTGACGGTCTGCAGGGCCAATCCGAGCTTTCCGATCGAGCCGGTTTCCGCGACCGAATAGCTATTGCGCCCGTAACTGCCGACCGACGCCTGGAGCTGCGTCTGCCAGCTCAGCGTTGGCTGGAGGGTGCTGAAATTCACCGAGCCGCCGAGCCCGCCCAGCGTCGGACCCATGTGCACGGATGCGCCCTGAAACAGGTCGGTTGCAAATCCCGCGAGGTTGCCGGCCGAGCCGGGCGCGTTGAGCGGAATGCCGTCCAGCGTCAACTGGGTCTGCGTCGGATCGTGTCCTTCCAGCGAAATCGTCTGCGTGGCGTCGCTGTCGTCGCTCGACGTCGAGACGCTCACTCCGGAGAGCTTGTTGAGCGCGTCGGCCAAATCGGTGGACAGCCGCCGCTGCGCGGAGTTTTGGTCGATGCTGTTGCTCGAGATCGTGGCCGACGCCTTGGCGGTTACTTCTCCGATGACTTTCAGTCCGCCGTTCTCCAGTGCCAGCGCGAAGTTGACGGTCACGACGCGTCCGTCGAGCACCTCGAACGATGCCGAGGTCAGGCTCTGGTAACCGCGCTTGACGATGCGCGCGCGATAGATGCCGTCGGGCACGTCCGTGAAGGTGACCTTGCCGTTGTGGCCGGTGAGCTCCGAGGTGATGACCGGCCCGTCGAGCAGCACGCGCGCCAATTCGAGCGGCTGCTTGGTAGTTGCGTCGACCACGACGATATCGATCTCCGCCGACTCGGATTGCGCTCGCGCTAGCGGCGTGAGGGCCGCGCACAGCACGAGCAGGCTCGCGGTCAGCCCAACGCAGCGCCGCAACATATCTTCGCGATTATACGGAATTGGCGCGGCTGCAAGCCTTGAACCGCGCTGTGAAAGGTTAGATCGTAATCGTTACGGCCGTGCCGTGGCCGGGCGCGCTGTCGATCGCGATGTCGCCGCCGACGCGCTCGACCGCGCGCTTTGCAATTGCGAGGCCGAGGCCCGTGCCGGCGATTTCGCCACGTTGATCGCCGCGATAGAAGCGCTCGAAAGCGTGCACCCTCTCCGACTCCGACATTCCCGGGCCTTCGTCGCTCACGCGAATGATCGAGTGACCGTTGTTGCGTGTGGCCCGCAGATGAATCGCCGCATCGGGGGCATACTTCAGCGCGTTTTCGATGACGTTCCAAACGGCTTCTGCCAGCTCCCCGCGATCCGCCTGTACCGTCTCGACGCCGTCGACGCTGTAATCGATGACGCGCCGGTCGTCGAGCCGGCGCGCTGCTTCGCATTGGCCGCGCAGGAGCTCGGCGAGGTCGACGGATTCGATGCGTGGCGGGGCCTCGGAGTCGAGGCGGGCGAGGCGCATCAACCGATCGATCAGCCCGCGCATGTGCTCCCTCTCGAGCGACATCGTGCCGAGGATCTGGCGCGCGATGCGCGGTTCCTCGATCGCGCCACGCCGCAGGACGTCGATGTAGCCGCCGATCACGGTCAGCGGCGTCCTCAGCTCGTGCGAGGCGTCGGCAGCAAACTGACGCATGCGTTCCTCGGCGTGTTTGCGATGCTCGATCGCCGTCGCGACGCTTGCGACGGCGTCGTTGAATGCCGCTGTCAGCGACGCGACCTCATCGCCGCCGGCCATCACGAAGCGGCGCTGCGTGTAGTCGCCGTCGGCCAGCGCTCGCAGTGAGTCGCTGACCTCGTTGATCGGCCGAAGCGACTGCTGCGCGAACACCCGGCCCACGAGCCACGATAACAAGATCGCTCCCGCGCCGATGGTCAGGACAATTCGCCAGTATGGAATCAGCGAGACGAGCAGCAGCGGGAAAGAAGGGGCAAAACCGACGTAGCCGCCCTCAACGTACGTGAGAGAGAGCGGTTCTAGCTGCGTCGGGTCGGGCGGGATCGGCTTCCCCTTGGCAAGCGGCGGGATAAAATGTTGCATGCCGCCCGCCGCCAGCACCGCAGGGAGCACTTTGGGGTGCAGCGTCTTGTCGCCGCCGAGATAACGCCCCTTCCGGTCGAAGACGGTCACTCGTAGGCCGATTCCGCCGAGCGCGTTAACGATTTCCGGCGCGGCTTGCTTGAGGCTCATGCCCTCGCGCCGGTATTGATCGACTAGGATGCGTGCCTCTTCGTGCTTGGCCATTAATACGTCGCCGGAAAAGCGCCAGAGCTCGAAGACGAGCGCAATGGACGACGCTACAATGACGATCACGACCGTCACGCCGAGCAGCACCGCGTAGAGGGCGGAGAGACGCGCTGCGAGCTTCAAGGACGCGGCCCTCTATTGAGAGAGGCCGTAGCCGACTCCACGGACCGTTCGAATGAACGAGCCCGGTTCGCCTGCACGGTCGATTTTCGCGCGGAGATACGAAATGTAGGTCTCGACGATGTTCGGGCCACCTTCAAAGTCGTGTCCCCAAACTAACTCGAGCAAATGATCCTTGCTGAAGACGCGACGCGGCTCTCGCATGAACACCTCGAGAAGATCGAACTCCCGCTGAGTAAACTCGAGCGGATCCTTGCCCCGCCAGGCTTCACGCGTGCCGGGATTGATCGAGATGTCACGCCAGCGCAGGACGTTTTCCTCGATTAGCTGCGGACGCCGCAGCTTCGCCTGGAGGCGCGCGATCAGCTCTTCGAAGACGAACGGCTTGACGAGGTAGTCATCGGCGCCGGAGCTCAGCGAACGGACCTTATCCTCGGTCCCGCCCTTGGCGGTCAACATGAGGATTGGCGCTTGCGTAATCTCCCGCAATCGCGGCAGCAGCGTTACCCCATCGATTTTCGGCATCATGATGTCGAGCACGATAAGCTCCGGATCGAACACTTTGACGAGCTCGAGAGCAGCCAGGCCATCTGTTGCCGTCCGCACCTCGTAGCCTTCACGGGAGAGCCCCAGTTCCAACATCTCCCGAACCATACGGTCGTCGTCGATGACCGCAACGCGGGCATTGGGCATGATTAGCATTTCTACGCTGCATCGTGCTTTGCCACCCTTGGAGCTGCCTGAACTGGCCACCGGCCCACCCGCTGGCCGCAAACTAGAGCGGCCTGGCCGATCGCCTCCAGGGGATGCGCCAGCACGCGAATTCCCCGCTTCTCCAGCGCTTCCAAAGTCTCGTCGTCCAGGACCCAATGCGCGAAGACATGGATTTCGTGCGTGCTGGCGGCCGCCGCCAGCACCGCCATCACGTCGGCGAGCGTGCATTCGTGGTTGGTTAGGAGGTGGGCGACGACCTCGTCCCGGAAGCGAGGGCGGCTCCATCCGGCCGCCACGATTAGGATATGCGAGAGCTCCCCCAGCCGAGTCGCCTCAAAGTCGATCACAGCGGCCTTAACGCTGGCCGCCAGCCCGGCTTCCGTCTGGGCATGCAGCGCGGCCCCGGCGATGGAACCGCTCGGTCCGGCCGTCAGGAGCGCCCCTGCCCCTATAAAGTACTCGTCCATGCCGGCATCTTGGCATGGACGAGTGCCAACTGGGTGGCGCACAAATGGGACCACCCGGTCTAGGTCTTGCGCGCTTAGAGCGGATCTGGCGGAGTAACGCAAAGAGCCAGAATCAGCGCCACTGCTAGGCTTAGCATACTAGAAATCCTCCCTCACGAAGCTATCTGGACCTAAGCATACTGGGGAGACTGAAGTTGGGCCCTAGTCAAAATTAACTAGACCGTCGCTAATGGCATCGGATGATTCCCTCTTGGCGCGCTCGTCGGATCGCATCAGCTTTTCCGTGGCAGCCCAGCTTTGCGACGGCGTTCACGACGTGGGCACGGATCGTATAGACGCTGCGATCGTTTCGTAGGGCGATCTCCTTCGGGGTGAGTCCTTCGTCTAATAACGTGAGCACCTCGACCTCTGCTGATGTTAGCCGGGTATGCTGAACATGACCGCATTGCGCGCTTAACGCGTCGTCGACCGCCCCCAGCAGCCGTGCTACGTCCGCGTAGCCCAGCCTACTCAGGTCCGCGATACCAGTTCTAACGCGTCTTTCGCCCACGTTACTTCGATGCCTCAGTCTCAATAACACGTTATGAACAGCCGTGGCCACGAGCGCTATCACGGGGTCACTACCCGTCTTGACGCTGCGCAAGATCCGATCCGCGTGCATCGCTCGCCCGTTGATTGCCTCCGCTAATGCCGAAAGCGCTTTCGCGATCGCCATCGACCGTATTCGGAAGCGGCCCGTCACGCTCGATGAATTTCAGAAGCGTCAATATCTCCCGTGCAATTTTTGCTGATTCATCACGCTTTCCGTCAAGGGCAAGAAAAAGCGCGTACTCGCTACCCGATACTACTCTATCGAAGCTGAAAGCCATTTGCGACCAACATGGCGCCACGAGGTAATGCGCTTCAGCAAATCGTCCCTCCCAAGCAAGCCTGACCGCTCTGAAAAGCGCTAAAAAGCGATCAGCCAAATCGTTCTTCTTTATTCCCGCTAAGCGCTGTTCGATCGCGATGCTCGCTTCAATGTTACCTCGTCGCATCTGAGCGCTGAGCATCTGAAGAAGCGCGGTTTGAAGTGCAAACGTGTCGCCGGCTTTGGTCGCAGCGTCCGCGGCGATCTCAGCGTAACGAAGCTGCCGCTCAACGTCGTCTTCCTCGTGAAGCACCAAATTCGAAAGCACCGCATTTGCTCTACTTTCGATGCTGTACAAATGCAGGTCAGCGGCAACTTCGCTTGACAGTGTCAGCACCTCAAACGCTCGATCGGCAATTCCCAAGTGGTGGAAGGCTATGCCGCTATGGTGTAGGACCTTCGCGCGAACAAGCTCCGAATCAATCACAAGGAGAAGAGGTTCCAACCTCGCAAGTGCAGCTTTTGCTATAGCGAGGTCACCACTTGCGGCGGCCTTGCCAGCCATTAGCGACAGCGCCTCGGCCCGGCGGGCAGCCTCCTGCTCATGATCATCGCCGACTTCGCGCAGCAGTTCTGTAATCTCGCCTCCCTGATTGGCCACCAGGGATGCGAGACGGAGGCTCGTTATCGCAAATAGGTCACGGTTGCTACCCGCCTTGGCGAGGGCGCGGCGTAAGAGCGATTCCGCGCGCGCAAATTTGCCGGCCGTCGCCTGAAGAGCTCCTTGCAGCGCCAGGATCGTCGGGTTTTGGCGCCGCGTATGCTCGTCCAGCGATTCGATCGCCCGCGCCACCACGTCACCGCGTGCGCGTTCCAGCATGTCGAAGCCGTCGCGCTCGAGCAAACGAACGATGTCGCCGGGCAGCGCAGCGAGGACGTATGCTGCGATGGCGTGCTCGATGTCGCCGCTTGCCTCTAGCGCTCGCGCGGCTCGTCCGTTGATCCCCTGTTGCGCCTGTTTTCCGGCAAGCGCGTTCTGGCGCCGCAAGAATTCCCGGAGCAGATCGTGACACTGATAGGTGCCCGGCGACTCCTCATAGATGAAGGCCGTACGCTCTCGAAGCCTTTCGACGATAGGCAGCGCGTGATCGAACCCCGCTCGCTCGAGCACACCGACGTTGATGATCGGCAGCGCGATTGCCACCTCGAGCAGGGCTCGCTCGTCATCGTCGAGTCCGCTATAGACTTGCTCCGCTAAGAAATGGTAGATCATCTCGCGCGTCAGCGCGGAGACGTTGCGCAGGTCCGACGAGCGCGTCGACGTCCGCAACGCGAAGCTCATCGCCGCCGGCCAGCCTTCGGTGAGCGCGAGCAAGTCCTCGAGCTCGTCGTCCCGCCTCGCCAGTCCAAGACCGCGTGCGGCCGACCGGGCCTCGTCGAGGGTAAAGCGCAACTCTTCTTCGCCGATCGCGAGCTCGGCGTCCCGATAGGCCAGCCACGTTCCGATCGGGAGATGCCTCGTCGAGCGTGAGGCGATGATCCAGCGGATGCACCCTTTCGAGCGCTCGATCAAGCAGCACACGAAACCCGCTACGTCGGGATCGGCGTCGGCGACGTGCAAATCGTCGATCGCGATGACGCCGTCGAACGACTCGAGGTGCGCCTGCATCCAGCGCGCCAGGTCGGCGCAGCGTTTGGGAGATGGGGTCATGCGCTCGTATGCGCCGGCGAGGGCGTTGATCGCATGCGGCGCACAATCACGCAGTGCCTCCGCGAAGCCGCGTAAGAAGCTGAGCAGCGTCGTGTGCTCGCCACGCAGTGCGAAGCGAGCGTGCGCCTCGCGTAAACTCCGTAGGTACTGCCGCAGCACGACGGATTTTCCGTAGCCGGCGGGCGCAATCAACAACGTAATCGGGTAGCCGGCCAAGGCAGAGAGGCGTTCGACCAGACGCGGGCGCTCGACCGGTGCAAAAACGCCGACGTCCGCACGCCCGCCGATCTCGATAACCCGCACGCTACCTCGTTCTAGGGCTGCGGAATGTCGCCTTTCCCGATGAGCCGGCTCGCGAAGTAGGCGATCATCGCGCCCTCCCAATGCAGGCGCGACGCGAGCCACGTTCGCTGCTCCGGACAGGTAATCTCACCGAGCTCGATCACGAGGCTGCCGTCACGCGCTTGAACTTGTTCGAAGGCGTAATATTCACTCAAGTTCTCAGTGAAGTTATCGGGCTGGAACGCAAACGGCCACTCTGATTCATAAAGCTTCCGCCACTCCGCCGCGGCACGAGCATCCCGCTCGTGCGCGTAGCCGATCGACGCGCCGCTCCGGCACGGCGGATCGGAGCCGTCGAAGTGAATGAACAGCGCGGCATCCACGCGGTATTTCCCGTCGAAATCCGCGGGAAGCCGCGCCACCGTCACGCCGTGATCCCGGAGAATAGCCGTCGCCGCGTCCGCGACCACCGGGGTCCAGTTGCGCTCGCCGCTCGCTCCGAGATTGCAGCGATGTTTTGGAAACCTGGCGCAGCTCGCGGGCCGCCCCTCATGGCCCGCCGAGATCAGCACGTCGTACCGCAAGAGCGATGCAGCCAACACCACTGCGAGCATTACCAGCTGCCCGACGCGCCCCCGCCGCCGAAATCGCCTCCGCCAGCCGAAAAGCCGCCGCCGAAATCGCCTCCCCCGCCGAAACCGGACGACCCGGCGACGAACGCCCCGCCGGCCCAGGCCGGCCAACTCTTCATGTCCTTGCTCGCCGCCTTCGGCCCCTCGCGCAAAATGAGATAGCCGTAGCGGATCATGCGGACCACGGCGATGACGGTCATGCAAATCAAGAAAAGAAACGTCAGGCCGATCACGATGGCAATGAACCCCGCCACGCCGGTACCGGCAGCGCTCGGCGATTCTTCCGGTGGCGGCGTCACACCCTTGTAACCCGGCGTGATCGTCGTGAGCATCGCCGCGACCCCGCTTGATACGGCCGCGTTTGGATCGCCGGCCTTCATTCGCGGAACGATGACGTCGCTGATGATCCGGTGCGAGTCGGCGTCGGTCAACGATCCCTCCAACCCGTAGCCCACCTCGATGCGAACTTTGTGGTCCTGCATGAAGAGAAACAGCACCGCGCCGTCATCGTGCCCGCGCCGCCCGATCTTCCAGTGACCGGCCGCCTCGCCGGTCCACGTCTCGAGCGGAACGTCGCCGGTCGTCTGCCCGATCCACACGACGACCTGATGCCCGGTCGCCGTCTCGTAGGCGTGCAGCTGGTTCTCGACAGACGAACGAGTGTCACTGGAAAGAACGCCGGCATCGTCGGTCACGTAGTGGTCCGGCGTCGGCGGAATCTTGAAACCCTGAGCCCGCGTCGAAAGCGGCCACGCCAATGCTATCGCAGCCAAAACGAGAAACGCAGGGTGCAGTCTCACGGCGCGTCCTGCGCGGGCGCCGGAAAGTGCGCCCGCAGCACCTCGCCGAGTCTGCCGACCGCGTGGATGATGCCGTCGCGCAGTTCGCCCCGCTCAAAATAGGGTTCCGACTGTGCGACGATTTCGCGCCAAAACGCGTCACCCACCCTTGCGTGCAGCGCGCGATCGCCGATGATCGCGAAGCGCCGCGCCTGCGGCGCCACTAAAATCAGCGCAGCGTTCGCGTGAGCGTGCCGGTGCAGGCCCACCCGCGCAAACTCGCGTTTCGCGCGCTCGAAGGCGTCAACGTCGCGATCTGGAACGACGCGCACGCCGATGCGGCCGCTCGTGCCCTCCTCCGCTTCGGCAAGGGCACGGGCGATTGCAGAGCGCTCGTTCCGCGTCACGGCGAGAAGTTCACCGCCGGCGCCTGAGCCGCGCCGGGCTGCGCCTGGAAATACGGCTTCTCGTTGAAGCGGCTGCCGAAAAGCCCAGCGATGAACACCGTGGGGATCGTGTCGCGCTTCGTATTGAATGCACGCGCGACGTCGTTATACTTGCGGCGCTCGAATGCGATGCGGTTTTCCGTTCCTTCTAGCTGCGCCTGGAGCGTCTGGAAGTTCTCGGTGGCTCTCAGCTGCGGGTAATTCTCGACGACGGCGAGCAGACGCGACAGCGCGGCGCCCAGCGAGTCCTGCGCGGCCGCGTACTTCGTGAAGTCCTGCGGATTGTTTATGGCGTTCTGCACGGCTTGCGGCGAGATCTGCCCCACGCTGGCGCGGGCTTTGGCCACGTCCTCGTAGGTACTCTTCTCGAAGTTGGCCGCGCCCTTTACCGTCGCGACCAAGTTCGGGATGAGGTCGGCGCGACGCTGATAGACGTTCTGCACCTGACCCCACTGCGCGTCGACGGCCTGTCCCAGAGAGACGAGCGAGTTGTACGTGCCGCCGATGAAAAGGAACACGATGACGACGATCGCGATAACGACGATCGGGCCGACGTAAGAACGGCGCTGTTGCATGCTTGGCTGATGCGCCGCAGCGCCGCCGGTCCCTCTTTCGGCAGGCATGCGCCGCGACGTGCGTAACACCGCCCACAGATGCTGCGCGCCTTTCTCGTGGCGATACCGATCGCTGCGCTGACGATCGCCGTGCCGCTCGTCAATCGAGTCGAGCCGAGATTCCTCGGCCTCCCTCTCCTTCTCAGCTGGATCCTGGCGTGGTCGCTGCTCACGCCGGCCTTCCTGTGGATCGTGGGCCGCCTGGAGCGCCGCTGGTGAGCGGCGCGACTTCTGCCCTCACGATCGTCGGGATCGTCGTCTTCGGCACGATCGCGTTCGCGCTGTTCGGGGTCCGGCGCATCAAGATGGACCCGGCGCAGTATATCGTCGGCGGCCGCTCCTTCGGAACGATCTTTCTCTGGGTTCTGCTGGCCGGCGAGATCTACACGACGTTCACGTTCCTCGGAATCGCCGGACTCTCGTATTCGCAGGGCGCTCCAGCGTTTTATGCGATTGCCTATGGCGCATGCGCCTACATCATCGGATATTTCCTCGCGCCCGCGGTCTGGCGCGTGGCCAAAGACAACAACCTGCTCACGGGAGCCGACTTCTTCGAGACGCGCTACGCCAGCCGCGTCCTCGGCGTCGGCGTCGCCATCCTGATGTTCGCGATGGTCGTGCCATACGTCGCGCTTCAGCTGAGCGGCCTGCAGATTCTCTTGCATATCGCCGGATATGGCGCGTACGATGCGACCGCGACGGTCTGCATCGCGTTCATCGTGCTGGCGCTCTTCGTGTTCACGGCGGGCCTGCGCGGCACCGCCTGGGCGAGCATCGTCAAAGACGTCCTGGTGCTCGGCAGTGTGGCGTTCGCCGGCATCGCCATCCCGATGCGATTTTTCGGATCACCGTCGGCCATGCTGGACCGCGTGGCGCAAGTGCATCCGCACATGCTCGTGTTGCCGTCGGGAAGCGCATTTCATGGGACGGCTTGGTACGTCTCCACGGTTCTCTTGTCGGCGATCGGCTTTTACATGGGACCGCACTCATGGAACGCGATCTACAGCGCCCGCAGCGGCGACACGCTGCGCCGCAACGCCATGCTCCTGCCGCTCTACCAGGTGTTTCTAGCCCTGATGATCTGCGCGGGCCTCGCGGCGGAGCTCATACACCCGGGTCTCAAAGGCACGGCGGTCGATCAGTCGTTTCTGCTGGTCGTCGCGCACTACTATCCGGCGTGGGTGCTCGGCCTGATCGCGGGCGCCGGAGCGCTCGCGGCGCTCGTCCCCGCCTCCGCGCTGCTGCTCGCCGGCGCGAGCATGATCACGAAGAACGTGGCGGGCGATGCGTTCGGCATCGCGACGAGCGATGCGGCGCGCACGATGCTGACACGCATCCTCGTCATCGTCGTCGCGCTGCTCGCGCTCGGCATCTGGCTGACCGCGCAAAAGACGGTCGTCGAGCTGCTGCTGCTCTATTACAACGGCGTCACGCAGTTTACGCCCGGCGCCGTCGCCGCCTTCGTTTGGAAGCGCGCCACCGCCGCAGCCGTCGGAGCGGGCATCGCGACGGGCCTGGCGGTCGCAATCCCGCTCGCCGTGCTCAGCGTCTCGCCATGGGGGATCAACGCGGGCTTCCTGGCGCTCATCGCCAACGTCGCGGTGTTACTCCTCGTTTCGTTCCTGAAGCCGCGCTCAGTTTCGATCTGATTCTACCTCCCGTACGTCGCGTTGAACGAGAGTCCCAGAAACGACCAGTTGCGCGCGACGCCTCCGTGGGCGGCGTAGTTCGCAGCGATGCCGCTGCCGGGCCGGACGAACGCATAAAACGGATTGACGCTCAGCGCGGAGCTCAGATTGTGCGAGTAGCTCGCGCCGAGCTCTTGCCCGTAGCCGAAGTTCGGAAGGCCGCCGCCCGGCGTGGGCGGCGTCGACGGCGGAAGCGTGATGAGGATGGCGTTGAGCCGGCTCGCGTCGGCGACGAGATAGTTGACCTGCAGCGCGTCCTGCTTCCAGGGCGAAAACGTGATCGACGTGTCGAAGTCGCGCAGGTTGGTATTGGCCAGAACGGTCTGCAGCGCGAATCCGGGCAGCCACGCGGGCACCGACCCGCCGAAATAAAACGGATCGAACCCGGACCAGGTCACGGCGTTGGCCGGGTTCGCACCGGACATGCTGTAGAAGCCGACGTTGACGAGCGGACTCCACAACATCTTCCTAAAGTTGTATTCCGCCTGAACCATCCAGCCGTCGGCGGACAGAAATGGTTTCCCTTGAATCGCGTAATCGGCTTGAATCCAGAAGTACGGATCGTGCGTAAGCGGATGGAAACGGGCCCGCAGCTCGTACGTCGACATCTGATTTCTCGTCACGATGCCGGACGTCGAGTAGATGTACTGTGCTCCAAGGCGCAGCTGCCCGGGTGGATTCCAGACCACGTTGATCCCCGTCAACCGCGTGTTGTCGAACACTGCCGGCGCCTCGTTCGGGCGCAGGTAGAAGAACTGCGCGCTCAAGTCTCCGTCGGTCGCCTTCAACAGCCCCGCCTGCAGCCACGCGCTGCGTGGGCCTAGGTACGCGGCGCCTCGATAGAAGCCGTTCGTCGCGCCGTTGGCGAGCAACATACCGCCGCCGTTGACATAGTTCTGCTGCCCGTACGATGCATCGAGGGTGACGTCGCCGTGGAAGAGGTGCGTGAAGCGCAGTCCCGCGTACAGCTGCTCGGGAAGGCCGTACCACGCCGGCGGGGTGCCGGAGTAGTCGGTGCCCAGCGTGCCGCTCTCCAGATACGAAAAACCTCCGTAGAGAAATGCGTGATGCGCGAGGTGGTACGCGGCGCTGATGCCGGGTTCGAGGTATGCCTCGGCCCAGCCGGGACCCGGCGGAAGCGCCGCATTGATCGACCCCGGCGGCGCGTGGAAGGCGTTCTCGAATGAGACGAACGGCGCAAACCCGGCGCTGAAGGAGCCGAGGACGCTGACGCGATCGGTCTCGTAGAGCCGCGGCAGGCTGTCGGGATCGCCGGTTTGGAAGTAGCCGAGATAGCTCGCCCGCGTCTTAGCGGCGCGCTGCTGCGCCGCGGCGCGCTCCTGGTCCGTACGGGCCTCCGCAGCCTCGAGCTGGTCCTGCTCTTCTTCCAGCTCCCCGCGCCGCATGCGCTGCCGCTCCTTCGAGTTCTTCGGCTCGGCAACATCCGTTTGTCCCGGCGTCTTCGTGGCCTCATCGTACACGTTCTTGGGCTTCGTCGGGCTGACGTCGCCGGCGAGCTGAGCGCGAGCGATGCACGTGCATGCCATAACGATCGCCGCAGACAGCAGCGCCACCCTCGCGCCCACCTCAGCGCCTCGAACGGAAGCCAGTAGGCCAGACCGCTGAGATACCCGTGCGAAAGCAGCGCGATGACGCGCGCGCCTTGCGTAAGCGCCGCGTGCATGCGTCGGTCTCCAGAATCTCGCCGAGAACTGCCGCGAAGTCTGCATCGGCGCCGGCCCGGCTAATGAACAGCGCCGCCTTGGATTCCCCGGCGGATTTCGCTTCCACGCCAGCTTCTTACCACACGGGAGGCCGGTCCGCCTTGACGAACTACGCGGGCGAGGTAACGTGATGAAGTTTTGGACGTATGGCCAAGACTTTACGGCTGCGCGCCTGACCCCGATTCGCAATGATACCCGGTTCCTCGTTTCAGCCGCCCACGCCATTGCCACGGCGGAGTCCAACTTCAAGCCCGTTTCCCGTTACAAGTACAAGTCGCCGTGCTCCCAAACCCGGACGGCACGATTTATGTTTGCCTCTATCCCGCTCAGACTTACTCCCACGTTTTCCCTGTTGGCGGAGACGAGCGGTTCAGGATCTTTACCGATCACGTCGATGCGGATATAAGAAAAAGGCCCCGCTGCTGCGGCGCCTTTGCGACAATACGGGCGCGCTACAGGTCTTCGGGGTTGATGCCCTTCAGCCGATCGTATTGCGTCTTCTTGGGCGACGCGTGCGGGTTGGCGTGATCCTCGTACTCGCCCTCGTAGTGCACGGTCAGCGGCTCGCGATTGCGCTCGTACGCACTGACGAGACGGCTCATGCCGTCGCCGTTTCCGCCGCCCATCACTTCGGCCAGCGCGGCCTCGTCGGCCGTCATCGTTGCGTAAGGCATCTCATACTCGTGGCGCGGCCGGCCGTCCTCGTCGACGTCCTGGCCCTGCGGCACGATGTCGACGTTGCGATACCGCGACATGCCCGTCCCGGCGGGGATGAGTTTGCCGATGATCACGTTCTCCTTGAGCCCGAGCAGCGGGTCGTACTTGCCCTTGATCGCCGCGTCGGTGAGCACTCGCGTCGTTTCCTGGAAGCTTGCCGCCGAGAGGAACGACTCCGTCGCCAGCGAGGCCTTCGTGACGCCGAGCAGCACCGGATTCGCGGTCGCCAGCTCCTTGCCGGCGGCTTTCATCCGCTCGTTGGCCTCGTTGAACTGCGCCGCCTCGATCAGCTGACCGGGGAGCAGCGTGGTGTCCCCGCCTTCGACGATCTTCACCTTGCGCAGCATCGAACGCACGATGACCTCGATGTGCTTGTCGTTGATGTCGACGCCCTGCGAGCGATAGACCTTCTGCACTTCTTGCACGAGGTAGTTTTGCAGCGCCGTCTCGCCCTTCACGCGCAGGATGTCGTGCGGATTCAGCGAGCCTTCGTTGAGCTGCTCGCCTGACACCACATGCTGGCCTTCCGCCACCATCAGGTGCGTGCCTGGCGAGATGTCGTATGCATGCTCCTCGCCGCTTGCATCAACGACGTGCACGACGCGCCTGTTCTTCTCGTCGGCGAACTTGATCGTGCCCGCAACCTCGGCGATCGTTGCCTGACCCTTGGGCTTGCGCGCCTCGAAGATTTCTTCGACGCGCGGAAGACCCGTGATGATGTCCTCGGTCGCTACGCCGCCGGTGTGGAAGGTCCGCAGCGTGAGCTGCGTGCCCGGCTCGCCGATCGATTGCGCGGCGATGATGCCGACGGCCGTACCGATGTCCGCCTTGGTTCCCGCGGCTAAGTCGCGTCCGTAGCACATCGAGCAGACGCCGTACTTCGAGCGGCACGTCAGCACCGATCGAATCTTGACCTCGGAGACACCCGCGTCGAGGAGTGCCGTGGCCTTGTCTTCGTCGATCTCGGCGTTGCGCGTGACGATTGCGGTCGTCGGCCGCTTGGGATCCAACCGGATCTCCTCGGCGGCACGCCGCCCGACGATGCGGTCGACGAGCGGCTCGATGACCTCTTTTCCGGACCGGATGTCGCTCACCACGATGCCGTTAGTCGTTCCACAGTCCTCTTCGCGAATGATCACGTCTTGCGCGACGTCGACGAGGCGGCGCGTCAGGTAGCCGGAGTCCGCAGTACGCAACGCGGTGTCCGCGAGGCCCTTGCGCGCGCCGTGCGTGGAGATGAAGTACTCGAGAACCGTCAGCCCCTCTTTGAGCGACGCCTTGACCGGAATCTCGAGAATTCGTCCCGAGGGATCCGACATCAAGCCGCGCATGCCGCCGAGCTGCTTGACCTGCGCGATCGAACCGCGCGCGCCCGACGTCGCCATCATGAACACCGGATTGAGCGGATTCTGCGATGATTGCATCGCCGTCGTCACCTCATCTGAGGCCTTCGACCAGACGTCGATCGTCTTGTTGTACTGCTCATCCTGGGAGATGAAGCCTTGCTCGTAGAGACGATGCAGCTCGTCGACCTCGTCCTGCGCCTTGCCGACGATCTCGTCCTTGTTGGCTGGCACGATGACGTCGTTGATCGACACGGTCGTCCCCGAGAGCGTGGCGTAGTGGAAGCCGAGGTCCTTGATCGCGTCCAAGAACCGCGCCGTCTCGGAGTTGCCGTACGTGCGGTAGCAGTCCGTGATGATCTTTCGCAGGCCGCCCTTGTCGATGATGCGATTGACGAACTCGTGGTTCCAATGTTCGGGGAAGGCGAGGTTGAAGATCACGCGACCGACCGTCGTCTTGATCAACTCGCCGTTCCAGCGAACGTAGATCCACTCTTGCAGGCCGATCTGCTTGGTCTCGTAAGCCATTACGGCTTCCTTGCCGTCGAAGAACGTCGGAATCGCTCCGGCCGCGTCGGCCGCCGGCGCGTTCTTCTTCTTCCGGCGCTCGAAGCGATCGGGGTCGTCGGGAATCGCGGCCTTCGCCGGCCCAGAGTACTCCTGGCGCTGGAACGTCAGGTAGTAGAGCCCGAGCACCATGTCTTGGGTCGGAATCGAGACCGGATTGCCGTACGCCGGGAGCAGAATGTTGTTCGAGGAGAGCATCAGGATCCGCGCCTCCGCCTGTGCGCCCGCGGAGAGCGGCAGGTGGACGGCCATCTGGTCGCCGTCAAAGTCTGCGTTGTACGGCGTGCACACGAGCGGATGCAAATGCACGGCCTTGCCCTCGACCAGCACCGGCTCGAAGGCCTGGATGCCCAGTCGATGGAGCGTCGGGGCGCGGTTGAGGAGCACCGGGTGCTCCTTGATCACCTCTTCCAGTACGTCCCAGACTTCCGGACGCACGCGCTCGACCATGCGCTTCGCGCTCTTGATGTTGTGCGCGAGCCCGCGATCGACGAGCTTCTTCATCACGAACGGCTTGAAAAGCTCGAGCGCCATCTCTTTCGGCAAGCCGCACTGGTGGAGCTTGAGCGTCGGACCGACCACGATCACCGAGCGCCCGGAGTAGTCCACGCGCTTGCCGAGCAGGTTCTGCCGGAAGCGTCCCTGCTTTCCTTTTAAGATGTCCGACAGCGACTTGAGGGGGCGATTGTTCGGCCCCGTTACGGGTCGTCCGCGGCGCCCGTTGTCGATCAGCGCGTCGACTGCTTCCTGCAGCATGCGCTTCTCGTTCTTGATAATGATCTCGGGTGCGTTGAGCTCCAGAAGCCGCTTCAGCCGGTTGTTGCGGTTGATGACGCGCCGATAGAGATCGTTGAGATCGGACGTCGCGAACCGTCCGCCGTCGAGTTGCACCATCGGGCGAAGCTCGGGCGCGATCACGGGTACCGCCGCGAGCACCATCCACTCAGGACGGTTGCCGCTCGAAAGGAAAGCCTCGACAACCTCGAGCCGTTTGATGGCCTTCAGCCGCTTCTGCCCTGTGGTCTCCTTGAACTCTTTACGCAGGTCTTCTTGCAGTCTGCGAAGATTGAGGTCGCGCAGCAGCTCGCGGATCGCCTCCGCGCCCATGCCCGCCTTGAACCGATTGCCGAACTTCTCGCGCCCCTCGCGATATTTCTGTTCGGAGAGGACCTCGCGCTTCGTCAGCGTCGTGTCGCCCGGATCGATCACGACGTAGGCCGCGAAATAGATGACCTTCTCGAGCTGTCGTGGCGACATGTCGAGCAGGATGCCTATGCGGCTCGGCACGCCCTTGAGATACCAGATGTGGCTGACCGGCGTCGCGAGCTCGATGTGTCCCATCCGCTCACGCCGCACCTTCGCACGTGTGATCTCGACGCCGCAGCGATCGCAGATCATGCCCTTGAAGCGAATGCGCTTGTACTTGCCGCAGTGGCACTCCCAGTCTTTGGTCGGGCCGAAGATCTTCTCGCAGAACAGACCGTCGCGCTCGGGCTTGAGCGTCCGATAGTTGATCGTCTCGGGCTTCTTGACTTCACCGAAGGACCAGGCGCGAATTTGCTCCGGCGACGCGAGGCCGATGCGCATGGCGTCGAAGTTGTTGACGTCGATGAGATTCAAAAGGAAGGGACTCCGCTTGCGCCCACTCGTGGCTGCCGCCTACGCAGGGAATCGCGTCTCACGTCGTCACGTAAGGGTTCCCACCGCCGCGGCTGGCCCAGGGCACGGTCATAGAGTATAGCACCTGGGCCCCGCCTCCCTCAAGCGGCCGGGCTAAACTCAGGCAGCGCCCAGGTTGCTGGGTACGGAACCAGCATGATTATAGGTATCGTTGGCTCCGATGACCGCGCCCAGGCGATCGGCCGGCTCCTGAGCAGCGGCGGACACAAGGTAACGTTCGGCGACCCCATCGCGAAGGATCGCGCCGGCCGGGCCGCGGCCGCGCTCGGCGCGCAGGCCGAGCTCCCCTACGCTCAGGCGATGAAATCCGATCTGCTGGTGCTGGCGGTGCCGCGCGAACAGGTCGACCGCGCTGTAACGGCGGTCGGGTCGGGTGCGGACGCCGTCATCATCGATGCCGTCGAGGCCGAGCGCGGAACCGCCGGTCACAGCGGCGCCGAGCAGATGGCACGCAAGCTCGACAGCCATCGCGTCGTGCGCGCGCTCATCAACATGCCGCAGGCCGGATCGAACGTCCAAATTTGCGGCGACGACGAGCAGTCGAAGGTATTGGTCGACAAGGCACTGCACGCGTGCGGTTGCGTGACGACCGACCGCGGACCGCTGTCGAGTGCGACCGAACTGGAGGCCCCGGCGTAGGGGCCTCCCTTTTCGTTACTTCTTCTTCGAGGAGCGCTTCCGCGGGACTTTGCCGCCTGCGGCGCGTGCCTCGCTCAGACCAATCGCTATCGCCTGTTTGCGGCTCGTGACCTTCTTGCCGGAACGTCCCGACTTGAGTTCTCCATGCTTCATCTCGTGCATCGCACGCTTGACTTTTTTGCCTGCCTTCGGGCCGTACTTGCGCGTGGACTTCTTGCGCGAGGTGCTCTTCTTGCGCGAGGTGCTCTTCTTGCGCGAGGTGCTCTTCTTGCGCGAGCCACTCTTCTTGCGCGACGTACCCTTTTTTCTTTTGCGACTAGCCATGAAAACTTACTCCTTGCGGCGCTAGAGACGTGCGCCTCGCCCGGTAAGCAGATTGATGACGATCAGGATGACGGCGACGACCAGGATGATGTGAATCAGCCCGCCGCCGATGTGGACCAAAAACCCGATCAGCCAGAGAACAAACAAGATCACAATTATGGTCCAGAGCAGTCCCGCCATGTTGTCTCCTTATCTCGGCGCTCGTCTCGCGGACGCGAGACGCTTTAGGGAGTATCGTTCCCCGATCGGCTCCAACCAAACCGGCCCTTCCACGTCCGTAATGCAAAAGAGCGTCGCACCGACGGAATCCTACCCGCGACGGCGTACTTATTCCCAATAACGGATGAAGATAGCGGAGCAGCCCGCCGCTTCGGTTTCGGCGGTCATGGCGCGGATGACCGACGTGTTGTGGCAAGCCGACGCGTCGGGACGCATCAGCTCAATCACGCCCTGCCGGCCCGCCCTGCCCGCCGTCGCGGGCGCCGTCGACGAGACCGAGCTCCAGCAGATCGAGCAACTATGGGGCAAAAGCGTACGCTGCGCCGAGCGCTTCAGCACGGTCTTCCACGTTCGCAGCCCGGTCGGATCGGCGGTCAGGAGCTTCGCCTTGCAGGCCTTTCCGGTACTCAACGAGCGCGACGAGGTGCGGTATTGGGCGGGCAGCGCCACCGCGGTCGACCGTTTCGCCGACGTGGCCACGCGTTTTATCTCTGAAGCGTCGACGGTTCTGTCGTCCTCGCTCAATCGCGCCACGATCGTCAACCGCCTGATCCAGGCCTCCCTCGACCACTTTTGCGATCTCTGCGCCGTCCATGCGGTCGACCCGGACGGCTCGCTCCAGCTCGAGGCCATAGCCGACCGCCGTACCGGCGGCGCGACGGAGCCGGACGGGCTGCATGCCGCGCTCGCGGGGGTGCTGCGCACGCGTCAGCCGGCACTCTTGCTGTCGGGTGCCGTACGGGGCACGCGCTCGATGATGGGGGTGCCGCTCTTCATCGGAGCCGACTGCGTTGGGACACTCTCGTTTCTCGAATCGGAGCGGCCGTCGAGCTTCGTGGCCCGCGACCTCGACGTGGCGGGCGTCGTCGCCCGTCAGCTCGCGCTGGCGCTCGAAAACATCAAGACGTTCGAGCGCGAGCAGCAAATGACCGAACGCTTCAGATTCTTGGCCCGCGTGACCGCCCGCCTCTTCACGACGCCGCTCGACTCTGCGAAGATGCTTCACGACGTAGTGGAGTCCATCGTGGGCGGTTTCGCCGACTACGCCGTCGCGGCATCGCTGGTTGAGGGACGCCTGCATGCCGTCGCCGAGTCCGGGACCCCTGCATCCGCGTTTCGCGATGAAAACCAGCGCGAGATCGTCGCTGCTCTCGCCGAGCGCAGGTCGATTTTGATGAGCTCCGAGCCGGACGTACGCCGCACGCTAAAGCTCGGGCCGTTAACGGAGTTGCTGCGGCCGCGCTCTTGGATGATGGCGCCGCTCTTTTCCGGAGAGATGGTCTATGGAACAATAATCTGTTGTGCGAGCGCGCATCAGTACGATCGCAACGACCTCGAGTTGCTGGAAGAGATCGCGCGCCGTGCCTCGCTGGCCCTCGAGCACTCCGAAAGCTTCGCACGCGAGCGCCGGCTGACGCATACGCTGCAGCAGGCAACCCTACCGACTCAGCTTGCCGGCGTCGAAGGCGCGTCGTTGAGCGCAGTCTACCGCCCAGCCGATTCGGACGTGCGCGTCGGCGGCGACTGGTACGATGCTTTTGAGCTCGACAATCGGCGGGTGCTGTTCACGGTGGGCGACGTAACCGGCCACGGGCTGCAGGCATCGGTCGTCATGGGAAAGCTGCGCCACGCCATCGACGTCATCGCGATGTACGAGCGCAATCCCGTGCGCATTCTCGATGCGGCGGAACGCATTTTGCTGCGTCGATTTCCGGGCTCAGTCGCAACGGCGTTCGTGGCCATTCTCGATCCCGGCCAGCGAACGATTACCTACGCAAATGCCGGCCATCCGTATCCGATCGTCCGCCGCCGCAACGGCGCGCTCGAGGAGCTCAAGGCCGAAGGCTTGCCGATCGGTTTGCGTTCCGCCGGCGAGGATGCCGCTCCCGTCACCGAGCCTCTTGTAGACGCGAGCCTCTTGGTCTTCTATACCGACGGCCTGATCGAAGCGACCCGCGATCCGCTGGCCGGGGAAAAAATACTGCATCAGGCGCTGAGCAGCGACGCCGTGCTCTTCGTGGGCAGCCCGGCACGCTTCATCGAGCGGTTTTGCGTGCGCGCGCAGTCGCCCGACGACGTCGCGGTCCTGGCGCTCAATTTCGTAGAATCGAAGCGTTGGGCATTCGATTCACACGACTGGCGCGCCGCCCGCGTCGCGCGGCGCGAGTTCGTGGCTTACGTCGAGGCCGCCGCCGCTCCGGCCAGCGATCTCAAGGCGGCCGAGCTCATCTTCGGCGAGCTCGCCGCGAACGTCGCGCAGCATACGGCGGGGCCGATCGAGATCGCGCTCGACTGGCGCTCGCGCCGCGCAGTCCTTCACCTGATCGACAACGGAAACGGCGACGAGCACGCGCGCGGGCTCTGGCTCGTGCAGCGGCTCGGCGCCCAGCTCGATGTCGAGGTACTCCCCGGGTCGGGCAGGCACATAGCGGCGGTTCTGCCCGGCGTCTCGCAGCGGGCCGAGTCCTAATCGTGCCCATCTCCGCTGCGTCTCGCTCCGCGGCAGCTTACCTGCCGCCGCGGCGCTCGCTGCCGAGCATGCGCGCAGCCGCGGCACGCTGCCGCGGCTGCGACCTTTACAAGCACGCCACGCAGACGGTATTCGGCGAGGGGAAAGCGCGCGCGGCGCTGATGCTGGTCGGCGAGCAGCCCGGCGACAGCGAAGATCGGGCCGGACACCCGTTCGTGGGACCGGCAGGCGGGGTTCTCCACGACGCGATGGAGGCTGCGGGAATCGATCCGCGCGACGTGTACGTGACGAACGCGGTCAAGCACTTCAAGTTCGTACAGCGCGGAAAGCGACGCATCCACAGCAAGCCGAAGACGATCGAAATACGCGCCTGCAAGCCCTGGTTGGACGCCGAGATCGACGCCGTGAAGCCCGCGCTGATCGTCGCGCTCGGAGCCACCGCTGCGCAGTCTTTGCTCGGGACCGGCTTTAAACTGCTTGCGAACCGCTCGCGGATCATCGTTTCCGACGCGGTCGCGCGGCCCGTCCTGCCCACGATCCATCCATCGGTCGTCCTTCGCGCACCGGATAGCGATGCGCGTAGAAATCGAATGCGCGAATTCATTCACGATCTCGAGATAGCCGCCCGTACACTTCGGGTATAGCATCGCCATGCGCAATGTTGAATCGGTCCGGCGCGGCTTCTCGGTGCTCGAGAACGGAACCGCGCTGCAGACCGCGGTGATGGTGCTCGAACCCGGCGAAGAAAGTGGGCCCTACGCTAACGAGCATCCGGCGAGCGAACAAGTGCTCCTCGTCGTAGAAGGTTCGATTGACGCGGAGGTGGACGGGCGAAACTTCAGCATGACAGCCGGCGATAGCGTTGTCGTCGCTGAGAAGGTGCCGCACCGCTTCGTAAACAACGCGAAACAGCGCGCCGTAACCTTTAACGTCTACGCGCCGAAAGCGTATTGACGCCTAGGCGCGATCTGCGGCCTCGCGCTCCGATCCGATGTCGCGCTCCGACGAGCCGACCAGGTGACCGTGCGCCACACTGCCGCCGAGGACACCGGCGGCGGCGAGCAGGACTATACCGAGACCCGTCAGCCCGTATCCCGCCGGCGAGGTGTGATCCAGAAAACGAACCGCGCACGCCAGCCCAAAGAGCACGATCATCGCGACGTTCAACGTCATGTGCCAGGCGGCGAGGCTCTTCGCGGCGGCCGTCATCGGCGCGCTCAGATAGTCGACCAGTCCGAAGAATGCCGCGAGCAGCGCCCCGAGAACTCCGAAGAGTAGCAGCCACGTGCTCATCGCCGCCCAGAAGACTGGGCCGGCCCATATGGAGATGATGTCGCTTACGACGGCGGCGAGAAAGCAGCCGATCGGAAACGTAACCAACATCGGGTGCACGGGATGTCCAGCGATCGTTGCCTTTCCTTGCATTGGGTTTCCCTACCTTTGCTGCGGCGTCGGCGCTCGAGCCGATCCGAGATCGAACGAGTAGTCCTTGAACTGCGCGCTGGCGGAGAGCGCGAGGCGCGGCTTGTCGATGTCGGCGGTAAGGCTCGCCGGAAGCGTGAAGCCGTCGATCCTGTCGAACGTGACGTTCATCGTGATCCGCGTGCCGTCGCTGTACTCGGCCTCGATTTGTCGCGCGCACCACCTTGGACCCAGACCCACGACGGCGCCCTTGAGCGACGGATCGCCGATCGCTTGTAAGTCGAACAGGGTGTTGCCGTTCTCGTGTCCCGTTTCTTCGTACAGGAAGCGCGACGGCCAAAGGGACGGTTCGAGCATCGCGAGGTCGGTATCGTGCGCCTGCGCGGGCGCGAACCACGGCAGCTTCGTAAAGTGTACCTGATACGATTTACCCGGTTCGTATTTCCCTACGCCCTCGACATGGAAGTGGAGCCACGGAAAGCGGCGCATCGCCATCGCGATGTCGACATCAAACGTAAAACCGGGTAGCGCCGGGTTCCTCAGGAAACCGGGCGTGGGTCCGGCACTATCGTTACATGCCCGTGCCGGAACCGTACAGAGAAGCGCCGCGAGCGCCGCTCCGGTTAGGACTACATCTGGCGAGTGCATGCGCCCCCAGTCCACCATCTAAATATACCCAGCGCCATGCTGTTATGAACAGACATGAACAGATTGTCGCCAAGAGCGACGAAGAGACCCCTTGATGGAACGGGGCCCGGCTTGGCGCGACGCAGCGGACGCATGGTTCAAGCTTCTCGCGGCAATCGCGATCGGGTGGTTCCTGCTCGCGCAAATCGTCGCGCTCGTGCGCGATTTCAGCGGCATCGCGGTCATCGGCGTCGGCGGCATCCTGCTCGCCTACTTCGTCTATCCGGCGATCGCTTGGCTTAACCGCCGGTTGCCGTTGTGGGCCGCGCTCTCGGTCGTGTACCTCAGCGGCGGTCTGATCGTGGCGGCCATCTTCTACGTGCTGGTGCCGCCCGCCGTGGCGCAGATCGAGAGCCTGGTCCACGATTGGCCGACGATCGACCGTTCGATCCGCGGCTACGTCGAGGGACCCAACAACCCGTTCTTTACGCATCTGCCCGCCGCCGCGCAGCAGTGGTTCATGCAGCTGCCGAGTCAGCTGAGCGTCGACGTGCAGAGAAACGCTGCACTCTACACCACGAGAGTCGTCAACGCGCTCGAGATCGTGGTTGGGATCGGCGCCTTGGCGATCGCGATCCCGGTCGTGTCGATCTACATGCTCGCCGAGTCGACCACGATCAAGCGGTTCTTCCTGCAGAGCTTCCCGCCGCGCGCCCGCCGGCGCGTCGTCGCCATCCTATACGACATCGATCAGGTCATCGGAGGGTTCATCCGCGGCCAGATCATCGTGGCGGCGGTCGTGGGCATCCTCGCGATTGTCGCGCTGACGATCCTGCACGTCCGCTATGCCGTGATCATCGGCGTCTGGGCCGGGCTGATGGACATCATCCCCTACATCGGTCCGTTCGCGGGAGCGATTCCGGCAGTGATCATCGCCGTTATTTTCAGCGGCATCGGCGACGCGGTCGGCGTGATCGTCGCCTTTACCATCATCAATCAGCTCGAGGGTCACCTTCTCGGGCCGCGCATCGTGAGTAGCACCGTGAAGATCACGCCTCTCGCGGTCATCTTCGCCCTGCTCATCTGCGCGAAAATCTTTGGGTTCGTCGGTCTGATCGTCGCTGTTCCTCTTGCCGGCATCGTCCGCGTGATCCTCACGCACGTCTTTGCGGAGGACGCGGTCACCAACGCCCAGCTCAAGCCGGGGCTCACTTCGGAACCGCGCAGCCAAGTCGACCCCCGCGCCACCAAGTCGTAGGAGGCCAACCTGGGTAAACCCGCGGGATGAGGCTAGCTGCGGGCGTTGTCGCCGTGCTGGCGTTCGCACCGCTGAAGGCGCCCTCCGCGGGCGCCGCCGCGGACCTCTACGCGATGCGTTGCGCATCCTGCCACGGCGAGCGCGGTCAAGGCTCCGGCATAGCGCCGCCACTCATCGGAAAATCTGCCGCGAACATTCACTTCATGCTCGATACTGGCCGCATGCCCGCAGCGGTCCCGTACGTCGGTGAGATCCACCGCGAGCCGCAGTTCACTGCGAGGCAGATCGCCGAACTCGTGCGTTACGTTGAGGGTTTCTCGCCGGCTCCGCCGGATATTTCGCTGCCGACCGTGATGCCCGGCAACGCCGTCCGCGGCAGGCAGCTTTTCGCCGAGAACTGCGCGCAGTGCCACGGGGCGGCCGGGGGCGGAGCCTCCGTGGGGTCAGCCGACGTCGCCCCATCGCTCGCCGGAGCGACGGTCCTGCAAATCGCCGAAGCGATCCGCACCGGGCCGTCGGTCATGCCGCGGTTCGGCGCCGACGTGCTGAGCGATCAGGACGTCGACGACATCGTAGAGTACGTCAACTATGCAAAGGCACACGCAAACTCAGCGGCCGGCGAAGACGCCGGCGGTTTCTCGTTGGCGCACGTCGGTCCGGTTGCGGAAGGGTTCGTGGCGTGGGTATTCGGACTCGGCGCGCTCGTGCTGTTCGTCCGCGCGGTCGGGACCGCCGGTAAGGAGCCCTGACGCGCGCCTACGGTTCAAGTGCGCGCGCTTTCCGCGCCCAGGCGCCAAAAACACAGGATCATTCCGATCAAACCGGCGAGGCCGAGAAGCGGCGACCAGAGCATTCCGCATAGCAGCGCAAGCGTGCAGAGCGCGATCAAGATCGGCCACGGGCTCGCAGTCGTAAAGACGCCGACGACGCTCGCCCGCGACCCGTACGGCGGTTTGGTTGGGATCGTCGCCCTCGAGGTCCGCGTCGCGTTCGGCGAGCACCGCGTAAGGGTGGCAAACGTCAGCGCCGCACCCATGACGGCGAGCAGCGCCGTTCCCGCGGCCTCCTCGTGTGCGACGAACCAGTAGACGATCGCGATCGCAAAGCCGAACGCCGCCGACAATCGCGAAGAGCCCGACGAACGTCTTCATCGCTTCTAACGATCCAGCGCCGGGCGGCGGCTGCGAATCGGCGGCAGCGCGTCGAAATTGAACTCGGGCGGCGGCGACGACGTCATCCATTCCAGACTGTAGCCGCCCCACGGATTGTCCCCGACCGGCGCCCTCCGCCGCACGGAGACCAGCACGTCTGACGAAGAACGCGATGACGCCGGCCGTCATGAGCGCTGCGCCGGCGGTCGCGATCGCATTGAGCAGCGCCAGGTGCCCGAGCGCCGGATACGTGTAGACGCGGCGCGCCATGCCTTCCATCCCCATGAATCCCATCGGGATGAACGTCAGCATTGAAACCGACGAACAGCAGCGCGAAAGACCCAGCGCCCGATGCGCTCGTCGAGCCGGATGCCGAAGATCTTCGGAAACCAGAAATACGAGCGCCCCGAAGAGCGCGAACATGCTGCCGCCGCCGATCGTGTAGTGGAAGTGCTGCACGATGAAGTAGCTGTCGTGGGCGTGATAGTCGATCGGCGGCGAGGCGATCATCACGCCCGTGATCCCGCCGATGAGAAAGTTCAGCAAGAAATCCGATCGCAAAGAGCATCGGCACGGTCAAAGTCGATCGATCCCTTCCACATCGTGCCGATCCAGTTGACGAACTTCACGCCGGTCGGCACGGCGATGAGAAACGAGACCGCGGAGAAGAACGGATTGCTCACCGCGCCGGTCGTGAACATGTGGTGCGCCCATACGCCGAGCGAGAGTCCGGCGATCGCGAACGCGGCGATCACCATGCCCACGTAGCCGAAGACCGGCTTGCGCGAGAACGTCGCGACGATCTCGGTGATGATGCCGAAGTACGGCAGGATCATCACGTAGACTTCCGGATGTCCGAAGAACCAGAAGAGATGCTGGTAGAGCATCGGGATTGCCGCCGTAACGCCGGATCGAAGAAGTGGCCGCCCATGTGGCGCTCGATCAGCACCATCGCAAACGCCGCCGCCAGCGACGGAAACGCCATGAGAATCAGCAGCGCCGTCGCGACGATCTCCCACGTGAAGATCGGAATGCGCCACATCGTCATGCCGGGAGCGCGCAAGAGGAAGATCGTGACGAGTAAGTTGATCGACGTGAGGATCGTCGAGACGCTCGCCATCAGCAGACCGATGAACCACAGATCCTGGCCCGCGCCGGTTCCCTCGAAGATTTCGGTGAGCGGCGCGTAAGCCGTCCAGCCGGTGGCGGCGGCGCCGCCATACGCGGCGAGCCCGGCGAACACGGTGAGGCCGCCGAGCACGAATAGCCAGAGTCCGGTCGCGTTGAGCCGCGGAAACGCCACGTCGGGCGCGCCGATCTGCAGCGGAACCAAGAAGTTCGCGAGGCCGATGCCGAACGGCGCGATGACGAGAAAGATCATCGCCGTGCCGTGCAGCGTGAAGATCTGGTTGTACGTCGTGCGCGCTCAGGAACGTATTGCCCGGCACCGCCAGCTGCGCGCGGATCAGCAACGCGAGAATCCCGGCGGCGACGAAGAAGCTCAGCGTCGCCACGACGTACATGATGCCGATCTTCTTGTGATTGGTCGTGGTGAGCCACTCGATCACGGCGTTGCCGCTCCGTCGCGTAGCAAGATAGCGTCGTAGCGCCGGCCGCGGGACGACGCGCACGGCGAAGGTCATGAGCGCGTGGTCGAGTCCGCAGAACTGCGCGCAGCGCGCCGGGAAGCGCCCCGTCCGGGTCGGCGTGATGTCGAACACGTTGGTCATTCCGGGAATGGCGTCGCGCTTGAAGAGAAACGCCGGCACCCAAAACGAGTGCGTGACGTCGGCCGAGCGCAGATCGATCTCCGTCGGTGCGACCGACGGGCAGGTAGAGCGTCGGCGGCGCCATCGGCGTGCCCAGCGTCGTCATGCCGCCGGGATACTCGAAGCGCCACGACCAGCGAAACGCGGTTACGGCGATCCGGTTCGGCGGATCGCGCGACGCGATCGACCGGCATCTCGATCGCGAACGTGACGCCGAAGAGCCCGAGCACGATGCGCAAGCGGAATCGCGACGTACAGGATCTCGAGCGGCGGGTTTCCGGTGAACTGCGCGGGCTCGCGACCGGCGCGTTCGGCGGTACGCAACGAGACACCAGAAGATGCACGCGTAGACGTAAGATCCCGACGACAGACGCCGGCCGCCATGAAGACGTACCAGTCCGTGCGCATCGCGACGCCCTGCGCGGACGCCGGATCCAACAGCCACTCCACTGCCGCGTTACTTACCCAAATCGCAGCGTCGTGTAGAAGCCGAGCGCGCGGGTAGGACGAGGCATGCCTACTTCGGCGAACGGCAGCGCTCGGCCGCTTGCGCCGTTGCCCGTGCGCGCGCATCCGCTCGTCCTCGGCGTCGTGCTGTTTCTCGCCTCGGAGCTGATGTTTTTCGCGGCGCTCTTCGCCGCCTACTACGAACTGCGCGCGAATCGCGCGCAGTGGCCGCCGCCGATGGTCGCATCTCGACACGTGCGAGGCCGAGCTTCGGAACGCTTCTGCTGTTCGCCGCGTCGGCCGTCATGGTGCTTGGCACGCGCGCGATGGATCGCGGGCGGCATGCGCGCGGCGCGCTGGTGGACCGGCAGCGCGATCGTCGCCGCGGTCGGTTTCGTCGCGGTCGCGATGCACGGCTACTGCCAAAGACGCCTTTACGATCGCGACCAACGCCTACGGCTCGATCTATTACACGATGACGGGCTTTCATTTGCTGCACGTCATCGTCGGCATCGGGATCCTGACGCGCGCTGCTTGATCGGGCATGCGCAGCCCAGCGCTGCTGCGTCAACCAGCGCGCCGGCGCCGAGGCGATGACGTACTACTGGCACTTCGTCTTCATCGTGTGGCTGGGCATCTTGGCGACGATCTACTTCATGCGATGAGCCGCGCAAGCGCCGCGATCGCCGCGCGCGCTGCTCGCTGGCGATGCGTCGGAAGCGTCGAGCTTCATCGCCGCCTACTTCACCGGCGGCGACCGCCTTTACGAAGGGCTTGGCCATCGCGGTCGCGGCCGCCGGCTCTGTGCGCCGCGGCGGTCGGCTGGGCGTTCTGGATCGCTCCGCCCGAGCACGTCGCCGACGAGATCGACGACCTATCCGTCGCCGGCCGCCGACCGCGCCGGCGCAGAGCGGCGAGCTCGCAGCGGAGCTTGCGCGCCGTCATCGCGTCCGCGCGCGTCTGCTCGCGCTGCTGCTACGCGCGCGCTCGGCGCCTTCGCGGCAGCGCTCGTCGTTCCGATTCGTTCGCTCGGGCCCGCGCCGGGCGACGCTCTGTTTCACACGCGCTGGCGCCGAGGCGCGCGCGTCGTGCGCGAGGACGGCAGCGTCGTCGCACGTCGACGATCTCAACGTCGACTCCGCCGTCACGGTCTTTCCGGAAGGCGCCGTCGGCGACGCGCAGTCGCAGGCGACGCTGATCCGGCTGCCCGACGGCATCGCGGGCACGCGCGCGCGGCTACATCGCGTATTCGCGACTCTGCACGCACGCCGGCTGTCCCGTCGCGCTCTATCGCGCCGCCGCCAAAGCAGCTGCTCTGTCCCGTGCCATCAATCGGTGTTCGACGTCGTCGACGAACGGCGCGGTGGTCTCGGGCCCGGCGGATCACGCGCTGCCGCGGCTGCCGATCGCGAGTCGGCGCGCGACGGCACTTCTGCGCGCGACCGGCGACTTCCCCGAGCCCGGTCGGGCCGGCTTCTGGGACGCGCGCATGATCGAGTCGAGCGGTTCTTGCTGTGGGTCGACGACCGCTTGGGAACCGCGCATTTCTTGCGCGCACGCGCTGCGCAAAGCGTTTCCCGATCACTGGTCGTTCATGCTCGGCGAGATCAACCTGTACGCGTTCGTCGTGCTGCTGGCGACCGGCACGTTTCTCGCCTTCTTCTTCGATCCGAACGCCGCGAAGACGATCTATCGACGGACCGTACAGGCTGCTCGACGGCGTGCACGTGTCGCACGCGTATCGCATCCGCGCTGGCGTTGAGCTTCGAGGTCAACTGCGGGCTGCTCGTGCGGCAGATCCATCATTGGGCGGCGCTGCGTCTTCGTCGCCGGCATCGTCGCTGCACATGGGGCGCATCTTCTTCACCGGCGCGTTTCGCAAGCCGCGCGAGATCAATTGGATGATCGGCGTCTCTGCTGTTTTGGCTTGCAATGTTCGAAGGCTTTACCGGCTATTCGCTGCCCGACGATCTGCTCAGCGGCATCGGCCTGCGCATCGCCGATCGCCGTGCTGCTGTCGGTTCCCTCGTCGGAACGTGGCTCGTCGTTCCTGCTCGATCGGCGGCGTCTTCCCGACCGCAGCAGCTGCTCGGCGGCTTTTCGTCGCTGCACATCTATCTCGTGCCGGTCGATCGATCGCGGCGCTGATCGCGCTGCATCTCGCGATCGTGTGGCGCCAAAAGCACTCGCAGTTTCCGGGACCCGGCCGCACCGAACGCAACGTCGTCGGCTCGCCGCTGTTTCCGCACTACGCCGCGAAATCGATCGCGCCTGCTGTTCGCCATCGTCGCGGTGCTCGCGGCGCTCGGCGCGCTCGTGCAGATCAATCCGATCTGGCTGTGGGGTCCGTACGAGCCGTGGCACGCGCGTCGAGTCCCGGCGCAACCCGACTGGTACATCGGCTGGCTCGAGGGCGCGCTGCGGCTCGGGCCCCGCGTTGCGCGGTGCATCTCTGGGGCCACACGATTCCGTCGCCGTTCTGGCCGGCCGTGCTGCTGCCGCTCGTGCTTGTTCGTCGTGTTCGCTGCTGTGGCCGTGGATCGACGCGGCGCTGCGGCGCGATCGCGCGCTCGCATCAACTGCTCGACAATCCGCGCGACGTGCCGTGGCGCACGGGCGTCGGCGTCGCCTGCTCGTCTTCGCGCTCGGGCTTACGCTGGCCGGCAGCGACGACGTGCAGGCACGCTACCTGCACGTCGCCGATCACCGCGATCACGCACGTTCTATCGAGTCTTCTGCATGCTCGGTCCGATCTCGGGCGTTCGTCGGTACTACGCGTTCGCCGCGAGCTGCGCGAGCGCGCGGCGGCGTGCGACAAGGCGCCGCGCGTGCGCGTCTGCGCCGCAACGCACGCGGCGGCTTCGAAGAAGAGCCGCTTGCCATGAACGCGTCATGGCGTCGCCGTGATGCAGCCTCGTGCGTGGATCGAGGGCCGTTGTGCTGGGCGATTGCGGTCGTTGCGTACCGCCGCTCGATCGCCTCGCCGACGCATCGTTTTCGTGGCACATGGCTGCAGCATCCGTCATGCTGCTTTATTGCGTTCCGCTGCTTGCTGCTGCTTGCGCGGCCGTTCGATCTCTACGCGCGCAGTTGCCGGGAAGCGCGCGAACGGCGTCGTTGGTGCGCGCGACACGTCCGCTTCACGTCATCGCCGCGCCGCCCGTCGCGCTTGTCGTCTTCATCGCAACGCTTATGGGGGACGCATTTTTCGCCGCTCTACGAGCTGCGCTCGAACAGCGCGCCGTACACGCCGCCGAGCATCTGCTGTATCTCTGCCGCGGGCACGCTGTTTCTGGCTGCCGGTGATCGCGCCGCCGCCGCTGCGCCCCTGGAGCTATCCCGCTCGGCTCCTCTATCTTGCGGTGGCATTGCCGCAAGGCGCGCTGCTCGGCATGGCGCTGACGAGTGCGCGCGAGCCGCTCTATCCGCATTACGTCGCGATCACAGGGTCGTACGCCGCCGCGCTCGCGGATCAGCGCAACGCGGCCGCTATCATGTGGATCGCCGGCGGTTTGGTCGTGTTCGCGCGCTGCTGCTTACGCTGGGCGCATGGGCCTGTCGCGAGCGCGAGCTCGCGTCAACCTGAGAAGCGGCTACTTTCGCTGTGCAGCTCGATAACACTGAATCCGGTCGCATCCAAATCGACCGCAAAACCGCGCTGTAGATCGCTGCCCTCGACGTTCTCACGCGCGCATCCATTCGCCCAAGCAGACTCGTGAAGTAACGCACGTGATAGCGGCCCGCGCAACGGGCGATTGAAGACGCAGCGGCGTCGTAACCGTCCGGGATGCGGTGTTGCCCATCAAGATGACGATGTCGTCGCCGCGCCGCAGGGCAATCTCGGTGACGTCGTTGCCGAGTCGCAGCATCGGCGTGACGTCAGGATCGTAGCATTGAAGCGTCAAATCGGTCGCGCAGCCGAAGTTGGAGTAGAGCGTCGGCTCGGGCACGCGGGCGACGAACCAGCTCAACGACGATCCGCGTACGGGAACGTTGCGCGCGCCGATCCACTTCCATTGCGGCGCCAAGCGCGGATTGCACGCGACTTCGGTCTCCGCGAACCTCCAGGCCGCACGCGCCCTCGATCGCCGCCCAGACGTAGTGCGGCGGATACCACGGCGAGAGCATCATGCCTTGATTGGCCAGCGTTTCGCCGTGCAGCCACTCCGAAAACTGTCCCGGCACCGTGTTGTTGCGCCCGGGATCGCGCGAGTAGTGTCCGAAGCTCGCGTTCAGCGCGTACGCCATGAAGCCCGGATTGAAGCGCGCCGCCGCAAATGCGTAGATGAAGGACATGCCGACCCAGACGCCGCCGAGCAGACCCCAGCTGCGCGTCGGGCTATATTCTAGGTCGTCGCGCGGGACGGTCCGAATGCCGGCTTCCGTCCAAAATGCCGGTACGCTGAGGCGGCTGACGATGCGTGCGGCGGTATCGTGATCGGCGACTCCGATAAAGACCGGAAAGAGCATGTCGGCAGTGACGTTGGAGCGCGGGCAGCCATCGACGTCGATGTTCAGGTAGTAGAGGCCGGTCTCCGGATCGAGGAGATGGCGGTTGATCGCTTCACGCAAGGCGAGCCGCCTCGCGCGTGAAGCGCTCCGTATCGCGGCGTCTTGCCGAGTGCTTTGCGCATACGCGCCATCGCTCCGAACGCGGCAAAGCAGAGCGAGTTTACCTCGGTGGATGCGCCCGAGATCCGGTAATCGTCGATGATATTGCGCCAGCCGACGATCCCCCAGTCCGCAGTCGCCCGTCGACGTGCACCAGACGAGGCCGCGCGTATCGCGTTGGCGGAGCAGATAATCCGCGGCGCGTTTGGCAGCGGGGTAGGACTCGCGCACGAACTCCAGATCGCCGGTCACGAGATAATGGTGACCGAGCGCCGCGATGACCAACGGCGTATCATCGTTGACGTTGAGCCCGTAATCGTTCGGCTTGCCGTTGCGAACGTCGTAGTATTCGACGATTTTTCCGCTGCGCTCGGCGTGACGCAGATACCAGCGCAGCGACTCGCGCGAAAACTCCGGCATCACGTAATCGCAACCGATCGCGAATTCGCGCGGTGTCGCGTCCGACGCTGTTATTCGATCGCGTCGGATCGTTGACGAAGCACCAGCCGGTCGGCGCGTAGAGCTGCGTGCGAAGCATATTCGCTTTCGCCCACAGCACGCCGCGGTTAACGGTCGAATCGGGCGTCACGACGATGGAACTGCTCAGCACCGACTCGTAGTAGCGGCGCGTTCGAGCAGTGCGGTTGCGGCCGGCGGCGCTTCGCGGTAGGCTGCGCCGCGCGCCGCGCGCGCCATCGGCCGACGCCGGCGAGCGTAATCCAAAAGCGCCGCCGCGCGCCCGGCGCGAGACGATGCCGATGATGAAATAGCGCGATCGGCTCGGCCAGATTACGCGCGATGCGATCTGTAAGCTTGCCGGCAAAGTGCGACGCGGTTCATCTTGCCGTGATCGGCCGTCACTTCGAAGCTCCTCGGCGCCGCGACGAGCCGATCGCGCGCCCCTGTTCGGCGACGAGGCGTTCCAGGCGACGATTGCGTGGAGCGTCGCGGTCGTAGCTTGCGCGGACGTCGCGTTCGGTGTTGCCGCGCAAGCATCGCGCCAACGATGCGAGTCGAACTCGCGAACCTCGTTCGATTCGTTCGCGATTTCGACCGCGAGATAGGCCGTCAGCGGATCGACGCCATCGCCGGCGGCCCCCCGTTGAGAACAAAGACTCTCTCGCAGCACGGTAACGCCGTCGTCGATGCGATACTGTACTCCTGATGTTCGGGATGAAATCGAAACGTGCCGTCGATTTTCGTGCGCGCCGCGCCGGTGGGCCATCCCAAAACTGAATCGTGACTCCGGCGATAAGCGTGACGCCGAGATCGCAGGAATAGAAGCTTCTCGATCGCGCCGGAAGCTTTGATGATGATGGCGCCCTTCGGGCCGCCCAGCGTGCTGCCAACGGCGAGTTGCGTATCGTCAACTTCGTACGCAGCGATTCGCTCGCCGGAGCCAAAGACTCGAGCGCTCACGCGAAAGCGATTGCTTGCTTTAGAGGCGCGCTCCTCTCCAAGGCTAATTCGCGATTGCGCCATGCTGTTGCTTGGCGATCGAAACGTCGTGCGACGATACCGCGGCCGCCGTAGTGCGCGACGGCCGCGACGTGCTTTCCAGCGTCGCGACGAATCAAGACGCGTTTCACGCAAAGTACGGCGGCATCGTTCCGGAGATCGCGAGCCGCCGGCACGTGGCGTTGCTATCCGCTGCGGTCGAAGATGCACTCGAGCGCGCGCACCGCGCTTCGACGACGTAGACGGCATCGCGGTCACGGCGGGGCCCGGGTTGATCGGCAGCCTCGTCGTCGGCGTTGCCGCCGCTAAGGCCTACGCGTTTGCGTTGCAAAAGCCGCTCTACGCCGTCAACCATCTCCACGGACACGTCTTCGCGCCGTTTCTCGATCGACCGGAATCGCCGCCCTATCCGTTCTTGACGCTGCTCGTTTCGGGCGGACATTCGCAGCTCGTTGCCGTTGAATCCCCAACGCGAATGCGCGATCCTCGGACGCACGCACGACGATGCTGCAGGCGAGGCGTACGACAAAACGGCGCGCCTGCTCGGCCTTCCCTATCCGGGCGGACCCGCAGCTCGATGCGATGGCGCAGCGCGGCAATCCGCGCGCGATCGCATTTCCGCGCCATCGCCCCGGGGGGCGATTCGCTCGATCTCTCGTTTTCGGGCCTCAAGACGTCGGTGCGTTACTTCTTAGAGTCGGACGCCGGACGTGACGCAAAACCGCGAAGACGTTGCCGCATCGTTTCAAGCCGCAGTCGTCGACGTGTTGATGGCGCGAGTTGCAGACGGCCTACGAGCGCGCCTCGTATAACGCCGTGGTACTCTCGGGCGGCGTCGCCGCGAATTCGGCGCTACAAGCAGCGTTTCGCGCGTGGACGCGAGCGCAGCGCATTCCGGCATTCATTCCGCCGCCGAAATACTGCACCGACAACGCCGCGATGATCGCCGCCGCCGCCTTCTATCAAAGCGATGCCGTCGCGCCGATCCCTGACGCTCACCGCCGATCCAAACCTGTCCTTCTCTCTCTCGTAGAGGTTCGGCGCGGGTCGGGGGGAGGTCAGACGCGGCCGTCTAAGTCCGGGCGCGCCAACAACGCCTGGTACACGCCGATGCGGCCGACACGAAAGCCCTGCGCGCTGCCCGCCATGTACAGCCGCCAGAAGCGATAGGTCTGCTCGCCCGCGGCCGCGATCGCGGCGTCGCGATTCCGCTCGAGGTTCGCTACCCATGCGCGCAGCGTGCTTCGCGTAATGTTCGCGCAGGCTCTCGACGTCGCGGACCTCGAATCCGGCGCGCTCGGCGAACTCGCAATGCATCCGAGATCGCGAACCAGCTCGCCGTCGGGGAAGATGAAGCGGCCGAGAAGTCCGCCGGCGCGGCCGCGCCACGGCCGTCCGCTCTCGATCGGCAATGCGCGTGATTGAGGAAGAGTCCGCCCGGGTTCGAGGCGAATCATAGGCGGCGCGGAAGTATTCCGCGAAGCGCGCACGGCCTACGTGCTCGAACATGCCGACGCTAACGACTCTTGTCGAAGCGCTCGCCGGTCAAATCGCGGTAGTCGCGCAACTCCACCTGCGCTCGATCGCCGATTCCCGCCGCAGCGATGCGGCGTCGTGCTTCGTCGCACTGCTTCTCGGCTTAGAGTGATTCCGAGCACGTGCGCTCCTAAGCGCTGCGCGGCACGCGACGACGAGCGCTCCCCAGCCGCAGCCGATGTCGAGCAGCCGCTCGCCTGGTGCGAAGGCGCAGCTTGCGCAGCGTGTAGTCGAGCTTGGCCGACTGCGCGTCGTCCAGCGATGCGGCGCCGGTCTCCCAATATGCGCACGAATAGACCATGTCGCCATCG
>CAVVYX010000005.1:0-128537 GCA_963752625.1 Vulcanimicrobiota bacterium
GCCGGCACATGATCCGCATGACCGTGACGTCCGAAGCGTTGCCGGCGAGCGCGAACGCCGGCACCTGCCAGCCGCTCATGCGCAGGCGGTCGGATAGGTCGAGCAGCGTGTAACCGGGGTCGGCGCCCTCTTTGATGCGGAAGCACACGGCCGGTATTCCCTGTTTCGGATCGCCGGTGTTTATGAACTCAAAAGGCCCGAGGGGCGCGATTGCGTTTGCCAAATACGACGCGACGCGGTACGCGCTCATCTGCACGTTTCTGTAGCCCTCGTGGCCGAGCCGGATGAACGTGTAATACTGCGCGATTACCTGGCCCGCGGGCCGTGAAAAGTTGATCGCGATCGTCCCGACCTTGCCGCCGAGGTAGTCGACGTCGAAGATCAGATCTTCGGGCAGCGCCGCCGCGTCGCGCCAGATGATCCAGCCGGTCCCGAGTGGCGCGAGGCCGTACTTGTGACCCGAAGAGCTGATCGACTTGACGCGCGGCAGGCGGAAGTCCCAGACGATCTCGGGCGCGCAGAATGGGGCGAGAAACCCGCCACTGGCGGCGTCGACGTGCATGTCGACGTCGAGGCCCTTGGCCTTCTGCAGCTTGTCGAGCGCGTCGTGGAGCGGCTCCGGGAACTCATAGTTGCCGGTATAGGTGACGCCGAACGTGGGTACGACGCCGATCGTGTTCTCGTCGATGGCCGCGACCATGCGTTCCGGATCCAAGAATAGCCGGGGCGGCTCCATCGGGATCTCGCGCTTCTCGACGTCCCAGTAGCGCGCGAACTTCTCCCAGCAGACCTGGATTGGTCCGCACACGAAGTTCGGCTTGTCCGCTGGCTTGCGCAGGGCTTTCATCTTCGTGCGCCAGCGCCGCAGCATCGCCAGCCCGCCGAGCATGCAGGCCTCGCTCGAGCCGATCGTGTTGGTGCCGGTAGCGTCGTCGCAGGCCGGCGCGTTCCATAGATCGGCGACCATGCTTAGGCACTTGCGGTCGATCGCGGCGGACTGCGGATACTCTTCCTTGTCGATCCAGTTCTTGTTGATCGAGATGTCCATCAGCCGATGCACGTACTCGTCGTCCCAGGTCTGGCAAAACGTCGCCAGGTTCTGGCGCGCCGTGCCGTCGAGGAACAGCTCGTCGCTCACCATCTGAAAGGCGGAGTCGGCCGGCATCTCGTCCTGGGGAAAGCATCGGTCCGGAGCGGCGTCCTGCAACCAGCGCGACTCGAACACCGAATCATAGGGAGAACTAGTCAGCGCACTGTCTGCCATAATGACAGCACCTTCGGCCCGAGCCCCTAGGCCTTCCCCCACTGCTGGCCCTAGCCATGCGAATCGGATACTATAAGCACCATGAGACAAATCGTTGCGGACGCTGCAGAAGCTCAGAAGAACTGGGGCTGGTACGTCGCATTGGGCATCCTGTTCATCGTGGTCGGAGTGTATGCGATTTGGGCGGAGGGGGCGGCTACTCTGGCATCCGTCTTCGCGCTTGGCATCGTGCTGGTGATCGCGGGGATCGGTCAGCTCGTTGCCGCGTTCATGGCGCGCGGCGCGGGCCACGTAATCTTGCTGCTGCTGGTCGGTGTGCTGGACGTCATCGTCGGCCTGATGCTGCTCGAGCATCCCGTCGCGGGCGCGCTCCTCGTTACTCTGCTGCTCGCCGCGCTGCTCGTCTTCGGCGGCGTCTTCCGTTTTATTGCGGCCGTTATGACGCAGTTTCCCAACTACGGCTGGGTGGCCGCGAGCGGAGTCCTCAGCGTCATCTTGGGCCTGCTACTCTGGGCGCAGTGGCCGTTTTCGGCGCTCTGGTTTATCGGGTTCGTAGTCGGACTGAACTTCATCTTCGCGGGCATCTCGTGGACGTGGTTGGGCTGGAGGTTGAAACCAGCATAACAACCTAATACCGCGATTCCTCCACTTACGGGAGCGTACGGGTCTGGTGGCTCGCACGGTCTTCAAAATCGCTGAGGTCGTCGCAAGGCGACTGGTAGGTTCGATTCCTACACGCTCCCGCCACCTTCAATTTCGCCTGTATTTACGCGGGGTTTGCGGCACTGCGCGCTTTTTCACTGCACCGTTTGCTCCGGTTTTCTTCGAAAAATTTGATTGGCCACGACATCGTACGCGGTTCCCGATAGTGGTGAGGTTCGTATTCTAGTCTTAGAGTAAGGCTGCTTTAGCGCCAAGGGCGCGAGCCTGCGCAACCGCCTCGTCCTCGGTCATCGCGGCGCCGGAGGACATCAATCGCGTGACCTCATCTGCGCCGATCTCATGGGCAAGCAAGGCGATTGCGCGATCCCGTTCCTGCGGTACACCGTAAAACTCGGGAATCCCCAATTCGGCAAGGCGGACGGCGGCGAACCCCAGGAGCCGAGCCGCGCCGGCGCAGTCTAGGGACGTGCGTCGACCTTTTGACTGGCGATCGAGTACCGCGACGACGGCAAGAAATTGCAACGAGAATACGACTGACACTGCTATTCGCAGTTCACGAGCTAACTGGAGCGCCTCGCTTGCATGGGCGGCGGCCTCATCGTACCGGCCCAACATGATAAGGTACCGCGACATCTCGGCGATCGTGGTAGTGAGCTTGGGTATCTCTGAGTAATGCAGTTCACGGAGTTTTGCGACAACGTCGGTCATGAGGTGCAGTGCCGTTTCAGGGTCGCCCGCGTCAGCCTCGTTGTCAGCAAGGCTTGCCGCTATCGTCGCTGCGAGAGACTCGGCACCGGCCGCCTTCGCAAGCTGCAGCGCTTCGGTATAGCAGCCCCGAGCCGCGGTGAAATCACCGCGTCGGCACTTCACAAATCCCGTCGTGCGCAGGACCTTGGCGGCTAGTCGTCGATCCCCCAATGTTTGCGCGATTCCGAGCGCTTGATGCAACAGCGGTTCGGCTTCCGTGAATCTTTCCAAAATAGTGAGCGAGTGAGCCGCCAAACTCTGCGCCTGAGCGGTTCCCAATACGTCACCTGCTTGGCGATACCGCGCTAGGGCCCGCTGCGCAGCCGCCAACGAAGCCTCGACTCCGGCGGCGAGAGCGCAGGTCTCTGCGTCGGCGTGTTCCAGACGGGCAACCAGAGCGGGGGAAGTAGATTGAGCGACGGATTTGAGCGCGATATGCAACCAACGTCTTGCCTCAGGCAACGGGAGGCTGCGGGAAAGTACATAGCATAGAGAGGCAAAGCGTTGCCCTAAGGCGACGTCGTGTCGCTTGCCTAACGTCCATTCCAGCGCCGCACGCCAGTTCTCGACTTCCGCTTGCGCACGGGGGAGCCACTCGAGTTCGGGGGTAGTACTCCACGCGGCCTCCAGGCGCTCTGCTAATTCAAGATATGTGACAGCATGGCGCCGTTCTACCTCATGCTGGCCGTTGCGGGAAGCCAGCTTGTCGCGTGCATACTGCCGTGACGATTCAAGCAGACGGTACCGTTGCTCGTCACTTACTAGCTCCGCGACCAGAAGCGACTTCGTTACCAGCGACGTTATGAGGTCGATTACATCGACGTCATCTTCCCGACCTTCGGCGCACACTTCAGTCGCGGCTTCGAGCGTGCAACCACCCATGAAGACTGACAGCGTTTCGAAGAATCGCTGCTCGCGGGAACTTAGGAAATCGTAACTCCAGTCGATGAGAGCCGTCATCGTCTGATGACGCGGCAAGGCGCCGGGGCGGCCACCAGTGAGCAAACGGAAGCGTTGGTCGAGCCGTTGAGCGATTTGTCGAGGCGTGATGACATTCGTGCGCGCGGCTACGAGCTCGATTGCGAGAGGAATGCCGTCCAGCCGACGACAGATCTCAACCACATCGTGTACATTGTCGTCGCTCACTGTGAAACCTGGATTCGCCTCAAGCGCCCGATCCACAAGAAGCGCGACCGCTCCGTAGGCCAGTGCGTCTCGCGTACGCATGAACGGATCGGGTGGAACCGCAAGCGAGGAAAGTCGGTAGACGTGCTCGCCGGCGGCCGCCAACTCCTGCCGGCTCGTCGCGAGAATCCGCACCGAGAGGCACTCCTCCATGACCTTTTCGGCAACGTCGCGAGCGCGAGTAATAACGTGCTCGCAGTTGTCAAGGATCAGAAGAAGCCGGCGCCCCCTGAGGTACGCGATGATCACATCGAGCGCGGAGCCCGTACTGGAAGGAAGCTGTAAGGCAGACAAGATCGCGCTCTCTACCAAATCTTGGTGCGCAAGTGGGGCGAGGTCGATCAACCATGCACCATCGGAGTAACCGTCCAGTACCTCGGCACCGAGCTGCACCGCTACGCGCGTCTTGCCGACTCCGCCGGCCCCTACAACGGTCACCAGTTGATGCTCGCGCAGCCTCGCGGCGATCTCGCTAACTTCTTGCTCGCGCCCCACGAACGAGGTCAGTTGCTGGGGAAGATTATGAGCTGGAGTCGTTCGAGCATTGGAACGAACGAGCCGTAGCAATGGCGCGCTCAACGACTGGATGTGTTCTCGCCGGCGGGGCGGATGCGTGGTATCTATTGCGCTCGTCAACATCGCCGCGCGTTCGGGCGACAAGTCTAAAGCGCGCCCGAGCAAAAGCACCGTTGTCCGCTGGGGCCGCGTGCGCGCTCCGCGCTCGAGCTGGCTGATGGCCTCAACACTGAGCTGGGCGCGCTCCGCGAGCTCTTGCTGCGTCATTCCGGCGTCCAGACGAAGCTCCCGCAAGAGGGTACCAAAGTGGGGCCGTCCCGCCGCTTCCATCGCCCTCCGGTTGTCACAGCGCCGATGACTTGAACGGATAACTTGAACGGGTGTACCTGGACCCCTTCCCTCTTCCAGGCAGACAATGGTGGACGGGGCGCTCGGCGTAAAGGCGTCGCCGCCCCGGAGCTAGGGCCCACGATCTTTGTTATCCCTAACTTTGAGGAGAACTTATCATGCGTACTCCTAACTCAGTAAGTCAGGCGCTCACGGCATCCGTCGCACTCGCGATGTTGGCCGGCTGCTCCGGCAGCAGTTCGCCAATGACTCCGACGACTGCCGGACAAGACACAGGAGCCAGCACTTTACCCGTCCAGCGGCAAAGCTTGCACGGTGGCCCGAAGGCCGCTTACGTTCAGAGCCTCCAGGTGACAACGCCGAGCTTTATGGATCCCGCCGCCGTGGGCAAGCCTCTTGTTTTCGTCGCGGACTATAAAGGGAAGGTCGTCAACATCTACTTGCAAGGCCACATGAACAAAATGGTCGGCCAAATTGCGGGCCTCGGCGGCCCCGCTGACCTGACGACTGACGCCGCCGGAAACCTGTACATCGCGGATTTTCTCATCTCGACCGTGCCAATCTACGCTCCGCCGTACACTGGAACGCCGAAGTTGACTCTAAGCGACGCCGGCTATCTCCCGTATGACGTTTCCGTTTCTCCACCGGGTGTCGTCGCGGTAGCGAACGAGTGCCAGACCTCCTCTGGCTGCCCCCTCGGCTCTGGTACTGTCTCCTTCTACGCTAAGAACTCCACGACGCCATGCGCGACGGTTGCCGCGCCGCCGATTTTCTCAAAGTTGTGGTATGACGCATTTGATGACAACGGGAATCTCTACATTGCTGGACAGTATCGGAACGGTTCTCAAAATGTCGGAGTGATTGGTGAAGTCAAGGGTGGTTGCAGCGCGAAGAAGACGATCGTGCTGACGACCACCAACACCATTCACACCCCGAGCGGCATCCAAATCGACAAGCACGATCGGATCGACATCCTCGACGGCGAAACGATCGGAACTAGTACTCTGTATGCCTATAAACCTCCGGCGAAAGGTTCTCTCGGCTCGCCGGTCTCCACCATTCCGTTGACGAGCCCGTATGCGACGACGGCCTTCGCCTTTGTGAAATCGGGTGCCAGCTTCTACACTTCGGAAACGAATTTCAGCACAAGTTTCGCAAACGAATACGACTATCCGGCGGGGGGCGCGACGGAAGACACGATTGACGTCAGTGGATTCGCAGCCGGCGTGGCTGTGACTCCTTCTCTGGTTCCGTAGAACGGGACCGCCCACTCGGGGGAGCGCTATTTCCGCTCACACCTCGTCAGCTTTCCTTGACCACTTTGAGGAGAAAACCATGCACACTTTTAAGACGTTAAGTCATCGGATCAGCGTAGTCGCTGCACTCACAATGTTTGCCGGTTGTTCCGGCGGCAGCTCGCAGATGGCCCCATACCCATTCGTTCACGCGCCGGTTACGCTACCAGAAATGGGTGCGCGCCGGGGGGGCGACGACGGTAGAACGGTAAAGCCGCTCATTTTCTTCTCGGAAGCAACGTCTGGCTCGGGATCAGGCACCGTCGACATCTATCACCAAGCAAAACCGCACAAGGCGTTTGGGCAGATCACTGCCGGCCTTAACCGACCTACGGGGCTGGCCACCGATGTTGCCGGAAACCTGTACGTCGCGAACGACAGCAGCAGTGAGAATGTCCAGGTCTATGCAGCCCCCTACGCCAAAGGGCCAACGTTGACGCTGAACAACGCCGGCTATATACCTCAGCGGGTGGCGGTCTCATCCGCCGGTGTCGTCGCCGTGTCAGACTACTGCGCCAATTCGAGCTGCTCAAGCGAATACAGCGTCGTCTTCTTCGCGAAGAATTCAACGACTCCGTGCACGGCGGTCCCCATCCCGACGCCAGATATAGGCGATGCGCTGGCTTTTGATCACCAAGGAAATATCTTTATCGGGGGCCAGGCAGCCAGCTTCAAGGGATTCCTGGGAGAGATAAAGGGCGGCTGCAAGGCGAAGCGGATGAAGCCGCTCACGACGACAAACACGATTGGCGAGATATACGCAATTCAAATCGACAAGGCCAACGACATCGCAATTCTTGACCCGAGCGGCAAGTACATCTATACCTATAGTCATCCTAGGAAAGGCTCTTTGGGCAGCCCGATCTCAACAACTAATTTGGACGGTTCAGAGCCCACGTTTGCGTTCACGTTCCTGGCATCAGGTGCGAGCATTTGGACGGTCAGCGAAGGCGTTTCGTACGAATACGACTACCCGGCCGGCGGCATGCCAAAAGCCAGCATCAATGAAAGTAAGGCCGTGGACGTGGCCGTCACTCCAGTCCTTGTGCCGTAGGACGCAAACGCTAAACGCATGCATCGGTAGACCGCTATTCAATAACGGGGGCCGCGCGTTGTGCACGGCCTTCTTTTCTTCCCGACTACGTGCTTCGACGGAGCCAGGTTTACAGCGGACGAGGGCCTGCCGATCGGGGACGTAATCACGGAGCGATGCGCCGAGGCCGCTTCGAGATCGAGGGTTGAGTGCTACGATGGAACTGAGGAATTAGGCCGCGCATGACACCTCTTGCCGTTTCGTTCTACGTTTTCGCAACGCTGACGCTAGCGTTCGGCGCTACTATGATCGTCCGTCTTTGGCCTCGGGCGGCAAAGGTGGCGCCGGATTTCTGAACAGCCAAACGGCTGTCGTTATGTGATGACCGTCCAAGTTATGCCGCCCTTTGCATCGGCACGGTGAGGCATGCCGCATCCGGCGTTCGGCCGCCGAGCGACGAATGCGGCCGAAGCTCGTTGTAGAAGCTGACGTAGCGCCCGATGAAGTGCTTGGCGTCCGAAGTGCTGTCGTAGGCGCGCAGATAGACCTCCTCGTACTTCAGTGACTTCCAAAAGCGTTCGACGAGGACGTTGTCGCGCCATGCACCCTTGCCGTCCATGCTGATTGCGACGCCGTTGGCTTTGAGCAGCCTGGTGGAGTCGTAATCGGTGAGCTGGCAGCCTTGGTCGGAGTTGAAGATCTCCGGGCAGCCGAACTTCGCGTTCGCCGCCTCGAGGGCGTCGATGCAGAAGTCGGTCGTCAGGCTATTGGAGAGCCGCCAGGCCAACACTTTGCGCGAGAACAAATCGAGCACCGCAACCAGGTAGAGAAATCCGTGACGCATCGGAATGTACGAAATGTCCGCTGCCCAGACGTGGTTGGGGCGATCGATGGCGAGGTTCTGAGAAGGTAGGGATAGATCGGGTGGGCCGGATTGCGCTTGCTGCCGCGCTTCTTGCGGTAGAGCGCTTCAATGCCCATCAGGTCCATGAGCCGGCCGACGTGTCGGCGACCGACGCAATAGCCGCGCTGCTTAAGAAAGTCGCGCAGCATCCGGGTGCCGGCAAACGGGTATTCCAAGTGTAGCTTGTCCATCGCACGCATCAGCTCAAGATCGGCATCCGATACCGGCACCGGAACGTAGTAGACCGATCCGCGCGAGAGTTCGAGCAGCGGGGCTTGGCGCGTCACCGGCAAAGGATGCTCTCGATCGATCATTGCTTTGCGCTCGGCCCGTCGATGCGTCCGAGCGCGTGTTCTAAAAAATCGATCTCCAACGCTTGCTGGCCGATCTTGGCGTGCAGCTCCTTGAGGTCCGTGCTGTCATTCTTTGAAGAGCGTGGGCCGTCGAAGATTTCACCGGCGCGTTCCAGTAGCTCGATTTTCCACCGCACGACGGTGTTGGGGTGGACGTCGAAGCGCTTGGCGAGCTCCGCGATGGTTTGATCGGTCTCGATTGCCGCCAGTGCCACCTTGGCCTTGAAGGCCGCAGTGTGGTTGCGACGAGAACGTTTCACGATGACTACTCCTTTTCGCAGATCCTTTCGACCCGCAGCAGGCAGAGTCATCACTCAACAGAGTGTTCAGTTAAGCGAGGCCAGCTCTATCGGCCTCGCCGCATAGCCCCGTGGAACGCTGATCACCTAGTCCCCTAGCGGCAACTGAGCGACTCAGAAGGGGGGTCTCGTCCTGGCGGCTATGGCTCCCCAAACATACTGCGCGTCTATATCGCAGTCGCCGACCACCGCCCTCCAGCGCCCCTCAGTGCTGGTCACAGATTGGTCACACACAAAGTAAAACGAACCCTCGCGAAACTCAGCGAAACCTCTCTACGCGAACGGACTCACGCACGAAATGCGGCTTGGTTACGCGAACGGCAACCAGCGAGAACGAATGCTAAGAGATTCGATTCCTACACGCTCCCGCCACCTTTAAATACCTTTAAATTATGCTGTCTTTACTGGCGTTTTGCAGTGCGACACCTTCCACTACACCGTTTCCTGCGGTTTTCTTCGAAAAAATGCGCGTCTAAAAACAACAGCATTTTCACACTCCCTCCAACGCCTGGCGTACGAGGAGAGGTAGTTTCCGGGTAACCGGCATTTCGTTAAATTCGATTGTTCGTTGTTATTTCGCGGCGCGAACAGCGTCGAGCGTGTCGCGTGCCTCTTTGGTCGATGGATGATCGGGTCCCAGGCTCTTCTCTCGGATTGCCAGAACACGCAAAAGCAACGGCTCTGCCTGATCGTGACGGCCTTGGCCGCGGTGCGCCTTCGCTAGGGCATTCAGCGTCTCAGCGATATCTACATGATCCGGTACGAGCGTCTTCTCTCGAATTGACAGCGCGCGCTCGAGCAACGGGTCCGCTTCTGCGTAGCGCTCCTGCAAGCAATAGAGTTCGGCGAGGTTATTGAGACTTTGCGCGACGTCGGGTCGATCCGGTCCGAAGGCTTTCTCGCGAATTGCGAGCGCCCGCATGTGGTGCCTCTCTGCCTCCTCGTAGCGTCCTTGGGAAGCGCACATCAGTGCAAGAACGTTTAAGCTCATGGCAACGTGCGAGTGATCCGGCCCGAGAGCCTTCTCGCGAATCGCCAGCGATCGCAGGTTAAGCGGCTCTGCCTCTGCATAACGCCCTTGCTCTTGGTATAGGAGCGCAAGGTTCGTCAGGCTGTACGCAATTTGAGCGTCATCCTGCCCGTGGGCATTTTCCCAAATCGCAAGTGCGCGCATATGAAGTGGCTCCTCCTCGGTATAACGCGCTTGATCGTGATACATATTCGCGAGGTTGTTCAGGCTGATCGCAACAAGAGGGTGATCCAGGCCGAGCGCCGTTTCCCAAATCGCCAGTGCGCGAGCATGAAGCGATTCCGCCTCTGGATAACGCGCTTGATCGTGATACACATTCGCTAGGTTGTTCAAGCTCCTGGCAAGCTCGGGATGACCCGGGCCCAGTGCCGTTTCCCCAATCGCTAGCTCGCGCAAATGAACCGACTCTGCCTCTGAATAACGCCCCTGCTGCCAGTACACGATCCCCAGGTTGTTCAGGCTTCGTGCAACGTCGGGATGATCCGAGCCGAGCGCCCTCTCTTGAATTGCGAGCCCACGCTTGGCGACGAACTCCGCCGTGGCGTATTCGCCGCGCTCCCGCAGGTAGCAGGCACAGCGGAATGAGAGGCGGGCGGCGGGCAAAAGCGCGCTATCATTAGCCAGCGCATCCAACGCCGCGCGCGCATGCGGGAACAACCGCTCGCACTGCGGCCACGTCGCAACATCGATTTTGTCGGGAAACGCGATGTCCGCAACGGAGACGGCGCATTCACGCCATGCACCAGCACGCTTGCCCGCGAGATCCTGTGCCGCGAGCTGCACCAGCCGGTGCATGCTGTAGGTTTGCGAGCTCTGAGCAAAGGACAACAACGAAAGCCGGTCGAGCGCGCCGAGGGCTTCGTCCAGATGCATCTCGTCGGCGATTGCTGAACGCAAATCGAGTGCGCCGGCGTCGGTGAGCACCGGCTGCAGACCTTCAGCATAGTACTCGATCCCCTGGCGAAAGAGCTCGTCCGGAATCGCATCTGGCGCAAAGCATGCGGCAAAGCAGAGCGCTGCGGCCGCGCCGGGCGCTTGTTGTTCGGCTTGAGCGATTGCGGTGCTGAACGTCGCAAAAACGGAGCGCGGATATTCGGCTCCGCGTGGAGCGTTGTGGAGACGCTCGCTGAGGTGCTCCAGGTATCGCTGCGGGCTGACCATCCGCGCGCTGCGCAACGACGCGGCCGCGTGTGCCAGCGCCAGCGGCAACGCGCCGACCGCTTGCGCGATTGCACGAGCGTCATCGTCGGTCAGGTCTGCGCGCCCGCTCGCTCGATGAAGATACTCCATTGAAGTCTCGAGCGCCCAAATCGGTAACGGAATCGCGGTAATGTCGGCACTCCACGCGGTGTCACGCGAAGTCACCAACGCTCGAGCCCCGGTGCGCGGCAGCCAGGTCCGCATGAGGCCTTCGTCTTGAAGATTATCGAAAACCAACAGCACCGGCTTGTCGAAGCCTCCTAGCACGGAGTTGATCACGCGTCCTGCAGCAACGCGCCGGTCGGACAGCTGATCGAGGCCCTGAGCGAACATCGTGCCCAAGCGCAACAAGCCATCGATGATGCGGTCCTCGGTCTCGGCGTTGAGCCACCACACGACCGAGTAGCGCTCGCGGTTGCGCCAGCCGTACTCGCGCGCGATCGACGATTTGCCCACGCCGCCCAAGCCATGAATGACGGCGATTGCGCCGTCGTTCTCTAACGCCGCCTGCACTGTCTCGAGTTCCTCGTCGCGTCCGCCGAAGTCGGGCACGGGGTGAAACTCCGCTGCATCAACGATGGAAAGATCGCTGGGCAGCGTCCCGAGGGAACGCAGGGGCGGAAACTCTGCCGGCAATGCCGGCGCAACCAACTGGTACAACCGTTGTGGCTCGGCGAGATCTTTAAGGTGATACGCGCCCAACTCGCGCAGCGTAACGTCGGGCGGCAGGGTGCCGTCGACGAGGGCAACCGACTCGGCGGCTAGCAGAACCTGGCCGCCGTGGCCGATCGCCAGCAGTCGCGCGACCTTGTTGACCGCCGGACCGAAGTAATCGCCCCCGCGCAGCTCCGCGCTACCGGTATGGATTGAGGCGCGCACCGCACGGCGTCCTTCATCGCGATGCCGTTGCGCTCCCAGCGCGCCGTACTGCCTTCGATATCCGTGAAGGCAAACGTGACCTCGCCTGCCATCCCCTGCTATTCGGCGTCGCGCGGTCTTAACATTTGCGGCCCGTTTTCGTCGGCCGACTCCGGCGCGCGGTTCACGGTATTGAACGCTAGGAGACGTCCTACGCGCACCCGCCACTTGTTCGATTCCGCTTTATTTTACATGGGTTTGCGGTGCGACGGCGCCTTCGCGACACGGTTTGGTATAGAGAGCAGCTTCGCTGCATCCTTCATTGGTCGTCGATGATATATACGCGAATACGTAATCTAGATGGGAGACTTTTCTAGCCTTTCGGATGCGGAAGAATAGGCAATAGCGCCAGCGCGACGACGACCAAGACGCCGGCGAGTGCGCCGCGGAACCACCGTTCGGGTAGACGCGTGACGAAATGCGTCCCGACGAAGACGCCTGGGATCGAACCCAAGAGTAGGGAGACGGCGATCACTGGATTCACGTCCCCGATTTTCCAATGCCCCAACAGCGACGGCACGAGGACGACGACCGCAAAAGCGAGATCGGTTCCAACGAGTCGCCGAAGCGCGATGCTCGGAGCGATCACGAGCAAAAGCGGCAGCGTCAGGGATCCCGCACCGATGGACGTGATGCTCACACAGATGCCTACGAAAAATCCGAGCGCCGCCAGCCGCCATGTCGGCATGTCGGCGTTGCTTGCAACCGTATTGTCGCGAGCGAGCTGGCGATTAAAGACGATGCCGGCCGCTGAGATCAGCAGCGCGCAGCCGACCGCGATGCGCAGCACGTGCTCGAGCTGCTTGATGTCCAGATGGTGCTTGAGGTAGGCGCTGATCAGGACACCGAGGATCGCGCCCGGGAGCCCACCCACCGAAAGACGCCAGAACACCGGCCACTGTACGGTCCGCGCGCGCATGTGCGTCACCATCGCGACGATCTTCGTTCCGAGCGCAAAGAGCAGGTCGGACCCGATAGCCGTATTTGTGCTGACGCCCAGGAAAATGAGCAGCGGCGTGGTGATTGCCCCCGCGCCCACGCCGCTGTACGACATGCAGGTGCCGACGATAAATCCAACGAGGACGTAGCTCCAGGTAATGGTCATGATGGCGCCGTTCCCTGTAAAAAGAGACTTAGGTCAATGTCTTAGGTCAATTCTACGCCTGCTGGCGGAGTCCCTCCGACCGGGCCCGGCTCGTTTGGCAGGCGAAGGCGGGAACGTCTCTTGCCGGCCGGGATCCAAAAGATCGTCGAAAACCAAGAGCACCGCCTCGTCGAAGCCTGTTCCATCGCTGCGCCGACCCAGAGTAATCCGTGGACTCCGTTTTTGCTTTAGGTTATAGATATCGACGCACCCGCTTCCGATAGGCTTGATATTCACTGCCGTAATGAAATGTGAGATAAGCCTCTTCGCGTAAAACTTGCCGGTGGAAGAGCGCAATGCCCGCAAACAGGTAAAGCAAAAGTACCCAATGCGGCACGATGAGGAATTCGCCGGCAAGCACCATGGCAAAAGCGACGTATATGGGGTTGCGGCTATGGGCAAAGACGCCGGTCGTGACGAGCTTATCCGGACGGTCCATATCAATGCCTATGCGAAAGCTCGAGCCAAATGCGACAAGCGAAGCGGCCAGGAGGGCAAGTCCTCCCGCGCAAAGCGCGACACCGGCCCATGCAACGACAGCCGACGAGAAAAGCATGGAGCGGAGGACGCTGGGCCAGTGCAGCGCACTTGCGACAATGAGATAGAAATAAAACAAGGCAAACGGCGGAATAAGAAAGTCCGTCTTGTCGATCGCCCCAAGCTTCGTCGCTACCATTCCGCGCGTGCGCAGGAAGGCGACGCGCGTTAGGACCATGCCGAGGAGAAGGACGACGGTTAGTGCGGCGACCGCATGTGTCATGCCAGCGTACCCGCGGGGAATGTTGACGGAATAACCATCTTCGTGCCTGGAACATAGCGTTTCAACTTGCGCACCTGTTCGAAGCCTTTCATCTGACTCTTGTATAGTCCTAACCCATCAAGAACCTTGGGGAAATCGGGCGCAGCGGCCCACGCTGCACTCAGCATCGGGGCGTTCTAACGAACATTGCTTTCGCAAAGGGCCCCCGTCTTCGTAGTAGCGAAGGGGGTAAACAGTCTCGTTGTATTTCTATTAGTTTTCGATGAAAGGATAGTCTATGAAACTCTTCTCGTGGCTCGTTTTGGGGCTGCTCGTGACTACCGGCGCTACCCTCGCTGCGATGCAGTCAGCTCCGGTCTTCTTTACGTCCGATAGCCTCCACTGGGTGGCCGCCACCGGTCCTGCGAAGGGCTCTTGGAATGCGGTGATGGTCGGCAATCCGAACTCATCCGGCACCGCGATCATTCGCGTCAAGATGCCGGACGGCTATACAAACAAGCCGCATTACCATTCGCACGCCGAATATATCACCGTGATCCAAGGAACGCTTTTGTTCGGGACGGGTGATACCATCGACAAGTCTAACGCGCGGGTGCTACCGGCGGGGTCGTTCATTGCAGTCCCAGCAGGCGTCCATCACTGGTCGGTCGCACAGGGCGATACCATCGAGCAGGTCGGCGGAGAAGGGCCGCTGACGAACATTCCAGTCAAGCAAAGCATGTAGTAGGCGGATTAGGAGGTCCGCGAAACTTTCTCGAGCGCTTCGGCGGCGTAGCGCCTGCGCCGCGGTCCTCCCTCCGACGCATGAAGGAACTCGATTTCGACCTGTGAGTCGGGATGCACGGCGGTCACGATCGCTTCCTCGTCCTCGCCTTTCACGATGACGTGATCACCGAGTCGAATCACGGTGCAACTCCCTAACGTCGTCTAGGACAAAGCGTGCTGGTTCCATGCTTGGCTCTTGACCATGACTACGACGATTCCCCCAGCGATGGCCGCGTGCAAGCCTGAGCTTGTCGAAGGGCGCGGGTTCGATTCCCGTTGGCGCTAGCGAAAACGGCTCAGTCTGCTTGCCCTTTCGCAGATATGACGAATCTTCGTCTAACGACCGAATAACAGCGTATCGAAAGACCGCGCAAGCTCGAAGCTAGTGCAAACGATTTTCTCCTAAAGGCGAAGCGGCTCACTACGCCGTTCACTCCAAAGAATCGGCCAAACGCGGCCCGCGATTTCATCGGCCTTCGTAGCCCTATGCGCAAGACGGCAGTATTATCAGGGACTATTGACACCCAAAGGGTCGGGGCGCCCGGCGCCCGCGTGCAAGAATCGCTCGGTCTGCTCTACGCGATACCGACGTAGGCTTGCGATTGCGAAGGATGGCAGCGTGCCGTGGTCAAGATCGACGTCGGATCATCGCAGGGCCAGGAGTTCACCTCTGCGGCATCCGCTACCGATCGCGACGACCACGGCAGCCTCGAGATCGGTGCGATCGAACGCACCCAGATATTGCTGTACCTGCTCCGGAGTGAGCGATCGCATCTCATTACGTTCGCACCGGGGAGGGTCGACAAATGCTCACGGTTGACGTGGATCAGGCGCAGCTTATTAGCCCTATTCGGAACCGTGTTCAGCGTGCTTCTGACGCTCCTGACGAAGCCGGGTGCATAGCGGGGGCGGAATCGTCGTCACGGATACACCGCTGGCAACGTTCGACAGCCCTTTCCATGGAGCCGGTTCAGTTTCGCGCACGTGCCTTCGTGAATGTGCGCGGGTTCCACCGGCCTCCCAAAAACGCCAGGCGCTGGCCGCGTTTGGCGTAGCGCCCTCGTCGCGCGGGTACACCACGACGTATGAGCGAGACGAAGACGTTACCACCCCAGCACCAGGGTCGCCAGCCTGGGCGACAAGGTGAACTGCGGCCGCAGCCGCAGACCGAGTCCCAGACGCCCGGTTCGAATCGCTTGAAGGACCGGGTCGTCCTAGTGACGGGCGGCGATAGCGGCATTGGGCGCGCGGTGGCGGTGCTCGCGGCCAAAGAGGGCGCCGACGTCGCCATTGCCTACCTGGAAGAGGACGACGACGCCCAAGAAACTCGTCGCCTCGTGGAGGAAAAGGGTCGCAAGTGCGAACTGCTGGCTGGGGATATCGGCCGGGAAAACGTGGCCCGCGGCCTCGTTGGGAGAACGGTCGAGCGCTTTGGCCGGCTCGACGTGCTCGTCAACGGAGCCGGTGAGCAGCACCCCCAGGAGCGCCCCGAAGATATTTCGGCCGGCCAGCTCGAGCGGACGTTCCGGACGAACGTCTTCGCGCAATTCTTCACCGTGGAAGAGGCGCTAAAGCACCTCAAGCGTGGCTCTTCGATCATAAACGTCGCATCGATCACGGCATACGAAGGCAGCCCGAAACTGCTCGATTATTCGGCAACCAAAGGCGCGCTGGTCTCATTCACGCGCGCACTCTCGAACGCCATCGTCGACCGGGGAATCCGGGTTAACGCCGTCGCGCCAGGCCCGATTTGGACGCCGCTGATCGCCGCAACGTTTAAGGCCGAAGAGGTATCGACCTTCGGCGCCGACACGCCGATGAAGCGGCCGGGACAACCCTATGAAGTGGCCGCCGCTGTGGTCTTCCTCGCGTCCGACGATGCATCGTATATCTCCGGACAAACGATACATGTGAACGGTGGCACTGTCGTTAACGGCTAGCTAGACGCCCTGCCGCCCCGCAGAAAGGACGGATTCCATGCCTCGGAAGAAGTCGAGCAACAGCAAGAAGCGCTCAACTGCAAAGCATACGAAGAAATCCAGCACTCACAAGAAGACGAGTTCTCGGGCAAAGCGTAAGAGCACGAGGACGCGAAAGAAGGGCAGTGCTCAAAAGAAGAGCGGATCGCGAAAGAAGAGCGGTTCGCGAAAGAAGTCCAGCCGCAAGTACGGTTCGACGGCTCGGAAGAAAGTGAAGCGGTCGATGCACGAAATGAAAGGCGGCGAGCTAAAGTCGGGGCGGTCGGGAAAGCGTGTTAAGAACCGTAAGCAAGCGATTGCGATTGGTTTGAGTGAGGCACGACGGTCGGGCAGCAAAGTGCCAAAACGAAAGAAGCGCTCCTGAATCCACGGCGTGCCCAAAGTTGCGACAGCCGTACGGATAGAGCTAGTTTGCAAATGTGAGGAGGAGACCGAGCGTGGATGTGTTGACCCTGCTGAAAAATGATCATAAGGCCGTGGCGTCGCTGCTCGAGCAGGCGAAGCACTTCGAGCCCGGCGACAAACGCCTCGTCAAGCTTGCCGAACAAATCGAGACCGCGCTGACAGTCCATGCGGCGATTGAGGAAAAATACTTTTACCCTCGCCTGCGCGACCGGTCCGAAGAATCCGAGGACGTAGTCGACGTTTTTGAAGCCTATACCGAACACGAACTAATTAAGAAGCTCATCGCTCTGCTGAAATCCGCCGGCCACCCTGCGGAGCAGTTCAAAGCCGAGCTTCAGGTGCTGACCGAGAGTGTTCGACATCACGTCAAGGAGGAAGAGAAGACCATCTTCACATTGGCGCGGCACACGCTCGATGCCGACGAGTTAGAAGAATTAGGCGAGGCGATGGAAGAGGCGAAGACGCACCTGCTGGGGCGTTCGACGGCGCGTCAGGCGCGCAGGCGAACGGCGGTAAAAAAGCCGGCGAAAAAGAAAAGTCCACGGCGAACGACTCGGCGCTAACTCAGCGAAACCTGAGCGCGAGTGGATGAAAATGCCAACGACTTTTACGCCCAAGACCTCTCGGAAGATGGTGGGAGTTCGACGGTGCTCTTCGCTCGTCGACGTACCCTTACGTAAAACGTTCACAGTAAGCCATAGGCTCGTCTGGCTACCGCGCGGTGTAATGCATCGTGAAGGTACCCTTGACGCCGCCTTGGCCGACCACCCACGCGTCTGAAGCCGTTGCCGCCGAAATGCCGTCGAGCACGCAGCATCCGATTTGATCGGGATTCACGACGTCAGTCCAACTCTTTCCATCCCAGTGGTATGTGACGTGAGAGATGTAGTTCTTCCATTTTGGGTAGACCTCGCCGTAACCGGTGAACCATGCATCATCGGGCGCAACCGCCGACACGCTCGAAATCAGTGACGGCGCCAAGAAGCCTTCGATATTGACGCTGCTCCATTGGGAGCCGTTCCAATGAAACAGCCGCGCCTCGGGATTGCAGTAGGAACCGCAATAGTAATAGCCTGCTGCCCAGATATCGTTCGCCGAGGTTCCCGACACACTGACGATCTGCGCGGTGGTGTCGGGGAAAGCGGCCGGCGTCCATGACGTGCCGTTCCACTGGAGCACGAGCGTGCCACCCTTGAGGGTATATCCGAACGCCCATGCATCGTTGTGAGCGGGGGCGTAGACGGAGTAGAGCTGCGCGACTTGATACTGGTTCAGCGAAAGCGCACTCCACCGTTTACCGTCCCAGCCGAGAATGAGCGGCACGTCGTAGCCTTGGTTCGGCCACTCATCGCCGACGGCCCAAATTTCTTGTGCCGACACGGCACTTATCCCGGACAAAAAGCTCGCGATACCGGAATCCGGCGTTTTCAATCTGATCCATGCGGTGCCGTTCCAATAGTCGACGATCGTATGGCCGCAAATACAGCCCGGATTCTCCTCGTAGCCGGCAGCCCATACGGCATTGCTTCCTAAGGCTGCGATCGAATTGAGTTGCGCGGTCGGCATCCGTGTCGGTGGGGTATGGACGATCGACCATGTGGTGCCGTTCCAGTGCTCGGCGAGCGTGTCGGTCAGATACTGGCTGCGCGCAGGCCACGCGCCTACCGCCCAAGCGTCGCTGGAAGAGAGGTCCGCGGCTACATACAGCACGTTGCCGAGCTTGCGGCCTTTGTTTGCACTCTTGACGACTTGCCATCGATCGCGCACCCCTGGAATTCCATAGGCTCGTAGAGCTCGTCCAAGCGGCGGAAATGCCGAGTATGCGCTATTCGAATAACCATGTCCTGATAGACCGCCGCCGCAAGCCGTGAGAAGTGCCGCTGCGGCCAAAGAAGCTAACGCCAAAAGCCTTGAATAATGCATGGGACTCCTCAGCACGTTATCCATGGGGGTCATAGGCTCGTTTTTACTCCGCGACTTCTCCAGAAATGGCGACGATTTGAGTAATTTGCCTGGCTCGCGTTGGGCGACCAGCGCTTCGGAGCTTCGCTAATCACGACTTGGAACGGGTATGTGGAACCGCCGATGGTCTCGATCGGGCTGCCTCCCGCGGGGTACGCGTAGATCGGAACGTTCCCGTTACCGGACGCGCAAATAGCGTAGTTCTTCCAGATTTCGTAGGTCATGCAACCTGATGAACCTATCAGCGTCGTCTCTCCGTTGACTGCGCCTTGGTCCGTTATTCGATAGATGATCCCGTCGCCAGCGTCGTCTGCTCCACCGATCGTTAACCAGCCTTCGGCATACTGCACGCCGCCGGGCGAAGCGATTTTTGCACCCGAGATTTCGATGGGGGTGAACCTGCCCCGATACAATCGAGCCATCTCGAAGTTACTGCCGTATCCATTGCCGTCGAAGTAGATTTTTCCCCGCGGACCGTAAGCAAGGAAGTAGTACTCGGAAAACCTGGAATCCGTATAGAGCTTTGGCGATCCGGTCGCGCTTTTGTAGACGGCGATGCTGCCCGCTTGGCCCTGCTTGATGGAGAAAATATTTGATACGGCTAAATCGCCGTCTTGGCGATTAACTGAACAGCTTAACGGATAATTCTCGTAATCGATCAACGTCGCGATCGGCGAGGTTCCACCGTGCGCGTATTCGATAAGGTCAAAGGCGGCCGAGTTCGCGACCCAAACGTTGCCTGCGGTGTCGGCACAGACGCCGGCAACTTCTTGGAAACCCGTCAACGTTCCAACCAGCTTGCCCTTTGGGAACGAAAAGATATACACGTATCCGTTATTTCCGCTGACGTACAACAAGTTTTGCGATCTTGCCTCAGGCAACACCCACGATGCAGGCTGTCTGAGCACCTCCAAGCGCGCAACCGCATCGCTCTGCCCGGTTGACGGTACGGTATCGCGCGCCGGTAGCTCCGACGTGCACGCGGAAATTAGCAGCGTAACGCATGCCGCCAATAGGAGGTGCGCCAAAAAACCTCTGCTCATCTTACGCTCCAGCTGCGGCATCCAAGAGGTAATTTTAGAACTGGTTCTGGCATGGTCCCTGCGGCCCTTCTCGGCGACGTGGCCAAGCGTGACAACAAGTATCAGGGACTTTCGAAGCTTATAGGGTAGTGGCGGGGACGCTCCCTCCACTTAGCGACTTTCGCCTCATTTACGCGGGTTTGCGGCGTGCCCTGTCTTTCACTAAACCGTTCGCTACACAGAATTGGGCATGCCTAGGTGCTGCCGACGTCATCAAAAAAGCGTTTCCAAGCGTTTCCAATTGAAGACAGAGTAGACGCGGCCTACAAGATCGTCACGTCACTTGCCAGACTCGAACGTCGAAGGCTGATGTTTGCGACGCCTCGTCGGCGTAAAGGACCGAGCCGCCGGAGCGAGCTCGGTCCTTTGTTGCCGATGTTTTAGAACGAAAAAAGAGATTTGCGAAGAGCTGCCGGCGCGACACCCGCATTACGTAGTTTAATCCGCAGGCTTTGCTGTGTTGCGAACTTGGGCGCCGACACTCCGGTGGGCAAAACCGCGGCTTTTTCGCCGGGAAGCAGCACGACCGCACGCTCCGAGCCCTTCCGGTTGAGGGCTCCGCCGACGATGCGTCCGCTGTTGTTAATGTCGCCGCCATATATCACGTACAGGTTGCTGCTTGGTGGGACGAGCAGGTTGAGATCGGTCATCGTACCATTCTGCCATATGAAACCGCGGCAACTGCTCGCGTTGCACGATTCGCCGACGACCTGACCCCTGTCGTTGATCGCATAGGCGACGCTGAGGTTGTCGCCGGGTAACGTGCCAAGATCGGTCATTGTGCCGCTCTGCCAGAGGAAAGCATGAGTCGCCATGTCTCCGGAAAGATCCGAGTAGCCGACGATCTGGCCGCGGTTGTTGATGTAGTCTGCGGCGTTATTATAGCTGCCGCCGAGACTGCCGAGGTTGATCGTAGAGCCGTTTTGCCAGAGGACCGCGTGAGCTGTAACGAGGCATGGTCCCGACCATCCGACCGCCGCTCCACTCTGGTTCATTGCGAAGGCATTGCTAAAAGTATCACCGGGTAACGGCGCCAGGGTGATGATCTTGCCGTTCGGCTTCCAAATCACGCCGCGGGAGTCGAGGACAAACGGTGGGGGGCAACTCGGGTCTTTAATGCTGGTCTCGGCCTCACCAACGATCTGCCCGCGGTTGTTCACGTCGTTGGCCGCAGAGTTGTTTCCACCCAGGGTCGGAAGCGACGTCATCGTACCGTTTTGCCAGCTAAATCCTAGGCAGACGTGTGACGTGCCGAAACCACAGTAGTTTTCGGAATACGGGTCGGTTTGAGAGACTTCGGAGAAGCCCACGAACTGGCCCGGGGTGCCGTCATTATAAAAGTTAACGGCGCTGTTCGGGCCACCCAGCGTGCCGAGGTCAGTCGCTCGGTAGGCTCGCCAGAGCTCGGCGTGTTCGATCTTGTCTCCTTTCAGAAGCGAGGTACCAGTGATCTGGCTACGGGCATTGATCGCGACGGCGTAGTTTGCCTTACCGCCAAGCGTGGCGAGCGAGAGCATAGAGTAGGTCGCGCCGCTTGGTCGTGATCCCGCGCTCGACTCCGATTGCACAATACGCTGGGCGGGGAGCGCCTCGCCCAGCTTCCGGCACGCTCGAGAGCGGTGCGGCACCGCTGCCGCCGCCGCAACCGCTAAGTAAAGCCGCCGATACGAGTGCCGGCAGAAAAAAGGCTCGAGCGCCGAACGCTCGACCCGGCTTAAGTAATTGGTGCATGATAGGTTTCCTTTACTATGTCGTTTGCCGCTCACGGCATTGGTCGCCAACGTCACGTGACGCCGGTCAGGCAAACTATGACGCCTCACGGCGACGGCCGAAACCTACAACCACCCACACAACCGGGCGTTCGGATAATTGAGGACCCTGCCGAGAACGGCCCGAATGATGGTCAGCGAGATGGAGGACCGGGGGCGAGTGCCTAGCTCGCCGGACTTCGGGGCGCTCCTTCGGCACTACCGACTAGCCGCCGGACTCTCGCAAGAGGCGCTCGCTGAGCGTGCCCGAATGAGCACCCAAGGAATCAGCGCTCTCGAGCGCGGTTATCGGCGCACGCCCCAGCGCGAAACGCTCGGGCTCTTGGTCGGCGCACTGGCACTCAACGGCGAACAGCGCGCAAAGTTTGAGGCAACGGCTGCGCGTACGGCGTTGCTAGGCCGCTCCCCCGTAACCATCGGGCCCTGGGCCGACGGCGCAACCGCCAAGCTGCCCCTCGCGCTGACCAGTTTCGTCGGGCGAGAGCACGAGCTCGGAGAAATTGCCACGCTGCTGGGCGACCATCGGATGGTTACGCTTACGGGAGCCGGCGGCGTGGGCAAGACCCAGACCGCGTTGCGCGCTGCGACCGCGCTAAGCGACGCCACCGATCGTGCGGTCTGCTTCGTTGGACTCGCGTCACTCGTTAATCCTTCGCCGGTGGTTGCGGCGATCGGGTCGGCGCTCGGCGTACAGGAAGTGCCGAATCGACCGCTGCTCAACACCCTGCTTGCATATCTGAAGAACAAATCGCTCCTGCTGATTCTTGACAACTGCGAGCACGTTGTTACCGAGGCTGCAACGGTTTCCGGCGCCCTATTAGCCGGCTGTCCGAATTTATGTATCCTCGCCACCAGCCGCGAACCGTTGCGGGCCGGGGGTGAACATTTGTATCGGCTCCCCTCATTGAGCGTTCCGACTCCAGAAGCGAGCCATCGGGTGGGAGCAGCGGGCGCTGCTGAATATGGAGCCATGGCGCTCTTTACCGATCGCGCCCGTGCCGTCGATCATCGCTTCGCACTCAATGACAAGAACGTGCCGATCGTTGCCGAGCTCTGCCGACGATTGGACGGCATTCCGCTGGCGATCGAACTGGCAGCCGCACGCGTGAACCATTTGCCGCTAAAAGCGCTCGCGGAGAAACTCGACGATCGCTTCCGGATTCTCACCGGCGGCGAACGCACCGCACTTCCACGACAGCAGACCCTGCGCGCGGCGATCGACTGGAGTTACGACTTGCTATCTCCGCAGGAGCAGCGGGTGTTCGAGCGTCTCTCGGGCTTCGTCGGCGGCTGCGAGCTTAGAGCCGCTGCGGCGGTCTGCGGAGATGAGGAAACCACAGAAGCGGAACTATTCGACGTGCTGTCATCGCTGGTCAACAAATCACTGCTTATAGCCGACTTCGAAGGCATGGAGCCGCGCTATCGCCTCTTGGAGTCCTTCAGAGCGTACGCGCGTGAGAAGCTTGCGGAACGAGATGAGGTGGGAATGGTGGCGCAGCGTCATGCACGCGTCTATCTCGAGATCGCCGAGCAAGTCCACGCCGCGTCGCAGACCGAGGCTGACCTCGTCTGGCGCGAGCGCGCGCGACGGGAACTCGACAATTGGCGAGCCGTCCTGGAGTGCGCGCTCGCTGCTCGCGGCGATGTCGAATTGGGCCAACGCCTAGCAGGGGAGTTGTGGCTAGTGTGGGCCACGTTCGCGCCCGTGGAAGGGCGCCGTTGGCTCGCGCTGGCTCTTGACCTCGCCGATAAGGATACGGTAACCGACCTGCTCGCGAAGATTCATTATGCACGCGCAGTCGTCGCCGCCACTTTGTTTGAGCATGAAATCGAGCTCACGAGCAGCGAGAAGGCTCTTGCGCTCTACCGAGACGTCGGCGATTCGTTTGGGATCGCTCGGTCCCAAGTTAAATTGGGCAACGCTCTCAAGAACCTCGGGCGAAGTAAAGAAGCAGAGACCATAGTACTCGAAGGCTTAGCGAAACTTCGGGAACTCGGCCCATGTTATCAGCTCGCTTACGCCCTTCGCGTCATGAGCCAGGTCAACCTCGGTAACGGCGACTTGGCCACCGCACGCCGTCATCTTGCTGAGGCACTCGCGATCTCTAAAGTTACCGGGGCACATCGAAACGCGGCGGTGGCGGTTGCAACCGATTGCACCGAGGTCGAGCTTAATGCAGGCAACGCCGAGCTCGCCCTTCGACTCGCTTTGGATGCACTACCAACCCTGCGCGCCTATAACGACCCCGCGCTCCTTACTGCTCTCCGCAACGCGTCGGCCTGTTCCATCTCCATGTCTGACTATGATGGGGCGGAGTCGTACGCGCGCGAAGCGGTCATCTTATCAAGCGAGCTGCATTCAGACACCCACGTCGCGCACGCTCTGCAGAAGCTCGCAGTGGTCGCGACGCTGCGAGCACAACGCGATCCTGAGCGCCGAACTGAGCCATGCGCGCGCGCCGCTTGCCTCCTCGGTTTCGTCGACGAGCGTCTCGTCGCCCTTGCATCGCCACGCCGTTTTTACGATCGACAAGAATACGAACGGGCGTTGGCGCTCCTACGCGGCGCTATAGGACGCGAACAACTTACAACCCTCTTGAATGAGGGGGCCCAAATGAGCCAGGATCAGGCGGTTGACGAAGCGCTGGCAAGCGGTATTTGATACAACATAGCATTGTCATTTTTCTGTTGGCGACTTTTGTCACCGGCTGCGTGAAAGCGGGGCCGCCGCTCTCGCACCCGGGCACGCTTGTGGTCGCCGTCGTCTCCGCAGCTCGGCATCGTTGTAAGCCTCAACGAAGCGTCGCAGATGACGGGCACGTTGCCTTAGGCCACGACACCGTTTACTACACTGAACCGGTTGAAACTGAGCTCCGTATTTGTTGGCGGGGAACGCTGCCTGCCTCAATCGCCCAGTATTATCAAGGACTTTCGAGACCCAGAGGGCAGTGGCGGGTACGTTAGGTCCCGCCACCTACACCTTTTCGCTTATTTTACTCGGGTTTTGCGGCATACCGTGCGTTTCGCTACACCTTTTGCCACACAGAATAGCCTGAGCATAAAGCACCTAGAAATGGCCTTATCGCGGTCGCTGTCTAGGAGCGCTGCCGCCGCTCCGTGCCGTGCATGATGTGGTAGCGCTGAGATCGATCGCGATGAGTCGGGATCGCTGCACTCCGATTCGACTCCCATTGCCGGTAATACGAAAATGCTCGACGGCGAGGACGAGAGCTGCTGTCAGGCCGCGGCTAGACGTTGGCTGGACGTGGGTGCGGTATCGTGCTTCGCATGGATCGCAACGAGCATTGCTTCATCGTCCGGCTTTGGCGCGAAGGGAGCGCGGAACAAAGCGCATGGCGCGGCTCGATCGACCATCTGGCTAGTGGCGATCGAAGGTATTTCGCCGGGCTAAGCGCGCTCGAGGCGCTGATTAGCAGTCGGGTCCAAGACGACCAAGCGCGCGGTCGCTCGCAAGAGTAACCGAGTGGCCGGCTTGTGGGGCGCAGGGGCCGTGCTATTCTCTTCGCGTGAGAACCTCGCGGCGCGAACGCAAGACACCGACAAAGGTCTTGATGATCGGCCTCTTCGGCAGCCGCCGGTTTGTCTTTGGGCAAGAGCCGTGGCGGTTCGCTGCCCCACCTCGGACGCTTCCGCTACTGGCGTATCTGATTCTGCAACGCGAGAGGCCCGCGCCCCGCGATGTCGTTGCCTTCGCACTCTGGCCCGATGATGACGAAGCCTCGGCACGCGCCAATTTGCGCCGGCACCTGCACTATCTTCACGCGGCGCTTCCGCCTTCTCCCAGCGAACAGGCGTGGGTTCGAGTCGATGGCCGGACGATGCTGCAATGGAACTGCGACGCGCCATCGAGCATCGATGTCGTCAACTTCGAAGGGCTGAGTAAGAGCGACGCATCCCTCGACGCGGCCGATCAGCTCTACACCGGTGATCTTATGCCTGACATCAACGATGATTGGATTCTCGGCGAACGCGAACGGCTGCGAGCCCAGGAACTGTCGAACTTAACGAAGCTGATTGCTGCGGCGAGACGCGACGGCGCTTTGGCGCAGGCGCTGCGATACGCGCAACGTTTAATAAGCTTCGATCCGTGGCGCGAAGATGTGCTTCGCCAGGCAATGGAACTGCGCTATGCGCTCGGAGATCGCGCGAGTGCGCTTGCCGAATTCGAAGCCTTTGCCTCCCGCCTGCGGCGCGACCTCGACGCAAAGCCAATGTCCGAAACGATCGCTTGTTACGAGTCGTTGCTGCGCGATGCGCCGGTGCTAACGGTAATGGCCGGCGACGGCGCGTCAGCCGCGGATGGAGTTCAGCGACCGACTCTGCCATTTGTCGGGCGCGATAATGAACTCGCACAGCTGCACGTCTGGTGGACGCGAGCCGCGCGCGGCAGCGGTGCGCTTGGCCTGGTCAGCGCTGAAGCCGGCGTCGGAAAGACGCGTTTACTCTTCGAACTCAAAAATCTGGTCGAAGCGGAAGGCGGACGAGTGTTGGCCGGCGCCACTCCATCCCTCGAAAATCTGCCCTATCAAGCGATTCTCCAATCGCTCAACGGCGCAGTTTCTGCCATCGAGGCATTACGCATCGATCGTGTTTGGATCGCCGCTTTGACGGAGTTTCTGCCCGAGCTTGCTTCGCGGTTTCCGAATCTCGTGCCACCGGCAATTTCCGCCGATCAGGTTCGCAATCGTCTCTTTGAGGCGTTCTTCCAGGTATTGAAGACGCTTTCGGATCAGCGCCCTATGCTCCTGAATTCTCGAAGACATCCACTGGGCTGGTGACGCGACGATCGATCTTCTCGAGCACCTGTCACGCAGGATTGGCAACACGCGACTGCTGATCGTTGCCTCGTATCGCGAAGAAGAGGTTGCGCGAACGCGCCCCCTTCGCCAGCTGCGTAAGGGCTCGGCGGTGGCCCGGTCCATCGTTCGTCTCGGTCTTGCCCCGATCACCCTAAACGACGTAGAAACACTCGTTGCGAAGTTCGCGCTACGGCTTCCGCCCGATCCTGCGTGGCCACAGTTGCTCTACAGCCGTTCCGAAGGCAATCCGCTCTTTCTCACCCAGTTGATTGCGACGGCGTTGGAGCAAGGGACGTCCGAGGCACTGCGCGCGACGCTGCCGGGCAGCGTTAGGGACCTCATACGCACACGCCTCGCGCGTTTGACGAACGACGCGCGCTCGTTGGCGCTGCTTGCTGCCGTCGCCGGCGACGCTTTTGATGCCGACTTGCTTCAAGAAGTCGCTGCCTGGGACGCGTCGCGTATCACCGCCGGCCTCCACGAGCTGCTGGATCGCCGCATAGTTCGGGATACGGGCATCTCTCAATCGGGAGACTATGCGTTCGCCCATCATCTCATCGAGGCCACCGCGTACGCAGAGGCCGCCGAACAAGATCTCACGCGGCGACACGAACGTGTCGCAGTTGCTTTACTTGAGCTGTATCCGTCAAAGCAAGACGAATTTAGTTATCGCATCGCTCGGCATTTCGAACGGGGAGCCCAACCCCAGCGCGCCGCAGAGTATTATGCTCGCGCCGCACGATTTGCGCTCGCACGCTTTGCCTACGACGACGCCGCGGTGCGTGCTACCGCCGGGTTGGCTCTCGCCGTTTACGACCGGCAGCGGCAAACGCTCTTGCTGATCCGCGAGGAGGCACACGCTCGGCGGGGAGATTCGGCGAGCTGTCAGGCGGATTTGCAGGCTTTGGAAACGCTAGTCGATTCGAACGATTTCGAAACTCGCTGCGAGTTGGCGCGCCGGCGCGTCAATCTTCTACACGTCGCGGATCGCCGGGCCGAAGAAAGCGCGGCGATCGAGCACCTCAGCGAACTAGCGGAACGTTCTAACTCGACACGGTCGCTATTTGAGGCTCGCTATGCGCGTGCTCGATTCTTCATGCTGTCATCCCGGAGTGAAGCAGCCGCTGCGGAATGCGAGCAGAGTCTGCAACTCGCAATTGGTGCAGACGATACCGTCGCCCAGACGCGCGCCTGCTGCTTGCTCGCCGACATCTTCGATCGCCGCGCCAACTTTCCGCGCGCGCATGAGGCGCTTGCTAAAGCTCAAACGCTCAGCGATTGCAGCAACGATTCTGCCGCGCAGCTCGCCGTGCTGCTCATGTCATGCCGGTTGGCAAACTGGCAGAATCGCTACGATGATCTACACGGCTGCGCGATGCGGATGCTGGAACTCGCGACCGCCTGCGGCGACCGCAGCCACGAAGGTACGGCTGCAAACGCGCTTGGCGTCGTTGCCTTATATCGCTTTGCCGTGACCGATGCGCGTCGCTACTTTGCACGAGCAATCGAGATCTTCGAAGCATTGAACCGTCCGCGCAACGTCATCGCAGCGCGACTAAATGAAACGCTCTTGCTGACGCGTTTGGGATGCCTGGACGAGGCGATCGCGGTGGGTGAAGCAATGCGGGAGTTGGCGCAAGCCGCGGATGCGATGCTCTTTCGCGAATCGGCAGATTGTTTGCTCGCGGAACCCTACTTACGCAGCGGTGAGGTTGCACGAGCGCGCGCTTTGGCATCCGAAGCGCTCGAACTAAGTACCGCCTCAGGCTCGCGTAATAAGCCGGCGGCTGCGCTGAAGCTGGCGCGCTGCGACGCGACGGAGAGCAATTTCGAAGAAGCGATCGCACGCATTGACTGGGCGCTCCCCTTGTTGACCCAGCCCGGCCTCGAAGTTCAACGCGCCGATGCGTTGGCCGATCGATGCTCGGCAGCCATCGGGCTTGGCCGGTGGGAAGCTGCGCGCGAGAGCGTTGAGGCGTTCTTGCCGGCGCTGCGCGAAGATCCCGGGCGGTTTGCCGAGCCCGAGGCGCTCTTTCTGATCGCGGCACGGCTCTTTCAGAAAATCGGTCCGCTAAACCAGGCCGACGTCCATTTGGAAGCGGCGCAGAGCATCTACGAGAGTCGGCTGGCCCGGATCGGGGAACCGGCCATACGCGACCGGTATGCGTCGCTAGGCTTCCATCGCGACCTGCTCGACGTGCTAGCGAGCCTAGACGCTCGTTAGACGCTTGCGCCGTACTCTGAGGGCATGACACGACGTATGGCGCCTCGCCTTTTGCAGGCCTTCGTCGCGGCCGCTCTCACTCTCGCAATCGTGCATCCTTCGAGTGCATCGGCACAGCCCGCGCCGCGCTCGGGCGCCAATCTTGCCTACGACGAGATCGTGCGGCTTCTCACGAACGCTACGCCTCCGCCGCCTGGCAGTTTCGATGAAGACGCCGCTCGAATTGCCGCGTTGCCGCCGATGCCCGATACCAAGGGGGTTGCCAATGCGATCGACGCGATGAACGCCATCGGCAGTAACCCGCTGTTGGGGCTCATCGGCGTGAGCCAGCTCATGATCATGGCCGAAGTGAGCGGCGTCAACGCATACACTGCCAAGGTGACAGCGGCGAGCTCGGCCTATCAGAAAGCCGGCATCATGAAGCACGCGTGGTTCCTTCACGGCTGGAGCCGCGTGGATGCAAACGGCAGCGCCGTAATCGCTCGACCGGAGAGCAGTCTGCAAATGGTCCTCAATCCGGCGAAGCACACGTACTCCGAGACTCGCACCGCACCCGCAACGAAAATGGCGACCTATACGCTCGACGATGCGCCCGCGAGGGTACAATACACCGCCACCCCTACGATCCAGCCACTTCCAACGCTAACACTCGCCGGCCAGCGCGCTCGCGGTTACCAAACCGATGCGAGCTGTTCGCTTAGCAGTTCGCTTGGATTCTGCTCGCCGGGCCGTCACGAACTGCGCGAGATCGAGTACGTCGCCGACATCGAAGATCCCCAAATGTCAAAGGCTGCTCCCGCCGCTGCGGATAAAGTCGCGCGAGAAGCATGCGCCCCTACTGCAGGCGGATCGCGCCGCGAGCCGGGGCATCTCGTTCTCTTCCGCTCGACCGACATTTCCGATGCATCAGATCATCATACCGTCATCGTCCTGGAGCGTGGCAATCTCCACCGCCTCGGGCCGAACGACGTTGTTCTCTTTTCTGTTCCACCTAACTATGGCAAGGAGTCATCACCGTGAATCTCTACGTTCGCCGGCTGATCGGTCCGGCTTTAATTGCGGCATGGGCGGGTGCGCTACCCGCAACCGCGCAAGCGCCCCGCGCCGCGGGGCAGACGTACGTCTACCGGTTAACCGTCGCGAAAGACATCAGCACGGACTATTCCAGTCTTCCGGCCAGCATGCGCGGACAGGCGCAAGCGATTCAATCCGCGGGCAATAAGACGCCAACGATCTACGTCTTGACCTTGGCGACGGACCGAGTCAACGCCGACGGATCAGCGCACGTCAACGTCGGCTTCACGAACTCGATGGAGAACCGGGGATCAGCCGCCACCTACGCCGGCTTCAACCAATTTGAAGGCTCGCTTGGCGCCGACGGCCGTTTCATGCCGCAGTACGACCCCAACATGCATCTGACTGTGGGCGCACGCGGCATGTCGCCTCCCGAAGAAATCCACAATCAAAAGGCTCAGGAAATGACGAATTTCTTCGCTGATTTCAATACCTTTGCCGGCGGTTGCGCAAAACGCGGCCAGATCAAGACGGGCGACATGTGGCGCGTGACGAGCAAGGACCAATATGCAAACTCTCGGACGTACGACTTCGCAGCAACCGGCGCCGCCGGAAGCGTTGCCGCCGTCACGATGAAAGGCGACTTTGCGTCGCCGACCGGCGCGTCTAGCCTCTATGCGACCGGGCATTACGATGTCGCTCGCCGACTCGTGCTCGATCTTCATGCGACCAATACTTTTAAGAATACGACGCCGGCTGGAATCTCGTCGAATGGAACCGCGACGATGGACTACGATCTCCAATAAGCAGGTCCGGGCGTTAGTACGTCAGCCGACCGATTTGATTGCTTATCGTGCTCGTAAACCAAATCGTATTGCCTGCGCCCGGAGAGATCCCCGTGAGTTGCACGCTGCCGTGCACTTGATAGCTGCTCGCTGAACCTGTCGTCGTCATGCGACCGATCTTGCTTAGCTGTTGTAACGTGTACCACAACGCCTTGTCATTACCGACCGTGATCCCATAGCCGTCCCCGTCGCTTCCGGGGAGGGGAAACTCCTTGATTTTGCCGGTCGTCGTTATCCTTCCGACGCGGGACGCGCCAATCGTATACCAGAGGTTGCCATCTGGACCGGCAGTAATGCTATCTGCTCCCGAAGGCGGTTCTTCGTTTTTCGTAGGGAGCACGTACTCTTTCCAACTACCGTTCGGCGTGATGCGCCCAATTCTGCCGGTCGTCGTCGCACACAGCTCCGTTACCCAGGCGTTCTGATCGACTCCGATCGTAATCCCGTAAGGAGCACAGTACTTCGTCGGCGCCATATACAAGGTAGTCTTCCCTTTGACGACATGGCCGACTTGGTAAGTCCCAGGGTCGCTGAACCAGACGGAGCCATCCTTCGCTGTTTTAAGGTAATAAGGGTAGCTAACCGTGTCGGCGAGAACGGTGAATTTTCCCTTGCTATAGGCCAACAATTGCCCGCCTCCGGTCGCCTCGCGCCCAAAGTAAACGACGCCGTTCGCGCCGGTGATTCCGGTCGGCCCTAGATATCCAAGTCCAGGCTTAATCTTGACGATATGCCCTGATTCGGATACTTGCCAAAGGTACGTAAGCGGCGTCCCCTGCGGTTGCGCGGCATACAGGTAACCGCTTGCGCCGAGCGCGATGTCGTACGGATCGGTTTGCTTCACAGGCATGTTAAACAGCGTGATTTTTACGGTGGCCGGCGTAGCGCCGTCTGGCTGGAGCATCGGCGTCGTCGTCATTCCGGGGGGTAGCGAACTGACCGCCGACGACCCGCAGGCCGTCGGCACCGCTGCCGCCAGTACCAGTGCCGCCGCACGTAAAACTGAAAGACGCATCGTGGTTCCTCTGCATGGATATAAGTGATTTGCACTGGAGCGTATCGGGAAACCGTCTAGCCGCCGTCTAGGCTCCCGGGATGCCGGCTTCCACGCCGTCTTCTTGCGCGAAAATCAAGTGGAAGACCTAACCCGAGCTGCCGCCGGCAACGATGGTGCCGCAAAACGCGGCGGGCGACACGCAGCCGCTGATGGTTACCGCCGAACGGATCGCCCGCGTCGCCGCGCGCTGCTACTTGGAACACGCCGGCGCGTAGCCGGAGCGGCCCGTTTTGCGGTTCTCCAGCGAAACGCAAAGACGTCTCGGCGGCCCGCAACAAGCGACGGAACAGCGCGAGCTTTCGCAGCTACGTTCCTTTAGGCCGCTGAGCGACTCCGAGTCGAAGCTCCCGTGGCTAGGCGATAACGACCTCGGGCCTCATCTCCCGTCGAGCGGAACGTGGCGCACTGCTAGCAGCGCCTGCACGAAATTAATGGCCGGCACCTCAAAGCGCGCCTAGCACGCGCCGGGTTGACGCTTGCGGCGGCATCTTCCAAGAAGCCGTGCGGCTGAGCGCATCGACTCCTCTCGCGACGTGCCCGACGGCGCGATCTCCACAACCTCGATGCCGCGCCGCGCCAGTTGCTCCGCCGCATCCTTCTCGACGTCACCGCCAAACGCGATCGCGTGAGACTCCGCGTTGGAGCGCCATCTGCGCTACGCCGTCGACGGTCTTGCCGTGCAACGTTTGCGGGTCGATCTTCCCTTCGCCCGTCATGCAGTATGAGGCTCCTTCAGGAGTTCGTCGAGGCCAGACCTCGCATGCGACGAGCGTGACGCCGGGCACCAAGTGGCCGCCTAGAAAGGCGACGAAGGCAAATCCCAATCCGCCGGCCGCGCCCGCACCGGGCACGTTACGATAATCGCGTCCGAGCACGCGTTCCGCGACGTCGGCGAAGCGCTGCAGCACGCGTTCGAGTTCCTCGACCTGTTCCGGGCTCGCGCCTTTTTGCGCCGCGAAGGTGCGGGACGCGCCGCTGGAGCCGCAGAGCGGATTGTCGACGTCAACTGCGACTTCGATGCGTAGCCCGCGAGTCCGAGTATCGAGCCCCGCGAGATCGATCGACTCGAGCTGCTCGTAGGCAAGAACAGCAATCCTCGATGGGATCACCGCGCCGATCGAGAAACCGGACCCAAGCGCGCGCAGCATGCCGATGCCGGCGTCATTCGTGGCGCTGCCGCCGATGCCCACGATGAGACGGTGCGGACCCCGTCGAGCGCCGCCGTTAACAACTCGCCGGTTCCAAAGTGTCGGTGCGCGTAGGATCGTGTTGCGATGCCTCGATCAGCGCGAGGCCGGATGCACTCGCCATCTCCAAGATCGCGGTATCGCCGTCGCGCGCATAAATCGCGTTCACCGTCGCACCGAGCGGCCCGTGCACGTGTGCGACTTTGCGCTCGGCCCCGCGGGCCAAGAAAACGCCCACCGTCCCCTCGCCGCCGTCCGCCATCGGACAGAGCGCGCAATCGGCGTTCTGAGCGATCCGCCGTATGCCGCGCTCGATCGCCGCGGCTGCGCCCGGCGCGGTCAAGCTTCCTTTGAACTTATCCGGGGCAATGACGATCTTGATACCCTCCTTTACCCACGCGACGGCTCGCTCCCGAACGGCGTCGGCAATGACTGCCAAAGGGCGCCATCCGACCCGGGTTTAACTGCTGCTCGAAAGGGGACTCGAATTGAGCGACGACGTATCGGCTAAGATCGCTGGGCTGTTACACCAGGTTGGCGAAACGCATCACATAGTATTCGCCGACACCGACGGTAACGACGACGATTGGGCGACGTTCTATTCCGATTGGCTGCTCGCACACTCGGAGCTGCCGCGGCTGCTGACGCGGCGCCCGGTACGGAGTCACTTGACGCGCGATCTCGTCGAGCTCGACGAAGCGTACGTCACGACTGCGCCGTCCGAGCCGTGGCCGGCATGGTACGCCGTGCGGCTCGTGGCAAAGTACGGGACGCCCTAGCCGTCGGGACTTTTTATGGTGCGTCGGCTTCGACGTTGATCGAGAGATCGACGCTGTTGCCGACGATGAGCGGTCCGTAGCTCATCCCCCACTGGGTCCGGTCGATCGTCACCGTCGCCTCGTAGGCGATGATGTGTTTGCCGCGCGGCGTTGTACCCGAACCGACGACCTTCGCGTTGAGCACGACGGGGTGCGTCCGCCCGTGCATGGTGAGGGTGCCCGCGATCGTAAACTTCGCAGGATCCGAACCGTCGACTTTCGTGCTGACGAACTTGATCGTCGGCGTCACGGCGACGTTGAAATAATGGTCGGATCTCAGGTCCCGGTCCCGATTGTCGTTGTGCGTGTCGAGCCTCGCCGCGTCCAGCTCCGCGGCGGCAGCGACCGGAATCTGCGAACCGGCAGGGAGCGCAACGGACGCGCTGACGATCGGAATCGTCCCGATCACCGGCACGATGCCGAAGTGCCGCGCCGTAAACTGCGCCGTCGAGTGAACCGGGTCGACCGTCCAGGTTTCGAGCGACGCGGCCGTGGCGGTCGCGGAACCGATGAAAGTGGTCGCAAGGATCAATAGCAGATGTCTCACGCGGCGGTCTTCGCCGCTGGAGCAAGCCATGCCGCTAGCTTGCAATTGGTTACTTCCCGAGATACACTTTTCTCCTCAGCTTCGACGAGGTGGCGTTGTAATGAAACTCGCACTGGCGGCCGCATCGGGAGTCGACACCTTTTCGCTTCTGCAGCAGAAGCTTACCGGCTTCAGCCCGTAAAATGCCGCGTACTCTCGGGCATCCTTTCCCTCGACTCGCTCACGCTCGCTGGAGGACAGGCTCTCGGCTCAGGATGACACAGGGAGATGGATAAGAACGCGCAGCGGCTCGCCTACGACAGCACATGGCTCGCCTACGAGCGCACGATGCTGGCGTGGACCCGGACCGCAATCTCGCTCATCACCTTCGGCTTCAGCGTCTACAAACTCGTCGACATCGTGGATCGGAACCCGGCGGACCGCAAGTTTCTCGTCGGAACGCACGCCTTTGGTTTCATCCTCGTAGGGGTCGGATTCGCGGCGCTCGCGATCGCCACGTTCGAATATCGCCGCAGCATTGCGGTTTTAAGGCAAGAGTACGGCGAGTCGCCCCGCTCCACGTCCGTCTTCTTTGCTGGGTTGATTGCGGTGCTCGGCATCTTCGCGCTCATCGTGATGATCGCTCTGCCGTAAGCTCTGCCATGAAAGAGGAAGGGCCGCTGAATCGAGCGGCCCTTCGCGTTTCACGCTATCGTGCGGTTAATACGAATGCACGCAGGATTGGGTGGCGTTGCTGAACATCGGCTGCATCGTGTACGAGTGCGATCCGAACGGATCGTTTTGGATGTTCTGCCATGCGCAGATGTCACCGATCTCGCCGTACTGATAGTTGTACCATCCGTAGGGCGGATTGGGATCTGTCACCGACTCGCCCTGTTCGTGACCCTGCACGATAGTGACGCCTTCGTCGGCGCCGGTCTCATCCGACGGCGGGCCGATGATGTTGGCTCCGCAGCTCGCTCCTCCGTCGGGCATGTACGGGAGGTCCGTGTAGGAGACCAGGCTGCCGTGGCTCGACGTCGCGCTGTGATAGGCGCACCACTGGGTTGCGAAACCCGACGTGCTATGCCCGTGCGCCGTCGCGACGACGTACGAGGCGTTCGCGTTGTAACCGAAATGCGCAACGCCCTTGAGCGCCTCGGCGGCAACCTGCGCGTCGGTCGGGTGTGACGGAATTCGATCGGTATCGTCTTCCCATGCACCGCCGTACTGGTTCGACGGATTCGTGACGTAGACGGTTTTGCTGCCTTGATACTCAAAGTACTGGGTGTAGATGTTGTTGTGACCGCTACCACCCATGCTGGAGATGTAGTTCTCGAGCAACGACTTCACGCCGTGAGAATCGCCGTACTTGGTGTAGTTCCAGAAGATCAAATACACGGTCGGCGTGACTTGCACCGGGCCGCCGTAATACGTCAAGACTATGTCCGCCTTGACCTGTGGTTCATGCCCCCGCGTGACCATGTAGTGGGGCACGTGGTAGATGATCCCGTCTTTGTGGATCCACCCCGCGGAGAACGAAAAGTCGCGGGCGGAGGATTGAGTCGCCGATCCAGCCGTGGGCGCAACACTGCCGCCGGCCGAGCAGCCGGCGATAGTCAGCGCCGCGACGCATCCGAGGATCCCTGCGAAGCGTGAATGGTTGTACATGTATCGCACACTCCTCATTATTTTGTGGCCAGGCAACGCCTGGCGGATATGCGCTCGTATTACTGAGCTGCCCAAGCGCTACCTGCCGTTAGGAACTGGCCGGCTAGGGCAACTCGTCATCGCCGAGGCCGAAGTAATGGCCGAGCTCGTGCATCACCGTTTCGCGAACCTCCGCAAGGGCCTCAGCCCGCGAGCTCGCAACGCGATTGATCGGGCCGCGAAAGACGGCGATCTCGTCCGGCATCAACGGCATGTCGTGCAATCGTTCGGTGAGCGCAACGCCGCGGTAGATGCCCAGGAGCTCGACGTCCCCGTCGCCCTCGTCGTCGTCGAGGCTCTCGAGGTCTTCGGCGGTCGGCTCCTCCTCGACCGCGATCACGACGTTCTCGACGAGGTCGGCGAACCGCTTCGGAAGGGACTCGATCGCTTCGTCCACAACGCGTTCAAACTCGGCCCGCGTCAAGCTTCCACCGGTCACCTCACCGCTTCTGCTTCCGAAACCATTTGAGCACCTTCCTGATTGGAGGGAGGCTCCGCGCGTGCTCCGGAACGACCCCGCCGGCGTCTTCCATTCGTTCAATTTAAGGGTCTACGAGCTCTCGCTCGTGCAGCCCGCCACCGAAGCGAAGCCGACGCGTTCCGCTCCTCGCCTGCTTCAAGGAGAAGCTCGGCGGGCGCGGAAGCCACCTCCCGCTTACTTCTTTTACCCTTAGGAGAGTGAAAACGTCATGACTTTTCTAGGCCGTTTGGCTGCGCTGAGCGTGGTGGGCATTGCCGCGACGATCGCAGCGACCTTGCCCGCGCAGGCCGCGGCTCCGATCCTCATCAAGAGCTGCACCATTGCCAAGCCGAAGCCGCTGAGCCATATGGCGGGCGGCACGCACATCGTCTACGTCAATCTCGGCAAGAAGACCGCTGCCGAGGTCACCTTCGTCGTGGGCTACCGCAACGCGTCGCAGCACTACCTGCGCCGCGTGCAGGATGTCGGCTCGTTCGCGCCCGGCGCGACGATCGACCACGTGCTCCCGCTGTACAACGACGTGACGTACGCCGGCGCGCAAACGAGCAGCTGTCTTCCGGTTCAGGTCAAGTGGGCCGGCGGCACCATCTGGATCGCTCCGTCGCACTGACAAAAGCAATCTAGCTCAATAAACCTCGTAGGACGGGCACGGCGAGCGTCGAAGCGCGAGCCGTGCCCGTCGGGTTTCGGACTCTCTTTTCTTTAACGTTATGCGCTTGCGCAGCCGGCGCCGCTCTGGCGCACGTCGCGATCGACGTCGTCGGAGATTACGCGCTGGCCCATGACAGCTACGATTACGTCGCACATGGGTCGCGAGAGATGCTCAGCGGCCTTGCGTTGCTTCTCGCCGTCGTGCTGGCGGCTCGCGGCCTGCGCGCGTGCTGCGAGATCGCGTCGATCAATCGGTCGCGCGTTGCGGTGTCGACCCTTCGCCTGCCCCACGCTCTCGGTTTCGTCGCCGGGGCGGTCGCGGGCAGCGTGGCGCTCGTGCCGGCCATGGAATGGCTCGACGGCCGGCTGTCCGGCGCGCCGGTGGTGGCGCTCGACGACGCGTTCGGCGGATCGTTACTCCTCGGCCTCGCTATGACGATCGTCTGTGCGGCCGCCGTGGCGCTGCTGATCTATGCCGTCGCGCGCTGGCTCATCTCGCATCGCGACTCCATCGTCACGATGATCGTGACGCTGGTCCGCCGGCTGACGAACGGCGTTCCGGCGTCGACCTACACGCTCACCGTGCGCGGATTCACACCGCGCCGCCGGCGCGCGCCCAACGCGCTGCGTCTGTGCAAACGCGGACCGCCGCTGCTCCTGTCCGCCTAGCCTTCAACTACAACTAACACCGCTTTAGGAGCACTCATGAGAAGCCTCAGCGCAGGCGCACGCGCAGCGTGTGCACTCTTTGCCGCCGTCGCCGTACTCGCCGCGCTGTCTCCGGCGCGCGCACACGACGATCACGACCGCGACCACGGTTATAAGAACAAGCTTGACGTAACGGGAACGGTCAGCGCGAACGATGGAAGCCCGATCGCCGGCGCCTCGATCGTTCTCTCGGCGCAAGACTTTCTGAAGCGCGCGCACAGCGACGCGCGCGGCAAGTTCAAGTTCGACGACATCGCGCCGGGAACGTATTCCGTACAGGCCGCGGCGCCCGGCTACCAGACGCTGTCGCAGCGGACCGTTACGCTCGACGCCGCGAACCGGACGCTCGCGCTCGTGCTCTCGCCGGCCACGACCAACTCGCTCACGGTCATCGGTCAGGTTCGGGCCTCTGCCGGCGAGACGGTCTCGACGTCGTCCGCGCCGACCGTCTCGCTGAGCGCGCAGGCCGCCGCGGCCGCGGGGACGACCGCGGTCTCCTCAATGCTTTGGAACCAACTCTCCACGACCCCGGTCCTGCCGCTCGGCGGCGGGAGCAACGCCACCGTCGCGTTCGCGGTTCGGGGTCCCGATCCGACCGAGACGCTCGTCGACATCGACGGACATCAGGTCAACAACGGCAACACCGGCGACTTCGATCTCTCGCTGCTCGATCCGGCGGCGCTGCAAGACGTTCAGGTCGTCTACGGCATCTCGCCGTCGTCGCTGATCGGGCCGAACACGATCGGCGGCGGGATCAACATCGTCACGCTGCAGCCCACGGCTACGCCGCACTCGCTGATGCGCATCTTCGGCGGCTCGTACGGTACCTTCGGCGAAACGCTGCAGACGACGGGGACCGGCGATCGTTTCGGATACGCGGTTTCGCTGCACAACGCGAACTCATCGGGATCCGTCAATCAGACGATCCTCGCGCCGCCGGCGCCAACGCCGACAGACTCTCAGAGGTCGGCAGCGGATCGTAGCGGCAGACTCGATACTTACCAAGCTGCGCTATCAGCTCGGCGGACGGAACGGATACGGCTACGTGCAGTTGAATTTCCGCAATCAGACCGTCGTCAAAGACGAGTCGGCGCTGCTCACTAACGTACACGCCACCGGGCTTCACCGGCGGAGGCGGCGGCGGCGGCGACGCTTCGGCGGCGCGATTCGGCTGCCGCCTCGGGCACGTATCAGAGCTTCGCCGGCACGCTGCTAGGCGCACATCAGGCAAACTACGGATTAGATGCGCAAGTGCCGCTCGGCAACGAGATCCTCGACGGTGCGCCCGCGACGATTCTTGCAGTTCAGCCACCTGACGACCCTCTCGTCGCAATCGGTTCGGGTCCCGGTGAAGCGGACGCTGCCGTATCTCTACAATCAGCGCGACCTGCTCGGCGACGACTGGCTCGAGTTAGACCATCAGTTTCGGGACGGCTTGCTCTCGTTCAAGTACGATGTCGGCACCGAGACACTCGCGACGAACTACGTGCAAGGGCAGGTCGCTCAGGCGCAGCCGACGGCCAACCGATCGGCTCGGCGACGCTCGCAAAGCACGCCGACGCGACTCCGCCGGTCAGACCTGTCGCTCGCGCAGACGCAGCGCTCGGCGGTGCTGCGCTACAACGGCGATCCGACGAGCCAAATCCACTATTCGCTCGCCGCTCTACGACAGCGATTTCAGCACGTTCGGCTCCAGCTTCGATCCGCGCGCCGGCCTTGTTTGGACGCCGACCGGAAACACGGCGGTGCGCGCGTCGGTCGGCACGACGTTTCAGACGCCGCAACTCTCCGAGCTCGTCGTTCCGCCGCCGAGCGATCGCGTGCCGGTCGGCGGCATCATCTACATCGGCAATCCGAACCTGCGCCCGGATCGCGCAACGGACTACGATCTCGGCGCCGAGCAGATCTTCGCGCTACGGCGCCATCCGCTTCACTGTCGCGATCGATCTCTATCAGACGAATCTGCGCTCGCCGTCGAGCGCAGCTCAACGTCACGCCGATCCCCAATTGCCAGACGAAGCAGCAATCCGCACGCCGTGCCCGCTCAGCTATCCGGTCAACGCCGGCAACGGCATCTATCGCGGCATCGACTGCACGCCGACCAGCAGCTCGGGCGAGACGTGCACCTTCGCGCCGGCTGGGACGTGGATAGCTCGTTCTTGACAGTGATCCCGCCGTCGATTCAAGACGGCACGCTCGTGGCGGGGCAGCAGATCGCTCGGCCAGCCGCTGCACAAGGCGTATCTCGCGATCGACCGCAGCGCCGCCGCACTGGTCTTGCCTACGGCGCGCGCCTCAACTACGAGGGCGGGTATAACGAGCTCAACCGCTCGCCGTATGCGACGCTCGACGCGCACGTCGCGTATCGGCACGCCGGCTACGAATACGGCCTGTACGGAACGAATCTGACGAACGTCTACGCCAATCCATTTACGATCGTCGGCGGAGGCGTGCGTACGGCGCGCTTCCGGGCCAGCCGGTGATCACGCCGAATGCTTACGTCCTGCAGGGCGCGCAAGTGGTCTTCGTCGTGACGCGGCGATGCGATCTTAAAAGAGGATCGTCTGGAAGTCGCCGACGTGCTCGAAGCCGACGCGGCGGTAGAGCGCGATCGCGCGTTCGTTGAAGTCGTTGACGTAGAGCGAGATCGTCGGCGAAACCTCGAGCAGACGGTCGCAGATCGCTGCGAGCGACGCCGTCGCGAGTCCGCGGCCGCGCAGCGCGGGCGGCGTCCAGATTCCTTGCAGCTGAACCGTCCGATCGCACCACGGTCCGACGTTGCAGAAGAAGCAGATTTGGTCGTCGACGACGCCGACCCACCACAGCTTGCGCTCGATCATGCGGCGAATCGCCGGTGCAAAGTCCGGCGAACCGCGCCGCGGGTCGTAATCCAGCTCTTGACGCACCATCTGCGCCGAGCCGTCGGCGACGGCGCGCCACTCCTCGGCGCGCGCGTGGCGAACCGCCGTGCGCGCGCTTCGTAGGGACGCAGATGCGCTCGGTCGAGCATCATGACGAGCTGACGATCGCGCACCAGGCGCGGCGCGGCGTGCCAGCCCGCAACCAGCTTCCCAAAACGCGCGCACCGTGTCGCGCGCGCCGATGATCATGCGTTCGCCGCGGCGGCGTCGCGCGTGCTCCGCGAACGCCGGCAGCGCCGGCGGGTCCGCCGCGATCGCGAGCTGGCGCCCGCAATAGGCGACGCCGATGCACGTCTGCCACCGTCGATGCGCGATCGACGACGTCGTTGCGCGCGCGCGACGGCGGATCGTGCAGCAACACGTGCGTGATGAAGACGTTGAGATACGGCGAGCGCGGCGAGGTAGTGCAGCGCCGCTCTGTTCGGTCGCTGCGGAGACAGGCTCGATGCGCACTAGCCCTCAGGGCGAACCGAGCGAGACATCCATCAGCGGCTTTGCCGTCGGCTCTCTGGCTGCCGCCGTCGGGTTCGAGCGTGACGGAGACCTCGGCGTCGTGCGGCCGTCCGCCGGCAGCACGATGAGCGCCACTCCGCGCGCGTCGGGCAGAAACGTCGGCGACGCGGCGAACCGCGTCGAGCCCCTGGCGAGCGTCCACGCCTGATAGACCTTGCCGCGCGGCGGCTGCGGCAGGCGCATGGACGGCAAGGTAGATGCGGCTTCCGTGCGTCGATCACTTCGCCGTCTCCCATCTCGTAGCGCCGCGCCGTGCAGTCCAGCGTATCGAAGAGCGCGGTGCGCTCGTTGGCGAGGTTGCGCGCGAGCGCGTTGGAGCGCTCCGCAAGGTGTGCGAGCTCGCTCTGCTGCTTGCTTGATCTGGCCCATCAGCGAGATATTCGCGATCGACGAGATCAGCGCGATCGCAAAACAGGCGGCCGCGACGAGATACGCTGGCCATGCCGGAGTCTGCTTCACCGACGGTATCTTCCCACGGACGCTTCGAGGCCCTTCGAACGCGGGCGTCGTACCTCTGCGGCATGGATCCGTTGGAGCAGTTGCGCGCGCGGATCGCGGGCTTTCCCGGCTACGACGGCGACCTCGAACGGAGGCGCTCCGACGAGTTCGTGCGCTCGTATCTCGGCGAGGCACTGGCCGACCTCGAGGTGCGCTGCGGCTCAATCTCGCCGGAGCTGCAAGCAGCGCATCGACGCATTGCTGCTGCGCGTCGGCTTCGCCGATCAGACAGCGTTTCGCATCACGTCTTCGCGAGAGTTCACGCGACGGCGAGCGCCGACGGCTCGGTCGCCGTCGCGGACGCCGCCGTCGTCGAGCTCGCCGATCAGGCGCCGCAGTCGTCGAGCCGGCTGCCGTCGCAGGCTATCTCGATGAGGTCGCCGCGACGCTGGACCGCGCGCGAAGCGGCGATGCGCGCCGCCGCAGCAACGAGCGCGTAACCGCCCTTGGCGGTAGAGCTTGCGGTAGCGGCGGCGCTGCTGCACCTCGTGCCTCGACCCGCGCGGATCGAAAACCTGTCATGCCCGCCGCACGGCTCGAGCGTTCCCCGCTGCGATCGCGGCTGGCTTCGATGCCGGCGCGCGCGTCGAAATCGACGAGCGCTGGGGCGCGCTGGGAATCGGTCGGCTGCGCACGGCGACGCCGCGCGATGCGACGATATCCGTAGCAGCGCGACGCGACGTCTGCCGCCGCAAGCCTATCGCCTGACCGTGCGCTCGGGCCGCGCGACGATCCAGAGCGCCGATGCGGCCGGCGCATTTTATGCCGCGATGACGCTAGCGCAGCTGCCCGTGCGAGCGGCGAGGCGTTTGGACGATGCCGTGCGTCCGCATCGAGGACCGTCCGGCGCTGCGGTGGCGCATACTCTCCGACGACGTCTCGCGCGGGCCGCTGCCGACGATGCGCTACTTCGAAGAGCGGATCCGAACGATCGCAGCATTCAAGATGAACGGCTACTCGCCGTACATGGAGCACGTCTTCGTCAGCCCGACCGATCCGTTGCCCGCTCCGCTCGACGGCATTACGCCTGCGCAGCTGCGCGACGCTGGCGAGCTACGCGCACAGGTTTCACGTGGCGCTGATTCCCGAACAGCAGAGCTTCGCGCACATGCACAACACGCTGCGCGTCGAGCAATATGCCGGCGCAGCGGAGCTGCCGCACGCGTTTCTGCTGTCGCCGAACGTCGCGCTGTCGATCGCAGTATCTCGCGCGCATCATTACGCAAGAGCTCGCGGCGGTGGGCCGGCCGCCGTTCTTCCACATCGGTTCCGACGAAACGGCGACGCTCGGGCTGGGGCAGACGCAGGCGTACGTCGCGCCCGCGGACGCTCGCAGGCATACGCGGACCACATCGTCGCGATGAACCGCCTCATCGCGCCGTCGGGCGCGCGGATCATGCTCTGGGACGACGGCATCGAGGCCGATCCCGGAATCATGAAGCTGATTCCGCACTCGGCGGTCATCGTCAACTGGCACTACGGCGCCGAGACGAGCTTCGAGCGCGTACATAGCAGACGATCGCGAGCGGCGGATTCGAGCAGATGGTCGCGCCGGGCGCGCAGCAACTGGAACGAAATCTATCCCAACGTTGCAGCGGCGATCGCGAACGAGCGGCGCTTCATCAACGAAGGGAAAGCGGCGCACGTCCTCGGGCTCTTTCAGACGGTCTGGCACGACGACGGCGAGACGCTCTACGAGGCGACGTGGTATCCGGTGATCTACGCCGCTGCCGCGGCGTGGCAGGCCGGCGACGTCGCTCCGGAGCAATTCGCGCGCGGACTTTCCCGGGCGCGTTCTTCGGCGTCGACGATCCGACGTTACGCGCGAGGCGTTCGCGAGCTGGGCGACGCGCTCGCGCTGCTCGAACCGCCGGCTTTGCGTCATCCGCGCAGACCGACGCGCTCTTTTGGAGCCGGTCCGTTCGACGCGGCGCTCGCCGCGCAGGTGTCTCCGGCGAACGCGCGCGCGGTGCGGCTCGCCGCAGAATCGGTCGAGCAGATCGCTGTATTTCACCGCGCCGCCGCTGCACGCCAACGCGGCGTCCGTGATGTTTCTCGCGGCGCGCCGGTACGACGCGCTCGGCGCGCAAGGTCCAGATCGGCCGCGAGGTACGCGCGATGTATGCCGACGCGCTCGCGCACGCCGCGACGGATCCCGATGCGACCGAGCGCGACCTGCTGTGGTGCAAGTATTGGATGTGGGAGCTGCGCGACGCGTACGAGGAGCTCGCGCCGCTGTACGCGCGCGCGTGGCGGTACGAGAGCCGCGACGGCCATCTCGCGAGCAACCTCGAGCGCTACCATCTCGCGGCGCAAAAGGCGATCGATCGGCCGACGCGTTTCTATCGCGCGACGGCGAGCAGTACGAGCGCACCAAGACGCTCCCGCCGCTCGATCGTCGACGCTATGTGTCACCCGACGGAGTCGAAGGGTGACGCGTTCTCATTCTCGTCGTCTTCGCGTTCTTCGCGCTGCTGATGTACCGGCGCTGGATGCCGGCGATCGTCGCCGTGCCGTGCGATGGCGATCGCGATGTCGCTGTCGGCGCGCGTGCCGGCTGGCGAGCTCGGCGGCATCGTGACCGGCGGCGCCGTGGCGCTCGCGCCGGTCTACGTGGCGGTCGTCTTCGGCGCGCTGCTCGGCCGCGTGACGATCGAGACGGGCATCGCGCGCACGATCGTCAATCTCGCGGCCGAGTACGGCGGCGAGCAGCCGTTCGCGCTGGCGCTCGGGCTTGTGCGCGATCGTCGCGCTGCTCTTCACGTCGCTCTCCGGGCTCGGCGGGATCATCATGGTCGGATCGATCGTGTTGCCGATCATGATGACCGCCGGCGTGCCGCGCACGATCGCCGCGACGCTCGTTTCTGATGGGCTTCGCGCTCGGGTTCATCTTCAACATCGCCAACTGGACGTTCTACACGAAGTACTTCGGCGTCGATCCGCAGCAGCTGCGTGCGCTACGCGATCGTGCTGGCCGATGCTCGATGCGATCGCGCTGCTGGTCTACGCGGCGGTCTCGTTTCGGCGCGAGCGCGGCTATGCGACCTGGGCGCATCGCGGCCCAGCCCGACGAGCGCGCGCGCGGGTGCCGGCGGTGGCGCTGCTCACGCCGGTGCTGCCGTTGCTGCTGTACTATGCGCTGCGCGTCGAGGCCGCGCCGGCGTTCATCGTCGCGGCGGTCTTCGGCGCCGTCGTGACGCGGCCGGAGTCAGGCCGTGCAGCGGCTGGTCGCGGCGGCGATTCGCGGCGTGGAAGACGTCGCGCCCGCGGTGCTGCTGTTCATGGGCATCGGCATGCTGCTCGTCGCGACGCAACAGCCCGCAGTTCGTCGCAGGCGCTGCGTCCGCTGGTCGCCGGCGGCTGGCTGCGCGATCCGATCGCGTACGTCGCTGCTGTTCGGCGTGGCGAGCCCGCTCGTGCTCTATCGCGGGCCGCTCAATCCGTTCGGCGTCGGCATCGCGATCTTCACCGTGCTGCTGACGGCGCACGTGCTTCCGCCGGTCGTGCTGGTCGCGGCGATCATGGCCGTCGTCCAAGTGCAGAACGTTTGCGATCCGACGAACACCGCCAACGTCTGGATCGCCAACTTCACCGGCGTGCACGATCGACACGATCACGAAACGCACGCTCCCGTATCAGACCGGCGTCGCGATCGCGGCGACGCTGGCGGTCGTGCTCGGCTTCGTCCGCGCTCTTCGGAACGCGCGCGTTCGCGTCGTCGCTGCACGTCGCGCGCGCGCAGGAAACGCTGCCGGGATTCTACGCGCCGCCGCAGGCGCGCGGGATCGTGGCCGTCGACGACGACGGATCGCGCCTCGGGCGCGCCGCCGCCGACGCGGCCGCCGCGGCGCTCGCCGCGAGTCCGTGGCGCCCGCTGCGGCTGCACGAGGATCCCAACGCGAGCGATTGCTCGCACAAACGTTACGCGGCGTATGTGTTGGTTATGGCATCGACGTTTACGTTGATCGAAGGCGACGACGTGGACGTCGGTTTACGCCTCGAAGATTGCGGCGGCTGGGTCGTCAGCGAGTGGCACGATCACGAAGTCGCGCCGCCGCCGCCGTCGCCGAGCACGGCGCGTGAGTTGGCGGTGCAAGGCGTCTTGCGGTTGCGCGGCTGGGCGGCCACGGAGCCGGTCCGGGCGGCGAATCTGCTCCAGTCCGGCGTCGCCGCGAAGCCCGGCGCGCCGCCCACGTACTTTTATTCCTTATTCACGAGCAGCGACGGCAACATGCGCGCGTACGTCCGAGCCGGCGGTCCAGCGTACGACGCGGGACTGCGCTCCGGCGACGTCGTCGAGAAGATCGACGGCCTCGACTGGTGGCGCTACGGGACGTACCAGGCGCAACAACACGCCTACGACGGAAAGGCGCACGTCCTCGAGGTCGAACGCGCCGGACGGCTCGTCGAGGTACGCCTGGCCGCACCGTTCCTGCTGCCGGCGCAGGTCTGATGGACTCGACGCAGCGTTTCGGTTCGCGAGCGTCTGCGTACGCGGCGTTCCGGCCCAACTATCCGCCAGCTGCGATCGACGCGGCGCTCGCGGGCCTGGGCGATCCGCGGGCGCTTGAGATCGCCGACGTCGGCGCCGGCACGGGAATCTCCGCGCGGCTCTTCGCGGAGCGCGGCGCCAGGGTGATAGCTATCGAGCCGAACGCGCGCATGCGCGCCAAGGCCGAGCCGCATCCGCGCGTCGAGTGGCGCGACGGCGCGGCAGAGAACACGGCGCTCGACGACGCGAGCGTGGATGCCGCGGTTGCGTGCCAGGCCTTTCACTGGTTTGCGACGCCGGCCGCGATGAGCGAATTCCGCCGCGATGGCGCGCAAGCGCGCGATCTTACTGCAATACGAACGCGATCCTTCGACTACGCTCAGGACAGGCTCCACGTTCACCGCCGCATACGGCGACGTCGTTCGGGCCTATGCGACCGACGACACCGAGGCGCGGCGCGCGTGCGCACTGGCGACGTTCGCCGAGTTTCCTCGTGCGATCGTAACGCGAGCGCAGGCGTACTCGACGCAGCGGCTCGACCGCGACGGCCTGCTTGGGCGAGCGTTGTCGTCGTCGTATCTGCCGAGCTCGGGCGATGCGGCCGACGCGCTGCGCCGCGATCTGCTCGCGCTCTTCAAACGGCACCAGAGCGGCGATCGTGTGGAGCTGGTCACGGTCACGCACGTCCTCGTTGCGGAGTGGGTGCCATGAACGCGGAGCGTCGGCTGCGCGTCGGCATCGACGTCGGGGGAACGTTTACCGACGTCGTCGCGATCGACGCAGCGACGCGCCGGCTCGTCGCCGCCGTGAAGGTGCCGACGAGCCACGGCGCCTCAGAGGGCGTCGCCGCCGGCATCGTGGCCGGCATCGAGCGGCTGCTGCAAGAATCCGACGTCGACTCGGGCAGCGTCGGGTTCATCGCGCATTCGACGACGCAGGCCACGAACGCGCTGCTCGAGGGCGACCTCGCGCCGGTCGGCGTGCTCGGTCTCGTCGATGGCTTGGCATGGCTTTCGCGGCGTCAGATGCGCTTCGGCGCGCTGCCGCTCGGCTCGGGTGCGAGCTTCGCGCCCGCGTTTGCGTTCGCGCGCGCCGGCGACGAACGGTCACTGCGTGAGGGCGTAGAGCGGTTGATCTCCGGCGGCGCGCAGGCGATCGCCGCGAGCGAGAGTTTCGGCGTCGACCGGCCCGGCGGCGAAGACCGCGCCGTCGCGATCGCACGCGACCGCGGCGCCGACGCGACGAGCGGACACGACGTGAGCAACGCGTACGGCCTGCGTGCGCGCACGCGCACGGCGGCGCTCAACGCGGCGATCCTTCCCAAGATGCTTCGCACGGCGCGGATGACGGCGGATGCCGTCGAGCGGGCCGCGATCCCCGCGCCGCTAATGGTAATGCGCAGCGATGGCGGGGTAATGGACGTGCGCGAGATCGAGCGGCGCCCGATTCTGACGTTGCTCTCGGGTCCTGCCGCGGGCATCGCCGGGGCGCTGCTCTACGAGCGCCTGAGCGAGGGCCTCTTCGTCGAGGTCGGCGGGACGAGCTCGGACTGCTCGGCAATTCGCTCCGGACGCCCGCAGATGCATCCCGCGCGCATCGGCGGTCACCGTACGATGCTGCGCACGCTCGACGTCCGCACGCTCGGGATCGGCGGCGGGAGCATGCTGCGCGTCGACGGCACCGGCGTGCGCGACGTCGGGCCCCGCAGCGCGCACATCGCCGCGTGCGAGTACGCTTCGTTCGTTGCACCGCAGACGCTCGAGGGCGCGCGCGTCGAGTGCATCGCGCCGGCGCCGCAGGACCGCGCCGACTACGCCGTGCTCGTTACGCGCGACGGCGCGCGCGTCGCGCTCACTGCGACGTGCGCGGCGAACCTGCTGGGCAGCGTCCCCGAAGGCGCGTTTGCGCGCGGGAATGTGGAGAGCGCGAGGCTGGCCTTCGATCTGCTCGCGCGCCACGTCGGCGGCCAGGCCGCGGAGCTCGCTCGGACCGCGCTTGCGATCGCCGTCGAGAAGCTGCGCCGCACGATCGAACGGCTGATCGCGGACTATGCGTTCGAGCCAAAGCGCGTCACGATCGTCGGCGGCGGCGGCGGCGCGGGTGCGCTCGTTCCGGCGCTGGCCGCCGCGATGCAGCTCCCGCATCGGATCGCGCGCGACGCGGAGGTGATCGCGCCGGTCGGCGTCGCGCTGGCGCTCGTGCGCGACGTCGTCGAGCGAACGATCTTCGCGCCGACGCCGCGCGAGATCGCCGCGATCCGGCGCGAGGCAGCCGATCGCGTGATCGCAGCGGGCGCTTCGCCGGAATCGGTCGAGGTCGAGGTGGAAATCGACACGCAACGCAACCGCGTTACAGCGTCGGCGTCGGGCGCCACGGCTCTGGCGCAGTCTGCGGCCGGCGCCGCGAGCGAGGACGAGCGCCGCTGCGCCGCGGCGCAGTCGCTCGAGTGCGATCCCGCAGAAGTCGAACGGCTCGAGCTGACGGATGCGCTGAGCGGGTTCGCGCGCTCGAATGCGCAGCGCGGACGGTTTGGGCGCACTCGCGCGGTGCGCGACGTGCGGGTGGTGGACGAGCGCGGCGTCGTGCGGTTGGCGTTGCGCGATCCCGCGCTGGTGCGCACGGCGGCCGGCGAGATCGAAGCGCGCGTTTGCGCCGCGATCGAGAGCGCGACGGAATTCGGCGACGTCGGCCGCGCGTTACCTGCGCTCTACGTCCTCCGCGGCGGACGCATCGCGGCATTTGAGGGGCTCACCAGCGCGGAACAGGCCGCCGCCCTCGCCGCGGAAGAAACAGAAGGCTGTCGCCCCGACGAGGCCGTGACGCTGCTCCTCGTCGCCCGCTCCGCGTAAGTCTATAGGCCGATTTGGCCGAGGTCGGAAACGAAGCGCTGCACGGCCGGCCTCTCCCACCACGCCACGATCGCGGTCTCGAGCTCGGGAACTCCGCGAAGGTGCGTTACATGCGCCTCGATCGCTTGACGGTTGGGCGACTGCGAGCGCATCTCCGCATGGAGCTTGTCGATCGTCGCGTGCCCGGGATGACCGGACGGAAGGGCGGCGTGGAGATCTTCGTGCGGAACCACCGGCCGCGTTTCGACCTGCGCGATGAGCTCCTCGCCGGCGATCATCCCGGTGTCGTCGGCGTCGGTGACCTCTTCGCGGAGCGCTTCCCTGCGATCTTCGCGGTCCATTATGCTCCGAATTTACCGGCGGCTGCCTGACGGCCAAACCTTCGGTTTGCTCGAGCGCGACGGTGCTCTTGCGCCGGCCGTACGAGAAATAGAAGATTAGTCCGGCGGCAAACCAGATCACGAACCCTAGCCAAACGAGCGGGAAGAAACCCCAGACTAGTGGGTTGCCATTCTTCAAATAGTAAATCAGGAACAGCGCGGAAAGAAACGACAGCACCGGCACGACAAAGGGGCCAAAAGGAACGCTGAAGGACCCGACGAGCTCCGGATGGCGGTTTCGGAGTAGCGGAACAGCAACTGCGACGAGGCAAAACGCAACGAGCGTTCCCATGTTCGTGAGCGACCCCAAGATACCGATCGGGAAAAACGCTCCGGCAGCTGCAATCAGCACTCCGAACAGCATCTGAGAGATCCATGGTGTGCGCCACGCGGGATGCAGCTTGACGAAGAGTGGCGGGATCAATCCGTCGCGCGACATCGAGTAGAATACGCGTGTCTGGCCGTACATCATGACCAAAAGAACGGTCGTTAAGCCTGCAATGGCTCCGAAAGAAATAATCACGGCGGCCCAGGCCAAGCCGACATGGTTGACGGCAAATGCCACCGGATAGCTAACGTTGAGCTCGTTAAACGGCACCATTCCGTTGAGAATCGCAACCACCACAATGTATAGCAGCGTACAAATCAGCAGGCTCGCAATAATCCCGAAAGGCAAATCTTTGCCGGGATTGCGGGCCTCCTCGGCCGTCGTTGAAACGGCGTCGAAACCGATATAAGCGAAGAATATGAACGCGGCACCGCCTAGGATGCCAGGACCGTTGCCGAAAAAGCTCCCCCAGCCAAAGGGCATAAATCCTCCCGCGCCGGTGGTCGGACCGGGCGGCAGATGGTAGTTAGCGACGTCGATGTGTCCGACGCCGATCGCGATGAAGAAGAGTACGATCGCTAATTTGATGGCCACGATGACGGCGTTTACTGTACCCGACTCCTTTGTGCCGCGAACGAGCAAGGCCGTTATGAGTAAGATAATTCCCGCAGCAGGAAGATTAGCGATACCCGGCGCTGCGTCCCAGTGGCTATGTTGCCACATTTGCGGGATGTTGATGTGAAAGAGCGTCTGCAATATGTACGTGAAATAACCGGACCAACCGACGCTCACAGTGGAGGCGCCCAGCGCATATTCGAGCACCAGGCCCCAGCCGACGATCCAGGCTAGAAACTCTCCCATCGTCGCGTACGTGTACGTGTAGGCACTCCCCGAAATCGGTACTTTGCTTGCGACCTCGGCATAGCATAGCGCTGCGAGGCCGCTCACGATGCCCGCCACGACGAAGGATATCGTTAGTGCAGGGCCTGCGCGCGTTGCCGATGCAACCCCCGTTAACACGAAGATGCCGGTGCCGATGATCGCGCCGATGCCCATCGCGGTGAGCGCCCACGGCCCCAGCGAGCGCTTCAGGCCGTGTTGCTCGTCGCTTCCCTCCGCGAGAATTCGTGCGAGCGGCTTGATTCGTTGCATCAACATCGGCAGCTCCTAACGCAAGAAGCGGATGGCGAAGGGATAAGTGTACGGGCGGCCTTCGTTTGCCGCGATCGTTCCCAGGATGATGAAGATGAGCGAAAGTAACAATAGCAGAACGGCGGCGATGCCGATCGCGATCCAGAGCACGCCGAAGCCGACAGCTGGGCCTCCATTCGAATTTTCGGACGTCGAGCTTATCAGGAAGCTCAAGCTCAATGCGATGGCGACGAGGATCGCGATGAGCCCGACGATCGAGATCGTGATCTGGTAGTTGAGCGACGCTTTCGCGTGCTCGCCGACGAACTCCGACTCGTGGCCCTTGATCAGGTAGATGATGAGCGGGCCGAGCACGTGGCCGAAGGGTAGGCCTGCCACGGCGGCGAGCGCGCTGAGGTGCGCCGCCATCGCCCAATTGCGTTCCTGGGAAGCAATAGGAACTTGCGCCATGTGCCGTTATTGTGGAGCGCGCTGAAATGGCCTGCTCCGTGTGGCGACGAATCGCGGCGCATGGACGTGCTCGTCGTCGGCGGCGGCAATGCCGGTTGCGCTGCTGCGCTTGCGGCCGCGCGCCACGGCGCGCGAACGCTGCTCGTCGAGCGTTACGGTTTTCTCGGCGGCACCGCGACGGCAGCCATGGTCGGCCCCTGGATGACCTTTCACTCCGGGAACGAGCGCATCGTCGGCGGCATAGCGCAGGAGATGGTCGATCGCCTGATGCGCAAGGGCGCCTCTCCCGGACACCTTCCCGACTCTTCGGACTACGTCGCGACGATCACACCGTTCGATCCGGAGGTACACAAGGCGCTGCTCTTCGAGATGATGCGCGAGGCCGGCGTGTCGCTGCTGCTCCATGCGTATTTTGTGTGGGCACTCGTAGAGGACGAGCGGGTCGTAGGCGCGACGTTCGCGACGATTGGCGGCCTGCGCGAGTATCGCGCCTCGGTCGTGATCGACGCGACCGCCGACGCGTTGGTCGCGGACTCGGCCGGCGTACCGACGCAGCAGGGCGACGAGCGCGGCCGCGTGCAGCCCGCCACCTTGATCTTTCGCGTGAGCCACGTTGACATGGCCGAACTGGCCGCCTATCTCCGCGAGCATCCCGAGGAGATACGCAGCTCGCTGGACCCGCAGCAGATCACGGCGCCGGCCCTCACGGCCGTCGCCGGACTCTATTCGTTGTGGCAGCGCGCGCGCGAAGATGGGCTCGTGGATGTCCCGCGCGAGCTCGTGTCGTTCTTCATCTCGCCGTATCCCGACGAGGTCACCGTCAACATGACGCGCGTCGTCGACGTCGACCCGCTAGATCCCGATGACCTGACGCGAGCCGAGGTCGAGTCGCGGCTCCAGGCGATGCAGCTCCTCGACTTCTTTCGCAGCCGCGTGCCGGGATTTCAAAACGCGCGCATCGCGGCGACCGGAACGCAGATCGGCATCCGCGAGTCGCGCCGCATCGTCGGCCGTTACACTCTGACGCGCGACGACGTATTGCAGGGACGCAAGTTCGAGGATGCCGTCGCGCGGAGTGCCTATCCGATCGATCTGCACAATCCGAGCGGTAGCGGCACGGCGACGCGCCGCCTCGCGGCGGGCGAGAGCTATGAGATTCCGTACCGTTGCCTGCTCCCGGTGAACCGCGAGCAGCTGCTGGTTGCGGGCCGTTGCATTTCGACGACGCACGAGGCGCTGGCCTCGACGCGGCTCACGCCGACGGTGATGACGCTTGGCCAGGCCGCGGGAACGGCGGCGGCGCTGGCGCACGAACGCGCCACGTTCGTCGGAAACCTGGACGGCCGCGAGCTGCGCGCGCAGCTGATCGGCGACGGTGTTCCGCTGTGACGACTGTGACGACGGCGCTCGCGCTCGCGCGTTCCTACCGCGTCACGGTGCGCTTCGCGGAGCTCGGCCACTGGGGCGGCGTGGAGCTGCGCTCGGAATACGATCCGTGCGTTCCCGAGATTCGGCTGAACCTCGCGATCGCGGCTGGGCTTTCGGGCGCGCAGCTCGGCGCGTTCGTCGCGCTCGCGGTCGGCCACGAGCTCTACCATCACCGCGAAGCGCTGCGCGAGGTGCCACGCCTGCGCGATCGCGGCGCCCGCGAATCCGCGGCGGATGAATTCGCACGCGAGCTGCTCGAGCGTCCGGTGTAACGATGCTGGCCGCGGGAATCGATGGAGGCCAGAGCTCGACCGTCGCGGTCGTCGGCGACGACAACGGACGCATCCTCGGCCGCGGGACTAGCGGGCCGTCCGACGAGATCGGCGCCGGCCCGGAATCGACGCGGCTGCGCGATGCGCTGCGGTCGGCGCTGCAAGACGCACTGGCGCGCGCCGGGCTGCCCGCAGATACGCGCTGCGACGCAGTCGTCGCGGGCATCAGCGGCTACAACGGGCGCGTCTATGGACGGCCGCCGGAGCTGCCGGCGCCCCGCGTCGTGCTGCTGCACGACACGCCAATCGCGCACGCCGGAGCGCTCGCCGGACGCAGCGGCGTCGTGGTGATTGCGGGCACCGGATCGGTCGCATACACGCGCGATCGCGACGGCGCGAGCCGCATCTTCGGCGGCTGGGGATTTCTGTTCGGCGACGAGGGCAGCGCGTTTCGCATCGCATGTGACGCCCTCGCCGAGCTGATGCGCGCCGACGACGACGGCGACCCGTCGCCGGCGCTAGAGTTACGCGCGGCGCTCGACTCCTTCGCCGCGCCTTGCCTGCGCGACGTCGCGCGGCGGTTCTACCACAGCGAGATATCGCGCGACCGGGTCGCGGCCTTCGCTCCGATTGCGCTCACGTTCGCGCGCTTCCGCGCTCTGGCGGATCGTGGGGCGGATCGGCTGGTAGAGCTCGCATGCCGCGCGATCGACGTCGGCGGCGTCGCGCGGGTGGGGCTGACCGGTGGGATCTTTCGCGACGCGACGTTTCGCGAGCGCGTCGGCGACGGAATTCGCGCGCGGGTCGCGGGCGCGGAAGTCTTCGAGGCGCGCTACGACCCCGCCGTAGGAGCGTTGCTGCTCGCGTACCGCGCGCTCGGCGTCGAACCGGAGCGCTTGACGCGATGAGCCTGCCGGAAAGCCTGCGCGGCGGTCTGATCGTCTCGGTGCAGGCGTGGCGCGGATCCGCGCTCGACGACCCGCACGTCATCGCGGCGATGGCGCAGGCCGCCCAGGAGGGCGGCGCCGTCGCGGTCCGCATCGCCGGGTTGGAAGACTTACAGGCGGTGCGCGCGCGCGTGGCCCTGCCCGTCATCGGCCTCATCAAGCGCGAGTATCCCGGTTTCGAGCCGTACATCACGCCGACGCTCGACGAGGTGCGCGCTGTTATCACCGCCGGCGCCGAGATCGTGGCGTTCGATTCGACGCGCCGCCGGCGGCCCGACGGCGCAGAGCTCGCCAGCGTCGTAGAGACGATTCATGCGTCAGGCCGCTTCGCGCTCGCGGACTGCGCGACGTCCGCCGACGCCTTCGACGCGCGCGCAGCGGGCGCCGACGCCGTCGCCACGACGCTGTGTGGGTACACTGCAGAGACGAAGGGCGTGCCGTTGCCTGCACTCGATCTCGTTCGCGAGCTCGGTCGGCAGGGGTTCACGATCTGCGAGGGAGGGGTCCGTTCGCCGCGGGAGGTGCGCGCCGCGCTCGACGCCGGCGCCGCGGCCGTCGTCGTCGGTACGGCGATTACGAACGTCGATTGGCTGGTCAGGGAGTTTGCAGGGTCCGCCGACAGAGTCTCTTAACAGCCCGATTAGTCGATGCGCGCGGCGCGCCGGCCTTCTATAGTAGAACCGGGGAGAGAGCTTTCTTTTGGTTGAGAACACGGCGCAGCCCGTCCGGCTCGGCCGGGGTTTTTGGACGGTCACGGCGATCCTGGGCATCCTGGCCGCCGCATCGATCGCCTTTTGGTACGAGTTTCCGCTCGAGAAGTATCTCCCCGCGGCGATCGTCACCGCGCGCCAGGTCGACACGCTCTTCCGCTTCATGGCGGCGACCGGCAGCGCGCTGTACGTTTTCGTGGCGGGATACCTGATCTATTTCAGCATCGCGTTTCGCGCCAAAGCGACCGATCCGCCCGATGCAATCGGCGTGCAGATCCACGACAACCGCAAGCTCGAGTTCTGGTGGACGCTGATCCCGGCGCTCTTCGTCGTGCTGCTCTCGATTGTGAGCGTGCGCATCTGGTACGAGATCATGCTGGAGCCGGAGAATGGGGTGGTGGTCGAGGCGATCGGCCATCAGTTCTACTTCTCGTTCCGCTACCCGCAGATCAACGGTGAGGTGACGGACGAGATGCACCTGCCGCGGGGCGTGCCGGTGACGCTGAACCTGACGTCGGCCGACGTCATTCACGGGTTCTGGGTTCCGGCGATGCGCCTCAAGAACGACACCGTGCCCGGCCTCGTCACGACGATTCGGTTCACGCCGCGGCTCGACGGCCGCTATCCGATCGTCTGCACGCAATTCTGCGGCGTACTGCACAGCGAGATGGACAAGCAAGCGCTGGTGATCGAGGAGAAGCCGGCGTTCGACAAGTGGTTCAAGCAGTGGCAGCTGAAGAACGCGCGCGCGAGCAACGCGCTGCCTGCCGCCGCCGGACAGGCGATCTCGCTGGCAGGCGGCAACGCGTCGGCCGGTCAGCAGATGTTCGCGCAGAAGTGCTCCGCCTGCCATAAGCTGGCGCCTTTCGATCAGAAGATCGTCGGCCCGGGCCTCAAGGGCGTGCTGCACGACCCCGCGCATCCCAACCTCGTCAACGGACAGCCCGCGACGCCGGCGAACGTCGCCGCGATCCTGCAGAACGGCTACACGGGCAGCATGGGTACGATGCCCAACGCCACCGCGAACGGCCTGTCGTCGCAGGACATCGCCAACTTGGTCACATTCCTCGACTCACAAAAATGATAAAATCGAAAGAACAATGGCAGTAGCAGCGGTACACCCCGGCGGGATCGCCGATCACATTCACCCGGAACCCCAGGGGTTCGTCCGGAGATACGTCTTCTCGCTCGATCACAAGATCATCGGCATCCAGTATCTCATCACGGCGTTCGTCTTCTTCATGTTGGCCGGCTTGCTGGCCGAGGCGATCCGCACGCAGCTGCTCAACCCCAACGGCGGGTTCGTCGCCGCCGACACGTACAACGAGATCTACAGCATCCATGGCAGCACGATGGTCTGGCTCGTGATCATCCCGATGCTGACCGGCGGGTTTGGCAACCTAATCTTCCCCGTGCAGATCGGCGCGCGCGACGTCGCGTTCCCGTGGCTCAACATGCTGAGCTTTTGGATCTTTCCGGTCTCCGGACTGATGCTGTTCTCGTCGTTTTTAATGGGCGCGCCGACCGCGGGCTGGATGGAATACCCGCCCGTCTCGCTGCAGGGCGCGGCGGGAACGTCGATGTGGGCCGCCGCGATCTTCCTGGTCGGCGTCAGCTCGACGATGACCGGACTGAACTTCCTCGTCACGATCCTCAAGATGCGGGCGCCCGGGATGACGTTCACGCGCATGCCGCTCTTCGTGTGGGGACAGTTCGCCACGGCACCGCTGCTGATGATCGCGACGACGGCCCTCGCGGCCGCGCTCGCCGCGCTTTTCATCAACCGCGTTTTCGGAGTGCCGTTCTTCGATCCGACCAAAGGCGGCAGCCCGGTGATGTGGCAGCACATGTTCTGGTTCTACTCGCATCCGGCCGTCTACATCATGGTCATTCCGGCGTTCGGCATCATCTCCGAGGTGCTGCCGACATTCGCGCGCAAGCCGATCTTCGGCTACAAGCTCATCGCGTTCTCGTCGATGGCGATCGCGCTGCTGGGCTTCATGGTCTGGGCGCACCACATGTTCACGTCGGGGCTGGCGCCTTTCTTGCAGCTGCCCTTCATGATTCTCACGTACGTCATCGGCGTGCCGACGGGCATCAAGATATTCTCGTGGACCGCGACGCTCTTTCGCGGGAAGATCCACTACGCCACGGCGATGCTTTTTGCGATCGGCTTCGTCGGCCTGTTCACCATCGGCGGCATCACCGGCATCTTCCTGGCCGCGATCCCCTTCGATCTGCACGTGCACGGTACGTACTTCATCGTCGCGCACCTCCACTACGTGCTCGTCGGCGGGAGTCTGATGGGCGTCTTCGCGGGCATGTACTACTGGTTCCCGAAGATGTCGGGACGGCTATTGAACGAGACGCTCGGCAAATGGCACTTCTGGTTGTTCTTCATCGGCTTCAACCTGACGTTCTTGCCGATGCACTGGCTAGGCATGGAAGGCATGCCGCGCGAGGTCGCAACCTATGATCCGCAGTTCGCGTTCTGGAACCGCTTCGCGTCGTTCTCCTCGTATCTGATGACGTTTGCGATTCTGATCTTCTTCGTGAACGTGATCTGGAGCATCCGCAAGGGCAAACGCGCCGGTGCCAATCCGTGGGGAGCACGCACGCTCGAGTGGCAGGTCCCTTCGCCGCCGCATTACTACAACTTCAAGCACATCCCGACGGTGTACGGCTTGCCGTACGACTTCAGCCAACCGCTGCCGTACAAGGGGCTCGACGAAGAGCTCACCGATTCGCCGCCGCCCGTGGCCGCCGGAGCGCATTGATGACGGCCGCATCGCTGCCGCTCGACTCGCACGGCAACGTCGATCAGCTCTACGTCGAAACCCGCGAGCTGCGGCTGCAGGGCTTCCTGCTCTTCCTCGTCAGCGACTGCGTTCTGTTCGCCTCGTTCATCTTCGCCTATCTGTACATGCGCAACAGCGGGCAGGGCTGGCCGCCGCCGGGAATTCAACGCCTGGACGTTGCCTTCGCGGCCTGGAACTCCGTCGTGCTGTTCGGCTCGGGCGCGACGATGCACTACGCGCTCGAAAACTTCAAGCACGGGAACTTCATGCGCTACATATGGTTCCTGCTTGCGACGATCGTGCTCGGGGTGGGCTTCCTCGGCGGCCAGGCCTACGAGTACAACCACCTGATCTTCGGCGAGCACGTGACGTGGTGGGGCAGCGGCATCTTCGGTGCGTCTTTCTTCACACTGACCGGCATGCACGGTATGCACGTGTTCATCGGCGTCTGCTACCTGACGGTGTTGGTGCTGCAGTCCGCCGCCGGCGTTTACAAGCGCGGCAAGTTCTTCGGGATCACGGCCGGTACGCTCTACTGGCACTTCGTCGACGTGATCTGGGTCGTGCTCTTCTCGATCTTCTATCTACTGTAAGGAGCGAACGTGAACGCAGCGCTGATCGAGCGGCTGGGCGCGGTGATCGCCGGGATCGTCGTCGCGGTGGTCGCGTTTTACGCGCTCTACAAGGACTGGCGCGCCACCGGAGTCGAGAACCAGGTCTTCAAGCTGATGCTTCTGCTGCTCGGGCTCGGCGCAATTCTCGCTTTGCTGGCCGGCCTCAACGTCGTCGGCTTCGCGCCGAAGGGAACATAGCTCACGATGATCATTCGCGACGATGAGTACCTCGACTTTAGCAAGGTTCCCGAGAGCCGCGGCGTTCCGACGGCGATCTACCGCGTCGTCGTGGTGGGGTTGCTGATCATCTTCGCGATCGGCGCATCCGTCTGTTTGATGTCCGGCTACGGCCACCACTGGCCGTCGAACACGAGCCTTCGCGTCCCCCTCAACAACCCCGCACCTTAGTCTCCTGGGTCGATAGCGACGCCTTCGGGCTGCGTGAGGTTTGCGTTCGTATAGGTGCGGACGAGTTTACCGCCTGGCCACTTTCGCGCGACGATCATATCCTTGGGCGTGTCCACGCCGAAAACGACGTTCTGCCGTGCGTTCAGCGCGATGTCGCCCCAAAGGTCCGAGCCGCCCGTGTGGATTCCTCTGCCCAGCGACTTGCCGGCCTCGTTGAATTCCTCGAGGGCCGGCTGCGACGGGGCGTCGTACGTAGTAATTAACAGCTTTCGAGCTGCGGTCGCCTTGAGGCCGCTCTCCGACGTGGCGGTCGGCTGCAGGAGATAGTATCCCGATTCGCGCGCGCGGCGCCACGCTACGGTCGCCGCAAACGGCGAAAACCCGATCATTCCGGTTGCGAAGATGTTTCCGGCGTCGTCGCACGTCGTGTAAAACTCGATGCCGCCGGCGTTGCTTTGCTGGGCTATGAGGCGGCGCGTAGGGTTCGTGTGACCGGGCGGATAGACCGCGACGCCGCCCAAGTTCAGAGAGTCCGCGACGAAAGCCGTGCCGTCGTGGCATACCGCGACGTCGTTGGGCGCATTGGTGTCGCTCAACGTTTCGCTCGGCGTCTTGGAGCCTCGGGGAAAGACGAGCACGTCCTGCGCCCCCGGATTGGCCACCCACAAGTTGTGCGACGCATCCACGAAGAGGCCGACCGGCTTTTTCACGCCGTTGGTGAGTGTGTATCGCAGCTTGCCCTGAAGGTCGAAAACGTCTATCAGGCTGTTCGTGTGGTCGGATACGTAGACGAGCGCGCGGTGGATGTTAGGCGCGGATTGCGCTTGAGGCTGAGCCGGGACAACCGGCGCTGAGCCTCCGCCACATGCGGCGATTCCCGCGGCGAGAAAGACGAACGACAAGTGTTTCATGCTCCTGCCTCCGAGAGAAGTCTATAGGTCGGCGCGGCGGCCGTGGCGCGTCGCGATGCCGATGGCCAGCAGCGGAATCTCCTCGTCCGGCAGCAGTCCGGTCGGTCTGCCGTCGATCTTGTGAATGCCCGCGTAGTCGGAGAACTCGACGAGCGACGGGATTGTCGTGTTCGGCAGTCGCTTGGTGCCGAGCCACTCCCACTCGCCCGCGACCATGTGGTCCGGGAAGAGCACAGCGGCGTAGCCGCACGCGCCGGGCTGCGAGCGATCGTCGGGCTCGCGATAGCGCACGTAACCGTCGAGGATGTAGATCGGGCGAAACGTCTGCAGGTACGCGACGACCGGCGCGACCACAACGGCGACGAAGTAGCCCCCGAACGCGATCGCGCCGAGGGCGAAGATCCAGGCGATTTTGATCAGCGTGGCGTCCGACGGCACGTGCCGCGCACGATAGACGATGCCCCACGTTAGCAGGCCCATGAAGAGCATCCCGAGCAGCGGCTCAATGGCGAGCGAAAAGCGTCCGGTGAGACCGCGCCACACGACGGCGCGCTCTTTCTTCGTCCACGCGCGCCGCGCCAGCGAGTTCGTCGCGTTAGGTCTCACGCTACTGCAGCGCGCTCCACGATTGCGCGCAGTGCGGCGTTGCGCGGCAGCGTTCCGAACGCGCGACCCCACTCACCGGCGATCCTGCTCGCCATGAACGCGTCGGCGACCTCCGCGGGCGCGTACGACCGTAGCAGCGCGGCCTGCCAGAGCTGCGCCATGCGCTCAGCGATCGCGCGTGCCTGCGCCTCGCCGAGGTCGGGGTCGCGCAGCTCGCTCTCGAGACGCTTGGCCTGCGCATCGACGCGCGCGTCGCTGCTCGCCGGCGCGATCTCGTCGCGCCACGCGGCGAGCGCCTCGGGATGCTTGCGGAGAATGCGCAGGACGTCCAATGCGTTGATGTTACCCGAACCCTCCCAGATGGAGTTCAGCGGCGCCTCGCGATAAAGCCGCGGCATGACCGATTCCTCGACGTACCCGTTTCCACCCAGGCACTCCAGCGCCTCGCCAACGACGACCGGCGCTCGCTTGCACACGTAATACTTGCCGAGTGCGGTGCCGATGCGCCGCAGCGCCGCGGCACGCTCGTCGCGCGCGGAATCGTCGATCGCGCGGGCGACGCGCACGAAGAGCGCCATTGCCGCCTCGGTTTCGAGTGCGACGTCGGCCAGCACGTTCTGCATCAGCGGTTGGTCGATCAGCGTCTTGCCGAAGGCGCGCCGGTAGGTCGCGTGGTGGATCGCTGCGGCCAGCGCGGCATGCATCAGCGCGGCCGAACCGATGGTGCAATCCAGCCGCGTGTAGTTAACCATCTCGACGATCCGTTGCAAGCCCTCGCCCTCGTCGCCGATCAACCACGCCGCAGTGGCGTCGAACTCGACCTCGGCCGAGGCATTGCTGCGATTGCCGAGCTTGTTCTTGAGGCGCGCGATCGCGAACGCGTTGCGCGTTCCGTCAGGTAGCACGCGTGGCATCAAGAAGCACGCCAATCCCTTTGGAGCGTGTGCCAGCACGAGGAACGCATCGCTCATCGGCGCGCTGCAGAACCACTTGTGACCCGTGAGCCGGTACTCGTGCCCGGGACCGCGAGCGCCGGTGGGTTGCGCACGCGTCGTGTTGCCGCGAACGTCCGAGCCGCCTTGCTTCTCGGTCATTCCCATGCCGCAGAGCGCCGCAGATTTCTGTGCGATCGGAATCAGATTTGGATCGTACTCGGTCCGCATGAGCGGTGGCAGCCATGGCGCGAGTTCCGGCTGCTCGCGCAGCACCGGGATTGCGGCGTACGTCATCGAGATCGGGCAGCCGTGACCCGATTCGACCTGGCCCCACACGTAGAACTTCACGGCGCGCCGCAGGTGCGCGAACGGGCGCGCGTCCTGCCACGGCGCTGCGTGCAGCCCGGCGCTCGTAGCGTGGCGCAGAAGCGCGTGCCACGCCGGATGGAAGCGCACCTCGTCGATGCGGTTGCCGAAGCGATCGTGCGTGCGCAGCTCGGGCGGATGCTCGTTGGCCTCGAAGCCGAGCGCGATGACGTCCGGCCGTCCGGCGAGAGCGCCCAGCCGCGCGATCTCGTCAATCGACGCGCCGGGCGCCTGGCGAGCGAGAGCCTCGTTCAACGCGCGGTCGGACTTAAAGACGTTGTAGTTCTCGAGCGGCGGAGGTTGATTCTCCACGACGTGCGTCGCCATGGGTGGAGCTTCGCGCTAGAGCGCCCCGGCGGCTGCCTCTTCGATTGGGCGGCTGCGTTCCTCGCGCTGCGGCTTGAGCAGCGCCGCGAGAATCAGCGCCACGAACGCGAAGCCGCAAAACGCCAGGTACGCGTGACGATAGCCGGCGACCTCGCTATGCGCCGAGGCGAAGAAGCTGCCTGCCATCGCGCTTCCCAAGATCTGTCCGACGATCAACGCCTGGCTCAACAATCCTACCGCCGTGGCGCGCGCCCGCCCGGGCGTCTCGTTCGTCACGATGTAGCGCGTCGGCGCACCGAGCAGCGCGCCGAATCCCGCGCCCGCGACGACGATCGCGAGCAGAGCTAGCCCGAGCGATGAAAAGCCGAGCGCGAAGATCGCCAATCCAAGCTCGGTGAGCACGCAGCCGAACAGCAGCACGTCGCGACTGCCGATGCGATCGAGCGCGCGTCCCGACGTCGGAATCACGACGACGAACGTCAGCGCGCCGAGCGTTGCCACGAAGCCGGCAACCGCATACGAGAGGCCCTGCGTACCGACCAGAACCGTCGGAATGAAGAACAACGACCCTTCCAGGATGCCGATGATCAGCTCGAGTGCGTACGTCTTGACGAGCTGGGGACGGCTCACCAACTCCAACGGCACGATCGGCGACGGCGTCAGCGTCTCCCATACGACGAATCCACAGAGGATTGCGCCCCCGAGCAGGCCGATTACGAGGTGCGCCCCGATTAATCCGTCCACAACGGCGAGCAATCCGATGCAGAGCAGCGCGAGACCGACGGCGTCGAGGCGGCCGTGCCGTTGCGGCGCGTCGCGCGGAACGTCGCGCAGTGCGAGCGCGATGACGGCTACGGCGAGCGGAACGTTCGCCGCGAAGATCCAGCGCCACGAAACGTAGTGCGTGATCAATCCGCCGAGGCTAGGTCCGACGATCGCGGCGAGCCCCCACGTGGCGGCGACCATTCCCAGCGCCGCGCCGCGGCGGCCCGCAGGAACGACGTCACCGATGGTGGCCGTCGCGACGGGAAAGATGCCGCCCGCACCCAGCGCCTGGATCGCGCGAGCTGCGAGGAAGACGGCGTAGCTCGGAGCCGCGATCGCGAGGACGCTGCCGGCGGCGAAGACGGCGACGCACGCGACGTAGACGGAGCGACGCCCGTAGCGGTCGGCGAGCGTGCTCGCGAGCGCGATCGAAACGACGGTTACGAGCAGGTAGAGCGTGAAGACCCAAGCGAGATCGCCGGTTTGCACCGAGAAGTCGCGGCCGAGCGCGGGCAGCGCCGGCGAGAGCACGCTGAGGTCGAGCGCTCCGGCGAAGACGCCGAGGCCGAGCGTCCAGAGCAGCCGGTTCACGACACGATGCGGTCGATCACCATCACGGCGCACATCAGCGCGAGGTAGAGCAGCGAGTAGCGGAAGAGCCTGCGCGCCTGCAGCGTGCCGCCGCGTTCGCGCCACGTCCGCAATGCGTCGAGCACGAAGAGGCCGCCGAGCACGGCCGCGGCGGCGAAATAGAACGCGCCCATGACGCGCAGCGGGTAAAGCGCCAGCGATGCAACGACCAGCACGATACTGTAATAGACGATCTCGCGCTTCGTGCGTTCGGTGCCGTAGACGTTGGGGAACATCGGAATCTTAGCCTTACCGTACTCCGTCTCGGTCATGAGCGCGAGCGACCAGAAGTGCGGGGGCGTCCAGAGGAAGATAAGGGCGAATAGGCCGAGCGCGGGACCGCCGATCGTGTGCGTCACCGCGGCCCAGCCGACGAGCGGCGGCACGGCGCCGGCAACACCACCGACGACGATGTTGAGCGGCGTGACGCGCTTGAGCCACATCGTATACACGCCGACGTAGTAGACGTTGCCGGCCAGCGAGAGCCACGCCGCGAGCGGATTGACGAGCAAATAGAAGATCGCGAACGACGCGCCGCCGGCGACCAGCGCGTAGATCGTCGCGTCGCGGCGCGAGATTCGTCCGGCGGGTATCGGGCGCGCCTGCGTGCGTTTCATGATGCGGTCGATGTCGGCGTCCCACACGCAGTTCAACGCGCCGGCCGACGCCGCGGCAAGCGCGCCTGCGAGCAGCGTCCAGAAGAGCAACGCAATGCTCGGGACGCCGCGCGCGGCCATTACCATCGCCGCGGCGGTGGTGACGAGGAGCAGCGCGATGATGCGCGGCTTGGAGAGCTCGTAGTAATCCTGGAGCCGCGCGAGCGCCGTCATCGCTGCCGGAGGCTCTCGGGTGCCGGCACACAGTCGAGCGCCGCGAAGGTCGTCGCGACGAAGAACGTCAGGAACACGAGCGCGGCGTTGACGGCATGCGCCTCCCGCAGTTCCGTCGGCAGCCGCAGCACGACGTTCAGCAAGCCCAGCAGCACTTGTACTGCGACGAGCGCGACGCCGAGTGCGACCGTCGCGCGAAGTCGAAGCGATGCGCCGTCCGCGCAAAACGAGCGCGAGCGCGCCCGCCGCGCAGATCAGCGTGGCGGCGGCCGCGATGCGGTGCAGCATCTGCACGAGCTGCCCTGACGTGTGGACCACCACGTTGCCGGCGCATTCTGGAATCGAAAGACATGCCAACCCCGCGCCGCTGGAGCTGACGTACGCGCCGACGCACATCGTCGCGAATGCGACGATCGCCGTCGCGCCGACGACGGCGACGTCGGCGGACAAACCGTGCGCGCGCTCCCGCTGCGCGTCTTCGGAGGCGGCGGCGAAGACGGCCATCGCCGACAACGCGGCGATCAAAGCCATGGCGGTCGCCCAATGCAGAACGACCGAGATCGGCGTGTTTCCAAGCCGAACGGTTTCGGCGCCGAGGAGGACCTGCACGAAAAACAGCGCGACGATAATGCCGAGCGTGGGCCCGATGAACGGGCGGTCGCGCTTGCGCCACGCGGCTAAGACCAGCGCGACGACGAGCGGCGCCACCGTAAATGCAAGCAGGCGATGCGTCCACTCCCACAGCGTACCATCGGTCATCGAAGGCACGAGGCGACCGCGGCAGAGCGGCCAGTCGGGACACGTGAGCCCGGCACCGTTGATGCGCGTCCAGCTCCCGAGCACGACGGTCATCAGCGCCGCGAGGTCGGCCGCCAACGCCAAACGCAGGAGCTGTTTCATCGTCCTTTAGCGTACCGTCGCGGCGGCTGCTGGGGCAACGACATTTGAGGATGAAAATTTTCACGTGCGCGGGAGGCCGCCGGTGGGCACGGGCGAAGCGGACGGCCGTGAAGCGATGGTCGGCCCCGGCAGCGCTAGCCGTAGGGCTCATCTTGCTGGTCGGATGTCGCGAAGTTCGCGTGAAGACGCTGGCAGTTGGCACGACCACCGTTCCTGGAGGGAACCAAATCCTTATAGTACGCGATGCCGACGCCCTGGGCAAGCTGGGGATTCACGCCCCCGCGCACTTCAAGTGGGAGTTCGGCGTTGTATTGCTGATGGGTCCGCACGACCGCAGCGGCTACAAACAGATCGTCGAGTCGATCCGCGCCACGCCTGAGCGCGTGCGGGTCGTCGCGTTCGAACAGGCACCCGCCGACGGCGGCGAGCCAACGGCGGTCTATCGCTCGTTTACGCTCTGGATCGTTCCCAACAGCGTCTATCGGCGCGGCGTGCGCGTCGAGGTAGTTACTCCTAGCAACGAGCCGATCGCGTCCACGTATCTGCCATGATCTCCCCCCGCAAGGCAGCCCCATCCTTCGAACCCGTCGACCTCGACGTCCGCGTGCAGCGGCTGGGCCTCGTGCTCGAGCCCGACGGCGATCCGACCGAGGCCGGCGGCATCCTGAATCCGGGCGCGGTGCGCGCGCCGGGGGGCGAGCTGCTGCTCTACCCACGCTGCGTGGCCGAGGGAAACATCTCGCGCGTCGGCATCGCGCGTACGCTGATCGAGAATCGAAGCCTCCAAGTCGAACGGCTCGGCTTCGCGCTACAGCCCGAGGCTCCGTACGAGCTGCGGCCGCGCCCCGGATACGGCTGCGAGGATTCGCGCGTCACGTACGTTGCGGCGCTCGAGTCGTACGTGATGGCGTACACCGCGGTCGGCCCCGACGGCCCGCGCGTCGCGATCGCGATTTCTAAAGACGCGATGAACTGGGAACGGCTCGGCCCGGTGAATTTTGCCGGAACCGCGACGCATGCGGGCGACGATAAGGACGCGGCGTTTTTCCCCGAACCGGTTCTCTCGCCGAAGGGCCGCCGCTGTCTGGCCTTCTACCACCGCCCGATGCTGCATTTGTCGAGCGTCGACGGTCGCGCCGCCGTGCCGATGATCGAACGCATGCCGTTCGAAGACCGCGAGTCCATCCGCATCGCGTACGTTCCGCTCGCCGCGGTGTTGAAGGATCGCAGCAAGCTGTGCAACGTCAGCTATAGCGCGCAAGTGCTCTCGCCCGACGCGCAATGGGGATCGGTCAAGATCGGCGCCGGCACGCCGCCCGTGCAAATTTCGTTAAACCGCCGCAACGCCTGGATGTCCGTCTTCCACGGCGTCGACGTCATCAACGACGGGGCGCGCAAGCCGTTCCTGCGCTATAGCGCCGGCATCGTGATTCACGATCTCGAGCGGCCGGATCGCGTGCTGTACCGGTCGCCGGAACCGATCATGGTGCCCGAATCGCGGCGCGAGCGCCGCGGCGTCGTCGACAACGTCGTTTTCCCGACCGGCATCGATCCGCGGCCGGATCTCGGCGCGCGCACTTTCGACATCTACTACGGCATGGGCGACTCCTCGGTGGGCGCCGCGCGGGTGTGGTTAGATACCTGATCCTTTCGACCGTCATCGTCTTGAGCGTCGCGGTGCTGGCCACCGCGTGGGTGAATCGCGACCTCATACGCATCAAGATCGGCAGCGCTTACGCTCACGTGCGGGCGAAGGCGGGCGGCGCGGGCGCCCCGGCTCAGGTACCGAGCGCGGCGCTGCACGGCGACGCGCCGTGGGCGCTCTCGGCACTGCCCGAGTGCCTGACGCAGGTCTCCGAGTCGTCCGGCCCGGCGAGCTACGTGCGGGCGCAGCTGCCGCGCGGCGCGGCGCCGATTGTGCCGCCGGCCACGTTAGTGTATGGTGATTGCACCATCACTATCGCCGGTGACCAAGCCGACGTGCGGCGGGGAGCCGATCGGCTGCACATCCCGCCCAGCGTGCAGTTTTATCACGCCTCCGGGCTGCTCGCGCTGATGCGCGAGGATTCCCACGGAGCGCAGCTGCGGGTGTACGAACCGGCGCAACGTTAGACGAGGTAACGTGACCATAAGAGACGAGGTGCGCAAGCGCCGCACCTTCGCGATCATCTCGCATCCGGATGCGGGAAAGACGACGCTCACCGAAAAGCTGCTGCTTTACGGCGGGGCGATTCATGTCGCCGGGCAGGTCTCGGCGCGCAAGCGCCAGCGGCAGGCGACCAGCGATTGGATGGCGCTCGAGCGCGAGCGCGGCATCTCGATCACGTCGACGGTCCTGCAGTTCCCGTACCGCGAGAACACGATCAACCTGCTCGACACGCCGGGTCATCAAGATTTCGGCGAGGACACCTACCGCACGCTGCTGGCGGCCGACAGCGCGGTGATGCTGATCGACGCCGCCAAGGGCGTCGAGCCGCAGACCAAAAAGCTCTTTGCGATCTGCCGCGAGCGACGCATTCCGTTGTTTACGTTCATGAACAAGCTCGACCGTCCGAGCCGCGATCCGCTCGAGCTGCTCGACGAGCTCGAGAACGTGCTCGGCATCGGCGCGTTTCCGATGAACTGGCCGCTCGGCAGCGGCGACGAGTTCCGCGGCGTTTACGACCGCCGCACGAAGTCGGTGCACAAGTTCGAGCGCTCCAGTCACGGCACGACGCGCGCGGCGTTCTCCGTCACCGACGTCGGCGACCCCGCGCTGCGCGATATGGTGAGCGAGTACGTCTACGGCCAGTTTCGCGAGGGCATCGAGCTGCTCGACGGCGCCGGCGAACGCTTCGACCGCGCTGCGATGCTGCGTGGCGAGATCACGCCGGTCTTCTTCGGCAGCGCCGTGACGAACTTCGGAGTGCAGCTCTTTCTCGACGAGTTCGTCGAGATGGCCCCGACGCCCGCGCCGCGGGCCGGCGTCGAGCCCGCTTCGTCTACCTTCACCGGCTTCGTGTTCAAGATTCAGGCCAACATGGATCCCCGCCATCGCGATCGCGTCGCGTTCGTGCGAATCTGCTCGGGCGAGTTCGCGCGCGACATGACGGTGCGCAACGCCCGCACCGGCGCGCCGGTGCGCCTCTCGCGGGCGATGAAACTCTTCGCAGACGACCGCATCTCGCTGGACGTAGCCTACGCCGGCGACGTCGTCGGGCTCGCCAATCCGGGCGCCTTCGCCATCGGCGACACGCTCTACGAGGGAAAGCCCGTCGAGTTCCCGCCCATCCCCGCCTTCGCGCCGGAACATTTCGCGACGCTCCGGAGTACGGACGTAGCGAGCTATAAATCTTTCGGCAAAGGAATAGCGCAGTTGCGCGAGGAGGGCGCGGTGCAAGTCTTCTATCGTTGGGGTCTTCCGAGGACAGAACCGATCCTCGGAGCCGTCGGCGAGCTGCAGTTCGAGGTGGCCAAGTATCGCCTCGAGTCGGAATACAACGTGAAGACCGTCCTCGCGACGCTGCCCTTCACGCTCGCGCGCCACGTGCACGGGGAGCGCGACGCGATCGACCGCGCACACTGGCCGTCGAACGCCAAGCTCGTCGAGGACTGGGATGGGCGTCCGGCAGCGCTCTTCGAGAGCGAGTGGAGCCTGCGGCTCGCGCAGGAGTGGAATCCGAGCCTCGAGTTCGCGCCATTCCCGGCGCAGATCGGCGCGGAGGCGCTCGCATCGTGACGCTCGCGCGCATCCTGCTCGCCGCGGCCGCCCTCGCGGCGCTGGCAGCCTGCTCGTTTGAGAACCGCAACGAGCGCGAGGCCGACCGCATCACGCGTGCGGTGATCGGCAACGACCTGCGACCGGTGCAGGACGACATCGCCAAGGGCATCACGATCACGCGCGTCAAGGTCGCGCAGTGGTCCGACGAGCTCAATGCTGCGGGTAAGCTGTACTCCGTCAAGGAGACCACGGCCAGCTGCGACCCCGGCTGGCACTGCTTCAACGTGAAGTTTCAGAAAGCACAACTACTTCGAGCGGATACGCTTCGACGAAAGCGGCAAGGTCGTCGACTGGAACTTCCACATGGCACAGACGCAGTAGCGTTGCCGTCGAACTCCGTCACGCTCGACGACGTCCGCGCCGCGGCGGCGCGCCTCGCCGGCGTCGCGCACCGCACGCCGGTCGTAGCGCTCGCGCACGCTGGACGAGCGGTGCCGGCGCGAGCGTGTTCGTCAAGTGCGAGAACCTGCAGCGCATGGGCGCTTTCAAGTTTCGCGGCGCGTACAATTTCCTCGCGTCGCTCTCGCCGCAGGAGCGCAGCCCGCGGCGTCGTCGCGTTCTCGAGCGGCAACCACGCGCAAGGCGTCGCGCTGGCCGCGCGGCTGCTCGGCGTACCCGCGACGATCGTGATGCCCACCGACGCGCCTGAGGTCAAGCTCGCGGCCACGCGCGGGTACGGCGCGGAGGTCGTGCATTACGAGCGCGAGAGTTCGCATCGCGAGGAGATCGCGCGATCCGTGGCCGCGGAGCGCGACGCGACGCTCGTGCCGCCGTTCGACGACGCGCGCATCGTGGCGGGCGCGGGGACGGTGGCGCTCGAGCTTCTCGAGGACGTGCCTGACCTGGACTCGATCGTCGTGCCCGTCGGCGGCGGCGGCCTGATGGGCGGGACGGCGATCGCGGCGCACGGGATCAACCCGTCGATCGCGATCTACGGCGTCGAACCGCGAGCCGGCGACGATTTCGCTCAGTCGCTCGCGCGCGGCGAGCGCGTCACGCTCGGGGTGCCGAAAACGATCGCCGACGGTCTGCAGACCACGGCTCCCGGCGAGGTGACCTTCGCGATCGCGCGCGAGCACGTGCGCGCCGTCGTGACCGTCAGCGACGAGGAGCTGCGCGACGCGATGCGCTTCGCCTTCGAGCGGATGAAACTCGTGATCGAGCCAAGCGGGGCCGCGGCGCTCGCCGCGCTGCTCTATCGGCGCATCCCCGATCTCGCCGGGAAACGCGTCGGCGCGATCGTCAGCGGCGGCAACATCGACCCCGTGCGCTACGCCGAGCTGCTTACATCGCCGGCGCCGTGATGTTTGCGCAGGCGACGTACTTCTGAAGGTTATCCGCGCTCTGGTGGACGTTGATCGCGTTCGGTTTCGCGAGCAGCGCCGCGATCGTCACTCCCTTGACGGTCGTCGTCGACTTTCCGCCGGTGACCGAGGTCAGCGGGTAGGCGACGCCGCCGAGATTGCTGCACGTGCCGGTGTGGATGTGCGCCGGCTGCGCCGTGGCGGGCGCGCCGCTCAGCGCGATGACGACCGCAACGTCGCTGCCGACTTGCGTCAGCGTAGCGGTGCCGTTTTCGCCGGAGCCGTTCTGCGCTGAGAGTTTCACGGTCACGGTGCCGGGCGCGGCGGCGGCCGGCAAGCTCAGTGCGATACAGAGAAGGCCTAGAGATGCGAGCGAAAGAGTGCGTTTCATCGTGAGCTCCTTTCAGGACCTCACCGCTTCTCTACCCCGCCAAGCCGACCTTCGAGCAATCGGGCAGCCTCGGTGGCCTGGAGCGTCGGCGGCGCGTCCGCGCCCTCGATCGTGTCCAAGAGCGCCTGCGCGTCGGCGTTGAGGGAGGCGGCCTTCTTGTCGTAGCTGCGGTTCACGATCGCGGCGACCTCACGCGCGAGACGATACTGCTGCTCGAGCGCGACGCGCGAGATCGCTACGCGCGGATCCATCCTCACCTCCAGGGGGCGATCGACGGTGCGGCCGTCGACGTCGAGGCGCACCGTATAGCGTCCGGGCACGACGAGCACGCCCTCGGGCACGCGCGGCGTATCGTGCGGGACCGCCGAGATCGGTAGATCCGGCTGCAGCGAGCGCGGCGGCGCCTCGCGCAGATCCCACACGAAGCGCTGCATGCCCGCGCGGGTTGCCGGTCGCCTGAAGGGGCGCTCCCAATAGGCCGGCTTGTCGAGATGTTCGATCGCGGGCGGCGCAGGGTCGTCGCTCGAGTAACGCCGCACGAGATTGCCGGAATCGTCGAGGATCGAGATAACCACGCGCCGCGCCGGCGCGCCGAGCGCGTAATCGACAATCGCGCCATCCGGCGGATTCGCGCCCATCGGTTCCTCCGGCGGCAACGGCGTGTCAGTATTCGTGCTGCGCAGCACGCGATACGCGAGCGCCGGCGAAAAGAGATGGATTCCTTGGGCAGGCATCGCGGCTAGCTCGCGCAGCGGTTCGATGTCGTCGAGGATCCAGAAGCCGCGGCCGTGCGTGGCGACGACGAGATCGTTTTCCTTGACGATGAGATCGCGCACGGATGTGTGTGGAAGGTCCAGCTGCAGCGACTGCCAGCGCGCGCCGCCGTCGAACGAGACGGACACGCCGTTCTCGGTAGCGGCGTAGAGCAGCCGCGGTTCGACGGGGTCTTGGCGCACGGCGTTGACGGGCTGATCCGGCAAACCGTCGACGGCGAGCTTCCACGTGGCTCCGCCGTCGCGCGTCGCGTAGACGTACGGGCGCAGGTCGTCGAGGCGAAAGCGGTTGACGGCGACGAACGCCGTGTTCTCATCGAAGCGCGACGCGTCGATCTGAGCGATCTTGCTCCACGGGGTCAGCGCCGGCGGCGTTATGTTTTTCCAATGCCGACCGGAATCGTGCGTGAGCCAGATGAGGCCGTCGTCCGTTCCGGCCCAGATCGTCCCCTGGTGCACGTACGACGGCGCCAGCGCGTAGACGACGCCGCGATGTGCGCCCTGTTGCGGGTCGTCGCTCTCGAACTGTCCGATGACCGGGGGCACCGCGGGATGAGCCCGCGTGAGATCGGGGCTGATCGCGCGCCAGCTCCGGCCGCCGTTCGACGTCGCCCACACGACGTCCGAGCCGAAGTAGAGCCGGCGCTTGTCGAAGTGATCGAACGCGAGCGGCTCCGTGCGCACGACGCGATAGCGCTTCGTCGCAAGCGCGATGGGCGAGACCTCCTGCACCTGACCGGTGACCTCGTCGAACTTCTCGACTTTCCCGCCGAAGAAGATTCCGCGGTGCAGCGGGTCGGGAACGACGTACCCGTATTCTTGCGCGCCGGCGGTGTGCCAGTCGCGCTCCGTCACGGCGCCCCACTTGCCGCGGCTCGACACGCACGCGGAGCCGCTCTCCTGCTGACCGCCGCAAACCAAATATGGAAAGCGGTTGTCCGCATTGACGTGATACATCTGCGCAGTAGGCTGGTTATACCACGAGCTCCACGTCGCGCCGCCGTCAACCGAGATCGTCGCGCCCTGATCGCTCGCGAGCGCGACAATCCGCGGATTCTGCGGATTGATCCAGACGGTGTGATAGTCGTCGCCGCCCGGCGCGCCCTTGATCGCGACCATCGTCTTGCCGCCGTCGGTCGAGCGATAGGTCGACGTGTTCGTCAAGTAGACCGTGTTCGAATCGGTCGGGTCCACCGCGAGCGAGATGAGGTCGTCGCCGCGCTGCGCGATCTCGTCGGCGTCGTTGACGCGCGCGAAGTGCGCTCCGCCGTCGGCGCTGCGATACAGTGCGCCCGACTCCGAGCTCTTGGACTTGACGTCCGCGTAGGCATAGACGACCTGCGGGTTGCTGCGCGAAACGGCGAGCTCGGCGCGTCCGATTCGTGGCGGCAGGCCGTCGCGCAGCCGCGTCCACGTCGTGCCGCCGTCGGTGGACTTGAAGATGCCGCTGCCGGGCATCTCGAACGACGCGCCGATCTCCCACGGCGCCTGGCGCGCGGCCCACAGCGTCGCGTAGACGATGTTTGGATCGCGCTGATCTAAGACGACATCGAACGCGCCGACGTTCTCGTTTACGAAGAGCACGCGCTGGAACGTCGCGCCGCCGTCGAGCGAACGGTATACGCCGCGTTGGTCGTTCGGACCGTACGGGTGTCCGAGCGCGGCAACGAAGAGGCGGTTCGCGTTGCTAGGGTCCACCGCCATCGATGCGATCTGCCGGCCGTCGCGGAGGCCGAGGTGCGTCCACGTCGCCCCGCCGTCTACGGACTTATAAATGCCGTCGCCGATCCCGAGGTCGGGGCGCTGCAGGCCCTCGCCGCTGCCGGCATAGACGACTCGCGGATCGCCGGCTGCGACGGCGATCGCGCCGATCGAGCCGGTCGGCTCGCGATCGAAGATCGGCGTCCACGTTCGGCCCGCGTCTTGTGTCTTCCAGATTCCGCCGTTGACGGCCCCGATGTAGAAAACGTTCGGCTCGTTCGCGACGCCGTCGAGCGCCACCGTGCGCCCGCCGCGCAGCGGCCCGATGAACCGCCAATTCAGCGACTGGTAGAGTGATGGCGAGACGGTCTGCGTCTGCGCCTCGGCGGGAGGCGCAATCCATGTCAGAGCGCCGGCGACGAGCGCCACCGTAAGGCGACGTAGCATCCGCTCCGGTTACGACGAACTTTTCGCGTTATCCCCGCCCCCGCTCGTTGCAGCTTGACGGCATGCGGTCGGCGCGAGCCTCGTCTCGACGCTTCTGCGGATCGCTCGCCGGAATGGTGACGGCACAGAAAGACCTGGTAAGCCCCCCGTCGACGTTCCCTGGACAGCGGATGAGTCCAATTTTACTTGACACTCACGCGGCTGTATGGGCAGCGGATGGATCGCTAAAGGGAGAGGCGGCCGCGCTCGTCGAGGCTGCCGCGGAACGCGATGAATTGCTTTTGTCCCCGATCACGGCTTGGGAGATAGGCCTTTCGGTTAGGAAAAGGCGGCTGGCACTCTCCTCGACGGTCGAAGCCTACCTGCGAGCGCTTTTTGGTCAGCCGGGCGTCGTACTACGGCGGCCGGTTCGTAACGCGAGACCGGGAGATCCGTGCTTACGCTAAGTCCACCGGGCATCTTCGCTGCATCGCCTGTTAGTTAGGATCGACGTCCGGTGCGTCCGTTGCGGGCTCGGTTGCGGCGTTTGGGTTGGAACGCCCCACCGATCTTGAACGTGGAGCGGCGCGGCAGCGAAGTGTCGACGTCGTCGCAGCCGATCGGCGTGAATTCGCGGCAGTCGCCCGGGCGCGCCGGATAGATGCCGCAGTAGTGGCGGCCGCTGCGCGGGCCCATGAGGAAGACGCACTGGTCGGCAACGTCGTCGCTGACCTTGCGCAGCCAGCCGACGTGGTAGCCGTCGGCCGAAGGCCGCTCGACGACGTATTCGCGCATCACCTGCGTCGTACGTCATCCCGAGATGATCGGCGATGCGCTGCACGTCGGCCTTGCTGACGAACGGCTCGTAGCCGCTGCAGCATTCGGCGCATCCGGGCGGGCACGCGACGTTTTCGGGCAGATCCTTGAGGTGCTTCGCGCGCCAGCTCGATGACGCGTCCGATCGCAGCGACGAACGCCGGGTCGTCGTTATACTTATAGACCCACTCGCGTTTCGTAATCTCGTTGAGCGTTGTAATAGCGCGTCGTCTTTTCATCGAACTCGATCGTGATGTGCTCTTCGTCGATTTCGATCTTGTTCACGTGTTCGAGCGGGCGCGTGTCGAGCAGCTCGGGATGCGTTGGTTGTCCGGTCTCGCGCGTATAGTCTCGCAGATTGATGAGGTCGATCGTCTCCATAACCACTCTTCGATTCCCGCGTCTTGCGGGTACCGCCTTCGCGAAGCGCCAAAGATAGCGGCCATGCAAACGGCTATCGGCGTCGATCTCGGCGGCTCTCACGTCACCGCATCGGTCGTATCCGAGGACGGGGCGATCCGGCACCAGCACGAGGAGGACCTCGAAGACCTCAAATTCGAGGCCGTCATCGCGGCGCTCGAGACCGTGATCGGCGCCGCGCTCAAGGATGCGGGAAACGTCGTAGGAATCGGCATCGGCTCGCCGGGCAACATCGACTGCCGCCACCGGCGCCGTTCTCTACAGCCCCAACTTCGGCTGGTCGAACGCGCCGCTCGGCGAGACGCTCCGCGCCAAGTTTCGCGTGCCGGTCTTCGTCGCCAACGACGCGCGCTGCGCGACGCTCGGCGAGTACGCGTTCGGCACCGGCAGGCTGACCAAGGACTTCGTCCTCCTGACTCTGGGGACGGGAATCGGCGGCGGAATCGTCGCGGGCGGCGAGCTGCTGCTTGGGCAATCGCTGGGGTGCCGGCGAGATCGGCCACCACCAGATCCGCCCGCGCGACGGCTTCGTCTGCGGCTGCGGCAAGATCGGATGCTTCGAGGCGCAGGCTTCGGGCACGGGGTTGATCCGTCACGCATTTGCCGTCGCGACCTCGTTTCCGCGCAGCCCGCTGCTCGACGTGCCGCGCGACAAGCTCAGCTCGAAGAAGATTCGCCGGGCGGCGCAGGCCGGCGACGGGCACGCGCTGGCGGCATGGAAGAACTTCATCGCCGACCTCTCGATCGGGCTGGCCAACATCATCGCGTTCGTCAATCCGGAGAAGATCGCGCTCGGCGGCGGCGTCTCGACGGCCGCCGATTTCATGCTCGAGGCCGTGCGACCGCGCGTCGACGAGCTGACGACGATGGTGCCGCGCGGAACGACGCAGATCGTGCTCGCTGCCCTGGGCAACGACGCCGGACAGGTCGGCGCGGCGACGATGGCGTTGCGCGGCGGATTGACCACGGGGAGCGCGATTGCGCTATAAGAACGGCGCTGCTCGCGGTCGCGCTGGCGGCCGCCGTGCCGGCGCATCCGCAAGCCGGCGATCCGATTCACAAGATTCGCCACGTCGTCATCATCATGCAAGAGAATCGTTCGTTCGATTCGTATTTCGGAACGTTTCCGGGAGCCGACGGCATCCCGATGCGCGACGGCGTTCCGGTCGCGTTGCGTGCCGGATCCGCGCGCACAGAGTGCGTGCGCCCTTACCACGATCCGCAGGATCGCAACCGCGGCGGCCCGCACAATTCGCGCGCGGCGGTCGCCGACATCAACGGCGGGCAGGATGGACGGCTTTATCGCCGACGGCGGAGCACGCGCGCCGCGCGTGCCGCGATCCCAATGCGCCCAACTGCGCGCGGACGGCCGACGTCATGGGATATCACGACGAGCGCGAGCTGCCGAACTACTGGCGATACGCGCGCGACTTCGTGCTGCAGGACCGGCTGTTCGAGCCGAACGCCTCGTGGAGCTTGCCGCAGCATCTCTTCATGGTGTCGGAGTGGTCGGCGCGGTGCGCGCAGATCGGCGAGCCGATGAGCTGCATCAACGAGCTGCGAGTTCCCGACTTTCCGCCCGACTTTCGCGCCGCGCAATCCGCGCGCACCACGGCGCCGGGCCGGCCGGATTATGCGTGGACCGATCTGACGTATCTGCTGCACGCGCATCACGTAAGCTGGGCGTACTACGTGATGGCCGGCACGGAGCCCGACTGCGCCAACGAACCTCGACGACTGCGCGGCCGTCGCCGCAGAACGCGCACACGCCCGGCATTTGGAACCGTTCTGCCGTACTTCGATACCGTCAAGCGCGACGGCGAGCTGGGCAACATCCGCGACCTGCGCAACTTTTACGCTGCGGCGCGAAACGGCACGCTGCCGAGCGTCGTCTGGATCGCCCGGCGGCGGCATACAGCGAACATCCGCCGGCGCTGGTGAGCTCGGGCCAAGCCTACGTCACCGGCCTGATCAACGCGATCATGCGCGGCCCGCGACTGGAACAGCACCGCGATCTTCTTGAGCTGGGACGACTGGGGCGGCTTCTACGATCACGTCGTGCCGCCGCGCGTCGACGAAAACGGCTACGGGCTTGCGCGTTCCCGGCATCGTGATCAGCCCGTACGCGCGCCGCGGCTTCATCGACCACCAAGTGCTCAGCCACGACGCGTACGTAAAGTTCATCGAAGACGATTTTCTGGGCGGCGAACGGCATCGATCCGCAGCACCGACGGCCGCCCCGATCGCCGCCCGACCGTGCGCGAAAACGTCTCGATTCTCGGCGATCTGCGCCGGGATTTCGATTTCGCGCAGAAACCGCGCGCGCCCGAAATACTGCCCGGCGCCATCAACTGGAACGGCACCACCGCGCAGACTTAAAATTCGCTAGGCGACGTCTGCGCTAGAACGATGCGTGCGGCGGTGGTTTGGAGGCGTCCGGTTTCCGTGAACTGCGTCGATGAGCGCGGCGATGCGGCGCGAGCTGTGCCGCGGTGCGACGATCTCTTGGTTGTGGCGGATCGTCGCGAGGCGTTCCGGCGTCCGGATCAGCGAGCGGACTGCGGCGACGACTTCGAAGCGGCGCTGTGCAGCGCGATCAGGCCGAGACCGTTGTCGCGCACGAAGTCGACGTTGCCGCGCTCTTGCCCCGGGACGTAGTCGTAAACGACGACCGGCAGCTGCGCGGCGTTCGCTTCGGCGAGCGTTCCGGGGCCGGCTTTGGTAACGAGCAGATCGACGGCGCGGAAATACTCGGGAATCTTGTCGGTGAAGCCGAGCACGTGCATCGGCGTCGGCAGCGACGCGCGAGAGCTCGCGCAGCTTCTGCGCGAGCGGCTCGTTGCGCCCGCAGACGACGACGAGCTCGACCGGCAGGCGTGCGCGCGCGAGCGCGAGCGCCGTCGAGAGCAGTTTGCCGCCGCCTTCGCCGCCGGCCATCAGCATCACGACGAACGCGTCGGGCGGCAGAGTCCGAGCTGCTGCGCGCAGCTCGGCCTTGCTCCCGGTGACGTCGTCGAACTTCGGATGAGATCGGGTGGCCGAGCAGGCGCAGCCGCGCGGCCGGAACGCCGCGCGAGAGCGCGCGCTGGTAGACTTCGCGCGCCGGCACGACGACGGCGTCGGCTTCGGGGACGAGCCACGACTCGTGCACCTTGCCGAGGTCGGTGATGACCGTAACGATCGGCACGTGCTGCATGTGGGCGTCGTCGCGCGCGCGCAGCGCCGCGTGATTGAGCAGCGGATGAACGGAGACGATGACGTCGGGCTGATAGCCGATGAAGAGGTCGCGCAGCCGCTCGCGGTAGAGCGGCTCGCAGAAACGCACGAGCGCCTTATAGCGCCGGCGGCCGTTGGTCGCGTAGTAGAGCGCGCCGTAGACCGGCGGAGCGTAGCGCAGGGCCATGCTGTAGCCGAGCCCGAGCTGCGTGAGCGGGAAGGCGCAGTGGGCGGCGACGTCTTCGATGCGGTGCTCGAAGGCGTTCGGCGAGCGCGACTTCGTCCAGAGCGGCGGCGATCGCATTGGCGGCGCTGCGGTGCCCGCCGCCCGTGTCCGAAATCAACAGAAGCGCCCGTTTGGTCATTCGCTCTCCCGTTAGGCTCTGGCCGGCGCCCTCCTCGGAGCGCGCCGGCCGGCATTGCGCGCCCGTCGGCTCGTCGGGCCGAGTCTGGCCAACAGCGCCCGAGCCGGGGCATCGTAGAAGCGAAAAATATCGCCAAACTCGATTTCGGGGTTTCGGTGATGGCCGTCGTGGTCCTCGGGAAGCACGATCGCCAGCGGCCGAAGGGCCCGCCGAAGCCCGGCCGGCGTGCGCCATCCGAGCTGGGTCGTGTGGCGCCACCAGACGTGGAGCTGCCCGAGCGCGAGGCCGGCGAGCGCGCCGGGCCAGCGAGAGGCGCGCGGCAAGGGCCGCCACGACGAGGTACGGCAGCGCGCCGAGGAAACCGTCGAGCAACACGGCCGGGTCCGTCGAAAGCACCGCATGATCGAAGTACGAACGGCGCCGGTCGTGGTGCGTGCGCAGGTGCAGCGTGAACCAGAGATGCTGCGGAACGTGATAGAGGAACGTCGATGCGAAATCGCCGGCGACGAGCGTAACGATGAAGAGCGGTAACGAAGAGCATTTGGATCTCCCTAATCGCCATATCGTTGTGCGGCTGCACGGTTCATACCATATACCACACGCGACGCGCACATTGGCGCATCCGTGCGTCTTGCTCGCGCCCTTAATATCGTGTTAAGCTGGCCGTCGCCTGCGAAGCGTCGATGCGGTTACAGGCGCGATGCTCGTTCGCGACGGCGCACGCGTCGCGCAGCCCGAGCTGGCGATCGCGCGCGCGATCTTCGCACGAATCCGCGCATCGTCGCGTCGGATGCTCTGATCTTTGCCGGAGCGACCGCCGACGCGGCGCGCGAGCAATCGCTTCCGCCCGAGTTTCTCGCCGCCACGATATTGCAAGAGTCTGCGTACGATCCGCACGGCGCTCTCGTCGGCCGGCGCGATCGGCATCGCGCAGTTCATGCCGGAGACCGCGGCTGCCGTCGGCGTCGATCCGTACGATCCGTTTGACTCGATCGACGCCGCCGCCGCGCTGCTGGGCGGATACGTCGCCGACTATCGCGGACGCTATGCCGATCCTTACATCGCCGCGCTCGCCGCGTATAACGCCGGGCCGCTGGCCGTCGCGGCGTATCGCGGCGTGCCGCCCTACGCCGAGACGCGCGAGTACATTGCGCTGATTTTCGACCGCTGGGCGCGCATCGCGTCGTACGAGTACGTTCCTTAGCGGCCTGCGCGAAGCGCAGTCCTGAGCGAGGCGCAACGCGCCGAGTCGAAGGGTCAGGATGACAATTTCAGAGGGAGAGGAAGAAAATCCGGACGATGAGCTCTTTGAGAATCGCTGCGGCGGGCGTGGGATGCGGGCTGCTGTTCGCGGCCTGCGGATTTAACGCGAGCCCCGTCCAGGATTGCGGTTTCAGCCGCCGGCCGGCTGGCAATCGTCGCCGGGCATCATGGGGTTCATGCAGTTCTGGCGCACGCCTGACGATCGCGAGGCGCTGATGCTCTTCAAGTCGCCCACCCGGCTGACGGCGAACGACGTCTTCTCCAACGATCGGATGCAGGACACGCTCAAGGACGTGCAGATCGAGCAGCGGCGCCCCATCCAGATCTGCGGCAACCAGCCGGCGACGTACGTTCGCGGCCGGGGCACGTCTCCCAAGCGCGGCGACGAGGACGTGGAGATGGTGTTTACGAGCATCAACAACACGAGCTACTTCGCGCTGTACGTGCGCCCGATCGGCTCGGCGCCGAACTTCGCGGCGCAGGCCGCGCTGCGGGAACTCTGCACGAAATAGCGATCGTTTGCCGCGGCTCAAGGGTTCCCTAAGACAGCTCGTCGCGTGCCAGCCTCTTGCGTGGACGGCGCCGGCATCGTCGGGGCCGACGCTGCGGCGCGTCTTGGGCTGGCCGGCACTGACCGCAATCGGCCTCGGCACGATGCTCGGCGGAATCTTCCCGACGATCGGCGCCGGCGCGCACGCCGCCGGGCCCGCGGTGATTCTGGCCTACGTGCTGTCCGGCGTCGTGAGCCTTTGCGTCGCGCTCTGCTACGCCGAGTTCGCGTCGATGGTTCCGGTTGCCGGAAGCGCCTACACGTACGCGTACGCGACGCTCGGCGAGCTCGTCGCGTGGATCATCGGCTGGGATTTGATCCTCGAGTACGGGCTCTCGCTCGCGCCGACCGCGTCGTCGCTCTCCGATTACTTCCAGCACATGCTCGGCAACGTCGGCATCGTCTTTCCGGCCTGGGCGCAGACGGCGAACGTGCACGCGGCGCATCCTCAGATCGATCTTTTCGCCAGCATCGTCACGCTCGCCGATCACGCTGCTGGTCGCCGCCGGCATCCGCGAATCGACGAGCGTCAACGGCGCGCTGGTCGTGCTGCAGATCGTCTCGATGCTGGTGTTCATCGCCGCCGTCGCGCACGCCGTCCATCCGGCGAACCTGCGCCCGTTCACGCCGTTCGGCTATCACGGCGTGCTGGCCAGCACGGCGCTGGTGTTCTTCGCCTATATCGGTTTCGACACCGTGACCGTCGCCTCGGAAGAGGCGAAGAATCCCGAGCGCAACGTGCCGATCGGCATCATCCTCGCGCTCGCGCTCGGCGCGAATTCTGTACGTCGCGCTGACGCTCTGCACGGTCGGCGTGCTGCGCTTCGACAAGCTCTCCGACGGCGCCGCGATGCTCGACGCGCTCGGCTCGGTGACCAAGAGCCACGCGCTGTACTGGATCGTCGCGTTCGGCGGGCTGGCGGGCAATACGACCGTGATGCTGACGTCGCTGCTCGGCCAGGTGCGCATCTTCTACGTCATGGCGCGCGATCGTATGCTGCCGCCGGGCGTCGCGCGCATCCATCACGTCTTTCGCACGCCCGCGCGCATGACGATGATCACGGGCTTCATCGTCGCGATCTTCGCCGCGGTCCTGCCGCTCACGGAGCTGTTGACGCTCGTGAATATCGGCACACTCGCGGCTTTCGCGATCGTCTGCGCGGGCGTGTTGGTGCTGCGCGTCGTCAATCCCGGCGCGCCACGGCCGTTCCGTGCGCCGCTGCTGCCGCTCTTCTCCGTCGCCGGTGCCGCGGCGTGCCTCTATCTCGTCACCGGACTGCAGGTCGCGACCTGGGTCCGTTACGGGATTTGGTTCGTCGTCGGGCTTATCGTCTACGCGCTATACGGCTTTCGGAATTCACGTTTGCGGATCCAGCTGATCGAACCTTAAGAATGCAACCTTTGCGTGCCTGGCGGTTTATAAGTATACTCACGTGGGCATGAGGGCGGGCAAGTGACCATCCACACCGCGGTCTCGGACCGATTCGAGCTCATCACCGTTCCGCGCTCGCGCGGAGTGCCCTCGTTCGCGCAGGACGTCGCCGCAGGGTCTGCGCGCCAAGTCGAAGCGCCTCTCCTCGAAGTACTTCTACGACGACGTCGGCTCGGCGCTGTTCGACGCGATCACGCAGTCTGCCCGAATACTATCTCACCAAGGCCGAGACCGAGATCCTCTCGCAGTGGGGCTGGCAGATCGTTCGCGTGCTCGACGCGCCGCTCGACTTCGTCGAGCTCGGCAGCGGAAGCGCGATCAAGACGCGCCTCTTGATCGGCGAGGCGCTGCGCGTTCAGCCGCAGCTGCGCTATAGTCCGATCGATATCTCGACCGAGGCGATCCGCGCGTCGTCGATGGCGCTGGTCGAAGCTATCCGGCGCTATCGGTGCGCGCCTACGCCGGCGATTACTTCGACGTCCTCGCCTCGCACGCGCTCGGCTCGGAACGCAAGATGCTCGCGATGTTCATGGGCTCGAACATCGGCAACTACGAGCCGGCCGAAGCGCAGCAGCTGCTCGCGCTGCTCGGCGAGGCGCTGCGCCCCGGCGACGGGCTGCTGTTCGGCGCCGATCTCAAGAAGGATGCCGCGACGCTGGAACTCGCGTACGACGATCCGGCCGGCGTCACCGCGGCATTCAACCGCAATCTGCTCGCGCGCATCAACCGCGAGCTTGATGCCGACTTCGACCTCCGCAAGTTCGCTCACGTCGTGCACTACGACGAGGAGCGCGGATCGGTCGATTCGTTCCTGGAGGCGCGCGAGCGCATGAGCGTGCCGATCCGTTCGCTCGGCCTGCGCGTGCGTTTGCGCGCGGGCGAACGCATCCACACCGAGTCGTCGTACAAATTCACCGACGAAGAGATCGCGGCGCTGGGTCGCGCCGCGGGTTTCCGGCCGCAGGCCGTGTGGCACGACCGCGCCAAGCGCTTCGGCGTGCAGTTGCTGGTCAAGCGGTAACGTAGACGGGAAACGCAGATTATTGCGCTGCTGCCACCACGCCGAGCGGGATGTCGAAGTTGCCCGTAAAGACCGCAATCGGTGAACCCCCGGCCGGGTACTTGAAAACCTCGCCGTCGTCGTTACCCGCATCTCCGCAATAGACAAGATCCGTAACGATCCAGGTCTGCGCGCAGTCGCTGGAACCCGTCTAACGTTACGGTGCCCTTCAACGTCGCCGTCGTTCCGCTGACCGTGTACTGATACATCGCGTTCGTGTTCTGATCGAAGACGGTCAGGTACGTGCCGTCCCACTGCACGGAGCCAGGGAACTGCACGCTGTTGCTCGTTTTGATCTTTCGGAACTTCTTGCGGCCCTTCGGGAGCTCGACGAGCCGAAGCCCGAGCGGTTGCCGGTAAAGCCGTCGGCGAAGAGATTCCCCTTGTGGTCGTAGCCGTCGAAGAACTCTTCGTCCAACGGCGTGGTGTAAACGGTACCCGAGCCGCTCGCGTTCTTGAAGATCACGACGTCGCCGCTACCCGACCCGAACCATAGATCCCGACCGCAAGATCGCCGCTGGTATTCATGGCGCAGCTGGATGGAAACGAGTAGGGTACAGAGAGCGTCTTGATGTGGCTTCTGCGGGATTGGTACTCGTGATCTGCGTGTAGCGCCCGCGACGATCCAGAATGATCTTCTTCCCATAGCCGAAGAGGACGTTCGTGCACCCTTGGCCGCCGACGTTATTGATCGTACCGATCTGGCTGAACGCTCTTCGGATAGTCGAAAATGCTGGCGTAGCTGCCGTAGTCGTTGATAATGTACTCAAAGGTCTTCGACTTCCTACGCCGGTCAGGAACAATGGTCGTATAACGGAGCGCGGCTTAAGTTGACGCGCGCCGCCGTTAACGGCCTTCCGGCATCGCTCGCAGCGGTTGGCGGCGATCCCCCGAGAGAAGAGCATCCGGCTAGTGCCAGCGCGATCGCCGCCACACCATTAATCGTGCCCAACGAGAATGCGACTGCTAGCTGTCAAGTGTAACCTCCGGCAAACGTAGCCGCACCTAAACCAGGCGAGCGGAATCAGTCTGAAGCGTACTCATGAAGAATTTCCTGAATGTGTCTTCGCGATCAGGCGGTGGAAAGACTTCGCTCGACGAGCCGCAGCAGCGCGTCCACCGCGACGGCAAGGGCCGAGGCCGCCACGCTTCCGGCAACGATCATCTGCGGCTGGTGCAGCGTCAGGCCGTTGAAGATCAGCACGCCGAGGCCGACGCCGCCGACGTATCCGCCCAGCGTAGCGATCGCGATCATCGCGATGGCGGCGATGCGCACGCCGCCGATGATGACCGGCAGCGCCTGCGGAAACTCGACGCGCGACGAGCACTTGCAGCGGCGACATGCCGAGCCCGCGCGCGGCGTCGACCTGCGCCGGATCGACCCCGCGATGCCGGCGACGACGTTGCGCGCCAGCATGAACTGCGCGTAGATGACGAGCGCGACGAAGATCGGCGTGAAGCCCAGGCCGAACGCGCGCACGAGCACCGCGAGCAGCGCGAGGCTCGGGATCGTGTAGATCGCGCCGAGCGTTCCGAGCAGCCACGGCGACGACGCGGGCGTGCGCGCGGCGAAGAGCCCGAGCGGAAGCGCGATGGCGAACGCGACGGCCAGCGCCACGGCGACCAGCTCGACGTGCGCCGCGCCAGGAGCGAGGCGACGCGCAGCGGATGGCCCGCGAGATAGCTCACTGCGCCGCTCCTCGCAGCAACTCGCGCCCGCGCATGAAGTAGCGGCGATAGACGTCGTCGCCGGCGTGCACGAGGTCGCGCACGTACTGCGTCGCGGGACGCTCGAGCAGCTCGTGCGGCGCGCGCGACCTGCTCGACGCGGCCCGCGCGCATCACGACGATCCGGTCGGCCAGCCGGAAGGCCTCGTCGACGTCGTGCGTGACGAACAGCGTCGTCGTGTGCAGCTCGGCGACGATTCGCACTAGCTCGCGCTGCAGCGCGGTCCGAACCAGCGCGTCGACGGCACCGAACGGTTCGTCCATCAACAGCGCGCGCGGCCGCGCGGCGATGCGCTCGCGCGACGCCGACGCGCTGCGCCTCGCCGCCGGAGAGCCGGCTCGGGCGGCGGTCGCGGTAGGCGGCGGGATCGAGGCCGACCATCTGCAGCAGCTCGTCGACGCGCTGTGCGATCTCGTCGCGCGACCAGCCGAGCAGCGACGGAACGACGGCGATGTTCTGCGCGACGGTCATGTGCGCGAACAGGCCGACGGCCTGAATCACGTAGCCGACGCCGCGCCGCAACTCGACGGCGTCGAGCTCAGTCGACGTCGGCGCCGTCGATCGTGACGCGTCCGGCGTCGAGCGGAACGAGCCGGTTCACGGTGCGCAGCAGCGTGGACTTGCCGCAGCCCGACGGTCCGAGCAGCACGACGAGCTCGCCGTTGCCGCACTCGAAGGAGACGTTCGCGACGGCGTGGCGCTCCGCGCCGGGATAGCGCACCGTCACGTCTTCGAATCGTATCGCGCTCAACGTCGTGCACCGAGCGAGCGAAGAAAAGCCGCGGCGACGTCGGCCGGATCCTGCTGCGACTGCTCGACCGCGGCGTTCATCGTCTGCGCGGCGCGGTCGGTGATCGCCGGCGAGACGGCGTTGAGCACGCGCGCGATCTGCGGCCGAGCCGTGAGCGCGGCCCGCCGGACGACCGGCGCGACGTTATAGGCCGACCAGAAGTGCCGGTCGTCGCGCAACACGACCAGCTCGTCGGTCGCGATCTCGCCGTCCGTGGTGAACGCGCTGGCGACGTCGGCCCTGCCTTCGAGCAGCGCCTGATACTTCAGCGCGATGTCGTACGTGCGCACCTGCGCGAATCGAAAGCCGCCGTAGAGGCGCTGCAGCCCGGGCAGCCCGTCCGGGCGCGCAAGGAACTCCTGGATCGTCGCGAGGCGCAGCTGCGGCGCGGCGCGCGACACGTCGGAGAGCGTCGCAACGCGCTTCGTCTGCGGCGATCGCGCGCGTCGTCGCCAGCGCCTGCGAGTCGTTCATCGGCGACGGGTCGAGCCAGACGATGCCGTAGCGGCGCTCGAACTCGCGTGCGACGACCGCGTACGCCTTGCGCGGATCGGGGATCGGCGCGAGGTGCAGCACGTCGATGAGCGCGGTGCCGGTGTACTCCGGATAGCAGTCGATGTTGCCGCGCTCCATCGCGGCGATGGCGATCTGCGTCGAGCCGAGGTTGAAGAGCCGCTCGACGCGCATGCCGGCGCGCTCCAGCGCCTGCGCGTAGATTTCCGCGATGACGAACGATTCGGTGAAGTTCTTCGAACCGACGCGGACCGCGTTCGGATCGAACGCGCAGCGCGCGAGCAGCGGCGCCCCGAGCAGCGCGAGGGCATGCCGGCGATTCACGTGCGCGGCGCCACGAGGCGGCCCGCCGCGCTCAGCGCCAGATCGGCGCCCAGGGCGAGCGCCGCGACGGCCGCCGCGGCGGCGAAGAGCAGCGCCGCGTCGTCGGTCTGCAGGCCGCGGACGATCTCGTCGCCGAGACCGCCGGCGCCGATGAACGTCGCGAGCGTCGCGCTCGCGATCGTCTCGGTCGCCGCCGTGCGCAAGCCCGCGAACGAGACCGGCAACGCGAGCGGCACGACGACGCGCGCGAAGCGCTGCAGCGGCGTCATGCCCATGCCCGCGGCGGCATCGAGCGCGGCAGCCGGAACGCCGCGAATGCCGACGTCGACGCTGATGACGATCGGCGGAATCGCGAGCAGCGCGAGCGCGACGATCGCCGGCGCCGCGCCGACGCCGAGCCAGGGCAGCAGCAGCATCAGCACGGCCAGGCTCGGGAGCGTGCGGCCGACGCCGGCCAGCGCCAGCACGCCGCCGCGCAGACCGGCCGATTCGGCGGCGAGCGACGCCCAGCGGAAGCCCGGCGAGCAGCGCGAGGGCGAGCGCCGCGCTCGCAAGCGACAGATGCTGGCCGACGTGCGTCCATAGCTCGGCCATGCCGCAAGTTTTTTGCCGCCCGGGAGGCGAAACCCGGTCTGCAGCGCTAAGCAAAGCAAATACTCGATGATCACCGAACCCAAACCTGCGCCGGCAACGATTCCCGTCGTCGCGCTCGACGACCCGTCGCTCTACATCAGCCGCGAGTTGTCATGGCTGGAGTTCAACGATCGCGTGCTCGAGGAGGCGCTCGACGCGCGCAATCCGCTGCTCGAGCGGCTGAAGTTCGTCGCGATCTACGGAACGAATCTCGACGAGTTCTTCATGATTCGCGTCGCCGCGATCAAGCAGCAGATCGAGGCGCAGGTCGTGCGCCGCTCCGAGGACGGCCGCACGCCGACCGAACACCTCGCGGCGATCTCGCAGAAGCTGCGCGCGTCGCTGCCGCAGCAGATGCGCCTGCTCAACGACGAGCTGCTGCCGGCGCTCGAGCGCGAGGGCATTCGGCTGCTGCGCGTGGGCGAGCTCGACGACGAGACGCAGGCCGCGCTCGAGCGGTACGTTCGACGAGACCGTCTTTCCCGTGCTGACGCCGCTCGCGGTCGACAGCGGCCATCCGTTCCCGTACATCTCGAACCTGTCGCTCTCGCTGGCGGTCGAGCTCGAAGAGACGACGCGCGACGGCGTCGAGCTGCACTTCGCGCGGGTGAAGATCCCGCCGACGCTGCCGCGCTTCGTTCCGGTCGAAGGCGGACCGCCGGGCGAACGCGCGCTTCGTGCTTGCTCGAAGATCTGATCGCGCACCACCTCGACGGGCTCTTCCCGGGACTGCACGTGCGCGACTCGTACCTCTTCCGCGTCACGCGCGACGCCGACCTCGACCTGCAGGAAGACGAAGCCGACGATCTGCTGCGCGCGATCGAATCGGAGCTGCGCCGCCGCCGCTTCGGCGAGCCGGTGCGGCTCGAGATCGAACGCGGCATGCCGGAGTACATGCGCGATTTTCTGCTGCAACTCGCTCGACCTCGAGCCGCGTCGACTGCTACGAGATCGACGGGTTGATGGCGCTGAGCGACCTGTGGCAGATCGCGAACCTGCCCGGTTACGAGCAGCTGCGCGACAAGCCGTTCATGCCCGCGATTCCAAAGCGCCTCATCGGCGTCACCGACATCTTCGCGCAGATTCGCGAAGGCGACATCCTGCTGCACCATCCGTACGAGTCGTTCGATCCGGTCATTCAGTTCTTGCAGCAGGCGGCCGAAGACGAGAAGGTGCTCGCGATCAAGGCGACGCTGTATCGCACGTCGGGGAAGAACTCGCCGATCGTCCGCGCGCTGCTCACGGCGGCCGAGAACGAGAAGCAAGTCGCGGTCGTCATCGAGCTCAAGGCGCGCTTCGACGAAGAGAACAACATCGAATGGGCGAGGCGGCTGGAGCGCGCCGGCGCGCACGTCGTCTACGGCTTCGCCAATCAGAAGGTGCACGCGAAGACGTACGCTCGTGGTCCGCGAAGACGACGACGGTCTGCGGCGCTACATGCACTTCGGCACCGGCAACTACAACGAGAAGACGGCGCGGCTCTACACCGACCTGAGCCTCTTCACGTGCCGCCCCGAACTGGGCACCGACGACGCGCAGTTCTTCAACGCGCTTACCGGCTTCTCGAAGGTCACCGACTACGAGATGCTGTGGGTCGCGCCGGTCACGCTGCACCGCGAGCTGATCGCGCGCATCGACCGCGAGACGGAGCACGCGCGTGCCGGCCGGCGGGCCGGCATCCGCGCGAAGATCAACGCGCTCACGGAGATCGAAGTCGTGCGCGCGCTCTACCGCGCCTCGCAGGCCGGCGTGCCGATCGAGCTGCTGGTGCGCGGCATGTGCGTGCTGCGTCCCGGCGTGCCGGGCGTGAGCGAGAACATCCGCGTGCGCAGCATCGTCGGACGCTTCCTCGAGCACTCGCGCATCTACGTGTTCGAAAACGGCGGCGACCTCGAGACGCACATCGCCAGCGCCGACTGGATGGGGCGCAACCTCGACCGCCGCGTCGAGCTCGCGCGTCCCGGTGCTCGATCCGGTGATGGCCGAGACGCTGACGTCGCACATCCTGACCGTGCTGCTTGCCGACAACGTCAAGAGCCGCGAGCTGCAGACGACGGCACGTACCGCCGCCTGTCGCCCGGGCCCGGGCGAGATGCCGATCGACGCGCAGCGCGTCTTCCTCACGCAAGCGCAGGCGCTGGGTTAACGAGGGTTCGCGCCGGCGAGCTCCAGAACGATCTTCCATTCGTGCGGCATCACCGGCTGCACCGAGAGGCGCTGGCCGCGCCGCAGCAGCGCCATGCCGACCAGGCGCGGCTCGGCGCGCATGCGCGCCAGCGTCACCGGATGCTCGAACGCCTCGACGTACTCGACGTCGACCATGAACCAGATCGGCTTGTCCGGTTTCGCGCGTCCGTCGAAGTATTCGCCGTCGCGCTCGAACTGCGTGAAGTCGGGATAGGCCTCTTTGACGACCTTGCAGATGCCGACCGCGGCCGGCTCGGCGATGCTGGAATGGTAGAAGAGGCCGAGATCGCCGACGCGCATCTCCATCATGTTGTTGCGCGCCTGGAAGCTGCGCACGCCGGTCCACGGCGTCGTCCCGTCGCTTGCGCAGCTGCTCGAACGAAAACGCGCTCGGTTCGGTCTTGAGCAGCCAGTAGCGTCGGCATGCGCTGACGCGTTACTCGCCTTCGCTGCGCAGGGCCGTCGCAGCCTGTTGTGCTATCTGGCGCCATGCAGAAGCGAGTGATTCGGCGCGGCCGAGCACGGCTGGGAGGGCGTCGAGCCCGCGGCTACGCGCCCGATGCCCCGGGCACGGGCGTTTCGCGCCACACGATCGTGGGCGGCCGCAAGAGCGATCCGAGCGAGCCGGGGCCCGCGATGGAGCTGCGTTACTTCGAGGTGCAGCCCGGCGCCGCATCGCGCCTCGAAAAGCACGAACACGAGCACTACGTCATCGTGCGCACGGGGCTCGGCTATGCGATCATCGGCGACACCGCGACCGAGGTCGGTCCGAACGACGTGGTCTACGTCGGGCCGCTCGAGCTGCACCAGTTCGTCAATCGCGGCGACGAGCCGTTCGGCTTTTATTGCTTCGTCGATGCGTGCCGCGATTTTTCGCAAGCGCCGACGGCCGAAGAGCTCGCGCGGCTCGACGGCGTCGCCGGCCGGCGCGGTCGCGAAACCGTTCGCCGTCCCGCCGCCCGCGAAGCGCTAGCGACCTCGCCGCTCAGCGTCCCGGTCGCGATCGGGCGCGAGGGATCGGCGACCCACTCGCTCCAGGAGCCATTATAGATGCGCGAGCCCTCGAGGCCGGCGTGCTCCATCGCGAGCTGCGTGACCGCCGAGGAGACGCCCGAGCCGCACTGATGCACGGTGCGCGCGGCGTCGAGGCCGGCGCGCTCGAACTCCGCGCGCAGCTGCTCGCGGCGACTTGAGCGTGCCGTCCGGCGTGAAGTTTCTTTGAACCAGCGGTTCCGCGCGCCGGGAATGTGCCCGCCGACCGGATCGATCGGTTCGGTTTCGCCGGCGAAGCGGTCCTTCGCGCGCGCGTCGAGCAGCTGCATCGCCGGATCGCTCGAGATGTTCGAGCACGAAGGCGGCGTCGACGACGAGCTCCGGGCGCAGACGAACGGTGAGCGAGCCCTCGCGCTGCGGCTCCGACGGGCGCGGCCGTCACGGGATATCCGCGCGCCTTCCACGCGGCGAAGCCGCCGTCGAGCACCGCCGCCGCGTCGTGGCCGATCCAGCGGCACAGAAACCACAACCGCGCCGCAAACATGTCGGCGCCGGCATCGTAGGCGACGATCTGCGTGTCGTCGTCGACGCCGACGCCGCGCAGAAAGCGCGCGAACGTCTTCGGGATCGGGCATCGGATGGCGGCCGTTCTTCCGGTCTTGGCGCCCGCTAAGTCGTCTTCGACCGACGCGAAAAACGCGCCCGGAACGTGCGACTCGTCGTAAAGCCGGCGCCCGAGCGCGAAGTCCGCGAGCGAGTGGCGGCAGTCGAAGATCGACGATGCCCGGATCGCCGAGCTGCGCGTGCAGCTCCTCGGGCGAGACGAGCGTCGTGAAGGCCACTAGCGCAGGTTGATGCGTCTGCTGTCCTTTGCTCGGCTCGGGCTCGTCGGCCGTCCGAAGGCTTCTTGCAGCATCGTCTGCAGCTCGCCGCTCTGCGCCATCGGCCCGAGGATGTCGGTGTCGCCGTAAAACGTGCCGTTGATGAAGACCTTCGGCAGCGTCGGCCAATGCGTCATCTCGGCGAGCGCCTCGCGCTTCGGGCAGTTCTCTAGCACGTCGACGACTTCGAACGGATAGCCGAAGCGATCGAAGAACTCGATCGTCTCGAGCGTGAAGCCGCAGCGCGGCGCCGTCTTCGTGCCTTTGCCGTAGACGAGGATCGTGTTCGCGGCGATCTCGCGCGCGATCTCGTCCTTGCAATTCGTTCGACATCGTGGCTCCTTTATCGTTCTGCGACGATCGTTTTGAGTTCGACGGCGTGCACGCGGCCGTCTTTGAGCGCGGCCTTGAGCGCGCCGTAGACGAGCTGGTGCTGCTCGATGAGCGTTTTGCCCTTGAACGCGTGCGAGCGCACGGTGAAGTTGAAGTGATCCATCGTTCCCGTGCGATCGAAGATGCCGACCTCGGCGTCGGGCAGCTCGCGCGCGAATCAGAGCGCGTCAAGGCGCGCGTCTGTCGATCACGATTTCAATCGCGGCGAGCCGCGCGTTCAGCGCTTCGGCCAACCCGCGCGCCTCGCCCAGCGTCTCGGGCAGGCGCGTCGCGCCCTTGGCGAGTGCGGCGGTGACGCCGCTCGCGAGGACGATGCCGGTGACGCCCAGCAGAACCGCCGGCACGCCGGTCGCGCGCAACGGCCCGATCTCGATCGAAAACGTCTGCTGCACGCGCGCGAGGCCGCGAAAGAATGCGCGCAGGGTCCTCGCTCGGTTGTTCATGACAAGACGTTCTACGTCGCGTTGCGCTGGAAGGCCTGGTCGGGCGCGATACGCGAAGCTGACTCGGAAATGTTGCCCATACTCGTCGCTGCTGTGCTGTCTGGTCGGCGGAAACGTTCACACGCCGAGCGGCGCGCCGATCGCGTACGCGCGCGTGACGTTGCGCGGGCCGGCGAGCGCGACGCCGACGACCGACGCGAAGGGAAACTTCTCGGCGCATGCTGCCCGCCGGCCGCTACGACCTCACGGTGATCGTCGCCGCGGTTACGTGCCGGTGACGGTCAATACGGGGAGGTTGGCGACGGCTCGCGCGTCGACGTCGTGCTCGAGCCCAGCGACACGCCGAAGCTGCGCACGATCGGACAGGTGACGGTCAACGGCGGCTTCACGCTCGACCGCAACGTGATCCCGACGATGGACGTTTCGCGCGCGCAGATGGACGCGCTCGGCTACACGCAGGTGCTCGAGGCGCTGCAGCAAGTGCCTTCGGTCGTGATTCAGCATCCCGATACCGGCGCGGAGACGGCGCCGGCCGTCGTATCGCTGCGCGGTCCCGATCCGTCCGAGGCGATGGTAACGCTCGACGGCCAGCAGCTCAACGACGGCAATACCGGCGACATCGATCTCTCGCAGTTCGCGGTGCCGGCCTTCAACGCGTCAGCGTCAGCGAGGGACTCGGCCCGACCGACGCGGAGGGCAGCAACACGTTCGGCGGCGCGGTCAACTTCGAGTCGCTGCGCCCGACGCTGGACGATCATCTCAACTTCTCCGGCTCGGTCGGCTCCTACGGCACGACGCAGAGCTGGCTCAACGCGACCGGCACGATCGGCAAGCTCGGCTACGCGTTCGCGGGCGACGACTTTCATCAGTCGGGCCAGGTCGATCAAATCGCTCGGTCGTTCCCGCGAACAACTTGCCGATCTACTGCGGTCCGGCGACCAAGACCAAGACGCCGAACTGCCCCGTTTACACGCACCTCGGGTCGTCGATCTCGCGCGCTGCTCGGGCTCGTCAATCTCGATTACAACTTTTCGCAGCGCTCGGACGTCGGGTTTCGCGTCTTCACGCTCGGCGACGATCGCGACGAGTCCGCCGCACTCAACGGGATCGCGGGGAATCCGACGTGCGTCTTCAGCGGTCCGGGGCCGGCGTGCGGGTTTTCGCCGTCGCCGAGCTCGCCCAACGTCGTCGCCAACCCCGTCTTCGGCGACCACGTCGGCCAAGGGAGCGGCGAGCCTTGCACAGTCGATTCGCGCCTACGACGCCTACGGCGCGCGCGCCGCTCGGATCGGGCACGCTGCTGGCCGACTTCTACGCTGACAGCGACAACATCGACTTCGAAGGCGGCGCGCGTTCGCCGTACGACGTCTCGCACCTCGACACGCGCTACAACGAAGGGCTGTCGTGGGGTCGGACGTTCGACGAAAGCGAGTTCAGCCTTGGGCGGCTACAGCCGGCAAGAGTCGCTGGCAGGGCTCGGCATCCCGAACACGCTCGTCGCAGAGCATCAACTCGTTTTTCTTCCGCGGCGCACAGCAGATCGGCAAAGGCCTGCGTCTATCTGGCGGCCTGTACGACGCGAATTACTCGACGTTCGGCAACACGCTGAACTGGCGCCTCGGCCTGAGTCAGGATCTTGGGTCGTCGAGCGTCGTACACGCCTCCGCCGGCACGGGATTCCGCGCGCCGCTGCTGATCGAGCGGTATTTCTTCCCGCCGGTACGCGTCGACGGAAAGCTCGCGCCCAATCCCAATGCCGGTCCACAAGACTCCAACTGCGTCGCACCCAACGGCAATCCGGCGGAGCAGCCCGAGCACGCGACCGAATACGAGCTCGGCTTCTCGCACCTGTTCTCCAGCACGTCGAACCTCGACGTCTCGGTCTATCGGTCGAACCTGCGCGACACGATCGAGAACTTCTACCCGGGCGGCGGCGCGAGGAGCTTCTGCAACACGCCGCTAGGCTTCGCATACGTGATTCCGCTCAACATCGGCAACGCGGTGTACGAAGGTGCGGAGGCGCGTTACAAGCAGCTCTTCCCGCGGCTGAACCTGACGGCGACGCTTTCCTACGGTCTCAACGTCGCTTATCCGTACGCGCTGGGGCCGTTCGTCTCGAACCCGACGTCGGGCGGCACGCTGATCGACGACCAGCAGTTCCTCGGCGTCCCGCAGCAGCAGGCCTCCACGACGTTCGCGTGGGCGCGCAACGGCTGGCACGCGTCGAGCGCGTTCACATTCGCCGGCAAGAACAACACGCTGCATCAACAGCCGTACACGCTGGTCGACGCAGCGATTGGCAAGAACTTCGGTCATCTCGACTTCACGCTGGCAGCGACCAACATCTTTAATGCCGTCTCCGGGCCGTTCACGCTGTACGACGCCGGCGTTCCGTATCGCGGCCTCTATGCCGGGCCTAACAGCACGCAATACTTGGCCGACACCCCGACCGACGCGCTGTTCGTGCAACCCGCCGCCGTGAAGTTCATCTTCACCGTGCACGAATGACGGCGGCGACGATGAAGGCGCTCCGGCTGCACGCCATCGGCGGGCCGGAGAATCTGCACATGGACGACGTCGAAGTCGCGCCGCCGCGCGAGAGCGAGGTGCTCGTGCGCGTGCGCGCCGCGGCGCTCAATCACCGCGACGTCTTTATCACCCAGGGCCTCTATCCGAACATTCGGCTGCCGGTGACGCTAGGATCTGACGGCGCGGGCGAAATTGCCGCCCTCGGTGCGGTCTTCACCGGCCTCGAGATCGGCGACGAGGTCGTGATCGATCCGATGCTGGCGTGGGGCGACGATCCGCGCGTGTGGGACGCCGCGCATTCGAGCATCCTCGGCATGCCGCATGAGGGCACCTTCGCGCAGTACGTCGCGGTGCCGGCCGAAAACGTCTATCCGAAGCCGGCGCACCTCTCGATCGAGGAAGCGGCGGCGATTCCGCTTGCGGGCCTCACCGCGTATCGCGCGGTCGTGACGCGCGGCGCGCTGCGGTCCGGCGAGACGGTGCTGATCACCGGCGTGGGCGGCGGCGTGCAGACGTTCGTGCTGCTCTTCGCCAAGCGCATCGGCGCGCGCGTTATCGTAACGTCGAGCAGCGACGAAAAGCTGGAGCGCGCGCAGGCGCTCGGCGCAGATGTTGCCATCAATTATGAAGCGACGCCCGACTGGCACAAGGCACTGCGCTCCGATCCGGTAGACCTCGTCGTCGACTCGTCCGGCGGCGACACGCTGCGCAAGGCGCTCGACGCGATCCGCCCCGGCGGGCGCATCGCGATCTACGGCGGCACGAACGGCGACGCGACGATCCGGCTCTTCCCGCTGTTTTGGAAGCACGTCAGCGTGCTGGGCACGTCGATGGGAAGCCCGCAAGACTTCGCCGGCATGCTGGAATTGTTCGGAGACGGCCTGCGCCCGGTGATCGATCGAGTCTTCGCGCTCCACGACGCCGTCGGAGCCTTCGAGCGAGTCGCGGCTGCCACTCAGTTCGGGAAGGTCGTTTTAAGCGTCGAGTAGCTTCTTTCCATAACACGAGCCGTTGGGCGGTGGGCTGTTGCGGTAGAGCGGCCCAGGATGCGCGACCGGCATACCCTCGCGCGGATAGAGAATCACGTCGACCTTCCGGCTCGGTGTGAGCAGACGCTCGCAGCGCACGACCTCGGGCGCTTTCGACTTGGCCGTGCCGCCGACCCAGAGATCGAACCACAGCTTGTAGCAGCCGTTGTGGCCGCTGCCGGTCGGCGGGCCGGACGCCGCGCATAGGTCCTCGCGAATGAAATACTGTTTGAGGAACGGCACGTAGATCTTGATGCCGTACGGGATCTGTTTGTTGTTGGTGTGTTCGGTCGCGAACGTCGTGGGATTGCAGTAGGTGCCGTCGCCGCCGGCGTGCTTATGGATGATGCCGTGCGCAATGCCGTTGCCGGGCGGCGAGTTATCGGGCCAGCCGTAAAACGTGATCGTAGCCTTGACGCTCGTCGGGGCTTGCTTGATACGATAGCAACCCTGCAACGCAGACCCAGCGGATGGCGGGATGCCGGGCCCCGCGGATTGCGTGCACGACGCGAGCGAGACAAAACAGGCTAGGAGAATCAGTCGACGCACGATTCAGCTCTCCACGAGGTGATAGGCGAGCAGCGTCTGCAACCGCATCTCGGTTCCAAGTTCGGCGACGATCACCGCGGCTTCTTCCGGCCCGACGAGCTCCTCGATGCGCGGGTTGAGAATCGTCGCCTCCTCGGGCGTCATCGCGCGCTCGACGGGCGTGGCGCGCACGTAGCCTTCCTCCTCGAGTGCGATGAGGTGCGCGAGGATCTGCCGCGCCATGGCCGGCCACAGCACGCTGCGCTCCGGCCCGTAAACGCGCCGCACGATGTCGGGAATCGTCGCGGCTCCGGCGCGCAGCGCGTCGAAAATCTGCGCCTCGCGCATGCGCCGGTGGTGGGCGTACTCCTCGATCTTGGCCTGCGCGTCGCGCACGATCGGGCCGTGGCCGCCGTAGATCGTCCGCGCGTCGCCGAACTCGTCGGCGAGGCGGTGGAGCGTGCGCTGATACGGGCGCATTGCACCCCCGGGCGGCGCTATCACCGACGTGCCCTCGCCGAGGATCGTGTCGCCGGTGAAGAGGCTGCGCTGCTCTGGTAAGTAGAGAACGACGTGGTCGAACGTGTGGCCCGGCGCGTCAATCGCTCGCAGCGCGGTGGTTTCCACGCGCAGCTCTCCCTCGAGCGCGATGTCGCGCGTGTGCGGCATGCGGGTCGCCGGATGCGCGTAGATCGGCGCGCCGGTCGCGGCGGCGAGCTCGGGCGCGGCGCCCACGTGGTCGGGATGGCCGTGCGTGAGCGCGATCGCGCGAATCGTCAGACCCTGCGCCGCCACCGCGGCGAGCAGCGCCTCGACGTGCGCGTGGATCGCTGGACCGGGATCGATCACGAGCGCGGCGCCGCCGCCGCAGTTCACGACGTATGAGTTCGTGCCGGTCAGCGTCATCGCCGACGGGTTGGGCGCGCGAACCAGCGTTACCACGCATCCTCGAGCCGCTGCGGGATCGCGAAATCGTCCGCCGTGTCGTGAGGCATGATCGTAACGATCGGCTTGCTGCGCGCGAAACGCAGCGCGGCGTCGAGCGAGTCGAATGCGCTCAGCCGCTCGAGATGTTTGATCGTCGGATAGACCAAATGCATCTCGCCGCGCCGGTAGCGCGCGAGCGCGTCGCCGGGAGCGATCCAGATGCCGTCGTGCATCTCGAACGCGTCGGCCAACGCGGCCTGCTCGGGCGGCGCAGCGGCGAAGAAGAAGTGCGTGTTGTACCGGCGCGGCTCGCTAGGCGGCGTGATCCAGTGCGAAAAGAGCGTCAGCTCGCGCGCGTCGGCGTACCAATCGTGCGCGCCGAGCAAATCGGCAAACGTGAGCTCGCCGCCGCGTACGCGGGCGCGCTCGGCGCTCACGCGTTCCCATTCGGCTGCGTCCTCGGCGATGGCGATCGGTTGCATCGCGGCCGTGCGGGCCAGCAAGACGCCCGCCTCCTCGAACAGCTCGCGCAGCGCCGCCACGAGCAGCGCCCGCGCCGTAGCGGGTTCGATGGGCGGCTCGGAAGAGTGCAAGTCGGCTGCGATCTCGGCGCGGAACTCTTGTGCGAGGCGTTCCGGTTCGAGGCCGAGCATCCGAGATTGCGCGGCCGCGGACGCGTCCTGCGGCTCGATCGCTCCCCCCGGAAAGACGAACGCGTTGGGCGCGAAGGCGCTGCGCGTGCTGCGGCGCGCCAGATAGACCTCGAAGCTTGGCCGCGCGAGGATGACCGTCGCGGCGAGTCGCACCCGGCTCACGCGCACTAAGAGTCAGCCGCGGCGCGGAGAAAACCTCTCGATGAGGATTGCGCTGGGCAGCGACTTGGCGGGCGAGCTTCCCGAGGCGATCGACCGGTGGCTGCGCGCACACGATCACGAGGTGACGCGGTATGGAGCGCTCGCGCCCGGCAGTTCCAACGCGTGGCCGGCCGTCGGCCACGAGGTCGGCCACGCGGTGGCGCGCGGCGACGCGCGGTACGGTGTGCTGTGCTGCTGGACCGGCACGGGCGTCAGCATCGCCGCGAACAAAGTCGCCGGCATCCGGGCCGCCCTGTGCGGCGATGCCGCGACCGCCGCGGGTGCGCGCGAGTGGAACGATGCGAACGTTCTCTGCCTCAGCCTGCGCGCGACCAGCCCCGCGCTGGCCGGAGAGATGCTCGAGGCCTGGTTCGCGTCCAGGCCGACCGAGGATCCGGCCTACCGCCAAATGATCGCGGAGGTCGAGTAAAAGCAGAGGGGTCGCGCACTCGCGCAACCCCCTATTGAACTGCCGTTCGCCGGTTAGTAGAACTAACGCTACGCGGCCGGCCCTCTCTTCCGGCGGTTTCGGCGCCCGTTCGTGCCGTCCGACCAGAGAGGCCGATTCTACCAAATCAGATACCCGGACTCAAGGTGGTCGCGCAAATAACCAGCCGCAAAGTACCAGGAGCGCCCAGTTCACGGCGTGAGCGGTCCAGCAATACGGGCACTCGCGGCGCGTCACGAAGAGCAGCGAATAGGCCAGAAACGCCGACGTGAGGGCGGCGACGAGGACCGCCGCCAAGACCACCAGTAGCGCGGCGCTGGGGCGCGCCAGCCAAATGGCCGCGGCCAGCGCGGGGTAGTAGATCGCCCCGACCAGCGCGTTCGGGACGCCGTAGAGGTGGGCCCGAGGCGACTTGACGACGCTCGGCCCCCGGACCTCGCCGCGCGCGGCCCTGCGGCTCTTGGCCAGCATGAAAAGCGACGTGTAGAGCCCAACACCGCATAGCAACGTGATCAACCCGCGCACGACCATCGGTTGAATCCTTCCCTGCGTAAGGGCCTCGCTCTCGCGATGCTGGCCCTGTCCTTCCTGCTCGCGTTCTGGGTGATCCGTCACCAGCCGCGCGTGGAGCACGAGATCCGAACGATCGGCCCATTCGCGTATCCGCTCGCCGTCGCCGTCTTTGCGCTCGTCGCATCGGCGCCGTTTTCGGTGACTGACGCGCTCGCGATCATGAATGGCGCGATCTTCGGCCCGGTCAACGGCTCGCTCGTGGACGCGGTCGGGCTCGTCTTGGCCGCGCTGCTCGGCTACTGGATCAACCGGCACGCCTCGCGCGTCTTCAACCTGCACGAATACCTGCACCGGCTCCCGAGCTGGGTCAAGCGGTTCCCGGTCGGATCGCCGGCGTTCCTGCTTGCCGTGCGCGTCATCCCCGGCTTCGGCGGGACGGTCGCCACCGCGACCGCCGCGACGTTTCGGGTGCCGGTGTGGGTTCACGTCTGGACGATGTGCGCCATCGCAATCCCGGTTTGCTCGCTGCTCAGCATCTTCGGCGACCGGCTGACCGTCGCGGTGCACGGCTACGAAGTGCGAGCGCGGCACTATGCGCGGTTCTATTGCGAGACGCATCGCTGTCCGCACTTTCATTTCCGGCGGCGCGAGGCGCCGTCGCCCACGCACTCATGACCGAGCCTCTGATCGTCACGGATAATGCCGGGCTCGACGCGCTGTGCGCGCGCGTCGCCGACGCGGCGCGCGTCGCGCTCGACACCGAGTTCCACGCCGAGCGGACCTACTCGCCGCGGCTGATGATCGTGCAGATCGCGTTCGACGACGGCGCGGCGATCGTCGACGCGCTGGCGCTGCCCGACCTGCGCAAGCTCGCGCTCGCGCTGACGCACACGACAGTCGTCGGTCACGCGCTCTCCGCCGACCTGAAGATCTTCGCAGATCGCTACGAGCTCGTGCCCCCGCGCGTCTTCGACACGCAGGTCGCCGCCGCGTTTCTCGGTTACGGCATGCAGGTTTCGCTGGCCGATCTCGTACGCGGCATCTGCAGCGTTAAGCTCGCGAAGTCGCAAACCGTTAGCGATTGGTCGGCGCGGCCGCTTTCCCCACGCCAGATCGAATATCTCGTCGGCGACGTCGCCTATCTGTTACCGGCCTACGACACGCTGCGCGCGCGGCTCGAGCAGAAGGGCCGCTACGAGTGGGTGTACGAGGAGTGCGCCGAGCTCGGCGACATCGAGCGTTATCGCATCGACGAGCGGCGCGCATATCTGCGCATTCCCGGCGCGATGCGCATGAGCCGCCGCGAGCTCGGCATTCTTAACGAGCTGGTGAAGCTGCGCGACGCGACGGCGCGGGCACGCGACCTGCCCGTGCGCTACGTACTGCCCGACGACGTCGTCGCGGGACTCGCCGTGTTGAAGCCCGCCAAGCTCGAGGATCTCGGGCAGCTGCGGCGTCTCGACGGTGCGATGAAGCGCCAGCTCGGCATGGCGATCCTCCAAGCCGTCGCCCGCAGCCTGGCGCTCGACGACGCCGACCTGCCGCAGCGGCCGGCCCGGCCCGCCGCTCCCGCTCGCGACGCGCTCGTCGGTTTCTTGGGCGCGGCGATCGGCGAGATCGCGCGCGAGTCGGAACTGCCCGCGAGCCTGCTCGTGCCGCGCGCTGCGCTGGAACGCCTCTCGCGCGAGGTCCCGCGCGATCGCGCGGAGTTCGAGCATACCCTCGCGCTGCAGCCCTGGCGTCTCGCCTTGGTCGCCGAACCGCTTTGGCGCCTTTGCTCCGGTACCGCGGCGCTGAAGATCGAAGGCTACGAATGGGGCGATCCGAAAGTACGATTATGCGATGAATCGTCATCCGAATAGCTTCGGAGCGCTCGACACGCTGCGCGCCGGGGAGCGCGCCTACACGTACTTTCGGCTCGACGCGCTCGAGCGGGGCGGCTTTCCGAGCCTCGCGCGGCTGCCGTTCTCGCTGAAGATACTGCTCGAGAATCTGCTGCGCTTCGAAGACGGCCAGGCTGTGCGCGGCGAGGACGTCGAGGCCCTGGCGCACTGGACGAAACACGGCACCGCGGAACGCGAGATCGCGTTCACGCCGGCGCGCGTGCTGCTGCAAGACTTCACCGGCGTACCGTGCATCGTCGACCTAGCGGCGATGCGTGACGCGATGGCCGCGATGGGCGGCGACGCAAAGGCGATCAATCCGCTGCAGCCGGTCGAGCTCGTGATCGATCATTCCGTGCAGGCCGACTATTTCGGATCGCGCGACGCGCTGGCCAAGAACACCGATCTCGAGTTCGAGCGCAACCGCGAACGCTACGCGTTCTTGAAGTGGGGACAGGCAGCGCTCGATAACCTGCGCGTCGTCCCGCCCGGAACCGGGATCGTGCATCAGGTCAACATCGAGTATCTCGCTCGCGTGGTGTTTGACACTGACGGGGTCGCGTACCCGGACACGGCGGTCGGCACCGACTCGCACACGACGATGGTCAACGGGCTGGGCGTGCTCGCGTGGGGCGTCGGCGGCATCGAGGCGGAGGCGGCCATGCTCGGTCAGCCGGTGACGATGCTGATTCCGGAGGTCGTCGGATTCCGTCTGGAGGGCTCGCTGCGCGAGGGCGTGACCGCGACCGATCTCGTGCTGACGGTCGCGGAGATGCTGCGCAAAAAGGGCGTCGTCGGGAAGTTCGTCGAGTTTTACGGCGCCGGCCTTTCCGCGCTGCCCGTGGTGGATCGAACGACGATCAGCAACATGTCGCCGGAGTTCGGCTCGACGATCGCGATCTTCCCGATCGACGACCGGACGCTCGAGTATCTCCGGCTCACCGGCCGCCCGCGCGAACATGTCGCGCTCGTCGAGGCGTACGCGAAGGCGCAGGGCCTCTTTCGCACGGACGATTCTGCGGATCCGGACTTTGCCGACACGCTCGAGCTCGATCTCGCGAGCGTCGAGCCGAGCCTCGCCGGCCCGCGCCGTCCGCAGGACCGCGTGGCGCTGCACGACGTCAAGCGCACGTTCCTGGGCGCGCTCGACGAGTGGTCGGCGGCGCGCGAGCGCTCGAACGGCGCGGTCGCGCGCTTCCAGAACGAGGGAGGCGGCGCCACGATGACGATCACGCATTCGGCAGAGGATGTCGACGACGGCGCGGTCGTGATCGCCGCGATCACGAGCTGCACGAATACGTCGAATCCGTCGGTCCTCATCGGCGCAGGACTGCTCGCGCGCAACGCCGTCGAACGCGGGCTGCGGACGCAGCCGTGGGTGAAGACGTCGCTCGCGCCGGGCTCCAAAGTCGTGACCGACTACTTGGCCAAGGCCGGCCTGCAGGAATACCTGGATAAGCTCGGCTTCAATCTCGTCGGCTACGGCTGCACGACGTGCATCGGAAACTCGGGGCCGCTTCCAACCGACGTTGCCGAGGCCGTCGCCGATCGCGACCTGATCGTCGCCGCGGTGCTGTCGGGCAACCGCAACTTCGAGGGGCGCATCCATCCGCAGGTGCGCGCCAACTACCTCGCGTCGCCGCCGCTCGTCGTCGCGTACGCGCTCGCCGGGCGCATGGACATAGACATGACGACGGAGCCGCTGGGCACCGGCAGCGACGGCGTGCCGGTCTGGCTGAAGGACATCTGGCCCAGCAACGACCGCATCGCCGCGACGATGGCGAACTGCATCAGCGACGAAATGTTTGCGCGCGAGTACGCAGACGTCTTCAAGGGCGACGCGAACTGGAGCGAGCTCAACGTCGCACCGAGCGAACGTTACGCGTGGGATCCGAAGTCCGAATACGTCAAGGAGCCGCCGTACTTCGAGGGGATGCCGGCGCAGCCGGCGCCGCCGCAGGACATCTGCGGCGCGCGCGCCATCGCCGTCCTGGGCGACTCGGTCACCACCGATCACATCTCGCCGGCGGGCAGCATCGCGAAGAATAGCCCGGCCGGGCGTTATCTGATCGAGCACGGCATAGAGCCGGGCGACTTCAACTCCTACGGCGCGCGCCGCGGCAATCACGAGGTGATGGTGCGTGGGACGTTCGCCAACGTGCGGTTGCGCAATTCGCTGGTGCCCGATGTCGAGGGCGGCGTGACGCGTTATCTGCCCGCGGACGAGCGGCTATCGATCTTCGACGCCGCGATGAAGTATCGCGCCGACGGCACGCCGCTGATCGTGCTCGCCGGCAAGGAGTACGGCGCGGGCTCGTCGCGCGACTGGGCCGCAAAGGGGCCGTACCTGCTCGGCGTCAAGGCCGTGATCGCCGAATCGTTCGAGCGCATCCATCGCAGCAACCTGATTGGCATGGGCGTGCTGCCGCTTGAGTATTTCGACGGCGCGGACCGGTCGACGTTCGGACTCACCGGCGAAGAGATCTACGACGTCACCGGCATCGCCGAGGGCGTCACGCCGCACATGCGCGCGCACGTCAAGGCCACGGATCCTGCCACCAATCGCTCCATCAAGTTCGAGGTTCGCGTACGCATCGACACGCCCAACGAGGCGGAATACTACCGCCACGGCGGCATCCTGCAATACGTGCTGCGCCAGCTCGCCTCGTAATACAACACCGGGGGTTGGCACCAGGCCTATCCCATACTTGACATCGGCTGTCATATTTGGTGAGTTTGATGGAGTCGTGAAGGCCGATCGGCTGATTTCGCTCCTGTTGCTGCTGCAGTCGCGCCGGCATTGTTCGGCGCGCATTCTGGCGGAGCGGCTGGAGGTCTCCGAGCGAACGATCTACCGCGACGTCGAGGCGCTCGGCGCGGCGGGCGTGCCGGTGTACGCGGAGCGCGGGTCTACCGGCGGCATCGTGCTCGCCGACGGGTATCGCCGCGCGCTCACGCAGTTCACGGACGACGAGATTCGCTCGCTGTTCGTGTCGGGTGGAAGCCCGCTCGCGGATCTGGGCCTCGGCCGCGGACTGGATCGCGCGCTCGAGAAGCTGCACGGCGGGCTGGCCGACGTGCAGCGCCGCGCGGCCGAGAAATCCCGCTCGCGGATCCATCTCGATCAGCGGCGCTGGAATCAGCCCGAACCGCCGCGCGCGATCCTGGTGGCGCTGCGCCGCGCGGTCTGGGACGATCGCCGCGTGCGCGTGCGTTACGAGGATCGCAATCGAGCCGCGTCCACGCGCACCGTCGATCCGCTCGGACTCGTCTCGAAGGCGGGAGTGTGGTATCTCGTCGCTCGTTACGGCGAGGAGCTGCGCAGCTTCCGTGTCGATCGCATTCGCAGCGCGCAGGAGCTGATGCAGCGCTTTGAGCGGCCGGCGAGTTTCGACCTCGAGCGCTACTGGCGCGAGTCCTCGGCGCGCTTCAACGAAGCTTCGCGCAGCACGGATTGCGTCGTGCTGCTGCGGACGCGCAGCGGTGCGCTCGAAAGCGTGTCCGCGTATTGGCCCGCCGAGGTCGTATCGGAAGACAAGGCCGGCGCCCTCCTGCGCGTGACCTTTCCCGGCACGGAGATCGCGCTGTTTCAACTGGTCGCCTGGTCGGAGGACGCGACGCTGGTCGAGCCCGAGGAACTGCGCGAGGCGCTTGTAGCGCGGGCGCGAAGAACGCTCGAACGATATGCCCAACGTTGATGCGACGCTCTTGCTCTGCGACGCAGCGCAAGTCACTCCGGACGGCAAGCTGCACGCGCTCGGCATCGGCTGGACGAACACCGCCAGCCCCTTGACCGCGCCGTCCGCGGTCGCGTTCATCTTGCACGTGCCGTGGGGCGAGACCAATCGCAAGATCAGGTGGACCCTCGACCTGCACGACGTAGACGGCAAGCCGGTCGCGCTGCAAACCGGGCCGGAGAGCGCCACCGCGATCCATATGGAGCAGGAGATCGAGGTCGGACGCCCGCCCGGCATCAAGCCGGGTTCGTCCATCAACGCGCCGTTTGCGATGATGATCTCCCCGATGCCGCTCGGTCCCGATCGCACGTTCGTGTGGGTCTTATGCGTCGGCGATCGCGAGTGGCGGGCCCCCTTTACTACGCGGCCCCTGCAGCAGCAGACTTAAAACGCGCTAGTCTTTCACCTTGCGCTGATGGATGATGATCGAGTTGCCTTCGGGATCGGCGCCGAACGCCATCAGGCACACGGGCGACTCCATCACGTCGCTGAGCTGCAGGCCGCGATTGCGATAGTACTCGACGGCCGCGCGCGCGTCTTCGACGGCGAACATGATAGCGCCGCCGGTCGTGCCGTCTTCGGGCTTCCACACGCCGAACGTCGAGCCGTCCGGCAGCGTGAACTCGGCGCCGCGTCCCTGATCGTCGACCGCGGTCGGCGTCATGCCCAGCACGTCGCGATAGAAAGCGATGGCCTTGTCGGTGTCGCGTACGAGGTACGCGGTGAGATCGATTCCGGTGATGTTGCTCATAGGGCCAGGGTACGCGCCATACATGACATCGGCTGTCATATATCCAATCCGGCTGGATGAATAAGGCGCGATTCGAGGCGTTTTCCGACGGCGTCTTCGCCTTTGCCATCACGCTGCTCGCGCTGGGCTTCGTCCTGCCCAAGCTGCACGACGGGCCCTCCAATCGCGAACTCGCATCGGCGCTGCTGGGTCTATGGCCGAACCTGATCGCCTACGCGTTGAGCTTCTCGGTGATCGGGATCATGTGGCAGAATCACCACGCGCTCTTCCGCCTCGTACACACACGTCGACCGCAAGACGGTGTTCTGGAATCTGCTGCTGCTGGCGGCGACCGTGCTGATCCCATTCGCGACGACGACCCTCGGCTCGTATCCGACATATCCGGCGGCGACGTTTCTGTACGGCGTCGTACTTTCGACGTGCGCAACATTCTACAACGTCATGCTGCAGCATCTCGTCCGCACCAAGGCGTTCGTGCCGGAGGTCGATGAGGCGACGATCGCGCACACGGTTCGCGGCTATCGAACGGGCTGGATCGGTCTATGTCGGCGCGACGCTGGTGGCGCTCGTGCTTCCCGTCGTGAGTTTCGCGCTCTACCTTTTCGTGGTGGCATACTTCTTGGTTCCGCGCGGAGCGGACTCAGACGTCTCGATCAGCGCGCGCCGCTGGTAGCTCATTTCCAGCGGTCGCCCGGCGCGGTCACGTAGTTCCTCCAGACGTACGCCCACGGCAGAACCAGCGGCACGAGAACGACCCCGAGGAGGATCGAGAACGCGTTATCGGCCGTGTCCGCGTCCATGCGGTGCCCCAGCCAGAGCGGGAGATAGACCGTGAGCGCCCAGATCAGCTTCCACACCAACTCGAAGATCATCAGCGGCAGCATCCTGACGGGATAGCGAACGCCGAGGAGCGCGAGCACGGTCAGCGCGGCCAGCATGCTCAGGCCCACGCCGTGCCAGAACTGCCACGGCCCGGTGTGGCGCAGGATGGCCGACCACGTTATGCTGCCCTGCCCGAGACCGATCAGCAAGAATAGCGCCCGCAGCAGGTAGAGCCGGACCGGCGAGACCTCGGGAACGGGGCGTGCGGCGATCATGCCTTAGCTACGCGGTTCGAGGCGGCGCTGTTTCGCTCGAACGCCGCGCTCGCGCCCACTCTGCCTGCCGGTTCCGGCTGCTGCTACCCGCAGGTCCAATTTGCCAAAGTTCCGATGAAGGCAACATCCAGGGCCGCGAACCTCAACTGCAGCAAGAGTAACCGGCCTCTCCTATTCCAGCGGTTTGCACGTCGACCGGTCGGGACGCCTATGGGTGCTCATCTATCGGTGAGCTCGCACGCTCATGGCGTCACCGAATATAAGGGGGCCTTCACGAAGAGTGGGACGCTGTCGCCCGTGCTCACGTTGACGAAGGGAATCTCCGGTCCCGCCGGCATCGCGCTGCGTCTGGGGCATCGCAATCAAATAGCTAGAGCATGACGCGGCGGAAGTCGGCGAGCAATCCGGCGACGTAGGACGAGGAATCGCGCCGCGCCCGCGCCGTCGACGACGCGGTGGTCGTAGCTCACGCTGATCGGCAGCATGAGCCGGGGGACGAACGTCTCGCCGTCCCAGATCGGCTCGCATCGCTGTGCGCGTCGCTCCCAAGATCGCGACCTCCGGCGCGTTCACGATCTGCGTAAACGCCGTGCCGCCGATGCCGCCGATCGACGAGATCGTGAGCGTGCCGCCCTGCATGTCCGCCAGCGGCAGCTTTCCCTCGCGCGCCTTGCCTGCGAGCGCCGCGCCCTCGCCGCGATCTCGAACAGCCCTTTGCGGTCCGCGTTCTTGATCACCGGAACCACGAGGCCGTCCGGCGTGTCGGCGGCGAAGCCGACGTTGTAGTAGCGCTTGAGCACGAGCTCGCCGCCGTCGAGCGATGCGTTGAATTCGGGAAAGCGCTGCAGCGCCGCGACCGCCGCCCTGACGAGAAATGCCAGCATCGTGAGCTTCGGCCGCGGCTCGGACGTGCGTTCGGCGTTGACCTCGTTGCGAAACGCCTCGAGCGACGTGACGTCGGCCTCGTCGTAGTTGGTGATGTGCGGGATCTGCAGCCAGTTGCGGTGCAGGTTCGGGCCGGAGAACTTCTTGATGCGCGAGAGCGGGCGGCGTTCGATCGGCCCGTACTGCGCGAAATCCACCTTCGGCCAGGGCGGCAATCCGCCGAACGCCGGCGCGGCGCCAGCGCCCCCGCGTTCCAGTGCGCCCTTCACGAAGCCCTGCACGTCTTCGCGCGTGATGCGTCCGTTCGGGCCGCTGCCGCGTAGATGTTTGCAAGATCGACGCCGAGCTCGCGCGCGAAGCGGCGGAGCGCGGGTCCCGCATGCACCGGACCGTTGCGCGCCGGCGGCGGTGCGCCGGTTGCGGAGCCGGCGCCGGCTGCGGCGCGGCTTGCGGCGTCGGGCGTGGGTTGCTGCTGAGCCGGCGCGGGTTGCGGCGCCGCGGCGGCAGCGGCTTCTTCGGCGCTGCAGCGTCAGGATCGGCATGCCTGGGAGACCTTGTCGCCGACCTTCACCTTGACGTCTTGCACCGACGCCCTCGGCCTCGGCGGGCACCTCCATCGAGGCCTTCTCGCTCTCGAGCGTGATCAGCGAGTCGTTCTTCTTGACGCGATCGCCGCTCTTGACCAACACTTCGATCACCGGCACGTCCTTGAAGTCGCCGATGTCGGGAACGCGCACCTCGATCGTTTGGCTCATGTCCTCACACGGTGATCGGATTCGGCTTGCTGGGGTCGATGTGGTACTTCTCCAGCGCCTTGGCGACGGTCGCGGGCGGAACCTTGCCCTCGTCGGCCAGCGCGCGCAGCGCGGCGACCGTCACGAAGTGGCGGTCGACCTCGAAGAACTCGCGCAGCTTGCGGCGGAAGTCGCTGCGGCCGTAGCCGTCGGTGCCCAGCGCAACGTACGGGCGCCTCTACGTCGAAACGGATGGATCTGTTCGGCGAACGCGCGGATGTAGTCGGTGGCGGCGATGCCCGGTCCGACGCGATCCGCGAGGCACTGCTCGACGTACGAGAGCTGCGGCTTCTCCTGCGGGTGCAGCAGGTTCCAACGCCGCGCCGCGACGCCGTCGCGTTGCAGCTCGTTGAAGCTGGTCACGCTCCACACGTCGCTCGTCACGTTCCACTCGTTCGCGAGCAGATCGGCGGCCGCAATCGACCTCGCGCAGGATGGCGCCCGAACCGAAGAGCTGCACGCGCGGCGTTTTGCTCTTCGCAGGTCCGCCGTCGCGCAGCAGATACATGCCGCGCAGGATTCCGTCGCGGGCGTCGGGCGGCATCGCCGGATGCTGATAGTTCTCGTTCATCAGCGTGATGTAGTAGTAGACGTCTTCCTGATCGGTCAGCATCCGGCGCAGCCCGTCTTGGATGATGACCGCGAGCTCGTACGCGAACGTCGGGTCGTAGCTGACGCAGTTGGGCACGAACGACGCGGCGACTTGGCTGCTGCCGTCCTCGTGCTGCAAGCCCTCGCCGTTGAGCGTCGTGCGGCCGGACGTCGCGCCGAGCAGGAAGCCGCGCGTGCGGCTATCGCCGGCCGCCCACGTGAGGTCGCCGACGCGCTGGAAGCCGAACATCGAATAGAAGATGTAGAACGGAATCATCGGCAGGTCGTGGTTGGAGTACGACGTGCCCGCGGCGATCCACGACGAGAGCGCACCCGCCTCGTTGATGCCTTCCTGCAGAATCTGGCCGAGCTTGTCCTCGCGGTACCACATCAGCTGCTCGGCGTCTTGCGGATGGTAGAGCTGCCCGACCGACGAGTAGATCCCGAGCTGGCGGAACATGCCCTCCATGCCGAACGTGCGCGACTCGTCGGCGACGATCGGCACGACGCGCGGGCCGATCTCCTTGTCGCGCGCGATCGTGTTGAGGACGCGGACGAAAGCCATCGTCGTCGAGATGTGCCGGTCGCCCGTTCCCTGCAGCTGCGTCTCGAACGCCGAGAGCTCCGGCACGGTCAGCGACGCCGACTTGCGGCGCCGCTGCGGAACGCTGCCGAGCGCGGCGATCCGTTCGCGCAGGTAGCGCATCTCCGCCGAATCGTCCGGCGGCTTATAGAACGGAATCTTCTCGCCGGAGAGCTGCGCGTCGGTAGATCGGCAGGTCGAAGCGATCGCGGAACGTTCGCATCGCCTCGATCTCCATTTTTTTCGCCTGATGCGCGATGTTCTGCGCCTCGCCGGCCTCGCCCATGCCGTAGCCCTTGATCGTCTTTGCGAGCACGACCGTCGGCTCGCCGCGATGGTCGAACGCGGCCTTATATGCGGCGTAAACCTTGACCGAGTCGTGGCCGCCGCGCTGCAGATTCCAAATCTCGTCGTCGCTCCAATCCTCGACGAGCGCCTTCGTCTCGGGATAGCGGCCGAAGAACTCGTCGCGCACGTACTTGCCGTTGCGCGACTTGAACGTCTGATAGTCGCCGTCGACGCACTCGTTCATCAGCTGCACGAGGCGCGGGCCCGCATCGCTCGCGAGCAGCGGATCCCAGCGGCTTCCCCAGATCACCTTGATGACGTTCCAGCCGGCGCCCTTGAAGACGCCCTCGAGCTCCTGAATGATCTTGCCGTTGCCGCGCACCGGACCGTCGAGCCGCTGCAGGTTCGCGTTGACGACCCAGATCAAATCGTCGAGCTTTTCGCGTCCGGCGAGCGAGATCGCGCCGAGCGATTCGGGCTCGTCCATCTCGCCGTCGCCGACGAACGCCCACACCTTGCGCCCGGTGGCGTCGAGCAAACCGCGATCGTGCAGGTAGCGCATGAAGCGCGCCTGATAGATCGACATGATCGGGCCGAGGCCCATCGACACGGTCGGGAACTGCCAGAAGCTCCGGCATCAGCCACGGATGCGGATACGACGAGAGCCCGTGACCGTCGACCTCCTGCCGAAAGTGTTCGAGCTGCTCTTCGGTGATGCGACCTTCCAGAAAGGCGCGCGCGTACACGCCCGGCGAGGAGTGTCCCTGAAAGAAGACGAGGTCGCCGCCGAACGTCTCGCTCGGCGCGCGGAAGAAATGATTGAAGCCGACGTCGTACAGCGTCGCCGCCGACGCGAAGCTGGCGACGTGGCCGCCGAGCTCCGAGCTGACCTTGTTCGCGCGCACGACCATCGCGAGCGCGTTCCAGCGGACGTAATGGCGCAGCCGCGCTTCGAGCTCGCGGTCGCCGGGCATCGCCGGCTGCTGGTCGGCCGGAATCGTGTTGACGTACGGCGTCTGCTGGCCGAGCGACACGTGCGCGCCGTTGCGCTGCGCCTCGTCGACGAGCTGCGCGATGAGGTGGCGGGCGCGCTCGGGGCCTTCGGCCTCGATGACGCCGCGCATCGCCTCGAGCCATTCGCGAGTCTCTTGAGGATCGGGATCGGCGGTAAACGTCGTCGTCATAGGGCCCACCTCTTTTGAGTCCGCGGCGCATATCTCATCCAAATGGACCAATCCAATCGCTAGCCTGGTTGGTTCCAAGTTTTTCAGCCTCGTCATCCTTGAGCGAAGCGAGGCGCAGCCGAGCGGAGTCGGAGGGGCGAGTGAGTATAAGTTCCAGCGCGGGAGCTCGTAACGGGCGGGCTGAGAGGGCGAGCAATGCTTCGCCGACCGCAATGAACCTGATCCGGGTAATGCCGGCGTAGGGAGGTGCAGATGAAAGTTTACGCGAGCGGGTCTGACCCGTCGATTCGCGTGCCGCGGCGCGCGATCACGCTGACCGACGGCACGGTCCACACCGTCTACGACACGAGCGGCCCGTACACCGATCCGCGACACTTCAACCGATTTCCGTCGCGGCTTGCCGCCGCTGCGCGACACGTGGATCGAGGCGCGCGGCGACACCGTGCGTCTCGAGCGCCCGTCGTCGATCTACCGGCGCGGGCGCGACGCGATGACCGAGCTCGACGAGCTGCGCTTCCCGTCGCCGCGCACGCCGCGCCGGGCGAAGCCGGGCGCCAACGTGACGCAGATGCACTACGCGCGGCGCGGCGAGATCACGCCGGAGATGGAGTTCGTCGCGCTGCGCGAGGGCGTCGACACGTGAGTTCGTTCGCGACGAGATCGCGCGCGGCCGCGCGATCCTTCCCTCGAACGTCAACCATCCCGAGAGCGAGCCGATGATCATCGGCCGCAACTTCCTCGTCAAGATCAACGCGAACATCGGCAACTCGGCCGTCACGTCGTCGATCGACGAAGAGGTCGAGAAGATGACGTGGGCGACGCACTGGGGCGCCGACACCGTCATGGATCTCTCGACGGGCAAGAACATCCACGAGACGCGCGAGTGGATTCTGCGCAACTCGCCGGTGCCGATCGGCACCGTTCCGATCTATCAGGCGCTGGAGAAGGTCGACGGCAAGGCCGAGGAGCTGACGTGGGAGCTCTTCCGCGACACGCTGATCGAGCAGGCGGAGCAGGGCGTGGACTATTTCACGATTCACGCCGGCGTGCTGCTGCGCTACGTCCCGCTTACGGCCAATCGCATCACCGGCATCGTCTCGCGCGGCGGCTCGATCCTGGCCAAGTGGTGCCTCGCGCATCACCGCGAGAACTTTCTCTACGACAACTTCGAAGAGATCTGCGAGATCATGAAGGCGTACGACGTCGCCTTCTCGCTCGGCGACGGTCTGCGCCCGGGCTGCACGGCCGACGCCAACGACGCGGCGCAGTTCGCGGAGCTCGAGACGCTGGGCGAGCTGACCGACGTCGCTTGGAAGCACGACGTGCAGGTGATGATCGAGGGGCCCGGGCACGTGCCGATGCACCTGATCGAAGAGAACATGCGCAAGCAGCTCGAGATCTGCAAGGAGGCGCCGTTCTATACGCTGGGGCCGCTCGTTACCGACGTCGCGCCCGGCTACGATCACATCACGAGCGCGATCGGCGCTGCGATGATCGGCTGGTACGGCACGGCGATGCTCTGTTACGTGACGCCCAAAGAGCACCTCGGTCTGCCGAACAAGAAGGACGTGAAGGACGGCGTGATCGCGTACAAGATCGCCGCGCATGCGGCCGACCTCGCCAAGGGACATCGCCGGCGCCGCGCACTGGGACGACGTGCTCTCGAAGGCGCGCTTCGAGTTTCGCTGGCAGGATCAGTTCGATCTGTCGCTCGATCCCGACACCGCGCGCGAGTTTCACGACGAGACGCTGCCCGCGCCAGGCGCGAAGGTCGCGCACTTCTGTTCGATGTGCGGCCCGCACTTCTGCTCGATGAAGATCACGCAAGAGGTGCGCGAGTTCGCCGAGCGCGGCATGGCCGAAAAGTCCCGCGAGTTCGCCGAGGCCGGCGGCGACCTTTATGTGAAAGCGCCGTCCTGACGCAAGAGTCTGCGCGGTGCTGTTCGATCGCGACGAGACGATCGTCGTCGACGTGCCGTTCAACGGCGATCCCGCCAAAGTGGTTCCCGCGCCGAACGCGCGCGAGTTGCTCGACCGGCTGCGCGCGGCGGGCTTGCCGCTCGCGGTGGTCAGCAATCAGAGCGGAATCGGGCGCGGACTCATCACGCTGGAACAGGTGGACGCCGTCAATCGCAAGATCGACGAGCTGCTCGGGCCGTTTGCCGGATTCTTCGTCTGTCCGCACGCGCCGGACGACGCGTGCGAGTGCCGTAAGCCCAAGCCGAAACTAATTCTCGACGCGGCGCGGGCGCTGGGCGTCGATCCGGCGTGCTGTGTCGTCGTCGGCGACCGCGAGAGCGACGTCGAGGCCGCGCGCAACGCGGGCGCAATCCCGCTAAAGGTGGATGGGCCTCACGCGCTCGAGGAGGCTGTCAGTGACATCCTCTCTATGTTAAAGCAGCCTCGTCGCTGACGCGCAACGACGAGCAGGGTCGATTTACGGGTGTTCGGTGGCGTTGAGCCAGTAGTCGATGTCGAGGCCGTGCGCGGGCCACTGATCGTAGGCGCTGGCGGGCAGGTGGACGTTGCGCGTTAGGCGCTCCCACGCCTCGGCGACACGCACGACGTAGTTTTCGGTCTCACCGTAGGGCGGGATGCCGCCGTATTCGCGAACCGCCTTCGGCCCCGCGTTGTAGGCGGCGAAGACGAGATCTGGATGCTTCGATCCGAAGCGCTGCATCAGGCCGCGCAGGTAGCGCGCGGCGCCGTAGAGGTTCTGGCTCGGGTCGCGCGGGTTTACCTCGAGCAGCGCGGCCGTGCCGGGCATGAGCTGCCCGAGGCCGATCGCGCCCGCCGGGGAGATCGCGTGGGTGTGCCACGACGATTCGACGGCGACGATCGCCACGAGCATGTTCGCGTCGAGGCGCCAGCGCTCGGCGTTGACGAGCACGCGCCGTGCTAGGCTGCGGCTCTGCCAGCCCGGCATCTGCGGGTTGATGTGGCGCAGCACGCGGGCGTAGACGTCGATTGCGACAGGTGTCGCAGGGACGGCGCGATGAGCGGCCAGCGCGGGAGCGCAGGTGAGGAGGAACGAGCACAATGGAACAATGGCAGTCGCCAGGAGGCTGGCGATGGTCCTTCGCATATCGGGCCGGTGGGTTCGAGCCGCGCTTCCGGCGCGCCTTCCGGGGAGGGGCCTCCCCGCCCTGGTTCCTCGGGTCGCCGTTGGGCGCTCGTCATCATCGTCGCGTTGTTCGTAATCATGTGCGGCATGATCGCCTGGTCGCAATGGTATGCGATTCATGTAAACGTCCCGATGTATGAGTCACGCCATCACGCCAAGACGCGCTGACTCGAAGTGGTTTGATAGTTATTTGAATCGGCACGCGCAGGATTGTTCCGCGCGCGCGACTACAGCGTGGTTTTTTATGGAGGTTCTTCCGTTGTTACGACGTGTCGCGCCGCTAGCGCCGCTCTTCGCTCTCATGCTCTTGCTCGCGGGTCACGCCCGCGCCGCGGCTCCCGTGCCTTCCCCGTCGCCGTCGGTCTCGCCGTCGCCGACTCCGACCCCGTCGCCGGGGCCGGCCTTCGGCAACATGAGCTGGCGGGAAATCGGGCCGGCCCTGACCGGCGGGCGCGTCACATCGGTCGCGGGTTCGGCCACGAACACGAAGCTGTACTACATCGGTGCGGCCGGCGGCGGGGTCTGGAAGTCGGAAAACTCCGGGCAGACGTGGGACGCCGTGTTCGAAAAGGAGGGTGTCGGCGCGATCGGCGCCGTGACGATCGACCCGACCAACGACGACGTCGTTTGGGTCGGCACCGGCGAGTCCAATCCGCGCAACGACGTCAGCTACGGCGACGGCGTGTACAAGACGACTGACGGCGGCGACCACTGGACGAACGTCGGGCTGAAAGGCACGAAGTACATCTCGCGCATCGTCGTCGATCCGCGCAATCACAACCACGTGATCGTCGGCGCGCTCGGCGACGTTTTCGCCGACAGCTCGGAACGCGGCGTCTACGTCACCGACGACGGCGGTCAGACGTGGAAGCAGACGCCTGTCGGTCGGTCCGGAGAGCGGCGCCTCGGATCTCGCCATGGACGCGCAGAACCCGAGCGTGGTCTATGCCGGCATCTGGAAGTTTCAGCGTCGGCCGTGGACTTTCGTCAGCGGCGGCACCGAAGACGGCATCTACAAGTCGACCGACGGCGGTGCGACGTGGACCAAGCTCGAGGGGCACGGCCTGCCGCCGTACCCCATTGGGCGCATCGGTCTGGCGGTCGCGCCGAGCGACGGCAATCGCGTCTACGCAGTGATCGAGTCGAAGGACGGCGTGCTGTGGCGATCCGACGACGCCGGCGCGAACTGGACGAAGGTCAGCGACGACACGCAAGTCGACGCGCGTCCGTTCTACTTCTCGCACGTCGCCGTCGATCCGAAAAATCCCAACCAGGTCTATGCCGTCTCGTTCCAAGTGATGCTCAGCACCAACGCCGGCAAGAACTTCAAGGCGATCGCGGATCAGGTTCATTCGGACTTTCACGCGATCTGGATCGCGCCCAACGACCCAACGCGGATCATGCTCGGCAACGACGGCGGCTACGTGCTCACCCTCGACGGCGGCCAGAACTGGTTCTTCTCCATGAACGTGCCGATCGGTCAGGTCTATCGCGTCGGTCTCGGTATCGGACAATCCGTACACGGTCTGCGCCGGCCTGCAAGACAACAACGGCTGGTGCGGTCCGTCGAACTCGCTCGACCCGTCCGGAATCCAGAACAAGTACTGGATCAATACGGTCGGCGGTGACGGAACGTGGGGGCTCGTCGAGCCGGACGATCCGAACTGGATTTGGTCCGACTCGCAAAACGGTTCGATCACGATCTACAACCGCGTGACGCAGGACCAGTGGTCGGCGCAGCCTTACCTGCAGACCGGCACGGAGTCGTGGCAGCTCTCCAAGAGCAAGTACCGCTTCAACTGGGAGTCGCCGATCGCGTTTGCGACGTGGCGCACCGCGAGCGGTAAGGTCATCGGCTGGTTCGGCGGCAACGTCATCTTTCAAACGACCGATCGCGGGAAGACCTGGACGGTGCTCAGCCCGGACCTCACGCGGAATTTCGAAGTCGCATCAGAACCCGGCGGGCGGTCCGATCGTCAACGACGTCTCGGGCGCCGAGTACACCGACACGATCCTCGACATCGAGGCTTCGCAACGGGCGCGCGGCGAGATTTGGGTGGGCACCGACGACGGGCTCGTGCAGCTGACGCGCGATTACGGCAAGCACTGGACGAACGTCACGCCGGCCGGCGCGCCGCAGTACGGCCGCTTCGCGACCGTGGCGCCGTCGACGCTGGTCGACGGCACGACCTACGCGATCGAAGACGACCACGAGATGGGCGACAACGCTCCGTACGTCTGGGTCACGCACGACTTCGGCAAGCACTGGACGAAGATCGTCAACGGCCTGCCGGCGGATCAATGGGCGCGTTCGGTTCGCCCCGATATTCGCGACCGCAACCTCGTGTATCTCGGCACCGAGGAGGGCATCTGGATCTCGTTCGACGGCGGCGCGAACTGGCAGTCATTCAAAAACGATTTGCCGACCGTTTCTGTTCACGACATTCGCATGCAGCCGCGCGAGGACGATCTCGTGATCGCGACGCACGGCCGCTCCGTCTACATCATGGACGACGTGCGCCCGTTGCAGGAGCTGCAGCAGCGCCATCGCGAGCAATACGTGGCTCTTTTCGCCGCGCACCGCGTACGAGTGGACGCTCCACGGAAACGATGAGGGAACCTACACTAACTACGCCGCGGACAATCCGCCGAACGGCGTCATCGTCACGTTCTATCAGAAGGAGCCGCAGAAGACCGCGCCGTCCCTCGAGATCCTCGACGCGCACGGGCGCGTGATTCGCAGCGTCTCGGGAACGCACAAAGTCGGCGGCAAAGACGAGCCCTACATTCCCAACAAAGCCGGGCTGAACCGCTACGTCTGGGACTTCAACGTCAACGGTCCCGTGAAGTGGAACGGCGCGGCGCTCGACTTCCTCAACGGCCCCAACACCGGACCGGGCGTCGTACCGGGCGATTACGCCGTGCGGATGACTCTGTCGGGACACACGTACGTGCAGCACTTCCACGTGGCGCCCGATCCGCGCTCGCAGTTCACGCAGGCGGATTACCAGCGCACGCTTCGACGACGGCGATGCGCCAGATGGGCGCACCTTTCGCAGCTCGACACGATCCTCAACGACCTCGACACGTCAAGAAAGCGCTGGACACCGCGCAAGACGCTGCAAAGAAGGCCAACAACTCCGCGCTGACCGCGAAACTGCAGGATGCATTGACGGCGCGGCAGACGCTCTTCGAGTCGCTGGCGACCAACGTCCGCGGCGAAGGCACCGAGGACGAGACGCGGCTGCACGAGGATCTCTTCGGCGCGTACTTCCAGGCGAACGGGCTGATCACGCCGGCGGTCGCGGACTTCCTGGCGCGCGTCGACGCCGACTATGGGGCCGGCATCGCTCGCTATAACACGTTCGTGACGAGCGTGCTGCCGGGCACCAACGCGGCGCTGAAGGCGGCGGGCATGAAGACGCTGCCTGCCATCAAAACAGTCAATGCAACATGATGCTGATATCGTCCGTCCTGCTCGCGGCCGCCGCCTACGCGAATCTTTCGTGGCGTTCGATCGGTCCGGCGCTCTCGGGCGGGCGCGTCGCCTCGGTGGCCGGGACGCCGCAGGACGATCAGCTCTACTACCTGGGCACGGCCGGCGGCGGGGTGTGGAAGTTCGATCAACGGCGGCGCGACGTGGGAGCCGGTCTTCGAGAAGCAGTCGGTGTCGGCGGTCGGCGCGGTCGCGATCGATCCGACGAACGAGAGCGTCGTCTGGGCCGGAACCGGCGAAGCGAATCCGCGCAACGACGTCAGCTACGGAGACGGCCTCTATAAGTCGACCGACGGAGGCAAGACGTGGCGGCGCGTCGGCCTCGCGGGCGTCTGGAGCATATCGCGCATCGCGATCGATCCGCGTGATTCGCGGCACGTCGTCGTCGGCGGGTTCGGCGATCCGTTCACGGATTCGTCCGACCGCGGCGTTTACGTCACGTTCGACGGCGGCGCGACGTGGAAGAAGTCGCTCTATCTCGGCCCCGCAAGCGGCGCGAGCGACGTCGCGATGAATCCGCAGGACGGCAGCGTCGTCTACGCGGGCATATGGCACTTTCGGCGCGTACCGTGGACATTCACGAGCGGCGGCTCCGACGGCGGCCTCTTCAAATCCACCGACGGCGGCCGCACGTGGAAGAAGCTCGCGGGCAACGGATTGCCGAGCGGTTACACCGGGCGCATCGGTCTCGCGATCGCGCCGAGCCGGCCCGACCGCGTCTTCGCGCTGATCGAGGCCAAGGGAGGCATCCTCTGGCGGACCGACGACGCCGGCGCGCATTGGACGATGACGACCAGCGATACGCTCGTGGATCAGCGACCCTTTTACTTCACGCACATCGCGGTCGATCCGAAGAATTCCAACCACGTCTACGCCGTCTCCGAGATGCTCGCCGAGAGTAAAGACGGCGGCAGGAAGTTCACCGAGATCGCCAAGGGCGTGCACGTCGACTACCACGCGATCTGGATCGATCCGACGAATCCGAAGCGCATCATCGTCGGCGAGGACGGCGGCTACGCGCTGACGTCGGACCTCGAACAGTGGTCGTTCTCGCGCAACCTCACGATCGGCCAGATCTACCACGTCGGCCTCTCCAACGAGAATCCGTACTTCGTCTGCGTTGCGTTTCAGGACAATGGCGGATTCTGCGGCCCGGAAAACTCGCTCGATAACGAGGGCATTCTCGATCGTCACTGGGTCGACGTCGTCGGCGGCGACGGCGATATGGACCGTACCCGATCCGATCGATCCGCGCTACGTGTGGGCCGACCTCGAGGACGGCGCGCTCACGATCTTCGATCGCAAGACGGAAGTCAGCGCGCTTCATCCGCCCGTACGACGCGTTTCCCGGCAGCTTCCTCGGGCCGTTCGACCTGAGCTCCGTCCCGTATCGCTTCAACTGGGACTCGCCGATCGCGTTTGCGCCGTGGGACGGGCACGTAGCGTGGTTCGGCGGGAACGTCGTCTTCCAGTCGACCGATCGCGGCGAAACGTGGACGACGATCAGTCCCGACCTCACGCGCAACATAAAGTCACATCAGTATCCTTCCGGCGGACCGCTCGCGAAGGACGTCTCCGGCGCCGAGTATTCCGACACGATCCTGTACATCGAGGGTTCGCCGATCGATCGCGGTGAGATCTGGGCCGGCACCGACGACGGCTACGCGCAGATGACGCGCGATTCCGGCGCACACTGGAGCAACGTCACGCCGCCCGGCACGCCGGAGTACGCACGCGTCGAGACGACGGTGCCGTCGCCGCTGATAGCGGGCACGGCATATGTCGATCGCCGACAACCATCGCATGGGCGACTACGCGCCGTACGCGTTTGTGACGCACGACTACGGCGCGAGCTGGACGAAGATCACGAGTGGCCTGCCGCCCAACCAGTACGTGCGGACGATCCGTCCCGATTCGCGTAATCCGAACATGCTGTATGCGGGAACGGAGAACGGCCTCTGGATCTCGTTCGACGGCGGATCGACCTGGCAGAACTTCCGCATCAACCTGCCGGCCGTCTCGGTACGCGACATCCGCATCCAACCGAGCTTCAACGACCTCGTGATCGCGACGCACGGCCGTGACACGTGGATCCTCGACGACCTCGAACTCGGTCCAGCAGCTCGGCAACGCGGTGCGCGCGGGCGCGATGCTCTTCGCGCCGCGGACGTCGTACGAGTACCACTACCACTCCAATGACCTCGGGATCTACACGCGTTTCGCCGGCGACAACCCGCCGAAGGGCGCGATCATCGACTTCTATCAGACTGCTCCGGCCAAGAATCCGCCGACGCTTGAGATCCTCGATTCGACCGGCCGCGTGATCCGCACCGTCAGCGGCACGCATAAGGTCAAAGGAAAAGAAGAACCGTACGTATCGAACAAGGCGGGGATCAATCGCTACGTTTGGGACTTCTCGGAAGATGCTCCGGTGAAGTGGTACGGTGCGGCCAAGGAAGACTATCAGGGTCCCAAGAGCGGCCCGGTGGTCGTGCCCGGTACGTACACGGCGCGCCTGACGATCGCCGGCAAGACGCTGCAGCAGAGCTTCACCGTCGCGGCCGATCCGCGCGACAGCTGGACCGCGCAGCAGTATCGTGCCGCCTACGACTACGCGCGCAAGTACGCGACGATCTACTCCAAGATCGACGAGGCGCTCAACAACCTCGACGCGATCAAGAAGTCACTCGCATCGGCCGCGACCGCCGCGAAGAATGATCCGGCGCTGTCACGCGACGTCGCGGCCGCTCAAGCGCAGTTCGGCGACGTGTTCGCCGCCTTCACTGCCGACTACAAGAACGATGAGGACTCGATTCAGCGGCCCGGCTCGCTGCGCGAGTCCGTGCCGCGCACGGGCTTCCCGGGAGTGCAGCTTCCGCCAACGGCGGAACAGCTCGATTACGGCCGGCGCTTTGAAGCGGCATACAACGCGGCGGTTGCGAAGTACAACGCCTACGTCGCCTCGCTCGTTCCGCTCCAAGCGGAGCTGAAGAAGGCCGGCCTCAAACCGATCTCCGGAGCAAATCCGGTAACGCCGTAACCTCGCGGTTACACCGAGAGGCTACTCGTAGTCGGGGGCTTGGTCGTCGCCCGGCAGCGGTCCCATGAAGAACTTCGGCGGATGGGGCGCGTCGATCTTGACGAACGAGCGCGCAGGCTTCGAGAAGTCGAAGGCGTCGGTGCCGGGCGCATTGGCGCGCTTGTCGGCCGCCGCCATCTGATCCAACCCAAAGAGATCCTCGGCGAAGCGCAGCACGCTGGCCGTCTCGTACTGCACGTGCGTGACGACACCGTCCCTCGCGTAGGGGGAGATGATGAGCAGCGGAACACGGAAGCCGAGGCCGTCGTAGTCTTCATACGGCGGTTTGACGGGATCGTAGAGGCCGCCCCAGTCGTCCCACTGGACGAAGATCGCCGTGGATTTCCAGAACTTGCTCTTGCCGACCGTGTTGACGAGCGCGGCGACCCACGACGGTCCGTAGCCGCCTGGGCAGTTCACGTGATCCGAGTCGGCGCAGACCGGCGTGATCCACGTGAAGTTTGCGAGCTTACCGGCGCGCACGTCGGTGATGAACTTCCAGTTCGGCGAGATGACGTCTTTCTTCCAATCGGGCCCCTCGTAAATGTGGCGCACGGCCTGATAGCTGGACCAGTACGCGCCGGAGCCGCTCGAGCTGGTACCGTACTTGCTCGCGTAGAAGCGCCAGCTGAGGCCGGCCTTGTCGAGCTCGTCGCCGAGCGTCGTGTAATCCCAGCACGGCTGCTCGGGAGGCCCGTACTGGCTGCGCTGTTGCGTGATCGTAGCGACTTGGTCGTACTTGCCGCCCTGGCATCCCCACGCGCCGTAGGGCAGATCGACCGCCGAGGCGGCCTGCGCGGCGATGACGTACTGGTGCGAGACGAAGCTCTCGTCGAGATGTGACTGGAACATGCGGTCGGCCAACACCCACTCGCGTGCCATGTCCCAGTACGGCTTCGACTCATTGTGCGGAACGTAGACGTACTGCGGATACTGTGGCGGCCCGCCGAACGAGACTTCCTTGTCGAAGCCGTTCATGCGGCAGTCCGTTCCCGGCAGTTTGCCCGTACCGTTGCACGCAGCAAACATTGCCGCCGCCGAGTGATCTATCACGTAGTACGCGGCCAGCCCCGCGGGCTGCAGCTTGACCGACTGGTTCTTCGAGTTCATGCCGTACGAGCGCGTGTAGGCTCCGGGATAGCGGTAAAAGAGGTTGTTGAAACTCCGATTCTCTTGAACGATGTAGACGATGTGTTTGATCTTGCCGGCGCCGGTCGCGTTGAGTCCCGACAGCACCGCGTCACCCTGCATGGAGGGCAGCGACTGCATCGACGTCGACGAACATGCGGAGAACGCAAGGACAAGTGCGAACGACGCCGCGGCTTTCGCGGCGTGTGATTGCTTCATGGCTGGCCACTATGCCGCGTGCCGCGGACGCTCCTTCCATGTCTTGCAACCCCGAAGAGGCGTTTCACGAATGTCTCGTGCCGGTACGACAAGCTTCTTCCGAAGTGCACGACCGCGAGGTCGAGCGACGGCGTAAGATAGAGCGCTTGCCCTGCCGAGCCGCTCGCATAGGCGAGATCGGGCGGCGCGCCGAGCGCGCCGAGCCACCAGCCGAGGCCATAGCGAGCGTTGACGGCGGAGCCTTCGAAGCACGGCTCCAGCGCGGCGCGATTCATAATAATGAAACGTCCGTACGCGAGCCAGTTCTCCGCGCTCAACGACGCGCCGGTCGGGACCGGCTGCGTCCCGTCCGGGAGCGTACGCCAGCTTGCGATGCTAACGCCCGCCGGGTCGAGAACGCGTTCTCGCAGGTACGCGTGCGGCGTTAGGCCGCGCCGCTGCAGCTTGCGCGTGAAGAATGCCCCGAAGACTTGGAGCGGGATGCCGCCATAGGTGAAGCGCGTGCCGGGCTCGTCGCGCAGCGGCATCGCGAGCGCTTTTTCATATTGCGGCACGCTCCCGCCGAGTCCGCCGAACGCGAAGCCTGCCGCCAGCGAGAGCAGCATGCGGACGGTGACGCGCCGTTTCCAGGGATCTTCGCGCCACGACTCGATCGTGCCGGCGATCGGCTCGTCGAGCTGCATCAGTCCATCGGCGCACGCGTACAGCGCGGCGACACCCCAGAAGCTCTTCGTTCCGCTGTAGAGCGCGTGCGGGGTCTTCGCGTCGAAGCCGTCGCCGAACTCCTGCGCGAGCACGTCGCCACCGCGCGTGATGATCATCGCGTGCAGGCCGTGTGCGCGGGCGTATTCGCGCGCGGCCTCGACGTCGAGCTGGTGCGTCACGATGGAGGAGCGTTCTGACGCGACTCGCAAAAGCGCCTGCATGCGGGCGTACGTTCTCCTCGTCGCTTCGATAGCCGCGCTCGGCGGGCTGCTGTTCGGCTACGACACCGGGGTGATCTCGGGCGCCATCCTCTTCATCACCAAGGACTTCGCGCTGGCGCAGCGCGAGCAGGCCTTCACGATCAGCGTCGTTCTGATCGGCTGCATCGCGGGATCCGCGGTCGCGGGAGCGGTCGCCGACCGCATTGGGCGGCGCTGGACGCTATTTCTTGCGGGCGTCGTCTTCTTCGCCGGCGCGATCGCCTCGGCGTTCGCGCCCAACGATGCGATCCTGTTGTGCGCCCGTTTCGTCGTGGGCATCGGCATCGGGTTGAGCTCGGTCGTCGCGCCGCTTTACATCTCGGAGGTCGCGCCGGCGAACGTGCGCGGAGCGCTCGTCTCGCTGTATCAGTTTGCGATTACCGTCGGCATCCTCGCGGCGTACCTCGTCGACTACGCGCTCGCCGCGCATGGGCAGTGGCGCTGGATGCTGGGGCTCGCCGTCGTTCCGTCGATCGTGCTCGTGGTAGGCATGCTCGTCATGCCGGAGAGTCCGCGCTATCTCTTCAAGATACTGCTCGGTGATCGCGCGCGTGCGGAGCTGCTGCGGATCTATTTGGATCCGGCCGAGCGTACTGCAGAGGAGGAGTCGATCGCGGAAAGCCTCGGCGCCAAGAGCCAGGGATGGGAGGCGCTGCGCGCGCCGGCCTTCCGCATCGCGCTGTTCATCGGCATCTCGCTCGCCGTGCTCCAGCAGATCACCGGCATCAACACCGTGATCTACTACGGGCCGCAGATCTTTGCGATGGCCGGGATCGGCTCGGCATCGGCCTCGATCCTAGCGCAGACGCTCGTCGGCACGGTGAACTGCGGGATGACGCTGATCGCGATCTTCTTCGTCGACAGGGTCGGGCGCAAGCCGCTGCTCTACGCGGGGCTGGCCGGCATGTTCGTCGCGCTCGCGGCGCTGGCGGCCGCATTCGCGCAGCCGCACCTCTCGGGTTCGCTCGGCGCGATCGCGCTGGGCAGCATGATGCTCTACGTCGGCTGCTTCGCGTTCAGCCTCGGCCCGATCGTGTGGCTGCTCATCTCGGAGATCTTCCCGCTGCGTGCGCGCGGGCTCGGGATGTCGATCTCGACGCTCAGCAACTGGGTCGGCAACTTCCTCGTCTCGCAGTTCTTTCTCACGATGGTCGAACGCCTAGGGCGCTCCGGAACGTTCGCGCTCTACGCAGTGCTCTGCATCGTGACGATCGTCTTCGTGCGCGCAATGGTGCCCGAGACGAAACGGGAGCTGTTGGAGCGCATCCGTGTTCGAGCGGCCTAAACTCGTAGCGATGGCGCCGGCCCTCAGCATCGTCATCCCGGTCTACGACAACTGGTGGCTCACGGCGCGCTGCCTGCGTTCCCTCGATGCGCTGCGCGGCCGATGCCCCTTGGAGTTCGAGACGATCGTCGTAGACAACGCCTCGACCGACGAGACGCCGCAGCTCCATCGCGGATTTTCCCTGGGTGCGCTACCTGCGGCACGACGATAACCGCAACTTCGCCGGCGCCTGCAACGCCGGCGCGCGCACGGCGCAGGCGCCGGTCACGCTGCTGCTCAACAACGACGCGTACCGCTCAGCCGACGCGCTGACGCCGCTGCTGGCCGCGTTCGAGCGGGCCGACGTGGCAATCGCCGGCGGCGCGCTGTTCTTCGAGGACGGCGCTACGCAGGCCGCGGGCCTCGTGCTGTTGCGCAACGCGCACTGGCACTATTACTGCCGCAATCTTCCGGCGTCGCTCGACGGCGTTCGCACGTCGCGCGCCGCGCTTGCCGTCTCGGGCGCCGCGATGGCCGTGCGCACGCAATGGTTTCTCGATAACGGCGGGTTTGACGAGTCGTTCGTCAATGGCTTCGAGGACGTCGACCTCTGCCTGCGCGCGCGCGAACAGGCAAGGACGATCGCCTACGTCGCGGACGCGCGGTTCGCCCACTACGAAGCCGCGTCGGCGGGGCGCTTCGCGCGCGAGGCCGAGAACGAGCTGCGCTTCTACGCGCGCTGGGCGAAGAGCTTCGCGCCCCTGCCGCGCACGGAGCGCGGTGCGGTCGGTGCGATCGCGGTGCGGCATCCGCGACGCCGCGATCCGCTGCTTGCCGCGGCGCTCGAGGATCTCGAGGAGGCACTGCGCGCGTTCGGCCATCCCATCCTGCGCGGCGCGATCCAGCCGTGGCGGAAAATCGACCGGCGCTTTCGTGACGCGGGCACGCTCGCGTGGTTCCACGATCTGGAGAGGCCTCCAGGTGTCGTTATCGCCGGCGATTCTTCGACCGGCGCGACGATTCGCACGCGCGGCGCGGTGGAGCTCGAAGTTCCGTGGCTGCCGTGCGCGTCGCCGCGGCGCGCCGATGCGCTGAGGATTCGCCGCTCCGACGATCCGGCGTGCGACGATGTCGGCGTAGTGGGCGGCGAGCTTTCCGGGCAATGCGCCGATCACACCGCAGATGCTTCTGGGCGATCGCGAACTCGAGCTGAGCTGCGTGGTTCACCTCGGCTTGACCGATCCCGCCGCGTTCGGCAACGTGTTGCTGGCGCAGGCCGGAATTCCCGCCGTCGTGGTGGATCGCGACGAGCTGCGCGCGCTCTTCGCGCCCGACGTGGCGCTCATCGGCGAACCGCGATTCGCTCGCCGAGAGCGTCGCGCACATGCTCGCCGATCCCGCGGCGCGCCGGCGCTACGGCGAGCTCGCCGCGGCCGACGCGCAGCGGCGCTTCTCGCCGCGACGCAGCGCGATACGTGTCGTCGATTTGCTCTGCGCCGCCCGTTTCGGCTTGGAGCGAAATCAATGAACGGTTGCGAGGTGCGTCCATTCCAAACTCGCGTGCGGTCAAGACGTCGGGGTGTGCCGCGTCGGTTCGGCCGCGCCGTAACCGCCACCGCCCGGGGTTTGGATCGTCAGCACGTCGCCGGGCTCGAGCGCGAGCGAGGTTTTCGCGCGCAGCGGCGTCTCCGCACGGTCGCGCGTGAGCGCGTGCCGCCCGCACGCGCCGGGTTCTCCGCCCCATGCGCCGGGCGGACGGCGCGTGTGGCGATCGGCGAGCAGCGTCGCGCGCGCGGAACCTTCGACTAGCTGCAGCGCGCGAATCAGACCGTTGCCGCCGCGCTGCCGGCCCGCGCCGCCCGTTCCATCGGCGAGCTCGTAGCGCACGACGCGTAACGGGAACTCGCGCTCGATCGCCTCGATCGGCGTGTTGAGCGTGTTGGTCATGTGGCAGTGGATGCCGTCGATGCCGTCGGCGTGCGGGCGTGCGCCCATGCCGCAGCCGTTGGTCTCGTAGAACGCCCACGTCTCGCCGTCCGGCCGCGTGCCGCCCAGCATCACGTTGCTCATCGTTCCGCCGCTGCACGCGGGCACGCGCTCGCGGCGCGGCTTGTGCCAGCGCCTGCAGCACGACCTCGGCGTTGCGCATGCTCGTTTCGACGTTGCCGCCCGAGACCGGCGCCGGGCGGCGCGGATTGAGCAGCGATCCGTAGCGGCGCGCGCACCATGACCGGACGAAAGCATCCGTCGTTCATCGGGATGGTCGGATCGGTGACGGCGCGCAGCGCATAGTGCACGCCGGAGAGCGTCACGCCGAAGACGGCGTTGAGCGGAAAGCCGACCTGCGGCGAGGTCCCCGAATAATCCAGCTCGGCGCTCGCCGTCGCGCAGCTCCAGGCGCAGCGCGATCGCGATGCTCGGCGCGCCGGCGAGATCCTCGAGATAGTCGGTCGCATCGAAGACGCCGTCGCCGATCGCGCGCAGCGCTGCGCGCATGCGCAGCTCGCTGTCGTCGAGTGCGCGCGCGATTGCCGATTCGACGCCCTCGAAGCCGTAGCGCTCGTAGAGCTCCAGCAGCCGGCGCTCGCCCGTGTAGTTTCCGGCCACCTGCGCGCGCAGATCGCCGCTGCGCGCGTCGGGCGTGCGCGAGTTCGCGCGAAACAGATCGACGGTCTGCGCGACGATGCGGTCGCCCTCCACGAGGCGCAGCGGCGGCACGACGAGCTCCTTCCGCGAAGAGGTCCTTCGCATCGGACGGCATCGATCCGGGCACCGAGCCGCCGACGTCGGCGTGATGGGCCTTGTTGGCCGCGTAGCCGGCCAGCCGACCGCGGAAGAAGACCGGACGCACGACCGTGACGTCGTTGAGGTGCGTTCCGGTGACGTACGGATCGTTCGCGACCCACATCTCACCCTCGCGAGCGCCGCCGTGCTCGCGCTCGACGATGGCCAGCATGCGCCGCAGGCCCCACGGCAGCGAGCCGAGATGCACGGGGATGTGCTCGGCCTGCGCGATCAGGCGCCCGAGCGGATCGAAGAGCGCGCACGAGTGATCGAGCCGCTCCTTGATGTTCGGCGAGTACGCGCTGTTGCGCACCGCGATGCCCATCTCTTCCGACGCATAGACCAGCGCGCTCTTGACGATCTCCGCCGCGATTGGATCGATCATCGCTGCTGCCGCTCCAGAACAAGCAGATCGCCTTCGGCGTTACACGACCAGCCGGGCGCGACGTACACCGTGCTGTCGTACGCTTCGATGATCGCGGGCCCGTCGATCCGCGCATCGCCCGCAAGCGCATCGCGCTGATACACCTCGACTTCCGCAAATGAGCCGTCGATCCAAACGTCGCGCTGCTCGAGCTCCCTGTCGTCATCCTGAGCCCTTCCTGACGACGCTCGCGAACGAGGCGGCGTCGAAGGACGCGATTTTTCCACTCGCCGTCAACCGTGCGTTGACGAGCTCCACCGTTTCTTCCTGGACGCGTAGCCGTAGCGCGCGTGGTGGGCGTGGTGGAAGCGCTGCGCGACCGCGGCGGGATCGGGCTCGTGTTCGATCGTGAGCTCGAAGCTCTGGTCCCGGTAGCGCGCGTCGTATTCGCGCCGGAACGCGATCGTCGCAGGCTGCGCGCCCTGCGCGAGCAGCTCGTCGCGCGCGCGCGCCTCGCTCTCGTCGAAGAATCGCGCCAGCGTTGCGCCATCTGCGTCGCTGGTTGTGCGTAGAATCGGGTGCACGGCGTTGACGTGCAGATCAGCCTCGAGCAGGCCGAACGCCGAGAAGAGCCCGGGGTGCGCGGGAACGAGGACGCGCGCGATCTGCAGCTCGTCCGCTACGGCGCACGCATGCAGCGGACCACCGCCGCCGAACGCGACGAGCGCGAAGTCGCGCGGATCGAGGCCGCGCTCGACCGTAACGATGCGCAGCACCTTGGCCATCGCGTCGTCGACCAGCGCGACGATCCCCGCCGCGGTCGCCTCCCCGGCGCATCCGAGGTCTTCGGCTAGCATGGCGACGGAAGCCCGCGCGCGCGCCGCGTCGATTTTAAACGCTCCGCCGAGCAGATGCGTTTGATTCAGGCGCCCGAGCACGACGTTCGCGTCGGCGACGGTCGGACGATCCGAGACGCCGTAGCACGCGGGCCCGGGATCTGCGCCGGCCGAGAGCGGTCCAACGCGCAACGTGCCCGCGTCGTCGATCCACGCGATCGTGCCGCCGCCGGCGCTCACTTCCGCCAGGTCGACGAAAGGAAAGCGCACGGGATAGCCGCTGCCCTTGACGGCGCGTCCGCTGTGCGTGCGGCCGGCGGCCTCTAACTCGTGCGCGACCTGCGCCACGCCGTCGAGAATTGTGCCGGCCTTGGCCGTCGTTCCGCCCATGTCGAACGAGAGCAAGCGCCGCGCGCCGCTGCGCCGTCCGAGTGCTGGCCGTCGCGACGGCTCCGCTCGCCGGGCCGCTTTCCACGATAGCAGCCGGCCGCGCCGCGATGCGCTGCGCGACGGCCATGCCGCCGTCGCTGCGCATCACGTACAGCGGCGTGTCGATTCCGTGCTCGCGCAGCTCGCGCACGAGCCGTTCGAGATACGCCTCGACGATCGGCGCTAGCGCGGCGTTGACGACCGTCGTCGAGAAGCGCTCGTATTCGCGATACTCCGGATCGACCTCGGACGAGCGCGCGATCCGCGCCTCAGGCAGCGCGGCCGCGAGCGCATCCGTCACGCGGCGCTCGTGCGCGTCGTTGGCATAAGAATGCAGCAGACACACCGCGACCGCTGCCACGCCGCGGCGCTTCAACACCCCGCAGACCTCGGCGACGGAGGACTCGTCGAGCGGCTCGACGACGTTCGCCGAGATGATCCATGCGCTCGCGCACCGTCAGCCGATCCTCGCGCGCAACCAACGGACGCGGCCGCTCGACGAAGAGGTTATAGACCTCGCTGCGGTTCTGGCGCCCGATCTCGATGACGTCGCGGAAGCCGTATGTCGTCACGAGGGCCGTGCGCTGCAGCTCGAGCCCGAGCTGGCCGAGGAGCGCATTCGTGGCTATCGTGGTCGAGTGGGCGAGCAACTCCAGCGCCGGACGCGGCTCGTACTCGACGCAGCAGCGCAAGCAGCGCCTCCACCACGGCGCGCTGCGGCTCGCGCGGCGTGCTCGCGACTTTGCGCGTCACGGTGCGCCCGCTCCACGACTCGACGGCAACGAGATCAGTGAACGTGCCGCCGACGTCGATGCCCATGCGCAACGCGCGCCGCTCCGTCATGGGCGCCGCTTTCGACAGGCGATTCTCGCCGTACTGGCGGGCCTCGCGGCGCTGTGCCCAGCGCCGCCGGCGGTGGCGTCGGTGGCGCGGCGTGTGGTCGCGCCCTACGCGACGTTTGACAGCGGCATCCTGCGCGTCGAGCGCTTCGGCAACCCGAAGGCCCGATCGATCGTCTTCGTTCCCGCGCTGTTCTGCGGCTCGTGGCAGTGGAACGCGCAGATCGACGCGTTATCGCCCGAGTATGACGTGCTCGCCGTGACGCTGCCGGGATTCGACGGGAGGGCGATGGTCGCGGGCGACGACCTGATGGAGCGCGCGGCGCGCGGCCTGC
>CAVVYX010000006.1:0-290663 GCA_963752625.1 Vulcanimicrobiota bacterium
CGTCGGCACGATGTCCGTGGAGGCCATCGAACCGGAGGTGTCAATGCAGACGAAAACATCGCCGTCGCGAGCCGGGACTGCAATCGTAAGATGCGGTCCGCGCGATCGCGAGCGACGACAGTTGCCAAGGCGAAGAGCCAAAGCGCCTGCAAAACCCGCGGAATCCACGCGCGCGGCTTGGCTGCCTCGACGAAAAAGGCGATGTTCGAATAGGCTAAGTCGCGGCTGGTCGCCCGCCGCTGCAGACGATCGTAAGCAGAGCGAACGCAGGACGAAAGCAAACCGATTGCAAGCCGTGCCGGATGTTCGACGCTCATACGTCGCGCCCCAAAGGCGGCTGCCAGTGACGTGCGCGCCGTCCGCTTCGCGCAGCACGCCGGTGCGCCAGTTAGCGCGCTCAAAGCGCGCTAACACCGTAGCTTCTCTCGCGCGCGCACTGCGTCGCGATATGCCGCTCGTTCGCGCGCGCCAACATACGCGCGGACCCCGCCGCCTTCGACTCCCCGCAGCCGGACGATTCCGGAAAGCGGCAAATCATCGTACCACGGATCGCGGACGACCAACGCCGTGGAGTCAAAGCGCGCGCCGAGCTCGGCCAGAGTCGCGGTCCGACGCCGTCGTCGAGGTCAAACCAGTCGCTGATTGCGAGCAGAGCCGTGCCGCGCGGCAGCGCGCCGCGCGCGGTCCGCAGCACGCGCGCTGACGTCGAACGCGAGCGACTCGCCGAACGTTGCCGAGCGCGCGATACGGGACCGCGCTGCAGCGCCGGCGGCGTCACGCCGGACGGTGTCGATGCGGATGCAGCGATCCTCGCCGCTGGCGGCGCCGAACCATGCTTGCAGCGGCTTCGCGCGCCGCCTCCAGCAGCGGACGGCGGCGTCCGACGCGCATCGAAGGCGACGTATCGACGATCGCGGCCAGCGTTAGCGCGACGTCTTCAAGCACGACGCGCGTCTGCAGGTCGCCGGAACGCGCCGTTGCGGCCCAGTCGATGCGGCGCACGTCATCTCCCGGAACATACGCGCGCAACTCGACGAACTCATAGCCATCGCCACGATAGATGGTCGGCGACCCGGCGCCGAGATGGCGCGGCCGACGGCGCGCCCGCAGCAGCGCCTCGCGAATCGTCACGCAAAGACTAGCGGGAACCGAGGCGATCATCGCGTCGATGACGCGATCGGCGCTCACGCCCTCGGTGACGAGCCGGTAGTTGAAGCCGATGCGATGGCGCAGCACGTGCGGCGCGACGGCGCGAACGTCGTCGGGCAGCGGCGAAGTCGCGCCCTTCGAGCAGCGCCCGCCCGCGCGCGAGAAACGCGAGCGCGAGCGTTGCGCGAGGGCTCGCGCCGTAGTCGATGAGCTCGGCCACGCGCAGCGGCTGCCCAGTGCGCCTCAGCGTGACGCCGTCGGCGCTGGCGCGTGATCGTTACCAGATCGACGATGTAGCGTTTCAGCTTCTCGTCGATGTGGACGCGCGTGCGCCTGCTCGCGCCAGGAGCGAACGTCGTCGAGCGTGGCGACGGCCCGGACCGGCTGCGTGTCGGCGACCGCAAAGCGGTCGAGAATTCGCAGCTCTTCGTCGCGCGAGGGATAGCCCACGTTCACCTTCATGAGGAAGCGGTCCATCTGCGCGATCGGCAAGCGCGTAAGTCCCCTCGGAATCGAGCGGATTCATCGTCGCCATCACGACGAACGGATCGGGCAGCGCGTACGACTGCGGGCCGATGGTTACCTGCCGCTCCTGCATCGCTTCGAGGAGCGCCGACTGCACCTTGGCCGGCGCGCGGTTGATCTCGTCGGCCAGCACGACGTTGGCGAAGATCGGTCCGAGGACGGTGGCAAAGGCGCTCTCGCGCTGATCGAAGATGCGCGTGCCCACGATGTCGCTCGGGAGCAGGTCCGGCGTGAATTGAATGCGCTTGAACTCGCCCTCGAGCGCGGCCGCGAGCGAGCGGCACGCGAGCGTCTTCGCGAGACCAGGCGGACCCTCGAGCAGCACGTGACCGTTGCCGAGCAGCGCCAGGAGCAGCGCCTCGATGACGCCCTCCTGTCCGACGATCGTCTGCGCGAGCGCGGCGCGCAGACTCGGCCAGACGCGCGACTCATGCGACGAACCCATGCGCGCTCGAGCGCGAAGCACGCATCCGCGATCGCGGCCTCCAAGTCGTCGTCGTACGTGAAGGCGCTGCGCTCGAGCGCGATGAGGAGGTCGCGCGTCTCGGGTACGGATGACTCGCCGCCGGCGCAGGACGTCGCCCAGCGTCGCTCCGTCGTCTGCGCCGATCATCCGCCAGACGGCGGTGCGAACGGCGACTGCCGAGGTGCGCGTTCGCTCCGCGCGCAGGACGACGAGCGCGTCTTGGAGCTGGTCGCGGCGCGAGCGCGCGACGAGGGTGGCGGCGCGGGCGCGGGTGCGGGCGCGACGACCGTAACGCGCCGGCGCCGGCGAAGCAGCAAAACGATCAACAGCACGACGAGTGCGGCGCCGCAGCACCCAGAAGAGCACACGCAGCACGGCGATCACCTGGCTCAAGAAAAGCGCGCCGTTCGCGCGCAGTGTCGAGCGCGCTGACGCCGCCGACGTACAGCGTCAGGCCGTTGGTATACCACTGCTTGGGCTTGCCGTCGCGCGCGTCGATTGCTTGCAGCGTTGCGGGCGCGATCGCGAGCGAGCCCGCGTGATGGGCGACGACGGTGATCGCCTCGCGATACTGCGTTCCGTCGCGACCGCTCAGCGTCTGGCGCTCGTCTCCGAGCAGTTCCACGTCGGCAAGCAACGGCAGGTTGAGGTTCGTAATCTGCGCGACGCGTTCGCGCACGCGCAGCGAGACGACGAGATGGAACGGCGCGTCGACGCGCGGGCGTGCCGTGTCGCTGGAAAGAGAACGACTGGACCGTCAGACGCGCCAGCGCCTGTGCGGCAACGGGCCGGCGCCGCCGACGAGCGCCGCGCAGAACGCTAGCGCCGCCGCGGCTTCGAGCTCTGCAACCATTGCGCGAAGAGGCGGCGAGCATCGAACGGCCCGGGCGAGGCTTCGGGATGGAACTGAACGCCCGCGATTGGGAGCGCGCGATGCCGGAAGCCTTCGTTCGTGCCGTCGTTGAGGTTGGTCATCGTGGGTTGGAGCTCGTCCGGCAGCGAGGCGGCATCGACGGCGTAGCCATGATTGTGCGCGGTCACGAGCACCTCTCCGGCGGCCAAATCCATTACCGGCTGATTCCCGCCGCGATGGCCGTACGGCAACTTGTACGTGCGGCCGCCGCAGGCCAGCGCGAGGAGCTGATGACCCAAGGCACACGCCAAAGAGCGGCTTGCGCCCCGACGAGGCGGCGCAGCAGCTCGATCGTTTCCGCGAGGTCCGTCGGATCGCCGGGGCCGGGCGAGATGAACACCGCATCCGGATCGTCCGCGAGTACCTCTTCTTCCGTCGCGTTGTAGGGCACGACGCGATGTGCGCGCCCGAGCGCCTCGAGCTGCGCAAGGATCGCGCGCTTCACGCCGCAGTCGATTAGCACGATGCGGCGGCCGTTGCGCGCGCCGCGCACAAACGGCTCGCGCGTGGACACGCTGGGTACGAGCGCCTTCGTGCTCGCGTCGCGTACGAAACCGCGCGAGCCGCCGCTCCGCGGCGGCGAGCGCGGCTTCGCCGACGGCGAGCGCCGCCCAGATCGTGCCGTGCTCGCGCAGCGCGATCGTGATCGAGCGCGTGTCGGCTCCGACCAGAGCGGGAACGCGCTGCTCGTCGAGCCACGCGGGCAGGGTCTGCTTGGAGAGATGGTGCGAGGGATGGTACGCGATCTGCTTGATGACCGTTCCGGCTGCGCAGGCGCGCCCGTACTGCGCGGCGCTTCCGGAGATGCCGTAGTTGCCGATCATCGGATACGTGAACGTGAGAATCTGCCCGGCGTACGACGGATCGGTGAGCGCCTCTTCGTAGCCCGTCATGCCGGTGTAAAAGACCGCCTCGCCGAGCGCCGTTCCCTCGAATCCGAGTCCATGGCCTTCGAAGCGGCTGCCGTCGGCGAGGAAGAGCGCTGCCGCGGGCGCCGCGATCGTTCACGCTGCGAGATCCTCCGCGCGGTAGCGGACGTCTCCGCCGACGATCGTCGCGAGCACTATCCTCGGCAGCGTCGCGCCGGCGAACGGCGTGCACTTGCCCAGCGACGCGAAGTCGCGCGGATCGACGATCCACGAACGATCGGCGAAGATCGTGACGTCGGCCGCCGCGCCGACCGCTAGCGTGCCCGCGCGCAGGCCGAGGATGCGCGCGGGATTGGTCGCGAGCAACTCGACGAAGCGCGTCATCGGCAGGTCCGGAAGCGCCGCGGCGTAGGCGCCGACCGCGATCTCCAGCCCGCTGAACCCGGGCGCGGCGCCCTCGACGGCGTGCTTTTCGGCATCGGTGTGCGGGGCGTGATCGCTGGCGAACGCGTCGATCGTGCCGTCGCGCACTCCGGCCCGCAGCGCCGCAACGTCGGCGTCGTCGCGGAGCGGCGGGTTCACCCGCGCCGCCGGCCGAGTTCGCGTGCCGACGCGCTCGTACAGTTCAGATGATGCGGCGTGACCTCGCACGTGACGCGGACGCCGTTTGCGCGCGCGAGCGGATCGAGTCCAAGGCCGTGCGCGTCGTGACGTGCGCGATGTGCCAGGTCTTGCCGGTCTCCGCCGCTATGGAGAGATCGCGCGCGACGGTCGCATCCTCAGGCTCGCAGTGCGAGATGAACGGCGCGGCGAGCGCGCCGGCGAGGCGCGCCGCCTCGCGCAGCACGTCCCCATCCTCGACGGTGTCGCCGTCGTCGGAGAACGCGACCGCGCCGGCCTCCGCCAGCGGCGCGAAGTCGCACGGCTGCGTTCCGCGACGCCCGCGCGTGATGGCTGCGATCGGAAAGACGCGGCAGCGAGCGCGCCGTTCGATCTCCCGTTGGAGCGATCGCAGGATCGCCGGATCGTCGAGCGCGGGATTGGTGTTGGGCATGCACGCCACGCTCGTGAACCCGCCGCGCAGCGCGGCCTCGGTGCCCGTCTCGATCCGTTCCTTATGCGTGAGTCCCGGCTCGCGCAGGTGCACGTGCATGTCCACGAATCCGGGCGCGACCACCGCCCCGGAGGCGTCGATCGTCTTCTCGTTCGCGCGCGCGACGAGGTGCTCGCCGATCTCGACGATGGCGCCGTCGCGCGCGCGCAAATCGCACACGGCGTCCAGCGCGTTCGCCGGATCGACGATTCGCCCGCCCTTGATCAGCAGCGCCGTCATTTCGATCGGGCGTTGACGAGAAAGTCGAGTACCGCCATTCGAGTGCCGACGCCGTGATGGACCTGGCGCGCGTAGCGCCACCCGGCGAACTCCAAGACCGAGTCGTCGAGCTCCATCCCGCGGTTGTACGGGCCCGGATGCATGATGATCGTTTCTTTGCGCACGAGAGCCAGGCGGCGCTGGTCGAGCCGGTAGGCTTGAACATAGTCGGAATCGGAGAAAGGCATCTCGACGAAACGCTCGCGCTGAATGCGCAGGAGAACGATAGCGTCGACGTGCGGCAGCACGGCGTCGAAGTCGCGCTCGATCGTGATGCCGTTTCCCGCGTATCCGCCGGGCAGGAAAGCCTCGGGTCCTACCAGGACCACCGACGCGCCGACCCGCTGCAGCCCGCGGATCGTCGAGTGGGCAACGCGGCTGTGCAGCACGTCGCCGACGATGGCGATCGTGCGGCCGGTGAGCTCGCCGAACTCCTCTTTGAGCGTGTAGATGTCGAGCAGTGCCTGAGTCGGATGCGCGTGCACCCCGTCGCCGGCGTTGACGACATGGCCGTCGAACGCGAGCGCGACGCGCTGCGGGAACCCGGGCTCGGGATGACGGATGACGATGAGGGAGATGCCGAGCGCGCTTAGAGTGATCGCCGTGTCCTCGAGGGTCTCGCCCTTGGTGGCGAGGCTCAGCTTGTGCGGAGCGAGGTTCACGACGTCGGCTCCGAGGCGCAGTTCCGCGACGTTAAACGACGTGAACGTGCGGGTGCTCTCTTCGAAGAACATGTTCACGCAACCGGTGCCCTCGAGGAGGCGCCCGGGCGGCGTTCGCTCGAACTGCGCCGTCCGGTCGAAGATTTGGTCCAGCTCATCGGCGCTGAGATCGTCCAGATCGATGAGGCTACGTCGAATGCGCATCGGCGTGTCCAAGGATCGTCACCTCGTCGGAGGCCGCTGCTTGGGGTGCTAGGACGACCTGCACCCGCTCGTCCGGCGTGGTCGGGCTGATGCGGCCCACGTAGTCGGCCTGGATCGGAAGCTCCCGCAGACCGCGATCGACGAGGACGCAGAGGCGAACCGCCGCCGGCCGCCCGAGATCGGTGACGGCGTCCAGCGCGGAGCGAATGGTACGACCGGTGTAGAGCACGTCGTCGACGATGACGACGACCCGCCCCGATACGTCCACCGGAATCTGCGAATCGGGAAGCTCGTGCGTCACGCGATCGTCGCGATAGAGATTGATGTTGAGGAAACCGAGCGCCGGCGCGCGACCCGCAGATCCGCTCGATCTCGTCGGCGATCCGCGCGGCCAGCGCCTCGCCGCCACGCCGGATGCCGAACAGAACGAGCCCGCGCTGGGCATCCTCGGGTTCGAGCATCTGCTGCGCGAGGCGCGCGACGATGCGCGCGATCTCGTCGTGCCGCAGGAGCACGCGGCGCGCGGTGTCAGTCATGCCGGTTCCTTTAACGCGCGCAACGCGGCCTCGACGCGCGCGAGCTCGTTGCGGTAGCCGTCGAGCTTCTCGCGCTCCTTGGCCACCACGCGGCTCGCCGCTTTCGCAACGAAGCTCTCGTTGCAGAGTTTTCGTTCGCCGCGATCGATTTCTGCGTGCAGATGCGCGAGCTGCTTGCGATAGCGCTCCTCGAGCACGCCGCGCGGTGCGCGAACGGAGACGGCGGCGAGCGCGTCATCGAGGTTCTCGCCCGCGGCTTCGCCGCGCTCGACCGTGGCGCTCCCGAGCAGCGCGAGGAGGATCGCCATCGGCTCGGGCACGCCGGCGGGAACGTCTAGTGAGACGCGTTCGCGCGGATGCAGTCCGATCTCGGCGCGCACGTTGCGGATGCGCTCGACGGTCCGCTGCAGAAGCGTGAAGCCGCGAGCGTCTGCCTCGAACGCGGGAACTTCCAGCGGATCCGGCCAGGTAGCCGTCACGATCGTATCTCCGTCGTGCGGCAGCGTCAGCCAGATCTCTTCGGTGATGAAGGGCGCGAGCGGATGGAGCAGACGCATGGCGTTGTTCCACACGAAGGAAAGCACGGCGGCACGCGTCGCCCGATTTGCTTCTGCCTTGGTCGCCTCGACATACCAGTCGCAGAACTCGTACCAGACGAAGCGGTAGATCGTTTCGGCGGCGGCGCCGAAGTCGTAGCGGTCGAGCGGTTCGCTCGTCGCGACGATCGTCTCGCGCAGGCGCGTGAGAATCCAGCGGTCGGCGAGCGTCAGCGCGCCTTCGTGTGGAAGCGTCATCGCGCTTGGCAGCCCCTCGGGCAGCGCCAGGATGTAGCGCGTGGCGTTCCAGATCTTGTTGTTGAAGTTGCGCGCCTCTTCGCACCGCGACTCCTGGTAGCGGATCTCTTGGCTCTCCAGGCGCGTCTGGCGAAGGATCGAGAGGCGAAAGGCATCGGCGCCGTATTGGTCGGCCAGCACCATGGGATCGATGACGTTGCCGAGCGACTTGGACATCTTGCGTCCCGCCGCGTCGAAGACCGTCGGCATGATGACGACGTTCGCGAACGGCACCTCGTGCATGAAGTGCAGGCCGAGCATCACCATTCGTGCCACCCACAGGAAGATGATCTCGCCGCCGGTGAGGAGCACTTGCGAGGGATACCAACATCGCAGCTCCGCGGTCTGCTCGGGCCAGCCGACGACCGAGAAGGGCCAGATTCCGCTCGAGAACCAAGTGTCGAGGGTGTCGGGGTCGCGCGTGAGATCACGCGTTCCGTGCTGCCGCTGGGCGATGTCGAGCGCCTCGGCCTCGCTCTCGGCGACGACCTCGCGGCCCTCGGGCGTGTACCAGACCGGAAGCTGGTGTCCCCACCAGATTTGGCGCGAGATGTTCCAGTCGCGGATGTTTTCGAGCCAATGCTCGTACGTGCGTCCGTGGCGCGCCGGAACGAAGCGGACGCGCCCGTCGCGGTACGCATCCAGCGCGGGCTTCGCGAGCGACTGCATCTTGACGAACCATTGCAGCGAGAGAAGCGGCTCGACGACGGCGCCGCTACGGTCGCTCGTCGCAACGGAATGCCGGTGCGGCTGCGTCTCGAGCAGGAAGCCGCCGCTCTGCAGATCGGCGAGGATGCGCTCGCGCGCCTCGAAGCGGTCGAGTCCGCCATAGGGGCCGACCGGCACGTCCGCGGCCACGATGCGCGCGTCGAGACCGATCACCGAGGGCGTGGGCAGCCCGTGCCGCGCGCCGATCTCGTAGTCGAGCGGATCGTGCGCGGGCGTGATCTTCAGCGCGCCGGTTCCGAACTCGGGATCGACCGCGTCGTCGGCGACGATCGGAATCGAGCGCTCGAGCAGCGGCGGAATCCAGACCCGGCGTCCGATCGCGCCCGCGTGGCGCGGATCGCTCGGGTGCACGGCGACGGCGACATCGGCGAGCATCGTCTCGGGCCGGGTCGTCGCGATCTCGATGCCGTCGGGTCCGCCCGGCTCAAACGGGTAGCGGATGCGCCACAGATGGCCGTCGCGTTCGACGTACTCCAACTCGGCGTCCGAGACCGTGGTTTGCGCCTTAGGGTCCCAGTTGACCAGGCGGGTCCCCCGGTAGATCAACCCCTCGCGGTAGAGCTGGACGAAGACGCGGCGCACCGCCGCCGACAGACCCTCGTCCATCGTGAAGCGCGAGCGCTGCCAGTCGGGGCCGAACCCCAGGCGCCGGAACTGCGCGCCGATCTCTCCGCCGTAGGTTCGCGACCACGCCCAGGCGCGTTCGACGAAGCGCTCCCGGCCCAGATCCTCGCGCGCGATTCCTTCCTTGGCCAGCTCGCGCACCAGGACAGCTTCCGTCGCGATCGCCGCGTGGTCCACGCCCGGCAGCCAGTCGGCGTTCTCGCCGAGCATCCGGTGATAACGCGTCAAGACGTCCATCGCCAGGTAGGTCGATCCGTGACCCAAGTGCGCCCGCGCCGTCACGTTGGGCGGCGGCATACAGATGATGAACGGTGGTCGCGCCGGGTCGGGCTCCTCGTGAAAGTACCCGTTACTCTCCCAGCGCTCGTAGAGACGCGGTTCGGTCGCCTGCGGGTCGTACTGCTTGGGGAGGTCCATCGGTTGCCCTGCGTTCAGCAGCCCCGCCGATGCCGCCTCTCCGTTCGCGAGCTCAAGGCGTAGCGCGCCGTTCCAACGCGCTACGCCTTGAAAGTGCTACCCGGCGCGAAGGCTCAGGCTGGCATATCCTTTTTTTGCTCGTGATAGACGAGCGTGGGAGATTCTTTTTTCTCGATGACGTCTTTGTTGACGACGCACTTCTTCACGCCCTGGAGCGACGGCAGGTCGTACATGACCTCGAGCATCGTCTCCTCGAGAATCGAGCGCAGGCCGCGCGCACCGGTCTTGCGGCCCTGGGCCTTGTTGGCGATCGCGACGAGCGCCTCTTTGGTGAACTGCAAGTCGACGCCGTCCATGTTGAGGATCTTCTGGAACTGCCGCACGAGCGCGTTGCGCGGTTCCGTGAGGATGCGGCGCAGTGCGAGCTCGTCGAGCGCGTCCAGCGTTACGACGATCGGAAGGCGCCCGATGAACTCCGGAATCAGCCCGAAGCGCAGGAGATCTTCGGGCATCAACTGCTGCAGCAGCTTGCCGACGCGGACGTCGCGCTTGCCTTCGGGTTGGGCGCGGAAGCCCATGTTATTGGCCGCGACGCGCGACTCGATGATCCGCTCCAAACCGTCGAACGCGCCGCCGCAAATGAACAGCACGTTCGTGGTGTCGATCTGAATGAATTCCTGGTGCGGGTGCTTCCGGCCGCCTTGCGGCGGCACGTTAGCCGTCGTGCCCTCGAGGATCTTGAGCAGCGCCTGCTGCACGCCCTCACCCGAGACGTCGCGCGTGATCGAGGGATTCTCGCTCTTGCGCGCGATCTTGTCGATCTCGTCGATGTACACGATGCCCTTCTCGGCCCGCTTGACGTCGTAGTCGGCGGCCTGAATCAACTTGAGAAGGATGTTCTCGACGTCTTCTCCGACATAGCCCGCCTCCGTGAGTGAGGTCGCGTCGGCCATCGCGAGCGGCACGTCGAGGATCTTCGCGAGCGTCTGAGCGAGATACGTCTTGCCGGAGCCCGTCGGTCCGACGAGCAGGATGTTCGACTTCTGCAGCTCGACGTCGTCGGCGGTGCCGCCGACGTTAATGCGCTTGTAGTGGTTGTAGACCGCGACCGCGAGCGACTTCTTGGCGCGCTCCTGACCGATCACATACTGGTTGAGGATGTGATTGATCTCCTTGGGCTTGGGGATGTTGCGGAGGCGCAGGTTCTCGTCGACGTTCTTGTAGAGCTCCTCCTCGATGATCTCGTTACAGAGCTCGATGCACTCGTCGCAAATGTAAACGCCAGGCCCCGCAATGAGCTTGCGGACCTGCTCCTGCGATTTCCCGCAGAAGCTGCACTTTAGCTGTCCCTTGTCGTCTCCAAAACGGAACACGTGTCCCGGGTCTCCTTTAGCCCCTAGGCCGGCATCGGCAGGCCTTGGCGACTTTCGATAATCTGGTCGATTATCCCGTAATCCTTGGCCTCTTGCGCGGTCATGTAGTAGTCCCGTTCGATGTCCTTGAGCACCTGGTCGAGCGGTTTCTTCGTCGTCTCTTCGTAGATCCGTGCGACCGTCTGGCGGGTGGCCAGCAGGTCGCGGGCGGCGATCTCGACGTCGGTGGCCTGACCCCCGATCTGCGAGACCCACGGCTGATGAATCACGATCTTGGCGTTCGGCAGGGCATAGCGCTTGCCGGGGGCTCCGCCGGTGAGCAGAATCGAACCCATCGAGGCCGCGAACCCCATGCAGATGGTCGCGACGTCGGGCTTGATGAAGCGCATGGCGTCGTACATCGCGAGGCCTGCCGTGACGCTGCCTCCCGGGCTATTGAGGTACATGTCGATGTCTTTCTCGGGGTCTTCTTTTTCGAGAAAGAGCAGCTGCGCGATCACCAAGTTGGCGAGATGATCGTCGATCGGTCCGCCGACGAAAACGATCCGATCCTTGAGCAGACGCGAATAGATGTCGTACGCGCGTTCGCCGCGCGCGGTCTGCTCGACGACCATCGGTACGAGATGTCCCATGCTCCGTGTAACTACGACGCGGTGCCCGGAGTTTCTTCGTTCACCGTGACCACGGCGTTGTCGACGAGGAAGTCGAGCGTCTTATTCCTCACGATACCGTCCATCAGGGAGAGCAAATTGTTCCCCAGTGCCCTGCGAATTCGCTCGGGCGGCTGGCCGTACCGCCGCGCCAGCGCGGCGAGCTCGGCGGCCACGTCCACCGGCGTTGCGGTGATTCCCTCGGCCTTGGCGATGGCCTCGATCAGCAGCGAAGCCTTCACTCGCGATTCCGCCTCCGCGCGCAACGACTCACGCTGTTCGCCTGCGTCGTTCGCGTCGGCCTCGCCGCGAGCGGGCGCGGCCTCTTCCACGAGATGATCGAGCTCGCTTTCGACCATCGATGCCGGGAGAGGAAAATCGTGCGTCGCGAGGACTTGCGTCATCGCCGCGTTCGCGACGGAGCGCCGCGTGCGCGCCGCCTCGACCGCCTCGAGCCGCGTCCTGACGTCGGCGCGCAGCTCGTCGAGAGTTTGATGATGGGAGACGGTTTTCGCGAACTCGTCGTCGAGTGCGGGCAGCTCGTACTCTTTGAGATCGTGTAGCGTGACGTGAAAGCGCGCGGGTTTTCCGGCGAGCGCTTCAGCCGGATAGTCGTCGGGGAAACGCACGTCGATGCTCTTGCGTTCGCCCGGCGTCATGCCGACGATGCCCGCGACGAAACCCGGAATGAAGCGGCCCTCGCTCAGCTCCGTCACCTGGCCCGATGCGCTGCCGCCCTCGAACGGTGCGTCGTCGACGGTTCCGGCGTAGTCGAGCGTCGCCACGTCGCCGAGCTTCGCCGCGCGCTGCACCGGAACGAGCGTGGCGCGTTCCTTGGCTAGCGTTCGCAGACTGTTTTCGACGTCGGCGTCCGTCACCGGCGTCGCCGTACGTGATACCGCGACGCCCTTGTAACCGCGCAGCTCGACCGGCGGGCGCACCTCGACGGTCGCCTTCACTCGCGTCGGGCGGCCGGCGTCCTCTTCGAGGATCTCGAGCTCGGGCGCCTTGACCGGGTGCAGGTCGTGCTCGGCGAGGGCCTTGGCGTATTCTTGCGGTACGACCTCGTCCATCGCTTCGCGTGTGAGCGCGTCGATGCCGTAGTTCTGCTCGAAGATCTTGCGGGGCACCTTGCCCTTGCGGAATCCGGGAAGGCGGACGTTCTTGACGAGCTTGCGGAACGCGCGCTCTTCCGCCGCGGCGATGTCTTGCCCCGTGATCGAGAATTCGAGCGCCACTTGCGTCGGGGCGAGCCGCGTCAATGTCGAGCTGGTCATAAAGATAAGCGGAAGACGAGATTCGAACTCGCGACCCTCGCCTTGGCAAGGCGATGCTCTACCACTGAGCTACTTCCGCATAAAATCGCTCACGCATGGAGTCGTGCGTCTCGGAGCCGCTCGTCACTCCGCCATCCGGGCTCCGTTCCTGCTGCACTGCCTCCTCGCTCGGCTGTCCATGGCTTCGCTCGTCGGTCAGAGCCTCCTCGACTGCCCGACATGTGTCTCGCTCAGGAACGATATCCGTGGGCTTCGCGGCGCATTCACACGGCGCTCGAACCACCTCACCCACAAATCGCGAAAATCAGCTCGCTTTAAAATTTCCAACTGGGGTTTAACAATTACTGTTTCCGTTATCGGGCTTGGGCAAGCAGAGACTCGAACTCTGACGGGTCGCCCCACTGGATTCTAAGTCCAGCGCGTCTGCCAGTTCCGCCACTTGCCCGGCGACCCCGATAGATAGAACGCGCTGAGTGCTTTTCCTCCTCTTAAGGGAGGGCCGCTCCGCTCAGGGGCGAGCCGGTGTTCGCGCGCAGCATGGCCGCGTCGACGGGAGAGCAGGTGCGGCGGTCCGACGGGTCCTCGCAGAGCAGAACACCGGAGAAGTTTGCGGCGCTCGTCTGCGCACCGCCCAGCTTGTCGCAGGTAGGCTGGCGCCGGGTTTCGTTCATCACGATCCAGCACAGGACCGCGCCCTCGAAGCGTGTTCCCCGCAGGTCGGCGCCGGAGAGATCTACCGAGATCAGCGGAATCCCGGACAGGTCGCGCCCTGAAAGCTTGGCGCCGGCGAAGTTGCAAAAGGCGCAGCCCGCCAGCAGCTGCCGCAGCTGCTCGTCGGTGACGGAGGCCGCGAAGCTCTTGAAGTTGGCCGCCATCATCTGCGTGCCCGTAAACGTAGCGCCGTCGAGCTTCGCGCCGAGGAAGTTGCACGCGGTGCATTGCGCGTCGTCGAACGCAGCGTTCCGAAGATCGGCATTCTCGAAGTTGGCGGCGAGGATGCGCGCGTTGCGAAACGACGCGCCGCTTAGCTCCGCTCCCTCGAAATCCACGCCGCTATACAAGCCGTGGCTGAAGTCCGAGCCGGCGAGCTTCGCGGCCGTGTACTTGCAGCCGGCGCAGAATTTTGGCAAGGCCGGCGCGGGGCTCTGCGGGGCCGCCGAGACGGGCGCGATCGCGCACGACGCGGCGAGGACGATGAGCAGGCCCAATGGCGGGATTCTCATGCGGGCTGTTCCGCTGCAAAGAACTTGTCGACCTCTGCGCGAGCAGCGGCGTAACACTCGCAGGCGGCGCGTTCGAGTCGGGGCCGATTCTTCACGGTCATCTTTCCGCGGCAGTATTCGATGAGACCGGCCCCCTGCAGACTCTCGGCGGCTAGCGAGACTGTTGCCCGGCGCACGCCGAGCATCGAGCCGAGATACTCGTGCGTCAGCTGGAATAGGTCGAGGCCCGCGTTGTCGTGGGCGGTGAGGAGCCAGCGGCAGCAGCGCCCAGCCGCGCCGGGCGCGGCGCGCGGCAAAAGGCCCCGGGACGCAGGAATCGAACACATGTTCGCCTCATGGCCAGACCGGCTCAATTCCAGCGTGACGAAGAAGCGTGGGGCGAACCCGAGGCGGTTAGGGCCGCGATTAAACGCCTGCGCCCTGAAGATCGCGCCCGCCTGCTCGCATGGCTGTGCATCTATTATCAAGACGAGGGCGCCATGTTCTCGCCGCAGATCAGCCGGCGTCGAAAGCGTGTTACGATCGACGGCACCGAATACTGGTTGGTCAAAATTCCGCGGCTGTAGTTTGCTCTAATATTGAAAGGCCTCACGAAAATCTCGTAAGGCCTTTGTATTTTGCACCGCCAGGGACTCGAACCCCGAACCAACTGATTAAGAGTCAGCTGCTCTACCATTGAGCTAGCGGTGCGTAGATGTGCGCCCTCCGGGACTCGAACCCGGGACCAACGGCTTAAAAGGCCGCTGCTCTACCGACTGAGCTAAAGGCGCCCGTCCGGCTGCGCTCGATGTTTGTATTAAAATGCGTTCTTCTAAGTCCTCCGGCGTGGTTTTGGGGTGACTGACGGGGGTCGAACCCGCAACCTCCGACGCCACAGGCCGGCGCTCTAACCAGTTGAGCTACAGTCACCGCGAAACGAGAGTATATCATGCGCCCGGAGGGACTCGAACCCCCATCTTCGAGTTTAGAAGACTCGTGCCTTATCCCGTTAGACCACGGGCGCGGGGTTGGTCGGGGCGACTGGACTCGAACCAGCGGCCTTCGCGTCCCAAACGCGACGCTCTACCAAGCTGAGCTACGCCCCGATCGCGTGCGGCCATCTAATTCGCGATCTCTAAAACGATCCTCTCCCAAGCCAGGCCATCTCGGACTAAGGTGCTGACATCATTGTGCTGATTTCCCCGGACATGATCGAACTCTAAGACCCTGGTGTAGCTGCATCAAAACAATAAGCTATGATAGCCGACGTAGCGCGACATGTCGATCTCGCCGGAATCGCGTGCGAACAGGCTGACAGCCTCGATCTTCAATCCCGCGTCTAGGGCGGCGCGCGCGACGCGAACGTTGACCGCCGGCACGAGGGCGCTGCACCAGGATGCGCCGTGCATGCGCGCGAGCGCAATCATGCCGAACGCGAAGAACGGGACGACGTACGAGGGCGAAAACGAGGCCAGCGGACCGATCCTCCCGTCCGGCCAGACATAGGCGTAACCGACGAGCTCCCCGTTGATCGAAAATGCGCTGCCGTGCGCATTCGAGGCGAAGTACAAATGATCGGCATGCCGCGCGCTGCCGCGCGTTTCGACGTCGAGCGCGTCCAGCGCAAAGCGATGCCGAACCGGGTCGAGCGGCTCGGTGTCGAAGCGATGTTCGCCCAGGGCGAGCGTTGCGAGCTGCTCCTCTTGCGGAATTCGCCCGGCGAAGCAAAAGATGGGAACTCTTGCCGCGACGCGCCGCCGCGCGAAGCACGCGATCCCCCCGAGCTCCGCCGGATCGAGAAAGCCCGAGCGCGTCACGTCGCCGGCGTCGCGGGCCGCCTCCGCGAGCAGCCGTCCCCCGAGCCTCCGGCCGCGGAACGAGGGCTCGACGAAGAGATCGCTGAGATACCATTCCGTCTCGAGCTGATGCGCGATTGCGATCCCGACCGGCGTGCCCTCGTCCCGCGCGATCCATGCGCCGTTCGGCGCCACCGATGCGAGATAGAAATACAGCCGGCGGGTCTCCGAGTCGCGCCACCGCCGCCGCGCGATCTCCGCAACGTCGTCTTCGCTCGCGGCCGCGACGATTTCGCTCACGCCGGTTGCAGCGCGGCGAGCAGCGCGTCGCCGGCGAGCCGCCGGTGGCTGACCGCGTTCTTTTCCTTCTCGCTCAACGATGCGAAGCTGCGGCCCGACGGCGGATGGAAGAACAGCGCGTCGTAACCGAACCCGCCGCTGCCCGACTCAGCCTCCAAGATGTAACCGCCGACTTCGCCGCGTACGACGACCGGCTCGCGGCCGGGCGCTACAAAAGCGAGCGCGCACACGAAGCGCGCGCCGCGGCGGTAGGGCGGCACGCCGCGCAGTTCCGCCAGCAGCGCCGCGCGGCGATCCGGCCACGCTATACGCGCCCCTCCGTAGCGCGCCGAATGCACGCCCGGACGTCCGGCCAGCGCGTCGACCTCGAGCCCGCTGTCGTCCGCGAGCGCGTACGGCAAAATTCCCGCCTCCTGCAGTGAAGCGGCCAACGCCCGTGCTTTTAGCAGCGCGTTACCGGCGTAGCTTTCCGCGTCTTCCGCGGCGGCCGCGTACTTACGGTACGACGCGAGCAGCAGTGCGGAGCCGCCCAAGATCGCCTTGAGCTCGCGCAGTTTGCCCGGGTTGCGCGTCGCGACGTAGACCTTCACTCGTTGCCGAGCCGAAGCACTGCCATGAAGGCCTCTTGCGGCAGCTCGACCTTGCCGACGCGCTTCATCCGCTCCTTGCCGACCTTCTGCTTCTCGAGCAGCTTTCGCTTGCGGGTGATGTCGCCGCCGTAGCACTTCGAGAGCACGTTCTTGCGCATCGCGCTCACGGTCTCACGCGCGACGATCTTTCCGCCGATCGTCGCCTGAATCGGCACCTCGAACATCTGACGCGGGATGAGCTCTTTGAGTTTCTCGGCCAGGGCACGGCCGCGGCTCACCGCCTTGTCGCGCGCGACGATGAACGACAGCGCGTCCACGGGCTCGCCGTTGAGCACGATCTCGAGCTTGGCCAGCTCTCCCTCGCGATAGCCAATCACCTCGTAGTCGAGCGATGCGTAGCCTTTCGTGCGCGACTTCAGCGCGTCGAAGAAGTCCACGATCACCTCGACCAGCGGCATTTCGTACGTCAGGATGACGCGGCCGTCGTGCAGATACTCCATGTTGCCGAGCGTCCCGCGCCGGTTCTGCGTGATCTCCATGATGGCGCCGACGTACTCGGGCGGCGAAATGATCGTCGCCTTCACGTACGGCTCCTCGATAGAACGGATTGCGTTCGGTGGCGGCAGCTTCGAAGGGTTGTCGATCATCTCGACGCTTCCGTCGGCGCGGATCACACGGAAGACTACGGACGGCGACGTCGCGATCAGGTCGACCCCGTAATCGCGTTCGAGCCGCTCCTGCACGATCTCCATGTGCAACAGCCCCAGGAAGCCGCAGCGAAAGCCGAAGCCGAGAGCGACGGAGCTCTCCGGCTCGTAAACCAGCGCGGCGTCGTTGAGCTTGAGCTTCTCCAGCGCGTCGCGCAGGCCGTCGTACTCGCCCTCGTTGGGATACAGGCCGCAATACACCATCGGCACCGCCTTGCGATAGCCCGGCAGCGCCACGTGTGCGGGATCCTTCGCGGAAGTGACCGTGTCGCCGACGTCAATCTCCCCGAGCGACTTGATGTTCGCGATCACGTAGCCCACGTCGCCCAGCTCCAGCGAGCCGGTGGCGCGCATCTGCGGCGCGAAGATCCCGACCTCAGTGCACTCGAAGACGCGCTCGTGCGCCATCGACATGAAGCGGTCGCCGGGAGATAGCTTCCCGTCGACCACGCGCAGGTAGCTGACCACCCCGCGGTACGGGTCGAACTGTGCGTTGAAGACGAGGGCACGCACGCGGTCGCGGTGGCCCTTGGGTGGCGGTATGCGCCGCACGATGGCCTCGAGGATCTCCTCGATGCCGACGCCGTTCTTTGCGCTCGCCAGGATGCACTCGCTCTTCTCCATCACGAGGAGCTCCTCGACCTCACCCATCACGCGCTCGGGATCGGCGGCGGGTAGATCGATCTTGTTGATAACCGGGATGATGGCGAGGTCGTGCTCGAGCGCGAGGTGGTAGTTCGCGAGCGTCTGCGCCTCGATGCCCTGCGCCGCGTCTATGATCAGTACGGCGCCTTCGCATGCCGCGAGCGAGCGCGAGACCTCGTAGGAGAAATCCACGTGACCCGGCGTGTCGATCAGGTTGAGGCGATAGGGCTCGCCGTCGAGCGCCCGATAGTTCAGCGTCACCGGATGCATGCGGATCGTGATGCCGCGCTCGCGCTCGAGGTCCATCGCGTCGAGCGCCTGTTCCTCGAGGTCGCGCGACTCGATAGTGCGCGTGATCTCGAGCAGCCGGTCGGAGAGCGTCGTCTTACCATGGTCAATGTGCGCGATGATGCAAAAGTTGCGGACGTTGCTCGCAACGTCGACCCGGTGCGGCCGTTCGGTTTTCAGCGCCACGCGTGGAGACGACCTAGAGAAGCGGTACGCAGCTGTTGAAGACCAGATGTTGCAGCGCGGGCCGGACGAGCAGCTGCAGCACAAGGATGACGATCAGGAAGGCGAGGTCGAGTCCGCCGACCGGCGGGATGATGCGTCGGATCGGAATCAGGACGGGCTCGATGACGGACCCGAGCGCGTAGACCCAGCGGCCGCGCCGCAGGTCCGGAATCCACGAAATCACGGCGTAGACGAACATCAGCAGCGTGTAGATGTTGACGACCCACAAGAGGATCTGCGCGAGGTCGCAGGTGAGAAGATTCATTACCCCGAGCGAGCCTGCTCGATCGCCTCGAGTTCCTCTGCCGAAGCCTGCACGGTCGGCTTGAACCCGGCGACGGGTTTGCCGAACGTGCGCGTGTCCGTGCGCGAGTAGATGCTCGTGAGCACGACGCCGTCGCCCTCACGGTTGAGCAGCGCCAGCGCGTACGAGAGCCCGGATTCCGCGTCGGAGAAGGCGTCGTAGCGCACGAACCCCGCGCGCGACAGATCCGTGTGCGCCGACGCCTCCAGCGTGTCGATGCGTTCGCTCGCGCTCTCCAGCGCGCTCCGCGTTGACGCGTGTGCCTCTTCTACGGCCCGCAAGCGGTCCGCTGCGCCCACGGTCCCGCCGGATATTAGGCCGTCGTGCAGCCCCAGCAGATGCGCGGCCCAAGCCATCGCGGGGCGCACGACGGCGAGGTGGTAGACGAGGAGCGCTAGGAGCGCTCCGATGAACGCGGCCACGGCGGCGTAGATCGCTACTGTCGGCATCTTTCCAAACTATGAGACGGGACGTGGACCACGACGAGAGTCAGGTGGATCACGGCGCCCGTAAGTGCTCGCTTACCGTTGCTACCTTCCGGTCCTGGCGGGGTTCACGAGTTTACGCCGCGTGAGGCCCAACTCCCATCATGGCCACGCCATGATACCATACGCTCATGGTTCGCGCCCTGACGATCGCCGGCGTCCTCCTCGCAGCTGCGACGTCCACCCCCATGCAGCTTCGCAGCAGCGACTTCCCTGCCGGCGGCCGCCTGGCACGGCCGCTGATGGCATCCGAGTGCGGCGGCTACGACCGTTCGCCGGAGCTGGAGTGGAGCGGCGCGCCCACGGGAGCGAAATCCTTCGCGCTGATCGTGCACGATCCAGATGCTCCGATCCCCGGCGGCTTCTACCACTGGGTCGTCTACGATCTGCCCGCCGATACGCGACGACTCCCCGGCAGCGTCAAACTCCCTGCAAGCGAGCTCGGCGTGACCTCGGCCGGCAAGCCCGGATACTACGGCCCCTGTCCGCCGCCGGGACCGGCGCATCACTACAACTTCACGGTCTACGCGCTCGACATCGGCCGGATCGGCGCGCACTCGCCGATCGACGGCGCGCAGCTACGCCGAGCGATCGGGGGCCACATCTTAGGACGTGCGGCGTTGCAGGGAACGGCATCGCGGTCGTGAGATTTGCTTAACGAGATGGAACACACCGCATAATGCCGTCGTACGTTCGCGCCGGCTCCGTGCCGCACAAGAGGCACATCCAGTTTCGCCGCCCCGACGGCGGGCTGTACGCGGAGGAGCTCTTCTCCACCAAGGGCTTCGAAAGCGTCTACTCACTCCTCTACCACCTTCATCCGCCCACCGCCACACTGGACGTCCGGCCGTGGCCGCGCAGCGCCGTAACGTTGCGCCCCAACGAGCCGCTTCGCAACCGCCATTTGAAGACAGGCTCGCTTTCGCTCGAAGGCGACGACCCGATTGAGTCTCGCGCGCCGTTGCTCGGCAACGGCGACATTCTCATTTCCGTGGCGCAGGCGCGCCGGCCGATGACGTACTTCTATCGAAACACCGGCGGCGACGAGCTCCTGTTCATCCATCACGGATCCGGCGTGATCGAGACGCTGTTCGGCGAGCTCGCTTACGGCGAACACGACTACGTGCTTATTCCTACCGGCACGACCTATCGCGTCGCGCCCGCGTCCGATACTCGGATGCTCGTGCACGAGCTCAACGGCGCCGTAACGATTCCCCGAAGGTATCGCAACGAATTCGGCCAGCTCGAGGAGCATGCGCCGTACTACGAGCGCGATTTTCGCGTACCCGTTCTCAAGCCGCCCATCGCCGAACAGGGTGAGTACGAGATCAAGCTCACCAACGCCGGGCGCGACGCGGTCTACGTGGTGCAGAACCACCCCTTCGACGTCGTCGGATGGGACGGTTACTGTTATCCTTACGCCTTCAACCTTGAAGAGTTTGCGCCGATCACGGGCAAGCTTCATCAGCCGCCGCCTGCGCACGCGACATTCGAAGCGCCGGGCGCGGCCTTCTGCGCGTTCGTGCCGCGCCTCTTCGACTATCACCCGCTCGCGATACCGGTCCCGTACAATCACTCGAGCGTCGATTGCGACGAAGTGCTTTACTACGTGAGCGGCAACTTCATGAGCAGACGCGGCGTCGAGGAGGGTTCGATCACGCTCCACGCGGCCGGCGCGCCGCACGGGCCCCAGCCGGGCGCGGTCGAGCAGAGCCTCGGCAAGACGTCAACCGACGAAATCGCGGTGATGGTCGATACGTTCAAACCGCTGCAGCTGGCCGACGCGGCGCTCGAGTGCGAGGATCCGGAATACTTCCGTTCCTGGATCGAACGGCCGGCAACGGTTTAGATTAGTTTGGCGGCCTCGATGCGGCCGCGCGCTTCGCCGAATCCGATGCGGCGCGCGGCCTGCCGCTCGCACCATCCCCGCAGGATCACCTCATCGCCGTCCTCGAGGAAGCTGCGCGCTTCGCCGCTTCCCAGGCGCAATGGACGCTCGCCGTTCCAGGTGAGCTCGATGAGGCTGCCTTGCGTGCCCGGGGCCGATCCGCTGATCGTCCCGGAGGCGAAGAGATCGCCCGGCCGCGCGACCGCACCGTTGGCGGTGGCATGCGCGAGCTGCTGCGCGACGTTCCAATACATGTCGCGAAACGTGGTTTGCGAGATCCGTTCCGGCGCGATGCCGCGCTCGCGCATCTGCTGCGTCTGCACCTCGATCGCAAGCGTGATCGCGTAGGCCCAGGCGTCGCCGCTGCGCAGGTAGTGGAGCGGCTGCGGATCTTGCCGCGGGCCCTCGACACGAAAGGGCTCGAGCGCGTCGAGCGTGACGACCCAGGGCGAGATCGTCGTCGCGAACGATTTCCCGAGAAACGGTCCGAGCGGCTGATACTCCCACGCCTGAATGTCGCGCGCGCTCCAGTCGTTGACCAGCACCAACCCGAAGATGTGCTCGGACGCGTCGGCGACGGAAATGGGCTCGCCGAGCCGGTTCCCAGGCCCGGTGACGAAGCCCATCTCGAGCTCGATGTCGAGCCGGCGGCTCGCACCGAACTCTGGAGCGGGCGCCGCCGGGAGCTTGCGCTGGCCGCACGGACGGCGCACAGGCGTCCCGTCGATGACGATCGTCGCGGACCGGCCGTGATAGCCCACCGGAACCCACCTCCAGTTGGGCAGCAGCGCGTCGGCATCGGGCCGAAACATCCGTCCGAGATTCGTCGCGTGTTCGATCGAAGAATAGAAGTCGACGTAGTCTCCGACGTCCATCGGCAGATGCATCGTCACGCCGTCGTGCGCGCGGACGAATCGATCGACGTTGGCCTCGCGCAGTCGCGGGTCGCCATCCACGCGCAGCAGCCCCGACAGGCGTTGGCGCAGCGCCGTCCAGAGCGTGCGCCCCGCCGCCAGCAGCGGGTTGAGCAGCGGCGCTTGCAGCAGTTCCGGCTCGCAGCAGTCGTCGACGTACCCCGCCTGGGCGAGCTCGTGGAGATCGAGGACGTTATCGCCGATCGCGACGCCGATCCGCCGCAGCCCTCCGCCGGCGGAAAACACGCCCAACGGCAGGTTTTGAATCGGAAAGTCGCTGCCGGCCGGAACGGGCAGCCACGATTCGAGGCGCGCGTCCGTCGTGTCCGACGGCGCGATCATCGCGCGGCGAGAATTCCGAGCGCGGACAGGTCGCCGATCGGCTCCGATAGGCTGCAGCTGCCGTAGGCAACGAACCCGGCGCGCCGAGCGCGCATGAGTTCTTCGGTGCCGACGCGCCGGTCGCGCCAGGCGAACGAATCGTCGTCGAAACGAAAGGTGCTTGGGTCTTCTTCCGCGACGATGCGGCGCAGCGTCTTCGAGTCGACTTGCGCCGCGAGCGCAGCCGCGGCGAGCAGATTCAGGAAGCCGTGCATAGCGAATCCGGACGCGGAATCGAGTCGCCGTACCGGATGGTGCAGTCCGGCCGTGGCCTTGAAGGGTACGCGCGCGTTGCCGGCCGCGAGAATGAAGTCGGCGACCTCGTCGACGCTCGGAAACGCTTCGCTGGTCAGCCCGCCGCAGCGCAACTTTGCGCCGAGACCGGCGCGGGCGGCGGCCGCCATCGTTTGCGCGAGGCACTGCGGCGAATGCGCCGCGCTCGGAATCTCGACGAACGCGGTCAGTCCGGCCGCGCGGCTGCCTTCGATCCGGCGGCTCAAGGCGGCGATCGCGTCAGGGAACGTTTCGCCTCGCGCCCAAGCCTTCGGAGGGATTTCGAGCGCGGCGATGCCGCTCGCACCCTCGCGCATCGCGGCCACCTCGTCGAGCTGCTCGAGCCTACCGTCCAACACGACCGAAAGCGGGGCATCGCCCGCCCAAGTGGCGAGAGCGCTGGCCGGAACGATGAACCGGCCCAGCATCCAGGCGTGCGGACCCGCTCGCGCAGCCGCATATTCGGCCTGCGCTGCGGAAACGGAGAGCTGCGCGGGAGGGAACAGGCCGGCGTAGTCGATCAGCGCATGAAGCGCCGCGCGCACGGAGGGTCGCAGCGCCGTCGACGTGGTCATGAACGGCTGCTTTGACAGGGCCGCCCGCGAGCCTTCGCCAAGTCCGCCCGCCATGAGTACCGCCGCCGAAGCCCGCAGCAATCCGCTGGCACAAATCGATTGGGACCACGTCGAATTTTACGTGGGCAACGCGAAGCAGGCGGCACATTACTACATGTCGGCTTTCGGCTTCGATCAGCTCGCATACGCCGGTCCGGAGACCGGCGTGCGGGATCGCGTCAGCTACCTTTTGGAACAGAACAAGCTCCGCTTCGTCTTGACGTCCAGCCTGGTGCCGGACGACGAGATTGCGCAACACGTGATGCTCCACGGCGACGGCATCAAGGACGTCGCGATCCTGGTCGAAGACGCCAACGCGGCGTTCGAGATGGCGATCCGCGGGGGGGCCCGAGTGATCGCGGCGCCGGCGGTCCTCGAAGACGCGCACGGCCGGATCGTCAAGGCTACCATCGCCACCTATGGCGACACCGTGCACTCGTTCATTGCGCGCGATGGCTACGCCGGGATCTTCGCGCCGGGCTTTGTCGAGGCGCGCAAGACCATGCGGCAGGCCGTGAAGCCGGGCCTGCAGTTCATCGATCACTGCGTCGGCAACGTGGGCTGGGGCGAGATGGACGCATGGGGCGACTTCTACGCGCGAGTCTTCGGCTTCTCGCAGCTGGTTTCGTTCGACGACAAGGACATTTCGACCGAGTACACCGCGCTGCGCTCGAAAGTCATGACTGACCCGCGCCATCGTGTCAAGTTCCCGATCAACGAACCGGCGCAGGGCAAGAAGAAATCTCAGATCGAGGAGTATCTCGAGTTCTACCGGGGCGCGGGCGTTCAGCACATGGCGATCCGCACCGACGACATCGCCGCGACAATTCGGGCGCTCAAAGAGAACCGGGTAGAGTTCCTCGACACGCCGGACTCGTACTACGAGATGCTCTCAGAACGCGTCGGCAAGATCGACGAGGCGTTTGAGACGCTGCGGGAGCTGCGCATCCTCGTCGATCGCGACGACATGGGATACATGCTGCAGATATTCACGAAGCCGCTGCAAGATCGCCCAACGCTGTTCTTCGAGATCATCCAGCGCAAGGGCAGCCTCTCGTTCGGCAAAGGAAACTTCAAGGCGCTCTTCGTTTCGATCGAGCGCGAACAGGAAAAGAGAGGGACGCTCTAATGCTGGCAACGCGCTCCAAACTCGGGGAGTGGTACCGGCGCAATCGCGAGCGGTCGGCCACGCTCTTTGCCCTGGTCCACGACGACGCGTTCTACGACCGGCCGATTCCCCTGCGTCATCCGTTCGCGTTCTACGAAGGGCACATCCCCGCGTTCAGCTTCAGCACGCTGTGCAATCGCGGTCTTGGGGAGCCATCGATCGATGCGGCGCTGGAAAAACTCTTCGAGCGCGGCATCGACCCGTCGTCCGCCGGCGAGGCTCGGCGCCACGATCGCTCGGACTGGCCTTCGCGCGCGACGGTGGCGGCCTTCGCCGCGCAGTGCGATCAGCACGTCGAGCGCGCGCTCGAGTCGGCGCGCATCGACGATCCGGCCGTGCCGAGCCTCGTACGCGGTCAGGCCGCATATACGGTCCTCGAGCACGAGCAGATGCACCAAGAGACGCTGATGTACATCGTCCATCAGCTGGCCTACGACCGGAAGCGGCGCATCGCGGGACGGCACGAAGACCACGCGCTTCCCCTGCAGCGCTTTATTCGGGTCGAGGCGGGGACGGCGACGCTGGGCGCGGAGCCGGACGAAATCGCCTTCGGCTGGGATAACGAGTTCCGCCGGACGGAGGTGCCGGTCGCCGCGTTCGACATCGCCGAGTACCCGGTTACGAACGGCGACTGGCTGCGCTTCGTCGCCGAGGGCGGTCCGATTCCGCAGTTTTGGAGGGAACGCGACGGCGACTGGCTGCTGCGCGGCGCATTCGAGGAGATCGCGTTGCCGCGGTCGTGGCCCGCATACGTGTCGCACGACCAGGCCGAGGCTTATGCGAAGTGGACCGGAATGCGCCTGCCGAGCGAGGCGGAGTATCACCGCGCCGCGTTCGGAACGCCGAACGGCGAGGAGCGTCCGTTTCCATGGGGCGAGGAGACGCCCACGCCGGCGCACGGCAACTTCGACTTCGAGCGCTTCGATCCGGAGCCCGTCGACGCGCATCCGCGCGGCACGAGCGCGTGGGGCGTCGCGGATCTGGTCGGCAACGGATGGGAGTGGACCTCGACGCCATTCGCGCCGCTCCCGGGCTTCGCGCCGATGCCAGCCTACCCGCGATACTCGGCCGACTTCTTCGACGGCAAGCACTTCGTGATGAAGGGCGCCTCGCCGGTGACGGCGGCGGAGTTGATCCGGCGCTCGCTGCGCAACTGGTTCTACGGCGACTATCCGTACATGTACGCGAAGTTCCGCTGCATTGCCTGATGCGGCTCGCGGCGATTGCCTGCGGCGCCGCGCTCGTGTGCTATGTCCTGACGGCCTGCTCGAAGAGTTCCGGCGGTAGCGCCGTCGCACCGCAACGCCTGCGCATAGCGCTTCAAATCAACCCGACGCAGCTCGACCCCATCCTCTCGCAAAATTCCATCGAGACCTTCGCCGATGGCTTGATGTTCGATCTGCTCGTCACGCTGGATCAGAACCACCGCGAGGTCCCGGATCTCGCCGCAACGGTTCCAACGCTCGACAACGGCGGCATCAGCAAAGACGGCCTGACGATCACGTATCACCTTCGGCGCGGCGTCAAGTGGCACGACGGCGCGCCGTTCACTAGTCGCGACGTCAAGTTTACGTGGCAAGCGATCATGAACCCGCGCAACAATGTCGTGTCGCGCCGCGGCTACGACGAGATCGCCTCGATGGACACGCCTAACGACTACACGGTCGTCATGCACATGAAGCGCCGCTTCCCGCCGGCCGTCGACACGATCTTCGCGGAGAGCGACACGCCGTTCCGGTTGCTTCCGGCGCATCTGCTCGCACGGTACGACAACATCAACCACGTCGCGTTCAACGCGGCTCCGGTCGGCACGGGACCGTACGAGTTCGTACGCTGGCAGCGCGGCGACCAGATCGTGCTGCGCGCGAACTCGGCGTATTTTCGCGGCGCGCCCGCGCTGCGCGACCTGACGCTCGCGATCATACCCGACGACAACACGATCGCGGCGCAGCTGCGCTCGCACGAAGCGGACCTGGGGATCGAGATCCCGGCGGCGGTCTATCGCGACGTCGCTGGCGCTGACGGGCGTGCGCCGCCAGCCTGGCCGACGCGCCCGCCTACACGGCGGTCATCTTCAACACGCGGCGGCCGCCGCTCGACGACGTCCGCGTCCGCCGGGCGCTCGTGGTCGGCATGGATCGGGCGGCGATCACGCGCGACGACACGTACGGCACCGGAAGGGTCGCGACCGCGGACCTCTCGCCCTTCTACTGGGCCTTCGACGCGGCGCTGCAGCCGACGGCCTACGATCCCGCGCAGGCCGAGGCCCTGCTGGACGCCGCGGGCTGGCGGCCCGGGCCGGACGGCATACGGGTGCGTGACGGCACGCGCCTGTCGCTGTTGTTCGTCTACGGGCTGGGCAGCCAAATCGTTCGAACGATAACGGCGCAGATCCAGCAGATGTACCGCTCGATCGGCGTCGAGGTCGAGCTCAAGGGCTTCGACTACGCCACGCTCTACGCGGCGGCGCAGAGCGGCGGCATCCTCAACGGCGGCAAGTTCGATCTCGCGATGTATGCATGGATCGCGGGAGCCGATCCCGACGACTCGTCGCAGTGGACGTGCGCCGCAATACCGCCGCTCGGCAACAACATCGCGCGCTACTGCTCGCCCCAGATGGAAGCGGAGCAGCGTCTGGCGTTATCGACGTTCGACCGGCCGGTGCGCAAGCGCGCGTACGCGCGCATACAGGCGCTCTTGCTGCGCGACGCGCCGGCCGCGTTCATTTATTATCAGGCGCTCCGTTACGCGTACGCCGACGACCTGCAAAACTTCATGCCTAACGGCATCAGCGAGGGCTGGAACGCCCAGGAGTGGCGCCGCTAGATGCGGCATGGTAGCGAGCATGACGTTACATAGCGTGCCGGTTACCGTCGCGTACGGCGACGGCATCGGGCCGGAGATCATGACGGCTACGCTGCGTATCCTGGATGCGGCGGGGGCTCGTGTCGAGCTCGAGACCATCGAGATCGGCGAGTCCGTCTACAACAAGGGCCTCACGAACGGCATCGAGCCCGCTTCGTGGGAGTCGCTGCGGCGCACGAAGGTCTTCCTCAAGGCGCCAATCACGACGCCGCAGGGCGGCGGGTTCAAGAGCCTCAACGTGACCGTGCGCAAGACGCTGGGCATGTACGCCAATCTGCGGCCGTGCACGTCGCTCTACCCGTACGTCGCCACCAAGCATCCGCACATGAACATCGTCATCGTGCGCGAGAACGAGGAGGACGTGTACGGCGGCATCGAGCACCGCCAGACGAATCAGGTGGCGCAGTGCCTGAAGCTGATCTCGCGCCCCGGCAGCAAGCGGATCATCCGGTACGCCTTCGAGTACGCGCACGCGAACAAACGCAAAAAAGTCACGTGTTTCACCAAAGACAACATCATGAAGATCACGGACGGCCTGTTCCACCGGACGTTCAACGAGATCGCCGCAGAGTATCCGGACATCGAGCACGAGCATTGGATCGTCGACATCGGCGCGGCCAAGATGGCCGACACGCCCGAAGCGTTCGACGTGATCGTGATGCCGAATCTGTACGGCGATGTGCTCTCCGACGTCGCGGCCCAGATCACGGGCTCGGTCGGGCTCGCGGGCTCCGCCAACATCGGCGACCACTGCTCGATGTTCGAGGCCATTCACGGCTCGGCGCCGCGCCGCGCGGGCCAGAACCTGGCCAACCCCTCCGGCCTGTTGCACGGCGCGATCCTGATGCTCGTCCACATCGGCCAGGCCGATGTTGCGGAGCGGGTGCACAACGGCTGGCTGCGCACGATCGAGGACGGCGTCCATACCTACGACATCTTCAAGGAAGGCACGTCGCGCAAGAAGGTGGGGACGAAGGAGTTCGCCGACGCGGTCGATCGAGCGGCTGGACCGCAAGCCGCAGCACCTCGAACCGGCCGAGTACGACAAGGAGTCGCAGATGAACCTCGCCATCCGGCCGGCCGGAAAGCCGCCGATGAAACTGCGCGCGGGCGTCGACCTCTTCATCGACCGGCGCGACGGAAATCCCGATCACATCGCGGCCGTCATGGATCGCTTCGACGTGCCCGGCGCGAGGCTGACGACGATCAGCAACCGCGGCACCAAGGTGTGGCCGAACGGCAATCCCGACACGTACTGGAGCGATCACTGGTGCTGCCGCTTCGAGGCCGATGGCGAACCGTTCGGCGCCGAGCACGTCGTCAAGCTGCTGCTGGCCGCCAATCAGGCCGGCTTCGACGTGATCAAGACCGAGGGACTCTACACGTTCAACGGCGAGCGCGGCTACTCGCTCGCGCAAGGCGAGTAAATAGGTACCCTAGAGGCGTTCGAGCAGCGATTCGAAGTCGAGGCGCGCGAGCTCGGGCGGCACGCGGTCGCGAACGCGCGACGCCAGCTGTGATGCGAGCTCTTGCCGGCGCTCCGGCGAGAGCGCATCGCGCCGCTCGAGGAAGCGCTTGACCAGCGCGCGTTCCTCTCCGCTCAGATAGGCGGTCGGCGAGTATGCCGGCTCGGCGCCGGCGCGCGCAGAAAATTCGCGCGGTGACGGCAGGCGAGCATCACGCACCACGATCGTGCCCGCAGCGAGGTCGCCGAGGCGCTTGTTCTCCGGCGATATTAGCGCGCTGACGGCAGCCAGGAGATAGTAGCCCACGAGCTGCTCGCCGACGCGGATGAGATTGCGGATCAGCGACGCGCCGAAGTCGATCGGAAAGCCGCCGTCGCGCACGACACGCAACCCGAGGAGCTTCTTGCCCGGCGTCTGCCCGTTCCAGAGCGCCTCGAACGCGATGAAGTAGCCGAACAGCACGATGAAGAGAATCACGACGATCAGCGCGATCGCGAGGCTCTCCGCGAACTTGTCGGTGACAAGGGTCGGACCATGTCGCGCGGCCGCATGCGCACCCGCAAGTAGGATGCCGGCAAAGATGGCCGCCAACGTTAGGATCTGGATCGTCTGATCGACGATCAGCGCGAGAAAGCGGCTCCCTAACCCCGCGAGCTCGTAGTTAAATGCGATGCTCTCGGGCGTACGAACCTCGAGCGTCCGATCCACGCGGGCCAGGTTCGACGGCGGCGGCCCGCAAACTCCTACGCGTTGACGCAAGCCGCTTTCGTCGAGCGCCGCTCGGGCACGTGGCAGAGTCTCGACGCCTTCCTGCGCCGCGTCGAGCGGCGCGGCACGGCCGCGCTCTCGCCGGACGAGATCTTCGAGTTCGGACGCCTCTATCGCGCCGCAACTAGCGACCTAGCCTACGCCCAAGGCGCCGGCTACGACCGCGCTTTGCTCGAGTATCTCAACCGCAGCGTCGCCCGCGCCCACGCGCACGTCTACGCCAAGTCGCCCGAGAGCGGGATGCGGCGCATCGCAGAGTTCTATACGCGCGCGTTTCCGCAAGAGTTTCGGCGCTCGCTGCCCTACATCGCGATATGCACGGCACTGACCGTCGCCTGCGCCGTCGTCGCCTACGTGCTGGTGCGCAGCCATCCAGCCGATGCCTCCGCACTGCTGCCCAACTACCTCGTCTCCGAGAAGATCCGCAAGAGCCTGCACGACTCCAACTTTGCCGTCGACCCCGGCTTCGCGCCCGCGATGTCCGCGCTCATCATCGCCAACAACGTCAAGGTCGCGATCATCGCCTTCGCGGGCGCGGTCACCCTCGGCGCGCTGACGCTTTACATCATCGCTTCCAACGGCTTGATGCTGGGCGGGATGGGCGCGCTCTTCACGAACGCGGGCTTCGGCGCCGATTTCTGGGCGACGATCGCGCCGCACGGCGTCATTGAGCTGACGGCGATCCAGATCGCCGGTGCGGCAGGCTTGCTGATCGCCGCAGCGGTCGTATATCCCGGTCGAACGCGGCGGCGCGATCTCATCGTAGTCAACGCGCGACGCGCCGGCACGCTGATTCTCGGGGTCGCGTCGATGCTGATCGTCGCGGGCACCATCGAGGCCTTCGTCTCCCCCCGCCGGCTGCCGGCGGAGACGCGCATCGGCGTCGGAGCGTTTACTGCAATTCTCTTGACGATGTACTTCGCAGGAGCGGGGCGATCATCGCATGCGCGCGAGAACGAATCTTGGGAGGAAACGGCATAGCGCGGCGCTTCGTCCGGTCGATGTAGGTGACGATCTCGCTCAAAGCAGGCCGCGGCGCTTGACGCGCAGGTATTCGTCGATCAACGCTGTCGACAGCTTTTTCGCCGGCACGTCGATCACCAGCGCGCCGGTGCGCTCGAGGACCGTCTTGGCCGTGCGCCGCTCGTTCGCGAGTTCTACGGCGACGTCGGCACGGTAGGCGTCGCCGACGTCGCGCGGCTCGACCGCCAGCGCGTCGCTCACGGCGGCGTCGTTCATGAACACGCAAACCAGCAGGTGGCGGCGCGCGAGCGAGCCGACCTCGGCCATGAGGGCGGCTTGCGCGAGCGGGTCGATGACGTCGGTGAGAAAGACGATCATGGAACGCTTGTGCAAGTGGTGGCGCAAGTAGGCGAAGGCGCGCGGGTAGTTGGACTCCTCGAAGCGCGGCTCGAGGCCGTAGAGCTCGTCGGTGAGTCCCGCGATCGACGACTTCGTGGAGCGCGGCGCGACGGCGGCTAGGATGTCGCGTGCGAACGCAACGAGCCCGACTCGGTCGCTGGCGAGGCCCGCGATCGCCGCGAGCGAGAGAGCCGCCTGCACGGCGTAGTCGAGCTTGCGCCGGCCGTCGGTGCGCGCGGTCATCAGCCGTCCGCAGTCCAGGAGCAGCATCACGCTCTGGCTGCGTTCGACCTCGTGCTGCGCGACCATCAGCTTGCCGCGGCGCGCCGTCGCCTTCCAGTCGACCAAGCCGAAGGCGTCGCCGTCGCTCCACTCACGCAGCGATTCGAACTCCGTCCCCGCGCCGCGCAACTTCATTCTGCGCAGGCCCGCCTCGATCGTGCGGTTACGCAGATGCAGCTTGCCGTAACGCTCGACCGCCGCGAGGTCGGGATAGACGCGGATCGGCGCCGGCGAGGGGACGCGCAGGCGGCGGCGCAGCAGCCCTAGGTGGTTCTCGTACCAGACGTAGAGCGTGCCTAGCTCGTCTGCTCCGCGCGCGATCGGCGTCACGGGGCGCGCGACGGTCGAGCGGCTCGCCGACGGGACCGTCGCGATCAGCTCGTCGGCGTCGTAGCGCAGCGTGCGCGCCGGCGTTTCGACGATGCCGACGCGCACGTCGCGCGACGCGCGGTTCTCGATCGTGTACGCAATGTCCGTCATGACCGCGAGCGCGAAGTGCTCGGGCGCCTTGCGCGCGACTCGCAGCGCCGACGCGGGTGGGCCAATGACGGCGTCGGCTAGCGTGGCCACCGCGAGCGTGGCGGCCAACGCGATTGCCACGGGCAGGAAGACCGACACGCCCGGCGATAGCGCGAGCAGCAGCGCGATCGCGGCCAGCGACCAGAGGAAGCGCGGCGTGAACCACGCGGGAAGCCACATCCTAAATCCCTTCGACCGAGCCTGTCCTAAAGCGAGCGCAGCGAGTCGAAGGAGCCTGTCCTGAGCGAGCGCAGCGAGTCGAAGGGCTCAGGATGACACGCGGCCTGGGACAGGAAGCATGGCGAGAACGTCGCGCAGCACGTCGTGCGCCGAGATGCCCTCGATCTCGGCATCGGGTGCGATGATCAAGCGGTGCGGGATGACGAAATCGGCGACGTCCTTCACATCGTCGGGCGTGGCGAAGTCGCGCCCCGCGATCGCAGCCGCCGCTTGCGTCGCGGTCAAGAGCGCGACGCCCGCGCGCGGAGAGGCGCCGAGCGTGACGCGCGGGTGCTTGCGCGTTGCCGCAACGACGCGATACGTGTAGTCGCGGACGGCGTCGGAGAGATGCACTTGTCGCACCGCGCGCTGAGCGTCGCGCACCTCCGTGGCATTCGTCACGGGCGCGAGGTCCGACGCCTCCAGGGCGCGCGCGTCGAACCCGGCGGCCGTGCGCGCGAGCAGCTTGAGCTCTTGCGCCTCGGGCGGATACGACGACTCGACCTTGATCATGAAGCGGTCGAGCTGCGCTTCCGGCAGCGGATATGTACCCTCGTATTCGATCGGATTCTGCGTGGCGCAGAGCAGAAACGGCTGCGGCAGCGGATAGGGAACCCCGTCGATCGTCACGCGCCCTTCTTCCATGGCCTCGAGGAGAGCGGATTGCGTCTTAGGCGGCGTGCGGTTCACCTCGTCCGCGAGCACGACGTTCGCCACCAGCGGGCCGAGGCGCGTCGTGAACTGCGCCGTCTGCGGGTTGAATACCGTGGTGCCGACGACGTCTGAGGGCATCAGGTCCGGCGTGAACGCGATGCGCCGGAAATCCAGTCCCAGCAGGAGCGCGAGTGCGCGTACCGCCAGCGTCTTGCCCGTCCCCGGCACGCCTTCAACCAGCACGTGCCCGCGCGCGAACAGAGCGATCGACAGCCCGAGCGCCAGCCGGTCGGCCCCGACCAGCACCCGCTCCATTCCTGCCGCCAGCCGCTCCGCAATCTCTTGAACCGATGAACTCACGCATGCTCCTTTCGGCGCCGGTAGCCGATCGTCGCCTGCCATAAGACGTCGTCGTCGTGCGGACGCCGGCGCGAGCGGCGCATCAGCTCGGCCAGCGCCGCGATATAATGCGACGAGTCGCGCTCGTCGGCCCCAACCGCAAGATAGGGCGGCGCGAACGGCACGTTGCCCCCCACCAGCGCGATCAGTATCAGTGCGATGACGATCCACACTGCGGCGTGCACGGCAGGCGGGAACGCCTGCCACATCGTCGCGCTGTCGCTGTACCCGTGTACGTACTCGTCGAAGGCCGCAGCGCCGTGTCCCGCGACTGCGTTGTATGCGAAGCGCAGGTTGTCGGCGTTGCGCAGCTGCGCGTTGCCGAAGAGCGCCGGCGCCGTAACGGCCACGACCTCCCCGCGGCCGACCCGATACAGCGCTGCGACCACGCCCCCATCGTTGGCCAACAGCGGCACGCCGCGCGGCTCTCTGAACGCAAAGACCCAGCCGATCGTCCCTGACACCCGGGACACGTCCGTGGTGTACGCATTGCCCGCGAGCGCGACGGCGTCCCCTCCACCGTTGCGCAGCGTAGTGCCGACGCCGGGCGCGACGTCCTGCGGTCCGGCGAACTCCGCATCGATCGCGACGAGCCGGCCACCCTTGGTCACGAAGTCGCGCAGCGACGCCGCGTCCTGCCGGTCGAGCGGCTTCGCCGACGGGTCTTCCTCGTAACCCGTGATCACGAGCGTGCGCACCGACGGATCGAGCAGCGGCAGCGCGCGCTCGAAACGCCGCACCGGCAGCCCCGCGGCGCTCAGCACCTCGTAGAGAGCGCGATAGCCGTTCGGTCCGGTGTCGTACGTCGAAAACACCGACGGGCGCTGCTTGCCCTCGGTAACACCGCGCTCGTAGGCGAGTAGCACGACTACCAGCCCACACGCGACGAGGACGAGGACGTCGAAGCGGAGTGCTTTAGTCACGCGGTTAGCAGTTCGTGGTATGCGAAGCGCGCGCGATTCCACTGCGGTTGCGCGATCGCGCGCTCCGCATAGGCGTGCTCCACGAAGGCCGCGGCGACGGCGTCGAACGGATCCACGAGATCGGCGCCGCGCGCGCGCAGCTGACGCCGCAAATCGCCCACCGTAGCGCTGCGGGTAGCGACGACGGCGCCCTTGCTGTCAAGCAGCGCGACCGTCGCGGTGAATAGCAACAGCGCTGCCGCGCCGTAATCGCCGCGGTTTGCGGAATCGCACGCCCGCGCGTAGAGCTCGGCCGCCGACGCCGCCTCGTCCAGGGGTTCGCTCCGTGTGCTCGCCGCCGCCGCCCGCGTTATCTGGATGTTGCGCACGAGCCGCACGGCCGTGATCAACAAAATCAGCGCAACGATTGCGAGCAGCAGGTCTCCGATGCTCGCGGCCGCCGCCCTCCCTACGCGTACGCGCCAAAACAGCCCGTGCCAAAACTGTCGCCAGCGGTCAACGATCCAGTTCCAGATGCGCGACCACCACGGCCGCGGCGTTGCCACCGGAGGCGCGAGACGGTAGCGGCCAGGCGTTGCGAGCTCGCGCTGCGCCAGCGTGCTCAGGCCGGGCACCGGGGCGTGCGCGGCGCGCGTACCGCCGTACAGACGCGCGACGCTGTGCGTCTTATCGGCGCGCAGCCAGCGCTGTATCAGCATCTCTCGCGGCGGTGCCGCAAGCGCGGCCGCGACCGCGGCCGCCAGGATCACGCCGGCTGCGCGGCGGCCAGGCCGTCGAGCGTCGCCTCGAGGTCGAACGCCTCCCGGCGAATGCGTACGTCGAAGTAATAGACCGCCATCAGCACGACACCGAACGGCGTGAGCACGGCGTTCCCGAGCGCCTGGACGATCGCCTCGACACCGGGCAAATGGAGCAGAGCGAAAACGATGCCGAAGGCGCCCAAGAGCGTCGAGCCCGCGACGACGGTCGCGGCCGCCGCGACCGCGAACAGAACGGCCCGCCAGAACTCGCCGCGGTTGAAAACGCGCTGGAATCCGAGCGACAGAGATTCCATCACCCCGCGATCCTCGATCACGACCGCGTACATCGAGAACGTCAGCGCGACGAACAGCGGCGCCACCGTCGGGAGGAACAGCACGACCCCGATGAATCCGGCCGCGAGGCCGAAGGCGAATCCGGCTTGCGGGGCGACGGCTCCCAGTGCGGCAATGGCGAAGACGACTGCGACGATCACCAGCACCGCTGCGATGTACCACGCTACGAACACCACGAAGTCCATGAGGATCATGCCGATCGTCTGGCTCCAGCGCCGCAGCGCCACCTCGTAGCACGCGCGAAAGACGACCGGCATGCTGCGATAGAGGCGCGCGACGCCGACGGCCACCGCGTTGAGGGCAAACGGCCAGACTGCGTATGTGAAAATAAGCAACGCAACGAGCGCGATCCAGAAGGCCGGCGAGGCGAACGCCGCCGGCACCGTGCCGGCCGGCTTGCTATTCGGATGCTGCACGACCTGCCAGATTGCATCGTACTCCGGCTGGTACGCTCGATCGATCAAATACTGCAAGACGGCGGACGGGATCATCAGGACCGCGATGATAGCCGCAAAGGGAATGAAGTTGCGGATATACAGGGTAATAGCCCGGTCGAATATCTCGCCGAAGCCCAGGGGGCGAAGCTCCATCGGCCGCCGCTTCTGGCCGGGTTGCCGGAAAACCCGCCGGTTGCAGCGCGGGAGTGGAAAGGACGGGACGGGTCGGCACGAGGAAGGCGCGTGCGTGCGCACAGTCAGCCTGTTGCCGAGCGCGACCGAGATTCTCTTTGCGATCGACGCGCGATGACGTCGTGGGCGTCACGCACGAGTGCGACTATCCATCGCAAGCGCTGCGGCTGCCTAAGCTCACTTTCTCTGCCGGACCGGACTTGGACGATCCCGGCGAGATCGACCTCCAGGTCCGCGCGGCGTTCGGGCCGCGTCCTTGCCATGAACGGCCACGCCTACCTCAGCCGCCGTGGACCCCGTCTGGTGGAGGCCGCGGAAATCATAGCGCGATGGTATACTACGGTGGCGGAGTACGCTGGATGACCGCGCTTCCCAAGCAGGTGTCCGATTGGGGTCCCCGATCGACGCAGTCGATTGGGGAGTGAGGAAAGTCCGGGCTTCAATGGGCAGGGTGCAGGATAACGTCCTGTCGAGGCGACTCGAAGGAAAGTGCCACAGAAACATACCGCCGGACGCTTGCGTGCGGCAAGGGTGAAATCGTGAGGTAAGGGCTCACGGAGCACCGCGGTGACGCGGGCTCGCGGTAAACCCCACCCGAAGCAAGACCGCTCGATTGAAAATGGACGGCCCGTCCAAACGAGCTACGTCGCATCGAGGCGCTCGGTAACGCGCGCCCCAGAGAGATGGTCATCGCCCACTCGTGGGTACAGAATCCGGCTTACAGGCGTACTCCGCTCGGGCCGCACACCCGCTCGCTCTCTGGGCATATCCGCTCGCTTCATTGAAACCAGGCGGGCAAAAATCGAGTCGTAGCGAAAGAGATTCAATGATGAGTCAACAGCATTTTAGCCCCGAGATGACGGTGGACGAGGCGTTCAGGGTGCATGCCGGCGCCCGCCGTGTATTTGCGCGCTTTCACCTCGGCGGGTGTTCGAACTGCGCGATCAGCGAAACACACACCATCGGCGCGATCAGCGTCGATTACGGCATCCCGCTGCCGATGCTGCTCGACAGCCTCAACGCGCTGTTCGATCAGAGTGCACTGGCGATCGGCACGCGCGTGCGCATCCCCGACGAGATTCGCGCGAAGATTCCGCAGCTCGCCAATGTGCCCGCCGTAGGGGAAATCACCGGCGTCGAGAGCGGCGCATACACCGCCGACTTCGGCGAGGTTCGCTTGCAGGGGCTGGCCGAGGACTTTATCGTGGCCCAGCCGGAGACTGCCGCGGGTTAGAGAAGCTCCTTACGGTATCCGAAGCCCTCGTCCACTCTGTGCCAGTACGCGACGCGCGGTTCCCCCAGCTTCCAACATAGGTAGACCGGCTCGTCATCGAGCGTCGCCGGAAAATCGACGAGCCCCAGGTCGATGTCCTTGACGACGCAGCCGAACGATTCGATCTTATAGATCAGCCGCGCGATTTCGTGTTTGAGCTCGGCGAAACGCGGCGCGGGCAGCGGCGAGCGCACACCGGCGAGGCGCGGCCGCGGCGCGGGCGCGGCGTGATGCAGCGCGGGGTCGGCTTCCAAGAGTTTGATGGCCAGCTCGCGCCGGCGGTTCAGGAGCTCCTCCACGAGCGGCTCGAGCTTCGGAATGAGGGCGTTGGCGCGTTCGGGCGAAAAGAGCTTCATAATGGGTTCCCTGCGCATCGTCTTCGTGACGGGCTTCTCCGGTGCGGGTCTGAGTCAGGCGATCAAGTCGTTTGAGGATTTGGGCTTCTACTGCATCGAACACCTGCCTCCGGTCGTGCTCGACGCCGCCGTAGCGGCCCTCGAAAACTCGGCGATGCGCGACGTCGCGATCGCGCTCGACGTGCGGAGCGACACGAGCCTCGGCGACGCGCGCACGGCGATCGATCGAATCATACGTACCCATAATGCGAAGGTACTCTTCCTGGATGCCTCCGACGAGCTGCTCGTCCGGCGCTTCAGCGAAACCCGAAGGCGCCACCCGTTCGCACAGACGGGATCGGTGCGTGAAGCGATCGAGGCCGACCGGCGCGTGCTCGCTCCCCTGCGCGAGCGCGCAGACGTCGTCATCGACACGACGAGCCTCACTCACGGCGCCCTAAAGGACCGGATCGCAGGGGCATTCCTCACCGACGGACCGATTCGCCTGGGCGTCACGTTCGTTTCGTTTGGCTTCAAGTTCGGGCTGCCGACCGACCTCGATCTGCTCTTCGATGTGCGGTTTCTGCGCAACCCGAATTACGAGGAACCGCTCGCCGAGCAGACGGGGGAGGATGCCGCGGTCGGCGCATTTATCGAGGATGACCCCGCGCTCGACCCTTTCCTCGCGAAGGTCGGCGACCTGCTCGACTTCCTGCTGCCGCGCTATCTGGCGGAAGGCAAGACTCAGCTCACCGTCGGGATCGGGTGCACCGGCGGCCGCCATCGCTCCGTGTACGTCGCGCGCCGGCTGATGCGCCGCTTCGAAGGCGATGCCCGCTTTGACCTGAGCTTCGAGGCGCGGGACCTCGCCAGGGTCGCATAATGCCGCAACGATTCGCGCGTTCGCTGCACTGGCTCTTACCGGGGCTCGGCGTCAAGCGTTGGCTTGTGCTCGCGGCGTTCGGCGTGGTGCTTCTACTCGATGCCGTCATGCGGTGGTTGATCGCCCAGGGCATCGGTGTGCACGTCAACGAGATGCTCGACGACATCGTCGACGATTATTTCCCGCCGGCATACCTCACGTGGGTTCTCGGGATCGGCGGGCTCGTGGCGCTGCTCGCGGGAACATGGATGTTGCTGCGTTCGGTCGTGCGCGTCGCGCGCGATCGCACTCCCAAGGGAGTGCGCGACGCGCTCGTGGGTCGGCGCTTGCAGCAAGGCTATAAGATCGTCGCCATCGGCGGCGGCACCGGTCTGTCGACGCTCTTGCGCGGGCTCAAACGCCGCACGAGCAATCTCACGGCAATCGTCACCGTCAGCGATGATGGCGGCTCCTCGGGCCGCCTTCAAAAGGAGCTCGGCGTGTTGCCGCCCGGCGACATCCGTAACTGCCTCGTCGCGCTGGCCGACGACGAAGCGCTGGTAACGGACCTATTTCGTTATCGCTTCACCGAGGGCGAGGGGCTGTCCGGACACTCGTTCGGCAACCTGTTCTTGGCCGCGCTGACCGGTGTTACCGGGAACTTCGATCACGCGATCAAGGAGTCGAGCCGCGTGCTCAACGTCGTCGGACGCGTGTTGCCCGCCACGCTAGGCGCCGTCCGCCTCTGCGCTGAGCTCGACGACGGCACGATCGTCGAAGGCGAATCGAACATCTCGAGCGCGAAACGGCCGATCAAGCGGGTCTTCTTCGACCCGCCCGCGGCGGCGCCACTCGATGAGGTGATCGCGGCGATCCGCGGTGCCGACGCGATCGTGCTGGGACCCGGTTCGCTTTTCACCTCGGTCGCGCCGAACTTCTTGGTCAGCCGCATCGCCCGCGAAGTCGCCGATGCGCACGCCGTAAAGATGTATGTCTGCAACGTAATGACGCAGCCTGGAGAGACCGACGGCATGACGGCCGCGGATCACGTCGAGGCGCTGCTCGCCAACGCCGGTGAGCGCGTCTGTGACTACGTGATCGTGAACGATCAGCCGCCGTCGCGCCTGCTCGCCGCGTACGCGCAGGAGGGGCAAGATCCGGTCGAACCGGACGTGGACCGCATCGCGGAGCTCGGCCTCGAGGCAGTTCGCGCCTCGGTCATCGGCGAGACGGAGACCGTGCGGCATGATCCCGACAAGCTAGCGACCATAGTGTTGGGGATCGTCGATCGCACGGTGGCCGATCGAGCGACGCTGATGAAGCCCGCGAGCGCGTACCGGCGCTCTACCGCATTCGGTTAGTTAAGGGTGAGGCTGCGCCGCTAGCGTGAGGTTTAGCGCGAACGGCTTGCCGGGCTCGATGTTCGTGCTCGCCGCGACCGTCTGATAGCCGTTGGCCGCGACGGAGTAGTCAGCGATGCCGCTCGGCACTTTGTCGATCGAGAATTTGCCGGCCGCGTCAGTCGTGGCGGTGAGCACGGTGTCGATCGTGATCACGGCTCCCGAAATGGGAGCGTTCGTAGTGGCGTCGAGGATCGTGCCGGAGACGGCTGCATAGCCGGCGGCGGGCGGAAGCGAATCGTTGTTGCATGCCGTGGTCGCGGACAGCAGCAACGCGGTCGCGATGACGAGTCGCCCGGCGAGCGTTTTCATAGGTGAACTTCTTCGCCGTGCGGAAGCCGCGGCTCCTATGGCAAGCACCGCCCCGCCGTCCCGTACGGCCGGCCTATCGTACCGCGCCAACGCGCTCGAGGCGATTGGTCGCACCCCGCTTGTCAAGCTAAACAAGGTCGTCGACGGCGCGGCGTGTCTCGTGCTCGCTAAGGTGGAGTACGTCAACCCGGGCGGCAGTGTAAAGGATCGCCCAGCGGTCGCGATGCTCGAGGCGGCGGAGCGGGAGGGCCTGCTGCGGCGCGGCGGCACTATCGTCGAGCCGACGAGCGGAAACACCGGGACGGGATTGGCCATGGCGGCGGCGATCCGCGGATACCGTTGCATCCTCGTGATGCCGGACAAGATGTCCCGCGAAAAGGTTGACCTGCTGCGCGCGTACGGCGCCGAGGTCGTCATCACTCCCACGAACGTGCCCGCCGATTCTCCGGAATCGTACTACGGGGTGGCCAATCGCCTCGCTTCCGAGATACCGGGTGCCTTTCAGCCGAACCAGTTTCACAACCACTTCAACCCCGAGGCGCACTACCACACGACCGGGCCGGAGATCTGGGAGCAAACCGGCGGCGCGGTGACGCACTTCGTGGCGGGAATCGGCACGGGCGGGACGATCTCCGGAACCGCGCGCTTTCTGAAAGAGAAAAATCCGGCCGTTCACGTCATCGGGGCGGATCCGGAAGGATCGATTTATTCCGGGGACATCCCGCGCTCGTACGCCGTCGAGGGAATCGGCATGAGCTATCTTCCCGAGACGGTGGATCTGCGCGTGATCGACGAGATCGTGCGAGTCTCCGACCGCGACTCGTTTCTGATGGCGCGGCGGATCACGCGCGAGGAGGGTCTGCTGGTCGGCGGTTCGTCCGGAACGGCCGCGGTCGCGGCGGTCAAGCTCGCCAAGACGCTTCCGGCCGACGCGATCGTCGTCGTCATCTTTCCGGACTCCGGACGCGGCTACATGTCGAAGATATTCAACGACGACTGGATGATCGCCAACGGCTTCATCGCCGATTCCAAGCGCCGCGCGACCGTCGGCGACGTGCTGCGCAGCAAGACGCCCGTGCCGCCGCTGATCACGGTGCAGCAGGACGATACCGTGAAGACGGCGCTCGACCTGCTGCGCAAATACGAGATTTCGCAGCTGCCGGTCATGCACGGGCACGAGCAGGTCGGCAGCGTGAACGACGTGGGCGTGATGCAGAGCGTCTTCGATCACGCCGACATCATCCATCAGCCGGTGAGCGAGGTGATGGGACGCCCGTTCCCGGCCTTGGAGCAGTCCCAGGAGATCGAGCTCGCCTACAAACTCCTGACGCTCGCCAACCCGGCCATAGTAGTGACCGACGACGAGGAGCTGATCGGCGTGCTCACGCGCCAGGACATCATCACGTTCCTCTCGACCAGCTCCGACGTCGTCCATAAATAGCGGCATGACACTCGCATGAAATTTGCTACGCGGGCGATTCATGCCGGCCAGGATCCGGATCCGACGACCGGCGCCACGATCGTCCCGATCTATCAGACCTCCACTTACACGCAGACACGGGTCGGCGAGCACAAGGGCTTCGATTACAGCCGCACGATCAACCCGACGCGCGTGGCGTTGGAGCGGCAGCTCGCGTCGCTCGAGGGCGCCCGCTTTGCGAGCGCGTTCGCAAGCGGCATGGCGGCGACATCGGCGGTGCTGGGACTGCTCTCCGCCGGCGACCACGCCGTCGTCAGTGACGACCTCTACGGCGGAACATATCGGCTGTTCTCGCGCGTGCTGGAGCGCTACGGCATCACGTTTACGTACGTCGACATGAGCGATCTCGCCGGCGTGCGCGCCGCGGTCACGCCGGCCACGAAGCTGTTCTGGATCGAGACCCCGACAAACCCGCTGCTGCGCATCGTGGACATCGCCGCGATCGCGGCGCTGCGCCACGGCGAGCAGGTCGTCGTGGTCGACAACACGTTCGCGACGCCGTATTTCCAGCAGCCGCTCGCGCTAGGCGCGCAGATCGTCGTCCACTCCACGACCAAGTACATCGGCGGTCACAGCGACGTGGTGGGCGGAGCGGCGATCACCGATGACCGGGAGCTGCACGAGCGGATCAAGTTCCAGCAGAACGCCGCCGGCGGCGTGCCCGGGCCGATCGACGCGTGGCTCACCATGCGCGGCGCCAAGACGCTCGCGTTGCGCATGCGGGAGCACGCGCGCAATGCGCAGGCGGTCGCGGAGTTTCTCGCCGCGCGCGACGACGTGGCGCGGGTGTACTATCCCGGGCTGGCGCCGCATCCACAGCACGAGTTGGCGAAGCGCCAGATGAGCGGCTTCGGCGGGATGGTCTCGTGCGCGTTCGACGACGCCGAGCGCGCGAAGGAGTTCGCGGGGCGGTTAAAGGTCTTCAGCCTGGCCGAGAGCCTCGGCGGCGTGGAATCGCTGATTTGTCACCCCGGCCGCATGACGCACGGATCGATTCCGGCCGCCGATCGCGAGCGGCGCGGCATCGGCGACGGTTTGCTGCGGTTGTCGGTCGGGATCGAAGACGTGTCGGACTTGATCGAAGATCTACGCGCGGCGCTCGACGCTACGGTGCGTACAAAGGATACGCCACCGCCGTTACTTGCTTGAGCACGCGGCGCGCCTCGTCCGGGCTCGAGTAGCCTAACCGCGCGGTCTCCGAGAGCACGATGCCGCGTTGCCCGTCCGCCCACACGATGGCGTATTCTTTCTGCGCGTCGAATCCGCTGCCGAAGGCGATCTCGACGAACGTCGCGGGCATTCCGTTGAGCAGCGTCATCGGCGTCTTGTTGCGGATGAGGATCCCGTCTTGCGAGCCGTGCGTCTGGCTCTCGAACTGGCCCTCCCACTGCGACGGAGCGCCTCCGTAGCTCTCCATCGCGAGCTGGATCGTGCGCGCGTTTTCTTTGCCCGGATCGAGCACCCACGCCGCCACGACCTGCAGGTCCTGCGAAAGCTTATCGGGCGTCGTCCCGTCCTGACGGCCGACCAGCACGGCCTCGGGCGGTGCGGTGAAGGTCATCGCGGGATCGCTGAAAACGTGCGAGTCGGGAGCGGGGGTCGGTTGCGCCTCCTGCGCCCAAGCCGTCCCGGCCGGCGCGAAAAGTAACAGCGAGATCAAAAGCGTTTTCATTCGTTGTCCAAGACCGCGGTGAGCGCGGGGAGCGACACCGCGTAACGATAACCGACGTTGCGATGATCGTCGTCGAATTCCTCGTGGCGCACGTCCAACCCTAGGTCGCGGATGCGCCGGCCGACAACCCGGGCGCCGATGTCAAGATTGTACTCGTCGCGCCGCCCGCAGTCGAGGTAGCGCAGGCGCAGGCGGCTCAGCTCCGCCTTGTGCTCGGCCACGCGCTCGGCCGGATCGAAGGCGAGCCAGCGGGCGAAGACCTCCGGCACCAGCTCGCCGGTCGCTCTATCGAAGGGGAGATCGAGATCGAACGCCTTGGCGGACCGCGGCGAGTAGGCGGCGGCGTAGGCGAGCATCTCCATCGTCGTGTACTCCGCAGGGCTACGCTTGGGCTTGCGTTCGAACCCGGCCACGAAGGCCGCGACGTCGAATGCATGCGCTTCGAGTGCGCGCTGCACCGTCGCGAACGCCGGCGGATGCGCATACTGAAAGTACGAGTCGCCGCTGTGCGACGCAAACGCACCGAAGACGCCGGGATGCTCTAGCACGAGGTGCATCGCGCCGAAGCCGCCCGATGACTTACCCAGCACCGCGCGGCCGCCTTCCGAGCGAATCGTTCGGTAGCGCTCGTCCATCTGTCGGATGACGTCACGCACAGTGTAGGTGGCGTAGTTTCCGTTGTGAACCGAGTCGACGTACTGCGATCCGCCCAGCCGCGTGAAGCCGTCGACGAGCACGACCAGCGCCGGCGGCATCTCGCGCTCCTGGATGAGACGGTCTGCCCACTGCAGCACGTTCGTCTCCCACGGCCGCGCCGACAGCAACGCCGCGGCGTCGCCGGTGTAGCCGTGGAGCACGTAGAGCGCCGGGTAGCGGCGCGAACCCTGCGCGTCGTACGCCGGGGGCCGGTAGACGACCACCGCGCGCTCCGACGGGTCCCCTAAGGGATTCCCCGCGAGCGCCTCGCTGGAAACGAAATCGATTGCAACGTCCCCCGCGAGACCGAGCAGCCGCGCGAGTCCGGAACGCTCCTGCATGGCGATTCCATTCGTCGCACGAAGAGGGCGAGCCTAGATGAGCCAGCTGAAGCGCGCGATCGATTTGCGCGGCGCGATCTCCATCAACGTCATCACGATGATAGGAATCGGGCCGCTCGTGACGATTCCGCTCGTCGTCGCCGCGTTGGGCGGCCCGCTCGCGCTCGTCGGCTGGATCGCCGGTGCGATCGTCGCGCTGTGCGACGGGCTGGTGTGGGCGGAGCTGTCATCGCGCTATCCGGGATCCGGCGGGACGTATGTGTATCTGCGTGACGTCTTCGGGCCGCAGCGGCTAGGAAAGGCGCTCGCGTTCCTCTTCAACTGGCAGTTTCTCTTGTACGCGCCGTGCCTGCTGGCCAGCGGCTACATCGGCTTCGCGAACTATGCCGCCTATCTGTATCCGCCGCTGGCCGGTAACGTAGTAGCGCACGATGTCGCTGCGGTCGGGATCGGCGCGATCACGCTGGCGCTGCTGTATCGGCGCACGTCGCAGGTTGCGACGCTCGGAAACGTGCTGGCGATCGCGGCGGCGCTCACCGTCGCGCTGATTGCTCTCGCGGGGCTGTCGCACGCGGACTTCGCGCGCGCCTTCGTACTGACGCAGCCTTTCCGCTTCAACTGGGCGTTTCTGGCAGGTTTCGCGAGCGCGCTGGTCATCACGCTCTACGACTACGTCGGCTACGCCGATGCCGCGCTGCTCGGCGACGAGGTCATTCGTCCGCAGCGCACGATCCCCGCGGCCATCATGGTCTCGGTCGTGGTCGTGGCGATCCTGTACGTGCTGCTGCAGGTCGGCGTGCTCGGCACCATTCCGTGGCGGTCGCTGCTGGACGCGCACGGCGCGCCCACGGCGCAGGCGCAGTACGTCGGCGCCTTCGTCGTGGAACGAACCTGGGGCCGGGTGGCGGCAATCGGCGTGACTTTACTCGTACTGGTGACGGCGTTCGCGTCGCTGTACGGAAACCTGCTCGGCTTCTCGCGGATCTCGTTCGCGGCCGCGCGCGACGGCGCGTTCCTGCCCGCGTTTGGGAGGCTGCATCCGCGCAAGGACATCCCGCACGTCGCACTGCTGGTCGTCGGAGGTTTGTCGCTCGTCGCGAGCCTGTTCACGCTCGATCAGGTGATCGCGTTTCTAACGGCGGGAATCGTGTTGATCCAAGGCATCGCGCAGATCGTCGCACTGGGCGTCTTACGGGCTCGGCGCGCCGCTGCGCCGTTTCGCATGCCGCTCTATCCGCTGCCTGCCATCGTCGCCTTCGCCGGCTGGGGCCTGGCCTTCGTGGGCTCCGGTGCCGGCGCGATCGCGCTCGGCGTGGGCTGGCTCGCGGCCGGCACGCTCGTGTTTCTGATTGTGGCGCGCAGCCGGCGCTGGTGGCCGTTCGCCGTCGCCGCGGTCGCGGCGTTGGCGCTCGTCGCGCTGCCCCGCGCGAACGCGGCCGCGGCGGGCTGGTCGTCCTGGAACACGGCGCGCGTTGCGTCGGATCGCGGCTATCCCGTCTTCACGGTCGAGGGTCGTCCGTTCTTCGTCTACGGCGCTGCGTTCTTTTACGAACGCATTCCGCGCGACCGCTGGCGTGAGACGCTACTGGCTTACAAGGGGCTCGGGATCAACACGATCGACCTGTACGTAATTTGGAACTGGCACGAGCCGGCGGAGGGCGTCGCCGACTTCCACGGCTCGACCGACGCGCGGCGCGATCTCTTGGGGTTGCTCGCGCTCACCCACGAGCTCGGGTTCAAGCTAATCCTGCGTCCCGGACCCGTGATCCGCAACGAGTGGCGCAACGGCGGCTATCCGGCCTGGCTGCTCCAGCGCCCCGAATACAATATGCCGCTGCAAGACGTACTGGCGGGGCGTTACCCCGCCAGCGCGACGTTGCAGAACGCGCACGCCGACAGCGCGGCGGCCGAGTGGCTTGCCAACGCTACGCATCTGCGCAACGCCGCCGCGTGGCTGCGCGACGCATTGCGTGCCGTGGAGCCGTATTCGAGCGACGTGCTCGCGATCGCGCTCGACGACGATCAGGGCGCGTACCTCGACAACGACACGTGGCCGGGTAAGCACTGGCGCGACTACATCGGCTGGTTGCGTTTGGTCGTGCAGTCCGTCGCCGGCACGCGAGTTCCGCTGTTCGTCAATACGTACGAGATGAAGGTGACGGCAGCGTCGCCCGTCTGGGCGTGGGGCAACTGGTACCAGAGCGGCTCGTATCGCATCGGCGCGCACGATCTGGCGGATCTCGACTTCGCAACGGGACTCCTCCAGACGCAGCCGCGCCTTCCCGTGATGCAGTCGGAGTTTGCGGCCGGATGGTTCCAAGGCGCCGACGAGGGCGCGCCGCGGCCGAGCGACCCCGCCAACACGGCGCTTGCGCTGGGCGAACTGTTGCGCGACGGCGCGCACGGCATGGTGAATTTCCCCGTGCAGGACACGATCTATCCGCACGGCTGGGAGGCCCCGTGGGCTAACTGGGCCTACGCATGGGACGCGGCGCTCACGGTCGACCTGCACGCATCGCCGCGCTACGCACCGACGCGCGCGTTCGGGGACGTGGTCGCGCGGTACGGCCCGTTGCTCGCGAGAACCCACGTAGCGGCGGATGCGTCGATCGTATGGCCCGCCAGCCTCTACGTTCCGGGAACCCTGAGCAACGACGATTTTGCAGCGTTGGCGACGGTGACGGTCGCATGGCAGCGCGCCTGCAACGCCCGCGGGTTGAGCTGCACGCTGGTGGATTTGGCGGCGACGAGCGATCGTGCGCTCCGAACGAGGGCCCTTCTCCTTCCGCTGACGGCGACCGGTGTGGGCCAAGGCCGCATGCAGCCGTGGGCCGTTACGAGATTACGTCGCCTGCGCGACGCTGGGCGACTGGTAGGAGGTTTGTCGGGCGTCCGACCAGTCGCGCGCGATCGCGCGGTGCCGAACACGACGCTGCTGCTGGCCGACGATTCGTCGTACGGCTTCATCATCGCGGTGAACCCGAATCGTTCCGTGCGGCGAGTCGCGATGGGCACGGTTCGGTTGGCGCATCGGCGGGTGAAGGTCGCGCAGTTCTACGTCGCTGCGGGCGGTGCACGTGTGGTAGCGGTCGGAGCGACGGCCCCCGCGGCGAACCTCGGACCGTCGCCGGCGCGCGCAACGCCGCCGCCGTTTGCGGACCCGGGCGGCACCAAGATCGCGAATGCGAGTCTGCACATCGTGTTCGCGCCGTTCGCGGGCGCGCGCATCGCGAGGCTCGGCGACGGGCACGGCAACGCGGCGACGGGCATCGGCCTCCTGCGCGACGCGACCGATCCCCAACCGCCCGTATCGCCGCGCGACTTCATTGCCGGATACACGCATCCGCTGCCGGCGGGGACTTTCAACCGCGCGTACTCTTGCGACCGCATGGATCTCGGAATGACCGCGCACGCGACGTGTTCGTATGACGCGCCCGATCTGCCGCGCGGCGGCGCGACCTTCAAGCGAACGCTGACGTTGAATGCGACGAGCAGCGAGCTGATCGTCGGCGAGGAGTTTGCGCCACACGACGCGCGCTCGACGGCTCGGCTTGAGAGCATTTCGGGTTTTGCGTTAGCCTCGGGGGATCGTGTGCTCACCGCTTCGCAAAGGGACGCCGTTGGAATTCTGCACGGGGCGCGACTGGTGCGGTTACGCTGGCGTCCCACCGACGTAACGCGTGTCGACCTGCGGCAGACGCGCGGCGCCGAGCTCGTGACGCTGATCTTCGCGCGCCGATCGGTGCAAATAGGCCTGGGCGTCTATCACGTCGGCGGGGTGGCCGAGGCGCAGCACCTACTCGACGCGAAACAGCCGTAGCTCCGCGGGGAAGTGGCGGAATGGCAGACGCAGCCGCCTCAAAAGCGGCCGAGGCAACTCATGTGGGTTCGACTCCCACCTTCCCCATGAGATTTGAGCGCAAAAGCGAGTTCAAAATGAGGTCATTGGTAACGGATTGGTAACGCGATGGACTGGAAAAGCCTTGGTCGTCACAAATAGTGATCAGGCTCCTCAGCAGCGTCTGCTGACCTCGATCCTTAACAACGTCCTCCGTCGTATGAGGAGCGAACGATGATACGAGCTATCCACCAGCGACTAGTCAGCCGAACTTTTCTGAGATCCTTCATCCTCATTTTGATAGCACAAATCGTCGTCATTTCCGTCGCGCGGCTTCTGTTGGACTTCAATACCGATCGGTGGATCCGCGACAAAGCCCAACAGGCCATGAGGATCTCGCAGCAGGCTGCGCTGAGTGCCGATTGGTCAAGGGTCGATAGAATACCCAGAGATCAAGACTCAGAATCACAGCTTGATGATCGATATGGAGACATGTTGCTCAAGTTCTCGCGTCGATATTTTTTGCGGAATGAAGGTGTACTCTACCTCGTGGTCATCGATCGGGGCGAAGAATATAACGAATACCCCGGAATTCCGATGTCTAATAATGACAGGAAAGCAAACGCATCGGAGCGCGCCGCCTACGTGACGCGGAAGCCAACCTATGCGCCCACTCCCATTACAGATGATAACGGGACCTACCTAGCTGGGTACACGCCCATTCTTCGCAAGGGGGTTGTCATCGGGTTGGTCGGGGCGCAGTACGATTCGGCCACACTCGCGGACTTCAAAGGAATTGTTCAAACAACGTTTTGGCTTTCGATCATCCCGGCGATTCTTGTCTCCCTCGTCGCGGCCTTTGTTCTCGCTTCAACGTTCGTCGAGCCTATAGACGTTTTGCGCACTATCGAAGAGACCGCTCAGAGCCAGCAGGCGCGCTCACATGCGGAGGAAGGAAGCGATCCATGGCATTTATTGACGGGCCAGGAAAAGCAGATAGCGGAGCTCTTGCGCCAGGGTCACGAGAGCGCGAAAGAAATCGCCGACGCGCTTTCCCTGACGACAGGAACCGTGTATACGTACCTGAAGCGGATTAAGGCCAAGACCGGCTGGTCAAAGCAGGGACTCGCCCTGCAAGCGGCAGCGCGGCGAAGTGCCTCGGCGCTCCTAAGCCCGTAGAAGGGACTAGACGGGCCGAGATATTTGGGACCACAGGTCTCCACCATGTCGAGTGCGGTTTAGGCAATCCGAAACTTTCTCGGGCCTTTGCCGTAGAAAGTCCCGATTTTAGGACAATCTGCCCCCTTGTAATCCTGATTTTAGGACGAGCCTTGCTCTGTGAGTCCTGGTTTTGGGACCTGCGTTTTCGCAAAAAAGCTCCGAATTGGGGACGTGTCAGTTTGTTCGCCATCCGCGATGATCGATGGAGTCAGCAACAGTTGACACCGCCTCGGCCGGCGGACCCGGCCGAAAAGGAGATCATGACAATGACTACATCGATTAACATCAGCGAAGGCATCCTGACGATCGAGGCGCTCGATGTCACCGACGACTTTACCGTCACCTACATCGACCACCTCGAGCCCGATGCCAGGGCAGCCGGCGTCCTTAACTGCCTTCAACTGGGGGCACGGGCGCTAACCTTCGCAAGTGACAAGACCGGGGCTTCGCTTTTGGCCGAGACGCTCAAGAAGGAAGGCGAGAAGGCACAATCCCTCCTTACTCACGTCTCAAAAGCAGCGCAGGACGCAGTTACCAAGTCCTCCGAAAAAATCGAGAGAGTTACCGCTGACCTTCTCGACGATTTGAGCAAAGACCTGAGCAAGACACTCGATCCCGCAAATACCGAGTCAATCATTGGAAAACTACGAATAGCTCTCGTTGCCGACGTTCAGAAAGTCACGGCAAAGGTCCGCCAGGACCTCGACTTGGCAAATCCTCACAGTCCCCTGTCGGCGCTACGTGCCGAACTTGAGAAGAGTGAAGAGCGCAGGCACGATGCATTAACGAAACAAGTCTCCGAGTTACTCCAACAATCGGCGGCTAAAGCCGCCGCGACCGCGGAGCGCACAAAGTCAACTCGCAAGGGCGACGACCTCGAGATCGCGACCGAGAAGTACCTTACGGCCGAGTCGGTGCCTCGGAAGGATCTCGTTAGCCGGACGAGCTGGGACTTCGGTCTCGACCAAAACCGAATCGGCGACTTCGTCATCGAAGTCAACCCTGGAGACGCTCATGACACCCGGATAGTCGTCGAGAGCAAGAACGCCCATAAGGGCAAGACTGAGCTAGTGCGCGAGCTCGGCAAGGCGATGAAAAATCGGGGAGCCGTCTTCGGCATAGCCGTCGTAACTGACGCGAACGTCATCACTCAGGCGATCTACCCCTTCGGCGATGACAAACTGATCGTTCGCGTTCCTGCTCTGTCGCCAGACGAATGGGACTTCACCGCTCTCGGCGTTGCGCTGGAGGGCGCTCGCTGGAAAGCGGTCATGGGCCGCACAACGGCGGGCTCTTTGGACGTGGCTCGTGTGGAATCGGACATAGAAGCTGCGTTTGCAATCGCGAACCGGGTCGCGGAAGTCAAGAAAAAGGTCACGGCAAGCAAGACCCACCTTGACGGAATCTGGGAGTACTTGGACGACTTCAAGCGAGAACTCGACACGGTGCTGAGCCGCATCAAGAACACGGTCTCAGAGGCTCGTCACTTCCTTGAGGCAGCATAGCCATGGTGCCGCTCGATTTTAACCTCGCGGGCGGCACTCGCCTAAGGCTCCTCGGGTGCCTCGTGCGAGCGCCGTGATCCAGGTTCTCCCAAAGCAGGGAACGCTCGCTTTAAGTGGCGTTCCTTTTGCTTTCGACGCTAAGAGACTCGCCTCACTTTTCGGAGTGCCGGAGCGATTGCGCAATCAATGCGGCTAGCTGCATCGTCTAACATCGACGGGGTTACGTGCGCATAAATGTCGGCGGTCGTCGAGATCGTCGAATGGCCAAGCGCGCTCGATACGGTTTTGAGGTCGACGCCGGCGGCGAGCGCCATTGACGCGAACGTGTGACGAAGATCGTGTAGGCGCAGGGGCGGAACGCCAGCGTCACGCAGCGTTCGCATGAAGGCGGTTCCGAATGTGTTGGGGACCCAGGGTTCGCCGGCACGTTCGAAGACGAGCGTGTCGGCGCTCAGACGTCCCAGCCCCTTAGCCCAAAGCCATTGGGCTCGTTCGGCGCGATGACGTCGGAGCCGATCAACCACAAAGCGGGGCAGGCTGATCGTACGCCGTGATCGCTTCGTTTTGGGGTCCTTGAATCTTGAGCGCCGATCCACCCGCTCGATCGCGCGTTGCACCGTCAGAAGGGCGCGCTCCAGGTCTACGTCGCCCCCACCGCAGCGCGAGGAGTTCACCGCGACGCAAGCCCGTTCCAAGGACGCCCCATGGGTGACGGATGGGTGACGGACGACGCCGGATGGTGCAAGGCGCACGAATCAAAGGCGAATGGGGCTTCCTGCGGAACTCAACAATCCCGACTCGCTGAATCTTCAGGAGAACACACCTATGCGCATTTCCAAAGCTCCGAGCTTTACTCTGGGGGTAGCGTTTGGCGTCGCAATGCTGGCCGGTTGTTCCGGCGGCAACTCGCAGACCGCGAGCATCCCGGCCGCACTCAAAGAAACACGTGAACAGAGCTCCGTCAGTCCCGAAGCCAAAGGCGGACCCCTTATTTTCGTCTCGTTCCCTCAGAGCAATGCCGTGGACATCTTTCTCCAGGCGCGAAAGAACAAAATGGTTGGCCAAATCACAGGCCTTTCCCAGCCGGTCGGCCTCGCAACCGATACGTCGGGCAATCTGTACATTGCAAATCAAAGCGGCACAACCGTTCCGGTCTACGCGCCACCCTACAAGAATCCGCCCAAGTTAATTCTTGACGACACCGGCTATCTACCGCAAGGGGTAACCGTCTCGCCATCGGGTGTAGTCGCGTTGGCGAATTTCTGCAACCATTCCGGATGCACAACCGAATATACGATAAGCTTCTACACGCCCAATTCCACAACGCCGTGCGCCAATGTTCCCGTATCGCGAGGGGTATTTGGTTCTTTGGCATTTGACGACGCGGAAAACGTTTTCATAGCTGGGCAATACGATTCCCAAGCTTTGATCGGCGAAATCAAGGGCGGTTGCAAAGCGAAGACAGCCAGATTTCTCACAACCAAAAATAGTCTCGGACCCTTCGCCAGCGGCGTACAAATCGACAAGGCGGATCGGATTGCTGTCCTCGGTCTGGATACGTCGATTGTGTACACCTACAATCATCCGAAGAATGGTTCTCTCGGCAACCCGGTCTCCACGACTACATTGGGCGGCTCCAGCGGTGCCTTTAGCTTTGTGTTTCTGGCGTCAGGTCGTGATCTGTACGCCAATATTAACCTGAACAGCGTCAGCCAGTACGACTACCCGACTGGCGGCACGGCGGAACATGCGATTGCGGCTAGCAGCGCGGGGGGTATTGCCGTAACGCCGCCCCTCATTCCGTAAGGCCGTTCACGATAGGGAGGTCGGGTGAAATTCACGCGGCCTCTCTAGTCTGACGCTAGCTCGTCACTCATAGGGCTCTCTTTCTTGCGGCGGCGAACGCCTCGCCAACACGGTCGGCGGCCTCCCTGCTGCATATGCTCCAGTTGTGGGATGGTCTTTCGAGTCACGCCATAATGGTTCAGAGTGCTCCGACGCTGGGTGACGGAAGCGCCCGAATTGGTAACGCCATTGGTAACGGCCTCAGTTTCTTCAGTTTCTTTGGTTTGCAAAAATAGGCGTTTTTCGAGGAGTGCGCGACGTTCTATTTCTTCGGTTGCGCTTGTAGGCGAGATTCGACTCCCACCTTCCCCACCAGATTTGAACACGAAAATGGGCGAAAAACGGAGTGATTGGTGAGTGATTGGTGACAAGCGCGTTGTCGGATGGCCGCCTGACGATGCGTAGTTAGGCCGACACTCTTTCAGCCCTGGTGCCCGTGCTGACGTTAGCGAATCGCTCGTCCCGGAACGGCTGTCTTCCAATCTCGAGCTATCGCGCTCTGGGCCTGCGTGAGCGATATCCGCCCGCTGCAAACGACATCGTGGAGTTCGTTCTCAACCTCGTCCTTCTGCTTTGCCGCCTCAATAGGCTGCGGCCAGATATTCCGAATGTCCGTAGCGCTTGAACTCGGCATCGCTTACGTTACACTAATCCTTGCACAGCTAAGGGTATAGGGGCAGTTCGTGCCGCAGGCCTAAAGACCGTTTGCGACGCGAGGTAGCGCGATCGTTGCGGTCGTCCCCCCGCAAACTTATCAACAGAAAGGAGAGGCCGAGATATTGCAACGCGACCTCCCCATGGTGAACGGCGCTTACGGGATAAGGGGTGGGGTAACGGCCACATCGGACGGTAGTCCATTGTGATCCTGAATCACGTTTTCTGCTGCCCCGCCCGCCGGATAAGCATACTCGTTTACGGTCGCACCGACAAAGTTGGCTACGTAGAGGTCAGTGCCGGATGCGAGGAATGCAAAGTCCGTTGGGCCTTTCAAGCCCAGCAGCGGCGTGGCCGAGACCGGCGTGCCAAGACTCCCGGACACCGGCGGATTGTACGTATCGATAAAATATCTCCCATAAGCAGGTTCATTGAGAATCGCAATCCGACCGGCGTTGTCAACTTTGATGCTGGCCGGTCCAAGGAGGAGGTTGGTTGTTGAGAGAGGCGTAATTGTCGTCGCTTTGCAACCGCCGCTGACCTCACCTATGGCGTCGTAATTGTTCGCGTGTCGTCCGCTGATGTAAAGGTTTCCTTGATGGTCGAATGCAGCGAAATCCAAGAGTGCGAAGTCTGCTGACGCATCGAGCGTGACACATGGCTTCGTCGAATTCTTCGCGTAAAAGGTGACGCTGGGGCTGCCTAGGGGGCAGCTTGGTGCCTTACAAATATTCACGACACCCACGACGCCCACACGCGAGACAGCCACATTGTATGGGAATTCGCCGGGATCGCCCAGGTGTGACCTTCGGTCCATTGTGTAGGGAGGCGGATAGATCCGAATGTGCTCCCTGTTCGGGACATATGCGTTGCCCGCGCGGTCGGTAGTCAGGCCCAGTGGCCGGTGGAGACCAGTAATCTGGGCGACCTTCTTGTTTTTGCCCGCCTGCAAATAGATGTTGACGATGTTTTTTCTTTCGTCCGTTACGAATATGAGAGGCGTCGCCTGGGCGTCAGGCCTGAAGAAGCCAGCAGGGGGCACACCGTCGCCCATGCCGACGTTATGCGCGGCTTTTCCCAAGCCGACTGGGCTAGCGCCCGGCGCGACGCCGACAGGGTTCGGGGCCATTTGTGGGCTGCCGCCGGAACAACCGGCGAACATTGCAATACCAACAGAGGCAGCAAGCATATAACTCGTAGCTTTGGAAGTGCGCATAGTGTGTTCTCCTGAAGATTCGGCGAGTACGGGACTGATGAGTTCAAGTCGGCCCTGGGTTCCTGGTGCTGGGGCTTTGCCTCGCGAATGAACTTACAAAACTATTTTGGAATACATGTCACGAATAGCCGGAGCCGCTACCTGACATTACGTTTTCGTGGGAGGATCAAGCATGACCTTGCGACGGTGCTGCAGCGCATCGCCGATGCCGTCTCAAAAGCGCAAGCTAGGCCCGAGGCAGCATAGGGCGATGGCGTTTCTAGCCGTTGCGTTGATTCGAGATTGGTGACGCCCCCGGTTTGTTCGGTTTCGTCAGTTTGCGAAAACAGGCGATTTTTGCAGAGTGCGCGACGTTCTATTTCTTCAGAGTCTCTCGTAGTCGAGTTTCGACTCCCACCTTCCCCATGAGTTGCTGAGCACAAGATGCCGCTGAAAACGGCCTGACTGGTCACGGATTAGTCACGAAGCTCAGAGGTGAGGGCAAATCGATCGCCTTGGATCTCGTCGTCAATGTCGTCGTCCCAATCGTCGTTGGCCTAGGTAATGGCCTTGGTCGCGCTGTGATCGCCTCAGCCTAGCTTCGCGTACCTGGCTCTTGCGTCGGTATTGAGTTCACAGCGCTTTCGACCAATTGACAGCTCCGGCAAGAAGGCGCACAGTAACTCTTAAGGCAGTCTGCCACGGTGCGCGGCGGCTGTGGCTCTTCGCAGTCGTGGGTTATTGTAACGCCACTGCTCGTTGTGCCAGCTCTGCGATCGCCGCCCAGGCTGCGATGACACCGCTTAGTTCAGAAGATGCGCCGCAGTGCGCATGATGGCCGTTCCGAAACGCAAAGCACCTTTTGAAGAATAAGGTAAACACCCATGAGAATTTTAATCCCAATTGAGTGCGCACTGAGCATATGCGTAGCATTGCTCGCCGGCTGTAACAGCGCCGCGACCGTCACTCCGACGCAGGGTCTCGGCTTGGCGCCAAACGTGACTCGGGCAGTTCGCACGGTCGCTCGCGGATTCGCGGAATTACACCGTCACAAGAACAGCGAAAACCTTACGTCGACTAGTGGAAGCCATGGCGGGTCAGGCTGCACCATAACTATCAGCGCAAGCGGTAATGTGGCCGGGACGTATCCCGGAACGTTTACCGGCAACGTGCTATTTTCTGCCTGCGAACACCATCCAGGCTTTTGGGGAAGTTTCGTGATAACCTCAGGCGCGAATAAAATCACCGGCTGGTTCGCCGGAGCGGCGCAAGGCACGTGTGGTAGAGGCGGCTGTGGCGACGGGGGCAACCTGACTTACAAGGCGACGCTCGAACCCGGTGGAAAGACTTTCTCAGGCAAGGGGTCTGGACGCTTGGGCCTCGGACCACAAAAAGGGAACGTCTACATGGACCTAACCTTGCTATCCCTGTAAAACAACGTGCTTATGTAGCGTCGTAGAAGTCTCTGTCGCGCCCGGCCCGGGCCTTCGCGATCTCGAGGCCGTTTTGGCTTTGCAGGCTTTTCCACGCTGTGCGACCCTGCATTGCGACACGGAATCGCCTCGGCGTAGCCGCCCAACCCTTGCGCTTCGATCGCTCAGCCCGGCCCTCGTTTCAAAGGGCCCTAACTCCTCGTCCCGTCGTCATCGTGCCCCTAGGGAAGCGGATGACCCACTACTTTAAAAGTGAGAGATCCAACCCAAGCGATTCCAATACAGGAATGGTCGTCGCGCTCATCCACCATCGCGACGGGACGATCGAAATCTAGAATAAAGGCATGCGGATACCGGTGCGTTGCCTCGGCAAACGCCAACGCGACGATCGTCTTCAGCAAAAATCTGGACGCCGTTCTGGAGCGCAAACCCGGACAAAAACAGCCCTACGCGACCAGGAATACGGGCGCGCAGTATTGGGGCACCAGTTCCGAGTATATCTCTCGAGCTAAAGCACCCCACCTCAACAAAACCTGGTAGTCCTTATTCTCACCGGCTCGATCAGATGAAGGTCAGCGGGTTGGTGCTCTGAGGAAGGGAGCTGCGAGACATGGGAGCGGCGCGAGCCGGTCCCCTTTTGCCGCCTCCCGCCCTTCAGTTTATAGGCCGGTGCGGCTGATCGTCGCGAACGCGGGGGTCTGCGCGCTGCCCGGAACCCCCCATCCGGCGATTTCAGCTCCCCCAATGGGGTACTTGTAGACCTGGACAGCGGAACCGGGCGAGACAAAGCTCGGCACCACGTTCTTGCCGTCAGCGAGCCCGACTCCCCATGCTACGTCGCCATTGTTTATCCCAGAAGGGCTGCCGGCCGCATCGAAGACCGTTAGCGCCTTCTCCGTCAGGGTTGGCTCGGTCGGAGAGCCGCCCTCGCGCGCCACGTAGAGCAAGGCGCAGCCTTGAGACGAGGCGCAGTTCGATCCCGATGCGGCTTGGGTCGCTTCCCGATCGCCGACATCGAGGTGCCTCCCGTCCCAAATCAACGCCCCGGGCCATTGGAAAACTTGGCCCAGGTACTCGCCCTTGAGCGTCACCGGGACGAAGGCCGAAGATGTAGAGCAGCAGGACGGCAGCACGTCGACGTGCGCGTCGAATGGGGCGGCGCTGTACGTGAACCCGTGACACGGAGCTACGCTGCCGTCGGCGTACAGCTTTCCCGAGCCGTCGTAGGCGACGAAGTAGATCGCCTGCAACGTGCCGCCGGCGCTCGGGAGATCGTCGAACCGAATCCCGTGCCCTTTGCCGCCGGGGTAGACGAGCACGCTGCCCCCACCGCCGCTGGTCGCAGCGACCTCCAGATTCGCAACGGCGATGTCTCCGGTCTTCGGATCGATGGCGCACGAGAAGGGAACGTTCCCGGGATCTACGAGCCGCCGCAGCCGTCGGTTCGAATCACCGCGGTACTCGACGATATCGCCATTGTCGCTGCCGTCCCCGTTGAAGTGCGTGATGTAGACATCGCCCTGGCCGTCGGCGCAGCCGCCGAACGGCTCGGTGAGGCGGAACGATCGAAGGTAGGTCCCGCGCTTCATGCCCGGCACGGACCAAGCGTAGACGTAAACCTTCCCCGCGTAGGTGTCGGACACGTAGGCGTACCGTGCGCCCGATTCCACGGGAAGCGTCGACGCTGGTTCCCGCTCTCGAGGCGCTGTCCGGGCGTCGGTGAATGCCGTCGTGGCCCCGGGCGCAAGGGTTGGTGATCCGGCACCGCATCCAACAACCGCTGCGGCGGAAAAGGCATAGAAGAGCGACCTCAAAAGGCTCATGCGGTCTCCCTGCTTTCTCATCAAGCCCAACTTTTTGTTGCGAGCCGCGTACCCTCCTGAGCTGCCGCACAGCCGGGGCGACCGCGGATCCCTTGATAGCAGCGCTTAGGGCATCATCAATCCGCCCAGCCGCATCGCGCATGAGCGAGTCCGTAACGTGCGCGTAGATGTCGGCCGTCGTCGAGATTGTTGAGTCGCTGGTGTCGGCCGTCCAAGGCGGCTTCGAAAGAACCACTCCTTTTGCTCGGCCTGACGCCGGCGCAAGCGCTCGGCCACGAAGCGCGGTGCGGCCCGACTTGGAGCACACCTGCGGCTTCGACCGGAGCCAGCTTTCAACGACAGAGGCCGCCGATCGGCAAGGTGAGCATGAGTTAGGAGCCTCGGGAGACACGGCGAAACCCCGTTCATGACGGCGAGCTCCCAGCCTTCAGCGAGCGCCGGTTCGCGCGTGCTGCCAACTGGCACTGTGACGTTTCTCTTCTCGGACATCGAGGGCAGCACGAAACGCTGGGAGCAACAGCGCGCGGCGATGCCCGAAGCTCTCCAGCGGCACGATGAGCTCCTCCGAACTACGATGGAAGCGCACGCCGGCTACGTCTTCAAGACTATTGGCGATGCTTTCTGCGCGGCATTTGCTCGCGTTTCGGATGCCGTTGCTGCGTGCCTCGACGCACAGCGAGCGCTAAACGCCGGAGATTTTGCAGCCGTCGATGGTTTGCGCGTGCGCTGTGCGCTCCACACGGGCGAAGCGGTCGAGCGTGACGGCGACTATTTTGGGCCGGCACTTAATCGCATCGCGCGGCTCATGGCAATCGGCCACGGAGGCCAGATATTGGTCTCGGGTGTGACGCGAGATCTTGCTCGCGAGGGTCTGTCGGATGGCGCAGCATTCGTTGATCTTGGCTTGCAGCGGCTTCAAGATCTCACCGAGCCCGAACACGTGTGGCAACTCAGCATCGCGGGGTTGCCCAGCGAGTTTCCACCGCTGCGTTCGCTCGAAGCATTGCCGAACAATCTTCCGATTCAACGCACATCTTTTGTCGGCCGCGAACACGACGTCGCGGACGTCAAGGAGCTTCTTGAGCGCAATCGCCTGCTCACGCTGGTTGGTTCAGGCGGCGTCGGCAAGACGCGCCTGGCGATCCAGGCCGGCGCGGAGCTGCTCGATCGGTACCCCGACGGCGTATGGTTCGTCGACTTCGCTCCAATCAGCGATCCCCAGCTCGTCGCGAGCGTGGTCGCCCAGGCACTAGGCATGAGTCAACAGCAAGGGCGTCGAGTTGACGAATCTATCCCGGCCTGGCTCAGGCGCAAAAAGCTACTGCTGATCTTCGACAACTGCGAGCACGTTGTAGAGCCTGCCGCTACGCTTGCGGATGCAATACTGGCGGCGGCTCAAGACGTTCGCATCTTAGCGACGTCGCGCCAGGGGCTCGATATCAGCGGCGAAGCGGTCCACCGGCTTCCGTCGCTTCCCATTCCGGCCGAAGCTGCCGCTTTGAAGGCCGATGAGGCGGTACGCTATGGCGCCATTGCCCTTTTCGTCGATCGCGCCAAGTCGGCCGATACTCGCTTTACACTAACTGACGATAATGCGCCGATCGTCGCCGAGATTTGCCGTCGGCTCGACGGCATTCCGCTGGCCATCGAGCTGGCCGCCGCGCGCGTGAAGGTGCTCTCCATTCCCCACCTCGCGCAGCGGCTCAACGAACGCTTTAAGATTCTCAACAAAGGAAACCGCAGCGCGCTGCCGCGCCAGAAGACGCTGACCGCGACCATCGATTGGAGCTACGACCTGCTTACGCCGCAGGAGCAATTACTCTTCACGCGCCTCGGCATCTTTGCCGGCGGCTTCGGTCTGGATGCTGCTACGGCGGTCTGCGGCGATAACGGTCTCAACGAGGCCGACCTCTTCGATCTGCTCACGTCGTTGACCGACAAGTCGCTGGTCGTCGTAGACACGAGCGGTGAACAGGAGCGCTATCGGTTGCTCGAATCGACGGCCGCCCACGCGCTCGAGAAACTTAGCGCCTCGGGCGATCGCGAACGCTTTGCTCGGCGTCACGCCGAGTACTTTCACGAGCTCGTAGAGGCAGCGCGCAATGGCGTTGACAAAGGCGCCATTTTTGCGTGGACTGCCGGCGCGGGGGCCGATCTCGATAACTATCGAGCCGCGCTGGAATGGGCTCTGACTCAGGGAAACGACAATGCGTTGGGAGGTGCCATTGCCGGCGCGCTCTCACCGCTCTGGTTTAACTGCGGCCTAAGCGCCGAAGGCCGCTATTGGACCGAGCTTGCACTACGGAGCGTGAATGAAGCCGAGCAGCCGCGCATCGCGGCGCGCCTGCATGGTGCCTTCCATTGGCTTTTATCCGGCAAGTGTTCCTACGAAGCGGCTGAACGCGCCCTACAGCTGTACGAATCGGTGGGCGACCTCCGCGGTGCAGCTGATGCGCAGTCCGCGGTTGCCTTCGCTCTTTTCATGATGGGGCGGCTCGACGAGGCAAGTGCGGCGAACGCGCGGGCGCTTGAGGCATGGCGCGAGTTCGGGAATGAGAACCAAATAGCGGCCTGTTTTAGGATGCAGGCGGATATCGAGGGAAACCGCGGGGATCATGCGTTGGGGCGTGAACTCTACGCGCGCGCGCTCAGAGCCTACAGATCCTCTGGCGAGCAGTTTGGCCAGGCGGTCGTGCTCGTGAACTTAGCGGAGCTGGAGTACGCTGATGCGCATCCTGCGCAAGCGTTGTGTTCTGTCGACGATGCCCTCGAGATTCTGTTGCGTGGGAAAAATGCAACCGTCATTGCCACCGCACTTGGCAACAGAGCGGCCTACCGCGTGGCGCTCGGCGACCTCGATGGAGCCCGCGAATCGGCACGCCAGAGCTTGCGCTTTGCATGGCAGCAACAAAACGAAGGACGCGTCGCGGAATCAATTGAGAGTGTCGCGCTCGTCGCCGCGACTGGGGACGATGCGCAACGAGCTGCGCGATTGCTCGGTTACGTGGACGCCCAATACGGCCGGTCTGGCCAGCAACGTACGATCACCGCGAAAGGGATCTACGACAAGCTCCTCGCGGCTCTGCGCGAGAAGCTCCCGGACACCGAGATGGAGGCGCTCGTCGCCGACGGCGCCACGTGGTCTGAGGATCAAGCGGTGGAGGAAGCGCTGAAAGTTTAAGCAAGGCTGCGTGACGCTACGGCCTTTGCAGTTTCGCTAACCTCGCAGCTCGAGAACAATTCCGCGGGTCGGCTCGAACCACGAAGTTTCTAGAAATTTAAAAGCGGCGGCGCCCCAAAAGGCGCCGCCGCACTATGCCGGACCTTGTAGTTTCCGGGTTTTAGTTGACCGTCACGCTGATGCCGGCCGACTGGATCCCGTTAACGACGACGTAGATCGTGCTCGCGCCGGTCGCGATACCGGACGGCACGTCGAACATGGTCGACACGGTCTTATTCGATCCGATGCCCATGTAGCTGTGGTTATGCGTCTTGCAGTAGATCACGTGCCCGGTCGAGTTGTTCACGATCCGCACGAGCGGATAGTTCGTCGCCTCCTGAACGTCGTCGCCGTAGAAGTTCGCCTGCGAGAAGCCATTGAGACGCTTACCTTGGAGCGTGTAGGTCGTTCCATGTGTGAGCGTCGACGGCACGGAAGTGATCGTGGGCGCGATTCCGGAGTACGGGCGCGTTCCGCCGGTATAGATCTCGACGTCCGAAGATCCGTCGTCCTCTAGGATCTGGCCGGTCGGCAGCACGAGCAGCCGGACGTTGTAGCTCGAGTCGTTGGGAGCGTTCGGCGGCGCCGTGACGTTCTTGAGCGTCTTGCCGTTGAAGATATAGAACGTCGCCGGGCTGTTATAACAGCCGGGGCTGGCCACGGTCATCACGTGGCCGTTGGGCTGCAACGACGACGGCGAGTCCGCCGTGTCGATTCCCGAGGGGAACGACGGCCCTTGCGTCCAGGTCTTCGTCCGGGTGTTATAGATCGCCGACAGGCCCGAGGCGCCCGCGACCCAGATCGTGTTATTCGGGCGCATGGTTTGCGGACCGATCTCGGTGCACTGCGTGAGATTCACCGGGACGTTGCCCGCCGTCTGCCACTTGTTGGTCGTGGGATCGTAATATTCGGAGTTCGGCTCGCTGAGGACGTCCGCCGTCAGGACGTTGCCGTTGCGCAGAAGGGTCCAGCCCTCTTCACTGTTGGCGTCGTGCTTGCCGCTGCCGATCTGCGTCCAGGTCATCGACGACTCGTTCAAGAGCGCCTGAGTGCCGGTGCAGCAGTTGCCGAGCATGTACGTGTCGTTGGCAAGGACGACACTCGAGGCGTCGCCGATCTGGCTCCAGCCGCTGGGCCCGGTCACCGCGGTCCACGCATTCGTCGTCGGATCGTAGATTGCACCGAGGTTCGTTTCGGCTGAGTTGCAGAAGTTATACTCGCCGCCGTTGACGATCAGCTTGCCATCGGCAAGAACCGCCGATCCGAAGTAGAGCGGCCCGTAGTTTGACGGCATCGAGCCCATCTTGGTCCAGGTGCCGTTGAGGTAGCTGCCGTTCTGATCGGGCGCGAGCGCGTACCAGTTGCTCGTGCAAAAATCCGAGACCATCACGGTCCCGTTGGTCATCTGGAGCATCGTGCCGGGGCCGTTCGTCCACGGCGCCTTTTGCGTGACCGGGGTCCAGCCGCCCGCGAGGGCTCGGGCACGCTCAGCCGCCGTGATGCGATGGCGCCGCGGCGGCGGATATGCCGGCGTATGCCGGAAGTGAAACAGTCGTGCGCCAGCGTCTATCCCGGTCGAGCGATCGAATGGGACCGTCGACGTGCTGGGCGAGTTTGCGATCGGCGCGCCCGCGTTGCCGCTGCACCCGGCGATCAGAACCGCCGGGACGAGCGCCGATAGAAGAATTCCTAAACGTCGCATGATGACTCCTCGTCGAAAGTAGCGTGGGACACTGCGAGCCCTTCGCCACGGGCGCCGCGCGCAGTGATAACGTCCGGGGAAACAGAAAAGTTCTAGCGCTTCTTCCGCCCAGCGGCCTTTCTCGCCGCCGGAGCCTTCCGCGCCGTCGCTTTTGATGCGGCCTTCTTGCGAGCCGTTCCGCGCCCGCCGCGCTTAGACATGACGGCTTCTTTGAGCGCCTTGGCCGGCAAGAACTTGAAGACGCGCTTTGCGGGCACTTTTACCTGCTCGCCTGTCGCCGGATTGCGCGCCATGCGCGCGGCGCGATCGCGAACCTTGAACTGGCCAAAGCCCGGGATCTTGACCGGCTCGCCTGACATCACCGCCGCCTGAATGTCGTCGAAAACGCCGTCGATCAATGCGACCGCATCCCTACGCGAGAGCTCGAGCCGATCGACCGCCGAGCGCACCAAATCTAGTTTGTTCATCGGTTCCTTTCGTCTGAAAAAGCGGGCTGTGATCGTGCTAAATCGCTTCGCGCTGCTTGCTACGAAATGATGATGGACTCCTTGTCGAAAGCTAATCCGCTCATGCCCGGCAAGCTCGCGACCTTTCATCCCGGTCCGCTGCGCGGTACCGTCGGCGTCCCCGGCGACAAGTCGATTTCGCACCGGGCATTGATCGTGGGCGCCCGGTGCACCGAGCCGTTGCGTATCGCGCATCTCAATCCGGGCCGCGATGTCCGCGCGACGCGCCAAGCGCTCAACGCGCTCGGCACCCGCATCGACGGAGACGGCGCCGACGTCGTGGTGCGCCCCCGGGCGTGGCGATCGCCGGCCGAAACGCTCGATTGCATGAACTCCGGTTCGACCGCCAGGATGCTCCTCGGCGCCTGCAGCGGTGCGAACGTGGCTGCCCGATTCGACGGCGACGCATCGCTGCGGCGCCGTCCAATGGAGCCCGTCGCGGCACAGCTGCGCGCCTTCGGCGCGACGATCCGGACCTCCAACGGCCGCCTCCCGCTCGAGTTGTCCGGCGTTCCGACCGTCGAGACGCGCCGGTTTATCCTCCTCGCGCCCTCCGCGCAGGTCAAATCCGCGCTCCTGCTTGCCGGACTGTTTGCGGGCGTCCCCGTGCGGATCGAGGGAGATCGCGGCTCGCGCGATCACACGGAGCGGCTCCTGTGCTACCTCGGGGCTGAGATCGAGTGGAACGCCCGCAGCGCGGCACTGAACCGGGCCGAGCTCGTGAGTCGCGCCGTGGAGGTCGCCGGCGACATCTCGGGCGCCGCATTCTTCATCGCGGCCGCGGCGATCACGCCGGGGAGCGCGATCGTCGTCACCGACGTGGGCGTTAACCACACTCGCACCGGCCTGATCGACGCGCTGCGTTCAATGGGCGCGAGCATCGAGTTCCGCAACGAACGCATGCACTGCGGCGAGCCCGTCGCCGACGTCGCCGTCGAATACCGCGCGCTGCGCGCGGCGGGAATCGGTGCGGAGGTCGCGCTACGCGCCGTCGACGAGATCCCGCTCCTGGCCATTGCCGCGGCGTTCGCCTCGGGCACGACGACGATCGACGGGGTCGCCGACCTGCGCACCAAGGAGTCCGATCGGCTCGCGGCCATCGAGCGGCTGCTGAATGCCGTCGGCATCCGCGCGTCTTTTGAGCGGCATCGGCTCGCGATCGCCGGTGACAAACCCGCGTCCACGGGCGGCCTCATCGAGACGCAGGGTGATCACCGCATCGCCATGGCGGCAGCCGCGCTCGGCTGCGCCGCGGGGCCGCTGGCCATCGACGACGATGCCAGCCTGGACGTCAGCTTCCCGGGGTTCCTGACGGCCCTGGACCGCCTTCGGGCGTAGGAACTCCTAGGCCGCCGATTCGGAGGCCGCCTTGGCCGGCTTGTCGCTCTTATCGCCCGACGCGGGCTTTTCAGACTTCTCGGCCTTTTCGGGCTTCTCGGCCTTTTCGGGCTTGCCGCCGGCGCTCGATCCCCGAGAGTCCGTCACATAAAATCCCGAGCCCTTGAAGAGCACGGGTGCGGCATTAAACACCCTGCGCAGAGCGGCGCCGCAGCTTGGGCACGGGGCATCGTGGGTCTCGTCGAAGCCGTGCCGCACCTCGTGGATCCGGCCGCAGCGCGTGCAGGCATAATCATAGAGCGGCATGGTCAGAGTATAGCCCCCTTAGCACTCTCGGTCAATGACTGCCAGCGCGTGCTGTTGGACTAGAAATCCGCCAGAACCGGCGCGTCCCGCCGGTACTCGACCAGACCCTTGAAGTGGATCAGGGAATCGTCGAGTGCGCTCGCCAGCCTGCGTCCGCGCTGCCAGCGGTCGAGCAGCAGCCCGAACCGCCCGTGATACGCCGGGTAGGCAAGCCGCACGTGAATCCGAGTGCACGACGTCCGCCGCTCGATCCGAAAATCGATGCGTCTGCGCACCGAGTACGCGCCGACGAGCGAGAGCCGGTAGCTGGCGACGAGATCGTCGACTTCGTAGAGCTCCTCTTCGTTGCCCGGAAGCCCTGACCGGATCACGACCTCGCTGCCCACGTCGAGTGGTTCGGAGCTGACGCGGCGCGCGCTGCGCAGGAACGATAGCCACACGGGCCACTTCTCCACGGCGCAGAGCAGCGCGAAGGCATCCTCCGCGGAGCAGTCCACGTCCAAGCTCGAGCCGTGCGTTGGAAGACCTGGCGCAAATACGTCGTCGGCGATAGCCATATCGCCCGTTCTAATCCGAGTCGAAACCGCCGGAATCCTGCGCAAACAGCGCAAAGAGCACGAGCGTCTCGACGCCCATGGGCAGTGCCGCCTCGTCGATGCGAAACAGTGCGCTGTGCCCGGGATGGACGGCGCCGGCCGACTCGCTGCGCACGCCGAGGCGCATCAAGAGCGCGGGGACGCGCTGCGCGAAGTACGCGAAGTCTTCCCCGCCCATGGTCGCGTCCGGCGCCTCTACGCGCAGCGAGCTTCGCTCGCGAACGAACTCCGTGAAGTCCGCGGCGAGCGCCGCGTCGTTGATCACCGCCGGATACCCCCGGACAATGCGCACCTCGCTGTGGACGCTATACGCGGCGGCTATGCCGGCGACGATGCGACGCACCTTTTCGATCAGGGCCTCGCGCACGACCGCGTCGTGCGAGCGCAGCGTGCCGCTCAGCGAGATCTCGTCCGCGATGACGTTGCTGCGATAGCCGCCGGCGATCGTGCCGATCGTTACGACGGCGCTCGCTAGGGGATCGGTCTCGCGCGCGACGACGTTCTGCAGGGCGAGCACGATCGCAGCCGCCGCGGGCAGCGCGTCGACCGCGGTGTGCGGATGGCCGCCGTGGCCGCCGCGTCCGCGCACCGTGAGGTAGAGCTCGTCGGTCGCGGCGCTCACCGGCCCGGGCGCGATGCCGATGGTTCCGACGTCGAGGCGCGTGTCGACGTGGAGCATCGCGATCGCGTCGACGGATGGCGCGTCGAGCGCCCCCTCTTCGATCATCGGGAGTGCTCCGCCCGGCCCTTCTTCCGCCGGCTGAAAGAGCAGCACGACCGTGCCGCGCAGCGTCGGCCGCATTGCTGCGAGCACGCGGGCCGCGCCGAGCAGCATCGCGGTGTGCGCGTCGTGACCGCACGCGTGCATCTTGCCGTCGACCTCCGACGCGAAGGCCAGGCCGCTGCGCTCGGCAATCGGCAATGCGTCCATGTCGGCTCGCAACGCGACCGCCCTTGCGGGAGCGCCGCCCTCGACATAGCCGATCACGCCGGTCTGCGCCACGCGCCGATGGCGGATCTGCAGGGCGTCGAGCTCTCGCTCGATCAGCGCGGCGGTCGCGTGTTCTTCGAAGCCGAGCTCGGGGCGCCGATGTATGGCTCGCCGCAGCTCCACGACACGCCCGGCCAGGGTTTCGTCGATGTCTAACGCCATCGCAGGCGAAGTTAACGCACCGGTACTTTCCTTCCCTCCGGCGAAGCTAGTATTGTGTCACACTCACCGCCGCGATGATGACGCCGGATCTCGCCTTTGCGATTCTGATCAACCGGACCAGCGCGTACTACAACGCCAACCCGCCGGCTTACATGACCTACGTTGAGCGGACCCATGTCATGGCGCCGACCATGGGACGGACGCAGGACATCAACCGCTCGATCGCGGTGCGGGTGGCCGACGACTACGCCGTCATGCAGGACCTGCCGAACGGCGGTTATCGCACGGGCCAGGCGTTCCCGGTCGTCGCATATTTCGATCCGCTGTCGGCGTTTACGTTCAGCTACTTCGCCAACCTCAAGCGCGTCGACATCACGCTGCAACGCGGGGCCTCGCTCTTTCTGAGACTACCCGAAGCCGACCCGAGCGTGACCGCGGTCGTTCCGTACAACAGCTTTTGGGCCGCACGTTACGCGTCCGACTCGACCGACGCGGCACTGCACCTGCTGATCGACCCGACGCCGCGCGTCCAGCAGGGCTTCTATCCATCCGAGATCGTGGAGGACGCCGCCACGCGCTTACCCTCCAAGATCGAGATGCGCGTGGTGGGCGGAGACGAGGTGATCGATCTCGACTATGCGGTGATCGGCGGTCACTGGGTAGTTGTGCACGGGCGCTTCAGCGCGACGCAGCACGCGGCATTTCTCACCTTCAAGGTGATCGCCGACGTGACGTTCAGCGATATCGCGTTTCCGGCACAGGCTCCCGACGCCCGCCTGGCGGGAACTCCCACGCCGGAGGCGACGCCCACTCCTTAGTCGCCGTGTCGCGCGGGGCGAGCCACACGTACACGTTGGGGATCAGCACGAGCGTCAGCACGAGCGAGCTGAAGACGCCGCCGATCACGACGATGCCGAGGCTCGAGCGCGACGCGGCGCCCGGGTCCAGCGCGAGCGCGAGCGCCAAGTTCCCCGCCATCACCGAGAAGCTGGTCATGATGATCGGCCTAAATCGCGTGTGCGCGCTCTGCATGATCGCGGATAGCTTATCCAGGCCGCGGCTTCGCAGCGTGTTGGCGTAGTCGACCAACAATATTCCGTTCTTCGTCGCGATCCCGATCAGGAGGATGGTGCCGATTAGCGAGAAGAGATTGAGTGTGTTGTGCGTCAGCCAGAGGGCACCGATCGCCCCGATGGCCGCCACCGGAACCGAGAAGATGATGATGAACGGCGAAACGTAGCTGTTGTAGAGCGCGACCATCAGCAGGTAGACGAGAATCACCGACACGATCATCGAGAGTCCCATGCCCACCAGCGTCTGATGCATGAAGTCCTGCTGGCCGAGCGGCGCCGGCCGCACGGCGATGTTGGGCGGCAGGTGCAGCGACGGGAGGCGCTTGGCCAGGCCGCGCTCGACCGCCGAGAGCGACGAGTTGCCGGCGTAGTTTGCATCCACGTGGATGACGTTGTTGCGATCCGTTCGCGTAATGAGCGGCGCCGTCGGCGTTGAGACGAAACGCGCGATATCGCTGAGGTATACGAGGTTGCCGGACGACGAGCGCACCGCCACGGACTTCAGTACATTGAGGTTGGTCTGGTACGATTCCGGATAGATGACTTGAACCTGCTCGAGTCCCGAGGTCGTCTCGAACTGCGTCGCGACGTTGCCGCCGAACGCCGCGCCGGCGGCCTGAGCCGCTTGCCCGAGATCGACGCCGAGCGCCTGAGCCTTCTCGCGGTCGAACTGAATAGAGATCTCCGGCGCGAGCTGCGTGCCCGTACTGTTGACGCTGGTCGCGCCCGGCACGCGCTGAAGCAATTGAAACACCTGCTGCGCGTACCGCGTCGGATCGCCGCCGGTCACATCGGTCACGAGGACGTCGATCGGCTGCGAGTTGCCGCCTTGCGTCGAGGTGGCAGGCACGACGACGGCGTGCACGCCGGTCGGGATGTTGCGATCGACGATCTTCTGGAACTGCTGCACCCTGTAACTCGTCGCATGTTTGCGGTCGTCCTTCAGCCAGACGTGAACCTGACCGACGTTGCTCTGGGATACGAAGCCGCCAAACGAGGCGGCGTACGCGCCGGCCACTGCCGTGTTTGCGAAGATGTCGGGCGTGTCGAGCATCTTGCGCTCGAGCGCGAACGTACCTTTCTCCACGGTCGCAATCGGCGTGCCGATGGGATAGATCAGCTGAACGTAAAGCTCACCGCGGTCGACTCGCGGGATGAACTCCTCACCGACCGCCCCGAAGGCGACCATAGCCAGAGCCAGCCCGAACGTCCCGGCGCAGAAGAGCGCGACGAGCCGGCCGTGCGCCATGCTCCACGGGAGCGCACGCTCGGTGTACCAGGTGCGCGTGTCGTCGAATTTGCGTCCGAACCACTCGACGACGGGCCAGGGCTTCCACTTCGAGCGCAGCGCCCAGAGGCCGGCCAGAGTCGGCGTGATCGTGAACGACACGAAGAGCGAGGTGAGCGTCGAGATCACGACGACGATCGCGAACTCCGCGATCTGCCGGCCGACCTGGCCCCCAATGAACGCAATCGGGAAGAACACTACCACGTCGACCAGCGTGATCACGACCGCGGCCGCGCCGATCTCCTCTCGGCCGCGGACGGCGGCCTCCTCGCGGTCGGCCTTCAGCTCGGTGTAGTGGCGCTCGATGTTCTCCAAGACGACGGTCGAGTCGTCCACCAGTATGCCGATCACCAGCGACATACCGAGCAGCGAGATCGTGTCGATCGTCAGGTGCGTCAGCTTCATCACCGTGATCGCGATCGCGAGTGACGTCGGAATGGCGATGCACACCACGATCGCGCTGCGCCACGAGCGCAGGAAGAAGATCATCGCGATGCCGGTGAGCAGGATCGCTTCCATCAGCGTGCGCGTCACGATGGCGATCTGCTGACCGGTGAACTTGGACTGAACGTTGATGACCCGGAAGCTGATTTCCGGAAACTGCGCCTCGATCCGAGGGAGGGCGCGCAGGATGTTGTTCGACGCGTCGACCTCGCTGCCGGTGGCGGCCTTCTGGACCTGCATGAAGAGCCCGGGCTTGCCGCTGATGTGGGCGTATTGCAGCCGCGGCTCGTAGCCTTCCGAGACGGTGGCGACGTCGCCGACCCGAACGACGGAGTTCGCCGCGGTCCACGGGTTGACGACGCCGGCAAGCGCCCCGACGCCGCCGCGATAGTTCTCAACCTGCGCGCCGGTGGAGGTCTGGCTCGTCGCGGTTGACGGCCCGGCGCCGCCCGCCGGCACGATCGCCAGGTCGCGGACCGTGTCAAGGCTCTGGATGTCGCCGCGGATGTCGATCGTCGTCTGGCGATTCGGCTCGTACGCGAAGCCGCCGGGTACACGCTGATTGTCCAACTGCAGCGTGTTGATGACGTCGTCGAGCGTGAGGTTCGCGGCCGCGAGCCGCACCGGGTCGACCACGACCTCGTATGCGGGCGTGACGATCCCGCCGACGTTGACGAAGGAAATGTCCGGCACTTGCTCCATCTGCGGCGCGATTACGTTGGTGGCGTACATCGCCAGCCGCGACAGCGAGAGCTTTTGCGAGTAGAGCGCCAGCGTTACGACGACGGATTGCGTCGGGTCGCGCAGGTTGACCGTAGGCGGGCTGATGTTCGTCGGCAGGTATTTCTCCGCAGCCTGGATCGCCTTGTTCGTGAGCGCTAGGTCCGTCGCAGTGTCCGACGTGATGTTGAAGATCGCCGTGATCTGCGCTTCACCTTGTTGGACCACCGCATTGAGCGTCTGAAGGTCGGGCGTGCCGGCCAGGTTCTGCTCGATTGGTTGAACGATGTTGTCACGCATCTCGGTGACCGAGGCGCCGCTGTACGAGACGGAGACGGTCACCGTTGGCTGGCTGACGTCGGGATAGAGCTCCTTGACGATGGTCGCCGTCGAGAGAACGCCCGCGAACGTCATCAGCGCGACGATGACGAAGACGAGCGTGGGGCGCCGGATGAACAGCCGGGTCAGGCTGAATTTCATGGCTGGAAGGAGACCTTTTCGCCGTCGCCCACGCTCGACTGGCCGTTGCTCACTACGCGCGTCCCGGACGAGAGACCGGTGACGATCGACGAGGTTCCGTCGGTGCCCACCTCCGCCACCGTGACCGTCTTGATGCTGTCGTCCGGCTGCACGGTCATGATCGCGTCGTGGTTGTCGTCGGTGAAGGCCGTCGTCGGCACGCGGACGCCGCGGACGGGCGGCGTCGCGATCGTGCCCTGAACGACCATGCCGGGGCGCAGCCGATGGAGTGGGTTGGGCAGCTGCACCTTGACCTCGAAATCCGTCGATCCCGGATTGATTTCGTTGAGCACGCCGACGACTCGGCCGCCGAAGCGCTGCATGCCGCCGACGTCGGGGGCAGTGATCGTCGCGACGGCGCCGCCGGTGATTCGCGCGACCTGCTCGCTCGATGCGTGCAGCACCGCGTAGATCGGGTTGACCTGCTGAAGCGTGAACAGCTCGCGGTTTCCGGGATACTCGCCCGGATTGAAGTTCCGGTTCACGACGACGCCATCGATCGGAGAGGTCAAGGTCGCTTTGCTTATCTGCACGCGTACCTGCTGCGCCTGGGCGAGCGCGACTTCTTCCTGCGCCTGCGATTGGTGTATCGCCGCGGCCTGCAGACCCTGGCCTGAAAGCGTGCCGTTCGCCTGAACCGTGGAGCGCGCCGACGCGAGGTTGGCGTTGGCCGAGTTCAGTGCCTGTTCATCGTTACGGACCAGCGTCGACTGCGCGTCGACGGCCTGCTGCGAAACGTAGCCCTGCGCGAGCAGGTTTCGATCGCGCGACAAATTCATCTGATCGTTCGTGAGCGTCTGCTGAGCCTGGCGGACCGCGGCCTCGTCGGTTCGGACGGTATCCTGACCCTGCGCGATCGAGAGCGAACCCGCAAACACCGTGTGCGTCGTGTTCGCGTGATTGCTGTTGGCGGTGGCCAGATCCGACTGCATCTGCGCCTGCAAGTCGGAGGTGTCGAGCTGCGCGAGGATCTGGCCGGCGCGCACCGAGTCACCCTCGTGCACGTAGACCGCGTTGGCAGGCTCGGAGAGCGAGCTTTGAATGGCCACGTTTTGAAATGGCGCGATGATGCCGGCGAGCCGTTGTGCCGGTTGGATCGTGCCGTAGCTCGCGACGCTCGTCTGGACGTACGGCGGCCGCACCGGCCCGGAGTTTTGGCGGCGTCCGCAACCGACCGCGGCTAGGATTGCGAAAGCCGCACAGAACAATCGCAAGAGGCCGTCGCTTCGTTTCATGGGTTGGCACGATTGTACCTAAAGCGCCGGTTCCGAATCCTGGAGTGAATCTGAGAATGAGCTTGGCGGGTGAGCGGCCCCGCGTGCTGGTCATCGATGACGAGCGTGGTTTGCGAGAGCTCCTCGAGTACGGACTCGAGCGGGCCGGGTTCGAGGTCCGAAGCGTCAGCGAGGGCCTGGCGGCATTGCCGTTGCTCGAAGCCTGGGCCCCTGACGTGCTCGTTCTGGACGTGATGCTGCCGGGACCCGACGGGTTCACGCTACTGCCCGAGATCCGGCGGCTGACCACGGCGCCCGTCGTGATGCTCACGGCGCGCACCGAGATCGCCGAAAAGGTCGCCGGCCTGTCCGCCGGCGCCGACGACTACGTCGGCAAACCGTTCGATTTCGAGGAGCTCGTCGCGCGCCTGCGCACGCTGCTACGACGCCCGAGAATCGAAGGGCGCGAGACGCTGGAGTACGCCGACCTCAGCATCGACACGCCCAGCCGCACCGTGCATCGCGGCAACCGGCGCATCGAGCTCTCGGCCCGCGAGTTCGACTTGCTGCGCGTGTTCGCGGAACATGCTGAACAGGTGCTGACGCGTTCGGAGTTGCTCGATCTGGTTTGGGGCGTGGATCGCGACGTCGTGCCCAACACCGTCGAGACGTACGTCTCTTTCCTCCGCGCCAAGCTCGACAGCGGCGAACCCGTCAAGCTGATCCAGACGCTGCGCGGCGCCGGATATTCCCTGCGGGCAACGCCGTCGTGACGACGCGTCTGGCGCGCCGCCTACGGTCGCTCGCGGCGATCGAGATTTCGCTCGTGCTCGCCGCGGTGATCGTGGCGGGCGCGTTGCTCGGGTTCGGCGTTTACATCCGGACGATAGAGAACGAGCTCGGCGGCACGCTCACGCAGCTTCAGGCCGCGTTATCGCGCACATCGCTTCCCAACGCGCGAGCGGGCGGCGCGTTCGCGGGGTCGCTGCTGCTCGGGGCCGGCAGCGAGATCGTGTTCCTGGATGCGAACACGCGCGTCACGGTGTACCGCGCGCACCGCGGCGACGCGCAGCCCACGATAACAATCCACCGGCGCGGCGACCTCTCGGGCGACCCGCGCCCGATCGGTCCGCTGGCCCGGGTCATCCTGGGCATGGCGACTGCGTTCGGCCTGCAACCGCTGTTCGCACGTGCCGGCGACCTGTACGTCATCGTGCGCAGCAACGACGGCGTGCTCGTTTCGACGGTGCGATTGTTCTTGATTCCCTTGCTGATCGCGCTGGCTATCGCCGTCGCGTGCGGTTTCCTGATCGCCGGGGTTCTCACGCGACAGGCGCTGCGGCCGCTCGACGACGTTACCGCGGCGCTGCAGCGCTTCGCCGCCGGCGACCTGGCGCCGCACACGATCGCTGCCGACGAGGGCCACGAGCTGGGGCAGCTCGCGGCGGCATATAACGGCGCCATCGATCAGCTGCAGCGCGCCTTCGCGGCCCGCGACCGCGCGAACGCGTCGATGCGGCAGTTCATCGCCGACGCCGGGCATCAGCTGCGCACGCCGCTCACCGTCGTGCAGGGATTCATCGCAATCTTGCGCCGCGGCGGCATCGAGAGCGGGCCCGATCGCGAACGCATTCTCGACACGATGAACGATCAGAGCCGCATCATGGGCTCGCTGATCGACAAGCTGATTCTGCTCGAGCGCTGGGAGAGCCCCGAGGCGATCGCGCGCGCCGTGCCGATCGACGTCGGGACGCTCGTTGCGGACTTGGTGACGCCGATCGCCGACGCGCATCCGGACCGCCGTTTTGTGATCTCGACCCAATCGGGCATCCTGGCGCTCATCGATCCGACCGAGCTCGGATACGTCGTGACCAACCTCGCGGATAACGCCGTAAAATACGGACTCGGCGAGATCGCGGTGCGCGTCCGCGGCGAGGACGCGCAGGCCGTAATCGAGGTCGCCGACCAGGGCCCGGGAATCCCATCGACCGACGCCGCTCGCATCTTCGATCGTTTCTATCGCGGAACGCAGCGCGACGTGTCCGGTTCCGGACTCGGCCTCGCAATCGTGAAGCGCGCCGTCGAACGCGCCAACGGCACGATCTCGCTGGACACGAGCCCAAGCGGCTCGCGCTTCACGGTCCACCTGCCGCGCGCTGCCTAGCTGCCACGGAGGTTTCGGTCACCTTGTCAATGTAGCCCCCGCCATGGCAGACGAAAAAGCAGTATCTTTCGCGGCCGACATCCGGCCGCTGTTTCGCGACATAGACGTCGAACATATGAAGGGCCTCGGCGTGCCGCTCGACGACTACGCGTACATGTCGCAGCGCGCAAACGCCGATAACGTCCTGAAGTTCTTGAACGGCGACGCGCAGCCGCAGATGCCGCCGAACGGCCCGTACTGGTCGGTGGAGCAGCTTGCGCTGTTCTCAAAGTGGATGGACGCGGGCTGCCCGCCCTAGACGACGAAGCCAACCTGCGCCGCGCGCTCGAGCTCGCCGAAGCAGCTGCGGCCGCCGGCGACGTCCCGATCGGCGCGGTGCTGATGTGCGGCGACCTGCGACTGGAAGCCAAGAACGAGAAGGAAGCGCGGCGCGATCCCACGGCCCACGCCGAGATGCTGCTCCTGCGCGAGGCGGCTCACCGTCTCGACGCGTGGCGTCTGTCGCGCGCCACGATGTATGTCACTAAGGAACCCTGCGTGATGTGCGCAGGCGCGCTGATAGCCGCACGCATCGCGCGGCTCGTCTACGGAGCCCGCGATCCCAAGGGCGGCGCCGACGGCGGCGCCTTCGATATCCTGCGCTCGCCGCGCACGAATCACCGCCTCGAAGTCACGGCCGGCGTTCTCGAGGCCGAGGCCGCCCAACAGCTGCAGCGATTCTTCCAAGCTCGCCGCGCGCGCGAGGCGAAAAAAGATATCGCCTCCGAGTCCTAAAAGAATACCCGCGGAGAGGTGGTCGAGTGGTTGAAGGCACCCGCCTCGAAAGCGGGCGAACGTTAACAGCGTTCCGTGAGTTCGAATCTCACCCTCTCCGCCACTAGCGGTGAAAGGCCTACGGTTCGAAGTAATTGCAGACGAGGCGGTGCGCGTGCATGCCGGAGAACCGCTCGCGTCGTCCTATCAGCTGAGCCCTTTCGTCTGGCACGCGGCCGGCGGCTTCGAAGTCATGCTTCGCGCCGTCCCTTTCTCGGACGACGCAGCGCAGAAGATCGCGCGCCTCTATCACGGGCGATCGGAGGATGGGCTCCTCTTCCACATGGATGGCGCGCCGGCCATCGCACCCGGACCGGAACCGGAGGATCGCGACGGCTGCGAAGACCCGACGGTGGCGATCGCCTCGGGCGCCACTCACGTGTATTACACCGGCTGGAATCAGGCGGAGCGCAGCGGCTGCCTGATGCTCGCTTCGGGGCCGGACGCGTCGCATCTCGTCAAACGCGGCGTCGCGCTGTCGTCGAGCCCGGATCTACTGAACCCGAAAGAGGCCGAAATCGCGCAGACCGGCGACAAGACCTGGCGCCTCTTCTTCGAGTACGCGAACGGCGGTGCTTCGTGCATCGGCCTCGCCGTTTCGGAGCGCGTGGATGGGCCGTGGCGCGTCGGCGCGCCGCCCTTTACGCGGAGGCCGGCGAGCTGGGACTCCTGGCACCTCAGCACGGGGCCTGCGGTGAGCGTGGACGGGACTCCGGTGATGTTCTACAACGGCGCGACGCCCGACGCGAAGTGGCGCATCGGATGGATTTGCTTCGATGCCGATTTTGCGCGCGTGCTGGAGCGCTGCGCCGAGCCGCTGATCGTCCCCCCGTCTCCTAAAGGCGACGACACCGACATCGCGTTCGCCGCCTCGGCCTTATACGAAGGCGATCTCGTCCGCGTATACTATTCGGTTGCCGATCAATATCTGCGACGGGCGACCCTGCTGCGACGATAGAGCGAATCGCGCCCGGAGGGATTCGAACCCCCGATCCCAGCCTTCGGAGGGCTGTGCGTTATCCAGCTACGCTACGGGCGCAGGCGATGGCGCTCAACGAGTCGCGTCCGGCGGCGCTCCCGCGCTCGGAATGTGCTTGAAGAGATCCAGTTTGTGATCCACGAGCGTCCGATAAAACTTGCGCACGCAGTCCGGATGCCCAAAGAAATACGTCCTCGCGTATGCGAGATCTTCGCCGGAGCTATCCGGCACGTAGTGCGAGATCTCGATTTCCTCCATCTGTCCCCGGTCGACGGGGTGGGGGCAGAAATCGCACGGAATCGTCGACATGAAATGACACCTTAACCCTTTGCGTTTTGGCTCGGGTAGGACTTGAACCTACGACCAAGGGCTTATGAGTCCCCTGCTCTACCACTGAGCTACCGAGCCGCGGCCCACTTACGCGGTTTCGACACCGCAGTATATCAGGACCCGCGGGCGGCCACAAGCGCTGCGATGGTTGCGGCCGCGGCGCGGGGAAGCTACCGCGGGATATGCCGCACCGCGGGTTTTGCCGTGCCGTGCTACTGGCCTGCGTGAGCCTCGGCGTGCCGCTATGCGCCTCCGCGGCGCCCGGCAATCCCGTCGCGGCGCTGCTCGCCAAACATCGCACATTCGTTGGATGGCAGTTGGGCGACGGATCCTTCCGCACGCTGCGTCTCACGCGCGAGCGCCTCGATGCCGACGGCGCCGTCACGCAACGCGCGACCGAATACCGTGCCGGCATCGTCTATCGAAACCACTACGTCTTTCCCAAGCGCGCCGATTCCGTCGAGGACAGCGGCTTTACCGGCGGCGTGTTCTGGAGCGCCAACCAAAACGGCTTCACCACACCGCTCTACGGCGACCTGGCCAAGTTCCGCTTGAGCTACGCGTTGCTGTTTAACGAGGGCACCACAGCGCTCCAGGGCACGATAGGCGGCCCAGTGAGCGTCGAAGGCAGGCAGCTGCAGAGCCTGCGTCTCTACGTTCCGCATGCCGATGCCATCGAAGTCGACGTCGATCCGGATTCGGGTGCCTACGTGCGCGCGGTGATCGATCCCGGCGGCGACGAAGAGACGACTGTCCGCATCTTGTCGTACGCCGCCGTGTCGCCGGAGAGAAAGACGATCGGCTCGTTTCGCATCGGCGAGAAAGCGCGCGACACGTACACCTACACGAGGATCGAGCCGAACGCCACAGTCACCGACGCCGACTTGCATCCTCCGCCGGCCCGCGCCGCCTGGACGTTCGCGAATCCCAAGCCGATTCCGATCACGGTGACGCCGCAGCGCGCGCTCATCGACGCGAAGATCAACGGCGTCAAGGGCCGGTTCATCGTCGACACCGGCGCGAACGCGATCTTCCTGAACCGCTCGTTCGCGGATCGGGCCAAGGTGGCGAAGCTCAACGGTAGCGGGATGGCGCTCGGGCTCTACGGAGCCGAGCCGTCCGACACGCGGCGGGCCGAGACGGTCGAGATCGGCGGCAACGTGCTGTCCAACGTCGTCGTCGAGGCCACCGACTTCAACTCGCGTGATTACCGCGGGCTCGACCGCCAGAACTACGACGGCCTCCTAGGATACGACGTCTTCGCCGGCGCGCTCGTCACCGTCGACTTTGCGGCGCAGACGATGACGATCGCGGATCCGGCGACGCAGCAGGGCGATCCAAGCGGCCTGGGCGTCCTCACGGACACGTCGGGATGGATCCCGACGATCCCGATGACGCTCAACCGGAGCATCGCGGTAAAAGCGATGCTCGACACGGGCGATCCGGGCGCGATCGTCTTCGGACCCGACATCCTCTACAAGTATCACCTGCGGATGGCGCGCAACATCGGCGTCCGCGCGGGCATGGGCAGCGTCGAGTGCGGGAACATCGACACGCTCCAGATCGGCCCGATCACCTATTACGGCGAGATGGCCTGCAAGCTCGATACCGACCTCATCAACGGGCGCAGGATCCTCGTGGGGCTGGACTTCTTGCGCCACTTCACCGTGGTTTTCGACTACCCGCGGGGCCGGTTATTTCTGCAGCCCCTGCGCAACTAGCGGCGCCCGGGCGCCTATCGCAGGACGAACTTTTCGATCAGGCAGTCGTACTTAAAGTGCGGGCCGTGGTCTTCTTCCATCACGCCGCGGCCGAGCGAGTAGCCGTAATTGTGCGTCCCACCGCTCTCGAAGTACGGCGCCACCCAGAAGGTGCCGAGCCGGGTCTTGTTCGTGTACTCGAAGCCCACGAAGACGCGGCTGATTTTCCCGTGGTTGGCGTTGGGATAGTCATAGTGTTTGTTGAGCACCGGCTTCGCCGCCACGATCTGCGTCGGCTTGACCGAGACGATCTTTCCGCGGACGAGATAACCATAGATCCAAGTGTCGCCCTTGGCATCGTTGCCGAGCAGCTGCACCACGCGAACCGACTTCTTCGGCGAGCTCGGGATCTGCAGCGAGAGCGCGTACGCGACGCGTCCGTGCACGTGGTAGGCGCCGGTGACGCGATCCTCGATCGTAAAGCTGTTGGCGCAGATGAACTTCCAGTAGTCGCCCACGGCGAGCGGTTGGTAGACCTTCGTCGCCTCCGGCGTAAGCGGGGCACCCGGCGCAGGCGGGTTGGCGTTCGACGATGCGGATGCGCACGCGACCAGGAGACCAGCGCTTAAGATTCCGGCAATAGCAGTTGGATAAGGAAATCGCGGTCGGAGGGACTCGAACCCCCAACCTACAAGTTCGTAGCCTGTTGCTCTATCCAATTGAGCTACGACCGCGCACCTTTCTCTTCTGTTCCTTCGGAGAGAGAGGGATTCGAACCCTCGATACGACTTTACACCGTATAACGGTTTAGCAAACCGCCGCCTTCAGCCGCTCGGCCATCTCTCCCGAAGCGGTCCAAACTATACCACGCTCGCGGCTGCGGAACCTAGCGCGACCGTCTACGGCGGCGCCGTTGGGCGGTCCAGGGGCCGCTCGGGTACCACCTCCGGAACCACCGCGGTCTTGGCGCGCCGGCGCGTGAAGAATGCGTCTAGGCCCGCCACGCGGCCGGTCGGCAGCACGAGGCTGATCGCGGAGAGCAGCGCCATGCACGCGTCGACGGTCGACCAATCGGTGAACGTCGTCAGCGCGCCGCGCGCCGCCATGTAATCCAGCGGGAGCACGATGCCGAAGAAACCGCCGAGCCGCGTAAAGAGGCCGAGCACGAGCGAGATTCCGACGCAAACTTCGCCGAGCCGCACGAGCTCCGCGAAGATCCCGATATTGGGCTGCACGACGCCGACGAGAAAGTCGTGATACGGTCCGGCCGTCTTGCCGATGCCCTCCTGGATGTAGCTGACGATGAATCCGGACGGCGGCATGAATGCCGCGCTGTTGGTGAACTTCGGAATGCCGTGGATCAGCCAGATGAGCCCGGTGAGGACGCGCACGAGCGCGAGCCATCCGCCATAGGCGCGTGAGGAGGGAAGGTTCATGCGACGATCTCCTTTCGCTCTTTCACTAGGGCCGCGATCATCGCGGCCGCGTCCCGCGCTGCGTTGGGGCGCCCGAGCCGCCGCGCTGCGGCGATGATACTCGCGCGGCGAGCGGCATCCGACAGCACGGCGTCGATTGCCGCGGGAAGCTCCTCGATGCGCCGCGTTCGCAGCGCCGCTCCGGCATCCACCAGCACGCGTGCGTTGCGCTCCTCTTGCCCCGGCAGCGGCTTGCACAGCACCATGGGCACCTGCGCGACGAGCGCCTCCGCGGTACTGAGCCCGCCCGGTTTGGTTACGAGGACGTCCGCAGCGTGCATGTAGTCGTAGACGTTCTCTACGAAGCGCAGCGCGCGCACCGGATACTCCACGCTCTCGGCGACGCGCATGAGACGCTGCTCGATGCGAGCGTTTCTACCCGCAACGACGACCGCCGCAAGCGGCGCACGCATGGAGCGCAGCGCCGACAGCATGCGCTCGAGCGGCGCGATCCCTAGCCCGCCCCCCATGAGCAGCGCCACGTTACGATCGGCGGGCAGGTTGAGACGCTCGCGCAGCGCCGCGCGCGACTCGGCGCCCGGTGCAAACTGCGGCCGTACCGGAATTCCCGTCACGCCGATCCGTTCGGGCGCGACGCCGCGCGCCGTAAGCGCGTCGCGCAGGCTCTCGTTCGCGACGACGTAGCGGTCTATGTTCTGGTGGATCCAGAAACCGTGGACCGCGAAGTCCGTGACGATGGCGACCACCGGCGGCGAGTCGGCGAAGGAGCGCTTGTACTCGGCCATCGCGCCGCTCGGAAATGCGTGAGTGCAGACCACGGCGTGCGGCCGCTCGCGCAGCATCAGCGGGCGCAGGTTGGCCGCGGTGAACTGATGCGCCCACGTACGAAAGCGGCCGACCTCGGTCGCGCGCTCCGCGCGGTCGTAGATGTACCGATACATCTGGGGGATCGTCTTCACCATTCGCAGATACCCGTCGGAGACGACCCGTGACACGACCAAAGCTGCATAGTCATAGGAGTCGACGACCGTGGTCTGAACGGACGGGTCCGCAGCGCGCAATGCCTCGCCGACGGCGTTCGCCGCCGATACGTGACCGACACCCACGTTAGCGGACAAAAACAGAATGCGAATTACTTTTTGCTCCTCTTCCGCAAAATCCAGGAACTCATCGAGCACCCGCTGCGCCAGCTCCTCGTCCTCGAGAATGTTCCCTGCGGAATCCGTAACGATGAACTGCCCCTCGCCGTTACCGGCGGCCTCGTGCCAGAGCACCGCGTACGAGGCCGCCGCATCGGGATCTTCCAAAATCCCGACGACCTCGAAGTCGTACGACTTGCCGTCGCTCGTTTGCACGTGGAGCACCTCGCTCAGCTCCATTCCTGAGCCTCCTTAATGCAGGCACCGGGCGACATTGGCCTGATGCTCCGCCAGCGTCTTCGCGAACACGTGACGACCGTTTCCGCAGTAGACGTAATACAGGTCGTCGCCTTTCGCTGGGTGGAGCGCGGCCTCCAGCGAGGGGAGCCCCGGGTTGGCGATGGGCGTCGGGGGCAAGCCGGCGCGGGCGTAGGTGTTATACGGCGAGTCGATCTTCAGGTCCGAAAACGACAGCTCGGTCTTATGCTTGGGCAATGCATATTCGATCGTGGCATCGACCTGCAGGGGCATTCCCAATCTGAGCCGGTTGTAAATCACTCCGGCGATCTTCGGACGGTCCTGTTCGCTCTTGGCCTCGCGCTCTACGAGCGACGCGACCGTGACGGCCTGAGGCACGCTGACCTGCAGCGCGCGTGCTCTAGTCGCGGCATCCGCGGGCAGCTCTTTGAGGAACTCGGACGTCAGCATGTTCGCCGCCTGCCAGGGCCCTGCTCCGAGCGGCACGAGGTAGGTGCTCGGGAAGAGAAAGCCTTCGAGGTTTTTCGTGTGCGCGCCGGCGACGACCAGAGTCTCGCGCATGAACTCGCGATAGTACGGCGGCGCGGGGCCGATCCCGGACTCTTCGAGACGACTCGCGATCTGCTCTGCGGTGAAGCCTTCGGGGATCGCGACCCAAGCCGCCACCTGCGCGCCGCCGCTGACCAGCGCGCGGAGCACGGCGTCCTGCGTTTGACGCGGCGTGAAGCGGTACTCGCCCGCGCGCACGGCGACGTCTTGCCGGCGCAGCCGGGCCAGGACTCGAAACGTCCACACGTTGCTGATTATTCCGTCCTCGGCGAGCAGGCGCGCGATGTCGTCGAAGGTTGAGCCGCGCGCGACGATGACCTGCGTGGCGGCCCCGGGATGCGAACGGTCGCCGTAGAGCGCGTAGCCTAACGCACCGGCCGCCACGAGGAGCGCGAGCGCGCACGCGGCTGCGCCGAGCGCGACGCGCCGCACGAGCTTCACTGCAGCGCGTTTCGGCGCCGCGCGAGGAACGTCTCGAGGATCAGCGCGGCCGCGACTCGATCGACGACTTGCCGGCGTTTGCGGCCGGGAACGTCCGCCGCGATGAGGCTCTTGTTGGCCTGGGCCGTCGTCATGCGCTCGTCGACGCGATGAATGGTTCCGCGAAAGATCTCCCGCACTGCTTCGACGAACGACTCCATCGAGCGGGCCGCGATGCCGCGTTCTCCGGCGAGCGTCAGCGGGTCGCCCACGACGAGCTCGTCGACGCCATACGCGTCGAGATAGCCCTTGAGCGCGTCCAGATCAGCGCGCCGGTTCGTTCGCTCGATCGTCGCAACCGGCAGCGCGAAGCTCGAGCCCGGATCCGCCACCGCCACGCCGATCCGTTTGCTCCCAACGTCCAGCGCCATGATCATCGTTCGAAAACGCCGAGTGCGGCCAGCGCCTTGGGACGCCGTCCTAGGTGATGCGCGACCAGCTCCTCGGCCGCGCGCGATGCGCTCGGAGTCGCACGCACCGCGGCGGCGGCCGCGCCGCCCCTGGGCCGCGCCAGGGCGCGAAGGTTGTCCAGATCGTCCGCGGCCAGCTCGGGGAGGTCGCGCCGGCGCTCGCGGCAGCCCGCGTCGAGCAGGCCGCCGGCCGCCGCGTCGAGCCACGCGGGGCCGTTGCCTAGCGTCGAGCCGCACTGGACGCAAGCCTCGAGCGGGGGCGCCAGACCGAGCATCTCGAGCAGCCGCAGCGAGAAGCGCGGCAGCAGGTCCGCAGGCGCGGTCGAGGCCGCGACGGCCGCAATGGCCCCCACGAGGAGCCCATAAACATCCGGCAGGGCCAGGTCGGGCTCGCAGAACGCGTCGAGCATCTCCGCCACGACCGACGCGACCGCGTAGCGCTCCGGCTCGACGAGCTGCGTCCAGGGCGCGCGCACGATCTCCGCCGATACGACGACGTCGAGCGAGCGTCCGCGGTGCATGACGAAGTCGCACTCGTTGGCAAACTCGAGGCGTCCCGCGAAATGGCTGCGTGTACGGCGCACGCCTTTTGCGACGGCGTCGAGTTTGCCGCGTTCCTGCGTGAAGAGCGTCAGAATGCGGTCGGCCTCACCGAGCTGCCGCCCGCGCAAGACGACGCCGCGCGTCTTATAGGCGCGCGGCTGCGTCAGAGCCCTCGGATTCCTGCGGCCGCGCGATGCTGCCGTTGGTGTAGATGCGAACCGTCAAGATGCGCCGGCCGTATTTTCGATCGACGCGCAGCCGTGTGTGCTCGTTCGCGTCGATCTCCTCGCCCTCGTTAGGGAGGCGGCCGAACAGGCCGACCGTGTAGCCGCCGATGGTTTCGAAATCTTCCGTGGGCAGCTCCGTGCCGAGCTTCGCGTTGACGTCCTCGACGTTCACGCCCGCTTCGACGACTGCCTCCGTGTCGGAGATCACCGCGATCGGCTCCTGCTCGTCTGTGTCGTGCTCGTCGCGGATCTCGCCCACGATCTCCTCGAGCAGATCCTCCATCGTGACGAGGCCGGCCGTGCCGCCGTATTCGTCGACGACAATCGCCAGCGAGAATTTCTCGCGCTGCATCTCGCGCAGCAGTTCCGCGATCTTCTTCGTCTCCGGTACGTGGACGGCGGGGCGCATAAGCAGCCGGACGCTCGTGTGAGCCAGCGAGCCGTTGGCAAGCGCGATGAGCAGTTCGCGATCGTGAATCACGCCGACAATGTCGTCCTTGGACTCTTGGTAGACCGGAAGCTTCGAGTAACCCTCGGCGATCACCACGTCCAGCACGCGCCGCGCCGAGTCGTCGATCGAGACGGCGATCATCTCGGGCCGCGGAGTCATCACCTCGCGCACGATCGTATCGCCGAACTCCATTACCGAATGGATCAGCTCCCGTTCCTCTTCCTCGATGACGCGCTGCTCGGCGCCGACGTTGACGAGCGCGCGGATATCCTCTTCGGTCACGTACGTGTGGTGCCCGTGTCTGATGCGGAACAGACGCAAGAGGACGTCCGTGAGGAACCGAAACGTGCGTGCGATCGGCGCCAAGACGAAGGAGACGTAGGCCGTCGGCAGCGCCAGGCGTAGGGCCCAACGCTCGCTGTCGCCGGTGGCGATCGTCTTGGGGATGATCTCGCCGAAAAGCAAAAAGACGATGGTCATCACGATCGTCGACAGCACTGCCGCGCGCGGCAATCCGATCTCGATCGCCGCGTAGGTCGCGAGCGACGACCCCGCGAGCAGCACAACTGTGTTCCCCACCAGGATCGAGGTCAGGAAGCGGTTCTTGTCTTCGACCAGGGGCACCAGGTTCTGCGCGCCGCGGACCTTCCGCTCGGCGATGGCGCGCGCGCGCAAGCGCGATATCGAAACGAGCGCGGCCTCAGCGGCCGCGAAGAACGCCGCCAGAATGACCAGCACGACGAGCGCGACGATCTGGTACGGCAGGCTTTCCGGGCTACTTGGAACGGGGTCGGTGTTCAAGTGAGCGCCATTATAGCACAACGTGGGGGCGCACCAGAACGTAGATCACCAGGGCGACGAGCGTGCCCAGCACGGCACCCCAGAAGACCTCAAAGGGCCGGTGGATGCGCGCCTCCACGCGGCTCTGGGCGACCAAGAAAGCCACGAAATACGCGAGGATTGCGGCCAGCGGCTTCTGATAGAAGAACGCCAGCATGGTTGCCACGGCGAAGGCCAACGCCGCGTGCCCCGAAACGGCGCCCCCTTGCAGCGCCGAACCGCGCCCGATCCAAGCCTTAGCGAAGATCGTCGCGATCGCGACGACGGCGAGCGCGATCAGCGCGACGTTGGCCGGCACCGACTGCACGGCCTCGAACACCCGCTGTCCTCCGCTGATGATGCCCTGGTAAAAGATCAGATACGCCGCGAGCACGGCGCCGACGGCCGCGATTAACACGGCGCCGGCCGCTGCGTCCTTGGCGGTCTTGGCCAACGGGATGATGCGCGACGGTCAGCAGGTCGACGATCGACTCGATCGCAGTATTCATCAGCTCCAGGCTCAACACGAGGGCGACGAGCGTGACAGTGGCGACCACGTAGAAACGGTCGAGCCGCAGGATCAGCGTCGCGAGTAGCACCAGCGCGGCAACGAGGAAATGCACGCGCATGTTCGGCTGCGTGCGCGTCGCGTAGATGATCCCTTCGAACGCATGATGGAACGATCGCAGGAGCCGGCTCCGCTCGATCGGGAGGTAATGCGGCTCCTTCTTGCCGCGGTCGTCGACCGGATGCTGCATCAGAGGTTGCCTAGTACGGCCAGGGCAGCGCGATCGAGTTCGCGAGCCGCCGCTCCTCTTTGCGCATGACGCGGCGCTCGGGCGCCGCAACGTGATCGTGCCCCATCAGATGCAACACGCCGTGGATCAGGAGGCGGTAGATCTCACGCTGCAGCGTTGCGTCGTAGTCACGGGCCTGTCGGCGCGCCGTGTCTACCGAGATCACGACGTCGCCCAAGAGCCGCTCCGCCGGGCGCGTTGCCGCTTCCTCGAACGAGAAGCTCAGGACGTCCGTCGCACAGTCCTTGCCGCGGTATTCACGGTTGAGCGTACGGATCGCGGGATCGCCGACGAGCGTCAGCGAGAGCGCCGATTCCGGCTCGCCGACGGCGTCGAGGAGACGCTTGGCGGTCGCGACGAGCGCGCGACCGTCGATGCCGCTGCGGCGCACGTCGTTACGGTAATAGATCAGTAGGCGCGCACGATCTTCGCCACCAGCGGATGCCGCACGACGTCGTTGTCGTCCAGCTCCACCACGCCCACGTCGCCGATGTCGCGCAGCCGCGCGGCAGCGGCACGGAGTCCGCTGCGCTGGCCAACGGGAAGATCGATCTGGGTGACGTCTCCGGTCACGACCATCCGCGAGCCGTTTCCGAGGCGCGTGAGAAACATCTTGAGCTGATCGTCGGTGGCGTTCTGCGCCTCGTCGAGAATGACGAATGCGTCAGAGAGCGTCCGGCCTCGCATATACGCAAGCGGTGCGACCTCGAGCGTCCCGCGCTCCATGTAGCGGTTCACAACAGTGTCCTCGAGCAGATCGGCGAGCGCATCGAAGAGCGGCCGCATATACGGATCGACCTTCTCCCGGAGGTCGCCGGGAAGAAAGCCGAGTCGCTCGCCGGCCTCGACGGCGGGTCGCGACAGAATCACGCGGGCGATCTCGCGCCCCTTGAGCGCGCGGACCGCCATGACGATCGCTAAATACGTCTTTCCGGTGCCCGCGGGACCGATGCCGAACGTGAGCGTGGACTCTTCGATCGATCGAACGAAGCGCCGCTGACCTGCCGTGCGCGGGCGCACCTCGCGTCCGCGGTGCGTGCGCAGCAGCGTCACAGGGTGCGCGACAACCGATGGCGCGGCCGCGTCCGAGAGCGCGAGTGCCACGTCGTCGGGCGTAATGTGCGCGCCGCCGACGGCGGCCTCCAGGACTCGCCGCACGACCGTTTCGGCCCGCGCCACCGCGGCGATCGTCGCCGGCGAGCAGCAGGCGATCGCCGTCGGCATGAACGGCCACATCCAGCGAGGATTCTATCGCTGAGAGATTCCGGTCGTACTCTCCGAAGAGCCGCACGCGGTCGGGAAGGTCGTGGAGATCGATGGAGCGTTGGGCGGTCAACGAGGAAAGTGTTCGTCGCGCAGCCCGCGGGGCTTTCCGAGCACCTCCGCGGCTATCACGGCTCGGACGAGCCCGCTTACCCGCGAAGAACGGCGCCTCGCGTGCGGCGCGCGGCTGCATCCGGCGGCCGCTGAGCCAGCGGCCGAGGCTCCGGCGCGGGCCGGACGCGGCTTTGGAGGCGGGACCGGCAGCGGGGCACGGACGGGCGCTGCCGACCGGCCGCTTGAGGGGGTCGCCCGGCGGCGGCCGTTGCGCCTGGCGCCTGCTTGCGGACGGTCGAGATCATGCTGCTCACGACGCCGACGAAATGAGCACGACCCAGACGAGCGTCCCGAGGTCGTGCACGGCGGCGAACTACTTGCCGCGGCCGGTGATCGGCGGCGCGTGCGGGTCGGTCGGGGTTTCCGTCGAGGCTCCGATCGCCGAGCGCATCTCGGTATCGGCCTGCACGTTCTTCAGGCGGTAGTAGTCCATGACGCCGAGGTTGCCGCTGCGGAACGCTTCCGCGATCGCCTGCGGGATCGGTCGCCTCCGCCTCGACGACCTTGGCGCGCATGGCCTGCGTCTGCGCCTTCTGCTCTTGCTCGGCCGCGAGCGCCGCGTACTGCCGCTCCGCGGCCTTCGCCTGCGCGATGCGGCGGTCGGCCTCGGCCTGACTCGTCTGCAGCTCGGCGCCGATGTTCTTGCCGACGTCGACGTCGGCGATGTCGATCGAGACGATCTCGAACGCCGTACCCGCGTCGAGGCCCTTCGCCAGCACCGTCTTGCTGATGCGATCGGGATATTCCAGAACTTCTTTATGGTCTATGTGCGGCGCCGACCGCGGAAACGACGCCTTCGCCGACGCGAGCGACGATGGTCGGCTCGCCCGCGCCGCCGACGTAACGATCGAGGTCGCTGCGCACGGTGATGCGCGCCTTCACGTTGAGCTGGATGCCGTTCTGCGCGACGCCCTGAAAGAACGGCGTCTCGATGACCTTCGGATTCACGAACATCTGCAGCGCCTCGAGCACGTTGCGACCGGCGAGGTCGATCGCGGCCGCGCGCTGCCACGGCGAGCGGGATCTGTGCGCGCTGCGCAGCGATCATCGCGAGCGTCACGTTCTCGACGTTGCCGCCGGCAAGATAGTGCGACTGCATCTGATCGACCGTGAGGTCCAGTCCGGCCTTGCGCGCCCGCACGTAGTTCGTCACGATGACGCCCGGTGGGATCCCGATCAGGCGCATCCGAACGAGCGCGATGATTCCGAGCGGAACGCCGGCCGCGATCGTTCGGATCCACAAGCCGATCGGGAAATAGTAAAGGAACGCGAAGAACGCGATGATGATGAGGATGATTACGATCGATGCCGCTGACGGCTATCATTCTCTGACTCCTATGAAAGGAATGGGCTCGACGAAAATCCGCGCGCCCTCGACTCGCACGACTCGGATCGGTGTTCCCTGCGCGATGAATTCGCCCTCGGTCAGCACGTCGACGCGACGCCCATCGATCGACGCGATGCCCGCGGGGCGCAGATAGCTCACGGCGGTTCCGCGTGAGGCCGCGCAGATCCGCTGAGGTCGGCGCTGGTCACGTATTCGGGGCCCTGTGCGGCGGCCAGCGCCAGCCGGTGCGCCCAAGCGTTCTCGCGGCATCGCGCGCACGGCGAGCGAGAAAGCGATGACGGTGAGCACGATGGCCGTGGCGATCGTCTCGACGCCGACGAAGAAGAACGGCAGCCCGAACGCCAGCAGCGCCGCGACCAGCAGCGCGCCGGCGCCGAGAATCCCGGGCAGGCCGTGACCCGGAACGACGTGCAGCTCCCACAGGATGCCCAGGAGGCCGAGCACCGCGAGCACGGCGACGAAGCCGTTGGAGAATCCGGCGTAGATGTGGCTTCCGAAGAATAGGCCGAGCGCGCCGATGCCGATGAGGCCGGCGATTCCGTGCAGCGTCTGCATCTCGATCAGTAGGCCCAGCATGCCAAGCGTCAGCAGCAGGCCGCTCACGACCGGATCGGTCGCAAAGCGCGCGAGCTGCTCGCCCCACGTGAACGATTCCGTGATGCGCGGCGCGCCGGCCAGATGCAGCTGCGGCAGCGCGGCGTCGAGCGTCGGCGCCGTTGCGTCGGCGATGCCGGCGCGCACCGCGTCGTCGGTGTTCAGCGTCAGGATCGCGCCCGCGCGCTTGTACTGCGGGAGATCGACGTTCTTATCGACCATGGCGCCTGCGATCTTGGGGTCGCGGTGGTTGCGCTCGGCCGTGGACTCGAACTCGCCGCGCAGCGCGGACGATCTCATGCTTCACGGTGGCCGGAATCGGCTTCGGCCGCACCGATGGAGGCGCCGGGCGCCATCGATGATGCGGCCGGCCGAAAGCGAGATCAGCGCCGCCGCCGAGTACGCCCGCGCGCCGACATACGCGACGACCGGCTCCTGCGCCGAAAAGATCGCGTCGCGAATCGCGAAACGCGGCCTCGACCAGGCCGCCCGGGCTGTTGACGTCGAGCACGATCGCGCGCGCGTCGTCCTGATTCGCTTGCGCGACGGATCGCTGCGACCAGATGTGCCATGCCGTCGTCGACGGTTCCGTCGATCGGGACGATGACGATCGGGCGCCCGGTCTGCGCTGCCCGCGGCCAGGCTCGCCACGCCGCACAGCAGCAAGAACGCGCCGACCCAGGCGCGCAGGCGAGTGCCTTCATGCCACTAGCTACCTAGGGCGCGAAGCCCCAAAGTTACGAGGCGAGCTCCTCGGTGACGATCTGGCGGACCAGGTTGCCGTCGGCCTGGCCGCGCAGCTGCGGCATCACGACCTTCATCACCGCGCCGGCGTTGCGCGACTCGGGCGGCAGCTCCGCTAGCGACGCCCTGCACGATCGCGCGCACGTCCGCGGCGACTGCGCTGCGGCGGCAGGTAGGCCTGGAGGATTTCACGCTCCGTGCGCTCCTTGTCGGCCAGGTCGGTGCGCCCGGCCTTTTCGAACTCCGCGACCGAGTCGCCGCGCTGCTTGACGAGCCGGCGCACGACGTCGGTCTCGTCGGCGTCGGAGAGCTCCTGTCCGCTCTCGGTGCGCTTGTAGATGAAGCCCGACAGCGCGGAGCGCAGCGTGTCGAGGCGCAGCTGGTCGCGCGCTCTCATCGCCTCCTTGAGATCGGAGGCTATACGGTCTTTCAACTTTCCCACGGAGTGTTAGGGTGCTATGCCCGGCGCTTGCGCGCTGCGGCCGACTTCTTCTTGCGGCGGACGCTCGGCTTCTCGTAGTGCTCGTGCTTGCGCGCCTCGGCGAGAATCCCAGCCTTTTGGGTGGCCTTCTTGAAGCGACGCAATGCGCTCTCGATCGTCTCTCCCGGAGCGATGCGAACTTCCATGTAATCCACCCCCTTTCGCCGCGCCGCGCATCGACGCAAATACGAAAATTAGGCCCCACAGGGCCACTTTCGATAGTAGCACAGCGTCCGCGGCAGCGTCAAACTTCAGCCGGGCGGCCACTCCATGCGCCGCCCGGCCAACACGTGCACGTGTGCGTGATCGACGGTTTGCCCGCCGTCGCGACCCGTGTTGACCACGAGCCGGAATCCCGCCTCTCCGCCACGCTCGGTGCCCAGTTTCGCGGCGATCTCCAGCAAGCGCGCGGCAAGCGCACTATCGAGCGCCACGAGTTCTTTTACGTTCGCATGGTGCCGAATCGGCATCACCAGGAGGTGCGTCGGCGCCTGTGGATTGAGATCTTCGATCGCGACGACGCAGTCGTCTCGATGAACCGTTTTCGCCGGCAGATTGCCTGCGGCAATCTTGCAGAAAATGCAGTCGTCCATTAGCGCGACCGGATCCAGAAGCTCCACGACTTGGTCGTTGTGTTGCCGGCCTGGTCGGCCACGCGCACCGTCACATGGATCGGGCCGTCGGGATAGGCGTACGACGGAAGGTACTGAACGAACTGTGCCGTGCGCACGCACTCCGAAGTCACGTCGCGTCCGTTGATCCAGAGCAGCACGCTCGACGGATTCACGCCGACGGCGTCGGCCGCAAAGCTCGCGTACACCGCGGGCCGGCTCGTGTTCACCGTCGCGTTCGCGTCGGGCGCGAAGTCCGCGATTCCGGGCGGGACGCTCGATGCGGAGACCGTGCGCGGCGCGGCCGCCTCGGCGGTCGAGTTCCCCGACGAGAGGCGTCCGATCAGGGCGACGTCATCGAAGTTCGCGCCTTGCGGTATCGTATAGCTCCCGACGTACACGCTCGGCATGCGTTCCTGCATCGCCTGGTTCGCGACATCCGAGCCGATGTCGAAGGTGGCTGAGCCGTGCGGTGTTCCGTGGAGCGTGACGTGGATCGTATCGCCGGCGCGCAGCGGACGGCTCGCGTCGCTCTCGACGCTCGTGATGCCCACGGCGCCGATCGCGGCGCCGGAGCCAACCGTCGTGCTTCGCCCGGCCAATATCTCACGCACCTCGTTCGTCTCGACGTTATAGCGAACGGTGACCTGATCGTTGGGCCGCAGGTCGCTGATCGACGCGGCTTTGCCGTTCAATGAGATCTCGGTCGTGCGGCCGGCTCCTATGACTTGGCCGTCCTCCAAGACGAACTCGTTTCCGGCGATCGCGACGATGTGACCATTACGCGAGCCGTATTCGTCGACGAGACGCTCGACGTGTCCGTCCTTGCGCATCTCCACTCGGGCGAAGTCGCCGGGCCGAACGTCGCCCAGCTCACCCGGCGACGTGACGTTGACGTTGACGTCTTCGACCTCCACGATTGCGTTGGCGCCAATCGGGATCGTCTTGACGCCGCCGCCGTAGCCAAGCGTGAGCGTGGGCGGATCGGAGAGCACGTCGACCGCGGCGACGGTGCCGAATCGCTCGTAGCCGTTGCCGGTCGAGACGAGGCCGTTGGCGGAGCGCCCCACCAGCTGGGCGACGATGATCACCGCGTTGGCTTTGCGGTCGACGTGTGCTTGCGCACCGAGCACGTCCGTGAAGAAGCGCAGCGGCGCGTAGAGGACACTCGCCACCTCCATGGGCGGCGCTTCGAGCTGTAAGCGGCCCCCATCGACCTCGGCGACGCGGCTGTCCAGCACGAGAGTGACGGTCTTCGATCCCACTTGCGTCGTGATGCGATTCCCGGAACGGTCGAACGAAAGGCCGAGCGCTTCCAGCGTGCGGCGTACCGGAACAAAGAGGATGCCGTGGTCGTATCGCGGAGGCGGCTGAAGTGAAAGTGTGTCGCCGTTGATCACGATCGCGATCGGCCGCGGCGCCGGCGCGGGGGTTGTCCCCAGCAGCAGCCCCGCGGCTACGCTCAGCACGACGGTCGATTTCATCGTTGCTCCAAAACCTCGCGATAGACGTCGGCGGTAGCGCGCGCACACCGGTCCCAAGTGAGCCGGCGCGCCACCCCCCTTCCTGAGTTGATTGCGCGCGCACGCGTCCCCTCGTCGGACAGCAGTGCTTCCAGCTCGACCCGCAGCGCGCCCGAGTCCCGGGCCGGAAACGTCCGCGCCGCCTCCTCCAGCGGCCGCGGCACAGCGTCGCGGCACGCGATCACGGGACAGCCCGCAGCCATCGCTTCCAGCATCGGCAACCCGAAACCCTCGCGCAGCGCAGGCTGCACGAGCGCCCGCGCACCCGCATAATAGCTCGCGAGTCGCTCCGCCGGGACGTTGCCCAACGCGACGATCGTGCGCGCGGGCGTACTCCGCCGCTGCAGCGCGCCGCCGAAATCGTCCGATCCGGTTACGTAGAGATCTACGTTCCACCGTTGTGCTAGGGCCGACCACGCGTCAAACAGCGTCGTCAGATCCTTGTGCTCGCGGTGATTGCCGACGTACAGCAGAACGGCCGCTCTCCCGCGAAAGGGTCCACCGGCTCCAAAAAACTCTCCGCGACGCCGAGCGGTATCACGCGCACCTTCGCGCGGTCGACGCCCAAGAGTTCCGCAAGATCGTCGACCGTGCGCGCATCGTCGGTGATGACGCGCGCGGCACGCGCGCACGCGCGCCGTACGACGGTCTGGTAATACGGGCCCACCTTCGCCTTAAAGTATTGTGGAAAACGCAAATGGATCAGGTCGTGGATCGTGATGACGAAGCGTGGCGGCAGCATCAACGGCACGTATTGCGAGAGGAAATGCACGACGTCCAGCCGCGCACACCGTATCGCCGACGGCAGCCGCACCTGCTCGCTCCAACCGAAGTTGCCGCCCTCCGAAAGCGCGACGTACGAGTACTCGGGCGCGGTTCGCGGCAGGCGCACGACGAGCTCGCGCGCGTAGGTCTTCATGCCGATCGACATCTGGCGCGTCAGGCGCGCATCGAGTCCGACGCGCGCGAGCGTCATCGCAGCAGCGCTTTCCAAGCGGCGACCGCCGGGTACAGCGCCGAACGATACGCTACGTACCAGCCGCGCGGACCGTCGAGCAGCGCGCCACGCGCCAGCAGCAGCCACGTCAGGCGCGGGACCGCCGCCGCGCACGCTAGCAAGGAGGCCCCTGCGGCGCCGCGGATGTTCTGTGCCTCCAGCTCCGTGTAGAGATCGTATTTCTGGCGGTACGTCGCCACGTCCGGATACGAGTAGTGCAGCAGCGTGCCGGCGAGGTCGCCGAGCTCGCCGCCGGAGGACCATGCCTCGTGGACCGGCGCGAAGCCGGCCGCGGCGGGGTGCGCGCTTAGCGTGACGCGATCGGTGCGGAACAGGCGCAGCAGCGGCTCGTCGCGCCAGATACGCATCGGCTTGCCGCAGAAGTATGTCGTGCGTTTCATGCGGTAGCCGTCGCGCTCGGGGAACGCGGCGACGATCGCATCGCGCAGGACGTCGTCGAGCGCCTCGTCGGCATCCAGCATCAGCGTCCACGGCGTTTCAACCTGCGCGAGCGCGAAGCGGCGCGCCTCGACGAAGTCCGTCCACTCACGCTGCACGACCGTCGCGCCGGCCGCGCGGGCGAACTGTACGGTGTGATCGTCGGAGCAGGCGTCGAGCACGAGAAGTTTCACGCCGCGCGGCAAACTCGTGAGCGCGCGCGGCAGATTGCGCTCCTCGTCGCGCGTGAGCACGACGGCGGTGATTAGGCTTGGGTCCAGGACGCCTCGGCGATTCCTGCGCGGCCGTCGATGCGCTGCTCGTGCGCGAGCGCCGCGCCGATGAAGTCGCGATAGAGCGGCGCCGGCCGGTTCGGTCGCGACTTGAACTCGGGATGCGCCTGCGTGCCCACGAACCACGGATGCATCTCCACCGGGAGCTCGATGACCTCGACCAGGCGCGTCTTGCCGATCGCGTGGTGCCCCGTGAAACGCATGCCGTGCTCCTCGAAGATCGGCCTGTAGCGGTTGTTGAATTCGTAACGATGGCGATGGCGCTCGCTGATCTCGAGCTCGCCGTAGGCGCGCGCGGCTTGGCTTCCCTCTTCCAGCGTGCACGCATACGTGCCGAGGCGCATCGTTCCGCCGTACATCTCGAGGTTGCGCTGGTCCGGCATGAAGTCGATCACCGGGTCGCCGCTCGTCTCGTCGACCTCGCTCGTCATGGCCTCGGGCAGCTCGCAGACGTTGCGCGCGAACTCCACGCACGCTAACTGCATGCCGTAGCAGATGCCCAAGAACGGTATCTTCCGCTCGCGCACGTATTCGATGGCGCGCAGCTTACCCTTGACGCCGCGCGCACCGAAGCCCGGCGCGACCACGACGCCGTGCGCGCCGCGCAGCACGTCGAGGCCCTCGTTCTCGACCCATTCCGAGTCGACGCGCTTGATCTCCACCGCCGCGTGGTGGAAGATCCCAGCGTGGTGCAGTGCCTCGTTGATCGAAATGTACGCGTCCTTCAGCTCGACGTACTTGCCAACGAGCGCGATCGTCACGTGCCGGCGAGGATGGAGCATGCGCTCCGCGATGCCGACCCAGTCGTCCAGCTGCGGTACGGCGGCCGACAGGTTCAGCTTTCGCACCGCGGCCTGCGCCAGGCCCTCGGTCTCGAGGTTGAGCGGCACTTGATAGATCGTCCGCGCGTCGATGTTCTGAACGACGGCGTTCGGCGGCACGTCGCAGAAGAGCGCGATCTTCTCCTTCAGCTCGAGCGGCATCGGCAGCGCCGACTGCGTCCGGCACACGATCGCATCCGGCGAGATCCCGATTCCGCGTAGCTCGCGGACCGAGTGCTGCGTCGGTTTCGTCTTCAGCTCGTCGGCGGCGCCCAGGTGCGGCACGAGCGTGAGATGCACGTACATGATGTTCTCGTCGCCCACGTCGTAGCGCATCTGGCGGATCGCTTCGAGGAACGGCAGGGACTCGATGTCGCCGACCGTCCCGCCCACCTCGACAATGCAGACCTCGGCGTGACTCGCTTCGGCGACGCGCTTGATGTGCGCCTTGATCTCGTTGGTGATGTGCGGAATCACTTGGACGGTCGCGCCGAGATATTCGCCGCGCCGCTCCTTCTCGATCACCGAGTTATAGATCTGGCCGGTCGTGACGTTGTTCGCGCGCTGCAGGTTCTCGTCGATGAAGCGCTCGTAGTGCCCGAGATCGAGGTCGGTCTCCGCCCCGTCCTCGGTTACGAAGACCTCGCCGTGCTGGTACGGGTTCATCGTCCCCGCATCGACGTTAATGTACGGATCGAGCTTTTGGATCGAAACGCTGTGCCCGCGCGCTTTGAGGAGCCGTCCGAGGGAGGCGGCGGTAATGCCCTTGCCGAGCGAACTCACAACGCCCCCGGTGAAGAAGATATACTTCGCCATCTCGGGTCGTTTTCGTTCGCGCCGTCTCGCCTGTAAACCTGGCTGGCGTTAGGCTCCGGCTAGGCGAGCGCCTTTACCGAGGCTTCGAAGGCGGGGTTGGTGGGGTACCAGTCGGCGCGGCCGGACGGCATGAGATCGAAGAGATGCCAAATCGGGGAGAGCAAATCGATGCCGCGCTCGCGGTCTTCGAGCATCGGGTGCGCCGTGTAGACGTGGCGTATCGTGTCGCCGTCTTTGGCAAAGACGACGATCGTCGAGTCGGGATTACCCTCCGCGTCTTCAGCGTCGATGTCGCGTGCGAACGACGGACCATCGTCCGAGAGCAGACGGAGCCGATCCCACCCGCGGCGCGCGCCCCAGGCTCGCAGCGTTTCGAATGGCGCCCGGGAGGCGATGACGAAGTTCACCCGCTGCGTGATGTGCGGCACGATTCCGTTGAAGCCGTCGATCCACAGCGAGCACATCGGACAGAAGTCATCCTCGTCTGCCCAGTACATCAGATGGTAGACGATCAAGTAGGGCTTGTCGTACGCAAACAGCTCGGATAGGTGAACGCGATCCGCGTTTTCGACGAACGCGTAGTCGGGCACTACCGGCCCCGGCGGCAACGAGCGCCGCATCGCGGCCACAGCCTCGATCCGGTCGCGCAAGTCGATCTCCGCCGCACGCAGGCGCTCGCGGGACGCGCGATAGGCTTCGTCGGCGCCCGGCATCAGGAGACTCGAGTCGGTCATTGCGTCGTTCCTTTCACGTAGCGGGCGAGGCCGGCGTAATCGTTGCCGATCGAAACCACAAAGCCGGGGAGCGAGGCTTGCGTGAGTTCCATCAAACGGTCGATGGTCGGCGGGGCGGCTTCCAGTAGAACGATGGCCCTTGCGGTGACGAGGTCTGCAATACCCGGGAAGAACGCGCGGTAAACGGTCAGGCCGTCGGGCCCGCCGTCGAGCGCGACCCCCGGCTCGAATGATGTCGGATCGGGCGCCGCCGGTAGATCGACCGTCGGAACGTACGGCAGGTTGGCGACAACGACGTCGTACCGCTCGCCCTCAACCGGCGTCGCCAAATCGCCCTCGAGGAAACGGCAGCGATCGCCGACACCGAGGCGGTCCGCGTTGCGTGTTGCAATCGCTACCGCTTCGGGGGAAATGTCCGTGGCGTGGACGACCGCTGACGTCTCTGCGGCGATGGTGCATGCGATCGCTCCGCTTCCCGTTCCGACATCGAGCACGCGACCCACGCTGCCGAGGCCCCGAAGAAACGTGACAGCTTCATCCACGAGATGCTCGGTCTCGGGCCGCGGGATCAAAACCGACTCGTCGACGATGAATTCGCGCCCATCGAACCACGTACTTCCCGTGATATACGCAACAGGCTCACCGAGACGTCTGCGCGCGCATACATCAATGAAGAGGGCAAAGTCCGCCTCGGAAAGCCTCGCCTCACCATGCGCAACGATCCATTCCCGAGCCCGTCCAAGCACATGAGCCAACAAAATGAGCGCGTCCGCCCGCTCCGACCCACTCGATTCCGAAAGAATTGATATCCCCCGCCGCAGCGCGTCCGCGACGTTACATGAAGTTGCGGCGGCACTGAGCTATCACGAAACGGCCTCGCCCGCCATTAATCGAGCTCGTTCGTCCGCGATCAGTTCGTCGGCAATTGACCTCAGATTTCCATCCAGGATGCCCCGGATGTTTCCGAAACTGCGGTTGATGCGGTGATCGGTAACGCGGTCCTGTGGAAAGTTGTAGGTGCGGATCTTCTCGGAGCGCTCGCCGGTGCCGACCTGCGAGCGGCGCATCTCGACGACGGCGTCTTCCTGTTCGCGGCGCTTGCGGTCGTAGAGCGTGGCGCGCAGCATCTGCATCGCCTTTTCGCGGTTCTGCTGTTGCGAACGTTCCTGCTGCGACGCGACGACGATGCCGGTCGGCACGTGCGTGATGCGGATGGCGGACTCCGTCTTGTTAACGTATTGGCCGCCGGCACCGGAGGCTTTATAGGTGTCGATCTGGAGGTCAGAGGGCCGGATCTCCACCTCGACGTCGTCCTCGACCTGCGGAAGCACCGCCACAGTGGCGGTGCTCGTGTGGATTCGCCCCTGCGCCTCGGTAGCCGGGACGCGCTGCACGCGATGTACACCGGACTCGTGCTTGAGGAAGCGATACGGTTCGCCGCCCTTGACCGCGAAGACGATCTCCTTGTAGCCGCCGGCCTCGCTCGGGCTCTCGGACACGAGCTCGGTCTTCATGCCGGCGGTTTCGGCGAAGCGCATGTACATGCGCGCGAGGTCGCCCGCGAAGATCGCCGCCTCGTCGCCGCCGGTGCCGGCGCGGATCTCGACGAACACGTCCTTCGAATCGTCCGGGTCGCGCGGCATCATCAGCCGCGTGAGCTCGCCCTCGAGCTCGGCGGCGCGCTCGCGCAGGCCTTCGTTCTCTTCCTCCGCGAGCTGACGCAGCTCGCCGTCGCTCTCGAGCGCGAGCGAATCGTTCGCGACGATTTGGGCGTGCGTCTGCGAGAAGCGGCGATACGTCTCTACGGGGGCTTCGAGCTGCGCGCGCTCCTTAACGAGCGAGGTGAAGCGGGACTGATCGAAGGTGCCGCCGAGATTGGCCAGCTGCACCTCGATTTCGTCGAAGCGCCGGGCCATCGAATCGAGACGCGCCGTCAACGCGTCGTTCAAGGCCGGTGCTCCCTAAAGTCCGGCGGCTGTCTTTTTCGCCTCGCGGGCCGCCTTGCGGGCCGCGGCCTCTTCCTGCTTCTGCCGCGCGACGGCGGACCGCTGATTGAATTTGTCGACGCGTCCGGCCGTATCGACGAGTTTCTGTTGGCCCGTGAACAATGGATGACAGGCCGCACAGATCTCCACGGAGATCTCGGCCAGGGTCGAGCCCGTGACGAAGGTGTTGCCGCACGCACAGTGCACGCGGGCCTCGGGATACCACTTGGGGTGAATCTTGCTCTTCACAGCCACTGCATTATAACAGGGCGTGCAAATTTGCGAGGTTGGGCTCGCTCGATTCGCGGAGGAGCCGCACCGGCGCCTCCAAAAGCCACTCGCGTGAAGCCGTTTTCATTCCTTATTATCGCGGGCTCGGCCGTCGCGCCGCTGATGTTGGCCGGCGCCCTCGAGGGGCGCACTCCGGCCGTGGCGGCGACTGCGCCGCCCACGCCGCCGCCGATCGGGACGCCGCAGGCGCCCCAGCCGAACCCGTCGTTGCCCACCCCTAGCGCAACGCTCGCCCCCGCAGCTCCGGCCGCGACGCTGGGGCCGTCGCCCAGCCCGCCCCCGAATGCCCGCAAAGGCCTCGACGGCGTGTGGGAGGTCCAGATCCAGCGTCCCAGCGGCACGGACTACACGCACTTCAGGGTCGCGCAACAGGGCGAGGCGCTGACCGGCACCTACCTCGACGCGCGCGGCAAGCGTTATCCGCTGTCGGGAACCGTGGCCGGCTCGGACGTCCGCCTTATCGTGACTATGCCCGACGGAACGACCCTGCTGCTCGAGGGCCGGCTCGACGGCACGACCGACATGGTCGGTATGCTCACGATGGCCGGCGGCGAGGTGCCGTTCACCGCGTCCTATCGCGCCAAAGAGAAGTGGATCGACAACGTCAATCCGTCGCCGGGCGGTGTAGGTCAGCCCAGCGGAGGCTATACGCCGCCGTAGCGTCCTTCGACGGAGCCTGTCGCGTGCTGTTCTGAGAGGCGCTTCTCCACGTACGGCACGAGTCCGCCGGCGTCGATCAGCGAGCGCATGAACGGAGGAAACTCCGCCGCGCGGTAGGTTTGCGCTTTGGTGATGTTGCGGATCGTGCCCGACTCGGGCTCGAGCTCGATCTCATCGCCGGATTCGATGCCGTCGACCGCCTCGGCCGACTCGAAGATCGGCAGTCCGATGTTCAGCGCGTTGCGGTAAAAGATTCGCGCGAAGCTCTTGGCGATCACCGCCGACGTACCGGAGCCCTTGATCGCGATCGGTGCGACCTCGCGGCTCGACCCGCAGCCGAAATTCGTATCGGCCACGATGATGTCGCCCGCCCGCATGCGCCCGGTGTATTCCGGATCCAGGCCCTCTAGCGCGTGCTTCCCGAGCTCGACCGGATCGATGATGTTGCAGTACTTGCCGGGGATGATCACGTCGGTGTCGACGTTCTTGCCATACTTGTGGGCATGCCCGCGCAGTTTAGCTTCCATCATGACACTCCGGCGTATTGGACGACGCGCGGGTCGGTGATGCGCCCGGTCAGCGCCGAGGCCGCGCACGTCGCCGGCGAGGCCAGGTAGATCTCGGCCTTGGGCGATCCCATGCGTCCGACGTAGTTGCGGTTGGTCGTCGAGATCGCGCGCTCGCCGTCGCCGAGGGTTCCCATGTGACCCCCGAAGCAGGCGCCGCAGCCCGGCGTGTTGACCGCGCAGCCCGCGGCCGCGAGCACCGTGAGTATGCCCTCCTGCGCCGCCTGCATCCAGACCTTTTGCGAGCCCGGATTGACGATCACGCGCAGGTTCGACGCGATCTGTTTGCCCTCCAGAATCTGCGCGACCACGCGCAGGTCTTCGATGTAACCGTTCGTGCACGAGCCTATGAAGACTTGATCGACCGGGAGGTCCTCACGCGTGACCTCCGAGATCGGATGGACGTTGTCGGGCGTGTGCGGACAGGCGATCTGCGGCTCCAGGTTACCGATGTCGATCTCGATTACGCGCTCGTAGGCCGCGTCGGGATCCGCGCGCTCGACCACGAACGGCCGATCCGTGCGCTCCTTGACGTATGCGAGGGTCTTGGCGTCGGCGTGGAAGATGCCGTTCTTGGCGCCGGCCTCGATCGCCATGTTGGCCATCGTGATGCGTCCGGTGATCGAGAGCTCGTCGACGGTCGTGCCGTGATACTCGATCGCGCGATAGGTGGCGCCGTCGATGCCCAGCTCGCCGACCGTCCGCAGCATGATGTCCTTTGCGTACACCATCGGCCCGGGCTTGCCGCTGTAGACGAGCTTGATGGAGGCGGGCACCTTGAGCCAGACCTCGCCGAGGACGAACGCGGCCGCGATGTCCGTGGATCCCATGCCCGTCGCGAACGCGCCGAACGCTCCGTACGTGCACGTGTGCGAGTCGCCGCCGACGATCAGCTCGCCCGGCGCGACCAACCCCTCTTCGGGCAGGACGACGTGCTCGATGCCGCCTCGCCCGACGTCGAAGAAATGCTCGATGCCCTGCTCGACGGCAAAGTCTTTCATCAGCTTCACAAGCGACGCCGACTGCGCGTCCTTTGCGGGAACGAAGTGATCGGCGACCAGCGCTATACGGCTCCGATCGAAGACGCGCTTGGCACCGGCGATGCCGCGCATCACCTTGATCGCGACGGCCGCGGAGAGCTCGTTGGCCAGTACGAGGTCGACCTTGGCGTTGATGATTTGCCCGGGCTCGACCCTTTCCAGGCCGCAGTGACGGGCGAGAATTTTCTCGGTGAGTGTCATGCCCATGATACGAACAATATAGGGCGAACTAAGGGCGGGAACCTCCGATGATGCACGACGAACGCGATTTCGGCTTCTCGACGCGGGCGCTCCACGCGGGCACTCCGCCGGACCCCGTCACCGGCGCGCGGGCCGCGCCGATCTACCAGACGTCGGCCTACGTCTTCGGCTCGACCGAGCAGGCGGCGGAACTCTTTGCGCTGCGCAGCTACGGACACATCTACAGCCGGATCAGCAATCCGACGGTGGCCGCGTTCGAGGAGCGCATGGCTAGCCTGGAGGGCGGCCTGGGCGGCCTGGCCTTCTCGAGCGGACTGGCCGCACAGCTGTGCACCGTGCTGTCGGTCGCGCAGAGCGGCGATCATCTGGTGTGCACGCAGAACGTTTACGGCGGCACCGTCACGCAGCTCAGCGTGACGATCAAGCGCATGGGGATCGAGACGACCTTCGTTTCGGCCGAAGACCTCGGCGCGGTGCGTGCGGCCATCCGCACGAACACGAAGATGCTGTTCGTCGAGACGGTCGGCAACCCGTCGGGCATCGTCGCGGATCTGCGCGGGTTCGCCGCGGCCGCGCACGATGCGGGCATCCCGCTCGTCGTCGACAATACCTTCGCGACGCCGTACCTTTGCCGGCCGATCGAGCACGGGGCCGACATCGTCGTGCACTCGGCGACGAAGTTCATCAACGGCCACGGCACCGCGATCGGCGGCGTGCTGGTGGAATCCGGCAAGTTCCCGTGGGACAACGGGCGCTTTCCGCTGCTCGCGACGCCGAGCCCGGGATACCATCAGAAGGTCTTCACCGAGACGTTCGGCGAGTACGCGTTCCTGATGCGCGCAAGGGCCGAAGTGTTGCGCGACGTCGGCGCACAGATGTCGCCGATGGACGCGTGGCTCGCCCTGCTCGGCCTCGAGACGCTCGCGGTACGCATGGAACGGCACGTGTCGAGCGCGCGCGCCGTGGCGGCGTTCTTGCGATCGCGTCCGGAAGTCGCCTGGGTGCGCGAGCCGCAGCTCGGATCGATCTTCACGTTCGGTTTGCGCGGCGGGCGCGAGGCGGGCCGACGCTTCATCGACGCGCTCGTGCTGTGGAGCCACCTCGCCAACGTGGGCGACTCGAAGAGCCTCGTGATCCATCCGGCCTCCACGACGCACTCGCAGCTCTCCGACGACGAGCTGCGCAACGCGGGCGTCGAACCCGAGGCCGTGCGCCTTTCCGTCGGGCTGGAAGACATCGACGACCTGATGTGGGACCTCGATCATGCGCTGCGTTCTGTCGCGCCCGTCGCAGCCCAGGCGCCCGTTTCTTGATCCTGACGACGCCCTCGCAGCGCCGGGACCTGCTGCGGCGCATCCGCACCGTTGCGATGGTCGGCGCATCGGCCAATCCCCTGCGCCCCAGCTACACCGTCTTCTCCTACCTGCGCACACGGTCGGATTACGACGTGACGCCCATCAATCCGACCATCGAGCAGATCGATGGCGTCCGCGCGTTTCCGTCGCTCGAGGCCTACGCGCGCGATCGCGGCGCACCCGACATCGTCGACGTGTTCCGCAAGCCGGCCGAGGCGCTCGGCGTCGTGCGCGAGGCCATCGCGCTCGGCGTCCCGGCCGTCTGGTTTCAGTACGGCGTCGTGAATCCGCAGGCCATCGCGCAGGCGGACGAATCGGGGATGAGCGTCGTCGTGGACCGCTGCATCAAGGTCGAACACGCCCGTTTTTGCGGCGGCCTCTCGATGAGCGGCCTGAACAGCGGAATCATTACGTCCCGTAGGGGGTAGCGGCCAGGCGCGCGAAAGGCGGCCTTATGCGCAGCCGGCTTTTTGTTTGGCCAGGCCTCATCGCGCTTTTGGTCTGGATCGGCCTGGGCGCGCTATCTCCGAGCCCGGCGGCAGGGTCCCGGCCTGCGCCGACGTTTTGCGGTCCGACCGCAGCCCCGCGTGAGCCGGCCGATCCTCCGGACGTCGACGTCGCGAAGCTTCCGCGCAACGCCGCGGGCGAACACGAGCTGATCCTCACCGTTCATACCGATGGCCGCGGCCTCGCGCAGCGCTACTGTTATACATATGCCTGGAACGGCGCGGCGCAGACGGTCGCGCCGACGATTCGCGTGCATCGCGGCGAGCATTTTGCGATCCGCATCGTAAACGACATCGCCGGCACCAGCAAGGCGGATCGCTTAGCATTGACTGCGATTCCCGAGTGCATGCCGATGGCCATGCCCGCGCCGCTGACGAACCACTACGTCGGTTATTTGAATCACGCGATCGACGATCGTTACATGCGGATACCGCCTGGCGACACCAATCTGCACCTTCACGGGTATGAGGGGCCCGAGCTTCAGGAGAACATCTTCCTATCGACGCTGAGCAACCCGCTGCACGCGTGCGAGTATCACGTCACGATTCCCACGACGCAGCCGCCCGGAACGTACCTATACCATCCGCACGCGCACGGAACGTCGGACGACGAGGTCGCCGAGGGTCTCGACGGTGTATGGATCGTCGAACCCGACTCGCCGCAGCTGCCGCGCTCAGCCGAGCACGTCATCATCGTGCGCTATAGGATTCCGTTCGCGGCCGACAACCCGTTCGCGCCCGACGGCAGCGCCTTCGTGCCGGCCGGCGCCGCCTACGAGGCGGCGCGCCCGGCGGGCTCGCCGGTTCCCTACGACCCGTTCGATCCGCCGCCGTGGCCGGTGACGTATCCGATGACCGTCGGCGACGTAACCTCGGACCCGACCGGCTGCAATGGGACCAGCTCGGAGGTGCTCGTCACGCTGAACGGCGCATACACGCCGGCCGCGCTCGACGTGCCGGCGGGAGAGCCGCAGTTGCTGCGTATCGTCAACGGCACGTCCGACACCGGGACGAGGCTGCAGATGCGCGATGGGTCAGGGCGGATTGCGCCGATCCGGCTCGTCGCGCTCGACGGCGTGCCGATCTCGAGCGATCCAGAGCGGCCGCTATCGAAATATGTGGCGACCAACGAGCTCATGCTCACCTCGATGTCGCGTGCGGACATTCTCTTTACGGCCGATCCCGGTGCGAAGCTGACGCTATCCTCGGAGCACTTCTGTGAGGGCAAGGACGCGTTCTTCGAGATGCATCACGACCTGCTGAAGATCGCGGCTGGAACGGTCACCGAGACGCCGCGGGTCACGTTGCACTCGAGCCCCGCGGTGATCGCGAATACGCCGGCCGGGCGTCTCACCGCCTACGTGCGTGCGCATCCGGCCTTCGTTCGGCGCCGGGCATTCGCTTTTACCGAATACTCGCTCCCCAAGCACGGGAAGATCCCGGCACATCAGGCGTACTACATCACGGAGATCACGAATCCAGACTTCCACGAGCATCCGTTCTGGCCGCAGTATGCGAGCAGCGCGGTCGTTCCGTCCAATGCCGACGTCGTCGTCAAGCGCGGATCCGTGGAAGAGTGGTATCTCGTCAACACGACGATGGAATCGCACGCGTTCCACATTCACCAGATGGCGTTCGTCCAAGACCGCAGCGTGCCCGGAACGCCGCTGATGGCCGACACCGTCTTCGTGCCCGTGGGGTCGCTGCTGCCGAACCGCGCCGACCCCAACTATCCGCTCGTGAAGCCGCGCATCACCAAGATCATCTTGGATTTCCGCCACGTGCCGCGCGGCACGTTCGTGTTCCACTGCCACATGCTGTTCCACGAGGATCATGGCATGATGGGCATCATCCGCGTCGTTTGAAGAGCGATTATCTGCTCACCGCGACGCCCTGCGCGGAGCATTGGCAGCTGAACGTCACGGTGGGGCCGTTTGCGCCCGGCGCGACCTCCGAGACGTTGGACTCGCCGCTCGCCTGATACAGCGCACCATCCGGTGTGACCCATGTCAGGCCGTAGGCCGCGATGTTGGAGATCGTGCGCGACGGTTCGATCTGTCCAGCCGGGAAGACGGAGATCGACGCGCCTTCGCTGCTCGCGACGTAGATATTGCCGGCCTTGTCGATGCCCATGCCCGGCCCGCTGACGTTGGTGAGATTCAAGTTTATCGGCGTGGCGCTGGAAGAGCCCGGCGCTATCTTGAGCAAGCTGATCTGGAACTTCGCCTGCTCCGCCACGACCAGGTCACCTTGCGGGTCGAACGCCATGCTGCCCGCCTCGAATGCATAACCCCCGACGCCCGTGTCGATCGAGCGCTCGGGCGTGGTCCGTCCGGGCGCGAAGACTTGTATCCAGCCGTGGTCCTGGACTGATTCGTTGACGTAGACGTTGCCGGAGCTATCCGCCGCTACACTCCCGGGCTGACCCATGAAGTCGGTGATCGTGAAGAACGGCGCGGAGGCGCCCGGTTTAAACTCGGTCACGCTCGGCGGAAGCTTGTTCCCTTCGTTAGCCACGTAGAGGACGTTCTTGGCGTCGACCCACATCCCAAACGGCCGCCCCGCGCCTTGTGTGATGAGGCGCAATTGGTGCGGACCTTTCATGCCGGCCGTGAACACGTGGATCTGCCCGAGCCCCGGCTGCCCGTCGATGTCGGCGACGTAAAGCACGCGCGCCTGGCGCGTCCGCGCGGGCTTGGCCTGACCCAACGCCGGCGCCGCATGGCCCGCCGCGGCCGGATTCGCAGCCGCGCTGGGCATCACCGAAGAGGTCGAAGGCTGCGCGCAAGCCGCGAGCAACCCGGCCGTTGCGAAGGCGGCGGCCGTACGCCAAAAAATCGCCATGTTTTGCTCTCCCTCGAAATCCGGTTGTAAATCGCGGGACAGCGTATCAGGAAGCCATGAAAGAACTCTGAAGCTGTTCGGCGTCTAGCGAGCATCCGCGCGGTGCGGCATCCTGTGCGCGACCGAGCAACACGAAGCCGCCGTCATGCTGCACGCCGAGGTCTTCGGTCTGAACCGCCACGCACGAAGAGCGGTTCGCCAAGTCTACGTGGAGCAGCGAGCCGGTCTCTCCGGCCGGCAGCGCCGTGCGGTCGGGTCCGACGACGCGCGCGCGCAGCCACGGCGGCCCGATCTTCTGCCAGGTGGCGGCGTCGTCGTAATATTGCGACGTCAGCTCGGTCATGCCGTACTCTGCGACGATCGCGCTCGGCGTGAGCCCGAACCCGGCACAGGTTCGTTCGTAGAGCTCCGCGCGGTCGACGGTACGCGAGCGCCCCTTGAAGCCGCCCGTCTCCATCACCCGCGACCCGAGAGGCAGCGCGAACCGGATCGCGGCGCGATCCATGGCGTCGAGCACGTGCACGAGCGCGAATGCCGTCGCGGTGATGAAAACGGGCTGCCCCTCGTCACACGCGGTGCGCACGCCGTGCGCGAAATCGTCAAACAGAAGCTCGCTATCGCGCAGATACCATCCGGTGCGTCCGTCGCCGAGATGCCGGCCGATGTGGCGCATCATGTACCCGAGCGAGGACGTCGCGCGTTCGTCGGGATTCGGGACGAGGTTGACGAAGCGCAAGCGCGCGCCGTCGCCAAGAACAAGGCGATTGAACCCGGCCAGCAGCGCCGCATCATAGAGCGCCGCCGTCTCCATGTAATGGCGCCCGCTGCTCGATCCGGTCGTGCCGCTGGTCTCGAACGTGAGCGCGGCCTTGCCGGGATTGAACGTCGTGAGAATCGCATCCTTAAACGCCGGCGCGGGAACCGCCGGAATAGCTTCCCACGTGCTCGGCAGCGACGACGGCGTGAAGCCCAGGCGCGCGCAGTAGCGCGCGTACGGCGCGTTGTAGCGTAGCTGATAGGCGAACAGCCGCAGCGCGAGGTCGTTGAAGGCCGGGTCGTCCTGCGTCTCGCCGCGGACGTGCCAGGCTTCGATCACCGAAAGGATCTCGTCGTCGAGGGCGCGCGACTCGGCTGCGTAACTCATGGGAGCCTCACTTTCCGTCCTTCGACTTCGGCGCTTCGCGCCTCCGCTCAGGATGACACCTTTGCGCCGCGCCTACGCTCAGGATGACAAGAGCGGGAGGCTACGTCATGAGTTCGATGAGTGAGAGTTCGGCCGCATCACCCGGACGTACGCGGGTCTTAGTGATGCGGGTGTAGCCGCCGGTTCGCCCCTTGAGGGCCGGCGCGATCTGCTCGACAAGCTTCTTAACCACCGCGGGCTCGGTGATGAACTCGGCCAGACGCCGGCGTGCCGCCAGGTCGCCTTCCATGGCGGCGGTGATGCATTTTTCCGCGATGCGGCTGATCTCTTTGGCCTTGGTCGACGTCGTCTCGATCTTATCGTGCTTGAAGAGCGACGTGGCGAGGTTGCGCAGCAGCGCTTTGCGATGGCCATCGGGGCGCGAGAGCCGTTTGTATGCAATTGAATGCGGCATTGTTTTGTGCGCTACGACTGGCGCAGCGTCAGCCCCCTCTCAGCCAGAACCTGCTTGATCTCGTCGAGCGACTTCTTGCCGAAGTTTCGCATCTTCATGATCTCGTCCTCGGTGAGATCGAGCAGCTCGGAGACCTTCGAGATGCCCGCGCGCTTGAGGCAGTTAAAGGACCGGACCGACAGGTTGAGGGTCTCGACCGGGATGTCCCACTCGTTCGGTGGCGTCTCCGGCAACGGCTCGGCGCGATTCGTGAACGATACGAACAGGTCGAGCTCTTCCTGCATGATCGAGGCCGCCATCGACAGCGCCTCGTCCGGAGTGATGGATCCGTTCGTTTCCACCTCGACGGTCAGGCGATCGTAGTCGACGCTCTGGCCGACGCGCGTGTCGTCGACCGTGAAGTTCACCTTCCGGATCGGCGAGAAGATCGAATCCAAAGGTATCAAGCCGATCATGTGCTCGACGTTGCGCTGGCGATCGGCCATCACATAGCCGCGCCCTTTCTCGACGCCGATCTCCATCGTAAGCTTCGCATCCTTCGAGGAGAGCGTGCACAGCCGATAGCCCGGATCGAGAATCTCGACGTCCGCGTCGGGAACGATGTCGGCTGCGGTCACGTCGCGCGCCCCGCTGACGGAGAGCGTCAGCACCTTCGGCTCGTCGCTGTTGAGCTTGACCGGCAGCCCCTTGAGGTTGAGCATCAGTGCGATCGTGTCTTCGACCATTCCCGGGATCGTCGAGAACTCATGGAGCACGCCGTCGATCTTCATGTAGGTAACCGCCGCCCCCGGAATCGAGCTGAGCAAAACGCGCCGGAGCGCATTGCCGAGCGTGATGCCGAAGCCGCGCTCGAGCGGTTCGATCACGAACTTCGCATAGTTGTCGCGCCGCTCGCGCACTTCGATGCTTGCGCCGACCGGCGCCTCTAACATGGTCACAGTGTTGTCGTTGTCCTTTATTACTGCTTACGTTATCCGCCCGTCGGTGAGCGCGACGAACGATCGTACGCCTAGCAGCGGAGTCGTGTGGTTATTCCTTAACGAGAGTAGTACTCGACGATCAGTTGCTCGTCGACGGGAGTGTCGATCTGCTCGCGCGGGGGTGCCTGCAGCACCTTCGCCGTTCTCTCCTGATCGTTCCATTCGAGCCAGTCCGGCGGCCGGCGGCTCTGCGCAACCTCGAGGTTGGCCTCGAAGACCGTTGACTTCAGGCTGGCCGGCGCGATCGAGATCGCGTCGCCCGGGCGCACGACGTACGACGGGATGTTTACCGTTCGGCCGTTGACTCGGAAGTGGCGATGCGTCACGAGCTGACGCGCCTGCGCGCGGCTGGTCGCAAGATTGAGGCGGTAGACGACGTTGTCGAGCCGGCGCTCGAGCAGCTGCAAAAACGTGCGCCCGGTCTGCCCCGGAACGCGCGCCGCTTCGCGGAAGTAGTTCTCGAACTGCGTCTCGTGAACGCCGTAGTAGCGGCGCATCTTCTGTTTCTCGCGCAGCTGCCGCCCGTACTCCGAGACTTTGGTGCGCGACTTGCCCGCCGTCTTTTGCCCCGGCGCAGTGCCGCGCCGCTCGACGGCGCAGTTGCGTGAGAGGCAGCGGTCGCCCTTGAGAAACAGTTTGATTTTCTCGCCGGTCTTGCTCGCGGCGGTCTCGCGGCGGCAGAGGCGGCAGACCGGACCAACGTAACGCGACATGCCTAAACCCGGCGCCGCTTCGGCGGGCGGCAGCCGTTATGCGGAATCGGCGTGACGTCCTTGATCATCGTGATCTCGAGGCCGGCCGCTTGGAGCGACCGGATCGCGGCCTCACGGCCCGCCCCGGGGCCCTTGACGAGGACCTCGGTGGACTTCATTCCGTGCTCCATCGCCTTGCGCGCCGCGGCCTCGGCGGCCATCTGCGCGGCGAATGGGGTCGACTTCTTCGACCCTTTGAAGCCGAGGTTTCCGGCCGACGCCCACGAGATGACGCCGCCGTGCGGATCGCTGATCGTGACGATCGTGTTGTTGAAGGAAGCGTGAACGTGAGCGACGCCGGCTTGGACGTTCTTCACCTCGCGCTTGCGTCGCGACTTGGTTTGCTTTTTGGCAGCCAAAAAAGACCAATCTCTCTGGGGCGTAGGGTAATAGGGCGCCGATAGGCGCCAAGTGAGTATCTTACCTCAGGAGGCGCGGCGAAGACAAGGGCCCGGCGTTCCCACCGGGCCCCAGCTAGCTAGATTCCCCTGCCGTAGGCCTACGGGTAGAGTATCCGCAGTCCCAGCCCCGCGAAGGGACCGTTGTAGGTCCGATTGATCGGGGCGTTCTGCTTGTTCGACCAGTTGTCTCCCATCCAGCCGACTTCCACGAAGACCGGGCTGTTGCCGATCACGTAGTCCACGCCGACCTGGTACTTGAGGATGTTGTACGCGAGCGGCAAGTTCACCGTCACGAAGTTTCCGCTCGACGTGTTGCGGGCGAAGCTTCCGGTGCCCTTGACGTTCGGGTAGTACCACACGCTGCCGAAGAACGATAGCGGCTGGTTGAGATCCGGCAGCTTTTCGCCGCCGAAGCCCACCGCATTCATGTTCGGGTAGCCGTAGTTGTTCGAGACCCACATATAGCCGACGCCGATGTAGATGCGCGGCTGCAGGACTCGCACGGCGAAGCGAGCGTCAACGTCCTGATCGTACAGGTTGGTGGTGGTCGCAACCGGCGAGCTGCCGTTACCACCGACGACCGTCACGTAGCAGTTCGCCTGCGGTACGCCGTTTACGGTCGAGCAGTTATGCGGATACGGCCAGCGCTCGTAGGAGCCCTCGAGCATGAACGGGATGCTCCCAAGGCTGAACTCGCCTCCGCCGCGCACGGCGTATCCGCCGTTGCCGCCGTTGGCGTGGCTTCCCGGATTGAACTCGTTGTAGACCTGCGGAGAGAATATATAATCGCCGGCTACGAACGCTTCACCGCGAAGCGGCCGCGGGGTCGGAGGTGGCGGCGGTGGCGGCGGTGGCGCTGCCGAAGGCGGCGGTGGCGCCGGGCTCGGCGGCGGCGTCGCCGGGATATACCGTACGACGACCAAATGCCGGTCCGGAACCCACTGAACGTACGCACCCATCCCTTCCGAAATCACACGGACGGGAACGAGAACGACGCCTTGATAAACCATCGGCGGCACGTCCAGCGGACGCGATTCACCGTTGATTACCACTTCCGGTTTGCCAACCGTGACCTTGACCTCGGCGCCAGGCTTCGACACCGTCGCGGTCTTGCTGCCCGCATCCCACGAAACCGTGGCGCCCATCTGTTCGAACATCGAGCGCAACGGAATCAGCAGCGTGCCGCCCTTGACGAGTGCCGCCAAGACACGACCCTGCTTGAGGATGTCGGGTTTTGTGTAGACGTGGTGATCGTTATAGAGGATAGGAATCTGGCCGGACGGCGGACTTCCAAAGTCTGCCGGCGGCGGCGAGCCTGCCTGCGCGACGCCGTTTCCACTGTTTCCTTGCGTCGCCGACGGAGCTGCTACCGCGTTCAACCCGCACAGCGCTGCGATTAGCGCGGCGAGTACTCCGGTGCTCAGTCGTTTCACGAGAGTGCCTCCTTAATGGAACAACTAATTCGCCGATGAGGTGCCCCCTCACCAGCCGTGCAATACGAGCGGACGCCTGAAACGTTGCTGCTCGCACAAACACACGATACCCGTTATTCCCCTATCGCGCAACGAGATAAACGCCACAACCAGGCTATTCCTAGCAAAGTCTCACCGAGCGCTAGGCTGAAGGCGACCCGCGGGGCATCCGGACCGAGCGTCAGATGAAGCAGCTGTAAGACAAGCCCGGTGAACCCCGGCGCCACGATCTGCGGCAGGACGACGGCGAGGTTCCAGATGCCCATGCCGGCGGCCAGGGCGCCCGGGGGCAGCACCCGGCACGCGATGGCCCAGTCGGCTACGAGAAAGACGCCCCAGCCCAGGCCGGCCAAGAGCGTGGCCGCGGCCACGCCCGCGGTTGCGTGGAAGGCGATGAAGACCCCCAATCCGGCGATGAAGCCCGCCGCACCCAGCGTAGCGACGAGCCGCTTGTCGACGCGATCGGTCGGGCGCGAGGCCAGTCGCGCGCCGACCGCTCCGAGGACCGTGAAGGCAACGATCAGGATCCCGGTCTCCCGGCTCGCGTCTTTTAATCCTACGACGCCGAGCACATCCGTGACGTAGAACAGCAGATAGCCGAGGAGCGTGTAGAAGCCGACGTACACCAGCGCGCGCGAGATGAAGAGATCGACGAACGCCCGCGTGACGCGAAATGCGCGCCGCGCATCGTCGGGCGCATCGAGCAGCGGCAAGCGCACGGCGTGTGAGGCCGTGACGGCGCACGTCGCCAGCAGGAGCCCGCCCAGCGACGCGCTGAGCGCTCGCGCGTTCGTTACGAACGCCGCCAGCAACGCGCCCGCCGCATTACCTAGCCCCTGCAGCGCCGCCATCCAGGACGAGGCACCACCGATGCGCGCGCGCTCGACGAAGTCGGGAATGATCGCCTGATACGGGCCGATCGCGACGTTCAGCGCGGCCTGCAAAAAGATGAACGCGACCGTCAGCGCCGCGAACGTGCGCGCGTCATAGAAGAACGCGAGCGACGCCGCCCCGCCGAGCGCCCCCACGACGTAGAACTCCACCCGCCGGCTGCCACGGCGCCGCCGCGCATCCGACCAGAATCCGATCGCGACCTGCGTGACCGCGGCTACGAGCGCGCCGGTCGTCGCCAGCCGGCTGTATGCGATCAGCGCGTCTGAGGGTACGAGCTCTTTCGAGCGCGCCTGCAGCGAAATTCCCAGCAGTGCGCCCCACACGGCCTGCACGCCCAGCCAGAAGAGCGCGAGGGCTAACGGGTTAGACGTGCGCGCACGCATAGCCGTACTCCGCGTGCGCGTCGACGTCGTAGGCCAGCTCGGCCGCGCAGTGGCGAACTGCACGCGCCGGCATCTGCAAGACGCGCACCGCCAACGCCTCGAGGTCCGCCACGCTCAGGCGGCGGAGCAGGAAGCGGATCAAGACGATCGGACTCACCAGGCTCGCCATCTGCCACGGGCGCTTGCGCGCGTCGAAGAAGCGCGCCGCGACCGCCGCGATGTGTTGCGTGCTTCCCGCGGGAAGCAGGAACACGCCGCCGTTGACGACGCGCTCGCCCGCGAGCGTGATGCCGTACGACGGCGGCGCATCCGGGAAACGCCGCTGAAAATCGGGGAATTCCGCGAGCGCGACGGCCAGCGCTCCGGAAGGCACGCGGGCGGCGAACGTTTCGATCGCCTCGGGCGTGACGTAGGGCAAATCGCTCGTCGCATAGAGCAGCGCTTCGCCATCTTCGGGCCAGGCATGCAGCGCGCGCAGCAGGTTCTGGCTTCCCGAGATGCTTTCGTCCACGAACCGGTCGATCTGCGCGCCGCACGCCGCGCGCACCTCGTCGCCTCCGACCACCGCGATGCGGGTCGCGCCCGCGGAACGCAATGACGCGATCATGCGCGCCAGCATCGTCTGTCCACGCACGGGCGCGAGTGCCTTCACGCGCGTGCCGGCGGCTTCCGCGAAGGCGCCGTCGATCCGGCCGCCGGCGGTGATCACCGCTTTCACGCGGCCGCTATTTCTTTGCGACTGTCTTTTTCTTGCCGGCTACGGTGCGCTTCGGGCCCTTACGCGTGCGCGCGTTGGTCTTGGTGCGCTGGCCGCGCACGGGCAGGCCGCGCCGATGGCGCAGTCCGCGATAACAACCGATGTCCATGAGGCGCTTGATATTGCCCTGCACCTCACGCCGGAGATCGCCCTCGACGCGCAGCTGCAGCGAATCGATCGCGTCGCGCAGCTTCTTCTCGTCCTCCTCGGTCATCGCTTTCACGCGCACGTTCGGGTCGACCCCCGCGTGCTGCAGCAGCTTGCGCGCCGTCGTCGCGCCGATGCCGAAGATGTATGTCAACGCGACTTCCACGCGCTTCTCGCGCGGCAGATCGATACCAGCAATACGAGCCATTAAAACCGTTCCTTTAAAGTCCTGAGCTTGTCGAAGGGTCCTAGCCTTGAACCTGTTTGTGTTTGGGATTGACCTCGCAGATCACCCGCACGCGGCCGTGCCGCCGAATGATCTTGCACTTTTCACACATTTTCTTTACTGACGGTCTGACTTTCATTTTCCAGTCCTACTTATGACGATAGGTTATTCGGCCGTGGCTTAGGTCGTACGGCGAGAGCTCGACGAGCACGCGATCTCCGGGCAGAATTCGGATGAAGTGCATCCGGATCTTTCCGGAGACGTGCGCCAGGACGCGGTGTCCGTTTGTCAACTCAACGCGGAACATCGCGTTCGGCAGCGGTTCGACGATCGTCCCCTCGACCTCGATCGCCTCTTCCTTAGGCGTCGCCGTCTTGGCGGTGTTCTCGACGTTCGCCTTTTTGGCGCGCGCCGGGCGTCCCCCACGCCGGCGGGCCACTCAGGCGATCGCCTCGCGAGCGGGACGAAAGCGTTCGATCTCCGGACGTTCCGCGTAGTCGCGCAGAGTTAGGATCTTAGGCCCGTCCTTCGTCACCGCGATCGTGTGCTCGAAATGCGCTGCGAGTTTACCATCTGCCGTCACGACTGTCCAGCCGTCGCCCAATATGCGAATCCGTGGGTCGCCTTGGGTGATCATCGGCTCGATGGCCAGGACCAAGCCGGGGCGCAGCTCCATCCCGGCCCCGTACTGGCCATAGTTCGGCACTTGCGGCTCCTCGTGCATCGAGCGGCCCACGCCGTGGCCGACCAGCTCGCGCACCACACCGTAACCGTGTCTCTCCGCGTGGGCCTGCACGGCGGCGCCGATGTCGCCGAGGTGCTTGCCGCTTTCCATCTGCGCGATGCCGATCGTCAAGCATTCCTGAGTGACGTCGAGCAGGCGTTGCGCTTGCGGAGAGACCGTGCCCACGGCGACCGTCACCGCGCTGTCGCTCACGTAGCCGTCGAGCGTCGTCCCGATGTCGATCGACAGCAGGTCACCCTCTCTCAAGACGCTCGAGCCGGGAATTCCGTGTACGACCTCGTCGTTGATGGACGCGCAAATCGATGCCGGGAAGCCGTTATAGCCCTTGAACGTCGGCACGCCGCCTGCACCACGAATTTGCTCCTCCGCTATGCGGTCGAGATCGCTCGTCGCGATGCCGGGACGCGCCGCTTTCATCAGCGCGGTCAGCACCGTCGCGGTGATCTTCCCGCTGCGTCGCATCAGCTCGATTTCGCGGGGCGATTTCAGCGTAATCATCCGCGCTCTACGTACCCGCGGGCTCGGCGCCGATCGCGCCGGCGATCCGGTTGGACACCGCGTCGACGCTCGCGAGCGCGTCGACCTCCAGCAGCTTGCCGTTCTTGCGGTAGTAGTCGGCGAGCGGCTTCGTCTGTGCGTCGTACACCTCGAGGCGCTTCGCGACCGTCTCGGCACGATCGTCCTCGCGCTGAATCAGCTCCCCGCCGTCCTCGTCGTCGATCCCGGCGACCTTGGGCGGAGAGGTGATCGCGTTATACGTGCGACCGTTGCGCGGGTTCGTCCAGCGCGACGCGAGCCGTTCGATGAGCGCCGCGCGGTCGCCCGAGAAGAGCACCGCGGTGGTAAGCGGTTGACGCCGCCGCACGAGCATCGCGTCGAGCGCCTCGGCCTGCGCGACGGTGCGCGGAAAGCCGTCCATCACGAAGCCGCTTCCGGTATGCTCGAGCTCTTCCTCGATCATGTGAATGACGAGGTCGTCGGGAACCAGCTCGCCGCGTCGCATGTAGCCCGCGGCCTGCTTTCCGAGCTTCGTGCCGCGCCTGCGATTCGCGCGCAGGATGTCGCCCGTCGAGATCTGGCGCAGCCCGAAGCGCTGCTCGAGCAGGCGCGCCTGGGTCCCCTTTCCCGCGCCCGGCGGCCCTAGGAAGACCAACCGCATGGTGTTGCGCGGGGCCTTTACCGTTTGATAAAGCCGCGGTAGTCGCGCATGGCGAGCCGCGCCTCGATCTGCGTGATCGTGTCCAAGGCCACGCCGACGACGATCAACAACGACGTGGATCCGAGATAGAACGTCGTGACCGACAGCCCGCGCTGGAGCGCGCCGGGCAGCACGGCCAGCAATCCGAGATAGATCGCGGCCGCTGTGGTGATTCGGATCAGAATCTTGTTGAGGTAATCGACCGTCGGCTGACCCGGACGAATTCCGGGCACGAAAGCTCCCGTCTTCTTCAGGTTGTCGGCCACGTCGCGCGTGTTGAGCACGACGGAACTATAGAAGAACGTGAAGATCACGACCAGCAAGAAATAGACGATGTTGTAGAGCACCCCGTTCGGCGTGAACCAGACGTTGAGCCACGCCGAAAAGTTTTGCATCCCATGCTGGATGGCCGCCCAGACTCCCATTCCCGTTATGGTCTGACCCCGGCCGAACCACGAGAGAGCCTGCTGCGGCAAGAGCAGGATCGAGATCGCGAAAATGATCGAGATCACGCCGGCATTGTTCAGGCGCAGCGGAATGTACGTGGAGCGCCCGGCGAACATCTTGCGCCCGACCACGCGGCGCGCCTGCTGCACGGGCACCCGGCGCTGGCCCTGGTAAAGGAACACGATCGAGACGATGATGACGATGGCGATTACGATGTAAAGGACCAGGTTCAGCAGCGACTCCGCTCCCTGGCTGGCCGAGGCGTAGGTCTGCGTGACATACTGCGGGTAGCGCAGCACGATGCCGATGAAGATGATCAGGGAGACTCCGTTGCCGATCCCCTTGTCGCTGATCTGCTCGCCGAGCCACATTAAGAAGAGCGTGCCGCCGACCATCGCGATGATCGCGTAGAGCAGATACCACATGGACGTGTCGTAGAACACGCCCGAGCGCTCCATCGAGATCCCCATGAACGTCGCCTGGATCGTCGCCAGCACGATCGTCAGCCAGCGCGTATACTGGCTGATCTTCTTGCGCCCTTCCTCGCCGCCTTTCTTGGCCATTTCCTCGAGCTGCGGCATAACCACCGTCATCAGCTGCATGATGATCGACGCGTTGATGTACGGCGTGATGCCCATCGCGATGATGGACAGCTTCTGGAGCGCGCCGCCCGACAGGAAGCCCAACAGGTTGTAGAATGCGCCGCTTTGCAGCACGCGCTGCCACGCCTCCTGATTCACGTTCGGCAGCTGCACGTGGATCATGAACACGAACCACGCAAATGCGAAGAACACAAACAGGATGCGCTGGCGGATCTCGGGCACGAGCACCGCGGCTCGCAGATTATCGAACATCAGGAAGCGGCTGGGAGATCGGCGCCGGCGGCCGAGAGTGCTTTGCGCGCTTTCTTCGAGAACAACACGTCGCGCAGGCGTAGGCCCGCGGGGAGCGCGGCGTCGGACTCGGTGCCCAGAATCTTGACGCCGTCACGGAGCGCCTTCACCAGCCCGTACTCGCGGAGCGACTCGGGCGTGATCTCGACGGCCGGGTCCCAGTGCACCAGCCGGCTCAAGTTCACGACGGCGAACCGCGTGCCGAAATGTCCGGTGTCGCGCGCCTTCTGCGAGTAGCCGCGCCCGTGTGGAAGGCGCCGCGACCAGGCGGTCTGTCCGCCTTCGAACGCGGGTCCCTTGCCGCCACCGGAGCGCACCGTTTGGCCCTTCCCGCCCTCGCCGCCGGTCTTGACCATGCCTGACCCGTGGCCGCGCCCGATGCGCTGCCGCTTGGGGCGGCTGCCGCGTGCCGGTTTGAGGTCGCCGAGTTTGAGGAGCTGTTTGTCTGCCATGTTTATGCCGTCTCAGCCGCTGCAGAGTAAACTTCCTTGACCGTTTTGCCTCGCATCGCCGCCACCTGTTCCGCCGTGCGCAGCGAGCGAAGCGCCGAAACCGTCGCCATCACGACGTTGATCGGGTTGGTCGTGCCGAGGCACTTCGTGAGGATGTCGTGGATGCCGGCCAGCTCGAGCACCGCGCGCATCGAACCGCCGGCGATCACCCCCGTGCCGGGAGCGGCGGGCTTGAGCAGTACCGTCGCGGCGCCGACCTCGTGACGCACCTCGTGCGGAATCGTCTTCTCGACCATCGCCACGGTGATAAGGCTCTTGCGCGCCTGTTCGACGCCTTTGCGAATCGCCTCCGGCACCTCGCCTGCCTTTCCGATAGCGAAGCCGACCTTGCCTTTGCGGTCGCCCACCACCACGAGGGCGCTGAAGCTGAAGCGCTTGCCGCCCTTGACGACCTTGGCGACACGATTGACGCGCACCACCGTCTCTTCCAGTCCGCTCGAATCGCGTTCACGTCCACGGTACTGCATCAGAACGTCAGCCCCGCTTCACGAGCGGCGTCCGCGAGGGCGCGTACACGGCCGTGATACTTATAGCCGCCGCGATCGAAGACGACTTGCGATATGCCGGCCGCCTTGGCCTTCGCCGCGATTGCCGAGCCGACGGCCGCCGCCGCGGCGACGTTCGTGCGCGACGCCAGATTGGCTGCCAGTGACTTGTCGCGCGTCGAAGCAACCGCGAGGGTGTGCCCCTGCGCGTCATCGACGAGCGACGCGTAGACGTGGTGCAGCGAACGCCGCACGCACAGGCGCGGCCGTTCCGGTGTTCCGGCGACTTTCTTGCGCAGCCGAGCGTGACGCGCGATCCGCGCTTGCGCCTTATCCACTATTTCTTGGCTGCCTTTCCGGCCTTGCCGAGCTTCTTGCGAATGCGCTCGCCCTCATATCGTATGCCCTTGCCCTTGTACGGCTCCGGTTTGCGCAGCCGCCGAATCTCCGCAGCCACCTGGCCGACGGCCTGTTTGTCGATCCCATCAACGTGGATCTTGGTCTGACCCTCGACGGTCAGCGCCACGCCCTCGGGCGCCGTGAACGCCACCGGATGCGAGAAGCCCAGGCTCAAGTTGAGCCGCTCGCCCGATTTCGCGACGCGATAGCCGACGCCGCTGATCTCCAGACTCTTGCGAAAGCCCTTGCTCACGCCTTCTACCATGTTTGCGATCAGCGTCCGCGTGAGGCCGTGCGCACTGCGATGCGCCTTCGCGTCGCCCTTGCGATCGACGATCACCTTGCCGTCGTCGAGGCGGACGTCTACCACGTTCGTGAGGATGCGCTGACGCAGCTCTCCCTTCGGTCCCTTGACGAGCACCTCGCCGGACTCGACCTTCACGTCGACGCCCGACGGCACCGTCACCGGCAGCTTTCCTATCCGCGACACGGTGCGACTCCCTTACCAAACGTACGCAAGGACCTCTCCTCCGATGCCGCGCTTGCGCGCGCTCTTGCCGGACATAATCCCCTGCGGCGTCGACATGATGACCAAGCCGAGACCGCCGAGCACGCGAGGAATCTCGGTCTTGGGCGTGTAGACGCGCAGCCCCGGACGCGAGATGCGCCGCAGACCCGTGATGATCTTCTCCTTCTCGGGCCCGTAGCGCAGCGCAATGCGGATCGTCCCCTGTGGGCCCTCCGACACGCGCTCGAAACCCTCGATGAAGCCCTCGTCTTGGAGAATTCGCGCGATCGCCTGCTTCGTGCGCGACGCCGGCACATCCACCGTCTTGTGGTTCGCGGTGTTCGCGTTGCGAATGCGCGTGAGCATGTCGGCGATCGGATCGGTTACTGACATCTGCTCGTCTCCCTCACCACGATGCCTTCGTCACGCCGGGCACGACGCCGGCGTGCGCGTTCTCGCGGAAGCATATGCGGCACATCGCAAACTTCCGCAGATAGCCGCGCGGCCGCCCGCAGACCCGGCACCGGTTGTGCCGCCGCACTTGGAACTTCGGCGCGCGACGCGACTTGATGATCAAACTCGTCTTTGCCATTCCTGCTATCTCCGATTCCCTGGGGACGAGGACGCCGGCTTCTGCAGCGGCAGGCCCATCGCCGTCAAGAACTCGGAGGCCTCCTCATCGGTCTTGGCACTCGTCACGATCGTGACGTCCATGCCGCGAGCCTTGTCGACCTTGTCGTAGTTGATTTCCGGAAACACGAGCTGTTCCCGCAGACCCAAATTGTAGTTGCCGCGCCCGTCGAACGACTTCGCGGGCAGGCCGCGGAAGTCGCGAATGCGGGGCAGCACCACGTTGAACAACTTATCCACGAACACGTACATCCGGGCGCCGCGCAGCGTCACCTTCGCGCCGATGCTCATGCCCGCGCGCAACTTGAACGCCGCGATGGACTTCTTCGCCTTCGTGACGATCGGACGCTGACCAGTGATGGCCGCGAGCTCGCTGACCGCCGCGTCGAGCGCCTTCGGATTGACGATCGCCTCGCCGACGCTCATGTTGACCACGACCTTCTCGAGCTTCGGGATCTGGTTGACGTTCTTGTAGCCGAAGCGCTCTTGCAGCCGCGGGCGGATCTGCTTCTCATACGTCTCTCTGAGCCGTTCCAAGCCTAAGCTCCCTTCGCCGAATCGCGCGCGGGCTCGCCGCACCGCGCGCAGATGCGGTGCACTGCGCCGTCGGCCGTGCGCCCGTGACGCAGGCGCGTCGGCAGCTTGCACTTCTCGCAGATATACTGCAGCGCCGAGATGGGCAGCCGCGCCTCTTTCTCGATAATGCCGCCGGTCTGCATGGCGCCGCCCATGTTGCCGGACTTCGAGCCCTGCTTGGTGTGGCGTTTCACGACGTTCACGCCCTCGACCGTCGCGGTTGCTGCGGCCGCCTGAATCGCCTTGACCGTCCCGCGCTTGCCGCGTTCTTTTCCGCGACGGATCATCACCGTGTCTCCCTTGATGATCATCTCACAGCACCTCCGGGGCGAGCGATGCAATCTTGAGGAAACCGCGCTCGCGCAGCTCGCGCATAACCGGACCGAAGACGCGCGTGCCGCGAGGGTCGAGGTTATCTTTCTCGCCCTTGATGATCACGCACGCATTGTCGTCGCAGCGCACGACCGAACCATCGCCGCGGCGGATCGGCGCGCTCGTCCGCACGACCACGGCCTTCACGACCTGGCCCTTCTTGACCGCCGCGCCGGGTATCGCGCTCTTTACCGTGCCGACGACCACATCGCCCACGTGCGCGTACACGTGGCGTCCGCCACCCGTGACGTGAATCACGAGCAGCTCGCGTGCTCCGCTGTTGTCGGCCACCTTCAGCCGCGTTTCTTGCTGGATCATCGGGCGCGCTCCACGATTTCGACCAGCCGCCAGCGCTTGTCGCGCGAAAGCGGACGGCACTCGACGATCCGCACGAGGTCGCCCACATTGGCTTCGTTGCGCTCGTCGTGCGCCTTGAATCGCGCCGACTTGCGCACGATCTTGCCGTAGGTGGAATGCGGAACGCGCGTCTCGGACACGACCACGATCGTCTTGTCCATCTTGTTCGACGCGACGCGTCCCTGTTTCACGCGCCGCGTGCCCCCGTTACGCTGCTCCATGCTCACCCTCGGCGAGACGCTTCTCGGAGATTACCGTCTCAATCTGCGCGTACGAACGCCGCATCGCCCGAATCTTGCTGAAGTCGGTCAGGTGTCCCGTACGCAGCGCAAAGCGCAGGTTGAAGAGCTCAACCTTGGCATCGCGCGCCTTCTGCTGAAGCTCCTTCACGGTGAGGTCGCGCAGTCCGTCGAGCTCCTTGTGTTTCACGCTGCCTCCTCGCGGGAGATGATCTTAGTGCTGATCGGCAGTTTGGAGGCGGCACGCTGCAGCGCTTCGCGCGCAGTCGTGGGCGCCACGCCGGACAGCTCGAAGAGCACGCGTCCCGGCCGGACCACCGCGACCCAGAGCTCCGGATTGCCTTTGCCCGAGCCCATGCGCACTTCGGCCGGCTTCTTCGTCACCGGTTTGTCGGGGAACACCTTGATCCAGACCTTGCCGCCGCGCTTGATGTGGCGGGTCAATGCGATACGAGCCGCCTCGATTTGACGATTGGTCATCCAGCATGGCTCCATCGCCTGCAGGCCATAGTCGCCGAAGCTCAACGAGTTGCCGCGGGTCGCCGCTCCCGACATGCGGCCGCGCTGCACCTTGCGCCACTTGACGCGCTTTGGAGTCAGCATCTTATTCCGGTACCTCGCTCGCCTCGGCTACCGGCTCCGGCGCGGGCTGCACGACCACGGGCTCAGACGCCGGTTGTACGACAACCGGCTCGGGCGCGGGCTGTACTGCAACCGGTTCCGGCGCGGGTTCTACGACCATCGGTTCGGGCGCCGCTTCCACGGCCGGTGCGGGACGCGGCAGCGGAGCCGCGCGCAGCTCACGTCCGCGTCCGCGGCCTCCGCGCTCGCGGCGCTCGCGGCCGCGTTCGCCTCGGTCGCGCAGCGCGCCGTCGGTGCGCGGCTGATCCGGAAGCACCTCGCCGCGATAGATCCAGACCTTCACGCCGATGCGCCCGAATGTAGTGAGCGCCTCGACCTGGGCGTAATCGATGTCGGCGCGCAGCGTGTGCAGCGGCACCTTGCCGTCCGCATTGTGCTCCGTGCGGGCGATCTCCGCGCCGCCGAGACGGCCCGAAACCTGCACCTTGATGCCGCGCGCGCCCGCACGCATCGTCCGCATGATCGCCTGCTTCATGGCGCGCCGGAACGCAATGCGCTTCTCGAGCTGGTCGACGATGTTTTGCGCCACGAGACGCGCGTCGAGCTCGGCATGCGAGATCTCCATCACGTTGACCGCGACGTTCTTGCCCGTAAGCTTCTCGAGATTCTTGCGAATCTCGTCGATGCCCACGCCGCGCTTGCCGATGATGATGCCGGGCTTGGCCGTGTTGACGATCACGCGCGCCTGGTTGGCGCGTCGCTCGATCTCAATCTTGCTGATCGACGCGGAGCGCATCCAGCGATTGAACGACTTCCGGATCGCGACGTCTTCGTGCAGCCAGTCGACGTAATGCTTTTTCTCGAACCAGCGGCTGTCCCACGTACGCGTTATCCCCAGGCGCATGCCGACCGGATGAATCTTCTGCCCCATCTACGCTTCCTTGGTCGAGCGCTTGCGCCCGGATTGCTTCTTGCGTCTCTTGGCCGGTGTCGCTGCTGCGGCAGCCGTCGCCCGGCGCACCTTCTCGATCGCCTGCACCGACGCGCCCGCTTTCCTGCGGTGCTTGACCGGCGGGTTTTCGCTCACGATCACCGTTACGTGCGAGAGCCGCTTGCGCTTGAACGCCGCGCGGCCTTGCGCGCGCGGGTCGAGCCGCTTGGTGAAGCGGCCGCCCGGACCGCCGTCGACTGTGATGCGGGCGATATACAGATCGTCCGCGTTCATGTCGTGGTTGTTGCCCGCGTTGGCGACGGCGCTGCGAACCAGTTTCTCGATCGGCCCCGCGGCGTAGACCTGCGCGAACTTCAGCAACACGAGCGCCTCGCGCACGCTCTTGCCGCGGATGGCGTCGGCGACGCGGCGTAGCTTGCGCGGCGCGGTACGAACGAAGCGCAGGTGCGCGACCGCCTGTGGACTGCCGGCCGTCACGTCTTCACCGTCGCCTTCTCGCCGCCGTGGCCGCGGAAGTGCCGCGTCGGAGCGAACTCGCCGAGCTTGTGTCCCACCATGTTTTCCGTGATGTACACCGGAATGTGCGTCTTGCCGTTATGCACGCCGATCGTGTGACCGACCATCGACGGAAGGACCGTCGAGGCGCGGCTCCACGTCTTGACCACGCGGCGCTCGCGTGTCTCGTTGAGATGTTCGATCTTGGCGACGAGATGATCCGCCACGAAGGGACCCTTCTTGAGAGAACGAGCCATGCTACTTCGAACCCCGGCGGCGAATGATCATCTTGGTCGTGCGCTTGTTGCGGCGCGTCTTCTTGCCCATCGTCATCACGCCCCACGGCGTCGTGGGCGGCCGTCCCGACGTCGAGCGAGCCTCGCCGCCGCCGTGCGGATGGTCCACCGGATTCATCGCGATGCCGCGCACGCTCGGGCGTTTACCGAGGTGACGCGCGCGTCCGGCTTTGCCGATAACCTGATTCTCGTGCTCGATGTTGCCGAGTTGGCCGATCGTCGCGCGGCACTCGATGTGGATCTTCCGCACCTCGCCCGAGGGCATGCGGACCTGCGAGTACTCGTTTTCCTTGGCCATGAGCTGCGCGGAGACGCCGGCGGAGCGCACGAGCTTGCCGCCCTGCCCGGGCCGCAGCTCGATGTTGTGGATCACCGTGCCGACTGGAATGTTTTTGATCGGCAGCGCGTTGCCGATCTTGATGTCGGCGCTCGGACCCGACTCGACGAGCTCGCCCATCTGCAGCCCGAGGGGCGCGAGGATGTAGCGCTTCTCGCCGTCGCGGTAGTTCAGCAGGGCGATGCGGCACGAGCGATTTGGGTCGTATTCGATCGTCGCCACTTTCGCCGGAACGCCGTCCTTGCCGCGCTTGAAGTCGATGATGCGATACAGCCGGCGGGTCCCGCCGCCGCGGTGACGCACCGTGATGTGACCGTTGTTGTTTCGGCCGGAATGCTTCTTGCGAACCTCGAGCAGGGATCTCTCCGGCGCGACCTTGCTGAGATCGGAAAAATCGAGCGTGGTGACGAACCGCTTGCCCGGCGACGTAGGCCGATACTTCTTTACCGGCATAACTTATTGCTCAAAATAGTTCACTCCGCCGAGTTCGATCTTCTGCCCGGCCTTGATTGTGACGATCGCCTTCTTGTAGTCGCTCTGTTTGCCGCTCGTGCGCATCCCGCGGCGCGCGAAGTTGCGAGCCTTACCGCGTACATTTACGGTGTTGACGTGCAGCACGTTCACCTTGAAGATCTCCTCGATCGCGTGGCGGATCTGCGTCTTGGTCGCTTGCGGATGCACCACGAACGTGTACTGCTGGACGAGGGCGTCGGCCATCGCCTTTTCGGTGATGCGCGGCGCTACGATGACGTCACGCGCGTCCATCGGTTTGCTCCTTTTCGCGGCCGAACCGCTGCGCAAGCGCCTCGTAGGCGGGCGCGGTAAAGACGATCCGCTCGAAGCGCAGGACGTCTTTGACGTCGAGCGCACCGTCGTCGGTCACGGCGACGCGCGCCAGGTTGTGGCTCACGCGCCGGATCTCCGCTGCGTTCTTCTCGTCGCGGCCGCAGACGATCAGCGTCGCCGGGCCGTGCTTCGCCGCCTTGGCGCTGCCGAACAGCAGTGCCGCGAAGCCGGCGGTCTTCGAAACGGTGAAGTTCTCGGCATCCAACAGCGTCACCGCGCCGTTGCGGAAACGGTCGGCCAGCGCGGCCGTGAAGGCGAGCCGGCGTTCCTTTTTATTCAGCGACTCGACGTAGTCGCGCGGCTGCGGGCCGAAGACGACGCCGCCGTGCCGCCATTGCGGGGAGCGAATCGAGCCGTGCCGGGCGCGACCGGTGCCCTTTTGGCGCCACGGCTTGCGGCCGCCACCCGCGACCTCGTCGCGCTTTTTAGTGGAGGCCGTGCCGGCCCGCGCGTTCGCGAACTCGCGATGCACCGCGCGATAGATGACGTCGTGCTTGGCGTCCAGCTGGCGCTCGAGGAAGGCGGGCGACGGCGCCTCGCGCAGCATTAGATGTTGGCCTTTCGCGTCTTCACGCTCTGGCGCACCAGCACCAAGCCGTTTTTAGCTCCTGGCACCGCGCCGCGGACGAGCAGCAGGTTGCGCTCGCCGTCCGCGCGGACGACCTCGAGGTTCTGCAACGTCGTCCGGTCGACGCCGAGGTGTCCGGGGCGGCGGCTGCCCTTGGTCACGCGGCCCGCGTTGGTATCGCCATTGCTAGCGGGCTGGCGATGGATCATCGAGCCGTGGCTCGCGCCGCCGCCGCTGAAGTTGTGCCGCTTGATGCCGCCCGCGAAACCATGACCCTTGGAGATGCCGACGACGTCGACGCGGTCGCCGGGCTCGAATCCGGTAACCGTCACGCTCTGACCGGTCTCGCCTTCCGGCTCGTCGCGGAATTCGCGGACGAAGCGCAGCGGCTCCAGCCCCTGCTTCTTGAAGTGACCCGCGAGCGGGCGGCTGACCCGGCTGCGTTTAACCGGCTCGAAGCCGAGAGCGACGGCATCGTAGCCGTCTTTCTCTTTCGTCTTGCGCTCCACGACCGTGCAGGGACCCGCCGCGATCACCGTGACGGGTACGTAGCGCCCGTCCTCGGTGAACACGCTGGTCATCCCGACTTTCCGGCCCAGAATGTTCTTCACTGCTTTTCTTTCGCGGGATTTGCCGGGCCACTGACCCTGGCGTATTGCTAGTTACTTCCGCCGATTCGCAAACGCATCGCGAACCGGCGTGAATCGCAACTTCGGCAGTGTACCAGGGCCGCCCGGTAAAATCAAGCGTCGTGATGACCCGGTCTCTGACGCTTCTCCTGCGTGGCTGCCTCCTAGCCTCCATTGTCGCCCCGCCGGCCGCGTCGGCGTCCTCGAAGAGCGTGCTGGACGCTCTGCGCAAGGCGATGCTGACCCGCCCGGTCGCGTCGCTCGAGTCGATTCACGCCGTCGGAAGCATGCAGAGCCTCGGGATCTCGGGGCGAGCGCAGGAGTGGGACGACGTGCGCGGCGTCCGCTTCACCGTCGACCAGAATGCGGGGCCGCTCAGCGGCGCCTCGGGCTGGGACGGCGAGGTCGCCTGGAGCCAAGATTACGCCGGACTCGTGACGATCGACGGCGGAGCGAGCGGGCGCATACAGGCGATCGATCAGGCCTATCTCGACAACCTCCGCTACCTCCGACCGGACGCGGGCGGCGCGGTCGTGATATACGCCGGGCAGCGCAGCGAAGACGGAAGGCAGTACGACGTGTTGGCCGTCACCCCGCCGAACGGCAGCGAACTTGCGCTTTGGATCGATCCGCGCACCCACCTCATCGGCGAAGTGAAGACGACTGTCGGGACCGTCAACATCACGACCGTTTATTCGAACTACCGGCGGGTCGACGGCGTCCTGTACCCGTTTTCCAACTCGACCCAGACGTCGAATGGTAACTCTTTCGCCGAGCGATTCTTTTCGGTCGAGCTCAACACGGACGTGGCCGAGCGCATGCGCGTTCCGGGAAGGAACGTGCACGATTATTCCATCGCCGGCAATGCGAGTACGAGCGTACCGCTGCAGATTGTCAACAATCACGTCTACACCATCGTCATGCTCGACGGTCACGGTCCGTACACGTTCGTGCTCGACAGCGGCGGCGATTACATCGTGACGCCCGAGGTTGCCGCGGCGCTCGGAACTAAGAGCGTCGGGGCATGAGCTGCAGGCGTCGGCAGGCCACCGAGGCGCCTTCACGCGCGTGGACACGTTAGCGGTCGGCGCAGGCGCAGATCCGCAACCAATATATGCTCGTCTTGCCGATAGCACGGGGATTCGGCGTCGCAGAGGGCATGCGCATCGATGGAATGCTCGGCTATCAGTTTCTGAGCCGCTTCCTCACGACCATCGACTATGCCGGCTCGAAGATGACCCTCGCCATGCCGCCGGTGTTGCCGGCGGCCGTGCCTGGCGCAGCGGCAATCCCGTTCTTCTTCGACGGGACGATTCCGATTATTCCGGTCACCATCAACGGCGTCGCAGCTACGGCGGAAGTCGATACCGGAAACCGCGCGACGTTAGGACTGCTCGCTCCATTTCTGGCGTCGCATTCGGGTATCGCCGCGCTGGCCAAGACGGCACCCGCGGTCACGGGCTTCGGGATCGGCGGCCCGTCGTATTCGCGGCTCGGCCGCGTGCCCTCGCTGCAAATCGGTTCGTACAGCTTCTCAAACGTCGTCACGTTGTTTAGCGTCGCGACCCAAGGCGCGCTCGCCGATCCGTTCACGCCGGCCAACGTCGGCGGCGGTATCTGGCGCCGGTTCGACCTCACCTTCGACTACCAGCACTCACGGTTGCTGCTCGCGAAAAGCCCGCTCTTCGATCTGCCGTTCGGTTACGATCGCTCCGGGCTCTTCCTGATCGATTCCGACGGCGCATACACCGTCATCTCCGTTCTCCCCGGATCGCCCGCGGCGGCGGCCAAGCTCGCCAAGGGCGACGTGCTGCTCGCCGTCAACGGCGCCCCGGCGGCGAATCAGTCGCTCTCAGCCGTGCGTACACTGCTGGCGGGACAGGTGGGTACAGTGGTGCGGCTGCACATCCGCGGCCCGCGTGGCGCGGAACGCGACGTGAGCATTACGCTGGCAGATTACGTTTGAAACCGCCGTTCCCGTTACGTGAAGGCTGCGAGACCAGTGATTTCTTTGCCGACAATCAGCGCGTGCATCTCGCTCGTGCCTTCGTAGGTCAGCACGGACTCGAGGTTGTTCATGTGGCGGATAATCGGGTATTCCAGCGTCACGCCGTTGGCTCCGAGGACCGTTCGCGCCTCACGCGCGATCGCGAGCGCCTCGCGCACGTTGTTGAGCTTGCCCAGGCTGACCTGCGACGGCGCAAGCCGCCTCGCGTCCTTGGCGCGCCCCAGGTGCAGCGCCAACAGCGTTCCCTTGTTGAGCTCGATTAGCATGTTGACGAGCTTTTGCTGCGTGAGCTGGTAGCCGCCGATCGCGCGATCGAACTGCACGCGTGTCTTGGCGTAATCGAGCGCGGTCTCGTAGCACGTACGCGCCGCGCCCATCGCGCCCCACACGATCCCGTAGCGCGCCTCGTTCAGGCATGCCAGCGGCCCGCTCAGGCCCTCGGCCAGCGGCAGCAGTGCGTCGGCCGGGACGCGGCAGTCCGATAGCACGAGCTCGCTCGTCACCGAGGCCCGCAACGAGAGCTTGCGGTGGATGTCGGAAGCGGCGAATCCCTTGGAATCGCGCGGCACGATGAAGCCGCGGATCCCGGCCTCGGTCTGCGCCCAGACGATCGCGAGATCGGCGATCGATCCGTTCGTGATCCACATCTTCGTGCCGTCGAGAACCCAATCGTCGCCGTCGCGGCGCGCGCGAGTTCGCATGCCCGCCGGATTACTGCCGAAGTCCGGTTCCGTCAGGCCAAAGCACCCGATGAGCTCGCCACGCGCCATTGCGCGGAAGCCACGTCGCCTTCTGCGCGTCGCTGCCCCAGCGATGGATCGCGTACATCGCGAGCGAGCCCTGAACCGAAGCGAAGCTGCGGACGCCCGAGTCGCCGGCTTCGAGCTCGAGACACGCGATGCCGTAAGCGACCGCGCTCGCGCCCGCGCAGCCGAAGCCGTGGAGATGCATGCCCAGCAGTCCCAGCCGCCCGAGCTCGCGGCCCAGCTCGCGCGGCAGCGTCCCGGCCTCGAACCATTGCGCGACATCGGGAAGCACGCGCTCGCGCACGTACTCGCGCACGGTGTCGCGCACGAGGCGTTCCTCGCCGGACAGCAGGCTCGCGACGTCGATGAAGTCGATCGCGTCGGGGGACACTCAGGGATTTCCTAACGCTTTAGGACGCGCGCGAGCTTGTCGAAGAGCGCTTCGGTCGAGCGCTCGAATTGATCTTCGAAGCGCCGCCACAACAGCCGCCCGTCCGTATCGGAGAGCATCGCGTCCACGCGGTACTCGAGCAGCGTTTCCTTGCCCTCGCTGGAAAGATGGAACCCGTGCGTGCCGTCGAAGCCCTCGTTGCGAAAGCGCCAGACAATCCGCTCTTCGGGAACGGCTTCGTCGAGCACGCCGTGGATGCCGAGATGCCATTCCTCCGTGCGGCCCGGCACCAGCGGGCCCGGAGAGCGCATGAAGGGTTGCGAAGCGAACGGCCAGATCTGATCGCCCGAGGTGCCCATCTCCTCGAGCAGATGGTAGATGCGGCGTTTCGTGCCATGGAACGATCGCGACCGGAGTTCGTGGAGCTCGATAGGCATGGCCGCTCGTTCGCTTAGCGAAGCGCGGCGACCCCTACGACGCCCGACAGGAGAATGAGCACCGGTGCACTGAGTTTGCTGCGGAGCATCAGGAGCGTCACGACCAGCGCGACCGCGTATGCGACCGCGCTCACCTGCACGCCGCGCGCGATCGTCCAGACGCTGGACCAGACCAATCCGACGATTGCCGGCGCCATGCCCTGCGAGATGATGGTGCGCCACGGCGACGTCTGGAAGCGCACCCAGAGCGCGTCGAAGGCCACCATGATGGCGCTCGACGGCACGAACATCGCGATCGTCGCTACCGCGGCACCGAGCAACGGTCGGCCGGGGATGGCCGCGTAGCCGACGAGCGCGGCGAAGATCGTCGTAGGGCCGGGCACGAGCTTGCCGATCGTGTAGAACTGCGTAAACTGCTGCGACGTCACCCATTGGTAGCGCGTTACCGCGTCGTAGTGCATCTGCGGAATGATGCCCTTGCCGCCGCCGAAGCCCAGCACCGAGAGCTGTGCGAAGGTCCACAGCAGGTGCAGCAGATTGCCGGCAATGCCGTTCATGGCTTCGGCCTGCGTGTCTTGGCATATTGGTGGACGATTCCGATGCCGCCGAAGATCACGAGCACGAGCAGCAGCGGCATATGCAGAAGCGATACCGTGAGGGCGGTGAGCACGAGCAGCAGCGATGCGCACCCAGTCGGCGCGTTCGTCCCACGCGAGCTCCAGCGCGTTGCCGACGGTCAAACCGAGCGCGCCCGCGGCGCACCCGCGCAGCCCGCCTTGCACGAACGGGTTGGTCGAAAACTTGAAGTAGAGCGCGCCGGCGATCAGCACGATGACGAACGGCGGAATGCTGGCGCCCAAGAACGCCGCGACTGCGCCGGGAACGCCGCGGACGCGCTGGCCGCAATACAGCGCGAGGTTCAGGATGTTCGGGCCGGGGAGGATCTGCGAGATCTCCAGTCCGTCCATGAAGCAGTCGTGGTCCATCCAGCCGCGGTTGATGACCTGCTGTCGAACGCTCGCCTTTTGACCTCCGCCGAACGCCGTCGAGGAGATCGCGGCGAAGGTCAGCGCAATGCTGGAGAGCGACGGGCGAGCGTCGTCACGAGACATCGGCGAGCGGGCCGTCTACCACCGGCGACGTGTGTTTGCCCGCGAGGATGTGGATGTGGACGTGTTCGGTGTGCTGATACGGCGGCAGCACTCCCATGCGGATCATGAAGCCCTGTCGTGGAGGCCCAACGCGAGCGCCACACGCTGGATGCCGGCGATCAGGCGATGCCAGATCGTGCCGTCGCCGAGGCCTAAGTCGAGGATCGTGGGGACCCACTTCTTGGGAATGATGACGACGTGGTACTCCCACCACTCTTCCTTGCTCTTGTCGATGTTGTGGCGGAACGCGAACACGTCGTCGTCTTCGTAGACGATCTCGTCGGCCTTGGCGCGCGTGCCGTCGAGCCGGCCGCGGAACGTGTGCTCGGGATCGGGCTTCTCCCAGAGACGCTGCTCCGGGCCGCTGATCAATTCCGAAATCCAGAGAGCCATTTACTGACGCTTCATGAACCGCAGGCAGGCGTCCTCTTGGAAACGGTGAAGCTGCGCGCATGAGCGTGGCGCGAAAGCGGGATGTCCTCAGCCCGGCCGAGGTCTTAGGTGCGCGACCGAACTGGACCAAGGAGCCCAAGGCGTGGGAGCACGCGGTGGGCGACAACGACGTCGTCTATGAAGACCGGCACGTCGTCGTCTTTCACGATCCCGAAGACGAGGAGCACGAATCCGCACGCATCGCCGGCGAGATTCGGCTGACGCTGCTCGCCAAGAAGGACGGCATCGACAGCCTTATGGACCTGGGCGTCGCCGACGAGACGCTCAACGCCGGGATCCTGCACGGCATCCAGCAGGCCGCGCTGCGTCTGGGCCTCGAGAAGAAAGGCTTCGAGGTGCGCGCGCACGTGTATCCGCCGCTGCAGCACCGGCCGGAAATCGCGTTCAAGATTCGTGCCGGCAAGCCACCGAAGAAACCCGCTAACCGTCAAGCCTGAGCTCTAGCATCCGCCGGGTCGACCACGTGCAAATCGCGATCCCCGCTGGGAGCGAGGAGCAGGCGCGCGCGTTTTACGTCGAGCTCCTGCGCTTCGACGAGATTCCGAAGCCGCCCGAGCTCGTCGCTCGCGGCGGAGTGTGGCTGCGCAGCGGCGAGGCAAAGCTGCACCTGGGAGTCGACCCGGATTTTCGCGCGGCTCGCAAGGCGCACCCCGCCTTCGTCTGCGCCGATTACGACGCGCTCTTGCCGCGTCTCGCAGCACGCGGCGTTGCAATCGAGCGGGACGAGAATCTCTTTGAAGGAAACGCGCACTGCTACGTAAGCGATCCGTTCGGCAACCGCATCGAGCTCATTGCGGAGACTTGAAGTGAATCTTGTTCTCGTCAGGCCTGCCGCGGAGTTTCTGCCGGCGTATGTCGCGGCATTGGAGCGCGGCTATTCGCCGAGCTCGAGCCGTGAAGCCAAGCGGCTCGACGAGCTTGCTGCGATCGCGGCCGATGCCCAAGCGTTCTTGGCCTCATGCGACGACGTCGAGGCCCGCGGCCCGCCCGTCGTCCTAGACGATGGATCGAGGGTCGCGCGCCTTCCGGGATTTGTGCGCTGGATGTGGGACGGCGACTTCGCGGGCAGCGTAGGGATGCGCTGGCAAATCGGCACCCCCGAGTTGCCCGAGTGGTGCCAAGGACATATTGGTTACAGCGTGGTGCCATGGAAGCAGCGGCGCGGTTACGCGAGCGAAGCGCTCCGCTTGATCCTTCCGAAAGCCCGTAGGCTCGGACTTCCCTACATCGAGGTCACGACCGACCCCGGCAACGTCGCGTCGCAGCGCGTGATCACGGCCAACGGCGGTGTGCCGCTCGGGCGCAGGCCTGCGGCTTACGGATCATCCGCGAAGCTGCGCTACCGCATCCCGCTTTAAGCGGCCAGCGCAGACTATTCCGGAGGCTTTTTGACGAACGGAAGCCGCGCCGCCAGCTCGGCCTGTTTCTCCGCTACCTTACCCAGAGCTTGGATGACGACGATTGCGACGACCGTCACCAGGAGAGCATACAGGAGTTCCGCCCAGATCCCGCTGCCGGGCTTCAAGAACACGGCGATGAGGTCCGCAATGAACTTATTCCAAGCGCCCGCCGCGAGGAGCCCGAAAGCCACCGTTGCCAGTGCGATCATGGTGCCGAGGTAGGTCGATTTGATATCCATGCGGCGGAGACTCCGCGCAATGGGTAGGATTAGCCTCTTGGAAACGCTCACACGCGTGCCGAGCCGCGCCATCAACGGTGTGCCTGCTCGCTCGATCGTCGCCGCAATGATCGGCGTTGCGTTTATGGGCAGCGGTCTGATCACGCCGCTCTACGCAATCTACCAGCGAGCCTTCCACTTTCCCGAGATCACGCTGACACTCGTCTATGCCGCCTATGCCCTCGGGAACCTCGCGGCACTGCTCTTCTTGGGCAGGATGTCCGATTGCATCGGGCGGCGCGCCGTCGGCGTGGCGAGCGTGGTGCTCGGCTGCGCGAGCATGCTGCTGTTCCTGTTTGCGGAAAGCACGATCTGGCTCTTCTTCGCCCGGATCCTGAGCGGTGTCGCCGTCGGGCTCGCCTCCGGCGCGGGCACCGCGTGGCTGGCCGACCTCGACGAGGACAAATCGCGGGCGACGACGATCGCGACGCTCGCGAATGCGATCGGGTTCGCCCTCGGGCCGCTCCTCGGCGGCCTGCTCGCGCAATGCGCGGCGCCGCTGCGCACGCCGTTTTTCGTTTACATCCCGGCCCTGGCTGCCGTCGGTGCGCTCGTCGCGCTGACGCGCGAGACGGTCGACTCGCGCGGCCGAAAGGCGGATCTCGAGCTGTTGCGCCCGCGCGTCGGCGTGCCCAAGGAGATCGTCGGCAAGTTCATCGCGCCGGCCGTAACCTGCTTCGTCACGTTCGCGCTCGTCGGGTTTTACGCCGGGCTCATCCCGACCGTCCTGAAGCAGGACCTTCACGAATCGAGTCCCGCGGTCGCCGGAAGCGTCGTCTTCGAACTCGCGCTCGCCGCAGGCATCGTCGCATACGCGGGGCGCCGCGTCGGAAGCCGAGCGGCGATGCTGGGTGCGCTGGTCGTGCTCCTGCCGTGCGTCGCGCTGCTGCTGGCCGCGCAGGCGTCGCACTCGCTGCCGCTGCTGCTCGTCGCCTCCGCGCTCGGCGGCGTCTGCTGGGGCCTCGGCATCCGCGGTTCGCTGAACATCGTCAACGATATCGCGCCGGCGGATCGGCGCGGCGAGGTCACATCGAGCTACTACATCGCAGGCTTCGCGGGCAACTCGATACCGGTTATCGGGGTCGGCCTCATCAGCGCCGCGGCGAATTCGTGGACCGCGAGCCTAACCTTCGGCTGCACGATCGCGCTGTTCGCAGTGGCGGCGGTGGTCGTCGGGTTGCGATACCCCGCTAAGCCTTGAGCTCGATGTCCACGCCGGCGGGCAGGTCGAGGTGCATCAGCGCGTCCATCGTCTTGGGAGAGGCCTGCAGGATGTCGATGAGCCGTTTGTGCGTCCGCATCTCGAAGTGTTCGCGCGACTTCTTGTCGTTGTTCGTGGAGCGCTGCACGCAGAAGCGATTGATCTCGGTCGGAAGCGGCACGGGGCCGCTGACGAAGGCGCCGGTGCGCTTCGCCGTCTCGACAATGCGCTCCGCCGACTGATCCAGGACCTTGTGATCATACGCCTTGAGGCGTATGCGAATCATTTGCTTCGCCATTACTTCCTACTCTAACGCTTCACTCTGCGACGGCTGTGACGACGCCCGCGCCGACCGTGCGGCCGCCCTCGCGGATCGCGAAGCGCAGGCCTTCCTCGCACGCGATCGGTGTGATCAGCTCGACGTCCATCTGGACGTTGTCGCCGGGCATGACCATCTCGACGCCTTCCGGCAGCTTGATCGTTCCCGTCACGTCGGTCGTGCGGAAATAGAACTGCGGACGATAGTTCCCGAAGAATGGCGTGTGGCGTCCGCCCTCCTCCTTGGAGAGGACGTACACTTCGGCCTTGAACTTCTTGTGGGGCTTGACGGACCCCGGCTTCGCAAGCACTTGCCCGCGCTCGATCTCGTTGCGATCGACGCCGCGCAGCAGCACGCCGATGTTGTCCCCGGCGATGCCCGCGTCGAGCAGCTTGCGGAACATCTCGATGCCCGTCACGACGGTCTTCTTCGTCTCCTCCTTGAGCCCGACGATCTCGACCTCTTCGCCGACCTTGACTTGGCCGCGCTCGACTCGTCCGGTGCCGACGGTGCCGCGACCCGTGATCGTAAAGACGTCCTCGACCGGCATCAGGAACGGTTTGTCGACCTCGCGCTCCGGCTGCGGGATATAGTCGTCGATCGTGTCCATCAACTTGAAGATCGGGTCCGCATCGGCGTCGCCGCGCTTGCCGCTGGAGTTCAGCGCCTTGAGCGCCGAGCCGCGAATGATCGGCGTGTCGTCGCCCGGGAACTCGTACTGGCTGAGCAGCTCGCGGATCTCCATCTCGACGAGCTCGAGCAGCTCCTCGTCGTCGACCATGTCGACCTTATTAAGGAAGACGATGATGCGGGGCACACCGACCTGGCGCATGAGCAGGATGTGCTCGCGCGTCTGCGGCATCGGGCCGTCGCTCGCGGCCACGACCAGCACGGCGCCGTCCATCTGTGCGGCGCCCGTGATCATGTTCTTGATGTAGTCGGCGTGACCGGGGCAGTCCACGTGCGCGTAGTGACGCTTGGCCGTCTCGTACTCTTGATGCGAAATGGCGATCGTAATGCCGCGCTCTTTCTCCTCGGGAGCGTTGTCGATCTGATCGACCCCGACTTTTTGCGCCAGCCCTTCGGTCGACAGGCAATGCATGATTGCCGCGGTCAGCGTCGTCTTACCATGATCGACGTGACCGGTCGTTCCGATATTAACGTGGGGCTTGGTGCGCTCGAACTTTTGCTTCGCCATTCTTTCTCCTAATACACGGGGCCAGGCGTTCCGGTTGCCTCTGCCACCCTAACGCGGTAAACGCCCTCAGCCGAGGGCGCACAACCACGGAATACTATCAGGGCGCAGGAACCCCTAAGCGCGTTTGCGACCTGGGGCGAGCGCGCCACCGGCCGGAGCCGCGATTGGTCCTCTCGTTCGCGAAGGGGCCGAGCCGGGCTTCCGGACTGGACATGCGCGTTGGAGCATGCCGCCGGCCGGAGCGGAAGCTCGACGTTTCAGTCAGGCGCCGACCCCCGGTTGCGGCACTGTCTTTCGAGATCGTGCCAGCCGGCGCGTTAGGCCGGGGCGAGCTTCTTCCCGGCCGCTTTGGCGACGATCTCTTCCTCGACGCTCTTGGGCGCCTTTTCGTAATGCGCGAACTCCATCGTGTAGGTCGCGCGGCCTTGCGTCGCCGAGCGCATGTCGGTAGCATAGCCGAACATCTCCGACAGCGGCACGTGCGCCGTGATGACCTGCGCCCCGCCCGGCGCCTCTTCCGTGGCATGAATCGCACCGCGCCGCCGGCTGAGATCACCGTTGATGGCGCCCATGTACTCTTTGGGCGTCGTCACCTCGACCTTCATGATCGGCTCGAGCAGGATCGGGCCGGCCGTGCGGTTCGCCTCCTTCCACGCCATGGAGGCGGCGATCTTGAACGCCATCTCCGAGGAGTCAACCTCGTGGTACGAACCGTCGAACGCCTCGGCCTTGAAGTCCATCACGGGGAACCCCGCGAGCACGCCGCTCTGGGCGGACTCGCGCACGCCCTCCTGGACCGCTTTCGCGTACTCCTTGGGAATCGTGCCGCCGACGATCTTCCACTCGAAGACGAAGCCGGTTCCCGGCGGTTGCGGCTCGACGCGCAGCCACACGTCGCCGTATTGCCCCTTACCGCCGGTCTGGCGCACGAAGCGGCCTTCCTTTTCGACCGTCTTCGTGATCGCTTCTTTGTACGCGACTTGGGGTTTGCCGACGTTGGCCTCTACCTTGAACTCGCGGCGCAAGCGGTCGAGGATGATCTCGAGATGCAGCTCGCCCATGCCGGCGATGATCGTCTGCTGCGTCTCCTCGTCGGTCCGCATCCGGAACGTCGGATCTTCCTGCGCCAGGCGCGCGAGCGCCAAGCCGAGCTTGTCCTGGTCGGCCTTGCTCTTGGGCTCGATCGCCTGATGAATGACCGGCTCCGGGAACGTGATCGATTCAAGCGAGATCGGAGCGCGCTCGTCGCAGAGCGTGTCGCCGGTGCGCGTGTCGGAGAGACCGACCGCCGCGGCGATGTCGCCCGCGCCGATCGAGTCGATGTCCTCGCGGTGATTCGCGTGCATCCGCAGGATGCGCCCGATGCGCTCCTTGCGGCCGCTGCGCGAGTTCAGCACGTAGCTTCCCTTGTTGAGGACGCCGGAGTAGACGCGGAAATACGTGAGGTTGCCGTAAGGATCCGTTGCGATCTTGAAGGCCAGCGCGCAGAACGGCTCCTTGTCGTCCGGCTTGCGGACGATCTCATCGCCGGTCTTCGGGTCGCGGCCGACGATCTGTTTGGCCTCGAGCGGCGACGGCATGTACTCCACGACCGCGTCGAGGAGCGGTTGAATGCCCTTATTCTTGAAGGCCGAGCCGCACAGCATCGGCAGCACGGTTCCCTCGATCGTCGCCTTGCGCAACGCCGTCTTCATTCGATCGATAGGCAGCTCTTTGCCCTCGAAGAACATCTCGAGCAGCGCGTCGTCCTGCTCGGCGATGGCTTCGACCAAATGCTGGCGCCACTCGAGCGCGAGGTCGCGCAACTCGCCATCGACGTCTTCGTGGCCCATCGTCGAGCCGAGGTCGTCCGTGTAGACGATCTTCTTCATAGTGAAGAGGTCGACGACGCCTTTGAAATTTGTCCTCGGCGCCGATCGGCACCTGAATCGGCACCGCGCGCGCCCCGAGGCGCTCGCGAATCTTGTCCACGACGTTGAAGAAATCGGCGCCGACGCGATCCATCTTGTTGACGAAGACGATGCGCGGGACTTTGTACTTGTTGGCCTGGCGCCAGACCGTCTCGGACTGCGGCTGCACCGCGGCCACCGAATCGAACAGCGCGACCAGGCCGTCGAGGACGCGCAGCGAGCGCTCGACCTCGACGGTGAAGTCGACGTGTCCGGGCGTGTCGATGATGTTGATCCGCGTGTCGCGCCAGGTCGTCGCGGTCGCGGCCGAGGTGATCGTGATGCCGCGCTCCTGCTCCTGGACCATCCAGTCCATCGTCGCGGCGCCGTCGTGCACCTCGCCCATTTTATGGACGCGTCCGGTGAAGAACAGTATGCGTTCGGTGCAGGTCGTCTTGCCGGCGTCGATGTGCGCCGCAATGCCGATATTCCTCGTGCGTTCGAGCGGATATTCCCTTACAGCCATGGTGTTTAGTCTAGGATACGTTTACCAACGGTAATGGGCGAAGGCTTTGTTCGCTTCCGCCATCTTGTGCGTGTCTTCACGCTTCTTGATCGTAGCGCCCGTGTTGTTGGATGCGTCCATCAGCTCGCCGGCGAGCTTCTCTTCCATCGAGCGGCCGCCGCGGGCGCGCGCAAAGCCGATGAGCCAGCGCATCGCCATCGCCTGACGGCGGTCGGGCCGGACTTCCATCGGCACCTGATACGTCGCGCCGCCGACGCGCCGCGGCCGGACCTCGACCAGCGGCATCGCGTTGGAGAGGGCCTGCGAGAAGATTTCCATCGGATCGCGTCCGGTCTTCTCCGCGACGATGTCCAGCGCGCCGTACGTGATGTGCTCGGCAGTCGACTTCTTGCCGCACAGCATCACCTTATTGATGAAGCGCGCCAACACTTTGGAGTTGAAGCGCGGATCGGCCAAAATCTGACGTTTGGGAGCGGGACCTTTTCTCGGCATTACTTCTTCTTCTCGCGCTTGGCGCCGTACTTCGAGCGGCCTTGCTTGCGATTGGCCGTGCCGGCCGTATCGAGCGTGCCGCGAATGATGTGATAGCGTACGCCCGGCAGATCCTTGACGCGACCTCCGCGCACCAGCACGACCGAGTGCTCCTGGAGATTGTGGCCGATCCCCGGGATGTAGGCGGTGACCTCTTCGCCGTTGGTCAGGCGCACACGCGCGACCTTGCGCAGCGCGGAGTTCGGCTTCTTGGGCGTGACCGTCTTGACTTGCGTGCAGACGCCGCGGCGCTGCGGATTGCCCGTCACCTCGAAGGTGCGGGTCGGCAGGTCGGGATGGCCCGGCTTGGGCCCGGTCAGAATCACGCGGAACGCCCGCGTCTTGACCTTCTGCTCGGTCTTCTCGCGCCCGCGGCGCACCAGCTGGTTTATGGTTGGCAAAGCTGTCCTAACGATCTCCCCAAAGCGTCATACAGAAACAACGGCCTCACCCGCAGGTGGGACCGAGCCTCAACTATACCAAGGGCCGTTTTTGGCGTCAAATGCTCAAGCCGCAAAGGTGCCGCTTGCCCGGCTGGGTAGGCCGCAGGCGCGACAGGGGCGGCCCTAGGCCTCCCGTATCTGCCGCCCAATGGCGGCAAGTGGGGCCCTGCACGTAGAGGCGCGTCTGGGCGTGCTCGACGGGCTGCGCGGCATCGCGGTGCTGCTCGTGCTGTGGTATCACGTCTGGGAAATCTCGTGGCTGCCGACCCCGCCGTGGCTGGCCTTCGTGCCCGCGACGGGCTTCATCGGCGTTCATCTGTTCTTTTTTCTGAGCGGCTTCGTCATCTCGTATCCGTTCGTCCGCGCGCAGCTCTTCGAGACGGCGCCGCCGACCTGGAGGCATTTCGCGTGGCGCCGCTTGATCAAAATCGTGCCGTCGTACGTCCTCTCGATCGCGGCGGCCTATGCTATCGGCTACGCTCAGGTTCAGCCGGGAGCGTCCACCGTCCCGGATCTGATCACGCATTTGCTCTTCATCCACACGTGGTTTCCCGACCGCTACGGCACGATCGACGGCGTACTCTGGACGCTCGCCGTCGAAGTTGAATTCTACTGCGTCTTTCCGCTGATCTGGGCGTGTTTCAAGCGGACTCCCTGGCTGACCGCGGGCACGATGATCGCGATCGCGTGGGTTTGGCGGATCGCGCTAGCGCAGTGCTGCTACGAGACGTACTTCGCGCAATGGGAAGAGAACTTGCCCGGATACCTCGACATCTTCGCGTTCGGCATGATCGCCGCGCTGCTGTTCGCGCGGTTCGGCGAGCGCTGGCGCGACTCGCGCGCTACATATCTCGCACCGATCGTGGCGATCGCCGGCGGCTGCTTCCTGGTCGCGCTCCTAGAGAGTCTCTATGGCTTCAGTCTGCGCGACCAATGGGCCGGCGTGTGGCAGATCAACTATCGCCCGCTGCTCGGCGCGGCGTTCGCGATCATCGCGCTGGGATCGCTGGCCAGCCCGCGCTGGTGGCAGGTCGTGCTCGACAATCCGCCGCTGCGTTTTTTGGCGGCAATTTCGTACAACCTGTACCTGTATCACCAGCTGGTAGCGCGCGAGCTCTTCACGCACCACGTTCCGCCGTACGGGATCGCTCCGCATTACGAGCGCGTGTGGCAGGAACGCTATAGCGCACTCGCCGGCACCCTCGCGGTCGCCGTAGCGACGCTGGTGACCTACGGCTTCGAGCGCCCGCTGCTGCGGCTAAGGTTGCCGGCTCGGAGCTCCGGCAGTGCTAAGTCAGCGCCGACTTAAAGACGCTTTGCGTGATGCTGTCGACTCCCGGTATGCGCACTTCCTTGCCCTGGAAACCGGTGATCGTCGTCCAGATCCAGACGACGAGCGCGAGGATCCAGAGGATCGGCAACAGCAGCCACAGGTGAATCAAGCTCAGCACGAACGAGAGGATGAAGTAGAGCACCCAAATCGTGATCGACTGAGCCGCCGCCCACTTCACGAACTTATTGGTTCCGCCTCCGACGAGCATGATGACGCCGCCCAGCAGACAGAACAAATAAGCGAGCCCCGCGGCGACGTTGGGCTCGAGTCCGAATGGGGTGTCCTTCGGGGGTTGGGTTACGGACATGATTATGACCCTTTCGTCATTTAGAGTTGCTCCGAGCACGTGGGGTGTTGGCGTCGCACCGCGGTCCACCCTCTATCGAGCGCTTGCCCGCGAAAGGCCCAAGCCCGAGGTCGCGTGAACGGTTCGGTCATGCGCCGCCGCGGGTGGTATTTACTGCTGCTTCTTCCGTTTGTCGGAACGCTGGTGCCCCCGCTCTACAATCACCCTCGCCCCGCGTTCGCCGGCCTGCCCTTCTTCTATTGGTATCAGCTCGCTTGGGTGGTAGTGACGCCCATTCTCCTCGGCATAGTCGTCGTGTGCACGGGAGAAGGCGACCGTGTCTAGCGCGGCGGTCATTCTGACCGTCGCCGTCGGCGCCGTGATCGTCCTCGGCTTCGTCGCCGCGCGATGGGGGCACCCGAACCTCGGCGATCTCGAGCAGTGGGCGCTCGGGGGCCGCCGTTTCGGCACGATCGTCTCGTGGTTCTTGCTGGGCGGCGACCTCTACACCGCCTATACCTTCATCGCCGTGCCGGCGCTCGTCTACGGCGTCGGCGCTCTGGGATTCTTCGCCGTGCCGTATGCGACGCTCGCCTATCCCATCGCGCTGCTCGTTTTGACGCGCTTCTGGACGGTCGCGCGAGCCCGCGGTTACGTCACCGCGGCGGACTTCATCCGCGATCGCTACGACGATCGCGGCCTCGAGATCGCCATCGCGCTCACGGGAGTGGTGGCGTCGATGCCATACGTGGCGCTGCAGCTGGTCGGCATGCGCGCCGTGCTCGGGCAGTTCGGCGTGCTTGGCGCCGCCAGCGCGGTACCCGCGCTGACCGTCGCTTTCGTGTTGCTCGCCGCCGTCACGTATGTCAGCGGCCTGCGCGCGCCGGCCATGATCGCGTTCGTCAAGGACACCCTGATCTACGTCACCGTCATCACGGCCATCGTCGTGATTCCGGCGCGCCTCGGCGGATGGTCGCATATCTTTGCGGTCTCGGCCAGCGCGCTCGCAAGCCGGCCTCGGCCGTCCTCGCTCTTGCTCGCGCCTTCACAATACTTCTCCTACTCGACCATGGTGCTGGGGTCGGCGCTGTTTCTCTTCCTCTACCCGCACTCCATCACGAGCGTCCTGTCGGCGCGCAGTCGCGAGGTGATTCGGCGCAACGTCGCCTTATTGCCGATCTACTCGATATTGCTCGGCCTATTGGCCCTGCTCGGGTACTGCGCAGTGGCCGCCGGGATCTCCGCGAAGGACACGAGCAGCATCGTGCCGCTGCTTTTCGCTCGCTATTTCCCGCAGTGGTTCTACGGGGTCGCCGGAGCGGCGATCTTCATCGGCGCCCTCGTGCCCGCGGCGGTCATGAGCATCGGCGCGGCAAATCTCTGCGCGAGCAACGTCTTCCGCGAATTCTCGCCGCAGCGCTCGCCGGTGGAGACCATCGTGGCGAAGTCGCTCACGCTGGTAATTTGCGCACTTGCGCTGCTCTTCGTCTTCTTCGTACCGGTACCGTACGCAATCGACTTCCAGTTGCTTGGCGGCGCGCTCATGCTGCAGGTGTTTCCGGCGTTCGTTCTCGGACTCTGGACGCGCTGGTTCGACTCCAAGGCGTTACTCGCCGGCTGGGCGTGCGGTCTCGCCGTCGCCTGCGCGATGGCCTACGCCGCCGGCTTTACATCGAACTACACTCTGCACGCGTTCGGTGCGACGCTTACGGGCTTCATCGCCTTCTACTCGCTGCTGGTCAATCTGCTGGTAAGCGCAGGAGCCACGCTCGCGCTGCGCGCCGCCGGGGCGGCCCGCGGCGGCGATCGCACTACCGCTGCGGATTTCGCATGAGCGACCCGATCAATCCGTCCGGCTGGCCGCGCCCGAGCGGATACTCCAACGGCGTCGTCGCAGAGGGCCGCTACTGCGCGATCTCCGGTCAGATCGGCTGGAACGAGCGAAATGAGCTGGTCTCGGAGGATTTCCTCGAGCAGGCGCGGCAGGCGCTGCGCAACGTCGTTGCAGTGGTTCGCGCCGCCGGCGGAGCGCCCGAGCATTTGGTGCGCCTCACCTGGTACGTAACCGATAAAAACGAGTACCGTGCTGCACTGAAGGAACTCGGCGCGGCGTATCGCGACATCGTGGGCACGCACTATCCGGCGATGGCGCTCGTCGTGGTCGCGGGCTTGCTCGAGGAAGGCGCCAAGATCGAGATCGAGGCAGCCGCGGTCTTACCACCTTCTTAGCGGAGTTTGTAGCGTTGGAGCTTGCCGGTTTCAGTGCGCGGGAGCGACGTCACGAACTCGATCTCGCGCGGCGCCTTGAACGGCGCGATCTGCGTCTTGCAGAACTCGCGCAGCTCCTCAGCCTTTGAATCGCCGCCGGCGCAGCCGTCGACGAGAACGACGAAGGCCTTGACGTAACTCGTCTCTTTCTGCGGGTCGCGCTTGCCGACGACGGCGACCTCCTTCACATCGGCGTGCGCGATCAGCGCTTGTTCCACTTCCGGACCCGAGATGTTGTAGCCGGCCGACACGATCATGTCGTCCACGCGCGCGACGTACCAGAAGTAACCGTCCGCGTCGCGGCGGTACGCGTCGCCCGGATAGTTCCAGCCGTTGCGCACGTAGATCTCCTGACGCTCGTCCTGCAGATACTTGCAGCCGGTCGGACCGCGCACGGCGAGGCGCCCGACGGTACCGTCGGGCACGGGCCGGCCGCTCTCGTCGTGAACCTCCGCGACGTAGCCCGGAACGGCGCGCCCCGTCGAGCCCGCGCGCACGTCGGACTCCGACGAGCCGACGAAGATGTGCAGCATCTCCGTGCTGCCGATCCCGTCGAGAATTTTTAGCCCGGTCTTCGCATGCCATTCCTCCCAGACTGCCTTCGGCAGCGGCTCGCCCGCCGAGACGCAGCTGCGCAACGTCGACACTTCGCGGCCTTCTAGTGCGCAAGCCATCGCGCGATACGCGAGCGGCGCCGTGAAGAGCGTCGTCACGCCGAACTCCGCGATCGCTGCGAGCAGCTCGCTCGGCCCCGCCTTCTCGAGCAGCAGCGTCGCAGCGCCGGCGTAGAGCGGAAACAACAGCTGCCCTCCGAGGCCGAACGTGAATCCGAGCGGCGGGCTGCCGCAGAATACATCGTCGCGGCGCGGTTGGAGCACGCGCGCACAGTATGTATCGCAGATCGCGAGGACGTCGCGATGGTAGTGCATCGCCGCCTTGGGCGTGCCCGTCGTCCCCGACGTGAACGCGATGAGCGCGACATCTTCCGCAGACGTCTCGACGTTGTCGAAATGCTTCGGCTTGTCGTGCATGAGCCGCTCGAGCGAGGTTGCGCCCGGTGCCGCGCCGCCGAAGTACGCGATCCGCAGGCCGCCGTGGTGCTCGCACGCGCGCTCCAGCTCGTCGCGCAGCCGCAGATCGCAGAGCGCGTGCTTGACCTGCGCCTTCTCCATCATGAAGCGCAGCTCGCCGGCGCGATAGAGCGGCATCGTGGTCACCGCGACGCCGCCGGCCTTGAGGACGGCCAACCAACACGCCGCCAGCATCGGCGTGTTCGGCGCGCGCAGCAGCACGCGGTTCCCCGGCTCGAGCCCGAGCTCGTCGACGAGCGCATGCGCGATGCGATTGGCGGTTTCCAGCAGCCGGCCGTAGCTCCACGGCTCCCGGCAGGTGCGAGGATGCAGCGCCGCTCGGGCCCGACGGCGTCTACGCGCCGGTCGAGCAGCTCGGCGGCTGCGTTGAGCCGCTCGGGATAATCGAGCCCGTCGAAAAGGAGCACCGGCATCCGCTCGGGCGACGGGAGGCTGGTCCTCTGCGAAGCGGTCCCTCACTGTTCCAGGAGCTGTTTCGCGATCACGATCTGCTGGATCTCGTTCGCAGCCCTCGTAAATGCGCAGTGCGCGGACGTCGCGATAGAGCCGCTCCACTACCTCGCCGCGCGTCACACCGCGGCCGCCGAACAGCTGCACGGCGCGGTCGCACACGCGTCCGGCCGCCTCGGTCGCAAACCACTTCGCCATCGCCGACTCGCGGCTGACGCGACCGCGCCCTGAGTCCTTCATCCACGCGGCGCGATGCACGAGCAGCGTGCTCGCATCCACGTCGGTCGCCATCGTCGCGATCGCCGCCTGCGTCAGCTGCAGCGCCGCGAGCGGCGCGCCGAAGAGCTTGCGGGTTTTCGCGTGCTTGAGCGACTCGTCGAGCGCGCGCCGCGCAAACCCGACCGCCGCCGCTCCGACGGTGCTGCGGAAGACGTCCAGGGTCGCCATCGCGATCTTGAAGCCCTCGCCCTCTTCGCCGATGCGCCGCGAAACGGGGACGCGGGCCCGATCGAACCGCAGCGTGCCGAGCGGATGCGGCGAGATCGTCTCGATCCGCTTGCCTGACGAACAGCCCGGCGTCGCCGCGTCGACGGCGAACGCCGTCAGACCCTTCGCCCCGTCACCGCCGGTCCGCGCGAACACGACGTACAGATCGGCGATGCCCGCATTCGAGATCCAAGTCTTCTCGCCGTCCAAAACATAGGCATCGTCTTCGCGGCGGGCGCAGCGTCGCGAGCGCCGCGACGTCCGAGCCCGCCTCGCGCTCCGAGAGCGCGAACGCGGCGACGCAGCGGCCGTTGGCTACCATAGGGAGGTAGCGGCGCGCGAGCTCGGCGTTACCGAACAGCGCGATCGGCGCGCTGCCCAGGCCCTGCATCGCAAATGCGAAGTCCGCGAGCGCGGAGCGGTACGCGAGCGTTTCGCGCGCCAGGCAGAGCGTGCGCGAATCGAGCTCGGCGCGCAGCCCGCCGTACGTGCCGGGCACGCAGGCCCGCAGCCATCCACCCTCGGCCAGCGCGCGGACCCACGCCCGGCAGCTCGCATCGGCGTTGCGCTCGTCGTCGAGCACGTCGGCCGAATCCAGCCAGCGCTCAAACCGGCGCTGAACGCGCGATGCTCCTCGTCGAAGAAGGGCCAATCGAGCTCGGGAAGCACTAGTTGCCTTCGAACTGCGGCGTGCGTTTGGCCATGAACGCCTCGTACGCGTGCCGGAAATCGTTGCTCTCCATGCAAGTCGCCTGCGCCCAAGCTTCCGCGTCGATGGCCTCGTCGAGCGGGAGCGCCCACTCGTATTTCAGCATCCGCTTGGTCATCGCGTGCGCACGCGTCGGGCCGCGCGCGATCGTGCGCGCGAACTCCATCGCGCGAGCGTGCAGCTCGTGCGGCGCGCATAGCTCGTTGTAAAAGCCCCACTCGTACGCCTGCGTGCCGGACATGCCGCGGCCGGTGTACAGCAGTTCGCTGGCCCTGCCCAGGCCCACAATGCGCGGCAGCATCGCGCACGCGCCCATGTCGGCTCCCGACAGGCCGACGCGCACGAACAGAAACGCCACGCGCGAGCGCTCCGTGCCGAAGCGCAAGTCGCTCGCCATCGCGAGGATCGCTCCGGCTCCGGCACACGCACCGTCGACCGCGGCCACGATCGGCTGCGGGCAGGCGGTCATAGCCTTGACCAAGTCGCCCGTCATCTGCGTGAACTCCTGGAGGCCCTTGGGGTCTGCTCCCGTCAGCGGACCGATGATCTCACCGACGTCGCCGCCGGAGCAAAAGTCGCCGGCCGCGCCGGTCAGGACGACCGACTTGACGCTCGCGTCGTCGCGCAACGCTCGAAACCGGTCGCGTAGCTCGGCGTACAGCTCGAACGTCAGGGCGTTTTTGTGCGCCGGACCGTCGAGCGTGATAGACAATACGTTGTCCGCCGTCGCGTAGCGTGGCTGCGTCATCGGATCCGCAACGGCAGGTCTTCCTCATACGTGTTGCCGGCGCTGTTGCGCGCGATCACGCGCAGGCTGTACGACCGTATGAAGATCGGCGGAACATCGAGCACGTCGAGAGCGAACGCGAACCGCCCGGAGCTGCGGTGCGGCACGTTAATGGAAAACAGGTTTGTTCGCACTTCGACGCTGGCCACGTTCGTGCCGGTGACGAAGGCTCCCGACCAGCGCTGACCACGTCGAACGTCCAGCGATGAGAACCGCATCGCGAGAATCCGCGGCAGCGCGCCATTCGGCTCGACGCGCGGAGTCGGCAACACGATCGGCCCGACGGCGGCATTGACCGGGACGTCCGGGGGATGCGACGCGCATCCTCCGAACAGCGCCGCGAGTCCGAGCGCTCCGATGCGAAGCAGCACGTCAGCACTCGTACGAAACGCGCAGGGAAGCCACCTGCTCGCGAGAAGGCGCCTCGCCCATCCCCGCGTAACGCCCTTTTCCATGCTCCAGCACGCCGCTCCGCGAAGTCTCGTGCTCGATTATGCAATTGGCATATGCGGGGTGTGGATTGCGGATGGATTCTTCCTAGACGCGTGGGCGCACGGCCACGTTCCGGTCGAAAGCTTCTTCACCGCCTATCACGCGGTGTTCTATTCGGGCATGGTCGCCCTCGCGTTGGTTCTCGCGGCCTTCGGGCTGCGGTATCGCGCGCTGGGCTACGATTGGGCCAACGCCTTCCCGCGGCCGTACCGCTTGGCACTGCTCGGCATCCCGATCTTCGTTCTGGGTGGCATCGGCGATATGATCTGGCATCGCACGTTAGGGATCGAGGAGGGTGTGGACGCCCTCCTCTCACCTACGCACCAGATCCTCGGCCTCGGCATCTTTTTCTTGTCCAGCGGGCCCATCCGCTCGGTGCTGGCCGATCGGGCACACTCGACGACGCTTGCGCGTCAGCTTCCACTCGCCCTCGGGCTCGCGACGTGGCTGCTTCTGGCGCATTTCGGAACGGCCTACGCGTTCGACCCCGCGGCCGGGCGTATCAACGCTCCGCCGCCCATCGTGCCGTTCACGCCGAGCTACCTCACCGCGCTCGGCATCGGCTACTACAAGATCGCGACCGGGGTGCTGATCGTGATCTTCCAGAGCATGTTGATTACCGGCTTCATTCTCTGGCTCGTGTCGCGGATGCACCCGTGCCTGGGCATGCTGACGATCCTCTTGCCGATCGGCAACATCCCCGCGGCCGCGGCATTCACGAACCAGTCGCCGCTGCTGGCCGTGACCGTCGCGCAGTCGCTGATCACCGGCATCTTCGCCGACGCGTTCATCGCGCGCTACGATCCGCATCCCGCGCTCGGCTACACGCGAGCCTTCCGAACGTTCGCAATCGCCGTGCCGATGACGTACATCGCGGTCTACTTGCTCGGAACGTTTACGGGCGAACGCGTCTGGTGGGACTGGAACGTCGCGCTCGGGTCGTGGATTTGGTCGGGAGTCTGCGGCTTCGCGCTGAGCCTTCTGGTTCTCGCGCGCCGCACCGCGTGATCGGCGCCTTCCTGGCGCTGCTCGCCCTTCTGCTCCATGCGGCGACCGCGTGGCGCTACGGCTACTTCCGCGACGAACTGTACTTCATCGCATGCTCCAAGCACTTAGCGTGGGGTTACGTCGACCAGCCTCCGCTCGTCGCGTTGGCCGCGCGGCTCGCGGCGCCCGCGGGATACTCACTGCTCGCTGCTGCGCGCGCTTCCGATCCTCGCTGCGGTGCTGACGGTCTATCTCGCGGCCCGGCTTGCGGCGGAGCTCGGCGGCGGTCGTTTCGCGCAGTGGCTGTGCGGTATTGCGACGATGCTGATGCCGGCCTATCTGCTGCTCGGCAACACTCTGACGACGAGTTCATTCGAGCCTTTGTTTTGGACGCTCGCGCTATTCATCGCGGTCTGCATCGTGCGCTCGCGGCCGGCGGACGCGCCGCTCTTGTGGGCCGCACTCGGCATCGCCGCGGCACTCGGCGCGTACGCGAAGTACTCGATTGTGCTGCCGGTCGTGGGGATTGCTGGGGGACTGCTCGCAACCTCGCAGCGGCGCGCGTTGCGTTCGCCGTATCCCGTTTATGCCTGCGGGCTTGCGCTTCTCGTGTTGTCGCCGAACATCGCGTGGCAGGCGGCGCATGGATGGCCGTTCCTCGCAGTGCTGCGCGGCGACGCAGCCCACCGGCCCGCGCTGGCCGCCGGCTATGCCCTCGAGTATCGCGCTTGGCTCGCACAATCTCGGAGCGTTCACCGCGGAGCAGCTGCTCTACACCAACCCCGCAGCCGTGCCGATCTGGATCGCGGGCTTGATCGCGCCGTTTCGGATGGCGGGGCTGCGTGATGTAAGGTTCGTCGCAATTGGCTATGTTGTTATTTTTGCGATCGCGGTCGCACTCGGTGCTAAGGGCTATTACATCGTCGGCTTCTACGCCGCGCTGCTCGCGATCGGCGCCGTCGCGCTCGAGCGGGCGGCGTTGTACAGGCGGGGTGTACTGCTTGCGCATGGTCGTGGCCGTGGGAGTCGCTGCGATGCCGCTCTCGATCCCCGTCCTGCCGGTCGACGGGCTCGTGGCGTATACGCGCGCTGCTCGGCCTGACCGGCCGCAACGGCACGCCGCCGCAGCTCATCCAGCCGCTCTTCGCCGAGGAGTTCGGCTGGCAGCGCCTGGCGCGCGACGTTGCAGCGGTGTATTTCTCGCTCCCGCCGCGCCGTACGCTCGCGCACCGCGATCTATGCCGATACGTACGGCGACGCCGGCGCGCTCGATTTCTACGGACCGCGACTACGGTTTGCCGGGCGTCATCTCGAGCCAGAACAACTACTATCTCTGGGGCACGCGCGGCTACGACGGCCGCTCTCTCATCGCGATCGGCGCCACGCGCATCGACCTCTTGCGCCGCTACTACCGCAGCGTCGTAATCGTCCGCACCTCTACCGAGCCCTACAAGTGGATCGTCGAAGGGCCGTCGCCGATCTATCTCTGCCGCGATCCCGTTGCGCCGCTCGACGGCGATTTGGCCGCACCTCCGCTGGTACGGGGCGTAAGACAAGAGGGAGGCTATCTTGCGCGGCTGACCGTGACGCCGACGGGTTCGTGAAGCGAGTCGCTGATCGTCTTCGTCGACGAACCGCCCGCGGGGTACTTGAAGTACAGCACATCCGGTGCACAAACGTCGCTCGTGATGACGCGGGTGCCCTGGAGCCAGAACTGCAGAACGTCGCAGGAGCTCGACAGCGGGGTGGTACCTCGCAGCGTGCCCTCGCTTCCGTTGATCGAGAACTGGTAGATCTTCGACGGCCCGTAAATCGAGACTTGATCGCCCACCGCGAGGTACTTGCCGTCCCACGCGATGGCACCGGGCAGTACGATCTTTTGGTTCAGCGTGATCGCCTGCGGCGTTTGGCTCCCCGCCGGCAGCTCGGCAATCTCGAACGTACAGGTGGTAGGCGGTGCCATCGATAAAGAGATTTCCCTTGGCGTCATAGCCGATGAAGTAGACGCGGAAGACGTTCGGCGTCACGTACTCTGTGGGCTTGCCCTTCGCGTGCTTGTAGATGGAGAAGCCGCCGTAGCCGCTCGCCGGCGGATCGTGCAGCACTGCGAGGTCGCCGGTCGTCGGATCGATCGCGCATCCGTGCGTGAAGCTCGGCTCGGTGTACGTTTTTATCGGCTTCGTTCCGCCGTGCGCATACTCCAGCAGCTTTTGGCGCCGCCGTTCGCGATGAACACGTTCCCCGCCGAATCGACGCACTCGTAGTGCACGGCCTGGAAGCCGGTCAGCACGCCTTCCAGTTTTCCTTGCGGATACGAGTACACGTTGACGTGATCGTTGTACAGATCGGAAACGTACAGCAAATCACGGCGCTGTGCGTCGGCCGCCATCCACGACGGCGCGAACGCGGTGCGCTCGCCGGCCGGGGAGACCCCGGCGAATGGCGAGCCACCCGCACCGGCGCAGCCGGCCAGGAGACCAAATGAGGAAAGCACGGTCAAAGCCGAAACGGCCAGCAGAGCATTTCTCATTGGACGATGATACTAGCCGCGGCGCCGTGGCCGCGTGGGCAATTTGCCTATATCCGGCCCGAGCGTGGCTGACAGCTGCCAGCGCGAGTGAACGCCCAGTTTGGAGAAGATCGCCTCGCAATGATGGTGCACGGTGCGCTCGCTCAGCCCGAGCACCGTCGCGATCTCCGATTCGCCGCGCCGCGCGCCGCCAGCCGCGCAACCTCCGACTTCGCGCGGCGTAAGCGCGGTTGCCAGGCGCTTGTGGATCGGCGAGCCGCGCCAGACGGGATGCAGCGCATCAATGCGCGCCCCGCATTTTGCGCGCAGCTCGCGCGCGCGGCTTGCTAGGCCGGCGGCGTCGAGCGCCAACGCCTGCAGCAGCGGGCGGTCGGCCCTCTCGAATTCGGCCTCGGCGCGAAGCGCAAGCTCCTTGGCGCTCTCGGGCATCCGGCGTCGCGCGCAGAGGTGGCTATCGAAGAGCGCTTGGTGGGCACGGAGAAACGGCGAGTTTCCGACCTCCGCACTGGCGCGCCATCAGCGTACTCAGGCGCGCGAGATGCTCCGGCCGGCCGAGTCTCGCTGCGCGGATGCCGAGCAGCAGGCTGTTGTCGAGCAGCGATAGCGACGACAACGTGCGATCCAGTAACCCGTCATGCTTCACGCGCGACCCGCGCTGCTCGTAGAGCGCGCAGAACGACTCGACCAGCGGGCCGAGCAAACCCTGTTCGGGTAGCGCGAATGCGAGGTCCAGCAGGCTCGGATCACAGCTCGACTTCAGCAGGGGTTCTTCTCCCAGCATCATTCCGAGCGGGATCGCGGCTGCGGCCGCGACCAGCGAAGTCCGCGTCGTGCCCGGTCCGGTGCTCTGTAACTCGAGCAACAACGCCGCCGCGCGCTGGAGCTCGCCGGCCGCCAGCAGCGCTTCCGCGAGGCTCACCAGGACAAACGGCTTAGCCCCGCTATCGACGCGGCGTGACATAGCGAGGGCCTCCTCAAGGCACACGACGGCGAGCTCGACGGCACCGTCTTGCACGAGGGCCGACCCGTGGTTCAGCAGCACGCGTACGCAGAGGTCCGAATCGCCGTGCGTCCGAGCCGCGGCCACCGCACGTTCCAGGGCCTCGAATCCATCGGCTACCGCACGGGCTTTGATGTGCGCGATCCCGCGCGCCTGAAAGTACAGCGCGTCGATTTCGCGGTTGCCCATGCCGACCGCGGGCGCGATTTGATCGAGCGCGCGGTGCGCCTGTAGCGGTCCGTTGCCGATCGCCAGCTCCAGCGCTACGCGAATGCGCGCTCGCAGTATTTCGAAATCCTGTGCTGCGGCTTTGATCGTGAGTGGCGTAGTCACCCTTCGATTCCGCTTTAGGCTGACGCCGAGAGACGAGGGATGATTACCGTTTGGCCCGTCATCGAGCCCAGGATAAGATCGACGATTGCTTGGGCGACTTCGGCCGCAGTTGCGATGCGCCCGGCAGGGTTTCCGCGTGCGAGGAGCTCGCGCGTCGCGGTTTCGCTTCGTCCGGTCTTGGCCGTAATGTTGGCGAGCGTGCGGCCGAACATCTCGGTCTCGGTGTAGCCCGGACAGACGGCGTTGGCCGTGATCCCGTGTCCACGTATTCTGCCGCAACCGCTTTGGTAAAGCCGACGACGCCGTGTTTGCTCGCGCAGTAGGCCGCTATGTATGGTGCGCCCTCGAGGCCCGCGATGCTCGCGACGTTCACGATGCGGCCCCAGCCCGCCGCAAGCATGTCCGGCAGGACCTCGCGCGTGCACAAAAACGTGCCGGTCAAGTTGATGCCGACGATTCTGTCCCACAACTCGCGGTCCGTACGCGTCACCGGCGCGGATTCCGCGATGCCCGCGTTGTTCACGAGGATCGCGATCGGTCCGTTGGAAGCGCGGCACTTCTCGAACGCCTCTCGCACGTGCGCCTCGTCGCTGACGTCCGCTCGCGTACCCGCGCGAGCGGCTGACGATGCTCACCCGCGCGCCCTGTAGTGCCAGAAGCTCCGCCGCGGCGCGTCCGATGCCGCGCGCGCCGCCGGTCACGACGCGCGTGCTTCCCGGCGATGCTCACTGCGTCTGCGCGGCTGCGCGCGATCAGACGCTCGAGCTGCTCCTTACCCGGAAGGTATTGCACCGGCCAGTCCGCATCGCGATAGCCCAACTGCGCGGCGGCGTGCAGCGTCCAGAACGGATCGGCGAGGTGCGGACGTCCAAGCGCTACGAGGTCGGCGCGTCCGCCGGCGAGTATCGCGTTTACCTGATCAATGTCGGTGATGTTGCCCACGGCCATCGTCGCGATCCCCACCTCGTTTCGAATCTTGTCCGCGTAGGGCGTCTGGAACATGCGTCCATACACCGGCTTGGCGTCCGGCGAAGTCTGCCCGGTCGAGACGTCGATGAGGTCTGCGCCGGCCGCCTTGAACGCCCGCGCGATCTCGACCGCGTCGTCGCCCGAGACGCCGCCGTCGACCCAATCGGTCGCCGAGATGCGGACCGATATCGGACGCTCGTTCGGCCAGACGGCGCGCATCGCGCCGAACACCTCGAGCGGATAGCGCAAACGGTTCTCGAGCGAGCCGCCGTATTCGTCGGTGCGCCGGTTGCGCAGAGGCGTGATGAACGACGAGAGCAGATAGCCGTGTGCGCAGTGCAGCTCTAGCATGTCGAATCCGGCTTGCAAGCCCATCTCGGCAGCGCGCACGAACGCCGCGCGTATCTCTTCCATATCCCTCCGCGTCAACTCGAGCGGCACCTGATTGGCCGGCGCGTACGGGATCGCAGACGGCCCGACCACCGGCCAGTTGTCGCTCTCGAGTGGCTCGTCCATGCCCTCCCACATCAGCTTCGTCGAACCCTTCGGCCCCGAGTGACCCAGCTGCAGACAGATTTTGGCGCGCGAGGACGCGTGTACGAAATCCACGATGCGCTTCCACGCGCCGACGTGTTCCGGCAGATACATGCCGGTGCAGCCCGGCGATATGCGGCCCTCGCGCGTAACGCACGTCATCTCCGTGAACACGAGTCCCGCTCCCCCCAGCGCACGCGTGCCCAAATGCACCAGATGGAAGTCGCTCGGCATCCCGTCGACCGCGCTGTACATGTCCATCGGCGACACGACGATGCGGTTGCGCAGCTCGAGCCCGCGCAGCCGGAACGGTGTGAACATCGGGGGCACCGGGCTTCCCGCGAACCATCGCTCGATCGAGTCCACGTACGTCGTGTCGCGCAGGCGCAGGTTCTCGTGTCCGATGCGCTGGCTGCGCGTCAGCAGGCTATACGCGAACTGCTCGGGCGGCAGCGTCGCGTATCGCGCGACGTTCTCGAACCACTCGGTCGAGTTACGCGCTGCGTTCTGCAGCTTCAGAACCTCGACGCGACGCGTTTCTTCGTACTGCTGGAGAGCGGCAGCGACTGGGGGCTACGAGCCAAGCGCCTCGACGAGGCCGATGGCGTCTTCCATCGCGAGCTTCGTTCCGGAGCCGACCGAAAAGTGCGCCGTGTGCGCGGCGTCGCCCATCAGTACCGCGCCGCCGTTGACCCAGTTCGCGTTGTTGACCTTCGTGAAGTTCAGCCAGTCGCGGCCCGCGCAGGTGCGCGCTGTTGGCCATCAGCCGGTGTCCGCGCAGATACGGCTCGAATAGGCGCTCGCAGAACGCGATCGTCTCCTCGGTGCCGGCCGAGTCGAGGCCGTGCGCCAGGTAAGTCTCTTCGCGGCACTCGACGATGAACGTGCTGAGCTCTTCGTCGAAGCGATACGCGTGCACCGTGAACCAGCCGTGTTCGGTGCGCTCGAAGATGAACGTAAATGCGTCAAGTGGGAGCGTCGTGCCGAGCCAGACGAAGCGGCAACGTCCACGATCGAGACTCGGCTTGAACGCCTCGGCATAGGCGGCGCGAACGCGGCTGTTGACGCCGTCCGCACCGACGAGCAGGTCGCAGTCGCGTCGCAGCGCATCTACGTCCGTCACGTCTGCCTCGAACCGGACGTCGACGCCGAGCTCGGCTGCGCGGGCCTGAAGGATCTGCAGTAAGCGCTTGCGCGAAATGCCGCAGAAGCCGTGCCCTCCCGAGCGCATCGTGTGGCCGCGAAAGTGCACCTCGATGTCGTCCCAATGCGCGAACGCCTGCGTGATCTCGCGATGCGTTGGCTCGTCGGCCGCGCGCAAATTCTCGAGCGTTGCGTCCGAGAAGACGACGCCCCAGCCGAAGGTGTCGAGGGGCCGATTGCGCTCGAGAACCCGTATCGTCCAGTCCGGAAAGCGCTGCTTCGCCAGAATTCCAAAATAGAGCCCGGCTGGACCGCCTCCGATGCACGCGACGCGCATTAACGAGTTACCACCAGCTTACACTTTGATGAGAGGCGCAGACGAATCCCGCTCGCCTGTGGTAACCTACTTTTCGAGTCCGTGATACCGTCAGCCGCGCTCCGCTCTTTCGTCATCCTATTCTGCGTCGGCGCGGGTTTTGCCGCCATCGCGCGCGACGCGCGGCCGGCCGCCGCGTCTGCACCAACGACTATCGGGAGCAGCTTCAACTCGACGCGCACGACGATCCCGGTCACCATCGAAGGCCAACGCGCTTCGTGCGTTCTCGATACGGGCAGCTCGGCAATATTGGTATCGCCCGCACTCGCACAGGCCGCGCGCCTTCAGGGGCGCGCCGGCACCTTCGAGGTCGCTCCGGACGGCCGCACCTACGTCGATCGGCAGACCGAGATCGCAAGCTTCGGCGTCGCCGGCCACGCGCTGCGCGACGTCCCCGCGTTGATCTCATCAAATCTCACGGGTTACAGCGCGTTGTGCGGGTACGACTTCTTCACGCACTTCCCGACGCTCATCGACCGCGCGCGGCGAACCGTGACGCTGTACCCCAGCCAGTCGAAGCTCGCGAGGCTACACTGCCTGACCGTCGATCTTTCGCCGCACGTGCCGCTTGCGACCGTCGAGATCAACGGCACGTGGCTCAGTCATGTCGTGCTTGATTCCGGCATGGCCGGCGGCGGCGCCCTGTGGGACGGCGTGCGCTCGCAGCTGCGAGAACCGCTTGTCTCCAATGCCGATTACCGGTCGATGCCGCCGGCCGCGCACAGCGGCTTTGCATGCGGGGCGGTGGCCTCCGTGCGGTACGCTGCGGGCGCTCCTTCCAGCTCGATGCCGATCTGCACGGAGACGCAACGCCCAGACGGCTACAACGGCATCATCGAAACGAACCTCGCGAGCGTCGCGGCCATCGCGGTTGACTACCCGCATCGCAAGATGTGTTTCGACGTCACGAGCTACTCGGTCACCGCGGCGGGACCGCCGCCGGCGTCCGGCCACGGCGCGTGGTCGCGCTTCAACTACCTCCGCCCGCCGTAGCCGTCTAACGTTTGCGGGCGATCAGTAGACCGTCGCAGACGGGGAGCAGCACCGCTTCCACGCGATCGTCGTGGCCCGCGCGCAGGCTTACCTCGCGCAGCGCTTGCGTATCGGCGTCGTCATCCGACGGATCGATCACGGCGCCGCCCCATAGGACATTGTCGACCAGCACGAGCCCGTTCGGCCGAACCAGCTCCAAGCACGCTTCGTAGTACGCGTTCACGTTTTGCTTATCGGCGTCGATGAACGCCAAGTCGAACGGCGCGCCATTTTGCGCGCGCACGGTTTCCAGCGTTTCGAGCGCCGGCGCAATCCGCAGGTCGATCTTACTCGCGACGCCGGCCGCTTCCCAATACCGGCGCGCGACGGCCGTGTACTCCTCGCTGACGTCGCACGCGAGGATATACCCGTCGCGCGGCAATGCGAGCGCCATCGCGAGAGAACTGTAGCCGGTGAAGACGCCGACCTCCAAGTAGCGCCTCGCGCCGACTGCGTGCGCCAGCAGCGCCATGAGCTGGCCCTGCTCCGGCCCGATCTGCATCCGCGCCTGCGGCAGCTGCGACGTCTCCGCGCGCAGCTCCCGCAAGTTCGGATCCTCGCGCACGGTGGACGCGATGATGTACTCCTGTATGGCCTGGTCGACGAACGTGCTCTTGGCAGTCATGGCCTCGCATCATACACTCTCAAAAGAAGCTCCCCTTCCCATGAGAAGGGGAGCTGGAACGCACTCCCGGCCGGAGCTACCCGGTCTTATGCGTGGGTACGCACAACAGGCTCGGCACGCCGACCGTCACGGTATCCTGCTTGACGAACTGATTGGCGTAGGGACGGTTTGTATTGATCGTTGGACCCTGAATCGCATAACAGGTAAGATGGTCCGCCGGCGGAGGCGGCCTGTAATGTGGCCCGGAAATAACCTTCTTGGTCACCGGCGTACAGAAGAGCTCGGGTAAGCCGATCTTCGTCTGATACGATTGGAACTGGTCGGTGAGCGCAACCGCGGCGCCAGGCGTCTGCCCGAACTTCGCCGAGTAGCACTCGAAGTGCGAGAACGTCGTTGCCATGGGCTGGATCATCGACGCGGAGGCCGCCGTCGGAGCGGTGACCCGACCGATGAAGAAGGCCGACGCTAGCAGCACGACGCCGAGCGCCAAACCGATAAATCGCATGTGGGACTCCTTACATGCCGGTAGACGAAGGGGCTAGCCCTCCCCGGCGTGCAGCCCAAGCATACATCCGGCGGCCCGAAAATCCAAGGGGCCGCCGGGCTGCCAGCACCTTGAGGCGGCTAGCCCCCAAGGGCCTGGGTGTAGATCTCGTCCAGGTCTTCGACCGTGTTGAGCGTCACCGCGTCTTTAATGGATGCATCGTCGATCTTGGAGCTCTCACGCATGCTCTTGGCAAGGTCGTCGGCGTGATTGTAGGCTCGGATCGCGGCATTGTGACGCTCGATCGTCGCCTTGTCCGTCTTGCCGTTGGCGACGATCCACTTCTCGAACTCCATGTAGCTCGGCTTGCTCCGGCGCACGAAGTCGATCGTCTCCTGACGATCGAGGCCCAACGCGTTCAGCGTCATCGCATCGAAACCGGCGCCGCACTCGTCGTAGCCGTCGGGCAGCGCGCCGATCGACGCGAGCGAGAGCTTGAGCCAGAGGCGCGGCACGTGAATCGCTCCGAGCGGTCCGGCGGTCCCGGAACTAACCAAGGGCACGATGTTCGTTCGGATATCGGTGGCCATCTGTATTCCCTCCGGATGTTAAGTGTTTGCGGCCGAACGGCCGTGACGTGACTTGAACGTGAGCTCGGATACGCCCGATTTGTCGAGCTCGCCGAGCCCGAACGCCTTCATCCGCTCGTATTGTTCGAACGTCGCCCGCGCGAGCGGCAGGCTGAGATCGACCCCGGCGGCGAGCCCGAGCGCGATGCCGCTGTCCTTGGCCGCGTGCGCCGCCGAGAAATAGACGGCGTGGTCGCGGTTCTGCATGTCTGCGCCATCGGTTTCGAGCACGCGCGAGTTCGCGCCGGTCTGCGAAAAGACTTCGCGCAGCATATCCAAGTCGAGTCCCAGGGCGTCGCCGAGCCCCAGCCCCTCCGCGAGCCCTGCCGTGTTGATGTTCATCACCATGTTCACCAGCGCTTTGACCTGCGCCGCCTTGCCCGCCTCGCCAATGTATTTCGGCGAGACGCTCATCTTCTCGAGCAGCGGCTTGATCCGTTCGAACGCATCGCGGCGGCCGCCGATCATGAGATAGAGCGTGCCCTCGCGGGCCTGGGTGATCGAGCTCGCCATGCACGCCTCGAGCGAGTCCGCGCCTTGCGTGCGCGCCAGGCGTTCGACGTCGACGTGGACCTTAGGCGTGACCGTCGCGCAGTTGACGAAGATCTTGCCGCGCGCGCCGTTCAGCAGCGAGTCGCCTTCAGTTGCGAAGATGCGATGCATCGCTGAATCGTCGGTTACCACCGTGATCACGACGTCGGACAGCTCGGTGACGCCCGCAAGCGACGCGGCGACCTCGCCGCCGACGTCGGCGGCCGCTTGCGCCGCGGACTCGCGCCGCACGTCGTACAGAGCCGTAATCGGATACCCCACGTCGCGCAGTCGTTTTGCGATGTTGGCTCCCATCCGACCGGCGCCGACAAGGCCGATTTTTTCAAGGCTGCTCATGGCTTAGGAGCGTCGCATTACCCCAACTCCCGCCGAATTCTTGCCGGAAGGGCGAGCGGACGAGCAGGCATGCGTGAGCCCGCTGCCCAAAAGTGGCCGGCAACCCGGCATTTCGCCGGACTGGAAGGGCAACGATTGCTATGAAACGCATTTTGATTCTTGTTGCAGTAGCGCTGGCGACCGTGATTCCGTCTTACGCCGGCGCGCAGGTCGAGAGCACGCCGATCCCGGCGCCCAAGAAACCGAACTTCTCGTCGATGCAGTTCATGATCGGCACGTGGACGTGCAGCACCAAGAGTGCGCGCCGCCCCGTCGCGTATATCACCACTTCGACGTACACGGTGGACCCGACGGGCTATTGGATCGAGGAGGTGTCCACGACCAACAGTACCTCGTGGATCAGCCGCAAGCTGACCGTCTATGACAAGATTACGTACGATCCCGACGCGAAGCGCTGGGTGGACGTGACCTACGGCGACGGCGGAACGTACGGCCTAGCCTTCTCTAACGGATGGGTGGGCAACAAGATGTCCTGGCACGACGTCTCGTTCGCGCCGGGTCCAGACATCTCGAGTCAGACCGACAACGTCAACACCAAGGTCAGCAACACGAAGATGACATCGGAATCGTCGTTTACCGAGACCAAGACCGGACGCAAAGTCGGAGTGACGGGCGTCTGCACCAAGCACTAGCCAACCGCGAGATAAAGAAGGGCCCCGCGCGAGCGGGGCCTCTTTTCCTGTAGTTAGAACTCTTCTTCGGAGTTGCTGCTTTCGTTGAAGGGCGCTTCTTCTTCGTCGCCCTCATAGGCGGGCTTTTCGTCCTCGTAAGAGGTCTCTTCGTCTTCCTCCTCGAGCTCGTAGCCCTGCGCTCCCTCGATCTCTTCCTCGGCCGGCTCTTTCTCTTCGAAGATCTCCTCGGCGTCCGCTTCAGCGGGGGGCGGCGCTACTGGAGGAGCGGGAATCGCGGCGGTCGCGTCGAGCGGCTTGCTGTCGTCGATCTCCTCTTCCTCTTCCTCCGCCTCTTCCGCCTCTTCGGGCGCAGCCTCGCCTTCCACAGCGGCGGCTTCGCGCGTCGCCACGGAGGTTTGAGAGACGGCGGCGGTTTGTTCGTCGCCCATCAGTAGGCCGTACTCGCGCCGCTCGGATTCGCCCATCTCGTCCTCGGGCGTCTTGATCTCGACCTCTTCGCGGTTCTCCGTGAGTACCTTGACGTCGAGCGCGAGCGATTGCAGCTCTTTGATCAAGACCTTGAATGACTCCGGAACGCCGGGCTCCATGACGTTCTCGCCCTTGACGATCGCCTCGTACGTCTTCACGCGCCCGACGACGTCGTCGGACTTCACCGTCAGCAGCTCTTGCAGCGTATAGGCGGCGCCGTACGCCTCGAGCGCCCAGACCTCCATCTCGCCGAAGCGCTGCCCGCCGAACTGGGCCTTTCCGCCCAGCGGCTGCTGGGTGATCATCGAGTACGGACCGGTCGAGCGCGCGTGGATCTTGTCGTCCACGAGGTGAGCCAGCTTGAGCATGTAGATCAGGCCGACGGTGATCGGGCGCGAGAAACGCTCGCCGGTGCGGCCGTCGCGCAGCCACGTCTTGCCGTCGGCCGGAAGTCCGGCGTCTTGCAGCCACTCGGCGATGTCCTCGGCGTGTGCGCCGTCGAACACCGGCGTCGCCACGCTCATGCCGAGCATGCGAGCCGCCCAGCCCAGGTGCGTCTCCATGATCTGACCCAGATTCATGCGCGACGGCACGCCCAGCGGATTGAGCACGATGTCGACCGGCGACCCGTCCTCGAGGTACGGCATGTCCTCCTCGGGCAGCACCTTGGCGATCACGCCCTTGTTGCCGTGGCGGCCGGCCATCTTGTCGCCTTGCAGAATCTTGCGCTTCTGCGCTACGTACACACGCACGAGGTGATTGACACCGGGCGATAGCTCGTCGCCGTTCTCGCGCGAGAACACCTTGACATCGATGATTTTGCCCTTCTCGCCGTGCGGAACCTTAAGGCTGGTGTCGCGCACTTCGCGCGACTTCTCGCCGAAGATGGCGCGGAGCAGGCGCTCCTCGGCGGTCAGCTCGGTCTCGCCCTTGGGCGTGACCTTGCCGACGAGAATATCCTCAGGCCGTACCTCCGCGCCGACGCGGATGATGCCGCGTTCGTCGAGGTCCTTAAGCGCGTCCTCGCCGACGTTGGGGATGTCGCGCGTGATCTCTTCCGGCCCAAGCTTCGTATCGCGGGCCTCGCACTCGTACTCCTCGATGTGGATCGACGTGAAGCGGTCTTCCTTGACCATGCGATCGCTGATGAGGATCGCGTCCTCATAGTTGTAGCCTTCCCACGGCATGAACGCGACTAGGACGTTTTGCCCGAGCGCGAGCTCGCCCTGATCCGAGGACGGTCCGTCGACCACGACTTGGCCGGCAACGACCTGGTCGCCGACGTTGACGATTGGGCGCTGATTGATGCACGTGCCGGCGTTGCTGCGCACGAACTTCAGCAGCTCGTAGGTCCGCTCGATGCCGTCGCCGTTGCGCACCGCGACGCCTTTAGCGTCCACCGACGTCACCGTGCCGGCCTCCTCGGCCACGACCAGGCTGCCCGAGTCCTTGGCGGCGCGATATTCCATGCCGGTTCCCACGATCGGCGCGTCCGGGCGGAGCAGAGGCACCGCCTGGCGCTGCATGTTAGCGCCCATCAGCGCTCGGTTGGCGTCGTCGTGCTCGAGGAACGGGATCAGCGCGGTCGCGACCGACACGATCTGTTTCGGCGAAACGTCCATCAGCTGCACGCGCGCCGCGGGCTCTTCGATGTACTCCTCGGCGTAGCGGCAGACGACCGACTCGGCCGTGATCTTGCCGCTGTCCGAATCCACCGGCGTGTTGGCCTGAGCGATGATGTACTCGTCCTCGCGATCCGCCGTGAGGTAAACGATCTCGTCCGTGACGATGCCGTCGCGCACCACGCGATACGGCGTCTCGATGAAGCCGAACTTGTTGACGCGCGCGTAGGTCGCGAGCGAGCCGATCAGGCCAATGTTCGGACCTTCCGGCGTCTCGATGGGACAGATGCGCCCGTAGTGCGAGTGGTGAACGTCACGAACCTCGAAACCGGCACGCTCGCGCGACAGACCGCCCGGCCCGAGCGCCGACAGCCGGCGCTTGTGCGTCAGCTCGGCCAGCGAGTTCGTCTGGTCCATGAACTGCGAGAGCTGCGACGATCCGAAGAACTCCTTGATCGCGGCGACGACCGGCCGGATGTTGATCAGCGCCTGCGGCGTGACCGTCTCGATGTCTTGCACCGTCATCCGCTCGCGCACCACGCGCTCGAGGCGGAGCAAGCCGACGCGGAACTGGTTTTGCAGCAGCTCGCCGACCGAGCGGACGCGGCGGTTGCCGAGGTGATCGATGTCGTCCTTGGGGACGACGCCGGTCGCGACCTTGATCAGGCGACGGATGACCGCGACCATGTCGGCGCGAGTCAGGCACTTCCCCGTGATCGGCGGCATCTCGAGGCCCGCGTCGGCGTACTCGTCGATGACGACGTACGGCTGATCGACGCGCGCGTCCACGTCACGGTTGGCGATGCGATAGTGGAACTTACCGTTGAGCTTGTAGCGGCCCACACCGGCGAGATCGTAGCGCTTCTCGTCGAAGAAAAGCGCCTCGAGCAGCTTCTCGGCGTTCTCCGCGTTCTCGGGCTCGCCCGGGCGAAGCTTCTTGTAGATCTCCTTGAGGGCGTCCTCGCGCGTCTTGATGTCCTTGTCTTTTTCGATCGAGTTGCGGATGAGCGGGCTGTCGTCGAACAGCTTCAGGATCGCCTCGTCGCTCTCCCAATCCAAGCCGAGCTCCGGGCGCGAGAGCGCGCGAATGAAGGTCGACACGTAAATCTTGCGGTTCTTGTCGATGCGAACGCCGATCGTGCCCTCGGTCTCGTCGTTCTTCGTGCCGTTGTCGGTCTCGAACTCGATCCAGGCGCCGCGGTTGGGGATGATCGTGGCGTTGAACGTCGGCCGAGCGTTCGTGTCGACGTCTTGGCTGTAGTACACGCCGGGCGAGCGCACGAGCTGGCTCACGATCACGCGCTCGGCGCCGTTGATCATGAACGTGCCCTTGTCGGTCATGAGCGGGAAGTCGCCCATGAAGATCTCCTGATCCGGAATGCCCTTGATCTCGCCCGACTCCGCCGTGATCAGGCGGACGCGCACCCGCAGCGGTGCGCTGTAGGTCATGTCGCGCTCGCGGCATTCCTCGATCGAATACTTGGGCTCGCCGAGCGAGTGTTCGCCGAACTCGAGGATCAGGTTGCCGGTGAAATCTTTGATGGGTGAAATGGACGCGAAGGCCTCCGCCAGCCCCTCGGTCTTGAACCAGTCGAAGCTGGCCTTCTGCAGCTCGATCAGATTGGGCACCTCGAGGACGTGCGGGATCTTGCCGAACGAGTGGCGGTCCCGCTTGGGACCCGGCTCTGGGCGCTGCTCGACGGTGAACGCGCCGGTCGGCATCGGGAAGGTCGAGGCCATCACCCTGGAGGCGCCATTACCGTCGCCGCCGGCTTTGGTGGCGGCTGGCCGCTTCGATCTAGCCTTGGCGGCCCTCGCCGGGGCGGAGGAGGCGGACTTCGGAGCTGTCGTCTTCGCCATTACTCTCTTTCTTTGCGTTCGAATCTCTTAGTAAAAGGCCGTGAAGGGCGCGGGCATTTTCGGGCACACCAAAAAGACGAAACACGGGCTCCGTAAGACGGAGGTGTCTCGCCCTGCTCTGTGCGGCGGCTTTCATGCGCCCCGGGGCATAGACCATGAGTCTAGCACCCGTCGCGCATGAGCGTCAAGAAACCTGCTTGGTCCGGTAGTGGGTCACTTAGAGATTTGTCGCAGGGTTTCAACGGCTCCAGACCATGATACCATGGGACCATGGTTAAGCGCTCAAGGAAAGCCCCGAGTGACTATAATGCCAACGCCGCCCGTATCGTGGCGATCGCAACCGGTCAGGAACCTCTCAATGGCAAGCGGGCACCGAAACCCGCCAAGCCTCCAGCTCCCAAGAAGAATCCTCACGCCGTGGCGCTAGGGCGCCGAGGCGGTAAGGTCGGCGGCAAGGCGCGCGCCAAGGCGTTGACGGCCGAGGAGCGCCGTTCGATCGCCGTCAAGGCGGCGAGGGCGCGGTGGGGCATGGACGAGGATGCCTAGAGCCACGGTCGGCGGACAATTTGAGGTTTACTACCAACCATCCAAACCGATACCTCAGGGATATTCGCTTCGTGGCGTATGGGAAGGCCCCATGGAGCACGCGATGGACGCTGACTTGCCCACGTTTACGATCGAAAGCGCCGACAGCGAAAGGCCGTCGCCAACACTCAGCGTTTGGATTGTGAGCGGTCGCGTTAAGCCCGAATGCCACCCGGGGACTTACGATTGCGTCGCAACACAGCTATTAGACGAATCGCGTAACGTCGTTGGCGAGCTTGTGCCAAAGCTCGACGGGATTGATTTAGAGAGGTCGGTTATTCCGTAGCCCGCGCTCATTTCCCAAGCCCCGATTCTCCCCCACTTGTCTATAGCAACGCTCCCGCCACCAGGCACCCGAACTAGCAATACCTCAGCGCGAACCCCGGCTACATAAACATTCGGGTTGGGCGCAAACACAAACCGCTGCGCCGCGCGACGTAACCATTCCAACATTCAACCATTATCGCATACCCAATTTAAACTAACCCTTTATGCTTGACTTATGCTTGAGCGGTGAAGTATAATAGAGGTATGAACCGGCTGCCATTGGAGAAGCGTGTTCAGGTTCTGGCAGCGCTCTGTGAGGGCGCTTCCATTCGCGCAACCTGCCGCATGACCGGAGCCGCGAAAAATACCGTCGTGAAGCTCCTGGCGGACGTTGGCGATGCTTGCGACGAATACCAAAGCGCGAACCTGCGTGGGCTTCACTGCTATCGCTTGCAGCTAGACGAGGTCTGGTCGTTCTGTTATGCCAAAGAACGCACTCTCAAGCCGGAGCAGCGTGGGCGCTGTGATCGCGGCGATATGTGGACCTGGACGGCCCTTGACCCGGACACGAAGCTTATGGTGTCGTGGCGGCTCGGCAAGCGGACCAAGTACGACGCGGACCACTTTATCGCGGACCTGTCTACGCGGGTCTCCAACAAGTACGTCCAAATAACGACGGACGGATTCGGGGCCTATGTTGACCCGATCGAGCGATTCTTTCCCCACGGGGACCACGGCTCAGAGGTCAAGGTCTACGGCCGTCCGACGTTCGATGCCGCTGACACCAAGTACAGCCCTAGCTTTGTTACCGAGGTCGTTCGGAGGCCCATCTATGGGTTCCCCGACCCGGCGTATATCACGACCGCCCACGTTGAGCGCAACAACCTCACGATGCGGATGCATATGCGGCGATTCACGCGCTTGACCAATGCCTTTTCCAAGAAGGCGCAGAACCACGGCCGGGCGCTAGCGCTGCACTTTATGTATTATAACTTCGTGAAACGCCATGCCGCCGTCAAGACGACGCCGGCAATCGCTGCGGGCGTGACCGATCGCATTTGGACGCTGCATGACTTGGCTAGGCTCCCCGAGGTTCTGCGAGACAGCGAAGCGGCCTAAGGCACTACCATCTTTAGCTCTCCGCCTCACGAGGCGGAGCCTCAGCGCCACTCTCGGGCAGTTGCCAGTTGGCTAACGCCCAATCGTCTGCGTCGTCTATTCGGTGGCTAACATAAAACTCGGGCTTGAAGCCGCGCTCTTTACCTTTCTCGTTGGTTAGAATAACCGACAATCCGACCGCCGCGTTCGGCGCAAGCGCAGCGTGAAGAACTCCCGCGGCGTGGTCGAAAGCGGCGCGGTCCTCGAAGTCCAGCGTATGAGCCCCGAGGGCGCTATCTGTCCCCTCAAGGCCAGGGTTCCGAACGACAATCTCGATGCGCTTATGCATCCCGGCCCATTCGGCAAGCGACCGGGCAAGGCTTCGCAAAAACTGCGCCAAACCAAGAGCTAGCCAACGGAGGGCAACATATGGCTGACGACCGTGATTTGATTCACGACGACCTTGCGGCGATCGCGAGCGAGCTTTCCCATATACGGCAAATTCTCCACGCGATCGCTCTACTTCAACGCGGGAAGGCCGGGGACGAAGTAGCTGCAGGGATGCATCTCTTAGCAGTCCATCAGCAAGCGCCCTAGTCGAGTTGGGACCCGGGTCTCTAAGATAGTCTGCGCTAAGCGCATCTAGGTCGGGGGGCTGCCGCCAAGTCTCGTCTGCGATCGGCTTTCCTCGCAAGGCTAAAGTGTTCCGGGCCGCGCCGATCGGTTCGCAAGAACCGGGAGAGCTTTCGCTCCCCCTAGCGTGCCAGCTTCTTCAAACTGACCCACTACCGCTTGGTCCCCGCTTGGGGCTTTCGGTAAGCCGCGCATTCACTTGGTCGCTGCGGCGGTCGGCCCCTAGGTGACGCCTGACGCCTTGTCGCACCCAAGTAACGGTTCGGAGGTGCCGTCCATGTCAAAGAGCTGCGCCCTATTCCTGCTTCCCTTTCTCGCAGGCTGCATTGCCGCAAGCCAACCGCCGCTGCCGGCCGGCCACGCCGCGCTCCCGGGCCAGACGCGGATGGACCCGGCCGGATGCGGCACGTCGCTGGTCTACGTGACCTCCTACAATAACTCGGTCTACATCTACGATCAGACGCATAACGCTGGAATCCCCTGCGGGCAGATCACCGGCGTGACGAACCCACAGGGCCTGTTCGTCGACAAGCACCGCAACTTGTGGGTCGCAATCGCGGGCGACTGCAAGAACCAGTTCTCGAGCGTGCTGGAGTTTGCACCCGGCGGCAGGACGCCGATAAAGACGCTGACCGACCCGGCCGGCTCGGCATCGGACGTCGCGGTCGACAACGCCTCCGCAACGGTCTACGTGACCAACTTCTTCGACTACACGCACGGCTGCGTGAGCGGAAAGAACGGCGCGGTCGAGGTCTACGCGGGCGGCAGCACGACCCCCACCGGGACGCTCACCGACCCGCACATGAACTACGCCTTCAACGATGCCGTCGACGATCGCGGGAATCTCTACGTCACCTATCTCGAGCTCAACGGCCCGACCGGCAAGGGGCGCATCGACGAGTGGCTCGCTGGTACGGGGTCGCCGACCGACCTCGGGATCACGCTCCAGGCGCCGGGCGGCATCGCGACGACCTCGAACGGCGCGCTCCTGGTCTGCGATCAATCCGTGGCCTGCGGCGACTTTGCTGCCGGCTCGACGACGATGACGAATCTCTTCGCGACGCAGAATCCGGGAGCGTTCGGCGTCGCGCTCGACAGGCGCGAAAGGCACGCCTGGGCCGAGGATCCCGCAGGGACGGCCGGTCAGCTCCAGCGCTACAAGTATCCCGGGCCGGATTCGAAGCCGCTGCAACAGATCACGGTACCGGGCGGCGGCTACGCCGGCGTCGCCGTAAGTCCGGCGGCTCCCGAGGGCAAGCCGTACTAGACTTAAAGGCAAGCCATACCAGACTACGGCGTGAAGCCGTTGCCGAAGAAGGCGGCAACGGGTCCGCGCAGCCAGCCGGCCCCGATACTTGCGAGGATGTCGCCGTTGCGCATGTCCATCTCGATGGCGAGCGGTGGTCCCGTCGAGGAGTTCGCGATCGGTAGCCACACCGCGGCGCCGTAATTGTGCAGCGCGCAGAACGCGTTCCAACCGGGGCCGTATCCGAGCGGCAGGTCGAACTCTCCACGCTGCTGGAACTGCGACAACTCGAACTTCCGAATCGTGAAAGGCCTCCCGAACCAGGTGACGTCCGCGTTGCTGTCCGTGGTTGTGAAGCCGCAGTCCACCCCTCCGCTGAGGTCATAGATCAGCTCGCAACTGTTCGTCGAGCCGACCGTACATGCGAACAATGAGTACGTGCCGAAAGGGGCCTCCACGGGCGCGTAAATGATTCCCTTTCGCACCGATATTCCCAAGATCATCGGACCGACTTGCGGCAGCCGATATGCCGCGGCCACGCGGGTCGAGCCGTAGTGATACTCGTAGACGAAGATGCCCGATTGGGTTTCGTGCCCCACATATAGATTGTCGTCGACGTCGATCGCGAGACCGAAGCCGAGATGGCCCGGCCGATAGGTGGCGATCACGCTCGACAGGTCGTGTGAGAGCTCCTTGACTTCGTCGGTTCCGTTAGGAGCGGCATGGATAACATACACGTGCCCGCTGCTGTCGGTGACGACGTCGAATACATCGGCGTTCGCGTTATACTCCGCAATCTTTTTGCCGTCGACGTCGAACGCGATGACGGCCTTCTGCACGCGGTCGGCGACGTAGAGGTTCGTCGTGAGCATCGCGGCGGCGAAGAGGAGCGCCGTTGCCACGACCGAGCGGCTCGTTCCGTTTAAGCGCCGAGACGGATAGACGCCGGTGAGATCTGCGCGACCCGCGCCGTGAGCGCAGCGCCGGTCAGCCCGAAGAGCGCGCGCTGCTTGTCCTGCGAGTCGTGTTGAACCAGCACGTTCGAGACGCCGATGCGCTCCACGCTCAAGTCGAGGCCGCGATCGGACACGAATTCCGCGACTGCGGAGCCGAACCCGCCGGCCAGCGAGTGTTCTTCCAGCGTGACGATATGGCGGTGATCGCGCGCGAGCTCGAGCAGCAGCGCCTCGTCCAGCGGCTTCGCGAAGCGCGCGTTGACGATTGTGATCCCGTCCATGTCCGCGTCCAAGGCGATGTCGAGCGTCGTGCCGTAGGCGACGATCGCGACGTCCCGACCCCGCTGCAGTACCTCCGCCCTGCCGTGGACGATCGGAGCGGGCACGCGCTCGTGCCGGCCGCTGGTCGAGCCGCGCGGATACCGGATAGCCGCCGGCGAGTTGAGCGAGAGTGCGTGCTCGAGCATGGGCAGCAGCTCCGCCTCGGTACTCGGGGCCATGAGCGTCATGTTCGGCAGCGTCCGCAGGTAGGCGATGTCGTAGAGTCCCATGTGCGTCGGGCCGTCGTCCCCGACGAAGCCGGCGCGGTCCATGCAGAAGACGACGGGAAGATTCTGAACGACGACGTCGTGGACCACCTGATCGTAGGCGCGCTGCAGGAACGTCGAATAGATCGCGCAGACCGGCTTGAGCCCGTTCGTAGCAAGGCCTGCCGCGAAGCAGACGGCGTGCGCCTCGGCGATTCCGACGTCGAAGTAGCGCTCCGGAAATCGCTTACCAAACTTCGCGAGCCCCGTGCCGTCCGGCATCGCCGCCGTGATGCCGACCACCCGCGGGTCTTTCTCGGCGACCGCGATCATCGCGTCGCCGAACACGTCTTGAAACTTCGGCCGCGCGCCGGAGCTGCTCTTCTTCGCGCCATTGCTCGGCTCAAACGCGTTGGCGCCGATGCCGTGGAACGTGCGCGAGTCGCGCTCGGCGGGCTCGTACCCTTTGCCTTTGACGGTGCGCACGTGGAGGAGCACCGGCTGATCGATTTCGACGGCCGTGTGCAGCGCGTCGAGCACGACGTCATAGTTGTGGCCGTCGATCGGCCCGATGTAGCGGAAGCCCAGCTCCTCGAAGATCACCGCGGTCTTCTCCGACGGACCGATGAAGTGCATTGCGCCGATCTCGGCGCCCTCGATGGCCTTCTTCGCGGCGCCCCCAAGCGGCAGGCGCTTGAGCACCTCCTTGCCGGTGCGCCGAACGAAGTTGGCAAACGGCTTGCTGCGCAGTACCGAAAGGTACGACGCGATCGAGCCGACGTTGGGCGCGATCGACATTTCGTTGTCGTTGAGGATGACCATGAACTGGCTGCGCCGATCGCCGGCATTGTTAAGCGCCTCGTAGGCGAGGCCGCCGGTCAGAGCGCCGTCGCCGATCACCGCGACCACGCGCTCGTCGCCGCCCATGAGATCGCGCGCGGTCGCCATGCCGAGCGCGGCCGCGACGCCCGTGCTGGCGTGGCCCGCCCCGAACGGGTCGTACTGCGACTCGCTGCGCATCGCGAAGCCGGAGAGGCCCCCGCCTTTGCGGATCGTGGCGAAGCGCTCCCTGCGCCCGGTGAGGATCTTGTGCACGTACGTCTGGTGGCTGACGTCCCACACCAGCTTATCGCTCGGCAGATCGAGCACGCGATGGAGGGCGAGCGTCAGCTCGACGACGCCCAAGTTGGGCGCGAGGTGACCGCCGTTGGCGGCGCACGTGCGGACGAGCAGGTCTCGAATCTCGCTCGCTAAGACGTCGATTTCGTCGCGCCGGAGGCGCTTGACATCCGCGGGAGAGTCGATCCGCTCGATCACCATTGGCGCGTTATACGCAGCCGCGGCCCGATGACCTGCGTTATCACACGGGCCGCAAGTCGCGCCGCGCGCGGCGCCGCGCTCGCCAGCCACACCGCCTGCGGCCAGTTCGACGGTCTAAGCATCGCTCGCATCGGGTTTACCCAATCTGTGGATAACTCGTGAAACGGCGTGTCGAGCACGACGCGAACGGCCGCGACCCGCTCTGAGCGAATCAGCCCGGTTTCCATGTCCACGCCCGCATAGCCGCGCGCCGCCCACTCGAGTCGCGCCGCTCCGTTGACAATCGTGGCGGCGGTCAATAGCGGATCGAGCACCGGCTCGACGCCAAGGCGGCGCGCGCTCGCCGCGAACGCGGCGACCAGCTCGGCGTCGCACTCGAGCTCGCTGCCGTCGGGCCGGCGCACCCGGCGCGGGACAAGCACGGTGCCCGTCGACACGTCTGGGCGCAAGCCGCCCGCCACGCCGCAGACCACGATCGTCCCGTGCAACGGTTCGTGCAGTTTCGCCAGCGCGATGCCACCTTCGAGCACTTTGGCGTTCGGCAGCTCGCGGCGTACCGCGTTTGCTTCGATCGAAAGCGGCGCCACGATTGTGATCGCCTCCGGCGCGGCCGTAGGGTTTCTGTCGTTCACGGTGTAGGGGTTGCCATGAGCACCGCAAGTCAACCTTTCGTTTCCGACATCAAAGAGCTGCGCCGCCGCGCCCAAGAGCAAATGCAGCGCGGCGCCGTCACGGGGAATTACGGCGGCGACGTGCAGCAGACCATCGACCTGCTCCAGACCGCACTCGCGACCGAGGTCGTGTGCGTCTTACGCTACACCACTCATAACGTCTCAGCAGTCGGCATCGACAGCGAGAGCGTCAAGGTAGAGTTCGCCGAGCACGCGCGCGATGAGTACGAGCACATGGAGAAGATCGCGAACCGGATCAACCAGTTGGGCGGCACCCCGAATCTCAACCCCGAGGGCCTGCACACGCGCTCGGCCACCGAGTACGGCCACGCGCAGAAGCTGATCGACATGATCAAGGAAAACCTCATCGCGGAGCGCATCGCGGTCGAGCATTATCGCGACCTGGTCCGCTTCTTCGGCGACAAGGACCCGACCACGCGGATCATGCTCGAGGGGATTCTGGCGCAGGAGGAAGACCACGCCAACGACATGCACGACCTGCTGGTCGCGCACGAAGGGAAGCCGTTTCTGGAAAACTGAACGCGCATGCCGTCCTAGATGATATACTTCGCGTCTATGAGGCAGGACCTTACGCATGACCGGTTGCCGGGTGCCGACCTCGTCGCCGATGGTTTGACCGACCTTGCCGCCGGCAAAGAATCCGTACTTTCGCTGTTGGTCTCGATTGGGGCACCGAAGTTGCGGGTATGCGGAATCGAGATTCCGGCGACGATCGATGACCCCAACTTGCGCCTGTACGGACTGCTGCAACGAGAGTACGGCGACGCCGCTCATTCTCGATACAACGCCCTGATCCGGCGGCTGGTGAGTTACGAACGCGCGCTCCAATGCGCGAGATAGCGGATCGCGATCGCATCGAGCGATTCATGCAAGCAATCTCGGCCTATGCGCGAGAGCCGACGCGCCTTTACTTTGCAGGCGGCGCGACCGCGGTTCTCCACGGCTGGCGCTCCACAACTATAGACGTCGACATCAAGATCGTTCCCGACCGCGACGACTTGCTGCGTCCCATTCCGAAGCTGAAGGAAGATCTTCGAATTAACGTCGAGTTGGCGGTCCCTTCAGATTTCATCCCTGTCCGCGAGGACTGGGAACGACGCAGCCCGTTTATCGCGGCCATCGGCTTGATGACCTTTCACCACTTCGACCTTTACGCCCAGGCGCTCTCAAAGATCGAGCGCGGACACACGCAAGATAACGACGACGTCGCCGCCATGTTAGCACGGGGTCTCATCGAGGGGGGCGGGCTGCGCGACTATTTTACCACTATAGAGCCCATGCTCTACCGATATCCCGCTATAGATGCGCCCGCATTTCGGAACGCAGTGATGGCACGCATCGCGGAATTGGAAAAACCTCAGGGATAGCAGGCACAACACATGGGCGTCCGGACCGCCGGCGAGCTTACTGCGCGGCGTTGCCGTTAGTCCGTAGTTGCGCCCGACCTCTCTCCACGTAGCCGTGCTCGCGGTACCACGCAACGGCGCGATCGATCGCGTCGCGCACCGGCGTCGCCTCGTAGCCGAGATCGCGCCGCGCGTCGTCTGAATCTGCGTACATCCGCTCGCGCGACAGGCGCACGCCTTCCAGCGGAACATTCGGAACCGCGCGAGGATTCGACCGGCAGCGCAGCTCGTCGGCGTAGCCCACCGCGAGCGCGAGGGCGTAGGGCGCGCGGCGGCGCGGCATCGGTTTGCCGGTGGCCTGCGAAAGCATCTCCCAGATTTGGTCCATGGTGAGGTTCTCGCCGCCGAGCACGTAACGCTCGCCCACGCGACCGGACTCAAGCGCCGCAACGTGCGCGCGGGCCACGTCCTCGACCGCGACCAAATTCATTCCGCCGTTGCGCGGAGCCCTCGCCACGATGCGCCCACGAAGGAAGTCGAGCACCAACTTTCCGGTCGGCGTCGGCTTCCAATCGCCTGGGCCCACCGGCGCCGTGGGCAGCAGTGCGATCACCGGCGCGCGACTCGCGAACGCCGCGCGCTCCTGCTCGAGCTTCGAACGATGATAGCCGCTGTGCGCGTGACCGAGCGTCACCGAGCTGGAGGTGAGCACGGCGCGTTCCACACTGGCAAGATGCGCCGCGAGCATCAAGCTCGCGGTTCCCTGTACGTTAATCCCGTGCATCGCGCGCCGGTCGCGCGGCGCGAACGAGTACAGCGCCGCACAGTGCACGAGGTAGCGGCAACCGTCGAGAGCGCGCGCGAAGCCGCCGACGTTGCGCAGGTCGCCCGGCACCCGCTCGACACCGTCCTCCGCCCCTTCGACGGAGTTTATTCCGATCGGAGTCGAGGGGCTCATGGTGACGTTCGAGGAACGTACCAGCGCGCGCACCGCGTAGCCCGACGCCAGCAGCTCGCGCAGGACGTGCGAGCCCACGAAGCCGCTCGCTCCAGTGAGGAAGACGCGGTCGCCGCGAGAAAGGGAGGTCACCATGAAACTCTCACTGATGGCAATTGCGGCAATCGGGGCCGTTTTCTTTTCGGCCTGCGCCCTTCGACAGGCTCAAGACGACATCGGCGGTGGCGCGACGCCGGCGATGGCGGCGATGCCACCGCCCTTCGGTGACACGGCACCGGACGACGTCGCGGCCGCGGCGTATTGCCGCCAGACGGGCGGGCTAGTCGAGACGCGGCGCGCGGTCTACGGCACCAACGGATCGCAGCTGCTGTTTCTCGCCGGGAAGCGCACTTTCTGCCAATACACGAAAAAAACGAACGGCTCGCGCATCCACATTCTGCTGAGCACGCTCTACACGACGAAGCCTACTCTGGCGGCGCTGGCATACATCCTGAAGCCTCCTCCCAGCGGTACGTGCAACGGGAACCCCGCATCGTGCTACTGTACGCAGCTCGGCGGCTCCGACCAGTTCGGCGGAACGACCGGAGCCGGCGGAGGGTGGTACAAGAAGAACAGCATCGACCAAACGCTCGAAGCGTGCATCTTCCCGGACGAGTCGTCAATCGACTCGTGGGGACTCACCTATCACGCACACGGCATCATTCGCGGCACCGACCTGAAAGAAGTGATGCGGTATAAATATCACGGCGGATGAGCCTCACCGACGGCTACCACACCATACCGTCCGGCAAGCTCGCGGACGTTCAGACGTTTCTCGAGATGCGGGCAAAGGCGCCGCTGCGACCGGCGCCGGACGGTCCGTGGCGGCTCGAGCGTTTGGCGACGCCCGACCTGTCGCGCTACCGCGCCGCGGTCCATCGCGTCGGCGACGAGTTTCTGTGGTGCGTTCGACTCGCAATGCCGGATACTGAGCTGGAGCGCTTCTTGCTCGACCCGCGCGTCGAGGCGTATCTGCTGGTCACAGGCAACGGCGACGAGGGGGTACTCGAGCTCGACTTTCGCGTCGACGGCGAGTGCGAGCTGAGCCTCTTCGGCGTAGCCGGGTCGCTGATAGGCACCGGCGCCGGACGCCGGCTCATGAACCACGCGATCGAGATCGCGTGGTCGCGCCCCATCGAGCGCTTCTGGCTGCACACCTGCACGCTCGATCATCCCTCTGCGCTCGCGTTCTACCGGCGCTCCGGCTTCGAAGTCTTCAAACGCGCGGTGGAGGTATACGATGACCCGCGGGTCCTCGGGATTACGCGCAAAGACGCAGCGCCGCACGTACCGATCCTGTAACGGTTAGCGCATCTCCACCGCGATCAGCCGCGCATCGAGCGAGTCGAAACGTCGGTCCATCGCGTCGAAGCGCTCCAGCACCTTCACCTCGAAGCGATTGAAACGCGTCTCTAACCCATCGACTCGTGTTTCCAGCCGATCGAATCGCGTTTCGAGCCGATCGAACCTGTCTTCGACTCGAATCAAGCCGTGCTCGGTCGCGTCACGAAGCGAGAGTACTGCGGCGAGGATTTCGTTACCGTTGTTCATGGGCGCGATCATACGATACGCCTATGTCCGGGATATTACTGCCGGGGCCCGGCCGTCGCGCACAGGGAGGCCACTCCGAGCCAAGAACGCTTGCGGCATGAACCGCTCTCTCGGATACAAAGTAGCCGTCGTCGCTGCTATACTCGCGGCGAGCATTGCCGCCGCGCCCGGCTCGACGCGATTTCTTTACCAGGACACAATCGCGACGCCCAACGGCACGACGCAGAACGTCGCCGCATCGATCGTGATCAACCCCCAAGCCAACGGTGCCAAGGTCACCATGACGGTGACGGGCCAGTCGCCCGTCAGCGTAATGCTCGCACCCGGCCAGGCGCCGCCGGCGCCGCAAGGCACGCCGAGCCCGCAGCGTGCGCAGGGCATGCTGATTCTCCAGCGCGCCGCCCTGATGTTTCAAATCCACCGCGCGTACCCGGTGAGCTCGCAGGTCGAGGTGCGCATCCCCGTACTCGCTCCCGGGGCGACGGCGTCGCTCCAGCTTCCCGCGCATCTCACGCAGTCTTCACATGGCACGACTGCGCTGACGGCGATCGCGACGACATCCACGACGGCGACGATCGATCCCGAAAAGGCGAAGATACACGGGATCGTTCCCGCGCGCCGCGTCGCGGAGCACATCAAGAACGCCATGACAGCGTCGCACGTCACGCTTCCCGACAAGATCACGGCGAGCGTCCACGAGACGATCGAAAGCGGCGCGATCGGAAAGGCTAGCGGTCAGGTCGTTCACGAGCTCAACGCGCACGGCCAGACGACCACGCTGCGCGAAACCTGGTCCCTGCGGCCCTCGCCCTAATCGCCGCCGGCGGCGCGCCCAACGGCTGGGGGCCGCGCGGCCTTAGCGCCGACGTAGCGGGCGAGCTCGAAGATCTCGTCGCGCCCGAAGCCCAGCCGGCGATAGAACTCTTTTAGGTGCGGCTCGCGGCGCGGCAGCTCCACCATCACGCTCACCGCGTCCGTCTCGCGAGCCTGCTCGATGACGCGCTCGACAAGCCGGCGGCCGATGCCGCGCTTGCGCGCGTTTTCCTTCACGTAGAGATCGCTCAGAAACCAGATTCGCCCGCAGTACCACGACGACCACAGCGGATAGAGTTGTATGAAGCCGACGGCGTCGTGGTCGTCGCGCGCCAGGAAGATCACGGTCTCGTCGCGTGCGAGGCGCTCGTCGATGAAGCGTCGGGACTCGGCGAGACGATTTCCGCCCGTGAAGAACGCGCGATAGGCGTCAAACAGCGGCGCGATCGCGGCCACGTCCGCCGGCGTTGCGCGGGTTATCCTCACTACTTGCCGATCGCGAAGAGCGCCATCGCGATTACCAGGATGAACGCCACGATTCCGGAGGCATGGATCGCATGCGCGCGATGGAAGTGGCCCACGCCGCCATGGTGCGATACGACCCATAAGTCGGCGATCGAAACCGCAATGCCGACGATCGCGAATACCACGAGCAGCCAGAGCAGGTGCAGGTACGCGGTCGCGGCGAGCACAGCGCCGAATGCGATGTCGCGAATGCCGGTCGCGCGAACGAACCCGGCAGGTTTGTGACCCTCGAGCGAGACGCCGTACTCTCGCGCGAGCGTGTGCGGCGATGCCAGCGCCCAGATGCCAACCATGATCAGGACGATCGCGATCGCCCAGCCGAGATAATAGACTGCGCTCATGGACTAGACAGAACGGTTAACGTCGTCGTGTGAGCGAAGTTAGTTGCCGAAGGCGGCGCGGACCGATTCTTTAAACGATGCGGTGGTGCGGATCACCGCGGTCGGCTCGTATCCGCAATGCGCCATGCAGTTTTCGCACGATTCGTGCTTGCCGCGGCCGTACTTCGACCAGTCCGTCTCCTCGAGCAGCTCCTTATACGTGCTGGCGTAGCTCTCTTTGCTCATCAGGTAGCAGGGGCGTTGCCAGCCGAAAACCGTGTAGCACGGGATGCCCCATGGCGTGCACTCGAAATCGGTCTTGCCCTCGAGGAAGTCGAGGTATAGGGGACTGTGGTTGAGGCGCCACTTCTTGCGCTTGCCGCCGGCGAATGCGGACTGGAAGATCTCGCGCGTGCGCCTGACGCCCAGGAAGTGCTCCTGATCGGGAGCCTTCTCATACGCGTACGCCGGCGAGATCTGCATCATGTCGACCTTCAGCTCGTCGTTGAGATAGTCGAGCACTTCGCGGATCGAATCCGGACCGTCTTGCGTGAAGAACGTAGTGTTGGTGAAGACGCGGAACCCGCGCGCCTTGGCTTCTTTGATCGCGTCAACCGCCTTGTCGAAGACGCCCTCGCGACAGACCGACTGATCGTGACGGTCGCGCATCCCGTCCAGATGAATCATCCACACGAAGTAGACCGACGGTTTGAAGAGATGGATCTTCTTCTTGAGCAGCAGCGCGTTCGTGCACAGGAACACGAACTTCTTGCGCTTGACGAGTTCCTCGACGATCTGCGGCATCTGCTCGTGGACCAGCGGCTCGCCGCCGGCGATCGAGACCATCGGCGCCCCGCACTCCTCGACCGCAGCGATGCACTCTTCCACGCTGAGCCGCTGGCGCAAGATCTCGTCGGGATGCTGGATCTTGCCGCAGCCGGCACATGCGAGGTTGCATTGAAGCAACGGCTCGAGCTCCAGGACGAGCGGATACTTCGTCTCGCCTTTGAGTTTCTTGCCGGCGACGTACTTCGCCACGGCGATCTTCTGCTGCAAGGGGCATGCTCATGGAATTGCTTCCTTTAGCGCGGAGTGGCTCTGTCCCCCTTCGTCCTTCGACGGAGCTTGTCCTGAGCGAGCGCAGCGAGTCGACGGGCTCAGGGTGACAATGCCGTGGGGGTCCTTAGCGGCCATCGCGAGGGCCATCGTCGGGAAGAGATGGCGGTACAGATGGTAGTTGATATAGAAGTCGCCCGGGAAGCCCGTGCCGGTGCACTCGGGTTCGTCCCACGTTCCGTCGCGCCGCTGCCGTTCGCACAGGTAGGCAAGACCCCGCTGGACGCCCGGGTGTTGCGCTTGGCCGGCGAACTGCAGCGCGAGCACGGCCCAGGCGGTTTGCGACGGCGTGCTGCGCCCGATGCCGGCGAACGACTCGTCGACGTACGAATGGCAGCTTTCGCCCCAGCCGCCGTCCGGGTTCTGCACCGAAAGCAACCACGCCGCGGCGCGATCGACCATGTCCTCGCCCGTACCCAGCGCGGCCGAGCGCTGAAATCACGCACCACGTGCCGTAGACGTGATTGACGCCCCAGCGGCCGTACCACGAGCCCCAGGGGCGCTGCGTCTCGCGCAGGTACTGCAAGCCGCGCACCACGTAGCGGTCGTTCAAATCGTAGCCGAGCGCCGCCAGCATCTCGAGCACGTGCGCCGTGACGTCCTCCGTCGGCGGGTCGATCATCGCGCCGAAGTCGGAGAACGGCATCCGATATAACAGCTCGCGCGTGTTGTCGCGATCGAACGCGGCCCATGCGCCGTTGCGCGAGTCCATCGCCAGCGTCCAGCGCCGCGCGCGCTCGCACGCGTCTGTTACGGCTTCGCCGATCGCCCCCTTCGAGCAGCGCCAGCACGACGATCGTCGTGTCGTCGACGTCCGGATACGCGTCGTTGTCGAACTCGAACGCCCAGCCGTTGCCGCGCGTTTCCGCGCACTTCATGCGCCAGTCGCCGGGCGCGTCGTCGGGGATCTGCTCGCGCAGCATCCAGCTCACCGCGCGGCGCATCGCCGGATGCGTCGCGTCCAGACCCGCGAGCGCGAGCGCGCGCACGGCCCACGCCGTGTCCCATACCGGCGACATGCACGCCTGGAAGCGCCAGCCCTCGGCGTCGTCGATGATGAAGCGACGCATCCCCTCGATGCCCTTGCGCATCACGGGATGATCGAGCGAATAGCCCATCACATTGAGCGCAATGAGCGAATACACCCACGGCGGCTGGATGCCGCCCCAGCTTCCGTCGGCCTCTTGCCGTTCGATCACCCATTGCGCCACGCGCTCCTGGGCCTGCTCGCGCCGCGGCTGACGCGGCAGCCGCTCGTACAGCTTCTGCAGCCGCTCGACGTACATCAGCCAATGCCGCCGCCCCGTCACGCGCTTCGCATCGCGTTCGGTGCCCGGCACGAAGATCTCGCCGACGTCGACGCCCAGCTCGCGCACAGGCCGCTTCGACACGACGATCGTCAGCGGCGCCACCGTGCCGCGCGCCCAGCACGCGAAGTCGTACAGATTGAACGGCATCCACAGTGGGAAGTCGACGATCTCCGGCGGCAACGACGGCACGCCCGACCACGGGTACGCTCCGAACAGCGCGAGCCAGATCTTCGTGAAGACGCGCGCGTTGGTCGACGCCGCCCAGGCGCTGGATCACCTCGAGCGCCTGCGCATCGCATCGTCGTCGGCATCGACGCCCAGCACCTTCAGCGCCACGTAGGCCTCGATCGTCGTGCTGAGGTCCGCCGGCCCGTCGTAGTACAGCGCCCACGATCCGTCCTCGCGCTGGTTGCGCAAGATGTGCGCGATCGCTCCCGCGCGCAGATCGTCGAGCGGCAAACCCAGAAACCGGCACAGCAGCACGTGCTCGGCGGTCATCGTCACGTTCGTCTCGAGCTCGCCCGACCACCAGCCTTCGGTCGACTGCGTCTGCAACAGCCACTCGACGGCGCGTTTGAGCGCGGCTCGTGCCGGATCGCCGGGATTCTCCCGCGAGACCGCTCGTCGCTCGAGGTCCGTGTGTCGCTCCTGCCGCACCGCTTTTTCTGGATTAAGTAGCACTTGCGCTGCGGCGAAGCCGCTGCGGACCGCCGATTCCATCGTGTCGGGCCAGCCCGTGTCGGTCCACGAGCCGGCGATCGCGATCGCCGGGTGCGCGGTCCTGTTCGAGGCGCGGCGCGCGCCGATGCGCGGCAGCCAGGTCGCCTCCGGGTTGCGCGTGACCGCGCTGCGGACGAGTTGCGCGTGCGCCAGCGCGGGAACGAACGTCTGCGCTTCGGTCCACGCAAAAGCCTCGAGTTCCGCGGTCGGGACGCGCAGGTAGCGCTCCGCCGCGCTGAAGCTGCAGCAGCAGTAGCCCGGCGCCTTCTCGAAGATCCACTGCAGCGGCGAGTCGAGCGCTGCAGCGAAGTCGAACCCGATGCTGCCCCCGTCGTGCCACAGATGCACGTCGATGATCGGATACGGGTCGTACGCATCGAGTCCCGCGATCCCGTAGCGTTCCGGCTCGCCCAACAGGTTGCGCACCTGGCGCGGCGGCACTGCGAGCACGCGGCGTCGAACTGCAGCGCGTCGCCCTTAGACAGGCTCAGGGTTACCGCTGCGACGCCGTTCGACAAGCTCAGGCTGACAAGGGAAACGGACGTCGACGCGTGCACGGCGTCGAGGCGCTGCGCCGCTGCGTGCGCGAGGTGCGCGAGCGGTACCGTCGAGAATCCGAAGCGCGCCGCTGACGCGTCGCGCAAGAACGCCGTCCTCAGCACGAACAGCGCGTCGTCTGCGCTCACCTTGTCGAACGGCGCGTTCAGCGCCGGAATGAAGAACGGATCCCAGAACCCGCGGCGCTCGCCCGCGCCTTGTCTTGTTGCGTTGCAGCCACTGCTCGAAGGTTTCGGTCGTCGCTTGGTCGTGCTTCGACAGGGTCAGCATGACGAGAGAGGAGCCAATGCGCACCTTTTCGCCGGGTGTCAGGTGCGGATAGGTCGCGAAAGAGGGCAGCAGATGAAGCGGCGCCGGTAAGGGCGCCGCGCGCAGGTGTCCGGTTTTTCCGTCGCGCGAAAGGATTCGCGCGTCGAACCGAGTCTGCAATCGCAGCTTGTCCTCCATTCCGATGACTCGCGCGAATCGCACGAACTCGGTGCAGCACGCCAAGAAGACGTGTTGCCCGTTGTCGACCTCCACTCCGTCGATCTCGAAGGACGTGGCCCGTCCGCCCAGCAGACGGCTTCGCTCGAAGAGCTCGACGTGCGCGCCGGCATCCTTCAGGCGCAGCGCCGCCGCCAAGCCGGCGAGCCCCGCCCCGACGACGGCTACGCGCTCGAGAGCCACGACCGCACTACGACTCGCAGTTTCTCCGTCTTGGAGAGCGCCGCGCGCGCGCGCAGCGGCAGCCCGGGATCGCGCTCGATCTTCTTCAGGAGCTCCTCGTAGATGCCCGCCATCGTCGCGACGCACGCGGCCGGCCGGCGCGGAATATGCCGCAACACCTCGTAGCCCGTCGCGAAATAACGCGCGCGCGCGAGCCACGTGATGTGCGACCAGGTCGTCCCAGCCCGGAAGAATCTCGCCGTCGGCCAGCGAGGTATCGGAAATGCCGAAGCGCGCCAGCTCGTCCTGCGGCAGATAAACGCGTTTCATGTCAACGGCGTCTTCGCGCACGTCTCGCAGGATGTTGGTAAGCTGAAGCGCGAGGCCGAGATCATCGGCGCGCTCGAGCGCAACCGGATCGTCGAAGCCGAATATTCGCACGCACATGCGTCCGACGACCGACGCGACCAAGTTGCAGTACGCGCGCAGCTCCTCGAACGTCGCGTAGCGCGAACGGCTGAAATCCATCTCGACGCCGTCGACCAGCATCTGCAGCTCTGCCTCCGGGAATCGCATAGCGGTCGACCGCCTCGGAGAGAACCCGCAGGATCGGATCGTCGCCGCAGTCGCGGCGCACGCAGCGCGAGATTCGCTCGCGATGGACCGCGAGGCGAGCCGGGAGATTCTCGACGCCGACCGAGTCCGCTTCGTCGTCCACCTGGCGCGCGAAGTTGTAGAGCGCGTAGATCGCCATGCGCTCGTGATGGCCGAGCGAGATGAAGCCCCAGTAGAAGTTTCCGGCCTCTCGCCTGGCCATGTCGCGATTGAAGCGTTCCGCGCGATGCCGGTCCGAACTCGGCATGGCCCTGGCGAGCAGGGCGCGTTGCAGGTTGATCATTTAAGCGAGCCGGCGGGAAGCAAGGGTCTGTAATGCGGCGCGGACCACGAGAGATACCTTCGTAGACGCCGATACGCTCGGCCTTTCATGCTCCGTCCTATACCCCAGCGCCTCGATCGCGTCGCAAATCGCCAATCCGCCCATCCTATATAAGGATAGCTGCATGCGCAGGGCGCGGGGCACCCGCCGCTCGAGCGCCACTCCCGACGCCAGCAGCTCGCGAGCCCGCTCGACCATGACGCGCGCGGCCCCGGCGTCCCGCCCGCGGCCACGTCGCTTTCGACTAGGTAGCGCCGGCCGATCGCGTCGTCGCGGCTGACGTCCTGAGCGTGGTTGGCGAGCTGCAGGCCGATGCACACGTCGTCGGAGAGCCCTTCCGCCTCGCCGTCGCGCACGCCGAACACGCTCAGGACCATGCGCCCCACCGGTGCCGCCGAAAGCTTGCAGTAGCCGATAGGTCGTCCCACGTCGGATAACGCTTGACGAACTGGTCCTGCACGTTCGCCGCGATCAGGTCGAGAAACGGCTGCGCCGGCATCGCGTGTCGCTCGATCGTATCGGCGAGCGCAAACAGCACCGGGTGCACCGGCTGCACGCCTGCCAAGAGCGCCTCGAGCTCGCCACGCCAGCGCTCGAGGCGGCGCAGCGCGTCGCCGCTGCGGCTCTCATCGCCGAGATCGTCGGTCGTGCGGCAAACGCGTAGATGCGCGATAGATCGCGGCGCGTGCGGGCGTCCACGAAGCGCGACGCCACGCTGAAGTTCTCGTAATGCCTGCGCGTGAGGCTACGGCAGTAAAGGTCAGCGCCTTCGAGGTTGAGGTCTCACTCCGCTCACCGCGCGTAGCGGGGCGGTGCGCAAGCTCGGTAAGCGTGCGGCGCGCCGACGCAGAACATGGTGATGCGCAGCGTCTCGATCAGCTCGCGAGCGAGCGCTTCGGCGTCGTCGAGACCGCGATCCGCCGCGCGCAGAAACGGTCCGGCGATGCCGGCGAGGTCGGCGCCGAGCGCGACGGCCTTCGCGATGTCGAGGCCCGTTGCGAATTCCGCCGCTGGCGAACAGCGTTTCGGCCGGCGCGACCGCGGCGCGCTTCGATCAGACAGCGCGCGGTGGGAATGCCCCAGCCGGCGAACGCGCCGGCGACCCGCGCGCGCCAGGGCTCAGCGATGCGATGGCGCTCGACCTCGCTCCAGGACGTCCCCCGGCGCCCGCGAGATCCACTGCCGCGACGCCCGCGTCGAACAGCCGCCGCACGTCGGCTGCCGCGATACCCCAGCCGACTTCCTTGACCACGATCGGAAACTCGGCTGCGGCGCAGAGACCGGCGATTCGGCGCAGCAGGCCGCGAAAACACGTGTCGCCTTCCGGCTGCAGCGCTTCTTGCAGCGGGTTGAGATGCAGCACGAGCGCGTCGGCGCGCAATGATTCGACGAGGCGCCGGCATTGCGGCGATCGCATAGCCCTTGTTCAGCTGCACGGCGCCGAGGTTCGCGAACAACAGAACGTCCGGCGCCTGCGCCCGCACGTCGAATGATTCGAGCGAGTCGGGCGACTCGATGAGCGCGCGTGCCGGAGCCGAGCCCCATCGCCGAATCCGCGGCGCTGCGCGACTGCTGCGAGCCTTCGATTGATCTCGCGCGCCGCGGGCGTGCCGCCGGTCATGCACGAGACGAGCACCGGCGCCGCCAGGCGGCGTCCGAAGAGTTCGCACGAGGGATCCACCTCGTCGAAGTCGATCTCCGGAAGCGCGCGATGCTCGAACTGCGAAACGCGTCGAACCCGCTGGCGACGCCCTTGCCTGCCACGTCGCGCTCGATGTTGATTCGAAGGTGCTCCGCCTTGCGCGAAGGCGTCGCGTCTTCAGGCCGCGCGCTGGGCAACGTAGATCGGCAACTTCTTCGAAGGCGCGCAGGTCCTCCGGGCGCGCGTGGCGCCGAAGCGTCGCAACGGCCCGCCGGCCGAGCGTTCCGCGAGCGCCGGATCGTCGGCGGCCGCAGCGGACCTGCCGATGAGTCTGCCGGCGCGGGCAAAGCGAATGCGCGACGCGCTCGTCCGCGCCGCCGACGACGGCCCCGGCGTGCAGCGCCGCGCCGGTGAGCGCGCCGTGCGCCGCGCGCCGTCGTCAGGAAGCTCGATGGCCTCGAGCACGGCTTCGCCGACGAGCCGCGCCGCCGCGAGGCGGCGCTGCGGATCGCGGACGTCGCTGGCGAGCGTGCGGAAAGCCAGCGCGAAGAGCGCGTCGCCCGCGTTGAGGCTCTGTCCCAGACCCCCAGCGCGCAACGGTCGGGGCCGAACCGTCGGCGAACTCGCCGTGGAGCACCATGAAGCGATCGAAGAGCGCGAACGCCGCCGCTACGGGCAGCGCGTCGGCGACGTCGGCGGCGTTGGCGGCACACGCCCACAGCACGAGCGACGGGCGTACCGGATCGCGAGCGGCGTGCGGCGGCAGCCGCTCGGCGATGATCCGTCCGGCGACCGCCTCGAACGAAAGGTCGAGTTCACGAAGGTACCGTGCGACGTTTGCGCGATGTTCGTCCAGCGGAACGCCGGGAGGCGAGGCCATTGCGGGCTCTTTGACCGCGTCCGCAAACGGTCCTTCGACTTCGCTTGAGGATGACACGCTTAGAGGTGGGGAGATTCGACGGTGCAGATCGGGTCCAACGAACACAAGGAGCTCTTTTGCCGCTCCTTCATCGATTCGCACAAGCCGTACGATCCGCAGGATTGGCCGTGGCCCGATCTCGACGCATGACTCGCTCGCACGCTTGCGCGCGATTCCGATTTGGACGCTCGCGCTCGAGGTCGAGATGGGCGCGGGAGTAATGCTCGGCGGCTTCGCGAAGAGCGAAACCGATACGTTCGTCCGGGAGGCGCTCGAACTGCAGGGCTACGAGGAAGACCGCCACGGCCGCATCCTGCAGTGTATGATCGGACGCTACGGCCTCGATGTCGAGCGGAGCGTTCCCGCGCCGGAACCCACGCGCCGCGCGTTCATCGACTTCGGCTACGACGAGTGCGTCGACTCGTTCGGCGGCTTCGGCATCTTCGCCTCGCCCGCGACGCTCGCATCCTGCCCGAGGCGCTCGCGGCGCTGTTCGTGCGCGTATTAGTGGAGGAGGCGCGGCACATCGTCTTCTTCGTGAACTGGATCGCCTGGGATCGTTGCCGCCGCGGCCTGCGCGGCCCGGTGCTGCAGGCACTGCCTGCGCTCGTCAGCTACGCCGCCGCCGTCGCGCGCCGTGTCAAGGGCGGCTGGAGATGCGGAGCGCTAGCGGTCAGGAAACACTCGATCTGTTCGGCAACGTGATCAATGATCTCACGCCGGCGACGCTTCGTGCGCGCGTGCGTCGAGGAGAACGATCGCTACATGGCCGCGTTCGATCCGCGCCTGCCTGCGTCCGCGCGTCATCCCTTCGCTCGGGCGGCTCGCGCTAGCGCACTGTCGAGACGATCGAGCGCGTCCGCGTGTCGTTCCGGAAGCCGGTGCGCCGCTCTACGACGCGGGTAGCCGCCTCGCGAGATGCTCGCATAGGTACTTCGCGCGCTGCGCCGAGACGCCGAAGAGCGCGTCGAGGCTGGTCAACTCGAGCAAGCCGGCGCATGTTGCTGTCGCCCACCAGCGCCTCGAGCCGGCGGCCGGCACCGGTCAGCCGCTTGTAGAGCATGATCAGCTCGGCCAGAGCGGTCGAATCGAAGAAGCTCGCACCGCGCAGATCGACCAAGACGTCGCTATCGGCAGCCCGAGCGCGACGGAGCGCCTCGTGCAGCCGGTCGCGGTTCGGAGACATCCCATTCGCCGAGCAGCGTCACTACGCGCAGACCTTTCGAAGTCAGAGAAAACGACGATTCCGATCCGCGTCGCCGTGCATCCTGGCATAGTGTACCCGCGCGGCCCGGTGCGCTAAAATTTGAAGTAGATAAACGTCGGCGAGATGCCCGGCCAGGTGAGCAGCTCGAGCGCCAGCAGGAGGCCGGCGAGCGCGCGCGACTTGGGCGAACGGGCGCAGCGCGGCCACGACGGCTCGAACTTCGCAGCGCGTCGAGCAGCAGCCGCAGCGCGCCGAAGACCACGATGCCGGCGGCGAGGACCGCCTGCCAGCCGGCCAGCAGCGCCGCGCCCGGCGCCGCCGGTGAAGAGCTCGCGATACACCTGCCAGCGCCGCATCGAAGCTCGGCGCGCGAAACAGCACCCAGGCGAGCGTCACCAGCGCGAACGTCACGACGATGCGAATCACCGCCACGACGCCGCGCGGCGGCGTGCGCTCGTGGCCGATGCCGGCGAGCCGTTCGAAGCAGAGCATCGCGCCGTGGAAGCCGCCCCACGCGACGAACGTCCACTGCGCGCCGTGCCAGAGTCCGCCGAGCAGCATCGTCAGCATGAGGTTGCGCAGCGTCGCCGGCGTGCCGTAGCGGCTGCCGCCGAGCGGAATGTAGAGATAGTCGCGCAGCCACGTCGAGAGCGTGATGTGCCAGCGGTGCCAGAAGTCGGTGATGCTCGTCGCGAGGTACGGCATGTTGAAGTTCTCCGGGAAAACGAAGCCGAGCAGACGCGCGCAGCCGATCGCGATGTCGCTGTAGCCGGAGAAGTCGAAATAGATCTGCATCGCGAACGCGAACATCGCGCTCCACGCGGCCGGCGCGCCCGGATGGCGCGGCGATCGCATCGAAGTAGCCGTTGGCGACCGAAGCGAATTGATCTGCGACGGCCATCTTCTTCGCCAGGCCGAAGCCGGCGCGCGCGAGACCGTAACTGACGTCATCCGGACCCGGCGGGCGCCACGCGAAGAACTCGCCGAAGAAGAGGCCGGCGCGCACGATCGGCCCCGCGAGCAGCTGCGGGAAGAACGCGAGATACAGCGCGTAGTCGAGCGGCTTGCGCACCGCCGCCATCTTTCCCGCGATAGACGTCCACCAGGTACGAGATGCTTTGAAACGTGTGAAAGCTGATGCCGATCGGAACGAAGAGACTGACGAGCCATGGGTTCTGGTGCATGCCGATCAGCGCGGCGACCGTGCCGCTCGCGAAGTTCGTGTACTTGAAGCGTCCCGAGGAACGCGAGGTTCGCGGCGACGCCGAGCGCGAGCAGCAGGCGCGGGTTGCGCCCCGCCGTCACGCGCACGTTCCAGCGCGATCGCGATCGCGAAGTCGCTGGCGGTCAGGATCCAGAGGAACAGGACGTACCACGCATTCCAGCGCGCGTAGAAGTAGTAGCTCGCGACGAGCAGTACGTACCAGCGCGCGCGCCGCGGGACGGCGTAGAACAGCGCGGCGACGATCGCGAAGAAGAGCCAAAACTCGTAGGACTGAAACGGCAGCGGAATCCCGATGCCCGACGGCCGCCGCGAACCACGAAAGCGAGTGGTGCGGTCGGGTGCCGGCGCCGGATCGGACTCGGGCGGCCGGAGCGGGCGGTCCGCAGCGCGCGCGCGACGTCGCTGCCGAGCAGTCGGCTGAAGCGCAGGCTGCCCTCGCTGTTGAGATGATCTTCGTCCGCGAACAGCGCCGGGCGCTCCAGCGCGAGGTATCTTCCGCGCCGGAAGCAGACGCGCGCCGTAACGGCGCGCGATGTCCGCGAGCGAGCCGCTCGGGCAGCTGCAGTCCGTGAACGATGCGCGGGGCGGGTCGGGAATGCGCACGAAGATCAGCCGGCACGCCCGCCGCCGCGTAGCGCGCGACGATCGGCGCGATCCACTGCTCGCGATAGACGCGCGTACGAGGGGCTCGGCTTGGCGACGTGCAGCACCTGCGTCGCGATCGCGGCTGCGCTCGTCGGCCGGTACGCGCCGAGCGGATAGATGATCGAACCCGTTGCGAAGTCGACGCGCAAACCGGCGAGCGTCTCGCTTCGCGGATGCGCGGCGAGCGGGTCGTAGGTCGATTGCTCCGCGCGCACTGGTCGATCGCGCGCAGACGCGCGAGCGGATCGGCCGCGAACGCCTGGAAATCGTCGCGCAGCTCCGGGCCGCGCACGAAGAGGTCGATGCCGTGCTCCACGCGCTCGCGCGGATCGGAGAACGATCCGGCCAGCTTAGGAAGGTCGCTCAGCCGCGTCTGAAAGACGACGTAGCGCAGGTCCATCGGGCGATCGTCGCCGTCGAGGCTGCCGATCGCGCTGTCGTCGTCGGCATACGTGTCGACCGCGATGACGACCGCGCGATAGCGGTTCGAAGCGGGTCGACGGCACGCAGAAAGAACGGCCAGCAGCGCGGCGTCGTGCCCGGAACCCCTCCGTTGAGAAACCGCAGCCCGCCGCCCGCCGCGGTCGCCGCGGCCGGATCGAGGCCGGAGTAGACGCGCGAATCTCCAAGAACCAGCACGTCGCGCCGCGGTTCGCTCCGAAACGCCTGAAACTGCGCGATGGCCGACTCGAATGCGCCCGTGGTTGACGACGGATCCAGCAAGCGCCGATACGAATCGGCGCGGAAGAGGAGAACGTCGATCAGCGCAAAGAGCGCGGCGGATAAGAGCAGGCGTCGCAAGGGAGTAAGGCCCAAGCTGTTCGCAGACGAGCGCGCGCAGTCCTATCCGCGCGGTGTCGCAACCGTTTCCACGCCTGCGCTCGTCAACGAGTAGGATGCGCGCCGCTGCTAATTCGCAACACGAGTCCGCGCCGGTGGCGCTGATCACCATCACGGTGATGCTCGGGCTGATCATGGCGATCATCGACTCGACGATCGTCAACGTTGCGATTTCCACGATCGGCGGCAACCTTGGCGCCACCGTCGACGAGGTCGCCTGGGTCGCGACCGGCTATATCCTCGCCAACGTCGTCGTCATGCCGCTCAACGGCTGGCTGACCGCGCTGCTGGGACGCAAGACGTTCTACGCCGTCTCCCTCGCACTATTTACGGTCGCGTCGTTTTTCTGCGGCACGGCACGATCGATCTGGGTGCTGGTCTTCTACCGCGTGGTTCAGGGGCTCGGCGGCGGCGCGCTGCAGCCGACTGCGCAGGCGATCCTGTTCGAGACCTTCCCGCCGGAGCGGCGCGGCGCTGCGATGGCGATCTTCGGCATGGGCGCGATGGTCGGGCCTGCGATCGGGCCGACGCTGGGAGGTTGGATCGTCGACAACGCCAGCTGGCCGCTGATCTTCTACATCAACATCCCGATCGGCATCGTCGCGTTCCTTATGACGCTGGCATTCATTCCCAATCCGAAGTACATCGCGCGGCCAAAGGGCGGCATCGATTGGGTCGGCCTCGGCCTGTTGACCGCGGGGCTCGCGTCGCTGCAATTCGTGCTCGAGCAGGGCGAGCGCGACGACTGGTTCCAGTCGCAGACGATCGTTCTTTTGACGGTGATCTCCGCGGTCGCCCTCGTGCTCTTCGTGATGAAGGCGTTGCGCGACAAGCACCCGCTGGTCAACCTCCAAGTCTTCAAGTTCCGGTCGTTCTCCGTCGGCTCGTTCCTGGGGATCATCATGGGGTTCGGCCTCTTCGGGACGGCGCTGATCTTGCCGCTGTTCTTTCAGACGATCCTCGGCATGACCGCGTTCGACACGGGCATGGCGCTGGCGCCGGGCGCGCTCGCGACCGCGGTTTCGATGCTCATCGCCGGGCGCATCCTCAACCGGATCGACGGGCGCTGGTCGATCGTCTTCGGGACCCTGCTCTTCGCCTGGTCGACGTGGCTGCTCGGCGGACTTTCGGTGCAGGCCGGGTACTGGGACGTGTTCTGGCCGCGAATCGTGCAAGGCTTCGCGCTGGGTTTTCTCTTCGTTCCGCTGACGACGATCTCACTGAGCGACGTGCCGGTGCCGGAGCTCGCGAACGCGACCGGAGTCTTCACGCTGCTGCGCCAGCTCGGCGGCAGCCTGGGCATCGCCATCCTGACCACCATGCTGACGCACCAGACGGCCGTCGCGTGGAACGTGCTCGCGTCGGGCGTCACGCAAACGCACGGGTATTCGACTGCGCTGCTGACGCAGATGGTCGCGCAGCAGTCCGCGATGATTGCCTACAACTATCTCTTCCGCTGGACGGCCATCGTGTTCGTGCTCTCCACACCGCTGATCTTCTTGATCCATCGGCAGCGCCCGCAGCCGCGCGCGGCGCTTGCGGCGGCGGCCGAGTAATACTTGGCGCCAACGGCGAATCGCGGCAGGTGGAGATTTTGGATTCCTGGCGCGACGTGCTTTGCATTGGTGCTGCGATCGCGTTACTCGCGGGGTGCGGAAACGGCGCGCGCAGCACGATCGTGCCGAGGGCGAATGACGTCCCCGACTCGCTGGCTCATAGCCAGACCTTCAATTTCACCGGCGGTGAGCAGACCTTCCAGGTACCGGCGGGCGTTAAGGCAATCGCGATCGTCGCGCGCGGAGCCGCCGGAGAAGGTGAACTCGCGTCAGGGCACCGTTATGGCGGCCGTGGCGGGCGAGTCTATGCCGTGATTTCCGTGCACACCGGTGAAATTTTGTATGTCTTTGTCGGCGGATACGGCCGCGCTCGCGGCGCTTTCAACGGAGGGGGAAGCGGGGGTCCCGGCCGATACCACTACCGCGGTTACGGCGGCGGCGGCGCCTCGGACGTGCGAGAGGGCGGCGAGTCTCTTAACGACCGCATTCTCGTAGCCGCCGGCGGCGGCGGCCAGGGCGACTTATACATCGATGACGTCGGCGGCAGCGGCGGCGGCGAGATCGGAGGAGCGGGCGTCGGCGGCGTCTCGAACGGCTACGGCGGCGGTGGTGGTGACGGCGGCACGCAAAGTCAGGGCGGAGCGGGCGGTGCGGGCGGCATCGGTGTCCACGGAAAACGACACCAGGGACAGCCTGGAACGCCAGGGCAACTCGGCAGCGGCGGAAACGGCGGAGCCGGCGGCGTCCAATACAGCGGTCACGAGGGCGGTGCGGGCGGCGGCGCTGGCGGCGGCTACTATGGAGGCGGTGGAGGAGGCGGCGGCGGGGCTGCTTTTGCTAGCATTTATGGCGGGCCGGGTGGCGGCGGTGGTGGCGGATCCTCGTACGTCGAGTCCCGCGCCAAGGACGTGCACATGTGGCCCGGCTGGAAGAACGCGATCAGCAACGGTCTGGTAGTCTTCAGCTGGAAATAAGTCGCCGCCCTTGATGCAATGAGATATTACCTTTTAGCTCTCAAAAATACGCCGTTTTTTTCGGGCGCGCGACGAGGAGCGAGTTATTGCTTTTCTCCGTAGGGATAGAACGCGACTTCCGTACGGTATGCGACGATCAACGTCGAGCCGGCGATCCAAAAACCGGTGCCGACGGGGGCCGTAGGCGCCTGCAGTCCCAGCGGATGCCGAAGTCGGCCCATTTTTGAGTCCGTTTCCGGCCGCGTCCGAGCCGATGCCGTACGGGTTCGTGAAGCCGGTAAGCGTGCCGACCTGATTGCCGGCCGGATATGTGTAGACATCCACGCGATTGCTGGAAGGCCTGCTAACATATAGCAGATCGCAGATCGCCGCTCGTTGCGGCGCGTTGCGTCCACGCTCCGCGGCTCTGCGGCAATGCGCCTCGCGTTGCAATCGGCTGCTCTCCGCCGCATGCGGTGAGGAACGCCACTGCTGCGTAGACCGTGTAGAGCCGTGAAAGCTTCACGATCCTTTTCTCCTGGGTTAGCCCCGCAATCGCATAGCCCGGCAGCGGCGCGGGAATCGTGACGCCGATCGGCCGCCAGGACGATGGCCGCGTTGATCCATCGTCGCCGCACTACGTTTAGGACCCGGAAGCGAGACGCAGGTTGGGTTCGGAGCCCGCCTGATCGTCGATCGTGCAGACGACCTCGGCGATTCGTTCCAGCACCGTTACGTGCCGCCGTTTGAGAATGGCGTCGAGCGTCGCGACCCAGGATTCGTGTGCGTCGCCGATCAGCAGGTCGCCGCGATAGACCCGCGCCGCGCTGCGATAGTGGGCGTACGCGGCGCGCAGCTCGCCGCGCTCGTACTGCTCGTCGGCGTCGTCGGCGTGCGAGACGAAGCGATTGACGTCGACGATGACGTTGTCAAGATCGATCGAGAGGTCTTCGCCGGCGCGGAAGTACGCCTCGACCTGCTTGAATCCGACGATGTGTGCGATTGCCTTGCGGAGGTTAGAGCAGACCGTGCGCAGGCTCTGCGCGACCAGATGACGCTCTGCGCCCGGCCAGAAGACCTGGCCGAGCTCCGCGCGCGAGACCGTGCCGCCCGGCTGCAGCGCGACGTACTTGAAGATCTGCCGATCGCGGCGGCGGACCCACTCGATCGGCTGGCGATCGATCTCGGCCAGGAACCAGCCGAAGAGCCGCACCTGCATCGGGTGCGCGGGCTGCGCGCGGCGGCCGTAGCGATCGTAGAGACGACTGCGCGACAGCGCTCGCAACGGACGATAGCCGTCGGCTGTGTGAATCACGAAGAGGCCCTGCTCTTCCAGCCCTTGCAGCTGTTGGCGAACGTCCAAATACGAGCCGCTCATCAGCTTGAGCACGAGGTCGGCATCGCGCTCCGACACGTGCGTCAGCGCAGAGGCGACGAACTCGTTGAAGAGATGCCCGTGGCGCGTACGCCAGTTGTCGAAGGCCTGCGCCAGCGTCAAGCTGTCTTCGGCCGCCTTGCGCATCGCGCCGCTGATGACCTGCGGCCATCCGTCGGTGGCCTCGAGCATGCGCAGCACGTCGGGGTGCGTGAACGGCACGCCGCACGTCTCGGCGACGTGGCGAATTCCGGCTGCATCGAAGGCGAGCCGCTCCGCATCGCACAGCAATGCCGTTCCTTGCGAGACCAGACGCCCGACCTGCAACGGCGCGCGGGCCCGGCACGCGATCAGCAGGCCGACGTCGTCGGGCAGGTCTTCGACGAGCCGCAGGACCGCGGCGATGCCGCCCTGGTCGGGCTGGTGCTCGCAGTCCAGCGCGAGCTCCATCGGGGCACGCGCGGCGAGCGCCTTGACGACCTCTTCGTGCGAGCCCAACTCGCCCTCGGCTTCGAGGGCGTGGGCGATTGCGGCCCAGATCTGCTCGGCCGTGCAATGAGCGGCGAGGACGCAGTAGAATCCCTTGGGGGCGCAGTGGCGCAAGTACCCGACCAGCGCCATGGTTTTGCCGAAGCCGGGAGGGGCGACTAAAAAGCGAACAGGGACGTCTCTAAAGCGTCCAAGCCAGTCCTCCAGATGCGGCCGCCGGACTATCGACGGACCTAGCCGCGGCATCCCTGAGATCATGACTCCCTAGCAGCGGTCACTAAGCTGCCCCTTTGTTCATAAGTGTAGCATTTTTTAACATATTCACAACCGCCCGCCTGCGTGAACTCCGAACTTTCTTTCGGCCATTGCACTCAACTGCGATCATGAAACCGCGATGAAATTCAAATTCAGCACGGAAAACATTCGACGCTTGGGCCGGAGGGCCGCGTGAACAGCGGCTCAGCGTTAATTATCGAGCCGTTAGGGCCCGGGCGAGGGGATCCAGGGCCCGTGAGCGCCACCGCAGCTCGTAGTTCAGCTTCCGCGCGAGGTTGCGGACTTTCGTCGCGACGGGGTGCCGCGCCACGATCGCTTCAGTAAGTTGATGGTCAACCAAGAGCCGCTCGCGCAGCCGTTCGACGGTCTCCCGCGCCGCCGCCGGATGCCTTCCTTTAAAGCGCAGCAGCCGCGGGTAGACCGGCGCGTAGTAGCGCGCGACCTCGAAGCTATCGAGCTCGTCCTCGCGCAGCACGCTGCCGGGCGCGCCAAGCGCCGAATACTGCCGGGCCTTCTCGGCATGCCGACGCGGCTGGAGCGTGTGGCCGTAGTGCGCGTACACGTAAGGCAGCGCTACCCTTCTCCCGCGGTGGCCGCGCAGCCGTTCGTGCACGGTGCCCTCCCAGCGCAGCTCCGGCGCGAATCGGAAGAACATCATCCGTCGCTCGATCGACGTGTAGTAGTCGAACGACCCGAAGAAATGCCACGTGTAGCCGTCGACGAAGTCGAATGCGGCGGGCACGCGATCGATGTGCGCGGCGATGCGCGCGACGCGCTTGCCGTGAACCTCGTCCGCGTCCACGAACGCGACCCAGTCGCCGGCGCGGTGCTGCGCATGCAGCCGGAGGCACACGTCGCGAGCATCGGCGAAGCCCGAGAACTCCGTGCGCTCGACGATGAGCCGGTCTTCGCGCCCAAAGCGGCTGGCGGTGAGTGTCGCGCCGTGCGGCGAGAGATCCGGCGCGTTGTCGTTGACGATCAGCAGGTTTACGCTGGACGAGATCGACTCCAGCATCGCCTCGAGGAACGGCTCCTCGCGCGGGCCCAAGATGAGATGCGCGGCGATGGGCACGTCGGATGGTTCGAGCGCGGCGGCAGCGTTTCCGGCTCGCGGATCACGTGCTCGTCATCGCGCTCAAAATCACTGTAGCACGAGCTGTTATCTCAGCCGGCCGAGATGCTTCTCACCAGTCTGCCCGTATCTTCAGGCGGAAGGGCGCGTGCGATTTCCGCTTGGCTGATGACCCCGACGCACTGCTCCCCCTCGATGACCGGCAGACGGCCGACCTGGTTCTCACTCATGAGACGGATCGCTTGTTCGATCGTGTCGTCGGCGCCAACAGCGACGACGTCCATCGTTGCCGCTTCTCTGACGAGTCTCTGCGTGGGATCCTTCCCGGCGGCGATGACCTTCATGACGATGTCACGATCGGTGATCATGCCTCTGAGGTGACGGGCCTTGTCATATACGAGGAGCGCCCACGTTGTCGCGAGCTAGTCCTTGCGCGGCCTGCGCGGTGGTGTCGTCGTCCTGGACGCATGTCGGGATGTCGTTGGCTAGGTACGCGTTAGCGCATGCGTCGTCGTCATTTGTAAACTCCTTGATTGCCAGGTTGCTCCCATGGTCTGCTTCCTACCCGGCAACCAAAGAAGCTAAGGCGACACGCCGGTCCGTGCCTGCCTGGAACCGTCAAGGGCCGCCGCCCCGTCGAACGAGGAAGCATAGTGCACGCTGATGTGCGCGCCATCCTTCGCGACGGCATCGTCCAGGCTTTCGACGACGCGAAACACGGCTGAAAGATTCACTATGTCAAAGATCCGCAGAAGATTCTCGTTACGCACGACAAGCGTCTCACGTTCCAAGCCATCTACCGCGCGGGCGTTGTGGATCCGCACGAGTTCGTGAATGACGGTGGAATCGACGTAGGTCACTCCGGTGAAATCCAAAACTACGCGCGGCGCTTTTGAAACAGCATCAAATGCCGCGCGCAGCGGTTCCTTCGAGGCCAGGTCATACTCCCCGCTAAATACCATGACCACGGTGTCGGAACACTGTCCATTTTTTACGGTGCGCACCATTTTCCGTCCCCCCCATGGTACTAACCGCAAAGCGAGCCGTTCTGTACGATATCTTGCATAGCGGCAAGGTCCAGCTCCCGGCGCGGCGGGGCGGCCCGCCTTCCGGACGGCAGCGACATGGAAACGGCGCGCCAGGCGCCTCTCTTAAGGCGAGCGAAGTCGCCGACCATGCCTCTGCGCATCGCGGTCGATGCCCGCGTCGTCGCGGAGGACACGCGTGGGATCGGACGGTATGCGCGCGCGATCCTGCGGCGGCTGCTCGGCCGCGCCGACGTCGAGCTCACGCTGCTCGCGGAGTTCCGCCTGTGCCGGCGCAGTTCTGACGCTTATGCGCGCGCGCTGGGGAGTGGTGCCTTTGCCGTGAACGCGCGGCCGGGGCGCGACTGCGACGTAATCTGGCATCCGGCCAATGGAACGTTCTTCACTTCTTCTCTTCCGAGCGTCGTGACGATCCACGACGCCGTGCCGTTTCGCTATCCCGATCCCGATCCGAAACGCCGCCGCCACGCGCAGGAGCCGTTTCTGCGTTCGGCGCAGACGGCGACGCGCGTGATTGCCGTATCTTCCTTCGGGCGTTCCGACGTGCACGAACTGCTCGCCGTTCCGCTCGAGCGGATCGCGGTGATCCATCACGGCGTGGATGCGGAGTTCTCGCCCGGCGTAGCCGAGGCGTTACCGGCCGCGTTGCGGGGTCGCCCGTTCCTGTTGTTCGTCGGCGATCCGATCGGCGAGCCGCGCAAGAACTTTCCGCTCCTCTACGATGCATACCGGCGGGCTTGGCCGGTGGATGGGGCGCCCGCGCTCGCGGTCGTCGGACCGCGCGCGCCCGAGTTTCCCGGCGTCGTTCACGTCGGCAACCTGGCGGACGACTTGGCCGGCGTTTCCGGCGAGCACGCGTTGCGCGCGTGTTATCGCGGCGCGCTAGCGCTGGCGCTGGCGTCGTATCACGAGACCTTCGGCATGCCGATGCTCGAGGCGATGGCCTGCGGAACGCCCGTCGTCGCGTCCCACGCGAGCGCCCTGCCCGAGATCGCCGGCGACGCTGCGCTCTACGCCCCGCCGGGCGACGCGCTCGCATGGGCCGCGGCACTGCGTCGCGTGGTTGACGACGCCGGCCTGGGCGAGCGCCTGCGCGCCGCGGGGTTGCGCCGTGTCGGCGCGTTCAGCTGGGACGAGAGCGCGCGGCTGCATCTCGAGTTGTTTCGAGCGGTGGCCGCGTGATTCGGCTCGGCGTCGACGCGTGGAACCTTCCCGGCGACCGGCGCGGCATCGGGCGGTATCTGCGCGAGATCCTGCGCGTGTGGTGGGAGCGCGAGCGCGGGCGGGTGGACGTGACGCTGATCGTGCCGGAGTGGCACTCGTGGACCGTCCGCGGCCGCTATCTGCGCGAGGTCGGCGGACGGCCGTATAGGGTCGTCTCGCGAAGCGGGCACACGCGTGCCGGACTCGACGCGCTGTGGTTTCCGTTCAACGGCCTGAGCTGGACGCGGTTCACGTTGCCGGCGACGGCGACGCTGCACGACGCGTCTAACTTCGTCGTGCCGGATTACGCGCCCGAGACGCAGACGATCTTTCGCGCTGCGGAGCAGCGCTGCCGCGCGCTGATCACCGACTCTCGGTTTGCGCAGGCCGAACTCGCGCGCGAGCTTGCGATTGCGCCCGAGCGCCTCGTCCCGATCCCGCTCGGCGCCGCGCCGCCCAGAGCTCCGGTGCCGGTTAAGCTCGACATCGCGGGGCTGTCGCCGTTCGTGCTGTACGTGGGGACGCCGGAGGCGCGCAAGGGCTTCGACACGCTGCTCGAGGCGATGGCGCTGGTCGCGCGCGAGCGCTCCGATATCCATCTCGTCGTCACGCACCGGCTGGGCAGCTGGGTGCTACCGCGCAACGTTCGCATCGTTGAGCTCGGCCACGTCGACGACGACACGTTGGCCGCACTCTATCGCGCGTGCGTCGCGCTCGCGTTGCCGTCACGTCACGAGGGATTCGGCCTGCCGGTCATTGAGGCGATGAGCTACGGCGCGCCCGTCATCGCGGCCAACGCGGCATCGCTGCCCGAGGCCGGCGGCGACGCGGCCCATTATGTGCCGCCCAGCGACCCCGCGGCGCTCGCAGCGGCGATTCTGCGCGTCGCAGGCGACGAGGAGTATGCGGGCGACCTGCGCCGGCGGGGTCCGATTCACGCGGCAGCGTTCACGTGGGAACAAACGGCAACGCGAACGCTCGAGGTGATCGAAGCGACGGTGAAGGCATGACTACAACTCGAACCGTTCGAGAGACCGATCAAATCGATGGAAAAGGGCCGATATTATGGCACTAAATGGAATCGACGTTTCCTATGCGCAGGGCTTCGTCGATTGGGCGGCTGTCGCCGGCGCCGGCATATCCTTTGCCTACGTAAAGGCGACCGAAGGCATCAGCGTCAACGACGCACAGTTCGCCCGCAACTGGAGCGTTTCCAAGGCCAGGGGCATCCCGCGAGGGGCCTACCATTTCTTTCGTTTCAACGACGATCCGATCGCCCAGGCGAACTTTTTTCTGGCTTCCGCAAATCATCAGGCCGGCGATCTGCTGCCCGCAGTCGACGTTGAGGTTACCGACGGCGTGAGCGACGTCACCCAGCTGGTTCAGAAGCTCGCCGCATTCATCTCGGCGGTCGAACAGGCAGTTTCGGGTCGGCGAATGATGATTTACACCTACTGGGGCTTCTGGAACTCGAGCTTCAACGGCAGCGACGCGTTTTCCGATCATCCCCTCTGGATCGCGGAATACAACAATCAACCCACTCCGTCGCTACCGAACGGATGGAGCAATTGGTCGATCTGGCAGCACGAGAGCAACGGCAGCGTTACGGGCATTAACGGCGACGTCGACCTCGATCGGCTAAACGGCGATGCCGCTGCGTTGACGGCGATTACCCTCTAACGACGCTCCCGCGTCGCGCGCCTGCCTAGGCCGTGTTGCATCTGGCATCCAGCGGCGCGACCGCAGGTTATTGCCACATGCCCTTGAGGTTTGAGGCCTTGCAGGCCTTTGCGGTGCACGCTACTCCCGCGATCGTCTCGATCGTGCGCAGAACCGAGTAGTGATCGACGTTCTGATCGTACGAGCCCGGCTTCACCGTCGGCCCGATCAGCAGCGTCGCGATCTGGTTCTTTCCGTTCTTGTCGGGTGAGGCTTCGTCCCAGGTGAGGATCAGCAGGCCGTCGTGCGCGGCGTTGTACTTTAAGATCGGCGGAACGTTTTTCCAGAGCCACGTGTCGCCCGTCTTCGTGCTGCAGTCGTGCATGTCGTGGCAGAGGTTCGGCACGACGATGGCGAGCGTCGGCGGCGATTTGGGGAAGCGATGATACACGAGATTCGACGTCGCCGGTACGTTCGTGAAGTTCACCCAGGGATTGTGCTTGCGGGCATATTCACCCGAATAACAGCCGGTGTAGCCGTCGTGCGGCATCGACTCCGAGTACCCGTCGAAGCCCTTTGCGCCGGCCAGCAGCTCCGCTCCGACGTTCTCGGTCGAGAACGTGTGCGGACAGGAGTCGTCGCTGATTCCCTGCGTCGAGCCCGAGAAGAACGCTAGGTAGTTCGGTTGACTCGGATGGCCGACGGCGTGGCTGTTCGTCATCAGCGCCGCCTCCGGCACGAGCGTCTTATTGATGTAGGGAGCCTGCGAGCTGCCGATGACCAGATCGTAGTCGCGATTTTCCATGATGATGACGACGACGTTATTCGCGTGTGGGCCGCTTTTAGCGGGGCGAGAGGCTGTGATGTTGGCCGGGACGCCTGCTACGCTCGGTGCACCAACGCTCGTGCCGGCGCATCCAACGAGCAGCGCGGCGGTAGCGCCTAGTAGTTTACGAAGATAGGTTGCCAGTTCAAACATGTGCGCCCTCCTTTTTCAGTGAGAGGGGTTTCGAAGTTTGCGGTGCCACGCCTTGGTTAAGGAGTGTTAGCAGCCGAGCGTGAAAGCCCGCAAGCATGATTCATCTCGCCACCGGGCTCGCCGTTCACGATGGGCGCGTGCTGCTCGTCGCGTCGCGCTATCCCAATCATCCAGACCCGCTGTGGAATCTGCCCGGCGGACGGCAGCAGCCCGGCGAGCTGCTCGAGGAGACCGTCGTGCGCGAAGTGTTCGAGGAAACGGGGCTGCGCGTGGAGATTGGGGAGCTCGCGTATGTCAGCGAGAGCTACGACGGCGCGATACACTTTTTGAACGCGACGTTTGCCGTCGCGCTTCGACATGCTCAGCATGACACCGAGAGGCCAGCCCTCGACGGAGCTCAGGGCGAAGATGGCGGGGAGGATCACGTTGTGGCGGTGGAGTGGGTGGCGATCGAGGAGTTAGCTGCACGGATCGTCGTCGGCGTCGTGCGCGAGCCGCTGCTCGCATACATGCGCGGCGTGTTGCCGTGCCGGTACGCGGGATATCACGACTCCGGCATCACGATCGAGTGGCCGTAACTTTCGAGTCGCCTTCTCGGGTTTAGCGGTTTTGGCGACCGCATCTCCGGGATCGAGGGGAACGTGCTCGACGAACGGACTGTTGCCGAGACGATCACCCCCGGAACCGATGTCGTGCTCTCGGCGCTTCGGGTGCCACCGCGCCAGCGAGACGTCAGCTTTACGTTACGGCGCGGAGTGGCCAACATCATATCGGCGATGCGTGCCGCGGAGACTCGGCGCGTCTTGGCCGTCTCGGCGTCTGCGTTGTACGTCGATTCCTATGACAACCTCCTGCTGCGAATGGCAAAGCCAGTGCTGCAGCTGCTCTTTGCAAATATGTACGACGACGTGCGCGCCATGGATTCCGAACTGGGGGCTGCGGAATGCGACTGGACGATCGTCGTCGCACCGCAGCTTAACAACAAACCGCCGACGGGGAGTTACCGAACGGCGATCGGACATAACCTCTCGCGGGCGGCTGCCCACCGTGCGCACGAACTGCGCGCGGTTGACGTCGGGCAGGTCCTGACACCAGCGATGATGCATACGCGCCGGCGCTGCGGCGGCGCGGCCCGATCCACGCGGCGGCATTCAGGTTCTTGCCGTCGTGGATGTTAGCGCTGAAATCGTGAAGGGTCGGCAATTCACCAGATGGCTAGTCTAGGGTAACGTCTCCGTCATATTCGGATGGATCCCAAACGTTCGGCTGAGCGAGTCGTTCAGCCAGGTGGGGATCCATCGCGACGTAAAACATCGGCCAAGACTGTTTTCTTCGATACGGTGCAAACTCGTCGAAAGCGCGCATCTTAGATAATCCGACGCCCGGCTTATCGAGAACGCACACGTCTTCGGCCGTGCAGCGTTGCAGCGCGCACCTCAGCAGGTCGGGCAGGAGATCGACTCCCGGATCGATCGCTTGATAGTCAGCGAGACGCACGCGGCTGAGCTCGTCGCCGCGACCTTGCCGTACGAACACCGCGTACGCACGCACTCGGCGGTCTCGAGACGCCGTCAGGACCCATACGCATCCGCGGCTCATCGGCCTCGAAAAATGCCACGACAGCGTGGCGCTGTCTCGGGCGGCCAAGAGCGTGCCGGATTTTTGCTGGAGAAGTTCCTTCCAGAACGCATCGAACCGGGAATCGAATCGGTCCGTCGATTCGATCGTATACGACGACTGCGGTTTTGGAAGTCGCGCGCCGAGATCTTTAATTCTCAGTGCCGCACCGGCAAGCGGCCCCAGGCCTCCAGCCAGCGGGGCCTTCAACCTGCGCAGCGCCCTCGTTGCAAACGCGCGATAGCCGATTACACAATAGGTAATGGACTCCCAGTCACCGACCGGTATCCGCTTCGCATACTTATCGCTGCACGCCAAAGCCATCGGACCCACACTCGTGGCGATACATAGGTCTGCGCCCGGCTGATGCAGATGTTCGGTAAAGAGGCGGACCGCATACCGTCCCCGATGTCCCGGTTTGACCACCCATCCTCGCGCGGTCGCCGCGATCAGACGCTCGCCATGCAGATGATAGAGTAGTGGAATATTTCCGAAGCATCCGACGATTTCGCCGGCGCCGTCCTCGAACACCCAACCAATCGGCCAGCGTTTTTTAACCTCACTCCAAAGGGGACTGCCTTGCCAAAGCATGCGCCACTCTTCGGCCGATACCGGATTTGGGTTAATGATCGCCTCTAACCGTAAGATCTGCTCACAGTCCTGAAAGCGTGCCACTCGAATGCGCGGGGCGGTTTCAGTTTTTATTTCCTCTAACAAAAGACGTAGGACCCCGTTAAAAAAGCGCCAATTTTTCCAGTGTGCTTGGGAGTTTTGTGCGATGCGACGTTTGTCCTTCGTGGTGATATTTAGTAACAATTGACTATCGCAAGTTGTTGCCAATAGAGTGATGCGTCGTTTACAATGATAAATCGCGTCTATGCTTACGCCCCATATCGGAGCCGCCGTTACAATTACCGATGCAAGCGACGTTCTCGGAGCAAGCCGGGTTGAATCCGTTATCCGACGGCTTATCAAACCCGCCCGGGGTACGGCGTGGGTGTTGGGCGTTTTCGGTTCAGACGGTGACCTACGCGACGTCGCCATGCACGGGTTTCACCTCAACCCGCGGCGGGCGCTGGAAATGCTCTGCACGGTCCCGCAGCCGGCCTGTTCCAAAGTCGTGACGCTGCGGGTCACCGGGGACGACGGCAAGCCGGCACCCACGTTGGGAGCATCCGCGTTACTCAACGGCGACCGTTCTCTCGCGCTGATCGTCGTACGCCCTGCGACCAGCGACAAGGTGTGGTCGCTCATCGCCCAGGGTCTGCAGCCGGCTGTCCGGCGCATCGCGGCGCTGCTCGACACGCAGATGGCACCGGCTGCCGAGCCAACGTCGATGCGCGTGCGCAACGACGGATCGGGGTTCATTCTGCTGGATTCCGACTTGAAGGTCGTATCGAAATGGTATCCGCAAGACGCCGCTTCCGCAGAGCTGGCCAAGCTCGTCGACCCCGACGCCGATCGTCTGCCCCTGCTGTTCGAGCGTACGATACGCCGGCTGACGCGCACGTGGAACTTTTCAAGGATCGAAACCTGTACCGCTGCGACGGCGCAGCCGGTACCGGGCCTTCTTCTGCGCGTCACGCCCGTTCGCGGCGCAGGCGTCATGATAGGCGCCTTTCTGGAGCCGTTCAGCGACCATCCGATGGAACGTGCGACGTCGGCTTTTCGCATTTCGCCGCGGGAACGGGACGTGTTGCACGCTCTTCTCGACGGCCTCGGCGTCTCCGACATTGCCGGCATCTTGAATATCGCCGAGTCGACGGTAAGCGACCACATTGCCCGGATGATCGCAAAGACGAATGCCCGCAATCGTGTCGAGATGGTAGCGACACTTCTCGACTGGCCCTCGGTCAAAGCAGTCTTGCATTCCGCGCGCGCGCTCCGTCCAAACGGAAACGGCCCGACAGGCGCCACGCCGCCATGGCTCAAAGCCTCACGGCGCCCGCGCACTAATCATTTCTTACTATGATTACGGCGTCGCGTCGGTGGCGATAGTACGAAAATACCGAGCCAACCCACCGCCCACCTCGATAACGCCCTAAAAAACTAGGTTGCCATGCAGAGGGTCTGCGTGGCACCCTGTAAGTGACGACCAATTAACCTGGTAATCCGCTTGTGCGATTACCACAATAAATCGTCGGCTGAGGAGTGCAATGAGAGGCACGGACGACCAGCTCGGCTTATGGAACGCCGAAACTTAATGTTTGACAAGGCATAGTGGATACAGCACCGGCACCCACCATCGTCGAAAGCGTGACCTCGGAGTTTTCCGAGAGAAGCCGCGCTATTCGAGCCTTTGCAGCGAACAAGGCGCTGACGCTGCTCTCCACCGACCTGGCGATGCTCGCGCTCGCCTCGTTGATCGCCGTCGCCGGCATATCGCAGTTCGACCACGATCTCGTATACTGGCGCGTCTTACAATCTGCGGTAATTTGGACCGCGACTTCACTTTGGATGTTCAAGGCGCTCGGCCTGTACCGCATTTCGTATGCCCTGGACTGCCGCGACGAGTGGTATTACGTCATCACGGGCCTCGCGATCGGCGTCGCCCCGCTGCTCGTCTTCTTTACCGTCGTCCCCGCGTTTTCGAGCTCGCGCCTGGTGCTGCTGGTCTCGTTCCTACTGTCCGTATTGCTCGTGGGCGCGGCCCGATCACTCATCCATTATCGCCTCGACCGGGAGACCGGCCGAAGCAAACGCTCCGTCGCGCTGGTCGGCAATGCCGCGGACGTCGCGCAAATTGCGATCCTGATGGGATCGCGCTCGAACGTCCTCCAGATGATTCACGTAGATGATACGGAAAACGCGATGACCGATGCGCTGAGCGGGTTGGCACCGTGGTATCGTAGTCTGCGCGACCAGGGTTGCAAGGAGATCCTCTTCGCAGGCTTGCCCACGCCGCATACCGCCCTGATGGTGGAGCGAGCCGCTCGCGATCGCATTGCCATTGGTTTTGCGCCTCCGGGGCTGGCCTCGCAGGCGTATACGCTCGACCTGTTGCGTTCGCAGCGTCAGCCGATCTTCGTCGCAGGGCGCGTCGCGGCGTGCATGCCGGTCAATCGCATGCTGAAACGACTCTTCGACATCACGGTGGCCTTGACGGCTCTCACCCTAACGGCGCCCCTCATGCTTGCCGCAATGATCGCCATCGTCGTGGAGTCGGGACGTCCCGCCGTCTTTCGGCAAACTCGCATCGGCCGAGACGGCAAACCCTTTGAAATCCTGAAGCTCCGCTCCATGGTACGCAACGCGGAAGCCCTTTCGGGCCCCGTGTGGGCCGTGGGCGATCCTTCCCAGGATCGTCGCACCACGAGGGTGGGTGCCTTCATCCGCAAGACGAGCATCGACGAGCTGCCCCAATTCGTCAACGTGCTAAAGGGCGAAATGTCGATCGTCGGTCCGCGGCCCGAGCGCTCGGTTTTCGTCGAAAACTTTAGAAAAGAACATGTCCGGTACGACGAGCGACACCTCGTGCGACCGGGCATCACGGGTTGGGCGCACGTGCACATGCGGCGCAGTCCGGGAATGGAACAAATCGCAGAGCGTCTCGATCTGGACCTGTTTTACATCGAGAATTACTCGCTATCGTTAGATCTGTTCGTCACTTTAAAGACCGCGGCGGAGGTCCTGTTTCAGCGGTGGTGCTAATCGAACCCGCCACGGCTCCGGCGCAGCTCGCCGAAAGGACGCTCGTTTCGGTCATCATCCCGACGTTGAACGAAGAGCGGTATATCGGCGCCGTACTCGACGATATGTCGGCTCAGAAAGGACTGGACGCCGACGTCGAGATCCTCGTGGCCGACGGCGGCAGTACCGACAAGACGCGGGAAATTGTCGAACGGTACGCTGCACGCGGTAACGTTCGCTTGGTGGACAATCCTAAACGCCACCAAGTCTTCGGTTACAACCTTGCGATCAGAAACGCTCGCGGGTCGGTAATCTGCGTCGCCCACGCCCACGCGCGCTATTCAAAAACGTACCTCGCTCAGTGTTGGGAAGTGCGAGCGCGGACGGGCGCGGCGAACGTGGGCGGCGTGATCCGTCACCGGGGGGAAGGGCGCATCGGCGAGGCGATCGCCCTTGCTATGTCGTCACCAGTGGGTGTGGGCGACTCCAAATACCGCCATGCGCGGCAAGACCAATGGTGCGACTCGGTCATGGGCACCTTCATCGATCGCGCGATCTTCGACGAAGTCGGGCTCTATAACGAGACGAATCTCGTCAACGAGGACTGCGAGTTCAATTACCGTCTCCGCGCCGCGGGTTACCGCGTCTTTCTCTCGCCATCGATAGAGGTGACGTACTACGTGCGGGCGTCTTTCAAAGGGCTAGCCAGGCAGTACGTACGTTACGGTTTCTATCGGCGCTGGACCGAGGTGCAGCACCCGGGTTCCGTTCCTTGGCGAGTCTATGCTCCGCCGGCACTACTGGTCGCACTAACGGCCTCCGCGATCTTGGGGCTCGCCGGCTACCTTGCCGCGGCATCGTTAATACCGGCGCTCTACCTGGTGGTCCTCGGTCTTTCAACCCTCGACGGCTTGCGCCGGTCGAGGCGGCTGTCAGTCGCGCTGTTGGAGCCGATCGCGATCGCCACGATGCATCTTTCCTTCGGCTTCGGTTGGCTCAAAGGACTGCTGACGTTACGTAAGCAGCAGCCGGCCGTCACTACGACACCTATAAAGGATTACTGAATTCATGCGACAGGTTGCCGAGCCCAGCGGGCGCGCGAACGGTACGCTCCGCAAGCATGCGAACGCGTCTCCTAGCCGCACGAAGCGCCGGATAAAGTCCCTGTATGTTACGGGTGGACAGCATAAGCCGGTAGGATTGCGCGCCCGCGAAGAGTGGGTGACCTACGAGAAGGGCGTCATCTTGCGCATCGACCCGGTGCGCGGCGACGTCGAGCGCTGCCTCGAATATTCGTCGCCCCAGTCTGTATGTCCGAAGGACTCTTCGATCACCTTTGAGGGAGGGGTTTTGCAAGGAGACCTGCTCTATACCTCGACGCGAACGGAAGCGCTCGTTTATCGAATTCCGACGTTCGAACTCGTTCGCTACGTTTCTCTACCATGCTTCAACGACGTCCATCACGTGCGCCCGACGGAAAGCGGAAATCTCATCGTCACGAGCACCGGCCTTGATATGGTCGTCGAGGTTGGCCCGGACGGCGAGCTACTTCGCGACTGGGACGTGCTCGGAGGCCCAACCTGGACGCGCTTCTCCCGGGATGTCGACTACCGGCAAGTGCTCACCACCAAGCCCCACTACTCCCATCCCAACTATACGTTCTTCCTCGATGGCGAGCTATGGGTGACGCGCTGCATCCAAAAGGATGCGTTCTGTCTCACGAAGCCGATGCTGCGAATGGACGTTGGACCGGAGCTATGTCACGATGGCGAAATCCGAGGCAACCGCGTGTATTTTACGACCGTCAACGGCACCATCGTCATTGTGAACGCCACAACGCTCGAAGTCGAGAGGACCATCGATCTCAACGAGATCGATAATCCCGGGTACGCTAATTTGGGCTGGTGCCGCGGCCTCGGAATGGTGCACGAATCGTTGGTCTGGGTCGGCTTCACTCGGTTCCGGGAGACGCGCTTCAAAGAGAACGTGCGGTGGGTGAAGCGCTTCATCAAGGGCGAGGAAATGCCGACGCATATCGCGCTCTATGACCTCTCCGCTCAGAAACGCCGCGCGTTGATCGACCTAGAGGCATTCGGAATGCATGTAATCTTCGGAATCTTCCCGACGGAACTCGGCTAGATGAGTCGCTGGCCCGGCGGAAAGAAGTTCGCCTTCACGATCATGGACGACACGGATCGCGCATACTTGCGCGCGGTCAAGCCCTTTTACGATGCGCTCGCTCGTCTCGGCTTCCGGACCACAAAGACGGTATGGGCGCTCGATTCGCCGGAAGACGACCCATTTCACGGAGACAGCCTGCAGGACCCCGCCTATCGCGCATGGGTTCAGGGGCTCGACCGGCAGGGATTCGAAATCGCGTGGCACGGTGCGCGCTCGGGCGGCACCGCGTCTGCCGATCATCGTGACGCCTTCGAGCACTTTCGCGGCATCTTCGGCCGGTATCCCCGCACCTATGCCAACCACGCCGTAAATCCGGAGTGTTTGTACTGGGGTGAGGAGCGCTTCGATACGCCGCTTCTGCGACAGATGTTTCGCCGGTTCTCGGGACGCCCGCGTTTTTGGGGATCGACTCCGGGGACGGCTTATAATTGGGAAGATCTTTGCGCTGAGAGACTACACTACGTCCGCGGCTTCAACTTCGACGATACCGTCACGTCGCGTCAGGATCCGTGGATGCCCTATCACGACCCGCGCCGGCCGGCCGCCTCGCGCTGGTTTTCCGCAAGCGACGGATCGAATGCGGAGAAATTCGTGCGTCTGCTCGCGCGATCGCGGCTCGATTCGCTCGAGCGGAGCGGCGGCTGCTGCATCGTCTACGCGCACGTTGCCGACGGTTTCGCTCACGACGGGCGCGTGAATCCCGCCGTCCTATCCGTGCTCGAGGATCTCTCCGCGCGGGCCGGATGGTACGTACCGGTCGGGACCCTGCTCGATCACATCGAGCGCGAGCGGGGACAGCATGTGATTACTACGGCGGAGCACCGTCGCCTCGAATGGCGCTGGGCCGCCTATCAAATGAGGAGGCAACTAGGTGTTGCTTAATACACGTTTGCACAAAAAAGGCTCGGCTGCGGCGCGCTGCCTTGTCGCAGTATTGGTGGTGAGCTGCTTTTTGAGGCCGCCGACCGCGCTCGCTCAAGCGGCGCCGGCCGCGGTCACTCAAGCGGCGCCGGCCGCGGTCACTCAAGCGGCGCCGGCCGCGGTCACTCAAGTGGCGCCGGCCGCGGTCACTCAAGCGGCGCCGGGCGCGGGTGCTCAAGCGGCACCGCCCACGGACGTTCAAGAGGTGCCGCTCGTGCGCGCTCAAGTGATGCCGTCCACGGGCGCTCTGGGGGCACCTTACTCGGGTGCCACTACGGGTAACTATGCGGTGCAGACATCGGGCGCATACACGATTCACGCTGACGATCAGCTGCAGGTGCAGGTGTTCGGTACGCAGGGTCTCTATTCGACTCCGGGCCAAAACGGGCAGTTTGCGTCCAACACGATCCAGCCCCTGTCGCAAACGGTGACGGTGCTGAGCGATGGGACAATCAACTATCCGCTCATCGGCACCGTCGCCGTCGCCGGCTTGCGTCCCGACGACGCGGCCCATCGCATCTCCGACGACCTTTTAGCGTTCGTCATCCACCCCATCGTATCGGTCGAGGTCCTCAAAGGAACTGCGGAAAGAATCTCGATCCTGGGCAGCGTCGAGCACGGCGGCCAATTCGAGCTCGCGCGCGGCGACCGTCTCGTCGATCTCCTCGTGAAGGCCGGCGTGGGGCCACAGTCGTTCGCCGATCTAAATCACATCACGTTGAACCGCGTCGTCGACGGCATTCCGAGGCTATACAACATCGACGTCTACAACATGCTGCTCAACGCAGATTACGCGGCCAATCCCATACTGGAGTCGGGCGACGTCGTATACGTTCCGAAAGCAAAACAGCACAACGCGGCCGATTTCCTCAATCTGCCCTTCGCTCTTTACTATCTCCACTTGCTAGCGGTGCCCGGCGCCACGGGAGTGATACCATAGATCATGTATGAACTTTCACAGCTAATCGGAACGCTCAGGCGCCAAAGCCGCCTGGCCGTCATAATTTTCCTGGTCCTTGTCGCGATTGGCGCGACGGCCGTCATGTTATCGCCGCGCACTTTTGAGACGTCCAGTGACGTTCTGGTCAAACGGCCCGATACACAACTGCAGTCGACGAACTATCCTCAGATCGACGCTCTTCTCGCGTCGAATCGAGATACCGCCGTGGAAACATACGTGGCTCTAGCGCGGCAGCCCGCGATCGCAGAGCAAACCATTCGCGCGCTAGGGCTCAACACAACACCGAGCGACCTGCTGGGCAAGAGCGTGACGGTGACGCCGTTAACCAATGCCGATATCCTCAAGATCTCCGTCGATTGGCGCGATCCAGAGGGGTCTGCGAGCATAGCCAACGCCTTCGCTCGTGCCTTTCTCGACCGTCAGCGTGTGCTAGCGGCGTCGCAAGCGTCGGAGGCGGCAGCATCCCTCTCCGTGGCCCTAAACAGGGCGCAAAACGATCTTTCGAATGCCGATCGCGCACTCACCCTCTTCCAGTCCCAGCACGGCCTTGCCGATGGAAATACTCAGACGGCTAGTTTGCTTGCTGCGATCGCGGATATTCAATCGAAGGAGCGGACGGTAGAGGCCGAACGCATGCAGGCGCAAGGCCAGCTCACCACGGTTAGGGGGCAAATTGCGGATGCGCCCAGCACTGTCAACGCGACCACAACCATCGGGACCGCTCCGGCTACCGACCAAATGCAGCAACAGCTGTCCCAGCAAGAGTTGCAGCTGACCCTACTGCGGCGGCAATTTACCGAGAAATATCCCGACGTCATTGCCACGGAAAAGCAGATCGCCAGCCTCAAGGCCGCATTGGTGCGCGCCCCGCAAACGAAAGTGACCGGAACAAACGTCGAGCCCAATCCACTGACCACTTCGTTGACGACCCAGGCCGCCACGTTGCAAAGCCAAATCAATGGAGATCTGTCGCAACTGAGGGTGCTCGATTCGCAAGAGTCGGCGCTCTCCGCCCAGCTGCAGGTCTACCCGCAGTTCATGTCGGATCTCTCGACCCTACAGCGCAAAGAGAAGTCGGCAGAGACGATCTACGATGCGCTTCAGAGCAACTATTTCAACGCGCTCGTAGCCAAGAACATGGCGGTCAGCGACCTCACCATCGTTCAATACGCCGACCCCGCCTTAGCGACGGCCAGGCCGCCGCGGTTACCTGCGCTCTTCGCGGTGATCGCAGTCGCTTTGCTCGCCACGTTAGGGTTGGTATTCCTGCTGGACTGGTATGCTGTCGGATCGATGTCGCTGAGCGAAGCGCGGTAGCCTTCGCTCGATGAGCGACATCGCAAAAAAGAGTCTCGAAACCTTTGCGGTACGCGTGTCGGCGCAGCTCTGCGTTGCCGCAGGAGGGATCGTTATTGCTAGGACGCTGTCGGCCACCGGCAAGGGTGAGTTTACCTACGCGGGCACCATACTCGGGATGCTCTTGATGGCGACCGTCGGCCACAACAAGGCCGTCCTATGGCAGTACGGCCGGCGCGGCCTTCCGAGCGGCGCCGTCCTTCGCGTCATGTTCATGGTCGTCACCGCCGTCAGCGCACCGCTCGTGCTCGCGATGGCGCTGATCGGCTGGTTGGTACCGTCGCAGAACGTCCTCCTCTTTGCGGCGGTCGCTATCCCGTTTGCGATATTTGCCCAGTCCGCCATGGGAATTTTTCTCGCCGAGGGCGACATGCGTCGCATCAACATCATGAGCCTGTTCCCCGCTGTCGCGGTGTTCGTCTACGTTCCACTGATCTTGTTCGTTCATCGCAGCTTATCGGTAGCCTTGGGCGTGTGGGCCCTCAGTTACGTCGCTGCCGGCATCTACATGTGGTTCGCGTTGAGACGTTACCGCCGTGATTATGAGGAACTCGCGGTGCGGCCGCTTTTGAAAGAGCAGGTCACATTCGGGAGCCAGGCCTGTCTCAGCAGCCTCGTGCAATATTTCGACTTCCGCATCGACGTTTTCCTGGTCATCTATATGCTTGGCAGCGCGGCGCTCGGCGTATATTCGGTGGGAATTGCAATTGGTGAATTCATCTGGCAGCTGAGCAGCGCGATGATCAATCCGGCGCTACAAGATATCGGCGGCAAGGATCGTCAGAGGGCAGTTGCGGTAACCGCAAAATGCATGCGCCACTCTTTCGTGCTCGTTTTCGGGGCTGCGGTGCTCGTCGCGCTTTTGGTGGGCCGACTAGTGCCACTCCTCTACGGCCCCGCGTTCGCGTACGGTGCCGTCATTACTTTGGCACTCCTGCCGGGGATCGTCGCCTACAGCATGATGCCGTCGTTGGCAGCCTTCTTCTCGCAGCAGCTCGGGCAGCCGCGTACTCCCTTCTATTTTAGCGCCTCTTCGGCGGTGGTTTGTGCGGCGGTTACTGCGCTGTCGCTGCCTCATTTTGGCATTATCGCCGCGGCGGTAGCGACTTCGATCTCCTACACCGCCGCCTTCCTCGCCGCGGCGATCTATTTCGTTCGGCGTACCGGCATCGACGTCCGGAGTATCTTCGCCTTGTCGACGGACGATGTGCGGCCGTACTACACGCTGCTGAGTAGTGCGGTCGCCACCATGCGAGGGCGATCCTGATGTCGGAACTCGCACGAAGGGTTCCCAGCCGGGCCGACGTGACCGCGACCGCGCTGCTTGGAGGAGCTTTGATCGTCGGTTGCGCCTTGGTCGCCCTCTTCATCGGCGTCAACGTGGGCAATTGCAGCGCATCACAGGCGATACCCATTTTCTGCCGGCCGAACACCGGCATAGTGGCGGCGATCTCGATTGCCGCGCTACCGCTGCTGATCTTCGCCGCGCGGCGGCGTCCGCTGGCGGCTCTGTTTGGCCTGTACATCGTCTTGGTGCCGATCGATGACGTCCTCCTCGTCGGCCAAGCATTTTCGATCACCAAGCTGCTCGGCATTGCAAGCGCCGTAACTGCCTTGGCGATCATCCTACGGCGGCGCTCCGAGATCCGGCTGCCTCATGCAGTTCTTGGGTGGACCGCGGTCGTCGCGCTCATGGCGCTCAGCACCATATGGGGAATCAATCCCAAAGATTCGATGCCGGATCTGACTGCGGTCACGTCCGCATTCGTTCTGCTGGCGATCGTCGTGGTGGCGCCGCTCGACTCAGTGGACGTTCGCGCGATCGTCGCGGCCACGATCGCCAGCGGGATAGTCGTCGGCATTGTCGCGATGATCATGGCGCGTCACGAGCTGTCCACTATTGCGGGCCAGGTCGGCCGCCTGTACTTGACATTCGGCAGCACCACCGAGGACCCCAACCGCTTTGGAGCATCGTTGTTGCTCCCCATAGCCATGACCGTTGGCGCCATCGGTCAATTTCGAGGATGGCGCCGCCTCGGTCTGCTGGCGATCTTGCCCTTTCCTCTCGCGGCCGTCTATCTCACGGCATCCCGGGGCACGACGCTGGCGCTCATCGCGATGGCAATTTTCGGCATTTTTCGCAGCAAACATCGGCTCGCGCTCATCGGGGTGTTAGTAGTGGGCGTCGGCCTGATGCTCGTGATTCCCAATGAGATAACTTCCCGGATCTTCACCGAAGGGACGGCGACGGGCGGCGCCGGACGCCTCGATATCTGGACGATCGCGATGGCCGTTTTTCGCAGCCATTGGCTGCTCGGCACGGGCGTGGGAACCTTCCCTTCGGCATACGACCACGCGTTTTTTGCCGGATACGAGCCGCAATACGCCGGCTGGAATCGAGCTCCCCACAGCTTGTTAGTGTCGACCGGTACCGAACTCGGCGTGGTAGGACTCATCAGTATGGCGTGCGCGCTGGTGCTGCAGTATCGCAGCTTGCGCCTCATGGGGCCGGGAGATCCGTACCCCTGGTTGCGCGACGTCTTCGCCGCTGCGTTCGTCGGGCTACTCGTCGCCTCGCTCTTTGTCGACGTATTGATCACGAAATTCTCGTGGCTGTTGTTCACGGAAATGCTCGTCGTCGCTCGTCTTGCGGTCGCGACCCGCTCGCGTCGCAACGCAACGCAAACCGCGGAAGCCGCATAGTTACTATGCCCTTGGTATCGGTTGTAGTTCCACTGTACAACAAGGCGCGCTATATTCTGCGGACGCTCGAATCCGTTACGGCCCAGAGTGTGGCGGACTTCGAAGTAATCATCGTCGACGACGGCTCGACGGACGGCAGCGCGGGCGTCGTGCGCCGTTTCGCCGACCCGCGCTTTCGACTGATCTCTCAAGCGAACGCCGGCCCGGGAGCCGCACGTAATCGCGGTCTGCGCCAGGCGCGGTCTCCCTACGTCGCGTTTCTCGACGCCGACGATTGGTGGCTGCCGAACTTTTTGCAGGAAAGCCTTGCTGTGCTCGAGCAACATCCCCGGGCCGCCGCAGTGAGCTGCGGGTGGTACGAATATCCTGGCGACCGGCCTGCCACGGCGTGGTGGACGGCGTGCGGCGTTCCGGAAGGCTTCATTACAATAGGGCCGGACACCAGCGCGCAACGGTTAGTCGCGCTTATAGCGTATATGCATACCGGCACCGTGCTCGCTCGAACCGAGAGCGTTCTTCGATGGGGTGGGTTCTACGAAAACGGCTCGCGCTACGCCGAAGATGCCACGCTTTGGCTGCGGATGTTTTTGAACGAGCCGCTCTATTTTCATTCGCGCCCGCTGGTGAGGCTGGACGTAGAGGCCTCCGAACTGTGCCGAAACTATCGCACGATGCGTCCGATCGAGCCATTCTTGCTCGACGCGAATGTTCTGCTCGACGCCTGTCCGCCACCGCTACTGCCCGTCCTTGGGCAATTCTTGAAAATACGCGCGTGCAAGACGGCCGCGGTCCTCGGGTTTTGGGGCGAGTGGCGCCAAGCGCGGCGGCTCGTTCGCCGCTTCGTCGCGACCCGCGACTGGCGGACGCCGTTTTTCTCGGTTGCCGTGTTGAGTTCGTCGCCGCTCGTCAAGCCCATCGGTTGGATGGCCCGTTCGCTTGCCGTTAGGCGATGAGCGTTCTCGGCCTACTTCTGGCCGTGGTGCCTCCGCTGGTCATCCCCGTGTGGGGATATGCAGGCTACCAGCAAGGCACCGACCCCGGCGCTATCCCCGACCGGCATCTGTTTGCGGTGATGCTCGAAAACACCGAAAACTCGAGCGCGTCGCTGGCAGCCAACTGTCCAGGAGTCAGCTCCAGCTCCACGTGCCAGCCCTACAAGTATGTGGACTTCCTCAAGGTCTTCTGCAACACGCGCATAACGCTTCGAGCCTATCAAGATGCCGACAGCGGCATCGAAACCGCGTTTCTCCATACTTATCCAAGCGCGAAGACGATCGATAACCGGCTCACTTGGGGTGCGACGCCAAACCCCACGGGCAGGAGATGCGCACCTCACGATCCCGATGCCGTCCTGCGAATGAATGCAGGCGATGCCGCATTCAATCGTTATCTGTATCGCAGTTTTTGGGCGGGATCGAACTACCGCGACGATTTTCCGCCGCCGTACGGCGCGTTCGAGGACGACGCCGAGATCTTAGCGGGCGTCATCGTCGGCGGTTTCGGCGAGGTCTCGACTGAATACGGCAGCGGCACGCGTCCATCCGGTTTTGCCGATCGAGCCGGCAGCTCGCCGTACCATGATGCGACCGACTGGGAGACGGCCCTGGGCATTTTCGCCAACGGAGCATGCGCGGAGCGGTGCGTCGATATGGCGCTCAACGGGATCGCAACCGGATACGGATATATCGGCGCATGCGGCGTCATTGCCGGCGGCCGTTGCCACGCGCAGTATGCTGCCGGCGACGTGGACGATCAAGCCGCGATCGACAATATCTGCAAGACCGTAACCGGCGGCAATCTCAAGTATCTGATGGCGGAGCGCCCGATCTTCGGCGGGCGTGCCGGCTACGGGTTCATGGATAGTCAGACGATGACGGTCGAGATCAATACCGTCGCGAACCTGTATTCCCACACGACCGGCGGCTGCGCGAACACGAAGATCGTCGATCTCGAGACGAGTTTCGGTGAGGGAGGCGTGGGTGACGTTATCGGAGGGCATCGCGTGCGGCTTGCGGCTTTGGCTTTTCGCTGGCTGGTGCCCAACCCGCTGACCGGCATTCCGGATCGCATGCAGTCGTTTCAAATAGCCGAAGGCAGGACGATGGCCGAGGCACCGTATTTCTTCGAGGACACGCTCGTGGCCACAGAGGCCGAGCATCCAGTCGTACCCTTCCTGTGGAACGGCCGAGTTGAGACCGTAGGCGGCGGCTGCCCGTCCATGAACGGGGACCGGGGCGGCTCCATCGGGGTGCTCGTCGAGTGCGTCGGGCCGGCCGGCATCTATTGCCAACAGTACAAACATCTGTACGTCAACGCCGCGGATTACGGCAAAGCCGCAGCCTGTCTCAACACGAGCACGCGAAGCGCGAATATCGCCGCCTCCTGGTTTAGAGGTGATCCGATCTCTTCGTATCAATACAGGCTCGCACTGCAGGGCGGGGAGATGACCGCGGTGCCGTATCGTGGCGTTCCCGGCGGCCTGATCCGATTGAATACCTGCACGGACCGCGCCTACTGCTCCGGCGAGAACTCGCTCGCCACGCAAGTCGCATGGTTCAAGGGTGATGACACCGATCCGTTATGCGGACCGTGCGGCGCGATTTTACTGCAGCAAAATAAGCAAATTACGCGCTAGCTAGCGCTCACCATGCCGCCCAATGCGCGAGCGACGCCTCCGCACCTTGTCGCATGGGCCATTGACACGTGTGTACAATAGCGGTGATGCCGTTGGTCCGATTACTGCGTGGCGTTGGCGCGCCTGGCGTCCTCGTAGTGCGGTATGCGTGCGAGTGGCAGGCAGCTTTGATGCAACCGACAGCGGTATTGCCGGCGGCCCCAACAGGATACGGAAACGTCGACCCGTGCAAAGGGAGTGGGTATTAGAGATGAGCCTGATGCGATCATTATGGGCCACGGCAGTGCCCGTTCTTTTTTTGGTACTTTGCGCGTGCGGGGGTCAAGCAGCGTTGATGCCGGCGTCGCAATCGGCGCTAGAGTCGCCGGCGTCGCAGTCCCTGCCGGGGTCGGCGCCGGCCTTAGTCGGCCCGAGATTCACGTTGCCAAACCACCCGTCGTTTAGCGAGTTCCTTGGGATAAACGATCTAGGCGACATCGTCGCCGATATCGGCGCGGAGAAGCCAACGGCAGCGTACGTGGGCCACTTGCCATACGGACAGGGCGATTTCAAGCAGAAATCGTTTCCAGGCGCAGTGACGACGACCGCCACGGCTCTGAACAACAGCGGCCTAGTTGCCGGCTTTTATACCGACGCCAATGGAAATATTGCCGCGTTTACTGAGCGCAAGGGCGTTTGGACGAACTATCGCAACCCGTCAGGCATTACGGAGTATCTCGGTGTGAATAACGCCGCTACAACGGTCGGCTTCTACACCGACCGCCGCGGAATCAACCATGCTTTCGCGCGGGATGCAAAAACCGGAAAGCTCGCCCATATACGGCCGGCCGGCGGCGTCAGCGTAACGGCATCGGCAATCAACGATGGCGGAGATGTCGTCGGCTATATGAGGACGTCGCGCGGCCGTGTGGAGGGCTTCCTCGGCAAGGGCGACAGGATTACAGAGCTCTTGTACCCGGGGGCGAGTGAGACGAAGGCTCTTGGAATCAGCAACGACGGCCGAATCGTTGGCAGCTACAACGATGCGGCCGGCGCAACACATGGTTTTATCTTGCGGGGTGCGGCAGCGATCCCCCAATGGCAAACCTTCGACGCGCCGAAGGCACGAGGCATGACGATTTTGACCGGTATCAGCTCCGGCGGCCAGCTCGTCGGCTATTATGCAGACGAGTCCCACCTCCGGGCGCTTCTGGTTCGCGGCCTAAAACCTCTGTCGTCCCAGATACCGCTCGTCATTCCGGTATGGGGAATAGGCGGCGACGGCGTCGACGCCGATCCCGGCGCGACTCCCGACCAGCATCTCTTCGCCGTTGTCTGGGATAACAGCGAATATTCCAGCTCGTCACTTGCCAAGAACTGCCCCGGCGTGAGCAGCACCTCGACGTGCCAGCCGTACAAATATAGCGACTTTTTATACCTCCATTGCGACACGGTGAATTCGTTGGCAGCATACCAGTGGGCTGACGCCAATGACGAAAGCGCGTTCTTACACAACTACCCGAATGGGCAGACTCCGAGCAATCGGGTAACGTATGCGGCGACACCGAACCCGTACTGCAAGCCCGATAGCCACAACGCGGTTATGCGCATGAACCCCGGTGATAGTGGATACAACACGTGGCTCTATAACAACATTTGGAACGGATCCAACTATCGGAACGACTTTCCGTCGCCGTTCGGCGTGATGGAGGATGCAGCAGGAGTACCCGGATGGCTCTACGTCGGCGGCAACGTTGTGGTCACGACCGAGTACGCCAGCGGCACGAAGCCCTCGGGGTTCGCCACTCACGTCGGGAACTCGCAATACCATGCTGCTAAGGATTTTGAGACGGCGATCGGTCTTTTCATCAATGGGGCGTGTAGCTCGAAGTGCGTCGACGTGGCCTTGAACGGCCCCGCATCGGGGGCCGGAAACATCGGGCCTTGCAGCGTGATCCGCAATGGTCACTGTCACGCGCAGGGCGACTCGGGGGACATCGATGATCAAGCCGCGATCGACAACATTTGCAAGGAGGTCGCGCACGGCAACCTTACGTACTTCGTCGCTGAACGACCTATTTGGATGGGACGCTTCGGCTTCGGGTTTCTCAACAGCCAATCAATGACCTTCGCCATCAATACTTCCGCGAATCTCTACTCGCACACGTCTGATAGTTGCGCAGCCACCAAGATGGTCGATCTCGAAACGAGCTACGGACCGGGTGGTCTCGGTGACGTCAGCGGCGGGTACCGCAATCGGATTGCCGCTTTGGCATACCGCTGGCTCGTGCCCAATCCGTCGACCGGCATGCCCGACCGCGTGATCTCTAGTCAGTACAGCGAAGGCGGGACCCGAAGCGAAGCGCCCTATTTCTTCGAGGATACGCTGGTGCCGTATGGAGCCGAGACGCACGTGCCAAAATTTGTTTGGAACGGCAAAGTCCAGACTGTCGGCGGCGGCTGCCCGTCAGTGGCCGGCGACAGCGGCGGTGCCGTTTCGCTGGTCGTCCAGTGTGTAGGCTCTGCCGGCGTCTTCTGCCAGCAGTACCAGCACCTGTATATCAACGGAGCCGACCACGGCAACGCTGCCGCTTGCTTGAACACGAGCACGACCACCAAGAATATCGTGAGTTCCTGGTTCAAGCACGATCCGATTTCGTCGTACAGTTATGAACTCTCGCTGCAAGGGGGCGAGATGACCTCTGTGCCCTACCAGACCGTTCTGGGGGGCCTAATCGCGCTAACGACGTGCACAAGCGTAAGGTATTGTACGGGCCAGAACACGCTATTGACGCAAGTAGCGCCCTTTAAAGGCAACGGCAGCGACTCGCTGTGCGGCCCCTGCGGCGTCATTCTCTTGCACAATTACTAGCCCGGCGAGCCTGAGAGCTCGACCGTGGCAGGGAGGAGCCCCCTTGTTTTTTTTGGGGGGCGGGGTCCTTCAAGGGGCAAACTGCCGGTATTCTAGGCATAGCAAGTCATTGCGAATTCTGGCACCTGCTCGAAGCCTCTCACGGTGGCCGCCGCCCGTTGCAGCGGCAACAGCCGCAGGGAGTGCGCCCCAATCCTACAATGATTCAGCGAGTAGCGCGTGAACCGCCCCTTTCAAATAAAGGAGCCGACTATGCAGAGTATAGTTCCAAGCATCGCCCGTGTCTTTGCAGTTGCGGCAATAGCAACGGTACTCTCCGCATGTGCCGCCAACGAGTCTGCGCCTTTGGTAAGCTCCCGGTCGTCCAATGCTGAACTCATCGGGCTACCGGTGGCCCATCGTGCTTCCGGCATTTCCAAGATTCAGCACGTCGTGATCGTCATTCAAGAAAATCGTTCCTTCAACAATCTCTTCATGGGCTATCCGGGAGCGACGACACAGAACTACGGCTACATCAGCACCGGGCAACAGGTTATGCTTCAGTCTCTCCCCTTGGAGTCAGACGTCCTTCCAGACTACAATCTGCAGGCATTCCTCAAGCAGTGCAACGGGACGGGTAGCATTCCCGGCACCAACTGCCAGATGAACGGCTTCGACAAAGTGGCCTGGTCCTGCCCTCCCAGCGGCTGTCCATTTCCGTACCCTCCGTACGCCTACGTGCCGCAAAGCGAGACCACGCCTTACTGGGATATCGCCAATCAGTACGTCTTGGCAGACCAGATGTACGCATCGAACCTCGATGAGAGCAGCTTCATCTCCCATCAATACAGCATCGCCGCGCAAGCCATGCAAGCCTATAACTGGCCGAGTACCAACGAGTGGGGTTGCGAGGGCGGATACGGCGATACGATCGAAATCCTGGGTCCCAAACGCCAGCATCCCTACGGGCAGGAAGGAGTCTGCTTTAGCGACACGTCGCTCGGGCAAGAGGCCGACAACGCCGGCGTCACCTGGGCCGCCTATTCAGTACCTGTTGGCCCTCAGCTCGGCGGTGGGGGCTGGAATGGATATCAGGCCAATTCATATGTCTACAACGGCCCCGACTGGAGTAACGACTACATCACGCCGCCATCGCAGTTCCTCACCGACGTGTCTAACGGGAAGCTTCGCCAGATTACCTGGATCACGCCAACGTTGACCAACTCCGACCACGCCGGCAGCGATTCGAATACGGGCCCGGCGTGGGTCGCCTCGATCGTCAACGCGATCGGCCAATCGCAGTACTGGAATAGCACCGCGATCTTCATCTTCTGGGACGACCCGGGCGGCTGGTATGATCCCGCGCCTCCCGCATACGTTGACTACGACGGATTGGGGATGCGGCTTCCGCTGCTGATTGTCTCGGCTTACGCGAAGAAAAACTATGTTTCACACGTTCATTACGAACACGGCAGCATCCTGAGGTTCACCGAAGATGTTTTTGGCTTGCCGCGGCTTTCGATCAGTGACAGACGCGCTACGTCGCCGGCGTCGGATTGCTTCAATTTCAACCAGTCACCGCGCAAGTTCACAATCATCCCCTCCCTGCGGGGTAAGCACTACTTCCTTCATCAGCCACTGGATTTACGCCCGCCCGACGATCACTAAACCTCAGCTGGCCTCGGGCTAAATGCGAAAGACGCGAATCCGGTAAAGATGACAAAAGTAATGATGTAACTCTAGCTCGCAGTCTAGGGGGACAGCAGCGACTAACCTAGCCGCCTTGGCCGATCGGAGAGGGAGCCAGGAGAGCCCCCCTTTTGGGGGTGGCGCTATACAGGACAAAGTGCCAATATCGGAAGGTACGCAAAGTGTTTTTGAAATGATTGAACCAGGCGCGTTAGCCACACTTCCGACTGAAGGAGCACACGATGCGAAGCGCCCGTCAAATAGCTATTGGACTGGGCCTTGCGGCCGTAGCCGCGGCGCTCTGCGCCTGCGGCCATAACTTCGGCCCTTCACCACTCGCTAACTCCGGAGCAATCGATCCCGAGCGCGCGCACGGGCTGCTTCACAGTGCCAGCGGTAGTTCAAAGATCAAACACGTCGTGATCATCATTCAAGAGAATCGTTCCTTCAACAATCTCTTCATGGGCTATCCAGGAGCGACGACGCAGAACTACGGCTACATCAGCACCGGGAAAAAGGTTATGCTTCAGCCCGTCCCACTTGAGGCAAACTTCTCTCTAGTCCACGCTTTGCAGGCATTCCTCGCGGCGTGCAACGGGACGGGCAGCATTCCCGGCACCAACTGCCAGATGAACGGCTTCGACAAAGCGGGTTGGTCCTGCCCTCCCAGTGGCTGTCCAATTCAATACCCTCCGTACTCCTACGTGCCGCAAAGCGAGACCAAGCCTTACTGGGATATGGCTAAGCAGTACGTCTTAGCAGACCAGATGTACGCGTCGAACCTCGACGAGAGCAGCTTCATCTCCCATCAATACATCATCGCCGCGCAATCCATGAAGGCTTACGACTTTCCGAATACCAACTACTGGGGTTGCGAGGGGCCGCCCAGCAACTCGATCGACATCCTGGGTCCTAAACGCCAGCATCCGTACGGGTATGAAGGAGTCTGCTTTAGCGACACGTCGCTCGGGCAAGAAGCGGACAACGCCGGCGTCACCTGGGCCACCTATTCCTTACCTATTGGCCCTCATGACAACGGATATGGCTGGAATGGATATCAGGCCAACAAATATGTCTACGACGGGCCCGACTTGAGTAACGACTACATCACGCCGCCATCGCAGTTCCTCACCGACGTGTCTAACGGGAAGCTTCGCCAAATCACCTGGATTATCCCGACGTTCAAGAACTCCGATCACGTCGGCAGCGCGTCGAAGCTGGGCCCGGCGTGGGTCGCCTCGCTCGTCAATGCGATCGGCCAATCCCAGTACTGGAATAGTACCGCAATCTTCATCTTCTGGGATGATCCCGGCGGCCTTTTTGATCCCGAGCCTCCCGCATACGTTGACTACGACGGACTGGGGATGCGGCTTCCGCTGCTGATTGTCTCGCCTTACGCAAAGCAAGGCTACGTTTCACACGTTCCTTACGAACACGGCAGCATCCTGAGGTTCACCGAAGACGTTTTTGGCTTGCCGCGGCTTTCGGCCAGCGACAAACGCGCTACGTCGCCGGCGTCGGATTGCTTCAATTTCAACCAATCACCGCGCAAATTCAAATTGATCCCCGCCATGCGGGGTAAGGACTACTTCCTTCATCAGCCACTGGATTTACGCCCGCCGGACGATCACTAAGCTACTGAAAGCTTCCCGTTAAGGAGCGCGATTTATGCGGATGACTCGTGACGTTAGCGTTAATTTGATCTTTGCAATGGCAGCGGTCGCCCTTGCAGGTTGTGGCGCCGACTTAGGCTCTTCGCCATTGGGTGGTCTGCAAGGCACCGGTCCGGAGCGCGCCCACTCGTTGGTTCCTTTGGTTGGAGCCAGCGGCATTTCCAAGATTAAGCACGTCGTGATCGTCATTCAAGAAAATCGTTCCTTCAACAATCTCTTCATGGGCTATCCGGGAGCAACAACGCAGAACTACGGCCACATCAGCACCGGGCAAAAGGTTATGCTTCAGTCTCTCCCCTTGGAGTCAGACGTCCTTCCAGGCTACAATCTGCAGGCATTCCTCAAGCAGTGCAACGGGACGGGTAGCATTCCCGGCACCAACTGCCAGATGAACGGCTTCGACAAAGTGGCCTGGTCCTGCCCTCCCAGCGGCTGTCCATTTCCGTACCCTCCGTACGCCTACGTGCCGCAAAGCGAGACCACGCCTTACTGGGATATCGCCAATCAGTACGTCTTGGCAGACCAGATGTACGCATCGAACCTCGATGAGAGCAGCTTCATCTCCCATCAATACAGCATCGCCGCGCAAGCCATGCAAGCCTATAACTGGCCAGTAACCAACGAGTGGGGATGCGAGGGGCCGCCCAGCAACACGATCGAAATCCTGGGTCCCAAACGCCAGCATCCGTACGGACACGAGAAGGTGTGCTTTAGCGACACGTCGCTCGGGCAAGAGGCCGACAACGCCGGCGTCACCTGGGCCGCCTATTCAGTACCTGTTGGCCGACAGTCCGGCGGCGGGAACTGGAATGGATATCAGGCCAATTCATATGTCTACAACGGCCCCGACTGGAGTAACGACTACATCACGCCGCCATCGCAGTTCCTCACCGACGTGTCTAACGGGAAGCTTCGCCAGATTACCTGGATCACGCCAACGTTGGCCAACTCCGACCACGCCGGCAGCGATTCGAATACGGGCCCGGCGTGGGTCGCCTCGGTCGTCAACGCGATCGGCCAATCGCAGTACTGGAATAGCACCGCGATCTTCATCTTCTGGGACGACCCGGGCGGCTGGTATGATCCCGCGCCTCCCGCATACGTTGACTACGACGGATTGGGGATGCGGCTTCCGCTGCTGATTGTCTCGGCTTACGCGAAGAAAGGCCATGTTTCACACGTTCCTTACGAACACGGCAGCATCCTGAAGTTCACCGAAGATGTTTTTGGCTTGCCGCCGCTTTCGGCCAGCGACAAACGCGCTACGTCGCCGGCGTCGGACTGCTTCAATTTCAACCAATCACCGCGCAAATTCAAATTGATCCCCGCCGTGCGGGGTAAGGACTACTTCCTTCATCAGCCACTGGATTTGCGCCCGCCCGACGATCACTAAGCTGCTGCACTTGGCGCGGGTGAGCCAATTTAAAGGAAACGGGACGGATCAGTTCTGCGGTCCCTGCGGCGTTATCCTCTTGCCCACCGAATAACCATTACGAATAAGGTCAATTGTTAACGCGTCAACGCTGGTTTAACGATACGTTGACGCGTTAACGCGTTCTTGGTGTGGCATAATGGCCGCCCATGAACGCGCTACGAGCGTTACGCATCACCGCAATTCGCGTTTTCTTCTGTCTCCTCTGCGCGTGCGGCGGACAAGCTGCATTCATGCCTGGGACGCAATCGCCGCCGGGCTCTTCGGCGCGCTCAACCGGCTCGGCATTGGCATTACCGAGCCATCCGTCGTTTAGCGAAATTCTCGGGATAAACGATCTCGGCGATATTGCCGTAGATGCCGGGCGCGGAAGGGCGAGCGTGGCATACGTCGGCCGCCGGCCGTACGGACCGCGCGAACTCGAGCGGAAAAGCGTTCCGGGTTCGCTTGCGACCACGATCGCAGCGATCAGTAACAGCGGAATCGTTGCCGGCTTCTATACCGACGACCGCGGCAAAGTCGCGGGATTCACCGAGAAGAACGGCAATTGGACGCGCTATCTCGGCCCTGCCGGTTCGCGGGGCGTCGAGTATCTCGGCGTGAACGACGCCGCTACAACGGTCGGCTTCTACACCGATCGCGGCGGGGCCGAGCGTGCGTTTGTGCGTGCTGCCAAGACCGGAGACGTCGTCGCGCTACGGCCGCCGCACGCCGCGAGCGCCGCGGCTTCAGCGATAAACGACGGCGGAGAGGTCGTCGGCTATATGACGACGTCGCGCGGCCGCGTCAGGGGATTTTACTGGAAGGACGGCAGGACGCTCGAGTTTTCGTATCCGGGGGCGAGTGAGACCAAGGCGTTGGGAATCGGCAACGGTGGCCGAATCGTCGGGTCGTACGTCGACGCTTCCGGCGCGACCCATGGCTTCATCTTGCGCGATCTCGCGACCCACCCGGAGTCGAAAACGTTCGACGCACCAAAGGCCTATGGACTAACGGCCCTGACCGGGATCAACGCTCGCGGCGACCTCGTCGGCTACTATCGGGACCGGAACTCGCACATTCAGGCGCTTTACGGATCCGGCGTCGGCGGAAAGCCGCCAGGCGTGCCACTCGTCATTCCGGTATGGGGAATGGGCGGCGACGGCGTCGACGCCGATCCCGGCGCGACTCCCGACCAGAATCTCTTCGCCGCTGTCTGGGATAACAGCGAATATTCCAGCTCGTCGCTTGCCAAGAACTGCCCCGGCGTGAGCAGCACCTCGACGTGCCAGCCGTACAAATATAGCGACTTTTTCTACCTCCATTGCGACACGGTGAATTCGTTGGCAGCATACCAGTGGGCTGACGCCAATGACGAAAGCGCGTTCTTACACAACTACCCGAATGGGCAGACTCCGAGCAATCGGGTAACGTATGCGGCGACACCGAACCCGAACTGCGAGCCCGATAGCCACAACGCGGTTATGCGCATGAACCCCGGTGATAGTGGATACAACACGTGGCTCTATAACAACATTTGGAACGGATCCAACTATCAGAACGACTTTCCGTCGCCGTTCGGCGTGATGGAGGATGCAGTAGGGGTACCCGGATGGCTCTACGTCGGCGGCAGCGTTGTGGTCACGACCGAGTACGCCAGCGGCACGAAGCCCTCGGGGTTCGCCACTCAGGTCGGGAACTCGCAATACCATGCTGCTACGGATTTTGAGACGGCGATCGGTCTTTTCATCAATGGGGCGTGTAGCTCGAAGTGCGTCGACGTGGCCTTCAACGGCCCCGCATCGGGGGCCGGAAACATCGGGCCTTGCAGCGTGATCCGCAATGGTCACTGTCACGCGCAGGGCGACTCGGGGGACATCGATGATCAAGCCGCGATCGACAACATTTGCAAGGAGGTCGCGCACGGCAACCTTACGTACTTCGTCGCTGAACGACCTATTTGGATGGGACGCTTCGGCTTCGGGTTTCTCAACAGCCAATCAATGACCTTCGCCATCAATACTTCCGCGAATCTCTACTCGCACACGTCTGATAGTTGCGCAGCCACCAAGATGGTCGATCTCGAAACGAGCTACGGACCGGGTGGTCTCGGTGACGTCAGCGGCGGGTACCGCAATCGGATTGCCGCTTTGGCATACCGCTGGCTCGTGCCCAATCCGTCGACCGGCATGCCCGACCGCGTGATCTCTAGTCAGTACAGCGAAGGCGGGACCCGAAGCGAAGCGCCCTATTTCTTCGAGGATACGCTGGTGCCGTATGGAGCCGAGACGCAAGTGCCAAAATTTGTTTGGAACGGCAAAGTCCAGACTGTCGGCGGCGGCTGCCCGTCAGTGGCCGGCGACAGCGGCGGTGCCGTTTCGCTGGTCGTGCAGTGTGTAAGCTCTGCCGGCATCTTCTGCCAGCAATACCAGCACCTGTATATCAACGGAGCCGACTACGGCAACGCTGCAGCTTGCTTGAACACGAGCACGACCACTGAGAGCATCGTGAGTTCCTGGTTCAAACACGATCCGATTTCGTCGTACAGTTATGAACTCTCGCTGCAAGGGGGCGAGATGACTTCCGTGCCCTACCAGGGTGTTAGTGGAGGCTCCATCGCGCTGACCACCTGTACGAATACCACCTATTGCACGGGCCAGAACACGCTGTCGACCCAAGCAGCGCCATTTAAAGGCGATGGGAGCGATACGCTGTGCGGCCCGTGCGGCGTCATCCTGCTGCACAGCGAGTAACCGGCCGCATAGCAAGCAAGCCGCGTCATTCCCCTATTTCGGGGGTGGCGCGGGCCGACGCAACCTGTCAGTATGCGGGGTATACGCACTCAACCCCGCGCTACGACGGGGCTCCGAGTTTTCAAGATCTTAGGGGGAATGGTTGCGCTAGCGGCGGCGGTTAGTGGCCGCCGCCGCTAGTCCCAGTACCGGTCCTCGACGGCGATGTTCATCACGTGGGACGATCATGACGGACTCGCGTTTCGAGTAGCGCTATAGGGCTTGGCTACGTGGGAACCACTGGCGGCCGCCGCTGGCATATAACGCGAAGGTGGCGGAGTTGCTGTGGCCGGGCGGCCCGATTCGGTCAATTCGCAGATTGTCGCGGGTCTGCAAACACCACCGGTTCGAGACCGTGAACGCAAAGTCGTAGCCGGCCTCGCTGGCCGTGGCGAGGACGCGACCGGCGATATCGCGCGAGCGACCATTGGGATAGGCCAAGGTCGTGCACGCCAGTCCGGTCTGCGCCTCGATTGTGCTACGGCTCTCGATGAGCTCCTCCCAGAGTGCGTCGGGTTCGAGGCTGCTGAGAATTGGATGGGTCACGGTGTGCGAGCCGAGATCGAAACCGTCCGCCGAGAGAGCTCGAATGTCGTCCCACGCCATGAAATCTTGGGAGATCGGATCCCACAACGTGTTTAAATGAGGCGTTTCCCGCGCAAGGTAGGCGACGAATTCGCGGCGGCTGGTATCGGTGCAGTTCTTGCAGGCCTCAACCAGCGTCAAGGCGACGGCCTGGCGTGACTCCTGTGCTTCCGGAAGGAGGTGGACGCGCCCGTCCGGCGCCTCCACGCACTTTCCGGGCAATGCGATGACGCGGCTAAATACCTCGTCCGGCCATAGCACCCTGGCGCCCTCCACATAGTCGGTGGTAATGAAAAACAGTGCCGGGAAGCCCTTGCGCCTCAAAAGGGGCGCGGCGAGCGTGGAATTATTGCGGTAACCATCGTCGAACGTCAGGAGAACGGGAGGTTTTGAAAAGCTTACGCCTCCCTGTTTCCAGCGGGCGAAATCGTCGAGCCCGACGGGCGTGCAGTGAGTGCCGAGCCAATCGAGGTGCGCTTCGAATTCCGCGATCGTATGGTAGTAGCGGAACGGCTCGTCTTTCTCCGCGTTCACAATGGCATGATACGAGAGGACCAGCGCGTCGCGCGCGTGTAACCGCAGCGCGAAGCGATCGATGCCAGCCTGCGTAAAGGCAGCGATCCCGGCCCTCTTGAGCTCTTCTAACATGACGCTTGCCGAGGACTGACCTAAAAAATCGTCATGCCCGATGGGCATACGACGGCGGTCTTGCGACCCTTTATCAAGTGCGTCGGCTTGGCGTTACCATTTGCTCCTGCGGCGAATTTCACAATGCTGTTACCCGTGTAGTTGGCCACGTAGAGATTGTCGCTCGAGTCGACCGCGAGCCCATCGGGGCCATTCAGCTTCGTGGCGCTGCCCTGAATGATTCGCATCGGCGCAACGTTGCCGTTGGATCCGGCAGCGTAGACGGTCACGCTGTATGGCGGCCAATAGTTGGCTACGTAAATGTTCTGAGTGGAATCCAACGTAACCTGATAAGGCCCGTTGAGCTTCGTATTTGACCCGTTAATCATCGCGATTGGCTTCGCGTCGCCGCTCGCGCCCGCGGCGTAGACCGTTACCGAACTCGACTTGAGGTTTGGAACGTAGATTTTTCCACTCGGGTCCAGCGCCAAACTGACCGGGCTGTGCAGCTGAGTCTTCGTGCCGGCGATGGTTAGGAGCGGCGCGACGTTGCCATTCGCACTGGACGGATAGACGGTTATGCTTCCCAGCCCACTGCCGCCCTTTTTATTTGTGACGTAGATGTCTTGATTTAGAGGATTGTACGCGACGCCGAACGGCGAGGCGAGCCCCGTCGCCGTGCCGCCGATCGTCTGGATCGGCGCGACGTTGCCCGTCGCACCGGCGGCATAGACGGTTACGGTGTTTTGGATGAGGTTCGTGGTATACAAGTCTCGGCTCGAATCGACCGCGATATCGGCGGGACTGGCGAGCCCCGTCGCCGTGCCGGCGATCAGCTGGATCGGCTTGACATCGCCGTACTTTCCGAGCCCATACACCGTGAGCGCACCCTGCCAATACGCGGGACTATATGGAATGGAAACGTATAGGCAGGGGCAGCCTTGGGCCCGCGTCGCATTGGATCCCAGGGCGCTCGTCGCCGTCGGCGGCGATGAAGAAAGACCCGCACAGCCCGCGAGCAGCGCGACGGTCGTCGCCATCACCGCTACGCTCAAACGGCTCCGCGTGAAGCGAGGCCTAGTAAAATTGTGCCAGGCAGGCGACGATGATATGATCCGCAGATGTCCGTCCGTCACGCTAAAAAACCCGTTTCTGCGCTCGCACATAAGGGCGAGGCGCGCTCAGTTGTCTTACCTCCATATTCGGGGAGGCGCCGTTGCAGCACCACCCCCAAATACGGGGTTTAGCGGATGACCCGCCTCCTTGCGGTCGCGCTCCTCTTTTCGATCGCGGTTTCGCCCGCGACGGCTCGTGCTGCCCAGCTCTGGTTGGCCGTGAGCGACATCCATCTGAACCTATTTGACCGGTCGCCGCGACCGAGCCCCTACGGGTCCGACACGAATGTCGCGCTCTTTGAGTCCGCGATCTCTCGCATGAAGCGCGCGGTGCCCAACCCGCGAGTGATATTGCTAGGCGGCGATTTCCTCGCCCACAACTTCGCGGGTCGCGCGGCTCATAGCAAGCAATCGCCCGAGGAAGCGGCAATTCGGACGATGCGCTGGACCGCGTGGGCGTTCGAGCGTGCGTTTCCAAGGGCACAATTCGCCATCGCTCTCGGCAATAACGACGTCCCGTGCGGCGACTATCGAAGCGCCAACGGCAGCGCGTACCTCGCGGCCGTTGCGCGGGCTTGGGCGCCCCTCGTCAATCGCCGCGGCGCCTCGCCCAACTTCGCGGCGTCGTTCGCGCGCGGCGGCTATTACGACGCTACGCTTCCACTGCCGCACACGAGGCTCGTCGTTCTCAACACCGTCTTGTTTTCCAGCCAATACAGTGGCAGCTGCCAAGGAGACGACGCGCAGGCCGCCGCCCAAGAGCTGCTCTGGTTGCGGTCGACGCTGGGCGCAAGGACTCCGACCGCGACCCGCAGTCTCGTCATGATGCATATTCCGCCCGGATTCGACGCCTTTGCCACCAACTACGCGCGCGGACTGCTGGCGTGGCCGTTTCTCAGAGCGGAATATAACGCCGGCTTAGTGGAGGCTCTGGAACGCCCCGGCGATCGCGTCGCGTATGCGCTCGCCGCGCATACGCACCGTTTCGACTTTCGGCTCGCCGGCCACATTCCGATCGTCGTCTTGGGGGCGCTTTCACCCGTGTACGGCAACGACGCGGCGTTTTACGCTTTACGGGTCTCCGCGAACGGGTCTCTCGACGACATCGACGCCTATAGCTTCGACGAGCGAATGGGGGCTTGGCTCCCGCCTCACAGCTTCGCTCTCACCTGGGGATCCGGCCGGATCGACGCGCGAGCGCTGACACGGCTCCACGCGCTTTTGGCGGCGAGTCCGGCGGCGCGCGCACTATGGCAGTACCAGGCCGAGGGTTGGCCCTCGGATCTCGTCGAGAGTCCCGGCGCCTGGGGAGGGGCGCAGTGGCGCGTCTCGTGGTGCGCGCAGACCTTCCTCGCAAACGGGTTCACGGATTGTGCCAAAATCAAACACCGCGTCGCCGTTCTGAGCGTGCTTGCGGCGCTAATCGCCGCCGCGCTCGTCGTGTTGGTGCTGGCCGCGGCCGCGCGGCGGCGCCGAGCGTGAAAAGAGCCTACGCGCGAGCCGCTTGGTGGAGGAGAGCGCACCCTGTACCGCACCGACTGCTGCTGCGCGAGCGCTTCGGCGGGAAACCAAGGTGTTCGTTATGTACTCGACGTCCGTTGCGAGCGACATCTTGTAGCCTTGGGCGCCGCGCGACAGGCTGAAGCGATCGTAGCCCTCGCCTATTGCACAGCGAATGCTTGCGCAGCCCAACATCATGCCAGGCGAATATTCCGCATATCGTGGACTAAAGGCGATCATGTAGCCGAGGACCGTGCGCCGCTTGCCGTCGACGAAAAAGCCATGCGTCGCCATCAGCTCCGCTCCGTGATACATGGCGAAAATCTGGAAGTTTCCGGAAGCGTAGCAACTCCTCAGTAGCTCTCGGAAAAACGCGCGCGACCTTCGTCGGTCCTTTTTCCAACGCGAACCATGGAGCGTCAAAAGCGCGTCGATCGCCGCCTCGGCCTCTCTCGGCGGCGTTAGATGCAGGTGATAGCCGGGCAACGACTTTAGCTTGTTTAGGCGGGCCCGGATGGTTCGCCGCGTGGACTTGCCCCTACTACGCAAATACTCGTCCCAGTTGTCCGGAAGCGCAACGTACGGACACGGAGTAGGCTCGCGCGACACGACTCGGAAGCTGCGAGCGGAGAGTTCGCGCACCAGGCCGCCGATGCGATGATCCGCGCAATTATTCAGGGTGAACGTGTCCCACGTCATGCTCCGGATCTCGCGCGCAAGCTCCGGCAGGAAGCGCGACTCCTCGCCCGCCACGCCGAGCATGCCGGTGAAATCGACGTGCGCGCTGAGCCCGAGCGACAATTCGCGGGTCAGCACAGGTCCGTGCGCAGGAAATCGGATGAACCGCAGCGGCAGGAAGGCAATATACCGCTCCTCGTCGCGCACTCCCAATATAAGCCACGATTTCCGCTCGGCGTTGATACACGCAGTCACCCATTCCCACGAGAGAAAGAGGTCCGCCGCCGAGTCGGAATCGTGCAGCTCGTTCCACGGCAACCGGATGAGCTCGAGTTTTTCCAATGTGGAAATGCGGTCCACGAACATTGGCACTATGATTGCATAACGAGCCCGTCGCTCCGCCCAGAGGACTAGGGCGCCGCCTGCAGGGGCGATGCTTGCCAGCTTGGCTAAGGCGGCGGAGGAGCGGTACCGTGCGGCTCGCGGTAACCTGAAGAGAAGCCTAAATCATTAGCGGATAGTTATTGGAGTGGTTCATTTGTACTATGACCCGCTCCCCGGCAAATGCGCGCGATGCGGTGTTTGTACGGTACTTTATGGGTTCGGGGAGTAGTTGGATAGCCAAAAACCCTTGAAATCGGGGGGTTTATTCTGGAAGGAGTTGCGCAGGGCAACCGAATATTCATTAGGTGCAACCCCCGTTTATCGCGTCACGGAGTTCACTTTCTTGAGTTCTTGCGCATCATTAAAGCCCTGGGCGGACTCGTCATCCCTCGAACTTTATAGCCAGGGGCGGTTCGATGCATGCCTGCAGCGGAGTGCCACCGCCACGTCAGTGGCGGAGCGGATTCTTCGCGTTCGGGCGCTGATTCGCAAGAACGACCACGTCGCGGCGCTGGACACCATTGCGGCCATCGAGCACGCGAGCGCCGACGACGCCGCGTTGCTGTTGGCGTTGAAATCCTCGTGCCACTCCTACCGCGGAGAAGCGGATCTGGCGCGCGGCGCGCTTGCCATGGTGCAGCGCTTGCCATATAGCGGTGACGTCCAGTTCGAGCTGACTTACGCCAAAGTACTCATCGCGTGGATCGAGAGCGATCCGGATGCGATGCACCGCGCGCTGCACCACATCAACGTTAGGGGATCGCCGAAGGTGTACGGCCGCTGGTTGTACGCGCGTTCCTGGCTCGCGTCGCTGCGCGGCGAGTACAGGGAACAGCTTTCGGTGCTCGAGCAAGCGGCAAAGCACATGTCGGAAGTGCCGGAGGCGCGCGACCTGTTTCTCCTGGCTAAGACGATCCGCGCGATGTCGCACCTGGTCCGCGAGATCTACGCAAAGGAGACGTTTGCCTTCACGGTGCGAATGGCCGAAACGCTGCCCTGGAACGAGGAGCTCGAAGGGGAGCGCTTCTTGACATGCCGCAACCTGGCGTGGGCATACGCCCTGCGCGGTATGCACGATCAGGCGCTCCGATACGCCTACTTGGCGCGCGACGCGGCGCCGTCCGCCCAGTGGATCACGGCGTCCTACTGCGATCAAGCGTACCTTGCACGCATGGCCGGTGAGAATCAAAGCTCCGACGCGCTGCTGCTGCACGCGGCGGTCTCGGCGCGCGAGACGAGCTGGTCATCCCCCGGCGAAGAGCGCGTCTCGCTGCTGGACCTGGCCGAGCTGCTGGCGGATCGCGATGCGGCGGCCGCGGGCGAAATCCTGGCGATCTACGATGCGATCGCGACGCCGATGGCGCCGAAACTGGCGCTCGCGCGCGACTCGCGCTTGGCAGCCCTGGAGGCCTATGCTCGGGGCGCCGTTTCGGCCGCCGCCGGCGACCGGCCCGGAGCTGTCGATCACTTGACGCAAGCCTACGCGGCATTCTGCACGATCGGGTATGCCTGGCGGGCCGCGGCGGCGGCGCTGCGATGTTACACGATCACCGGCGAAGACGCCTGGCTGCGATATGCCGGCGAGGCGGTTGCAGAGTTCACCGAAAGCTCCGTGGCGGAGGAGATACGGAAGCGGGCCGCGGCAACGGTCGTCGATCCGCGCATCGCCGCGCTGACGCCTGCCCAGCGGCGCGTCTTCGCGCTGATGTGCGAGGGCCTCGGCGACAAGGAGATCGCGCTGCGCCTGAGCATCTCGCCCGAGACCGTCAAGAACCACGCCGTTCGCGTGCGCGCGGCCTTCGGCGTGCGCTCGCGCGCCGCGCTCATCGCCAGTACTCGGACTCTCGTCCCCGCCGTCTAGGCTTCATGAGCGTGTCGCCGTCTTCGCTGGCCGCCGGTGCGACCGTTCCACAACGATTCGTTTCGCGTGCCGCGGCTGTCCCGAAACACGTGGCGGTGGCCGACGCCGCGCGCCGGTTGACCTACGAGCAGCTCGAGCGCGAGTCGAACGACCTCGCTGCGCGCCTGCAAGACTTCGGCGCCGGACCGGAGCGCTGCGTGGGGATTTTCACGGAGCGTTCGACCGGTTTTGTCGTCGCCGCCCTCGCGGTGTTGAAGAGCGGCGGCGCATACGTGCCGTTGGATCCGTCCACGCCGCCGGACCGGGCGTCGTGGATCTTGACCGATGCCGGCGTCGTGGCGGTCGTTACGGACGCCGAGACCGAACGGAGCTTGCCGGACGGATCCTGGCCGCGCGTCCGAGTGGATCGCCCAGGCGCAAACGGCCCCCGGCGGACGCCGGCGCCGCACCTCGATCCCGATGCCCTCGCCTACGTCGTCTACACCTCCGGCTCCACCGGGAGGCCGAAGGGCGTCGAAGTCACCCATGCAAACCTGTGCAATCTCGTCGACTGGCATCACTCGGCCTTTGGGCTGAGCGCCGCAGACCGCGCCAGCCAGGTAGCCGGCCTGGGCTTCGACGCGGCCGGCTGGGAAATTTGGCCGTATCTGGCCGCAGGCGCGAGCCTATTCGTCGCAGATGAATCCACCCGCCGGTCGGCTGAAACGCTGCGGCGCTGGCTCGTCGAGCAGCAGATCACGATCGGCTTTGTCCCGACCGCGATGGCCGAAGAGCTATTTCGCGCGAGTTGGCCGGATGAAACCAAACTTCGCCTGCTGCTGACGGGGGGCGACACGCTCCAACTGAGGCCGCGCGCCGATCTGCCGTTTGCCGTGATCAACAACTACGGCCCGACCGAGTGCACAGTGGTCGCGACCTCGGGCGCGGTTTCGTCCAGCGCAACCGATTCGACCAAACCGTCCATCGGCCACCCAATCGCCAATGCGACGGCGTTGATACTGGACGACTCGTTGCACACGGTTGCCCGCGGCAAAATTGGCGAGCTCTGCATCGGCGGCGCTTTGGTTGCGCGCGGATATCGCAACCTGCCCGAGCTCACCTCGACGCAGTTCGTCAGCGTCGCCGACGAGCGAGGTGCGCCGCTTCGCGTCTATCGAACCGGCGACCGCGTGCGATTGCTCGAAAACGGCGAGCTCGAATTTCTTGGGCGCATGGACGAGCAAGTGAAAATTCGGGGATACCGTATCGAGCTCGGCGAGATCGAGGCCTGCCTACGCCGATATCCGGGCATCGCAGCCGCCACCCTGTCGGTTGCCGACGGCGCCGGTGGACCGGCTCTCGTCGCCTACGTCGTCCTCGCGCAGGGCGAACGCATAACCGAATCAGAACTGCGCAAGCATCTCGCTTCAACGCTCCCCGACTATATGATGCCGGCATCCTTCGTAGCGCTGGGCGCACTGCCGCTTACCTCGAATGGAAAAATTGACAAAACCGCCCTGCCGCCGCCCGGCAAAGAGAATTCTCTGCCGAAGGCGCCGGCGGCCAACGGTAAGTCGGCGAACGTCGAGCGGCAAATCACCGGCCTCGTCGCGTCCCTAATGAGCCGGCCATCGATCGGCGCCGACGAAAACTTTTTCATGATCGGCGGGCACTCGATGTTCGGCGTGCAGCTCGTGGCGCGCATTCGCGAAACCTTCGGCGTGCGATTGCCGCTTCGAGACCTCTTTACTGCACCGACGGTACGCGAACTTTCGAATGAAGTTGCGCGCCTGATGAGCGTGGACTAGCAACAGCGAGTGCGATGACCAACACAGGGGCCGAGATGCCTCTCAGTCTCTACCACCTCCTCGACCCGGCAGTCCTCGCAGACCCCTATCCGCTCTACCGGCGGCTTCGCACTGAGGACCCCGTACATTGGGATCCGTATCTGCACGCCTGGGTCGTTACCAGGTATGCAGACGTCGTCACCGTGCTGACCCGTTTTTCGGCCGACCGCTCGCCATCACCGGAGTTTTTCGATGCCTTGGGAGCGCCGCACGTCGGGCCGATCGCGAAGGTGATGGTGAAGCAGATGCTCTTCCTCGATCCACCGGCGCACACGCGATTGAGGAAACTGGCGGCCCCCGCGTTCATGCCCGCCCAGGTTCGCCTGCTCGGGGACCATATTGCGAAGATCGCGGGCCAGCTCATCGACGCCGTAATAGCGCGCGGAACCGGCCACATGGAGTTGCTGAGCGACTTTGCCGAGCCTTTGCCCGCGATCGTCACCGCCGAAATGCTCGGCGTCCCCGTCGAAGACCATCGCAAGCTGAAGGACTGGTCCGCCGAGTTCGCCGGCATGTTAGGGAACTTTCAACACAACCCCGACCGGATCGAGGGCGTGCTCGGGGCGGTGGAAAATCTCACCGAGTACTTTCAAGCTGCCATCCTCGAACGGCGCAAGCATCCGCGGGAGGGCCTGGTGCAGGCCCTCATGTCGAGCGAAGTGGACGGCGATCGCCTGAGCGACGAAGAAATCGTCGCGAATTGCATCGTCACCATGGTCGGAGGCCAGGAAACGACCACCAACCTCATCAGCGGCGGCATCCTCACGCTTCTGCGCAACCCCGCTGCGCTCGCGAGGCTCCGCTCCGATCGCGAAGTCATGCCTGCCGCGGTGGAGGAGCTGCTTCGCTACGAGAGCCCTAGTCAGCACACCGCGCGGTTGGCGCCCGGCGACGTGGTGCTCGGCGGTAAGAAGATCGGCAAGCGGCAAGCGGTTATCGCCGTCATGGCCGCCGGCAACCGCGATCCGGCCCGCTTTCCCGACCCCGACCGCCTCGACTTCGATCGGCCGGACAATCGGCATCTCGCCTTCGGATGGGCGGCGCACTTTTGCTTTGGCGCGCCGTTGGCTCGCCTCGAAGCTAACATCGCCTTTGACGCTCTCTTGCGCAGATTCGACTCCCTGGAACTGGAGGGTGACGAACTCGAGTGGCGTGAGAACCTCGGCCTGCGGGGCCTCAAGGCTCTACCGCTTCAATACGAAGCGAAAACGTGAGCCCACGGCTTCGGGCAGCGCGTTTTGACGACTACGAAGACATCGTACGGTTAGAGAAAAAGCTCAACGCCGAACCGGTACCTGCGGATGACTGGAGGCTGTTGTGGCAGGGCAATCCGCTTTGGGCGCGACTCGAGAAGACCTGGCCGATCGGCTGGGTGCTGGAGTCCGGCGCCGGCGAAATCGTGGGTTCAATCGGCAATATTGCTCTGGGATACTGGCTGCACGGCGAGCCGCTCGTCGCCACGACCGGCCGAGGGTGGGTCGTCGCACCCGGATATCGAGGCTTCGCGCTGTGGCTCCTCGAGGAGCGCTTTGATCAGCCCAACGTCGATCTGTTCATGGACACCACGATCAGCGCCCTGGCACTTGAGGCCTTCGATGAATTTCGCAGCGCGTCCCGGCCGGCGATTGGACGGCGATTTCCTATTACGTAACCGGGCCGCGCGCCTTCGCAACCAGGGCCTTGCGAAAGCTCGGCATCCCGCTCGCGCCGGTGTGGGCGCCCCTCGCCGGCGCCGCCTTGCGCGTAAAGAACGTCGTATTCGAAAAGCGGCTGCCTCGCACTCACTCTTCCTTCACGATCGAGGAAGCGGATCGGTTCGATTCCCGATTCGATGCATTCTGGCAGGAGCTGCTGCGGCAGAGCCCTGACACCTTGCTGGCAACGCGCGACAGCGCGACGCTAACGTGGCATTTTTGGGTGGCGATGCGCAGGAGGCGCGTGTGGATACTCACCGCTTCGAAACATCGTCGCCCGGCCGCGTACTGTATCTTCAAGCGACAGGAGCGCGCAAACGAAATGCCGCGCATGCGACTCGTCGACTATCAAACCATTTATCCGGAAACCGATCTGCTCGCGGATTTCCTCGCGGTCGCGCTGCGGCGGTGCGCCGCGGAAGGCGTCGCGGTCCTCGATAGACCGGGAGTAGGACTGCCCGAGATGCGCGTTTTCGACGAACACGCTCCCTACCGGACGAAACAGACCTGGCCATTCTTCTACCGCGCGGCACGTTCCGATCTGGCCGCTGAACTGCGTCGACCCGAGGTCTGGGAACCGTCCGCGTACGATGGCGACGCGAGCATCGAGTAAGCCGGCCGGCTGGGAAGCACTCCTGGAGGCCGTGCATGCGTGGCAGTTACGTCCGAGCCAGCTGGACGAGCCGAAGATCCGCGACCGCTGGCTGCGCCTGCTGCCGATCGAGGAGCGCGATCGCTACGAGCGGCTTGGTACCGACCAAACGCGAGGCGAATACCTGGCCGCACGCGTGCTGTGCCGGACGACGCTCTCACGATATACCGGCCGGGATCCGGCCGATTGGCGCTTCCGAGAGGGCGCATACGGCAAACCGCAACTCGCCCGGCCCGCGGATTTGAAGTCGCTGTGCTTCAACTTGACGCACACGAAGGACTTGGTGCTTTGCGCGATAACGCGGGCCGGCGACGTGGGCATCGATGCGGAAGATACGTCGCAACCCGTCGATGCGGCCCTCGTGGCGCGGCACTTCCTTTCCGGCGATGCGCGAGAGCGGCTGGCGGCCTTGGCGCCGGGCGAGCGCACGGCGTCATTCTTCGAGCAGTGGGTGCTCAAAGAGGCTTACGTCAAAGCGACGGGTAGGGGACTTGACGACGGCGAGCCCGTCGCAACCCCCAGTTGTGAATACTCGATCTACCGGCCAACGCCGAACCACGTTGCCGCGGCCGCCGTGATTTTGCGAGATCCGGCTCGTCGGGTATCCTTCGAATGGCTAACCACCGATCGGGATTATTTACTCCACTTGCGAGGTTAGCGTTCGCGCCGTGCGACCTTCTCGAAAAGGGCGCGTACGTCTGCGTAATACCGCTGCGGCGAATAGGCGATCAACGATTCGCGGGCTGCGGCCGTCAGGGTAGAACGAAGCTCGGCATTTCCGAGCAGCGCGGCGACGGCCCGAGCGATCGCAGGAACGTCGCGGGCCGGCACGAGCAGTCCGTTCTCTCCATCGTGGATCATCTCGCCGACGCCGCCCACCGCCGTGGCAACGATAGGCAAGCCCGCATCCATGGCCTCCAGCAGGACGTTCGGTGAACCCTCCGTGTAGGAGGGTAGCACGAATACATCTGCTGCCGCATAGCATCGGTCGACGTCGCGGCGATACCCGAGCATACGTACCGTCCCTTCCAAGCCCAGCTTATTGCAAACCGTTGCGAGGTTCGCTTCTTCGGGGCCATCCCCGACGAGGATCAACGTGGTTTGCGAACCGCACGCTTTCCGGATCTCCGGCATCGCACGAATGAGATCGGCGTGACCCTTTTCGCTCGAAAGCCTTCCGACCGAAAGCACCAGCCTCGCATCCGCCGCCAGGCCGAGTTCGCGCCGAAAATCCTCCCGGACGCCGAGCTCCGGCTTGGAAGCGTTCGCCGCGATCGGCGAGCGATGCACGCTCAGGCGATTCGATCGAACTCCGAGGCGCGTTGTGAGATCGGCGGCAAAAGCGTCGCATGCGGTCATGACGCAATCCGCGCCGCGCAACGACCATCGGTCGAGCTGATTGTAGAGTCTCCAAGCCAGCGTCGTCGTCGTGTAGCCGTGGTGAAACGCGGCCCAGACTCGTGTACGGTGCAAACGCGCGAGCCGAACGAGGAAATGCGTCTTGGCGCCGTGGGTCCAGATTATGTCCGGCCGCCGCCGCTCGATGATGGCGCGTAGTTGCGGAAAAACGCGGAAATCGAAGCGATGCTTCTCGCGAACGACGTCGACGGCAAAGCCTTCGCTCCGCAGCGAGCTTTCCAGCTCGGTTTCGCCATCCGTGCGGGAAAATGTGAGCATCGAGATCTCGAGGGGTCCGGACCCCTCGTTTTCCCCCCGCGCGTACCGCGCGAGGGTCAGCACCGGCTTGACCTTGCCGGCAACGACCGTTTCGTCTAGTAAGGCGAGGACGCGAATCGGACCCTTACCGGTCATCGCGGCCGTCCCAGGCCCACGGGGAATTGGCTACCCCGGGATCCCGCCGCCTGGGGCACCCCTGCAAAACGCGGTTGGCCGGCCCGCTCGGGACCAGGAAAATGATAGACCATGATGTATCATGTCCCATAGTAGAAATCTACTACGTCCGTCCCGCGCTCGTCATCAGAGGAGTTAAAAGTGGCCCATCTTTTCGTGCTTTTTATCGGACTTTTTCATCAGATCATGCCTATGAACACGCCCGGCGGCATGGAATCCATGCTGCGCACGCCGGTCGTGGCCGCGATCGCCGCGCTCGGACAGCTCTCCTAGCCTCAAAAAAGGGGGCACCTCCAAGCAGGCGCGCCCCGGTTCTCGGGTCCAATCGCGCCCCGTAGGTCGGCTCGTAACCCGGGGGGGTTGCTTTTAGCGCCATATACCCTCGAGGTCGGAGGTTTTGCGGGCGTTGGCCGTGCCGGCCACGCCCGCGATCGTCTCCATCGTGCACAGAACCGAATAGTATCGGCACGATCAGTAGCGTCGCGATCTGATTTTTTCCGTTTTTGTCGGGGGCTTCGTCCCAGGCGGCCGACAGCTCTGCCCCCACGTTCGCGGTTGAGAACGTGTGCGGGCAGGAGTCCTCCGTAACGCCTTGCGTCGAACCGGAGAAGAGCGCGGGGTAATTTGGCTGGCTCGGATGCGTGATGGCATGGCTGTTCCTTATGAACGCCGCCTGCGGCAGCAGGGTCTTGTCGATGTAGGGAGCTGCGAGCTGCCGATGACCAGATCGTAGTCGCGATTTTCCCTTCGCGGGGCGGTGCTGAAGCGATGTTGGCCGGAGCGCTCGGCGCGCCGACGCTCACGCCGGCGCAACGGGCGAGTCGTGCGGTCGTGATGCCTTGCAGTTTTCGAAGGTAGGTCGCCAGTCGACTCATGTCCGCACTCCTTTTTCGTGGAACAAGTTTCGGAGTCTACCGTACGACGCTTTGGGTAATGGCGAGCCCGCATTTACGAGCGAGAGCTACGATGATGCGATGCGCTTTTTGAACGCCACGTTTTGCGTGGTCGCTACCTGACCCTTCGACGGAGCCTGCCCTACGTGTAGTCGAACGGCTCAGGATGACAATGCGGGCGGTGATCATGTTGTCGCGGTAGAGTGGGTGCCGATCGATGAGTTGGCCGAGAGGATCGTCGTTAGTGTCGTGCGCGAGCCGCTGCTCGCGTATATCCGCCGGGCGCTTCCGCAACGCTATGCGGGATTTCACGACGCCGGCATCACGATCGAGTGGCCAGAGGAGCCACGCTAGCGGCTCAACGGAGTCGACCGCATCTAGCGCGAAGCGATCGGAGCGCGACTTTCCAGGAGCGCAGCTTTGTCGGAGCGGAGGGCACAACCTTGAGTCTCGAGTCGTTGTATTCATCCGAAATGCGCCACCAAATCAAGCAATTCCCAATCTGGAGGCCGGGGGATCCCATAAGCGCCGGCGATATCGGCGAGCTTAGGGGCGGCGTCTTCATCAAGCAAACAGAGCTTTCCGACAGATATCCCGATTTAGAGTTTTCAGTATCCTCTACGGCGCTCAAGAATCCTTACCTGTTCATGTCCAAGGGTTCGAAGGCGGGGGCGGTTGAGGTGAGCAGCCCGATTCCGGGCGCGCTAAACGTTAATGCGAAGGTAAAGATCAGCTTTGGCGGCAAGGGCGCGGTGATCTTTGCCTCGGCAGATCTTACTCGGCACACGATCGATAATCTATACGAGGTCCGCCGATATATTCGTGACCGTCGCGAGGATTGGCCGAAGGGCATGGTGCTCGCGGCGGTCGTGCACACCGCCGGCAACTTCCGAGTGCTCATATCCGAGTCGAAAAACGGCTCCGTCACGTTAGCGGGTAACGCGAAGGCTCTTGGCGCCATCGACATTGCGGACGCGAGCGTTTCTGTGTCGTTAGAGAATGCCGCCGGTTACGACTCCCAACGCGCAAGCGGTCCAATCTCCGTTACAGCATACGGCTTCCGATTGTGGGACGTTATTCGCGGGAGGGTACAATTGCTGGAAGCCCCGACCGAGTCCGAATCCCAGCCCGACGATGACGACTTCGAGGAGATCTCCACCGAGGACTACACCGACAAGTAGGACCCAATGGAATGCGTCGTTAGCCTCGAGGCGGGAAGCTCCGAGTCGAAAAGGATCGTCGACGGATTCGACCGTGACAGCGGAGAACACGCTCCTCCGCCCGGTACCGATTTTTGGAACGCGATCGAACACGCTCACTCTTTGGGTGCGCGAGGTGCGGGAAGTAAAATAGCGATCGTCGACGCGCTGTGCGATGTCACGATGCCGTATCTCGCCAAACGAATTGAATACGTTTGGGATACCGATGCACCCAGCCACGATCACGGAACCGCCGTGGCGCTCTTGATCCTCATGGTGGCACCCGAGGCTCAGCTCGACATCTATCCGATCATGGATAATCGCGGCCCGACTGTCGACGCGGTTACGCGCGCCATCGACGCAGCTGCGGCAACGGATACCAACATCGTTAACCTCAGCTTGGGTGTGTCTAAGGAATTGCCCGATCTCGGCCTTTCCGCACTGCCCGGCCTGGGTCTCGAGCTTATGGATCACTTCCGTGAATGGCTCGACCGCGTCGTTCCCGACGTGCCACCATGTGAGATTTGTAAAGCCGCCCGAGGCGCGTCGAGCAAACATATGGTCTTCGCCGCTGCCGGCAACGATGCGCATATGGTTTTCTGCCCGGCGCGCGCGGAGGGTGTAATTTCGGTAGGATTTCAACGCACCGAGAGGGCCGTTCGGAGAAGCCCCGAGGCGATCTTAGAAGTCGTGTCAGCCACCACTACGGGCAAGGAGTCCCCAACTTGGGATCTATCACTGGAAGAGTTTAGCGGCCTTTTGGGCACGAGCTTTGCAAGCCCGCTGTACGCCGGCGTCGCAGCGCTCGGCGTAGATCCCGCCGAATATCGGGCATTTATTTCCGCGATGCGACCGGGCGGGTTCGCACAAACTTTCCATATGGCGTTACGCTCGAGCCAGGAGAGGCCGTCCGATCTCGCGCAGGCTACGCGCGAGCTCTACCTCGAAGCCTTGCGTCGCCTGCCGCACGTGCACTGCAAGTTCGATGCGGACTTACGGCCAACCGTTCCGTTTCAAGAACCCAAATTGTGCTGGAGCTGCGGCGTTCTGGCCCAAGACCTGTACGTCAACGGGGGACTATTTTTTCTAGAGATAGGCAACGCGCCCGCAGCTGTTAGCCTCTTGACCGCAGCCTGCGACCTAGCACCTTGGTCGCCACATCCCTTCGCGAACCTCGGCGCTGCTTTTCGCACGCTCGGCGACCTCGCCGCCGCAAAAGAGTGCTACGAAAGGGCGCTCCAGTTACGGCCGGGCTTCGACGTATACGCGCAAACGCTACGAGAGATCACGTCCTCTGGCTCAGCATGACAGTGGAAGCTCAGCATGACAGGGGAGCATCAGGGTGACACTGGGAGGACCAGTGAGAGCGGTCGAGTGAGTGGAGCATCACGTCGACCGGTTTTCCGCCGACGGTCGCGCCGCGCGGAAGCATGCCTTCATCTTCGAAGCCGTTGCGGCGCAGCACCGCGCGCGACGGAAGGTTTTCCGGCAGGCAGTACGCGCGCATCTTTTGCACGCGCGTGCGGCGGAAGCCCTCATTCACCAGCGCCGATACGGCCTCGGTCGCAAAGCCGCGACCGCGGTGCGCGCGCACCACGCTGTAGCCGATCTCCGCCGTCGAGCGGCTCGACTCCGAGATGCGTAGCGAGACCCATCCGATCATCTCGGTTCCGTCGACGGGATGCACGAGCCATTCGAAGCGCCCGGTCGCGCCCGGGCCGAAGCGCGTCGGACGGCTGCCCACCGTGCGCACGAACTGCGCGCGGTTGACGTCGGGCAGGTCCTGATAGTCGCGTAGGTCCGGCTCCTGGAGCGCATCCCAGAGCTTTCCGGCGTTCGACGCCGTTACCGGCTCCAGGCGTAGGCGCGCGGTTCGAATCGTCCTCACCAGAACCGCTCCATCACTTGCCGTTCTACCCGCCCCGAGTGATCGGAGCACCAATGGATTTGGCTGCCGCCTACGCCGGCACCGCGCCGGCGCGGGTCGATTTCACTGCGACGGTCGCATCGCGGCCGCGCTTTTTCTACGGTTCGCGCACGCATTGCGAGCACGAGGCCTTCGACGTACTCAGCAGCGCCGGGAGAATCGAGGTCGTCGACAACGTGAGCATCGCGCCACGCTGCCCGGTGCGCGCCGGCGATACGATCGAGGTCTGCGGCGAGATGGTCCACGATCCAGGGCGGCTGCCGGTCGTCCACTGGACCCATCACGATCCCGGCAACCGCCATCCGAACGGATTCATTCAGCTACGCGGGCGGATCTACGCATAGACGAATGTGATTCCGAAGCTAGATGACCCAGACTGCTCCCTTGGCGGAGCCTTTGCAGTTCTTCAGCGCCGAACACCTAAACGATATGGTTTGAGAGTAATGCCCCTTCGGCGTCGACTTGGTGGCCGTCACGCTTTCGGTCGTCGGGTTTCCGGGGTTGGGCTTGAACGTGCCCTTGAGGCCGGCATGGCTCATCTTCGTCGACCAGGTGACCTTACCGCAGGAAACCGTCACGCTATGTTTGTGGCACGTGAGCTTCACGCCGAGCTTCACGCTGCCGCCCGGTTTCAAGCAGACCTTGAGTATTTTCGGATTCGTGCACGCATCGGGCGCAAAGCCCTGCGACGGCGTGCCGCTGACGCCCAACGCTGCCGTGTTCGAGGACGGCGAGAGGCCTGAGCCCGGCCCGCCGCTCGGTACGGACTGGCCGCTCGAGCAGCCGGCAATGAATAAGATTCCCGCAACTAGACCCGCCAGATACGGGCGCGTTCCGCGGCTGAGAAGTAGCTTCACTGCAACCTCCTTATGTGGCGCATGTTACTTGCGGGATACCAACTGCGTCACCTGCCCACGCCGATGGGCCGAATCCATGCGCAACAGTTCCGGTATCGTGACGAAGCGATAGCCGCGCTTCTTCAGAGTGTCCACGATCAGGCGCGTCGCTTCGACGTCGGAGCTGCGATCGCACAGGCGCGCCGCGTGCATACGCGCGCAGACGATTCCGCGGTTGCCGTCGTGCAGCGTGATGATCGCGCCGTCGCCCGCGTAGCGCAGCACGCGCGCCGCGATCACGCGCGGGGGCGGATCCTCCCAGTCGTTCGCGAGCGGCACCGACCACATCACCGGCGTGTAGCCCAACTTGCGGACTTCGCCGAGCACTAGCCAGTCACGCGAACCGAACGGCGGACGCATGATCTGCGTGTGATGTCCGGTCGCCGCGAAGATCGCCGCGTCGGTGCGCTGCAGCGTGCGGCGGAGCCCGGTTTCGTCGTACAGCACGAGGTGACCGTGATTCCAGGTGTGATTGCCAACCGCGTTTCCGGCGGCGGCCTCGCGGCGCACGAGCTGCGGGTACGCCTGCACCGCGCGCCCCACGACGAAGAACGTCGCGTGCACGCGCTCGGCGTGCAGCACGTCGAGGATCTCGGCCGTGTACGGCGGGTTCGGGCCGTCGTCGAAGGTGAGCGCGACGACGCGCTGGTTCTTCGGACCGCTCACCAGCGTCTTACCGAAGAGCTGGTTGCCGGGGCTCTCGGCCGCCTCGTACCCGACGAACAGCAGCGCCGCGAGCAGCGCGACGCACATCGAAATCCTGACGGCGAAGCGAGTCCGCACGCGTTAGCCGTGCAGCCCGCGGATCCGGGCCTGCGCCGCCGCCACGTTACGGCGAAACTCGTCCGGTCCGAAGTCCCGGAAGGCCTGGACGATCTGCGCGTAGCGCGGGTCGGCGACCTGCGAGCTCTCCAGGCGCAACAGATCCTTCGGCACGCCCTTGGAGAGATCGATGTTGAATTGCCGCCCGGCCTTCGTGGCCCAGTATTGCGGGTTGGTGAAGGTCACCGTCCGATCGCCCTGTTTGTAGTCTGCGAGCTGCTTGACGTAGACCGTGTAGAAAGCGTCGGGCTCGGGGAGCGGCGGCTTATCGACGAGCTGCCAGATCCCATCTTGCCCCAATAGTCCGAAAAAGAAGCTCACGTCGTACACGCGCGCCGCCGGCGCCTTGACGGTGATCACGTGCCCGCTATAGCCGCGAACTTCATACTCGAAGAGCGACACGCCCTCGACATCGGACATCCGGTACGATTCTTGATAGATCGGCGGCTTCGGATACTTGATGGTCATCCGCGCGTATAGCTCGCTCGGCGCGTGCTGCGCGTGGATCGCCGGTGCGAAGCGGCCCATCTCGCCCGGCCCGTAGATGCGCCACCCCAAGAAAAGCATCACCGCCGAGAGGACGATGATGAAGAGCCCAATGGGGAAACGGCGCATGATCAGCGGCCCTACTTTACCGGCGCGTTCGCTTCCTGGTCGAGCACTCGATTGACCAGGCGGTCGGCCATGACGTTCTCCTTGCGCGGCACGTGCGCGACAGCGACGCTCTCGAATGCGCGCAGGAGCTTCATCGCCTGCCGATGGAGCGGCTGCAGAGCGGCATGCTTGACGCGATACTCGCCACGCAACTGCTTCACGACGAGCTCCGAGTCCAAGCGCACCTGCAGCCGGCGGATTCCGCGCTTGCTCGCGGCCTCCAAACCCAGCAAGAGCGCGGTCCATTCAGCGACGTTGTTGGTCGCCACGCCGAGATAGGCGGCGATCTCTTCGAGCAGCTCGCCATCGGGCGCGATCAGGACCGCGGCGCTGGCGGCAGGACCGGGGTTGCCGCGCGACCCGCCGTCGGCAAAAAGCGTCGCTTCCACTAGAGGCCGCCCTTCGGCGGCGGCAAGGCATAGACCGCCCGCCAGCGGGGTACACCGCATAGCATGATGCACATGCCCATTCTTCGGGCCGCCGCGCTGGCGGCGGCACTCGCGCCGGCCTTCGCGGCGGCGCAGAGCGTCGCGGCGGCTCAAAACTCGACGTTTTACGGCATTACCGTTCACGTTTCGTCCACCAATATTAAGGTTCAGGATCCCAAGACGAAGCAGGTGCTGAGCTTCACGATCGTGCCGAAGTTCGACCAGGTTTTCTCGGCCAACGGCAAGACGACGTACCAAATGAGTGCCATCAAGGCCGGTCAGTACGTCGGTATCATCTACGATCAGCGGGCGCTCGGGATACGTCACGCCGACAAGATCTATTTGTTGACCAATGCTAATCAAAGGATAGGAACGCAGTAACGAGAAGTGCGCCGCCTCACCATTGAAAGAGGCGGCCATGCGTTTTCGGACCATCGCGTTTTTGATGCTCGCCGGCGCGGCGACCGCCGCGTGCGGCGGCGGCTCGAACTCGGTCCCCGCTACACAGCAGGGATCGAGCCGCCATACTGGCTCGCCGATCGAGCACGTCGTGATCGTCGTTCAGGAAAACCGCACCTTCAACGATCTCTTTGCCACGTATCCGGGTGGCGACGGGACGACGGTCGGCAAGGTCGCGGCAAATCCCAACTGCAGTCCGCCGATCAAGGCCGGAACGATCCCGCTGAATAAGGTGCCGCTCGACATCCCCAAGGACCTCAATCATAAGTATTCCGGGTACCAGACGGCGCGCGATAAAGGGAGCATGGACGGCTTCGACCTGGTGCCGTTCGGCAGCAGCATTCCCGAGTGCACGTATCCGTATCAGTACACGGACCCGTCGCAGATCGTGCCGTACTGGGACATGGCCGAGCAGTATGCCTTAGCGGAGCACATGTTCACGACCCAGGGCAGCGACAGTTTCACCGCCCATCAGGACCTGATTCGCGGCGGCACCGAGGTCGACCGGGACGAGGCGATGATCGACTTCCCGACCTGCGGCCGCTGCTGGTGGGGCTGCGACGCCGTGTCGGGTACGATCACGCATCTCGTGAGCAAGCAGAACGTGCAGCTGCGCGAGCGCGGACCATTCCCATGCTCGAAAAAATTCAAGCTGAAGTATCCCACACTGCGGGACCTGATGGACGCCAAGGGCGTTACGTGGAAATACTACCAGCCGGCGTTCAATAAACCATACGGGCAACTCTTGAGCGCCTTCGACGTCATCTGGCCCGTGCGCAACGGCCCGGAGTGGAAGGCGAACATCGCCACGCCGCAGACCGCGATCTTCAACGACATCTCGAAGGGGACGTTGTCGCAGGTGTCGTGGGTGATCCCCGACCAGAACGAGTCCGACCATCCCGGTACGTCTTCGGACACGGGCCCATCGTGGGCCGCGAGCATCGTCAACGCGATCGGCCAGAGCAACTACTGGCAGCACACAGCGATCGTCATCGTCTGGGACGACTGGGGCGGGCTTTACGACAACATGCCGCCCAAGGTGATGGATTACGGCGGCCTGGGCTTCCGCGTGCCGGCGATCATCGTCTCCGCCTATGCCAAGCCTGGCTACATTTCTAGGACGAACTACGAGTTCGGGAGCATCCTGCGCTACGTCGAAGACAACTGGAGCCTGGGGCAGCTCGGCACGAGCGATTCGCGGGCGGCCAGTATCATCGACTGCTTCAACTACTCGCAGCCACCGCTCACTTTCCACAAGATTCCATCGCAGCTTTCGAAAGAATACTTCATCCACGCCAAGTACTCGGGACCGCCCGACACGGATATGTGACGATCTCCAGCGCGGTATGCGTGGACGCGCTAGGCATCCTAGCCGTCGGTTGAAACCGCCAGCGTTCTTGGTACCTTCGATGTGGTATGAGTACGTCACAAACAACCGCGGCCTCCGCTCGTCCCGCGGCCGCGAGCGGCACGTTTAAGATCGGCGGGGATCTGCCGGTTCATCGCCTCGGCTTCGGCGCGATGCGCATTACCGGCAGCGGCATCTGGGGACCGCCGGCCGACCACGATGAATCGATCGCGGTCCTCAAAGCCGCGGTCGAGCTCGGCGTCACGATCATCGACACGGCCGACTCCTACGGCCCGCACGTTTCCGAAGAACTGATCGCCGAAGCGCTCCATCCATATCCCGCCGATCTCGTCATCGCCACGAAAGCCGGACTCGTGCGGCCCGGCCCCGGGAAGTGGGAGCCCGACGGCCGGCCGCGGCACCTGCGCGAAGCGGTCGAGGGTAGCCTCAAGCGCTTGCGGTTGGATCGCATCGACCTTCTCCAGCTGCATCGTCCCGATCCCAAGGTGCCGTTCCACGATCAGGTCGGAACCCTCGTCGAGCTGCAGCACGAAGGCAAGATCCGCCACATCGGCCTCTCCAACGTCGGCATCGAGCAGATCGAAGCCGCACGTCAACTGGCGCAAATCGTGTCGGTGCAGAATCTCTACAATCTCACCGACTGCGAGTCCCAAGACGTCGTCGAGTATTGCACGCGCGCGAACATCGCATTCATTCCGTGGTTCCCGCTCGCGACGGGAGATCTCGCCAATCACGCCGGTTCGCTTGCGCAAATCGCGCACCGCCACAAGGCGCTGCCGTCGCAGATCGCGCTGGCCTGGCTCCTGGCGAAATCTCCGGTGATCCTGCCGATTCCGGGTACCTCCAAGGTCGAACACCTCAAGGAGAACCTCGGCGCCGCGTCGCTGAAGCTCAGCGACGCCGATATGACGACGCTCAGCGAGATAGCGACTGGGTGAATCCACTCCTTCCGCAGGACGGGCGGACCTTTCCTACGCTGACGCCGGCGCAGATCGCACGCTTCGCCGCGCGCGGCCGTAAACGCATCGTGCGTGAGGGGGAGGTCCTCGTCGACGCCGGTGACCGTGTCATTCCGTTCTTCGTCGTATTGTCGGGCGAGCTCGAGACCGTTCGCCCTCCCGTGCGAGACTTCGAAGACGAAGCGCTCGTGACCGTCGTGTCGCCGGGACATTTCACCGGCGAGATCAGCGTGCTCTCGGGGCGCGCGGCGCTTTTCCGCATCCGCGTCAGCAGACTCGGCGAGGTGATCGAGCTCGACCGGCAGAGCATGCTTGCGCTGGTGCAGGCCGACGCCGAGCTCAACGAGATCGTCATGCGCGCGTTCATCAGCCGGCGTCTGGCGCTCGTCGGCGCGAACCTCGGCGACGTCGTGCTGGTCGGATCCGCGCACTCGCGGGACACGCTGCGTCTCAAGGAGTTTCTCACGCGCAACGGCCATCCGTACCAATACGTCGACCTCGACGGCCACGAAGACGTGCAGCACCTCATGGACGCGTTCAACGTCAACGTCGGCGAGATCCCGGTGCTGATCTGTCAGGGGCGCGACGTGCTTCGCAATCCGCCCAATCGCAAGGTCGCCGAGTGCCTTGGCTTCAACGAGGCGGTGGATCCCGCCAAGGTGCACGACCTCGTCATCATCGGCGCGGGCCCATCGGGTTTGGCGGCGGCCGTGTACGGCGCGTCGGAAGGCCTCAACACGCTGATGATCGAGACGACCGCACCCGGCGGCCAAGCCGGCAACAGTTCGCGCATCGAAAACTACCTCGGTTTCCCCACCGGCGTTTCGGGTCAAGAACTCGCCGGGCGCGCCTTCGCGCAGGCGGAGAAGTTTGGCGCGCAGATGCTGCTTGCCGCCGGCGTGCGGTTACATTGCGACGAGCACCCGTACACGGTGGAGATCGACGACGGCCGGCGCGTTCCCACCCGGAGCATCGTGATCGCCAGCGGCGTCGAGTATCGCAAGCTGCCGTTGGCGGAGCTGCCGCGCTTCGAGGGTGCCGGTTGTTATTATGCGGCCACGAAGATCGAAGCCGATTATTGCGGCGGGGAGGACGTGATCGTTGTCGGCGGCGCCAACTCCGCCGGCCAAGCCGCCGTGTTTCTCTCCGAGCGCGCGCGGCGCGTGTACATGCTGATTCGCGGCGACGGCCTTTCCGCGACAATGTCGCGCTATCTCGTTGCGCGCATCGAGGAGACGCCCAACATCGAGGTGCGGCCGCACACCGAGATCGTCGCGCTCGACGGCGACGAGCACCTCGAAGCCGTGCACTGGCGTAACAACCGAACCGGTGAGACCGAAGAGCACCCGATCCGCCACGTCTTTCTGATGACGGGCGGCGCGCCGAATACGGCGTGGCTCGACGGCTGCGTCGTCCTCGATGAGAAGGGCTTTATCAAAACCGGCCCCGCGCTTATGCCGCGGGAGCTGCAACAGGCGAACTGGCCGTTGGCCCGCCCGCCCTTTTTGCTCGAAACGACGCTTCCCCGCGTCTTCGCAGTCGGCGACGTGCGCAGCGGCAGCGTCAAGCGAGTCGCCTCCGGAGTCGGCGAAGGCTCGATCTCGATCTCACTCCTGCACGAAGCACTCAAGGACTAGCTTCAGGCGGGTGAAGAGCCCGGACGCGGACACGGAGGTCCCGAAGTCGCATTCGCAGGCTTTCCGGTAGCATAAGCCTAGGCGCGGAGGCACCGGTACGTGAAACGCCGCCCGATTCGTGCGGTAGCAACAGGACCGCGCGCTCTACACCCTGTGTGTCGACGGTTGCTCCGACGATCTCGCCGCGATCATTGATGTTGCCGCCAAATAGCACATTTACGTCCTTGTTCGGCGGGATGAGCGTATTGAGATCGGTCATTGACCCACCCTGCCAGAGGTAGCCCCGGCAGTTTCCGCTCGCGTCGCACGATTCGCCGACGACCTGCCCTTCATTGTTGATCCCACCGGTAAAGCTAGCGACGTCGCCGCGTAGCGTGCCGAGATCGCTCATAGTGCCATTTTGCCAGAGAAAGCTACGAGTCGTCGCGTTTCCGGAAAGGTCCGAGTTGCCGACGACTTGACCGCGCTCGTTGACGTCCAAGGCCACGTTGACCGTGCCTCCGAGGCTGCCGAGGTTGATCGGCGATGAGGCGTTTTGCCAGAGCAGCGCGTGAGTCGATGGAGCGGCGCACGAGCCTGAATTCCCCACAGCAGTGTGCCCGGACTGATTCAGCGTGTAGGCATATGAGACGGTATCGCCGGAGTATGGCGGCAAGGTTGTAATCTTGCCGTTGGGCTGCCAGATAACGCCGAGGTAATCAAGGACGTGCGGCGGGGTGCAGCTCGAGTCTTGGGTACTGGTCTCGGCGGCACCGGCGATCTGGCCGCGATGGTTCACGTCGTTGGCGTTGTCGTTATTCCCGCCAAGCGTCGGGAGTGACCGCAGCTTGCCGCGTTGCCAGCTAAACCCGAGGCAAACATGTGAAGTACCGAAACCGCAGAAGTTTTCGCCATACGGGTCGGTTCCCGTGGTCTCGGACCACCCCACGAACTGCCCCTCCCTACCATGGCTATACTGGAAAACCGCACTGTTCGGACCGCCCAGCGTGCCGAGATCGATCGTGTGCGGTGGATCTTCCAGATCTGGGCATGCTCGACCGTATTCCCTGGTAAAAGCGATGTGCCGCTGATCTGGCCGCTGTCGTTGACGTTGATGGCGAAGCTAACGCTTCCACCAAGCGAGTCGAGCGTAACGAGATCGTAGCGTGTTTCGTCTCTCTTTGTTCGCACGCTCGACCCTGATCGTGCAACGCTTTGCTGCGTCGATGCTGAGGGCGCAAAGCTCGATGATGAAGCGCCCCCGCCACACCCCGAGAGGACGGCGGCGGCCGCGAATGCGACTGGCGCATAAACGGCGGTGACGGAAATTCTGATTGACATTTTGCTCCTCTCCACCCAAAGAAGGTGCGATGGCGAGTTGCCTAATGCCAAGCCTAACGTCTATGTCGCCGGGAATGTGATGGACGACGTGAAAGAAGTTCGCGGCGTAAACGGTTACCGAGCAGCCGCCACCACGCCAAGGGGAGTGTCAAAGCCGCCCGTAAGCACCGCAATCGGTGAACCGCCGGCCGGGTATTTGAAAACCTCGCCGTTGTCATTACCCGCATCTCCGCAGTAGACGATGCCTTCGACGATCCAGGACTGCGCGCAGTCGCCGGCACCCGTGAGATGCACCGTGCCCTTCAACCTCGCCTTTGTTCCGCTGACCGCGTACCGATAGATTGCGTTCACGTTCTGATCGAGGACGGTCAGGTACGTGCCGTCCCACTGTACGGACCCTGGAAACCGCACGGTGTTGCTCGTTGTGACTAACAAGAACTTATTGCCGCCCTTCGGGAGCACGGTAAGCGCGAAGCCCGAACGGTTGCCGGTAAAGCCGTCGGCATAGAGATTTCCCTGGTTGTCGTAGCCGTCGAAGAACTCTTCGCCCAACGGCGTGGTATAAGCTTTGCCCGAGCCGCTCGCGTGCTTGAAGATGACGACGTCGCCTCCGCCCGGACCCGAAGAATACAAGATCCCGACTGCGAGGTCACCGGCGGCATCCATGGCGCAGCTGGATGGGAAAGCATAGGCGACAGACAGCGTCTTAATCGGCGTCGCGGGGACCTTGTACTCCGTGATCTGGGACTGGCCCGCGACGTTCCAGAAGGTCGCCTTTCCATAGCCATAGAGGACGTTCGTGCACCCTTGACCACCGGCGTTATTGATCATACCGATCTCCCGATCGGCCTGCGGGTACTTAAAGATGCCGGCATAGGTACCGTAGTTGTTGATGACATACTCAAAGTTCTTCGGCGCGCGGTCAGGAAGGGTCGGCGCATAAGGCGCCGGCGGGCTCAGATTCACGCGTGCCGCGGTCACCGGCCTTCCGTTCAAGTAGAGCATCCTGCCGACGTATCTTACGTTGGCTGCAGCGTTTGACGGCGCAACCGGCGAGCCGGCGCCGCACGCCGAGCAGATCGCGAGTGCAACCAGAGCGCTTGCATATCTTACTAAACCAGTCGTAGTCATATGTACTCCAAGAAGGAAGACATTTTCCAGGCCCCGATTGCCTTTTGCGTAGCATTCGTGGATGCCTGGGCGACCGGAGCGTGCGGTCGCTCGCTCTTGCAGTCGCAGCGCTCGGCGATCGGTACGCGTACGTGCTCGCGCGGGAGGGCTGGCACCAGGGGGTCGTCGGGATCGTTGCTTCGCGAATTGTCGAGCGGTATCACCGGCCGGCGATTCTGATCGCGCTCGACGGCGACGGGCCGGGTCATGGCTCTGGCCGGAGCATCTCCGGCTTCGACCTGCTCGGCGCTCTGCACGCTGCCGCCGGGACGCTCGAGTCCTACGGTGGCCACCGCGCGGCGGCCGGCCTGACCGTCTCTCCCGACCGAGTCGAGGAGCTGCGCGAGGCGATCGAGCGTCATGCCGAAGCGGTTCTGACGCCAGAGGTGCTTGAGCCGATCGAGCGAGTCGACGCGATCGTGTCCGGATCGGAGCTCGGGCTCGCGCTCGCCGAGGAGCTCCGGCTGCTCGAGCCGTGCGGGCTCGGGAATCCGTCCGCGCAGCTGCTCGTCCGGGCGCGCGGTTCGCCGATCTGCGGGGGATGGGGGAGGAGGGGCAGCACGCCCGCTTCTCGGTGATCTCGGGCGGGGCCAGCGCGCGGGCGGTAGCGTTCGGCTGCGAAGACGCGCTCGGGGATAACCCCGCGGCGGCGCTCGACGCCGCCTTCCGGCTCGAACGCAACGTCTGGAACGGCGCCGTCGAGCCGCGGCTCGTGCTCCGCCACAGCCGTCCGTGCAGCGCCGGGCGGATCGACGTGATAGGGGAGCCCGCCGATGGCGAGTACCTCGCTGCGGCATTCAGCGAGCTCGGCCAGGCGCTCGCTGACACGCCCCTCGTCCCGGCCGGCGATCGCGTCGTTGTCGACCGGCGCGGCGAGAGCCCGCTTGCGGTGCTCGCGGACGCGATCTCGTGCTCGGAGCCCGTGCTCGCCGTCTGCTCTGACGTTGCGCGGCGGCTGCGCGGCCTCGCCGAGCGGGCCGGCGGGTTCGCGCTCGTCTCGTATCACACGCTCGGGCGCGAGCCGGCGCTCGCCCGCGGTCACGCCTCGCTGGTCGCGCTCGACCCCCCGTCGAGCCCGGTTCCGGGGAGCTGCTGCGCGCAGGTAGCGGGTTCGTCCATTTGGCGTGGGGCGAGGCTGAGCTACGCTTTGCTGAGCAGATGCATGAGTTGGAGTACGGTCTCCGCGCTTAACTCGCCGCCCTCTACCGAAGCCTGAGGCAACGGGGGAAGGTGACCGGTGAGGAGCTCGAGCAAGTGCTCCGCGGCGACGGCCCACACGGCCGTCCGGCGCGGTTGGCCGGCAGGCTCGTAAGGGTGCTCGCGGAGCTCGAGCTCGTCAGCCTCGACCGGGATCTGCCGGCCCTGGCGCTGGCGGGCGTCGGCCCCACCGCACTCGAACGCTCGCCGTCGTTCAGGGTCTACGCAAAGAGATATGAGGACGGACAGCGATACCTGAACAGCGCAAATCTGCGGCGAAGCGGCTGACGCGCGGCGGCGAGCAGCACGAGAGCGGCGCGACGAAGGTCATCGCCACCACGCGGCCGCCGATCGACCGCCTCGAGCACCCGCGGGCGCAACCGCGGTCGAGAGCGCCGAGCTCACCGCAGCCGAGCGGAGACTGCTCGGCGATCTGTTCGCGATCGTCGAGGAGCACTCGAACCAAGCCGCCGTCGCGGTCGACCGCGATCGAGTCGAGGAGGCGTTCGTGTACTCATGCGTGCACCACGCCGACCAGGTCCGCAAGTCCGGCGAGGACTTCATCATCCATCCGGTCGGCGTGGCCAAGATCTGCGCCGGGATGCGGCTCGACACCGAGACGCTGTGCGCCGCGCTGCTGCACGACACCGTCGAGGACACGAGCGCGTCGCTGGAAGAGGTCCAGGCCGCGTTCGGCGAGGAGATCGCCGGCCTCGTTGACGGCGTCACAAAGCTCACCGGGCTGACGTTCCAGTCCCGCGACGAGCGCCAGGCCGAGAACTACCGCAAGATGATGATCGCGATGGCGACCGACATCAGGGTGATCCTGATCAAGCTCGCCGACCGCCTCCACAACATGCGCACGATCGGCGCGATGCCGAAGCAGAAGCAGATCGAAAAGGCGCGCGAGACGCTCGACATCTACGCCCCGATCGCGCACCGGCTCGGCATCCACGCGATCAAGTGGGAGCTCGAGGATCTGGCGTTCCAGACGCTCCACCCGCGCAAGTACAACGAGATCAAGGGGCTCGTCGCCCAGCAGCGGGCCGAGCGCGAGCGGTACGTCAGCCAGGCCGGCGAGTACCTGCGCAAGGAGCTCGACGAGCTCGGGATCGAGGCCGAGATCTCGGGCCGCGCCAAGCACTTCTACTCGATCTACTCGAAGATGACGAAGAAGGGGCGCGAGTTCAACGAGATCTACGACCTCACCGCGATGCGCGTGATCGTCAGCTCGGTCAAGGACACGTACGGCGCCGTCGGGGTGATCCACTCGCTGTGGAAGCCGTTGCCGGGGCGGTTCAAGGACTTCATCGCGATGCCGAAGTTCAACATGTATCAGTCGCTGCACACGACCGTGATCGGGCCCGAGGGCCGGCCGCTCGAAATCCAGATCCGCACGAGCGAGATGCACGACCTGGCCGAGTTCGGGATCGCCGCGCACTGGATGTACAAGGAGGACGGCTCCGGCCGCGGCGGCGGCGCCGCGGGCGTGCGCAACTCCGACGGGAAGCTCAAGTGGCTGCGCTCGCTGCTCGACTGGCAGCAGGATCTGGCCGACCCGCGCGAGTTCGTCGAGACGCTGAAGGTCGACCTGTTCGAGGACGAGGTGTTCGTGTTCACGCCGAAGGGCGAGGTCAAGTCGCTCGCCGCCGGCGCGACGCCGCTCGACTTCGCCTACGAGATCCACACCGACGTCGGCCACCGCTGCGTCGGCGCGAAGGTCAACGGCAAGATCGTCCCGCTCTCCTACCAGCTCCGCTCGGGCGACATCGTCGAGGTGCTGACCTCCAAGCGCGAGCGCGGGCCCTCGCGCGACTGGCTCGCGCTCGTCAAGACGACCCGCGCGCGGAACAAGATCAAGGCGTGGTTCAAGGCCGAGTCGCGCAAGGACACCGAGCACACCGGCCGCGAGCTGCTCCAGGAGCACCTCAAGCGACAGGGTCTCCCGGCGCAGAAGATCGTCGGCTCGCCACTGCTGGCGGACGTGATCCGCGAGATGGGCTTCCGCAAGGGCGACGATTTCTACATCGCGCTGGGCGGCGCGAAGATCTCGCCGCGGATCGTCGTCAACAAGGTGATGCAGCGGCTCAAGGAGGGCGAGACGGCCGAGTCCGAGCCGACCGCGGCCGACGACCTGCTCCAGACCAGCCGGCGCCGCGCCCGCCCGACGACCTCCTCGTCGCGCTACGGAATCCGGGTCGAGGGGATCGACGAGGTGATGCTGCGGCTGGCCAAGTGCTGCCGTCCGGTACCCGGCGATCCGATCGTCGGCTACATCTCGCTCGGCCGCGGGATCACGATCCATCGCGACGACTGTCCGAACGTTGCGGTGCTCAAGCGCGACCCGGATCGGTTCACGCCGGTCAGCTGGGACGGCGATGCGGAGACCTCGTTCAGGGTCGAGATCGAGGTCCAGGGGTGGGACCGCCACCGGCTGCTCGAGGACATGTCGCGCACGTTCTCCGAGGCCGGGATCAACATCCTCGACTTCCACGGCACCGTCAACCACCCGATGGTCAAGAACCGATTCGTCGTCGAGGTCGGCGACACGCGCACGCTCGACCAGGCGATCAGCCGGCTGCGTAACATCGACGCCGTGTTCGACGCCTACCGCGTCACGCCGGGCGGGGGGTAGGCCGGTGCGCCGGCGCAGGTGGGCGATACCCGTCGCGTTCGCGATGCTCGTCGGGCTCGCGATGCTCGCTGCATCGGCGCTCGCAGCCTCGGTGCCGGCGCGCGACGCGTTCACCGGGACGATCTCGGCGGCCAATGGCGTCTACCGGGGCGACGGCGGCAGGCTCTCGATCGCGATCAGCGTGCCCGCGCCTGGCCCGGTTGTGCGCCACGCGACGTTCAGCCTGAACGGGGCGCGGTGCCGCCGTGGCGCGCGCTGCATGCGCCTGCTCGGCACGCTCCACGGCACGATCACCGTTGCCGGCCCGTCCAACCCGGACGCTGGCAAGCGATACACGATCGCGGCCGCGGGGAGCGTGCGTCAGCTCGGTCATGTCCGGGTCACGGGCTCCGCCTCTGGCACCGGCTTCATCGCGCAAGGCCGCGAGTCGCTCATGCTGACGCTGCACGGCTCCTCCGGAAACGTCACGGTGTCTGCGGAGAGCGGCCTCGTGCGCGGGTTCAGCAGCCCGTAGCTCGGCGCGTCTAGCGCTCGGCGCCCCGATCCGGTGGCGCGGCGTCACCCGCACCGTCCGCGCCCGCGCCTCCGGCAGCTTCGTGATCACGACCGCGTGGCCGGTGGGCAGCGACTTGATCTCGTTGGGGTCGATGATGAACCGCTCAACCTGGCGCTGGGTTGCGTATCCCGACTGGCGCGTGCCGAGCAGCGGGTGACGGCGCAGGCCGATGGTGCTCTCCCACACGCGCCGGGTGCCGACCATCTCCGCGATCATCCGAGCCGATGCAGGGACGTCCTGGCGGTGGGCGATCTTGACCGCGGTGACGCCGGAGACCTGGTCCCGGACGCCGCGCCCCGCCCGCTCGAGATCGGCGAACTCCTGCGTCGCGAGCAGCACCGGCACTCGTGCCTCGCGGCCACGCGCGAGCAGCGCGACGACGTTGTCGGAGTCGAGCGCGGAGAACTCGTCGATCCCGATGATCGCCTGGCCCGGCACCCCTCTGGCCAGCCGGTCGCCGGCGGCCGCCACGAGGTCCTGCACGACGAGCGTCCCGACCTGTGCCGAGAGACCCGCGTAGCTGCTCGAGTTGAGGCTGAACAGGACGACCTCCGGGCCCGCCAGCGCCCGCCGCAGGTCGATCGCGCCCTCGCCGCCGGTCAGGTACTCGCCGGCGTGCGACTCGCTCAGCAGCGCCAGCCGGGTCGCGAGACCATTGACCGCGCTCAGCTGGTCTGGGCCGAGCGACTCGAGGTAGTCCTGCACACGCTCGGCGAACGGACCGTCCGAGCCCGCAGCATCCGCGCCAGCCGGCGCGGATCCATCGCCGCGACGACCGGCGAGCGTCGGCGATGGCCGGGTGCGCGCGCCCGAGCACCTGGATCGCCGTCTGCAGATATCGCTCGGCGGCACGCTGGTAGTGCGGCTCGGAGAACCGCTCCGTCGCGATCAGCTTGTCCTTGAGCTCGGTCGCGTTGCCGTGCTCGAGCGGGTTCCAGCGGCGCGGCCCGTCGAGCGTCCAGCATCGGAACGGCCGCCCCGCCGCGGTGGCCGCGCGCCCGAGCTCGCGGGCGAACTCCGGCGATCCCTTCATGTCGATCGCGACGACCGAGCCGCCGCGCCGGACGCGGTCGGTAAGGATCGCGAGCAGCGTCGTCGATTTGCCCGCGCCAGCGGCGCCGAGGATCAGTCCATGGGCGGAGAGCTGGGGGTCGGTGAGCACGACCCGCTCGCCGCCGCTGTCGATCCCGAGTACGACTCCGTCGGCCGGTGCCGCCGCGTTCGCGCCCAGGCGCCGGCCGCGTGCCTCGAGCGACGCCTGCAGCGTCAGACCGGCGATCCCAACCGCGACGAGCGCCGCGGTCGCCGCCGCCGACTGCCACACGAGCATCCCGATGAGGATCAACATCAGCCAGTACGGACGGCGTTCAAGGCGTCCAGCCGCGCGCAGGCGCTTCACCGGCCGGCCTCCCTCGCGGCCCGTGCCGGCGCCCGCGGGTGCGTCCGCGGCGCCGTGCGGCCGCGTCCCGCCGGCGGCGCGTCCTTACCCCATTGCACGGGCTGGACGTGGACCAGGTCCGAGATCCCGACGCGCCGCGCCGATGCGGTGATCGCGGCGCCGATCGCCGGCCGGTCGACGAGGTACAGGACGGCGTCGATCCGCGCGTCGGCGGCGTACCCGGCGAGGATCTTCTCGCGACGCGGCCGATCCTTGGCGGACAGCTCGAGTTCGACTGCGATCCGGCGGCCGTCGCGGTCGACGAGCAGGAGGTCGGGGTAGTGCAACCGCTCGCGACCGGCCGGCCCGTAGCCGCCGAGCCGCACGCCCAGCCGGCTCGGCGCCGTCGCGACGGGGTGATGCTGGGCGGCCCCGTCACGCGAGCGCATCGTCCGCTCGCTGACCAGCGCGGCGAGCTCGCCCCACACGCCGGCGCGCGCCGCGAGCCACAGCCAGCCGACGCCGACGTCGTGGCGGTAGTGCGCGCGGTCGAGTGGCTTCGGCGCGCCGAGCCGGTTGCCGATCGCGCGCAGCCCGGCGCCGGCCACCTGGTAGCACGCGGGATGACCGGCGTAAGGACGGTCCTCGAGTACCAGTCGCGCCTTGCCGAGCGCGCGCAGCCGCCGTGCCGCGGACTCCTCGGAGACGCCCAAGAGCACCCCGACTTGCGCGGCGAGCACGAGCTTGTGTTCAGCAGCGAAGGCGAGCGTCGCTCGGTCGCGATCCATGCCACCCCTGAGCCTGGACGCCGGTCGTTTTCACCCCCTGCGGCCCGAACGGCTAAGCGACGACAGCGATCCCGCGGGGCGTGACCGTGAACACGGCCTCGTCGGCCTCGCCGATGTAGTCGCCGTCGACCTGCAGCGGCAGCGGACGCTCGTCGAGCGAGCGGATCCGCAGCTGGTCAAGGCCCGTGAACCCTTCGACGCGCCGGTGGTTCGACACTCGAGCGCGCACCGACAGGGCGCGCCACAGCACGGTGGGGACGTCGATCGGGCTCGCGCGGCGCAGGATCACGCCCGCGAGATCGCCGCTGTCTAGCGTCGCGCCGTCGCCGATGTCGACGCGGCGATTGCCGAAGTACGTGTACGGGGCGGCGTTCTGGACGATCGCGGTGACGCCTCGCACCCGCTCGTTCCCGAGCTGGGCCTCCAACCGCGGGGGCGTGAACAGGTAGCGACGGTTGAACACCGACACGGCGGTCGCCGTGTAGTACCACTCTCCGACACGCGCCTTCAGCCGCGGGTGGGCGTCGACCCGCTCGACGACGCTCGCGTCGAGCCCGACGCCGGCCGAGAACGTGAACCACCGGTCGTTGATCCGCGCGAGGTCGACGCGACGCGGCCGCCAGTCGTCGGCGAGCCGCAGCAGATGCTCGGTCGCATCGACGACGTCGGTGGGGATCCCGAGCAGCCGGCAGTAGACGTTCGTGCGGCCGCCCGGCAGGCAGGTCAGCGGCGTCTCAGAGCCGGCCAGGCCGTTCGCCGCCTCGTTGATCGTGCCGTCGCCGCCGAACGCAACGACCACGTCGTAGCCGTCGATCGCGGCCTGGCGGCTCAGCTCGGTCGCGTGGTCGCGGGCCTCGGTGTCGATCGCGTCGACGTGGTAGCTGCCGCGCAGCGCGTACACGACGAGGTTCTTCAGGCGGTCGGAGACCGTCGTCGCGTACGGATTGACGATGATCAGCATCCGCTTCGCGGGCACGGTCGGGCCGAGCCCTAGGGCCGCCTCGAGGCGGGCGAGCGGATCGGATGAGGTCGCAGCCATGCGGGAGTCTGAACACCGGGTTCCGGGGTCCGTTACGCGGCATGTATACTGCCGTTCCACATAGCAGTACGCATCCAGAGGGGTGGAGGGATATGGCCCTACGAGACCCCGGCAACCTCCCGCAAGGGAAAGGTGCCAATTCCATCAGGCTCCAACTACAAAGGCCTGGGAGATGTGGATAGGGCGGTTTCCTAGACCTCCGACCACAGACCCCGGCGGAGGTTTTTTCACATATGCCGCCAGAGTCGCTTCGCTGCAAAGAATGCAAGACCACGTATCCGCTTGACGCGCGATACGTCTGCGAGCAGTGCTTCGGCCCGCTCGAAGTCGCCTACGAGGCCCGCGATGACCCGATCCAGCCGCTCTGCGCCGCCGCATCCAGGCGGGGCCGCACTCGCTGTGGCGCTACGGCGACTTCCTGCCGGTCAGCTCGCCACCGAAGGGCACGCTGCCCGCCGGTTGGACGCCGCTGCTGCGCGTCGACCGGCTCGCCGAGCGCCTCGGCCTACACGAGGTGTGGATCAAGAACGACGCCGCCAACCCGACGCATTCGTTCAAGGACCGCGTCGTGTCGGTCGCGATGGCGCGCGCCCGGGAGCTCGGGTTCCAGACCGTCGCGTGCGCGTCGACGGGCAATCTGGCCAACGCCGTCGCCGCCCACGCCGCCGCGGCGGGGCTCGAGTCGTTCGTGTTCGTGCCCCACGACCTCGAGGAGCAGAAGATCCTCGCCACGGGCGTGTACGGCACGAACCTCGTCTCCGTGCGCGGCAACTACGACGACGTCAACCGGCTGTGCACCGAGCTCTCGGGTGAGCACGAGTGGGCGTTCGTGAACATCAACATGCGGCCGTACTACGCGGAGGGGTCGAAGACGCTCGCGTTCGAGACCTGCGAGCAGCTCGGATGGGAGCTGCCCGACCGAGTCGTCGCGCCGATCGCCTCAGGCTCGCTGTTCACGAAGATCGCACGCGGGTTCGAGGAGTGGCTCGAGCTGGGCCTCGTCGAGGGTTCGCTGCCGACGTTCAACGGCGCCCAGGCGGCGGGTTGCTCCCCGGTCGCGACCGCGTTCGATGCCGGCCACGACTTCTGCAAGCCGGTCAAGCCCGAGACGATCGCCAAGTCGCTCGCGATCGGCAACCCGGCCGACGGCCCGTACGCGCTCGATCTCGCTCGCCGCTCCGCGGGGTCGATCGATTCGGTCACCGACGACGAGATCCGCTCGGGCATCCGGCTGCTCGCGGAGACGACCGGGATCTTCACCGAGACCGCCGGCGGCGTGACCGTCGCGGTGCTGCGCAAGCTCGCCGAGCGAGGCGACATCGACCCCGACGAGCGGGTCGTGGCGTACATCACCGGTGAGGGCCTGAAGACGCTCGACGCGGTCCGCGGCACGTTCGAGGCGTGGGAGATCGATCCGACCGCTTCGTCGTTCGAACAGGCGGCCGAGCGCGTCGTCGCCGCAGCTTGATATGACTAGCGGCGCGATGTCAGTCAACGTCAAGATCCCAACTCAGCTGCGAGCCGCAACGGACGGCGAGTCGACGGCGGAGGTCTCCGGCTCGACCGTCGGAGAGGTGCTCGACGCGCTCTACGAGCGGTACGGCGAGCTCCGTTCGCGGATCGCCGAGGACGGCGGCCTGCGCAGGTTCGTGAACGTCTACGTCGGCGGCGAGGACATCCGCTTCCTCGACGGGCTCGATACGCCCGTCGAGGACGGCGACGAGGTGACGATCCTGCCGGCGGTGGCCGGCGGCTGACCGTCCGGGCTCGGGCCACGGGCCTCACCCGGCGGGCCGGCCAGGACGCGCGCGGACCCACGCAGACGCAGGCCCGAAGCGCCGGACGAACAGCCAGAAGATCAGCTCTCTGGGCCGGCGGGGCGGCTTCGACGGCCATTTCGGCATCAGCTCGCCGAACGGCTGGAAGAACGGACCGCCGTCGTCGATCACGTCAAAGCCCGCAGCGTGCAGCAGCCTCCGGTGGGCCGCCTTGTTCGGCGTCCACCATCGCGGTTGATCATCCCAGTCCCAGAGCTGCCCGAGCGGGACTCGGGGGCTCAGGAGCGTCAGCGCAAGCGAGGTCGCCTCGAGCGAAAGCAACTCGGCGCCGGGTCGCATGACCGAGCGGAGCGCTCGCAGCGCCCGGGCCGGATCGCTGAGGTGAATCAGCACGTTGCCAACGAACACGAAGTCGAACGTTCCCAGCCGCTCAGGGTCGACGTCGTACAGGTTCATGTCGATGCGCTCGACTCCCCGCACGGCGAGTGACTCCTGGACGAAGTGAAAGTGGTCGTTTGCCAGCCCGCTGCCGCGACGGAGCTCCTCGGTTTCGACGATCCCCTGCCAGTCCTGCGAGCTCGTGTCGGGCAGATCGAGGCTCACCACTTCGGCCGCGCCGCGGCGCGCGAGCTCGAACGACCAGAACCCCTCGCACGCCGCCGCGTCGAGGCATCGCTTGCCGTCGAGCGAGGCGGGTAGCGGGAGCTTGCCGACGACGCGCCGCAGGTCGAAGTAGCCCGGCGTCGTGACTCCACCCGGCAGTTCGAACGTGTGGTACCACGCGCCGCGACGCGCGACCTCCTCGGCGATCACTCCGGCTCAGCTCGGCTGGTCGGCGGCCGCGGCCGGGACCCGAGACCGACGGGGCACGAAAACGCCCGTCCCATGATCCGGACAGTAACCCCACGGGTTCTTGTGGAGGTACTGCTGGTGGTAATCCTCGGCGTAGTAGAACGGTCCCGCCGGGGCGATCTCGGTCGTGATCGGCCCGTAGCCGGCGGCGCTCAGCTGTTGCTGATAGGCGGCTCGGGTCTGCTCGGCCGCTTCGCGCTGGGCGTCAGAGGCGTAGTAGATCGCGGACCGGTACTGGCTTCCGACGTCGTTTCCCTGTCGCATCCCCTGGGTCGGATCGTGCCCTTCCCAGAACGTCTTGAGCACGCTTCGAGCGAGAGCTTCTTCGGGTCGAACACGACGAGTACGACCTCGGCGTGACCGGTCGAGCCACTGCAAACCTCCTCGTACGTCGGGTTCGGGCTGAGCCCGCCCGCGTATCCGACGGCGGTCGTGTAGACGCCGGGCAGCTGCCAGAAGGTCTTCTCGGCGCCCCAGAAGCACCCCATCCCGACGACGAGCTGCTGGAACCCGTCGGGGAACGGCGGCTTCATCGGCGTGCCGAGCACCGCGTGACGGGCGGCAACCGGCATCTCCGCCTCGCGGCCGGGAAGCGCGCGCTCCGGGTCGACCATCTTCGTCTTGTCGCGAAAGCCGAGCATCTACACAACAAGCTTAGTGGCTCACCACGCGAGCGAGCTCGCGTTCCAGCTGCGCCTGAAACCCGTCGGCGGTGAACCCTGCGGCGGTGCGCCGACCGCCCGCGACCAGCGCCGAGCGGAGCGCCTCGTCGGCGCCCGCCCGGCGCACCGCTTCGGCGAGCTCGGCCGCGTCGCCGGGCTCGAACCCGAGGCAGTTGCGCCCCTCCGCAAGGTATTCGGCCGCCCCACCGCCGGCGCGACTCGCGAGCACCGGCCGCCCGACCGCCATCGCCTCGAGCGGCACCAGTCCCCATGGCTCGCGCCAGCGCACCGGAAACACGACCGCGTCGGCGGCCGCGTAGACGCCCGGCAACTGTGGGCGCGCGGTCAGTTGGAAGCGGACCCGGTCGAGCACATCGAGCGTGGCGGCAAGTTCGCTCAGTCGTGCGCGGTCCGGCTCGGCGATCGGGCCGTCGACCGTCAGCGTCGCCTCCACCGGAAGCAGGCGCAGAGCCTCGATCGCGGTGTCGACCCCTTTGCGCGGCTCGACCCGGCCGCAGTAGAGCAGCCTCCAATCCCAAGCCCGCGGCTCACGTAAAGCGAACAGGCGGTCGTCGACGCCCGGGTGGACGACGGCGGCGTCCCGTGGCTCCACGCCGTCCGCGCGCGCGGCGTCGAGCAGGTACGCAGAGATGAACAGCCAGCGCGCGGCCGCGCCGATGTCGACACGGGCCGGCAGCCCGTATGCCTGGCCAATGCCGAACCGATCGGGCGCAGTGGCGGCGTTCTCCAGCGGCGCAGCCAGCCGTCGACGCGTGGCCCGTAGGCCATCCACTCGTCGCCGACGACACCGAGACTGGGGACCCGGTCGGATTGGGTCAAGCAGCGACAGCGACATGCCGCCCATCGACCACCAGATGACGGCGTCCGGCCGAACGATTCAAGGTGGCGCGCGAACGTCTCGGCGTTGACCCGCTCCAGCGCGATCGCCGCACGCAGCGAGACGGGCGGGAACTCGTGAGTCGCGCCAGTACCAGCGCAGCTCGCGGTAGGTATCGGTCGGCCGCTCGTCACCGCCATCCCGGAGGTCGGACGGATCGGGGAGCGTCGTCAACACCCGGACCTCGTGGCCGGCCGCGCGTAGGCGCTCGACCGTGTCCGACCACAACAGCTCATAGCCGCCGATCGACCACGGCGGATAGCGGTTTCCGACCGTCAGTATGCGCACGGCGTTCAGGCGGTCACGACGCCGGCCCCGCGATTACGCAGTGCGGCGGTCGCTTCGCGCAGCAGCGGTGACTCGAGGTACCACGTCGCCGCCAGCCGTGACGATGACGTACAGCCCGAGCTCGGCGAGCGCGAGCGCGAGCGTCCGCGGCGTCGACACGAGCCAGCGGACCAGGAGCACGGCCAGCACCGCCGGGATTGTGGGGACGAACGAGCGCGCGGCGTGCTTGATGAAATCGAAGCTGGGGAACAGGCGCTGTAGGTACCAGGCTCGTGCTAGGAGCGAGACAACGGCCTGCACCGCGATCCCGATCGCAAAGCCGGTCAGCCCGTCGACGGCCAGCAGTGGAATGCCGACGAGGAGGAAGGAGGCCGTCGCGAGCACGGTCGCCACCGCGATCGGCCGAGTTCGGCCAAGCGCCATGAAGTAAGCGGTCCAGTTGAAGCCGACATGGTTGAGGGCCGCAGTGGCGCCGAACACCTCGAGCACCACGATCGCCGAGTGCCAGCGCTCCCCGATCACGAACCTGACCAGATCGGAGGAGAACATCGTCAGGCCGATCCCGAATGGCACTGCCCACATCAACGCCAAGCGGTTCGACTTGACCAGCGACTCGTACAGCAGCTCTGTGCGGTCTCGGACCGCGCAGATTGCGGGGTAGAGGGCGCCCGTGACGAAGCTGTCGACGCGCTCGGAGAACGCCGCGACATTGTCCGACAGGGCAATCACCCCGACTGCCGCAATCCCGATCAGCAGCTTCGCACTGATCACGGCCGCCCATGCCAGCGCGAATCCGGCGAGGCCGTTGATCAACAACGGCGCAGAGAACGACCAGTAACTGCGGAGCGTGCCTCGCTCGTAGCGCAGCCGCACCTTGAACGGCGCCCGCCAACCGCGACGGCGGATGCGGCGAGCGTCCCGGCGGCGAAGCCGCCCACGAAAGCCCAATAACCGGCCCCCGCGATCGCGAGCGAGACCGCAACGATGAAGCTCACGATCGGGTCGACGGCCGCGAGCGACTGCTGGCGTACGAACTCCATCCGTCGGTAGTAGACCCATAGCGGCGCCTGGAAGACCGAGATCAACAGCGTCGCGGCGATCACCAGCGACGGCAACACGAGCGCCGGGAGGTTGTAGATCAGTACGAGTACCGGGACCGCGATCGCGATCAGAGCTACGCACACCGCGGTGACGATCAGCTCGAGCGTCAGCGCGATCTGGAACGCCCGCTCTTGGTCCTCGTCGTGCTGCTGGATGAACTTGTCGCCGATTCCGATCTGCTTGAGGAGCATCAAGGTGCCGAGCGAGACGACGAGCACGCCCCAGATCCCGTAGTCGGCCCGCGTCAGGAATGCCGCGAGGATGAACCCCTTGAACAGCGTCAAGAGGCCGGTGCCGACCGTGAACGCCGCGTTGATCACGGTTCCGCGGGCCGCTCGCGTCCGCAGCGGCTCATCGAATGAGAACCGCCCGGCGCGGAGATCGTCGGCCGTCGGCGTTCCGTCGTCCACCTGCGTTGGCGCCGGCGGAGTCTGCGGCGCCGACTCGATCATCGCCGCAATGGTATCCCGCCGCAGCTACGGGCCCGATTCGTAGAGCCGCTCGCACAGCGGGGCCAGCGCGAGGTCCCAGTCGTAGCCGCTCGGCGCTCGCGCGGCACGCGCGCGACGTCGCCGGCTTGCGCGCCAGCGCGAACGCCCGCACGCAGGCGTCGGCGAGCGCCGGCTGGATCGAGCGGAGCGCACAGCTCGCCGGTGACACCCGCGCTGGACCAGCTCCTGCGGCGCTCCGCTCGTGGTCGTCACAAGCGGGGTACCGCAGGCCAGCGACTCGACCAGCGCCATCCCGAACGAGTCGTGCGTCGACGGCAGGCAGGTCACCCAGGCGCGGCCGTAGCGCTCGTGCTGGCGGTCGGCCTCGCCGACGCCGAGCGCCGCGACGCGCGTCACGCGCACGGCCGGCGGCGCCGCGCCAGCAACGCCGACGCATCGCCAGGGCCGCTCAGCCACAGCTGCACGTCCGGCTCGCGCTCGGCGATCAGCGGCAGCGCCTCGAGCAGCACCGGCGACGCCCTTGCGCGGCTCGGTGATCGCGCCGGAGAAGAGGATCGTCGGGCGCGGCTCGCGCTCTGGCGGCCGGCACGAAGTCGCCGAGGTCGACGCCACCGGGGACGACGACGCCGTCGGATCGTCCGTAGTTGGCAGCGAGGCCGCCACCGCGGTCTGCGGACATGGCGCTGTAGACATCGATCCGCCGGACCACCGCTGGCCGCCGCGCGGGCCTCGCAGCCGGCCCTGGGTGCGCCACCACACCGGATCGGGGATCCCGAGGTCGGTGATCACGGTCCGGCGGCCGTCCCGGCGCAGCCGGCTGGCGCGGATCGAGGCGAGCGCGTCGTGGCGGCCGAGCGAGTGCACCGCGTCGAAGCGCTCGCCGCGCCAGCCGCGGCAGCAGCCGCCGGCCGAAGTCCGCCTCGTGCCGGAAGTCCGGTCCTCGAAACGACGGCGCAGCCGCACGACCTCGACGCCGTCGTTCGACCGATCGCGCCGGGCTCCCACGCGGACGGAGAAGTGCACCACCTCATGCCCGCGGCGGACGAGCGCCGCGCCGAGCGACGGCACGAAGCGCTCGGCGCCGCGGCGCACCTCGGGCCAGCAGAATGCGTGGGTGAGGGCGATCCGCACGGTCGCGCAGGGTAGCCATACAGTTGCCGGCCGATGTTGCGAGCGAGCGTGATCGTGCCGGCGCGGAACGCGCGCCGACGCTGCCGCGCACGCTGGCCGCGCTCGCCGGGCAGCAGCTTCGAGGCGGGGGCCTACGAGGTGATCGTCGTGGATGACGGCTCGACCGATGACACGGCGGCGCTCGCCCGCGCGGCCGCGCCGGGCCCGGTGACCGTCCTCACGCAGCCGCCACGGGGCCCGGCCGCCGCCCGCAACCTCGGCGTCGAGGCGTCCACGGGCTCGCGTGCTGGCGTTCTGCGACGCCGACGTGTTCCCGACCCCCGGCTGGCTGGCGGCGGGCGTCGCGGCGCTCGCGCGACGCCGACCTCGTTCAGGGCCGGGTGTTGCCTGATCCCGACGTCGCGGCTGGGCCCGTTCGACCGGACGATCTGGATCACCTCGCAGGTCGGCCTGTGGGAGACGGCGAACCTGTTCGTGACCCGCGAGCTGTTCGAGCGGGTGGGCGGCTTCGAGGAGTGGCTGCGGCCCGCGGCGCGGAAAGGCGCTGGCCGAGGATGTGTGGTTCGGCTACCGGGCGCTGCGGGCCGGCGCGCGACCGGCGTTCTGCGACGCGGCGCTCGCGTACCACGCGGTGTTCCCGCGCGGCTGGCGGCGTTACGTCGCGGAGCGCGGACGGCTCGAGTATTTCCCGGCGATGGCCCGCAAGATGCCGGAGCTGCGCGGCGGCTTCCTGTACCGCCGGGTGTTCCTGAACGAGCGGACCGCCGCGTTCGACCTCGCGCTGCTGGCGCCGCGCTGGCGCTCGCTGCGCGGCGCCCGTGGCGCTGCTCGCGGCCGCGCCCTCGCCGCGCTCCGCCGCGAGGCTCGGCGGGCGTAGCCGCCGTCGCCGGGCTGGCGCGCGGTCGGCTCGCGCACCTGGCTGCCGGCGCCGTCGCTACCGCGCGCCGCTGCGGGTGGCGCGCGCTAGCCGGCGGTCGACGCGCACAGGCGCGCACCCGCGCGCCGAACGCCAGCAGCGGCACGCTCGCCGCGCGGCGCGAAGCGCTCGCGGATCGCCGCGCTCCAGCTGCGCGAACGGGTAATCGATCGATCGCCGGGTGCTCGCGGGCCGGCAGGCTGCCCTCCCAGAAGTGAGCGAGAACCCGCTCGCGCATCGGTGAGCCGGCGCGCCCAGCGCGGCGGCACCCGAACGCTGCCGCTGGGCGTGAAGCGAATGGGCCTTCGAGCAGGAACACGAGCTCGTCCGTCTCGCAGCGTGCACAGCCAGCGATGGTGCGAGTGGCCGACCCATCGACCGCCGCCCAGCCTCGGGGTTCGCCCAGGTGAGCTCGTCGAGCAGCGGACGGCACCTCGATGTAGCCCGGCCCGGGCCACGCGGGACATCTCCGCGCAGACCCGGATCGGGTCGCGCACGTCCTCGAGCGTGAACGTGCAGATCGCGAAGTCGAAGAAGTCGTCGTCAAACGGCCACGGCTCGTGTGCCGCAGATGTCGCGCGATCACCCAGTCGCTCGGCGTCGAACCGTCGGGGCCGCGGACCGAAGCCCGTCGGGCAGTCAGCGCGCCGCGCGTCTCGTAGGGCATCAGGTCGATCACCCAGTCGGCGCGGTTGACCGGGGCCGCCCAGCCGCCGACGTCGAGCACCCGCGCATCGTCCGCGCAGGCCGAGGACTCGCTCGAGGCTTCCGGGAGCATCGTCAGCCGGCGCGCGCCAGCACGGCCAGGTGCGGGACGCCGTCGCCGCCGGTGAGCAGCGCGGCGGGCGAGCCGCGCGGAGCAGCCATGTCGGGCGCCGCGAGGGCGGCTCGTGCGCTGGTCCGAAAGGGATCGAGTAGAGGCCGCGATTCGCGCTCGAGCGCGAACCCGGCGGCACGCAGCAGCTGGCGGTGGCCCTCGGCGTTCGGCAGCCACCACTGCGTGATCCCACTGGTGCCGTCGAGGCGGATCAGCGGCCTGCGGGGAGCGGTCACCGATCGGGCAAGGTCGATCTGATTGGTGCACAGGAGCTCGGCCGCGCGCAGACCGAGCGGATCGCGGCCAGCGCGCGCAACGGGTCGCGAAGGTGGAGCAGCAGGCTGCCGCAGACGACGACGTCGAAGGACCCGAGCGCCTCGGGGCTCAGCTCGTAGAGCCGACAGCGGCACGAACCGAACGGCCGAGCCGAGCAGCTCGTGGGCGACCTCGAACCCGGCGCTCGAGCGCGGTCGCCGGCCACGGCGCGCAGGTACTGCGGGCCGAGCTCGCCGATGTGCTGCTCCCAATCCCAATGCTCGTGCGCGGGAAGGTCGATCGCGACGACCTCGGCCGCGCCGCGCCGCTCGAGCTCGAACGCGAGGAAGCCGTCCGCGGTGCCGACGTCCAGGCAGCGCTTGCCGCGGATCTCCGGCCACGGCAGCCGCTCGACGATCGGCCGCAGGTCGAACAGCCCGGGTGTGACAACCCCGGGCGCGACCTCGATCGTGTGGTACCAGCGCGGGACCGAGGCGATCGCAGCGCGCGGTTCTGCACGGGATCGGCATGGACGGCGTTCACGCGCGTTCAGTCTAAGCTCGCCGCCGTGGCGCAACGCTTGATCTTCGACTTCGTGGCGGACCTGACCGCCGCGATCGATCTGCCCGAGCCGATCGTCGAGTTCGGCTCGCTGCAGGTCGAACCCGACCAGCCGAACGATCTCCGCTCGCTGTTCGCCGGCCGTGAATTCGTCGGCACCGACCTCCGGCCGGGGCCGGGCGTGGACCGCGTGGAGGATCTCCGTGCGCTGAGCTTCGCCGACGGCGAAATCGGCACCGCGCTGTGCTGCGACACGCTCGAGCACTGCGCCGACCCGCTGGCCGCGTGCCGGGAGATGCACCGCGTGCTGCGCGACGGCGGGCGTGTGCGTGATCGCGTCCGTGATGTTCTTCCCGATCCACGGCTATCCGAGCGACTATTGGCGCTTCACCCCTGAGGGGATGCGGGTGCTGCTCGAGCCATTCGACGACTGCTGGGTCGACGGCGTCGGGCCACCCCGAACTGCCGATGCAGGTCGTCGGCGTCGGGGCCAAGGGGCGCAACGCTGGGCCTCGGACCTGACGCTACGCCTTCGCTTCAGTGCAGGCACAGCGGGCGTGGGCGGCAGCCGAGGGGAAGATCAGCTTCGACATCGTTCAGGTTCCCCTCAAGCGGCTTGCCCGAGAGCTGGCGCGCCAGCTCCCCCGGGCCGTCGCGGAGACCTCCGCGGCGCGGCTCAGGCGCTCGGCTTGACGGCCGCGAGCACGTACTGGAAGACGAAGAAGGGCGCCAGCGGAGTGCGCGCGAACCGCCTGCCCTGGCGTTCCGAGCGCCAGTCGGGCGGCCGCAGGCGGTAGCGGGGCGAGACCTCGGTGACCACGAGGCCCCGCCTGCTCGAGCAGCGCGACCGCGTCGCGCCGCGTGAACCAGCGCAGGTGCGAGCGGTCGAAGATGCCCTCGTCCCGGCGCGGCCACGTGCCCCGGAGACCGACTTGGACGAACGTCTCCCAGTAACGGACGTTCGGCACGCTGATGACGGCGGTGCCGCCGGGCTCGAGCAGCGGCGGCGGCGCGCGCGAACACCGACCACGGATCGCGCAGGTGCTCGAGCACGTCGGCGGCGATCAGGCAATCGAACGAGCCGAGATCGTGTCGCCATCGAGCTCGAGCTCGTCAAGGTCGCCGCGGATCACGCGGTCGAGCCGCGCCTCGGCGTCGGCGGCGTAGTCCGGGGTCGACGCTCGATCCCCACGACCTCAGCGCCCTGGCGCGCCGTCAGCGCCGCGCCGAGCGCCCCCGAGGAGCACCCGAGATCGAGGATCCGACGGGCTCCCGGCGGCACGAGATCCTGCACCTCCGGCCGCGGGTTCTCGTACGCGGCGGCACGCCGGCGTCGCAACTCTTCGCTGAGCGAGCTCACGCCGCGATTATCCCGTCACGGTCGGTAGTGGGTCGCGGTGAGCGCCCGCACGACTGCGTGTGGCGGTCCCCGCTGAGCTGCTTGCGCTACCTGCGGCCGGCGGCCACGGAAAGGTGTGGCACCGCGTGCTAGTCGGAGCTTCGGCACTCAGTCGAGCTGATCGAGATCCCCGCGCGCGGCAGCGCGCGGGGATGGCGGGCCCGGCGCCCGCCCCGCGCCGCCTCGACCGTCGACGTGGTGCTTGCGAACGGTCACGACGATCTTCCGGCTACCGACGCTCCGCTCGTCGTACAGGTGCACGAAGCGGGCTGGTTCGATCCCGAGCTCCGGGCCAGGATCAACCCCGAGTTTTTGGCACACATCGAGTCGCGTACCGGCCTGGCGGTGGGCGCCGCAGCGGCCGTGATCACGCCGTCGCAGGCGGCGCGACAGGGGCTGATCGCCGGCTACGGCGTGCCAGCGGACCGCGTCCACGCGATCCACCACGGAGTTGACCCGTGCTTCAACTCCGAAGCCGATGGATCGAGGGGGCGAGCCGCGGTCGCGCGCGCGCTCGGCGCCCGCGAGGCGCCGTACGTGCTGTACGCGGCGACGCTGCACCCACGCAAGAATCTCGATGCCCTGCGCGCGGCGTTCGCGCGGATCGCGGCGGCCGGGTTTCCACACGTGCTCGCGATCGCGGGCCAGCCCGCGCCGGACCGGCCGGATTCAAGCGAGCTCGAGCGCGCCGCCGCCGCGGAGATCCCGGGCGCGCCTCGCAGAGCGGTGCGGCTCGGTGCGCCGCCGGACGCGCAGCTTGCGGCGCTGATGGCCGGAGCCGACGCGTTCTGCCTCCCGAGCCTGTACGAAGGATTCGGACTGACCGCGCTCGAGGCGATGGCCTGCGGCGCGCCGGTAATCGTGTCGGACCGGGGGGCGCTGCCGGAGGTCGTCGGCGACGGCGGGATCGTCGTCGAACCGTCGCCTGAGGCGATCGCCACGGCGCTCGCGCGAGTGCTGTCGGATGACGGCCTGGCATCGACGCTACGGCGCCGCGCGGTCGAGCGGGCGCGGGAATTCACGTGGGCGCGAACGGCATCCGGGTGGCTTGCGGTGCTGCGTGCCGCCGCCGCGCGACCGTAGACTCGGCGCCGTTCGATGCGGATCCTGGACTTTCCTCAGTGTCCTGCGTGCGGCTCCCGCACGTTCCGGACCTTCGACCTCGGTGCGGGCAACGTGCTGCGCCGCTGCGACGCGTGCGGAACGGTGTCGGCGCTCGACTACGCCGATCCGAGCGAGGTGTACGTAGACGGCTACATGTTCGGGGAGGCCGGCCCGTTCGGACTCGATGTGACCGCGCCACTGTTTCAGCAATACCTTTTCCGGGTCGCGGACCGGCGGGTCGCGATGATCGAAGCGGGCGAGCGGTGTCCGGGCCGGGCGCCTGCTCGACGTCGGCTGTGGAACGGGAGAGGTACTCGCCGCCGCACGCGAGCGTGGGTGGACGACGCACGGCGTCGAGCCCGAGCGGACGGCCGCCGAGATGGCCCGCTCGCGGGGATTGGACGTGACGATCTCGCTGCTCGAGCGGTCTGGGCTGCCGGAGAACAGCTTCGACGTCGTCACGGCGTTTCACGTGCTCGAGCACCAGCCGGACAGCCGCGCGTTCCTGCGCAGCCTCGCGCGCTGGGCGCGTCCCGGCGGCTTCGTCGCGGTCGAGGTGCCCAACTTCGGCAGCGTTCAACGGCGCCGCCTCGGCCAGCGGTTGGCCGGGACTACGCCCGCGCGAGCACCTCGTCCACTTCACCCCACAGACGCTCGCGGACACGATGGTCCGGGCCGGGATCAAGCCGCTGACAGTCCGCTCTCCCGCGTACCTCGGACCGCCTCAGAACCTCGAGCATGCGCTCGTCGATCTCGTGCGCCTCGGCCGCTACAGACGCGTGCTCGAGCACTTCAGCAAGCCGTCTGTCTCTGATGGGGAAACGGCGCTGTACCCGACCCGCCTTGGTTGGGGACTGCTCCGGGCCACCGAGTGGATCTACGACCGGGCCGGGGTCGGCACGGTCGCGGTGTGCGTCGGCAAGACGTGGTGACCGTCGCCGTCATCTCGTGGAACACGCGGGCGCTCTTGATCCGCTGCCTGCGCTCGCTCGAGGCGGACGTCGCCGCCGGCGACGCCGAAGTATGGGTGGTCGACAACTGCTCCGCTGACGGCTCGGCCGAGGCCGCGAGGACGGAGGCGCCGTGGGCGACGGTGATCGAGGCGCCAGAGAACCTCGGCTTCGGCGGTGCTGTGAACCTGGTCGCGGACCGGACCGAGGGCGAGTGGCTCGTCTGCGCGAACGCCGATGTCGCGCTCGAGCCCGGAGCGCTGCGAGCGCTGCTCGACGCCGCCGGGGCCGACGAACGTGCTGGCGCGGTCGCGCCGCGCCTGCTGCTCGCGGACGGGCGCACGCAGCACTCTGTGTACCCATTTCCGACGGTGCCGTTCACGGTCGCGTTCAACCTCGGGCTACCGCGACTCAGCGCCCGGTGGAGCGATGAGCTTTGCCTGGAGGGACGCTGGAACGCGGACCGGCCTCGAGCCGTGCCCTGGGCGATCGGGGCGCTGCTGCTGTTGCGTCGCCGCGCCTTTGAGCAGGTCGGCGGCTTCGACGGGCAACGGTGGATGTACGCGGAGGATCTCGATCTCGGCTGGCGATTGCACGATCGCGGATGGGTGACGCGGTATGAGCCCCGCGCCCACGTTCAGCACGCGTCCGGCGCGGCGACGGAGATCGCATTCGGGGATGGTCGTGTCGAGCGCTACACGCGCGCGACCTACGCGGTGATCCTGTCCCGCCGCGGGATCGTGCGCACCTGGACGACAGCGGCCGTCAACGTCGCCGGAGCGGCGGCCAGAATCGCATGGGCCGCGCCGCTCGGACTCGTCTGGCGACGCTTCCGGCCGACGGCGGCCGGGGCGCGTATGTGGTTGCGCGCCCACCGCCTGGGTCTACGGTTGCCCGCCGCGCTTCGGAGCGAGCGGTGAGCCGCTCCCGGGTCGGAAACGTCGACATCCTGCGAGCGCTGGCGGCGATGCTCGTGCTCGGCGTCCACGCCTACGCGCTCGGTGGCCGCGTTGCGCCGATTCGGGCCCAGCACCCCTACGACGTGCTGCTGATCTTTCTCTCGAGCGGCGTGTGGCTGTTCTTCGCGATCAGCGGCTATGTGATCTCGCGGCCGTTCGTCGGGCGGTTGATCGCCGGCGAGCCGTTACCACGGCTGATCCCATACTCGCTGCGCCGCGTCTTTCGGATCTATCCGCTCTATTGGATCGCGGTCACGCGTTGCAATCGCAATCGACGGCAGCGGTGCCGTCACTCCGCTGCAGCTGCTGTCTCACTATGCGCTGGTCAACAACCTCGTACCCGGGCAGCAGGAGACGGTGTTCGCACCAGCCTGGACGCTGACGCTCGAGGTGCTGTTCTACGCGTCCGTGCCGCTGGCGGCGATCGCGTTGCGCCGGGCCTTTCGCGGCGGGCTGAGCGCCGAACGACTGGCCGCGATCGTGACCGCAAGCTGGCTCGCGAGCATCGTGTGGGCCGCCGCCGCCGACCTGCCGGGCGATGGCCGGATTGGGATCTGGCTGCGGTTCCTGTTCCCCGGCATGTGGCAGGCGTTCTGCCCGGGAATCCTGCTCGCGATCGCGCCGCACCTGCGCACGCGGGGGTGGCGACGCGCGGTCGAGTTCACGAGCACGCGTGCCGCGGCGATCCTCGCGGCGCTCAGCCTCGTCGCCGCCGCCCTGCTCTCGGCGGATGCGCCCCTGCGGTTTGGGGTGGTGCCCTACCAGCTGCTGGTGGACGGATCGCGCCCACTGTTCTCGGTCGGCTACGGCCTGCTGCTGGCCGCGGCCCTGCGCGCGAGTCCATGGCTCCCGCGTCAGCGGTGGGTGCTCGAGCTCGGGCTCGCGTCCTATGGCCTGTATCTCCTGCACCCGGTGATCGAGGCGTTCATGCTCTCCCACGGGCTCGCGCCGGCGCCCCACGACACGCTGGTCGCTTACGTTGTCAACCTCGCGGTTCTGACCGCACTGACGGTGCCGGCGGCGCTGGCGAGCTGGTACCTGCTCGAGCAGCCGGCGCTCCGTCTCGCGCGGTGGCTCGGCGCCGGATCTCGTGCCTGGCTGCGCGAGGCGTCGCCTTAGAGCACCGGGAGCGTCACTTCCGCTCCGCGGTGTAGCCTGTGCGCACTTCTTGAAGTATCCGCTCGTTGGGGGGTGGCTGTGAAGGTAGGGATGGTGTCGTTGGAGGATGGGATCACCGCCTGCGGGTTTCGGAAGATGGCCGCATATGCCGCGCGTGTGAATCCGGACACCGAGGCGTTCTACGTCACTACGACGCACCAGTACAAGAGCGTCCGCAACGCGCTGAACGGATCGCGCGGGACGGGCGCCGACCTCAACGACGAGCAGGTCGACGAGGTGGCGCAGGGATTGCTCGGACCCGAGCGTGATCGGCTTCAGCTCGATGACGGGATACGCCGAGCTGACCAAGCGGATCGCGGCGCGAGTGCGCCAGCTCGATCCGTCGATCTTCATGGTCTGGGGAGGGATCCATCCGATCATCCACCCCGAGGACGCGATCGACGGGCCCGTCGACGCGATCTGCACCGGTGAGGGCGAGTTCGCGTTCGAGGAGTTCTTCGACGCGTTCAGGGAGGGGCGCGATTACACGGACGTCAAGAACATGTGGTTCAAGGACCGGTCGGGGGAGATCAAGCGCAACCACCTCCTGCCGCTGATGAGCTCCGAGGAGATGGAGGAGCTCCCGTTCGCGCTGTACAACGACCAGATCGAGCGGATCTACCGACCCGGCAAGGGATTCGTGAACCTCACGCTGTCGGACTACGTGTGCAACGACGGGCTGAGCTACACGGCCATCTGGTCGATCGGCTGTCCGTTCCACTGTACGTACTGCGGAAATACCAAGTTCATCGCCAACGACCTCAAGTACAAACGGATCAGGCACCCGAGCGCGCGGTACATGGTCGACCAGATCAAGGACGTCCGGAGCCGCTCGCCGCAGATCTGCCACGTGAACTTCCAGGACGATTCGTTCATGGCGATCCCGTACCCTCAGATCGAGGAGTTCGCGGAGATGTGGAAGGCCGAGCTCGACATGCCGTTCGCGGTCTACGGGGTGATCCCGAACTACGTCAAGCAGGACAAGTACGAGATTCTCACGTGGGCGGGGATGAACCGGATCCGGATGGGGATCCAGTCGGGCAGTCAGAACATCCTCGATTTCTACAAGCGCCCGTCGCCGCCGGTCAAGATCCTCGCCGCCGGCGAGGTGATGGGCCGGTTTGCCCCGAAATATCACCTGCCGCCGCTGTACGACATCATCGTCGACAACCCGGTCGAGACCAGGCAGGACGTGATCGACACGCTCGAGCTGCTCTACGAGATGCCGCGTCCGTTCAACCTGCTGATCCTGGCGCTCAAGATCATCCCGAACACCGATCTGGAGACTGAGATGCGCGAGCGCGGGATCGACCTCGAGCACATCAATTCCGGTTACCTGATCGTGCCGCCGCGGTGGGGGAACCTGATGCTGTACCTGCTCAACGTGGTCAAGCCGCCGCGATGGCTGTGGAAGCTGATGCTCCGCCGGGTGCGCGGCATGAACGAACCGCAGCACCTTTACCCCCGCCTCGGGGTGGTGCTCCGCGCCGCCCACCTGGCCAAGCGCGCTCTCGGCCACGTGCGGCGGATGGACTTCTCGATCACGCCCGGGTGGACCGCGTACGTGTGCTGGCGGCTCGGGCTGGTGAGGTTCTGGTGGAAGCGGATGACGCCCCGCTACCCGAAGCCGACGCGGCCGGAGAAATGGGCGAAGAAGGCCGCCCAGGTGACGCTGGAGGTTCGGTCAAGCGAGTACGACGTCGCCGCCGCCGGCGCCCTGGAGCAACACTCGCTCTAGGCCGGTCGACGCAGGGGGCGATCTGCCGATCGGAACCCTTTACGATGGCCGCGGTGCGCGAAGCGGAGATGAGACGGTTCTGGAACGCGCGGGCCAGAGAGGACGCGTTCTACTTCGTCGACACGCGCCAGCGATACCGAGACCCCGATCCGGCCCGATTCTGGGACTCCGGCGAGCTGCTCGACTACCTCCTGGACGGTCTCGATGTACGCGTCCGACCGACCGACACCGTCCTCGAGATCGGGTGCGGCATCGGTCGGATCACGCGCGCGCTGGCGACCCGTGCCGCACGCGTGATCGCGCTTGACGTCTCCGACGAGATGCTCTCACGCGCGCGGGAGCTCAACTCCCAACTGACGGGCGTCGAATGGGTCCTCGGCGACGGGGCAACGTTGGGTTCGATCGGCGCCGACAGCGTCGATGCATGTGTGTCCGTTGTCGTTCTCCAGCACGTGCCCGATCCTGAGATCACGCTCGGATACGTCCGCGAGGTCGGCCGGGTGTTGCGGCCCGGCGGATGGGCCGCGCTCCAGGTCTCGAACGACCCGGCGATCCACCACCCGCGCGATCGCTTGGTCGACCGCTGCATGAGCCTCATCGGCCGAGCGCCGAGAGGGCGTCGCCACCCCGCTTGGCTTGGTTCGCACGTCGAGCTCCCAGCGGTCGCCGAGGCTGCGGCGCAGGGCGGGACCGAGCTCGAGCGCGTTTGGGGCGAGGGCGGCCAGTACTGCCAGCTGTTGCTGCGAAAGCCGCTCGGGACCAGTTCGTGACCTCCGGGACGTCGCCGGTGGCCGGCGGCAGGAGGGGCGCCTGGGTCTCTGTGCGGGCGGGGAGAGTGTCGTTCCGGCAAGGCCTCATGGTGATCGCCGTGCTCGCGTTGGTCGTTCGCATCGCGGTTGTGCTCTCGACGCCCGCATACGTGCCACAGACCGACGCCAGCGACTACGACCGAATCGCGGTCGTCGTCGCGGATACCGGCAGCCTGCCGGCGTCGGTGATCGCGCCCGGCGGCGGCCCGAGCGCGCTTCGCGGACCGGCGTTCCCGCTCGACGCTAGCCGCGGTCTACAAGCTGATCGGGACGGGCTCGGAACGTTCGCGATGGGAGGCTGGACGCCTGTACGAGGCGGTCCTTGGCGCGGTCATCGTCGCGCTTATCGGACTGATCGCGGTGCGCGTGTTCGGGTCGGCCGCAGCGCTCCTGTCGGCCGGGATCGCCGCGGTGTACCCGCCGTTGATCCTGGTCGGGACGTCGCTGATGACCGAGCCGCTGTTCATCGCGCTGTTGCTCGGGGCGGTGCTCGCGGCGCTCGAGCATCGCGGCTCGCGGCGGCGCTGGAGGTGGGTCGTGGCCAGCGGATTGCTAGCCGGCCTCGCGGCGCTCAGCCGCGGTAACGGGGTCGCGATCGTGGTCCCGCTCTGCTTCCTCGTGTGGACCGGGCGGCCGCGGTGGTCTTGGCGCTCGCTGTCCGCACCGGCCGCGCTGCTCGCCGCGACCGCGGCGATGCTCGCCCCATGGACGGTCCGCAACTACCTCCAGTTCCACACGTTCGTCCCGATCACGACCCAGAGCGGGTTCGCGCTAGCGGGGACGTACAACAGCTATGCCGCGCACCGCACGGATTACCCCGCGCTGTGGATCCCGCCCGTGCTCGACACCGAGCGTGAACTCACACGGCACCCCGGGATCGACGAGGCGGACCTGTCGGCGCGGCTCGACGGCGACGGGGTCAACTACATCGAGGCGCACCCTGCGTCTCCGTTGAAGGTCGCCTACTGGAGCACGCGTGCGGCTGCTCGACCTTGCAGGCACCGGCTTCGAACGGTGGGAGGCGACGTACGAGGCCTACCCGCCGGAGCTGGCAGTGATCAGCATGTACGCGTTCTGGGCGATCGCTCTCGCCGCGATCGCGGGCGCGATTCACACGCGCGGCACGGCGAGCGCCGTGGGCGTTCTGGTGCTGCCCACTACTGCTGCTGTTGTCGACCGTATTCATCATCGGCGCGACGCGCTACCGGGTGCCCGCCGATCCATTCTTCGTGATGCTCGCGGCGCTCGGATTGATCCGACTCACGACGAGCGTGCGCAGTCGCCGAGGCCGCCACCCCGCGTAACCAGCGGCGCGCGCGGCGGCTCGGACGGCGTCGGGCGCAGGCGGACGACCGTTTCGTCGCCGACGTGGAGCAGGCGGCCGGGGGCGGGGTCCAGGCGCAGCAGATACGACTCGTCGGCGGTGGGGAGCAGGATCGCCGTCACGTGATGACTTGCGAGGAACCGCTTGAAGACCACCGGCGACGGATTCGGGCCGGCAAGGTTGCAGTAGAGCGCGAGGTAGTCGGCCGGGAACGAGGTGGCGGCGTAGCCGCTTGCGGCTCGGTAGGCGAACCCGGCCTCGGCCTGCCAGCGCATCTGGTCGCCATAGACGGGAAGCGTCAGGCACCAGATCGTTGCGGTGGAGCACCCGAGCGATCCGCCCGTCGCGGAAGACGGCCGGCTCGTTCAGGCGCCTGCCGGACCAGTTGGGGCTCGGGATCAGGAACACGAGCAGGAATGCGCCTGCGAGCGCCCAGCGCATGACGCTCGGTCGCGACGCGAGCCAGACCGCGACCACCAGCCCCGCGCCGAGCGCCGTGTACGCCGCGAAGCGGGCTGGAAGCGCATAGTGCAGGCCCGGTATCCAGCTGACCAGCGCCCAGGGGAACGGCATCACGGAGTGGCCGGCGACATGCAGCTCGGGACCGAGCGAAGCGACCGCCGTGACGGCGGTGAGCACACCGGCCACGCGCAGGCGGGAGGCGGCCGGCTCGGTGCCGGTGCGCCGGATCAGCGGGATCAGCGCCACCGCGAGCAGCAACAGCAGGGGGAGCCCCAGATAAGCGAATCCTTGCTGCCCCGCGACCGGGCCCCCAGGGAACTTGCTCGTCAGGCTCCTGAACGCCCCGGCTCCGAGCGTCGGGCTCGAAGGGATGAACAGGCTCAGCAAATCGCTCGAAAATGGCTTGACGGAGGTGATCGCCGGCGGCAGGTGCGGGGTCCCGAACATCTCGTACAGCCATGGCGAGACCAGGACCGCCAGGATCCCGTAGGCGGCAACCAGCTCGATCGCGAGCGAACGAAGGCGCGGCCGGATCGCGGGCGACACGGCGAACAGGCCGGCGATCGTCGCCGCGCCAAACGCCGTGGCCGTGGCCAGCACCTCGGGGGAGATGAAGAACTCCGCGCAGATCAGCGCCGTGAACCAGGCGAGAAACCAGCCGCGCCTCAGATCGCGATCCCATCGTCGCAGCGCCAGCCAGATCGCGAGCGGTACGAGCGCGACATAAGGAGGTTCAGCGCCGACACCTGCTCGTTGCCGATCACGTAAGGCGAGAAGCCGAAGATGGCGCCCCCGACGATCGACGGCCACCGCGCACCGGTCAGGTACCGGCACAGCACGAATGCGGCGGTCGAGCACAGCACCGGCGCGGCGAGCGCAAGCGCGTTGTAGGTCGCGATCGGCCCGGCGAGCAACGTCAGCGGCGACGGAAAGGATCGACAGCAGCGGGGACCGTCGCCGCCCATGCCAAGTTGTAGCCGCCGGGCGCGAACAGGAAGGTCGTGTGCAACGAGTCATGGCCGGCGAGCAGCGCATTTGGCCACCAGGCAAGAAACCAGACGTACTGGCTGAAGTCGAGGTTCTCGGTCCCGAACGTCCGCGTCGTCGGATGCAGGATCACGCCGGCGCTGAGCAGGACGACGGCGGCAGACCGCGTAGATCGGGAGTGCTCGGCGCACGGTTGAGCTGGCGCCGCGCTGCCTGAGCGCGGCTACCCGCCGCGGGCTGTCGCGAGCAGCCCGATCGCCCCGAGGATCACGATGAAGCCCTCCGCGGGGGAGCGATAGCGGTTGTCCCCGAGCAAGAAGATCGACGGCGCGACGCACGAGGATCGGGCACAGCCAGAACGCCAGCGGGGCGCGCCGGGTGGCGCGCTCGGCGCCGATTCCGACGAACGCGAGCAGCCCGAGCAGCCAGAACGCGTAAACGCTGATCACGGCAAGCCACGGCGGGTAGGCCTCGGTGTACGCCTGCTGGCGCTCGAACCCGGCGCCGGTCAGGTCGAGCATCCGCACGGCGCTCCAGAAGGCCACTCGCAACGGGTACAGCGGATGGTCGCCGATGTAGTGCAGCGCCATCGAGGTGAGCCGATCGGACAGCTGCGCCTCGTTCAGCCGCGGGTCGTGGACCAGCGCGATCAACATCCCGCGCAGCGGTGTTTGCCACAGCGCCGGCTCGCCGGGCGCGCTCGCGACCTGGGGGTTGTACACGCCGTCCAGGCCGTAGCCGATCTGCGTGGTGATCGGAACGAACTCGTGAAACACCACCGCGTTGCGGATCGTCCACGGCGTGATCGTCAGCGCCGGTGGCGACGAGCAGCGCCGCGGGCGCCCGCAGCGATCGCAACGACCGGCGCGGCCGCACGGTCCAGACCAAGAACGCGAGTGGTGGCGCCAGCAGGATCGCGTTGCCGTGGGTGAGCGCGGCCAATCCGGTCGCGACGCCGGCTGGCGACCGACCAGCGGAGCGCGTTGGACGGACGTGCGGGCCGATCAGCGCCGCCAGCACGGCAGCGAGGATCAGCGGGATCAGCAGCGACTCGACAGCAGTGAGGATCCGACGAGCACCAGCGTCGGGTCGACCGTCGGCGATCGCCGCCGCGGTCGAGTGCGACCGTCCGCCCCCAGCAGCGGTCTGGCGATCGCGTAGATCAGCCAGACGGTCACGCACCCGAGTCCCGCCTCGACGACGCGCGCGGCAGTCCAGCGCACCGTCGGGTCGGTGCCGAACACCTTGTAGACGGCCGATAGCAGCAGCGGGAACATCGGCGCCCGGAAGGCCGATCGGCCCTGGCACCAGGATCGAGGACGCCGAAGCTGTTGTGCCCTGCGAGCCACACGCCGATTCGGTCAAAGTCGATCCCGTCGGTCCGCGGCACGAAGTGGGGCGTCGCGAGAACCACCGCGAGCCGGATCATGAATGCGACGGCGATCAGCCGGCGACCGTGTAGCGGCTCTCGATCGCCCGCGGCCAGACCCGCGTCGAGCGCTTCGCGATCGTCGCCATCGCGCGACAGTAGACCAGACGGCACCGGATCGGGCGGGGATACGTTGGCCCGGAGCCGCCGCTAGCATGGGCGCCGCATGACCCAGCGGGCAGTCGTCCTAGGGGGTGGGCTCGCCGGTCTCGCGTGCGCGTACGAGCTCGCGAGGGCCGGCGTCGAGGTGACCGTGCTCGAGCGCGAGCCGCACGCCGGCGGCATGGCCACCTCGTTCGTCGACGCGACGCCAACGGCGAGTACTGGTCATACGACTTCGGGCCGCACCGCTTCCACACCCACGACGCGGCGCTGATCGCCCACGTCGGGAGATGCTCGCCGGCAACCACCGCCAGGCCGAGCGGCTGTCGCGAATCGTGCTCTTCAACCGCTTCTTCGACTACCCGCTCAAGACCGGCAACGTGCTGCGCAACCTGCCGCCGTTGGTGCTGCGTCCGCTCGTTCCTCGACTACTTCTGGGTCCGATTCACCGAGCGCGTCGGGCTCACGCATCACAGCGATGAGAACTTCGAGGGCTGGGTCACCAAGCGGTTCGGACGCACCCTGTACGACCTGTTCTTCGGCCGGTACACCGGCAAGACGTGGAAGATGCCGCCGGAGGAGATCTCCGGCGACTGGGCGAGCCAGCGGATCTCGCAGCTGAGCCTCGGCGACGCGGTCAAGAAGACGCTGTTCGAGCCGCGCGACGCGCCGCGCTCGCTCGTCACGAGCTTCATCTACCCGCGGCGCGGGGGGATCGGCGAGATCGCTCGCGGCTACGTCCGCGAGCTCGAGGCGATGGGGGCGACCGTGATCTGCGGGGCGCCGGTGACCCGCGTCCATCGAGACGGTGATCGCGTCACCTCGGTCGATTACGGCGGCGCGACACCCGGCTCGCTCGAGGCCGACCAGTTCATCTCGACGATCCCGATCACGGCGCTCGCGCGCGCCGTCCGCCCGGCCGCTCCCGAGCAGGTGCGCGACGCGATCGCGCGCCTCAAGTACGCGTCGATCATCTTCGTCTACCTGAAGCTGGCCAAGCCGAGGTGTCGCCCGACAGCTGGCTGTACCTGCCCGAGCACGACCTCACCGTTCACCGGATCTCCGAGTTCAAGAACTTCAGCCCCGAGTGCGCGCCGCCGGACAAGACGATGGTGTGCGCGGAGATCACCTGCCGGATCGGCGACGAGCACTGGCGCGCCGGCCGACGAAGAGCTGATCGAGATCGCGACCCGCGACCTGGACCGCGATCGGCTTCATCGAGCCGCACGAGGTGCTCGGCGGCTTCGTCAAGAAGATCCCGCACGCCTACCCGGTCTACGACCTCGAGTACAAGCAGAACCTGACGCCGGTGCTCGAGTTCGTCCACGCGCTGGAGAACATCAAGACCGGTGGACGCCAGGGACTGTTCCGTTACAACAACATGGACCAGTCGATCGAGATGGGACGCAAGATGGCCGCGACGGTGGTGTCCGAGCGCGACCAGGGCCACGAGGCGGTCGCGACCAAGAGCGAGTACTTCGGCTGATGGCGCTCGCGACGGCCGAGGTGCTGGAGACGGTCGACGCTTGCCCGCTGTGCGGCTCCGAGGAGTTCCGGCGCGGCAGTTCGAGGAGCCGCCGTACGAGGTTCGGCGATGCGAGCGGTGCGGGCTCGGATGGGTCGTCGCCGCGGTTCGATCAGGACGGCTCGCGGAGATCTACAAGTCCGACCGCTACTGGCGCTCGCCGTCGCCGAAGACCCAGGGCTACACCGACTACCGCAGCGATGAGCGGCTGTATCTCGACACGTTCCGCAACCGGCTGCGATTCGTGCTGCGTGACGGTCCGCGACGCGGCCGGGCGCTCGACGTCGGCTGCGCCGCCGGCTTCTGCATGGCGGGCGATGCGCGAGCTCGGATTCGAGACCCACGGGCTCGAGATCTCAGAGACGATCGCCAGCCACGCGCGCGAGCAGTTCGGCTTCGACACCATCCACATCGGGCCGCTCGAGCAGGCGCCGTATCCCGACGGGCACTTCGACCTGATCACGATGTGGGACGTCGTCGAGCACGTGGTCGATCCGGTCGCGTTGCTCACCCGTGCGCGAGAGCTGCTGGCGCCCGGCGGTCTACTGGTGATCGAGACCCAGGACATCGACAGCCGCTTCGCCCGCGCGCTCGGGCCGAAGTGGCACCACTACAAGCACGAGGAGCACATCTACCACTTCACCCCGTCGACGGTCCGGACGCTGCTCGAGCAGGCGGGGTTCCGGGTGGACAAGCTGACCCACCGGTTCGGCGGCAAGTACGTCTCGCTCGCACTTCATCGCCGAGCGGGCGGCGCGGGTCCATCCGCGCTGACGAAGCTGCTGATGCCGCTGGCGAAGTTCGACGCGCGCGGCGTGTACCTGAACTTCATGGACGAGATGATCGTGCTCGCGCGACCGCCGCGCTGAGTGGAGGAGACAGCCAACAGGCAGTTCGTCGAGCTGGAGCGGACGCACTTCTGGTTCGTCGGCCGCCGGCGCATCTTCTTCTCGCTGCTCGACGACCTGCTGGCCGGCCGCGGGCCGATCCGGATGCTCGATGTCGGTTGCGGCGCCGGCGGGATGCTCGAGCCGCTTTCGCGATACGGCGCGGTGACCGGGGTCGACATGTCGCCCGAGCTGGTCGAGTTCTGCCACGAGCGCGGGTTCCCGGATGTCGTCGTCGGCTCGGCATACGAGCTTCCGGCCGCCGACGGCATCGGTCGATCTCGTCACGCTGTTCGACACGATCGAGCACGTCCCCGACGACGATCGGGCACTGCGCGAGGCCAGACGGGTTCTGGCCCCCGGCGGGCTCGCTGTTCATCTCCACGCCCGCGTACCAGTTTCTCTACGCGAACAACGATCGCGTGGCCCACCACGAGCGGCGCTACACGGCGCGCGAGCTGCGTCGCAAGCTGCTCGCGGCCGGACCTTCAGCCGGTCAAGATCACCTACTTCAACACGCTCCTGTTCCCGGCGATCCTGCCGGCGGTGCTGGCCAAGAAGGTCGGCGAGCGGTCCGGACCCGGGCGACCGGACGAACCTCTCGCACCCGATCCGGCCCGCCGCTGAACCGCGGCGCTGGCGGCGATCATGGGATCCGAGCGCCACCTGCTCGCGCGCGCGAGCATGCCGTTCGGCCATTCGCTGATCGCGATCGCCACCACCGCCGGCAGCGACGCGGATGACGCTCCTGGCGGCGGTGGCTGCTCGCGATCGCGGTGCTCGCCGCCGTGACGCGGGTCGCGATCATCGTCGCGACGCCCCATTTCGCCCCGCTGGGGGACCCGGCCGACTACCAGCGCCACGCGGTCTCGATCGCAGCCGGCCACGGCTATCCGACGACTGAGATCGCGACCCCCGGGACGCCAACATCGTTCCGGCCGCCCGCGTATCCGTACCTGCTCGGCGGCGTGTACGCCGTGTTCGGCGACCACCTGCTCGCCGGGCGCCTGCTCGGCTTGGTGCTCGGCGTGCTCACCGTGGTACTGCTCGCCTACCTCGGCCGGGAGATCTGGAGCGAGCGGGTCGGGCTGATCGCGGCCGGGCTGGCTGCGGTGTTCCTGCCGCTGATCGCGCTCAATGCGACGCTGCTGTCCGAGTCGCTGTTGCTGCCGCTCGAGCTGGCGTTCGGGCTGTGCCTGATCCGCTGCTGGCGGGAGCCCGGCCGGTTCCGGTGGCTGGTGCTGGCCGGCGTGCTGTGCGGCTTGTCCGCGCTGACCCGTTCGGTCGCGGACGTATGGTTGCTGCCGGCGCTCGCGGTCGTCGCTCTCGGCTCGGCATCGCGCCGGTTCAAATGGCGCGGCGCGCTCGCCGTGATCGGAGCGTTCTGCGTGGTCGTCGCTCCCTGGACGATCCGCAACGCGGTCAGTCTTCACGCGCTGCGTCCCGATCTCGACCGAGGACTGGTATTCGGCGGCGGGGCAGTACAACGATCTGGCTGCGGGCGCACCGGGGCTGCCGTCCGATGTGGCGTGTGCCGTCGACCGTGCCGACGCTGGACCCGTACTTCGACCAGCTGTACCGCGCGGCGCGGCGGGTTCGACGAAGTCCAGCTCGACGGAGCGATGCGGCACGCGACGCTGCACTACGTGGTCCGGCATCCGGCGCACGTGATCGTCGCGTCGGTGCTCGACGCGCTGCGGATGTTCAACGTCGGGCAGGGCCACTGGTTCACGACAGGAAGTCTCCTACCAGGAGCTCGGGCTGCCGCGGTCGCTGTGGGACCCAACGTCGATCAGCGCTGCAGCTGATCGCGCTGCTCGCGCTCGTCGTCGTGCTCGGGCGCGCGGCGGGCGGGCGCTTTGGGGTGTGGCGGGTGAGGCTCGGGCCGTGGTGGCTTGGGCGGTTCCGCTGCTGACGCTGGCGCTTGACCGTCCCGTTCGTCGGCAACCCGCGCAAGCGGGCGCCGCTCGACCCGTTCCTGCTGCTGCTCGACCTCGCTCGCGGTCGAGGTCTGCGGTCGAGGCGGTCCGCGGGCCCGCTTGCCCGGCGCTTCCAGCGGCGTACGCTTGCGCCGAGCGCGTGACGTTCGTATCGGACACCGAAAGCTACGAGCGCTGGCGCGCCGGGCGGATCCCGGTCGTGGAAGCCGATCTCGAAACGAAGCACGAGAAGTTGGCCGAGTCTGCGTTCGTGCTGCTGCGCGGGAGCTACTACCGGTTCGCGAAGCAGTTCTTCGAGCGCGAGCGCTCGCTCGCGCAGGCGCCACAGATGGTCGCGGTTGGCGACCTGCACATCGAGAACTTCGGCACCTGGCGCGATCATGATGGGCGGATCGCGTGGGGCGTCAACGATCTCGACGAGATCGATCTGCTTCCGTACACGATCGACCTCGTGCGGCTCGCGACGAGCGCGCTGTTGGCGATCCGCGAGCGGCACCTCGCCCTGTCCGAGGACGTGGCGTGCGAGTCGATCCTGTCGGGCTGGCTGGAGCGGATGGACGCGCGGACGATCGCGCCGTTTGTAATCGGCGAGAAGAACCGCCACGTCTACCGGGTGGCGGTGGACACATTCATCGCGCCGGTCACCTTCGCGCGTACGATCGACAAGCTCCCGCCGTTCGAGGGCGCCTGCCGAAGGGTGCGGCGCGGCTCGTCGCGCAGGCGACGCCGTGGCCCGGTTTCAAGCCGGCGCTAAGGACCCGGACCGCCGGCGTCGGCAGCCTCGGGTCGCGCAGGATCGTCTGCGCCGCGGAGCTCGATGGCGGCCTGATCGTGCGCGAGCTCAAGCAGATCCCGGGTCCGGCGACGGCGTGGCTGTTCCCGAAGCGCGAGCGTCCCTCGGGTCTGGCAAGCGCAGCATTCGAGGCGCATGGCGTCGCCGCGGACCCGTTCCACGTGCAGCGGCGCAAGTGGGTGGTGCGGCCGCTCGCTCCAGACGCGACAAGGCTCGAGCTCGCCACGCTCAAGCGCCGCCACGACGAGCGGGCGCTGCTGGCTTCGATGGGCGCCGAGGCCGCCAGTGTTCACCTGACCGAGCACGAGCTGAGCTCGGCGGCCCAGGCGGCCGTTGCCGACTGCCGCGCGGCCGAAGCGCTGGCTGCTGAAAGCGGCCGACCGGATGGCGCTCGGACGGAGCGCGACCTTGTGGCGTGGCGCAAGCGCGTCGCGTGAGATCATCTGAGCGCTGTGAACGGAAGCGCAGGGGATAGGCGGCGGTCTAAGCGGCCGGTGGCCGGGATCGCGGTGCTGGTGCCGGTCGTGCCGATCGTGGTCAGCATCGCGCTCACCTCGGGCGGCGGCTCGAACGCGCAGGCGTCATCCGCGGGACGAGGTACACGCCGGTCGCCGCAGCCCGGGACGTCGACGCACCGCTCACGGCTGACGCCGGCACCGCAGTCTGGGCTCGCCGATCCCACCCGGGCCCGGCGCGCTCGTCGCGCAGATCGTCAGGCCGACGGCGATGCTGTCCTCGCCAGGCGGCGGCGAGATCGCCAAGGCCGGCGCTGCGAACCGGGTTCGGGTCGCCCGACTTCGTGCTGGTGGCGAAGGTCTCCGGCTCGTGGCTGGGGGTCGTCAGCACGCTCGCCGGCAACAACCGGCTCGGATGGATCCCGCTGTCGGCGACAAGCTCAGCCGCGTGCCGTACGAGATCAAGGTCTCGCTGTCCGCGCGGCGGCTGACCGTGCTCGATTCGGGCCGCGTGGTGCAGCGCTACACGATCGCGGTCGGCCGTCCGACGCGCGCCGACGCCGACCGGCCGGTTCGCGGTCACCGACCGGCTGTCGACCGGCGACCCCACCGGCCCGTACGGGTGCTGCATCCTGGCGCTGTCGGCCGTCTCTCCGCACGCGATCCAGGGCTGGACCGGCGGCAACCGGATCGCGATCCACTCGACGCCCGAGACCTCCTCGATCGGGCTCCCCGTCAGCCACGGCTGCATGCGGCTGACGCTCGCCGAGGGGCGCTGGCTGCTTACCACATCCCGCTGGGCACGCCGACCGTGATAACCGAGTTAGCCTTCGGCGTGGCGATGGAGTTCGCCGCGGCGCGGGTCGCCGGAACCGCCCCCAGGGCTGATGGCTCCTACGGACAGCTGTGAGCGAACGTAGGAGCGAGATGTGTTTCGTGCGGATCGTCGTGAACTGGTAGCGATCTTCGCCGGCGGGGCGATCGGCGGCGGCCTGCGGACGTGGCTCGTCGAACGCCGCGCCGGTCCACGCCGGGCAGTGGCCGTGGGTGACGTTCGCCGTGAACCTGGTCGGTTGCCTGCTGCTCGGCTACTTCGTCACCCGGCTGGCCGAGCGGCTGCCGATCACGCGCGTACCGGCGGCCGCTGCTCGGCACCGGGCGTGTGCGGCGGGCTGACCACGTTCTCGACGTTCCAGCTCGAGCTCGCTGCGGATGCTCGATCGCGGCGACATGCGGCTCGCGCTGGCCTACGGCGGTGCGAGCGTCGACCGCAGGGTTCGCCGGCGTGTGGCTCGGCACCGCGCTGGTCCGCCGCGCGAGGCTGACATGGTGACCGCCGTGCTGGTGCGTGGTGTGCGCCGGCCTCGGCGCCGTCGCCCGGTTCGCCGTCGACGGGCTCGTGCAAGTCGCGGCGGCTCGGCGAGTTCCCGCTCGGCACGTTCGTCGTCAACGTCAGCGGCTGCTTCGTGCTCGGGCTGCTGGCGGGGCTGCGGCTCGGCGCACGACGCGATGCTGGTGCTCGGAACGGCGGCGATCGGCTCGTACACGACGTTCTCGACCTGGATGCTGGAGACCCACCGGCCGGCGCAGGACGGCGAACGCGCGGCTGGCGGCTGGCAGAACGTCGCGTCGAGCTTTGCCGTCGGGCTGGGCGCGGTCGCGCTCGGCCGGGTCGGTGGGCGGCTGGCTGTGAGCGAGGCCGGGATCAAGCTGACGACGTACTTCCGCGAGCGCGACCGCAGCGGCGAGCGGTTTCAGGCCGACGCGCTGTTCGACGTCTACGAGCGCCACCGGACTGCGGACGAGCGTGCTGCTGCGCGGCGTCGGGCGGGTTCGGCGAGCGCCACCGCCTGCAGACCGACAGCCTGCTGACGCTGTCCGAGGACCTGCCGGCGGTATCGGTCGCGGTCGACACCCGCGAGCGGATCGAGCGGGCGCTGCCCGACGTGCTGGCGGTGACCGGCCACGGGCTGGTCAGCCTCGAGCGCGCGCAGCTGGTGACCGGCCGCGATCTCGCGAGCTGCGTCGAGGACGATCGCGACCGGGCGATCAAGCTGACCGTGTACGGCGGCCGGGCGGTCCGCGTCGGCGGCCGCGCCGGATACGTCGCCGCGGTCGAGCTGCTTCGCGAGGCGGGAGTGGCCGGCGCCTCGGTGCTGCTCGGGGTCGACGGGACGCTGCACGGTGACCGACGGCGCGCCCGGTTCTTCGCGCGCAACGCCGGAGTGCCGCTGATGCTGCTCGCGGTCGGCGATGCCGAGGGCCTGCGATCGCGCGCTGCCGCGCTCGACGGCTGCTGCTCGATCGACCCGGTGGTCACGATCGAGCGCGTCCAGGTCTGCAAGCTCGACGGCGTGACGCTGTTCGCGCCGCCACGCGGTTCCCGGCGAGCGACGCGTCGGGGCTGCCGGTGTGGCAGAAGCTGATGATCCACTGCGCGGAGCAGGCGCGCGTCGACGGCCATCCGCTGCACCGGGCGCTGGTCGCGCGGCTGTGGGAGGCGGGCGGCGCCGGCGTAACCGTGCTCCGCGGCGTCCGCGGCTTCTACGCGGGCCGTCAGCTGCTCGTCCGACCGGGTCCTGTCGCTGCGACGCAACGTGCCGGTGCACGTCGTCGCTCGTCGAGCGGCCGGCAGCGGGTCCAGCAGCTGTGGCCGCTGATCGACGAACTGACCGCCGGAGGCGGGAATGGTCACGAGCGAGCTCGTGCCGGCCGCCGGTCAGCGACTGTGGAAGAACCCGCCCTTGCAGGCCCTGTAGGCCTCGATCGCGTTCAGGCCGGCGATCACCGGATGGTGGTTGCGGAGGTCGACCAGCACCCGATGGCCGTGGTAGAGGCAGAACAGCTTGTTCGCGTTGCGCTTGCCGAGCACGTGGTTGAGCGACGTGGTGGGCGATGACGCCGCCGACCAGGTGGCCGGCCGAGCCGCAGCCCGCGGCGCCAGCGCGGTGCCGCCGATGCTCAGCACGGCCAGCATGATCGCGATCGTGCGCCTGATCGACCTCATCGCGGCTCGAGGGTAGCTCAACCGTCCGGGCGCTGTACGCGGTTCCACTCGACCCAGCCGGTGCCCTCGCGGCCGTCGCCGGCGGCGATCCTGCACATCGCCCGCGGGAACAGCGAGACGCGCCCGTCGGGCGCCTCGAGGCGCAGCGCTCCGAACGCGAGCGGGGTGACTGTGAGCGCGAGCTCCGGCGGGGCCGAGCTCGATCGCGGCCTGTTCGATCAGGCCGTTGTCCGCGACCGTCTCGGTCGCGGTGACGGACTCGATCTCGGTCAGCTCGGCCTCGCGCTGGACGTAGCCGACGCCGTAGCCCGGCATCTGCGGCACGCCGACCGCGTGCAGGTGGGTGCCGTCGCTCGAGGTGCAGCCCGCTCCACATCCAGTCGACCGCCCACCAGTCGCGCGAGCCCCACGAGTGGTCGCGCTGCCCGGGCCCGCTGAAGTCGATCGTGTCCTCCCCGACCCGTACGCTCCCTGACACGCGGCACGGGATCTCGTAGCGCGTCGACTGGCGCCAGGCGTACGGGATCCCGTCGGTCTCCCATGTCAGGTCGAGCTCGATCTCGACCGGCTCGCCCGGTCTCGTCGCGCAGCGGCGCGGACTGATCGCGTGAGCGCCGGCGGTCCCTCGAGCGGTGACGCGGAACCGCTCGAGCGGCTCTCGCAGTGCTGCTCGGCCTCGAGCCGTCCGATGTCGATCCGCTGCGCGTCGTCGTCCGCGGCGGGCAGCGGCGCGGCCGGGTCGACGAGCATCACCGACGGACGGCCCGGGCCGCAGACGCAGGCCGTGTACAGCGCCACGTCCTGGTTCGGCAGCCGTCCGAGGCGGACGTACACGCCGAGCGTGCCGTCGTCGCTGACCGCGTCGAAGTACCAGCTCTCGTTCCACAGCGGCTCGGGCCCGGGCTCGTGGCGCCCCTCGTCGGCCGGGTCGGGCTTCAGCGGCGGCGGCTTGCCGGCGCCCGGCGCGGGCAGCAGCTCGACCGACGTCGAGATCGATCGCCTGCTGCGCCGAGCGCTCCACCGAGGCCATGAACATGTCGTCGCCGCGGTCGGTCCGCTGGACGATCATCGAGGCGCAGATCGCCATCACGAGGTTGTGGAACACCTGGCGGCGGTACTCCTCCCAGCAGGTGTCCCAGCCGAACGCCCGTGACGCCGTGGCTCGGAGCTCGTCGTGGTAGGTCCGCGAGCAGCTCGCTGCTCATGCGCGCGGCGGTCCTCGACCGGTCAGCCCGTTGCCGAGGAAGTACGAGGCGTCGAGCAGCGCCGGGCCCCAGCCGACCGTCTGCCAGTCGACGACGTGGCAGCCGCCTCGGCCGAACAGCAGGTTGTCGAGCCGGTAGTCGCCGTGGACGAGCCCGAGCGGCGGGCGGCGGTCCGCATACCAGCCGTCGACGCTCGGGATCAGCCGCTCGCAGACCTCGACGTGCTCGGGCGTCGAGCCGCTCGCCGTAGCGCTCGAGGAAGCCGCGCGAACACGGCCTTCAGCAGCGCCTGGTTGAGCGGGTTCGGCTGGTTCAGCCACGGCGCCGAGCCGACGGCGAGGTCGCCGAGCACCGGCGCGTGGATCCGTGCGAGCGCGACGCATCGCGGTGCGCGCCTGCGCCGCCGTGCAGCCGTCGATCTGGTCGCCCTGCGATCGCCGGCGACACGTCATCGAGGACGAGCGTGAACCAGCCCTCGGCCTCGTCGTAGACGCGCGAGATGACAGGCCGGCGAGCGGGCCGCCGATCCGCGGCGCCAGCTGCGGTAGAAGGTGATCTCGCGCAGGTAGGCGCCGAGTCCCACGCCGGTGGCGCGGCTGGTGGCGTCATCGGAGGCGAGCTTGACCACGACCGTCCGGCGGCGCCGTCCGTCGGCGCGGTAGGCGACCCGGTGGTTCTGGCTCATCTGCCCGGTCCCGATCCGCTCGACCGACGCGATCTCGACCGCCCCGCCGCCGAGCGCCGCCGACAGCCACTCGGCCGTGATCTCGTCGGGGGTGCGGACGAGACTGCGTCATCCCTCAGCACGCCCGGCAGGATTTGAACCTGCGACCTCTGCCTCCGGAGGGCAGCGCTCTATCCACTGAGCTACGGGCGCGAGGTGGTCAAGACTACCGTCTGCACAGGACGAACGTGTGTTCGTCCGAGGCGCTGCATTACGTTCTCCGGCATGCAAACGATCCAGCGAGGCAACGCCGCGGAGGCCGACCGGGTTGGCCGCGCTCGTGGCTGCGGACATCCCGGTCGCTGCTTCCGTTCGGCGACGGGCTCTGGTTCGATCTTCGCGGCGGTGGTTCCCCCCGCGGGCGAGATCGTGCGCATCCAGGTGAAGTCGGGGCGCGTCCGCAACGGCTGCGTGGTGTTCAACGCGCGCAGCACCGACCATGGCGCGGGCCGGCTGGCCCATACTAGCGACGGCGCCGACGTGCATCGCGGTGCACGTCCCGGAGCTCGGACGGGCTGTTCATCGTCCCCGTGGCCGACTGCCCCAGGTCTCGCGGGCCGCTCTCCGGCGTCGAGCGGTCCTCGCAACAATCAGCGGCGCGGAGTGAGATTCGCGAGCCGCTACACGCTCAACGCGTGGCTCAACCGCCTGGGCGGGCCCGCGCGGCAGACTTGACACTGAG